>NZ_JBALEK010000087.1:0-104232 GCF_036917815.1 Nostoc sp. | reverse complement strand
GGCGACGGTGGAGTTGGGACAGGCATCGCTAACAACCGTGGCAGTCTGAATACAGGGAACGGAAACGACAGGATCACCGGCACAGGTACTGGCGGCAATGGTGGCTTCAGTGGAGGTACGATATCTGGAGAGGGTGGAGTTGGGACAGGCATCAGCAACAGTGGCAGTCTCAATGCAGGGGACGGAAACGACGCGATCGTCGGCACAGGTACTGGCGGCAATGGTGGTCTCAGTGGAGGTGGAGCTGACGATAACGTCATAGTAGGGGCCGGCGGATCTGCGACAGGCATTGCTAATAGTGGCATTCTAAATGCAGGGGAGGGAAAAGACACGATCGCCGGCACAGGGAAGGGCGGCAATGGCGGCGATATCAACGGTGGTAGTAACAACGGTGGAGGTGGGACTGGCATCGCTAACAGTGGCAGTCTCGATGCAGGGGATGGAGAAGACACGATCACCGGCACAGGGAAGGGCGGCAATAGCGGTAGAAGCTTCCGCTCCCGCAGCGGCATGGGTGGAGTTGGGATCGGCATCAGCAACAGTGGCAAACTGCTCACTGGGGACAGACAAGACACGATCACTGGCATCGGTACTGGCGGCCAAGCCGGTAGCGTTATTAATAGCAGCGCTGGCAACAGCGGAGATGGGACTGGCATCGCTAACAGTGGCAGTCTCGATGCAGGGGACGGACAAGACACGATCGCCGGCATCGGTACTGGCGGCCATGGCGGCAATGGCATTACCGGCCAAGCTGGCAATGGGACAGGCATCAGCAACAGTGGCAATTTTAATACAGGGGACGGAGAAGACACGATTATTGGCACTGGTAATGGCGGCGACCAGTACGTGGACATCATCGCCGGTAACGACGCTACTGGGATCGGCATCGCCAACAGTGGCAATTTTAATACAGGGGACGGAAAAGACACGATCACCGGCATCGGTACTGGCGGCAATAACGGCATGGGTGGAACTGGGATAGGCATTAGCAACAGTCGCCAACTGAATGCAGGGGACGGAGAAGACACAATCATCGGCATCGGTACTGGCGGCATCGGCAACGCTCAGTACTTCACCAACATCATGATCGGTGGAACTGGGACAGGCATTAGCAACAGTGGCATTCTAAATGCAGGGGATGGAAAAGATACGATCGCAGGCACTGGTACAGGGGGCAAGGGCGGCACAAATCAATTCAGTAGCACCGTCAATGTCTTGGGCGGAAATGGGACAGGCATTAGCAACAGTGGCATTCTAAATGCAGGGAATGGAGAAGACACGATCGCTGGCACAGGTACTGGCGGCAACGGCGGTGTCAACACCACCATCTACAATATTCAGGGCATCGGCGGCAACGGCGGAGTTGGGACTGGTATCACCAACAGTAAAAAACTGGATACCGGAGACGGAGAAGACACCATCTTCGGCATCGGTACTGGCGGCGACGGCGGCAAGGGCGGCGATGTCGGCGATGTCGGCAATGGTGGCAAGGGTGGCGAGGGCGGTACTGGCACTGGAATTGCTAACAGTGGCATTCTAAATACAGGGGACGCAAAAGACGCGATCGCTGGCACAGGTACTGGCGGCAACGGCGGCATCGGCGGCGGCAGAGCCAGCGACAAGTACATTCCCCTCCTTGGCACTAACGGCAACGGCGGTACTGGCACTGGGATTGCTAACAGTGGCGAACTGAATACAGGAAACGGAAACGACACGATCGCTGGCACGGGTAATGGCGGCAAAAGCAGCGACGGCGGCTTCGTCGGCTACGGTGGTGCTGGGATCGGCATCCAGAACCTTAAAGACGCCACCATCACTACAGGGACGGGCAACGACACAATTACAGGTTATGGGAATAGTTCAGGAACAAATGCCAGCGCCTATGGCATCGTTAACGATGGAATTATTGATACTGGCAATGGTTCTGACAAGCTTACCGGACAGGCTACAGCAACAATTGGTGGTACTGCCTATGGCATTTATGGACAAGGAATCATTAAGACTGGCAATGGCAATGACGAAATTATCGCCACCAGTATCCTAGATGGAGTTCAACAAAAAGTTTCTATCGGTGGCGGCATCAAAATTGCTTTGGGCAGTGGCAATGACTACTTCCAAGGGTTCGGTGTTGCTACGGTGGATGGGGGGGACGGTTTTGACACTCTCGATCTTAGAGCTTTCAATCGCTCTGAACTGATCGTATCTGGTGTTATTTCTGGCAATACCCTTAACTCTGCCAACATCAGTTTCAACAACAATGGAAACTCCATTACCTTGTCTACCACTGGCTTTGATAAATTTATCTTTGCAGATAGCTCTTTCTCTTACAGCACTCTCACAAACGGGGCATAAGTTTCTTAATTCGCCTATGTGATGTTTTACCCGCTAATTGTCTAACTGGCGTTGTTTGCTCTAAAGTATCTACCAGTAGATATACTCTTAGCTCCAAACTTGCATAGATTTACTGGAACTCAGAGATTATTCGGGGATATGCAGTTTATATGTAACAACCAAGTGACGAGAATCACATATATCGATGATTAGGATCGTCTCCTTGCGATCGCTAACTAGGCATAATTAGTGACAACTGAACTCTAGCCGAGTCATTAATAGGGAACACACTTAATTGCCGACAGCCTTAATCAAGGACTGTCGGTTTTTTGTATCTATATGCCCCATACCCCAATACGCTTGGGTTAAGGATTGTTGGTATTGATTTTAGGCATATAGAGACGTTGCATTGCAACGTCTCCACAAAGGATTTGGGACTTAACTGAACTGTACTGCCCCATACTCCACATCTATAAAATTTCCCCACAACTGGTTGGTAACTTGACAAAGATTTTGCCAGAGCCACTACCAAATGTGGGGAGAGTATGATCAAATTGGGGATCTTATGCCTATTGAGCGATAATATCTTGCACTGACTTTAGTAGACCGCAAGTATACTCCGAGAACTAGCACACACTTTGTATTAAGACATCGCTTGAATGATGTAATCAAAGTAGGGTGCTGCTTCGGCAGCATCTTCCGCACTCAGTAAGCCAAGGGAGGCTGTTTTGAGGGAATTGATCGCTTCTACCATTCCAGGCACGGGAACGCCCAATGAATTGTACATTTCCCGCACACCAATCAAACCGATTTTTTCAATTGGCTCTTTGTCACCGGCAAGCACACCATAGGTAATTAGACGTAAGTACCAGCCAAAATCGCGGATACATAGAGAGCGTTGGCGTTCTCCATAAGCATTACCTCCGGGGGAGATAAAGTCAGGACGCTTCTGCCAAAGTTGCTTGGTTGCTTCCTGAACTATCTTCTTTTCGTTTTCGGCTAAGGTAGCCGCAATCCGCGTCCGTTGTACGCCGGTTTGCAAAAAGTCTTTGATATTTTTAAGTTCGCCACTGCTGGGATAACGCAGTTCGTCGTCGGCTTTGAGAATAACTTGGCTAATTACAGTCATGATGATTGAAATCACCTGAAATATTATCTGTTAGTTTAGCGAGTTGGAGGTACACAAGTGAAGGGTTCGGAGCTACTTATGTATTGAATTTATCTGTTTGGGGGAGTGGAGACACTTCGACAAGCTCAGTGCATCGCTGGGGAGTGGGAAGATGAGGGAGATGAGGGAGAAATCAATTCAAAATTCACGCATTCAAAATTAAAGAATTTATTTCTGCCTCCTGCCTCCTCTTTCCCAATACTTCTCTTCTTAGGCTGCGCCAACGGCAACTCTTGGAGACGCTCCGCGTAGCAAGATCCCCGAAGGGGTACGCTCAGTACAAGTGCCCAATACTTCTCTGCGAGAGGCTGCGCCAACGGCAACTCTTGGAGACGCTACGCGTAGCAAGATCCCCGAAGGGGTACGCTCAGTACAAGTGACCAATGACAAATGACAAATGACTAAAATAATTTGGCAACAGGGTGAATTAATTGAAGTGACGATCGCTAACCTGAGTGATACAGGCGATGGTGTGGGACGCGCTGATGAGCGTGTAGTGTTTGTCCCGGATACTGTACCAGGCGATCGCGCCATTGTCCGCTTAGTTCATGTTAAACCCAAATATGCCCACGGTAAGCTCCAACAGCTATTGTCACCATCCCCCCACCGGATTAGACCTAGTTGTATTGTGGCGGACAAGTGCGGTGGTTGCCAGTGGCAGCATATTAATTATGATTACCAATTAGTAGCCAAGCAAAATCAAGTTATCCAAGCTTTAGAACGCATTGGCGGTTTTATCCAACCACCAGTAGATCCCGTACTCGCCGCCCCTTCTGCTTTCGGCTACCGTAATAAATCTACATATCCTCTTGGCACATCGGCAACAGGACAAGTACAAGCTGGTTACTATCAAAAAGGTAGTCACCAATTAATTAACTTAAATCAATGTCCAGTCCAAGACTCACGGTTAAATCCCTTACTTGCCGAAGTTAAGCAGGATATTCAACAGCAGGGTTGGCAAATTTACGATGAACAGCGCCATCAAGGAAAAATTCGCCATCTCGGTTTACGCATTGGCCGACACACAGGAGAAATGTTACTGACTTTGGTAGTAAAAGACTGGAATTTATCAGGAATTGAAACCCAAGCCCAGGAATGGTTAAAGCGCTATCCGCAGTTAGTGGGAGTATCACTCAATCGCAATGGCGATCGCACAAATGCTATCTTTGGATCAGAAACCCGTTGCATCGCTGGAGTCCCCCACCTGTGCGAGAACTTTGCTGGACTGGAATTTCAAGTACGCCCAGATACATTTTTCCAAGTGTATACAGAAACAGCAGAGGCACTATTGCAGGTAATTCAATCAGAACTCAATCTTCAAGGGCATGAGTTGCTAGTTGATGCCTACTGTGGTATTGGGACTTTAACTTTACCCCTCGCCAAAAAAGTGCGGATTGCTACAGGATTAGAAGTGCAAGCAGCAGCAGTAGACCAAGCTATTTTGAATGCCCATCGCAACGGAATTGATAATGTGACATTCCAAGTCGGGGCAGTAGAGAAATTGCTTCCCAAAATGGGCACAATACCAGAAGTAGTAATACTCGATCCGCCACGTAAGGGGTGCGATGGCGCAGTCATCGAAACTTTACGGCAATTGAAACCATCTCGAATCGTTTACGTCAGCTGTAAAGTAGCTACCCTCGCCCGCGACCTGAAATTGCTTTGTCAAGATGGGCAATATACCATCACACGGGTACAACCTGCTGATTTTTTCCCTCAAACTGCTCATGTTGAAGCTGCCGCCTTTCTTGCTCTATCACATTTGGACAATGATACTAAATCCTTCAAAAAAACTGAAATTTGAAATTTGTAGTCGAGTGCATACTAAAGATGCTAAAATTGAATTAGGATAAAAATAGAAATTCATTTTTTTTAAATAAATTCAAGTTGCATAGGTTCTTAAAAATATGAAGTGAATTGTGTGAATTATAAATCGGCAACTAACTAGAGTATGCTAATACTCTCTTAAATTAACAGCATCTTTTTAATTTGCTGACATCATTATCAAACTTATTCGAGCCGATATATATAACCAATTCCAACTCATACTATAGAGCCAATGCTCCCTAGCATTTTCAAAATTTAGTTTTAAAGACGCAAGTTTGAAGGCAGCATGACCACCTCAAGTTTTATCAGGGTGACTGTAATAGCAAACTGATGTCTAGCTAACTGAAAGCTATGGGGTTTCTCTTGTGATTACTATCTCACTCCGTCCAGTTGGACGTTATTGGGGCACTATTAGTTTTGCCTCAACCCTCTACCTTTGTCCCATCTTAGATTTATTGTTGGCAGAAATTCCAGCAAAATTACAAGCAGAACTGCGGTTAGGACTTCAAGAAGCCCTTGTAAACGCAGCTAAACATGGCAATAATCTTGATCCCAGTAAAACAGTTGTAGTTCGTTTTTCCTTAATAGATAATCAATATTGGTGGATAATATCAGACCAGGGTAGCGGCTTTACTCCTTCATCAACTAGTGATGAAGAACCAACAGACTATTTACCGCCAGATGAGGCAGAAAGTGGTCGTGGTTTATGTCTTCTGCATCAAATTTTTGATCAGGTGCAGTGGAACCGCAAAGGCACAGAATTGAGGCTTTGTAAACAAATGGAAAATCGCCGGGGATTATCTCTGCGACGATAAGATGAGTTAAGAGAGACGCGATTAATCGCGTCTGTACAGGGGTTAGGAGTTTAAAACTTTTAACTCATCACTCCTAACTCCTAACTTTTTCCATGACTTGGACAGGGAGGCGCAGAAATGGAGCGATCTAACCAACCAACTGCTTGTTCTAATCTAGCTTGAGCTTCTTGTGGCTGATTCTTTAAAAGATACACAATAGCTGCTGCCACTTGTTCATTAGCGCGGGAATTGCGGTTAGACTTGAGGCGATGCCAATCGTCAGGGGAAATGCTCAACCTTTCCATTAGGGCTTGAGCTAGTTCCAAAGTACTAAGTTCATTCAGTTGACTGGTTTTGGGCAGCTGGGTAGATTGAGACATGACTATTGGCAAAATTGCATTTACTTCTACTGTACTACTTGTAAATGAAGCCGCCAAAACAATCCCAACCGCCAGGGGAAACTCCAGAACCAGATTTTGAACAAGAACTAGAGGAAGTAGAGCGATCGCTCCTCTCCTTAAAAGAACGTTACGATCAAGTGCAACGCGATCGCCAGCAACAGGCACAATGGCAACAGCGTCGGGATCAACTAAAGCACAATAAATCTCAGATGCCAGAAATCAAAGCAGAGTTACGGCAAATTCAACGACAGTTGGAAATGCTAGAACTCAACTTAGAAAGTCAGTTATTTTCTTGGCGTAGCCTGAAAAAACCTTTCTGGCAAGTCGTCCGCTTTGGTGGAATGGGCGTTATCATAGGCTGGATATTAAAGTCTTATGCTGGATAAATCCAATTTTGGACCTCGGCTTTGCTCGGCACAAGTCCCTCAGTCGAACGATTTGAGATTTTGGATTGGGTTAAATGGTTAAGATTCTTTAATATTTGTACTCACAACGTTGACGAAATATAAGTTGTAAAATATGGCAAATCGACGGATTGCAGAAATATTGCGAAGTGGCCAACCTGATGAGTCCCTCCAAGTGCAAGGCTGGGTGCGGACGAAACGCGAATCCAAAGGGTTTGCTTTTATTGAAGTCAATGACGGCTCATCACTAGCTAATTTGCAAGTCGTCATTAATCAGGATTTGCCAGATTATGAAGCTATATTGAAAAAACTAAATACGGGTGCTGCTGTCGAAGCCACAGGGGTACTAGTGGCTTCTCTTGGTAAAGGACAGCGAATTGAGTTGAAAGCCGAGACAGTGAAAGTTTACGGCGAAGCTGATCCCGATACATATCCTCTGCAAAAGAAACGCCATTCCTTTGAGTTTCTGCGAACTATTGGACATTTGCGATCGCGGACTAATTCTTTTGGTGCAGTTTTCCGCGTCAGAAATGCTTGTTCGGCAGCAATTCACCAATTTTTCCAAGAAAGAGGCTTTTTGTGGGTACACACACCCATCATCACTGCTAGCGACTGCGAAGGCGCGGGTGAACTGTTTAGCGTTACCAGTTTAGATTTAAAGAATATTCCGCGCACAGATAATCAAGCAGTAGATTACAGCCAAGACTTTTTTGCTAAACCCACATATTTAACAGTTAGCGGCCAGTTGGAAGCGGAAGTTATGGCGATGGCGTTTTCTAACGTCTACACCTTCGGTCCTACCTTCCGTGCAGAAAATTCCAACACTTCCCGCCACCTAGCAGAATTTTGGATGGTTGAGCCAGAAATGGCTTTTTGTGACTTAGAAGGCGATATGGATTTAGCTGAGGCATTTCTCAAGCACATTTTTAAATATGTGTTGGAAACTTGCCCAGAAGATATGGAATTTTTCAATGAACGCATTGATAATTCTGTGTTGATAACAGCCGAAAATATTATTAATAATCAGTTTGAACGCTTAACTTATACAGAAGCCATCAAACTTTTAGAAAAAGCTGATGTTAAATTTGAATATCCTGTGAGTTGGGGTTTAGATTTACAATCAGAACACGAACGCTACTTAGCTGAACAATTATTTAAAAAGCCTGCGATCGTTACAGATTATCCAGCGCAAATCAAAGCTTTTTATATGCGTTTAAACGACGATGAAAAAACCGTCCGGGCAATGGATATTCTCGCACCTAAAATTGGCGAAATTGTCGGCGGTTCCCAGCGCGAAGAACGCTTGGAAGTATTAGAACGCCGCGTGTTAGCGCAAGGATTAAACCCAGAAGATTTGTGGTGGTATCTAGATTTGCGTCGTTATGGTACTGTCCCCCATGCTGGTTTCGGGTTGGGTTTTGAACGACTCGTGCAATTCATAACGGGTATGGCAAATATTCGTGATGTGATTCCCTTTCCCCGTACACCCCAAAGTGCTGAGTTTTAGTTTAAATTTTAGACCTGGCCATTAGAAATGGCCAGGTTTTTTACTTTTGTGGATAAAGAAAAATCTAGCTAAAAACAAGGGAGTCCAGATTTTCGGTAACTAACGCCCAAAGTCGCAAACCTTCATTTCTAATAATTATTGCAGCATTAATATCCCTGTCATGCTGCTTTTGACAGTGGGGACAATCTACAAACCTTACGCCCAATGAATCATAGCCTCTTTGTAGTATTGGGATTGGTAGTAGAGTTTCGCTACAAAGTTGAGAAGATGGGAAGAAAGGTTAGTCGAGGATCAACATTCTATAGGATTGCTTAAGGCAGTGCGTCAGCGACACCGACGCAACGCCTCAAGATCGTTTGACATCTGGGCATCGACCTTAACTTGACACCAATGGCAAGATACCCACCCCACAATCACATTCAAAAAATATTAGTGCAAATTAAAGGCGCAACAGCTTACTAGTACGACACGGCGTAAATAAAGCAACCATTTTAAATAGCCAGAAAGCCTACAAAATAAGCATTCTTTCTTTTTACTTTTGCCTTTTTACTTTTGCCTTCTTGTACTAGTCTTCTCTTTCGCCAAAAACCGTCTGTAAAACCACTGGAATACCACCGTCTTGGTGATATTTATCTGCCCAGGCACGGATAACTTCATCCAATTCTTCCATAGCCTGCTCCATTTTTTCTGGCAGTATATCAAGTTCTTCCAGTAAGCGCATGGCATTTCGTCGCCGTTCTGCCCAATTTTTCATCATGCGGAAATACCGAGCGGTATCTTCTACCATGATGTAGGTACGTTCTTGATCGTCTGCTGGGGCATAAAAAGGACGGGTAAGAGCGTAGAAAGGCATTCCCCAAGGAGAATCAATGCGTGTTACCGTGCCTGAATAGAGTAGACGGCGCTTGATATGCTCACCCAAGGCTTCACTCAATGGCATTTGGTGTTCGGTTGGCAAGTCTTCTTGCGATCGCCTGTGCAAAAACTCAATCAAATCCAGAAACTCAAAGGAACTTACTAACTGGGCATCAGGTAGATTACTTGGTAGTTTCTGCTCAATTTGTCTTTTTTCTTCACTTGTCAGATTGCTACCAGGAACACGCGATCGCCCCGGTTGCCAAGGGTACTTCTCTAGCCAGACATAAGGCAATTGAATCAAATAACGAGGTTCCTGAGAACCCAGCATTTTTAACAACTTGCCTTCTGTTAGCGCCTGTCTGACTTCTTCTACAATAATTTTTACTCGTTTCGGCTCTAGGTGGTGCAAATGCCCTGTCATCCGCAGGTTTTGTCCCTGCTCAAGATAGGTCATGTAAATTGCACACTTTGCTGCTGTTGCGGCTGCGTCTAAAAATGCCCCATGCCTGTGCCCACTCGTCCGCATGGCACTAAAAGCCAGATAAAGCATGATCTGATCCATCGCACTGGGGTCAAGACGTTTGATCAGATCTATATCGTTACTCATATTACAGACAATTGAATAGCACGTTTACACAATTTTTAATCGAGTGAGAATTAGGTAGTAGACACCTGGCTGAAAGCGATTTTTCCACTTCAGATTATATTAGTATGCGATAACTATGAGATCGGCGGTAGCGCAAACTACCATTTTCGCATATTTTCTGGGACATAAGTAGATTTAGTATTATTACTAATAACTGTCCCTACATTTGACCCGAAAATTACAAACATCGCCAAGTCTAGCTGAGGGCGATTTACGTCCCAAAAGTCATCTATGTTGCAATTAATCTACAAAGCCTTTGAGTTTTCTGGGGTTTTTCTCATCTTTTAAGAGCAACAACATCAAACCGATTACACCTAATTATGGCATTATGCCGACTGGGAGTAAAAAAAAGTTTGCACGGTTCATCTGGGATATCTGTTATTAGAAAAAGATGGGTTTTTCAGCTTTGGCGAATTATTTGTACTACACAGGTGGCTAGAAATAATTGGGAGTGGTCTAAAAAGAAATCGCTTACCAGGTGCAGCCACATTTAGAGGTTGAGCCACACGGCTCTTTGTGAACTATCATCCTGTTAACATCCTCCGGTGATGTCTCGGCATTATCAGCCGTTGGCTTGAGGGAAGATAGTAGGCATCAAGTAGAGCGAATAATTCCAATTTCAAAATACCTGTTTCTTTTCAAATATTGTTTATTATCATATCATTATTTTTTGGTTATGAAATAAAATTCTATATTTTAAAGTTTATAAATCATGCGTATTTAAATAGTTTATATTCTGCTTAAATCAAGGTTTGATGATATTTCATGTTGACTATTAAATCCAAGTCTGATTTATCATTTCTTTTGATAATTTGACACAGAATACCGCGATTAATTCTGACTGAATCGCGTAGCCATAAGGCTTTGTTGCTTTTGCTAATAACGGAAATATTAGTTACTAGACATACATATAATAAAACATCTTGGATTCCATCTGATGATTATGTAGAGACTTTTTTCAATGAATTTATATTTTTTTCATGAAAGAATTTTAATTTTTCATGATTTAACTAATTCACTGGCTACTTTCAAGTAGGTTTTTACTTCGCTGTTTTATATATTTGGGAGACTTGAATTACGTAGATAGTTTGTTGCTATAAAAGCAGGATAATCCTCAGGCGACTACGATATAAGCTGCTTTTTCTGGGCATCTGGGCGATACCTACGGTGGGCTACGCCTACGCAGACCAAATTGACTAGTCAAGATCGGCAGAAATAAAGATACCATCTCACGAAACACAAGAGCATAGAAATGAGGAAATTTGAATTTCGCGTTACTCCCAGGGTTTTTCGTAGGATAAAGGTACTAGCTGTTTCACGGGCAATCGCTCCAAATATTCATGTATCTGCAACTTCTTGATCTCTTCGTTCCAAAATGTGCTGCAATGGTCTTAACTCCTTACCAATATCCTCTCTGAGCAAGTACTCAAGCTCAACTGCTGGAGTCAGTACGAGTAGTACTGCTTATATATACGTGTTTTCCCTACCTGTATCAGGCTAAATCCCTAAAAATATATTACAAACTAGCCAGCAAGCGTAGAGCTACGTCACTTTAGTGCTGAGATATAAGCGATTCGTGCGGTAATAAAGGCATTCAGAATTAATTTTTGGTACGGGGCGTGGAATAATACAGTTAGGAGAAAAGTAAAAGTAGTCCCAGCGGCAGAAGCTTAGGGATAGGGGGCATTGCAGTTTGTCCATTCTGAATTAATATCGGGAAAAGTAATGATTAAGGACATTTGTCCATAAAGTTACTAACTGTTATCTGCACCTATACAGCAGTCCGAAATCATTCGTAAAAACTTAGATCCCCGACTTCGTAAAAGTTGTCGGGGATCTTGTTGATCGCAGATGATTTAGCGTCACGATTCATGCTGAGGGTGATGGGAGATAAAGTAGCTCGCATCACACTTAAGCTGATTGAACTCGTCATTTAGTTTGTGGGACTAGAGGGTTTAACCTGATTTCGCATTGTTTCAAAGCTGAAAGCAGCTGCGCCGAAGGTTACAAATAACACTCCTAGAATTTGCACAATATCTAAATTTTCTTGAATAATTAGCCCAGCGAAAATCACCGTTAAAACTGGGATGCTACCACCGATGAGCGCCGATCGCGAGGCACCTAGTTTACTAATACCAATATTATTGAGCAAATAGCCGGCAAGAGTCAGCACACCCAAAATAAATGCGCTTAAAACTAGTTCCAGCATTTTCGAGGGGTCAACTACTACCAAGTTCCAACTACTTGGCAAAGGTAGCATCAAGCAGATAAAGCTCAATAACAACATGGTAGCGAAGTTAATTAAAGTAAAAGTCACCGGATGCAGTTTGCTGGCACAAACCCGCGTCAGAATTATGTAAGCAGCAAAAGCTACGCCCGAAAGAATGGCGGTGCTGCTTCCCATTGAAGTATTGCTGATACCGATATTGGGAGAACCGCCTAAAACCAACAATTCACCGCAGCAAATCGCGGCGATCGCACCGATACGGAAGATGGTAGGGCGATCGCGGAACAGAAACCACGACAATAATCCACTAACCATTGGATAGATAAAGAACAGTGCGATGGCCATTCCAGTTGGGACTTGAGCGATCGCAATGTAGATTAGCACCTGAGACAAGAACAAAAAGCACCCACTCACAATGGACAATATCAAAATCTGCTTCGTAGCGGCATTGGCAGGTGTGGGATTTCCTCGGACTGAAGCGGCCAAGTTGTCCAAGTCTTGCCATAATCTTGGATGCAATATAGGAGACAACAATACCATCAGTGGTACCACTACCATAAACCGGAGCGTCAAAATTAACAGAGTATTGCCCAAAGTCGGTGGTAGCAGCTGCTCTACCTCTAATACTCCAAAAATCTGGGAACCTTCGTGGAAAATCACCTTAATGGCTACGTTGTAAAGTGACGATACCACTACCGATGAGACAATCAACAAGAAACCGATTTGGAGTGTCGAGAAGCTAGAGGAATTAGGCGATCGCGATTGTGGGGGTTTTGCTTCCGGCTGCGGCTCTAGCTCAGTAGTCGGTGAGGATTTAGCTTTGCTCTCTGATACGTTCTTGCGGCGGACAATAAGTGGTTCATTAGGATTCTTTGGAGAAGGCCGCATTATTCTGGGCTGTAGCAAAGATGTAATGGGAGGCTCTGATGTCGTTTCGTTTTCTGATAAGTCATTATTGAGGACAGAAATTGGTTCGGTAGCATCGTCCTTTGGCGGCGGAACTACAGCCGAGTTCGGTTCTGATGTCGTTTCCCTTTGGGACAACTCCTGGCTGTGGACAGAAGTTGGGTTCGCGGCGTTTTCTCTAACAACAGTCGCTTCTGATGTCGTTTCCCTTTGGGACAACTCCTGGCTGGGGACAGAAGTTGGGTTCGCGGCGTTTTCTCTAACAACAGTCGCTTCTGATGTCGTTTCCCTTTGGGACAACTCCTGGCTGGGGGCAGAAATTAGGTTTGCGGCATTTTCTCTAACAACAGTCGCTTCTGATGTCGTTTCCCTTTGGGACAAATCCTGGCTGGGGGCAGAAATTAGGTTTGCGGCATTTTCTCTAACAACAGTCGCTTCTGATGTCGTTTCCCCTTCTGAAAATTTATTGGGAATCGGGGGAATTGGCTCAGGGGAACTTCTTGCTACTTCGCCAAACGGTGGTGGGGATGTCTCAAAAGAACTGTTTTTTTCTGGCTCCGTAAACTGCAAAACAGTAGGTATACCAGCTGTTGGTGGCTTGCGGGAAGTTTCTTCTATAGTTTTTTCTAGTTCTCCATGCAGGCGATTAACAAACTCCGTCAAAATCGTTTCCCCTTGCTGCTGCTGGCTGTACATCCGTGACAACTGTTGGGAAAGATTACTTTGATAGTTTTTCAACTCCTGCTGCAATGAGTTAAAGGTAACAGTAACGGTGTCATCGAGACTGTCAAACATGTGTTCGACTTTTTCATTGATTTCACCTACTACATTGCTGCTCACTTCAGCAGACTTTAGCGCCGCTTGTTCATAAGATTTGCCCTCTATATTTTGATTAGCTAAAGTTGCCAGAGAGGATTGCAGTTGTGAAGATATATGCTTTGCCAGAACTTCTGCCAGTTGACGAATTAACACTTGCTGCTCAGTGATTTGGCGCACTTGTTGTAAATGCTCTTTTTCCTCTACCAAGCTTTGAATTTCATCAGATAACCGGTTTTTTTCGGACTGAAGCCGCTTTACGTCTTCCTGCAAGGCTCTGAGGACATTCTGCTGAAGATTTTCTAAATCTTCAACTACAGCCCAAAGAGCATTTTCTGCTGCTCTGGATAGCTCGCCTCTAACTCTTGGGTTTTCTGGTTGCTTCTCGAATCGCCCCATTAGCTTCTAACCTCTAACACTTTGACGATAAAGCTGCTTCCCGTACACTTGCTTGGCGGTCATCCTAATTTCCTGTATTTTGTCAGATAAATTAAAAATTTTAACAGCACTTCCGCATTTCAACGTAATTCTGTCATACTAGACACAGGTTAGCAAAGCATCAAGCTTGTCCCACGGCTAATTACACTGTGTTCTCTTCACCATTGACAAGCACTTAGCCATTGGATTTTAGATTTTAGATTTGGGATTTGGGATTTATCGCTACGCCTGAAACTCGCTTGAACTGAGACTTTTTTTGTTTTTGTCCAGTTGAATTTTCACCAATTATTTGCCAATGAGATTTTTTACTTTTAAAGAAATCTCACTCCAAATAAATATTTATTCTTTTGCTGCCAATAATAATTGTGGAAGACTTACAGATGCCTGTGCGTAGGCGCAAAGCGACTTGTCGTTAGACATCGCCACAAAATTGTCAGACTTGCGAAATTAGCTGTAAATTTGTGTGGAATGTAACTTGTGTGACAGTTTACATATCTAAATGGAGATTAAAGTATCTTTCTGTGGAAATTCAAAGTTACGCTATCCCCTGCACTACATTCTAATAGAATCAGCAGCAATTCTGCAAAAGCACACTTTTTTGGCGTTGTTGCAGTCTAAGTTTTACATTCAATACTATTAAAATAATAAAATCCGGGCGATGCTAAAGATGGCAGCGCTAAGTCCAGCACTCACGGGGATTGTAATTATCCATGCGGCAGCAATGCCTTTTAGTGTTTGGAACTTAATCGACTTGAGATTTTGCACTAGTCCAATACCCACTACAGCGCCGACGAGAGCGTGGGAAGTGGAGACTGGTAAACCGAGCCGGGAAGCGATGAGGATGGTGGTAGCCGTAGCAAGTTCGGCACAAAATCCACTACTTGGTTGCAAGGCAATAATGTTTTCGCCGATAGTGGCGATGACTTTTTTACCCCAGACGGCTAAACCACCAACAATACCAGCACCACCAAGGATTAAAATCCAAAGGGGGATAGTAATACCATCGATAGGTACGCTACCAGTACGATTAATGTAAACGATCGCAGCTAAAGGAGCGATCGCATTTCCCACATCATTAGAACCATGAGCAAAGGCTACGAAGCAAGCACTCAGCAGTTGGAATCGGGCGAATAATTTTTCTACTCGATTGGGGATTGGGGACACTTCGACAAGCTCAGTGCATCGCTGGGAACTGGGGACTGGGGATTGGGAAGTTAGAAACACTTCTTCAGTCTGTTTTAACTGTCGCCAACTAATGATTGTGAGTCCAACTGCTGCTACTGCACCGGTTAATAGGGGGATGTCGTAACCAGGGATTGTAAAACCAACTTGCTCAATTACAAAATTGGTTAGCGGTTCTGTCAGCGATGGTAATACAATCACGCCAAATACACCTAGCAGCAGAGTACTCAACCAGGGAATCCATTCTTGTAACTGCACTATTTGATTGGGTTGATCCAAAATCCAGTGCTTGATTTGACTGTAAAATAAAGCTGCGATCGCACCACTAATTAACGGTGTTAAGATCCAGCCAATGGTAATCAAGCCAATTGATGACCAATCAATCGCACCTGCTCCTAAAGCTACCCAACTGAATCCAGCGATCGCACCAACAACCGCATGAGAAGATGACACTGGTAAACCGCGTGATGTGGCAATTTGCAACCACACACCACAAGAAATTAGTACCGTTACCATCCCAACAACGAATATTTGGGGTGTAGCTGCGAATAAGGCGGGATTAGCAATTTTCGTTGCTAGAGTTTCCGTTACCTCATGTCCAAACAATACAGCACCCGTAAACTCTAAAACCCCGGCTATGATTATCGCTTGTTTGAGAGTAACAGCTTTGGAACCTACAGAGGTTCCCATCGCATTAGCGACATCGTTTGCTCCGAGATTCCAGGCGACGTAGAAAGCTAGTAGAGCTACGAAAAGTAGGGTAATAAGCATTTTGGGGAGATGAGGGAGATGAGACAATACGGTTCGGATAAGGTTTTTTGATGACACGCCCTAGATTGTAGAGACGGCGATTTATCGCGTCTCTTGCCTTAAACGAACCGTATTGGGAGATGAGGAAAATGAGGGAGACAAATTGCTTCCTTATTACCCTCATTTCCTTTTACGGATAAATTAAGATTTTATAAGTATCCGGTGTGGGTGCGATCGCTTGCTCCACTGCTGCTGATAAATCTTTTAAGGGATAGCGATCGCTAATCAACGCTTTTACATCAATCCTCTGATTAAATACAATATCAGCTGATAGATTCTGAAGCCGATAAGATGAGCTATAACTACCGATCAAATCAATTTCCCGACGGTAGAGGATATTAGGGTTGATGGGAATTTCCACTTCATCAGGGAATTCCGCAAAAAACAAGATTTTACCACCTTTGCGGGTACTATCAAGTGCTTGAAAGAAGGCTTTCTCACTAGGAACAGCCAGTAAGGTAACATCAACACCCAATCCACCAGTTAAGGCAGAGATTTTGGCGGGTAAATCGGCATCACGCGCATCAAAAGCCGCCTCTGCACCGACACTCAAGGCTTTATCAATTCTAGAAGGTAGTAAATCGGTAGCGATCGCTTTTGCTCCAAAATACTTCACCAACATGATAAACATTAACCCAATTGGCCCAGCACCAGTAACTAATACAGTTTGTCCGGGAGCAATTTGAGCTTTTTTCACAGCTTTCAAGCAGCAATTAGTCGGTTCGACAAAACTCGCTTCTTCAAAACTGATATTTTCCGGGATGGGAATTAACCCGCCGTTTTCCACAATATGTCCAGGAACCTTGACATAATCGGCAAAACCGCCACCACTGGCGTTAAAGCCTGCGGTAGTGGAGATGTTTTTGTAAACATTACACATGGAGAAATTATCATTTAGGCAGTAGGTGCAACGCATACAAGGGATATGGTGCATCACTGCTACCCGTTGTCCAACTTGCCAACCTTTGACATTATTGCCTATTGCTGCGATTGTGCCGGCAGTTTCATGTCCAAAAATGCGCGGCGGTTCATAAAGTGGATAACGAATTTTTTTTATATCTGACTGACACAACCCCACAACCCGCACCTGTACCAGCACTTCATCTGGTTCCAGAGTTGGAACTGGGATATCTTCGTAAGATAGTTGATTAACGCCTCTAAATACCTGTGCTTTCACGTTGGTTTTTCCCCGCTTAACGATACTAGATGTAACATTTAGTGGTTCAGGTTAGGTTATTAAGTTTGGGATTTAATATTGCTTGTAAATCTTGGTGCTTCTCTACTGAGTAATTCTAGAAGCTCAAAAAAACTTATGGGTGGCTTTTTGAGACTTTGAGACTGTCGCTGTAATACCTCAATCACTTGTTGCGGATAGAGATTATATAATTCAGTTAAAAACTCATCTGGAGATTTGGCTTGGACTTGCCAAGGTGCTAAATCCTGATCTTGAAAATGCTTCAGGTTTGAGGTGACAATTATATTAGCCTTAGCTACCACAGCAGCAGCCAGAACATGGCGATCGCTAGGGTGATTTGTCATTAATTGAACAATATTATCAGGAACTACGCTTAGTGCTGTGGGAAAGGCTTCTTTAATTCTCCCTTCCAGTCTCATCGCTTGGGTAGTTGTGAGTCTACCTGTATTTACTAGATTACGAGTTGCGCCATCAAGTATTTCTTGCGACCAATGTGGTACATATAACCCAGCCTCAGACATACACAATAGGGTATCTCGTAAATACATAGGAAACAGTACACAAGAATCCAGCACAGCAAGATACATAATACTCAGTAAATCATGAGAAAACTCTACTCATAAAATCCTAACTCTTGGCTTTCGGCTATTAATTCATCTAGCAATTGTCTACGTTTAGTATCCCTTTGCTGTTTATATTTGATTAAATCCTCAAATTTTACCCGTCTATGAGTTCCTACCATAATGTAAGGAAGCTCATCCTGCTCTAATAATTTAATCAGATAGGGACGTGATACATTCAACAAATCAGCCGCTTGTTGTGTTGTCAGTTCGGGATTATGTGTAACTATAGATACATTTTTACCTGATCCCATTGCCTGCACTACTTGGCGTAATACACGAAATACAGAATCAGGAATAGTCATTTCTTCGCCATTTGCTGCGACTAGTTTCAGTTGACTATTTTCCTTATTCAGTATGTGTTCAAGTTGCTTAATGGCTTCAGTTTCGGCTTCTGTAAGAATACTGGAATCAGTAGGCAGATTTTGGTTAGATAGGAAGGTATTCATAAAGAGGGTTAGCTTGGTATTTTATTTTAATTGTATTACACAAACGCAATAAACGAAATACAAGTCAAACACCTGTCTATATTCCAGGGCAGAAGTGTTGAATGTTAAGAAAAATCCGATAAAAATAGCCCAAAATATATTTAGGCTTTGGAGACTTAGTGTAACTAACGAATGGCACTAAGAAAAGCTATAAGCTTTGCCCTAACTGGTTCCCAGCCTGGAGGCTGGGAACCATCTCTGAGAGGCTCCGCCTCCTCTTTCTTGATGAGAGGCAGCAGCCCATTCAGAATACATTCCCAGCCTCCAGGCTGGGAACGAGGCTACATAAGTCTTTGGGCTTTTCTTAGTGCCATTCGTGTAACTAACAATGTAAAGTTTTCTATCAGTATTCAACATTTCTGTATTTTATACGTTGAGATGCCCAAAAAGGAAGTTATTTATACCTTTCTTTGGCAACGGATATTAAAACTACCTTGTCTGATGTAGCCTAACTGGGTAGATTCCAGCGAGGTGAAGCAATGGTTAATCAGACATACACGGCTGATGTCTTAGTTGTCGGTGGTGGAACCGGAGGCACCGCAGCTGCTATTCAAGCGGCGGGACGGGGAGCTAAAACCATTTTGGTGAGTGAATTTCCTTGGTTAGGAGGAATGCTAACTTCGGCTGGAGTATCTGCACCCGATGGTAACGAATTAGAAGCCTTTCAAACAGGGTTATGGGGCGCGTTTTTGCACGAATTGCGACAACGACAACCCGGAGGATTAGATAATAGCTGGGTAAGCTTTTTTAGTTACGATCCCCGAATTGGGGCAGAGATTTTTGCCGATTGGGTGCAGGAATTGCCCAATCTGCATTGGATTTCTGGACAAGTGCCAATAGAAGTGTTCCGTCAAGGTGATTTGATTACTGGTGTGCGCTTTGCTGATTTTGCTGTCACAGCCCAAATTATTCTCGATGGCACAGAATTAGGAGATTTATTGGCTTTAGCTGAAATACCTTACCGTTGGGGTTGGGAATTGCAATCTGAGTGGGGAGAACCCAGCGCCCCAGTGAGTTTTAACTCTTTAACCCAGAGATATCCTGTGCAAGCACCCACTTATGTAGTGATTATGCAGGACTTTGGTGAAGCCATTGCCCCAGAAATTCCGGCTGCACCTAACTATAATCCATCCCAGTTTACAGGTGCTTGGGATGGCTATGGAGCAGAGACATTTTTGAATTATGGACGTTTGCCTGGTGGCCTATTTATGATGAATTGGCCAATCTGTGGCAATGACTACGGCGAAGGAGTAGAGCGGTTGATAGAGTCAGATGTATCCAGAGGTGCATTCATCCAAGAATCTCGCTGGCACAGCCAAAATTTTGCCCATTTTATCCAAAAACAGCTTGGTCGTCGCTATGGTTTAGCAAAAAAAGTATTTCCTCACACGCCTACAGCTTTTGCACTGCATCCCTATTACCGGGAAAGCCGCCGCTTAGTGGGGCTAACTACTGTCCGCGAACAGGATATTTTGCCGATCGCTAAAGGTAGAGTTGCATCTATATTTAATGATGCGATCGCAGTTGGTAACTACGCCAACGATCATCATTATCCTGGTGTTCAATTCCCACTGCAACCTAAATCTATCCGTTGGGGAGGACGTTGGACGGGGACTCCCTTTACAATTCCCTACAGTTGTCTAATTCCAGCCACAACAGATGGTTTCTTGGTCTGCGAAAAGAATATTTCTGTCTCTCACATTGCCAATGGCGCTACAAGATTACAACCTGTAGTTATGGGCATTGGTCAAGCAGCAGGGATGGCAGCAGCAATGTGTGTTGAGTTAAACTGCCAGCCGAGAGATTTACCTGTGAGGGCGCTGCAAACAGCTTTATTGGCAGATAATCGCTCAAAAGCGCTAATTATTCCTTTATTTAATCTTCCACCCAATCATTCGGATTGGCGGCACTGGCAACTGTATTACTTAGATAACCCACAAGCCTATCCAGTTAGTGGCGATCGCCCTTGCCAATCCGGGAATGATTACCCTAACTCTGCTTTTGACAAGGCATTAATTGGGAAAAGTAACTGTTTCAAAGGCATTTTTCACCACTTGTCACAGCAAGAATACAGATTCACTGTCACAGCACCAGCCGCATATCTTGGGCAAAATTGGCAGCTTGTGACTTTGCGATCGCATATCGACGAGCAATTACGCGCTTATCCCCACGAACAATTAGTTACATTGTGGGGTCGTCAGAATCACTCTGGTAATTGGTTATTAGTCGAACATTTAAACGGAGGATAAAAAGAGTTTATTTTCAGTAAAGCAGAATACTTTTTGATTAATTGTCCGGATATTCATCAAAAAGTTAAGTATCAGTGAAGTGGAGAGTTCCAAAATAGACATTTGCTATGCGTGCTGCCATTTCACTTTTAATATCGAGTCTGGTGTTCGGCCCCTTAGCTTCTAACTGCCAACCAATGGTCAATCAATTATCAGCAGGACTGTCTTCCACGCCTGCTTCAGAACAGTGGCTGGCGGCATCTGAACAAAGTCCAGATGATGCGCCACGTCATCGCGGTAGTGGGCGCAGAGAAGTGACACAAAAACTCCGAAATATCTATGCTGTGGTTTAACTACTGTAGGGTAGTGCCTCTTTTCCTAAAGAAACAGAACTACCAGAAAATAGGATGTTGTGCTAACATCTTTTACACAGCTTTTCTGGCAGAGATATATACAGTTGACACACGAAAATCTTCAGCGATCGCTTAGTATTTCAACTGCAAGCTTTGTATATATAGTTGGTGTCAATCCTACCGATCAAAACGCAAATCAAATTAAGTGTCTTGATCAACAGCATTCCCAACTCCTCAAAAGCTATACAACTGTTGCTCATATTCCTAGAAAGCTTTGCGTCTCAATCCTCAACGCCTCTAGAAATGGATGTTACTTAGGCTATCAGTTAACCTAAAGCACATCTAATTCAGACATTTTGCTTGTTGAGGAAACAGTCTTAAGGCAACTTCACTTTATTCCCCAATAGATTTTCTTCTCATACATTGAGTAGCTGATGATCTACCTCAGCAATTAATTGCTCTTTGCTCCGACACCTGTTTAGCGCTCTTCTATGACTCTGGAGAGAGAATAATTCAGGCGATTAGAAATCGCTTGCGGCTACACAAGCAAAGTCCGCCTGCGCGGACTAACGTCAAAATAGGGTTTCAAATTTAATCTGACGAGAGTATTTAACTAAAGGGAGTAGGGAGCAGGGGAGAAATTGCAGTCAGTTTTTCCCCTCTCCCCTGGGCATCTCTACCTTTTGTGCCCAATACCCAATACCCAATACCTTTTACACCGTTGTTTTCTTACGGTTATTTTCTCTTCCCTGGATGCCGTTGAGGAACATTGGCACAAACTTCTCGATAAAGGTCTGTGGATCTTGCTGCCAAGCTTTTTGTGCAGCCTGAATCCTCGTAAATTGCAACTCAGGCGCTAGCAAAGTCTGGGGTAAGCGTTCCATGAGGTACTGGGGACGTTGCAAAAGCGGCATGGTATTTGCCACTTCCACCAGGTTGGCAACTCGCCGTAGTTCTGCACCCAAGGTGATATCCATTCCTGATTCAAATGCCGCTTGTTCAATTGCGGTATATTTTCGCTTGGCTTGCTCTACTTTTTGCTGATGTTCTGGACTCTGACGCGCGAGTTCTCCTAGCCAACGATTACCCCACCGGACGTGTCCCACTTCTTCTGGGAGAATTTTTTCAATGGTTTCCCGGATTTTGATGTTTTCTGCGGTTTGCGCTCCTTGCTTGAGTGCATAAATGTGAGCAGAGAAATACTCACAGCCCCGTTTTTCGGTGACGTTAATTGCAGCAAGGGAAGAAATCACAAAATCATCAAGGTACTGGACTGGATCTTGTTGCTCGCGGTCGAGTAGGCGTTCAAATTCATTGATGTAGGAGGAACCGGGCGGCTTACCAATATCTGCTCCCAGTTCTGCCAATAAGTCAGTTAGCCACATGGCATGACGAGCTTCATCTGAGATGTGATGAGACAAATCCCGCACTAATTCCCGTGGCTGTCCATTCAGTTTTTCAATTAACTCAGTCAGGTCTTTGCAACTGTGTTGTTCACTATAACGGTAGCGGTTGAGGGTAATTAGATGGATTTCGCGATCGCATACCACCTGTTTCAATACATCTCTGGCACTTAAAACATTCTGAAATTTACGTGGGTAAGTAACTGTCATAACCTATGTAATTTTGTAAATCTTTGTAAATCTTTATTTGATCGTAACTTAGTTTTTGCAACTGCTGTCTTTGTACCGCTTCACCGAAAAAAGAGTAAAAATTACAAAAATTAATCACTTGAGTTGAACATATTGTCAGCAAAACCAAACATTAAGTTTTAAAAAAGTATCTTATGCTACAGAATTTTTGTTATATTAGTCTTGTGAGAAAAGAAAAATTAGATATTCACCAAGGTAGAGAGGGCTATAGTTATGTCTATCGCAGATAAATCTCGTGCATTAATGGTGCGTGAACATCAGCAAGTCAAGAATCGCCAACAATCAATATTGATGAGGGCTGCACAAGAACTTGGTCTTCCTGAAGAAGCATCCCACTACTGGAATCCGATTCAAGGGAAGGTAGATGCTAGCGCTCGGATGATTTATGGGCCAAGTCACGCTTCCATGAGCTAAGTTTTAATAATTTTAATTTTCTGAGTGAATGTCTCAACTACCAACTCTGGAAAAAAAGCCACCCTCTACTTTAGGGTGGCCAAACTTATCAACTTAGTTAGATACGGTACTTAATTAAGCATCGTAGTAGAGGTAAAACTCGTAGGGATGAGGACGTAGCTGCAACTGCTTGACTTCGTTGCCTAGCTTGTAATCAATCCAATTTCCGATAAAGTCTTCGGTGAAAACGCCTGATTCTGTCAAGAAGGCGTGATCTTTTTCCAATGCTTGCAACGCCAATTCTAAAGAACCTGGAGTTGAAGGAACCTTAGCCAGTTCTTCTGGGGAGAGTTCATAGATATTCTTATCTAAGGGTTCACCAGGATGGATTTTGTTCTTGATGCCATCGATACCAGCACAAAGCATTGCAGCAAATGCCAAGTAGGGGTTAGAAGTAGCATCTGGACAACGGAATTCTAAACGCTTGGCTTTGGGGTTAGTGCCAGATAGAGGAATACGGATAGAAGCAGAACGGTTTCCTTGGGAGTAAGCCAAGTTAACAGGTGCTTCATAACCAGGCACTAGGCGCTTGTATGAGTTGGTGCTGGGATTGGTAATTGCCAATAGCGCTGGTGCGTGTTTGAGAAGACCACCAATGTAGTACAAGGCCATTTCGCTCAAACCAGCATACTTATCACCTGCGAACAGAGGTTGTCCACCTTTCCAAATGGACTGGTGACAGTGCATTCCCGAACCGTTATCGCCAAAAATTGGTTTTGGCATGAAGGTGACGGTTTTGCCGTGTTTTTTGGCAACGTTCTTGATGACATATTTGTAAATCATCAACCAGTCAGCCGCTTCGATCAACTTCCCAAACTTGAAACCTAGTTCGCACTGACCACCAGTAGCAACTTCGTGGTGATGCTTTTCAATGGGTACACCTAATTTTGCCATCGTCAACAGCATTTCTGTACGGATATCTTGAAAAGAATCCGTCGGTGCGACTGGGAAGTAACCTTCTTTGAAGCGTGGTTTGTAACCTAAGTTGGGTTTTCCTTTTTCAAATTTACCGGAATTCCAAGCACCTTCTTCAGAGTCTAAGAAGTAGTAGCCTTCGTTGGCGGTTTGGGCAAACCTAGCACTGTCAAAGATGAAGAACTCAGCTTCAGGGCCAAAGAAGACTGTATCACCAAGACCAGTGGAAACCAGGTAATCTACTGCTTTTTGAGCAATAACGCGTGGACAACGGTTGTACCATTCGCCTGTGCGGGGTTCTTTGATGCTACAAATTATACTTAGCGTTGGGACTTCCATGAATGGGTCGATCCAAGCAGTGTTGGGGTCGAGTACCATCGTCATGTCCGATTCGTTGATCGCTTTCCAACCCCGGATGCTGGAACCGTCAAAAGGTACGCCATCAGTGAATGCAGTCTCATCGATTTGGTCTTGGAACAGTGTGAGGTGCTGCCAAGTCCCTACTGTATCAATGAATTTGAGATCAATCAGCTGAATTTTCTCATCTTGAATTCTCTTCAAGACTTCTTGCGGTGTTGTCATTGTTACTCCTTCTCTACCAATTTCCTAAAGTAATACCAGAATCTTCCAAAGCATCCTAACCCTGCTGATCTCAATCAAGCCGTGACACACCAGAAATATCTTAAATACTAGACATTAGGGGATTTTGTAGTCTGTGTTACAGATATCTGGATTATCAGGTTATATTAACCTTTCGGCGCTCATCTGTACAAAA
The DNA here is from genome assembly GCF_036917815.1 of Nostoc sp. Lineage (GTDB taxonomy): Bacteria > Cyanobacteriota > Cyanobacteriia > Cyanobacteriales > Nostocaceae > Nostoc. The sequence continues at coordinate 79,238 of NZ_JBALEK010000087.1, read as the reverse complement.
CTGGAAAGTTCATCACATCAGGGGTCAACTTTGGCATAAAATCCTTAAATAGCGGATAAATTGTTTTTGTGCCAAATCTATTTTAAATAGCACAAAAGTTTACTGGTGCATAAGTGCAGCCAAATAAATATCAAACCATAAATAGCAAGGATTGGGAGAAAAAGGAATGCGCGATGCGGTAACAAGTTTAATTAAGAATTATGACTTAGCTGGTCGGTATTTTGACCGGAATGCAATCGATAGTCTGAAGTCTTACTTTGACAGTGGTACAGCAAGAGTCCAAGCGGCGGCGGCGATAAATTCTAATGCGGCGGCACTTGTCAAGCAGGCTGCTTTGAAGTTATATGAAGAACTGCCAGAATTGATTCGTCCGGGTGGAAATTCTTATACGACTCGTCGTTATGCGGCTTGTCTGCGGGATATGGACTACTACCTGCGCTACGCCACCTATGCACTAGTTGCTGGAAATACAAATGTATTGGATGAGCGTGTGCTGCAAGGGCTGCGGGAAACTTATAATTCTCTAGGAGTGCCTATTGGGCCTACGGTTCGCGGTATCCAAATTCTTAAGGATCTGATTAAGGAACAAGTAGCAGCCGCAGGTGTGGTTAATACTGCTTTTGTGGATGAACCATTTGATCACATCACACGCGAGTTGAGCGAACAGGATATTTAGATTTTAGGTGGGCAAGGTGTCTGCCCCACAACAATTATAAATAGCGATCGCACTTTGGTTTTATAGAGCGATCGCTTTTTTATCAAATCTACCAGGCGTTGAGAAGGGCTTTATTCAAATTTTCGCCGCCAAAGGGCAATATCGCGCCTCTGTAAAATACTTTTGCTAGATTAAAGCTGTGTTTTTGGAGCTATCTTTCGACTAATGCCAGCCAGAGACATCTACCACGCCGCAGTCATTAAAGCACTTACAGCAGATGGTTGGACAAGCTAATTCTTAATAGCATAGGAATAAACCTAATTGTCTTTGACGAGCAACTAGAGAGGATTATCAGATGGATAAGCTAGCTCGATATCGTGAAATTATTCGTCAGTTGATATTTGACTATGCTACTCATAAGCCTGCTAACGGTCAAATAGAGACAGAAACCGTCATTGACTCGGAACGAGATCATTACGAAGTGTTACACGTCGGTTGGGATGGAGTGCGCCGCGTACATGGTTCGGTGGTGCATATAGATATTATTGGTGATAAAGTGTGGATTCAATATGATGGTACTTCCCAGCCAGTAGCAGAGGCATTATTAGAAGCAGGTATCTTGCGCGAAGATATTGTTTTGGGTTTCCATCCCGTTGAACTACGGCAATACACGGATTTTGCTGTATCTTAATTATCTTGGGGACTTCCAAGAAATAAATTATCCAAAGAAACGAACCACAGAGACACAGAGAACACAGAGAGAGGAGAAATAGAGAGGCTTTTGGGTCAGTTTTTAGGACATTTTTTTATTTGGAAGTCCCTTGACGTCGTGCATTCCCAAAGAATAAAAGAGGCAAATAGTTTTAATTACTGACGATCTGCACTCTTCTATCCCCAAAAGCTTTTGCCGTAATGTTGTTATTTAATAGAAATTGTGAAATTGTATAAATGATTACTCGGCCCAGAGCCGCCTACAATATAGTAATCACCTGTGTTAGAAAGACGCAGGCGAAAACTCTTACCTTCACCGTTAGCACCGGCGAAAACTGGACTTAAAGGTTTACCATTAACACCATAGAGAGTAACACTGGCACGAGCGCCTAAACTATTAACTTTTAAAGTCAATGTTTGTCCAGCTTTAGCTCTTAATATATAGATGTTATTTTCGGCATTTTCAATTGTGGTACTACTTTTTCCTCTAGCAAAAGCTACACGGCTTGTAGTCAGAGAATTCAAATGCTGTTTGACATTTGCAAACTGTGCCATTGAGGGAGCTGGTAAAACATAAGCTCCGGCAGTAAAAAGTAGGGTTGATAAACTAGCGATTAAGAGATGTTTCATAATAAAGTTGAAGTTTTTAGTATCTGTAATAACTACTCGTCTCAGAGGTTTGTTTACGGAAAAGTTGAGTGTTTTTCCCTGAATTGTGAGTGTCTATACAATTTTGTAGATCGAAACTTCAAACTATTCAACTGTAATTATGCTTAAATGTCCAAAATGAAAATCTCGGCTTATTAAGAGAAGGCATATAGGACTAGTATTTGATTTTTGAAATGCACGTAGTGGACTGTCTACGCAAAATAGTGCATTAGACTTTTGTTGGGTGGAGCGGAGCGCAACCCAACATCTATCAGGATGTTGGAGTTGGCTTTGGCAAAGCCTCCACCCAACCTACAATTTTTTTGCCACATTTTAGCCATGACAGTCCATTACAAGACTACCGAGATTTTTTCAGAAATCAAATATGATTCCTATATCTTGTTGAGGACGTTTTGAGGTTGCGGCAGTCTCTTATCTTCTTTGGCTACGCTAAATACTTTGTCAGTAGCGGTAATTCATGAATTACTGCTAGGAAAAACTACGAGTAAACTACAACCGCCATAAGCCACAATAGAAGTTGCGGATGTTTGATGCGTTGATTATGGAAGAATTATTCACTCTGAAAGACTTGCTTGTTAAGGGCGATGTTCAAGGAGCATTGATTATAGTTGAAGAATTAACAGAAATGAGCCGAAATGACATAATCAAAACGATTCGTAGCTATGCAGTGATTTTGCTGTTGCATCTGATTAAACAACAAGCTGAAAATCGCACGACTCGCTCTTGGGAAGTCTCTATTCGGAATTCGGTTCGGGAAATTCAACGAGAAAATAAGCGGCGCAAAGCTGGAGGTTATTATCTCACGCCAGAAGAATTGTTAGAAATCTTAGCAGAAGCCTATCTAAATGCTATTGATGAGGCTTCCTTAGAAGTAGAAGAAGGTCGTTATGAACCAGAAGAGTTAGAAAAAGTTGTTAACCGCGAAGAAATTATTAATCGTGCTTTGACTTTAATTTTATCAGGAGAGTCTAATTAATTGGCGAAACAGCGACTCGATACACTATTAGTAGAGTTAAATTTATGTGCTTCTCGCACCTTAGCACAGAGGTTAATTCAGGCGGGGGAAGTTACTGTTAATCAGCAGCTAGTTGATAAACCTGGTACAGAAGTTGATATTACTGCTCAAATAAATATTAAGGTGCGATCGCCTTTTGTTTCTAGAGGCGGTGAAAAACTCTCCAAAGCTTTGTCAGTATTTGCCATTCCTGTAGTAGAGCGCATTTGTTTAGATGGTGGGATTTCTACTGGTGGTTTTACTGATTGTCTTTTACAAGCTGGAGCAACAAAAGTTTACGGAATTGATGTCGGTTACGGACAAGTTGACTGGCGGTTGCGAAATGATTCGCGGGTGATTTTGCGGGAACGCACCAATTTACGCCAACTACGACCAGATGAGTTGTATGGCGAAAATGACCCGATTCCTGATTTGGCGGTGGTGGATGTATCGTTTATTTCTTTAACGAAAATTTTACCTGCTTTGTGGCAACTAACTCAAGCTAACCGAGAAGCTGTGTTGTTAGTCAAGCCACAGTTTGAAGTCGGCAGATCCCGTGTGGGTAAAAAAGGTGTTGTGCGCGATCCAAACGACCAAGCTGATGCCATTTTCCAGGTGTTGCAAGTAGCCCACGAATTAGGATGGAAATACAAAGGCTTAACTTGGTCGCCGATCACTGGCCCGGCTGGGAATATTGAATATCTTTTGTGGTTGGCAATGGAAAGTGAAACACCACCAACTGATTTAGAGGCAATTAAGCAGATCGCGCAATCAGCAACAACTGATTTACGTAAGAGTTAAACGTCGTAGATTAGACATTCTACGGAAGCTGGATGGCGATCGCAGTAATTTTCCAAAGAAGTTTTCTTTAATTTTGCTTGCTGTTGATCGGCTTTTTCAGCTTGTAGTTCTTCCACAATGTCCCAGGCTACGGCACAACCAGCAGAATTACTGCCATCTAGCTCACAAGTTGTACGCGCTTCAGCAATGGCTTCAATAATGGCTTCTTCAAGATTTGCCGCCCCAGCAGTTTCAAATGAGTTTAGGGTAGTTGTCATGATATTGTCACCTTTAATTTACACAGAGAGATATTAGGGGATGGAGGATAGTTTTATTTCCTATCACCTCTTCCCTGTAACCTGTACCCTCAATCTTGCATCCCAAATTGGGAATGTCAGTCAATTGTCAGAAGAGCTTGATAGAAGTTGATAAAGACTGATAAATGGTAACAATAGGGAAACAAATCTTATTGATTCTCAATATTTTATGCCTAACTCTTGTCGTAACCGATACAGAATTGTATTTTGGTCAACTTGAGAGAGAATTTCTTGAATGACGCTGCTAGCGCCCAACTGTCCCCAGGTGCAGCCTTTTTCGAGATACACCTGAGCGGCTTTGCCAACGGAATATGCGCCATAACCGGCAATACCAGCTTGAGCGATCGCACTGCCAGCAAAGGCAGTAATATTGCTGGGATTGTCACCACTGGTTAGTGCAGCAGTACTTTTACCCAAACCGAGAAGGAAACTACTACCTAATTCTCCCAGTAGCAAGCCACCAGAACTAAATAAAATCGTTTTTAAAATTTTCCCGGCTTCATAGCTAGTCATCGGCAAACCATACAATCTAGCAAGAGCGCGAATTAAAGCTAAATCGGCAACAGTTCCGCCAAGGATATCTAAAAAAGCAATGGGATTGAGCATGACTGCCAAAGCTTTGTATTTGGTAAATTGCCAAATGATCTCTTCGGCTTCTTTTTCGCGTAAGTCGATAGTTTTTTGAGCGATGGCGGCTTCTGCATCCCGTGCTTGGATGAGTGCATTTAAAGCTAAAAGCGATCGCCCTTCCCGATTCAGAATATTCAGAATTGTCTCTTTGAGTTCGTCTACTTGCGGTGGTGGTGTCTCCCATTCATAACTGACACGCCCATCAGGCCACTCAACCCGCACTTCCATTGCTGCTGGTTCCGCCGCCACCATGACAATTTCATCAGGTAGTAGAGGTTTCGCTTGGGGATTACCAGCACCCAGTTGTTGCAAATTTTGGTAAATCGCTCCCTGATCTGTATCTGGGTATAAATCTATTTTGTTAAATACCAAAATCAGGGGTTTTTGCGATCGCCTTAATTCCAGCAGTGCTTGATACTCAGTGCGCGTGATATCACCAGACACAACAAACAAAATTAAATCAGCCTGATGTACCACTTCTCGCGCCATATCTGCCCGTGACTCACCCTCAATTTCGTCTAATCCGGGAGTATCAATTAACTCTACTAATACCTTACCACCGGGCTGCCACCGCACGGAACGAGGCCATTGGGTGACACCGTTTAGTGGTCCAGTTTGCAGAATTTTCTCTCCCAGTAAGGCATTTAAAACTGCTGACTTTCCCCGACTCACCAAACCAAAAGCGGCAATTCTAATGACGTTAGAATCCAGCTTGTTGAGTGTGGCGTTCAAAGCTTCCAATTCTGGTTTCATCAAACCTAGCAATTCTGGGTTAGATGAAAGCTGTCCTGATTTGCGGAGATATCCATACCAAGACAGCGCTTGTCTGAGACTGGCGCGGGCACGATTTAAATGAGTTTCTTGCAGATTTCGCACAAAGTTAGGTTGATTCAAGGTTGGACAAAAAACAGGCTACATATCCATTTTGATCTAATTCCCGGACTGTTAACCTGTTTTGTCTTTCCTAGGCAATTGTTCTAATTGTTTGCATACCCTCTGAGTGCAATCTCCATTCAGAACAGAGGATTGTGTCTATCATCCCAACACTTGCGATCGCTCCAATTTCTGCCAGTATGTTCACATTCAGATGCATCATTTATCCAAGGAATCGATGTAGAGTGGTACGAGTTTCCAATGGAAGCGAATAAGCTAGCAGTGAGTAAGGTCAATAAAAAACATAAAATTATCACTGTACAAATTGTGAAGGTGATTAAATATCCTCCGAGTAGCAGAATGTTACTATTTTTCCAAAAAAATGTGCCTTTTTTATTATTTTTTTGGCGAGTTTTTGAACTGGTTTTTGAATTCGATAAAAGCATAATGCAACCCTATTAATGTCAGTTAATATAGCAATACCATTTGATTTGTCAAAGCCAAGCTGACTGAGAGCTAACCAGATCAGGTTTTGGCTCTCAGTATATTTAGCAATAATCAAATAGGAGTCCTATATGAGTACGAATTTTTACGTAATAACATTATTGAAGCGATATACTCTGATGTCAAATGTGCAAGTAGCTACTTCTTAGAAGTTTTAATCTTTGGGCGCTAAAAAATATTTTTAATGAAAATATGTTGAAGTTGTGGCGATCGTTATTGCGTAAATTCTCGCAAATTTAACTTACAACTTTTCGCCATTGATGCAGCAAAAATACTGATACAGGAGATTTCAACTTAATACCCCACCTGCGCTATCGCGCACCCTCCCCTTACTAACTATGATGTACACACAAGTCTTGGAGAGTTGCCCCACAGCCTTTTGATCCCCCCAACCCCCCCTTTTTAAGGGGGATTTAGGGGGATCTCAAAAACTTCTCCAAATCTTCCTTTTTAAGGGGGATTTAGGGGGATCTCAAAAACTTCTCAAAGTCCCCCAATTTATCGGGGGATTTAGGGGGATCTCCAACGGTTTTGGTTTTGTACAAAGATGTGTGTACACCGTAGCTTGCTAAGGGGGGATAGCATTAGGCGGGGGGTGAATTTTCTGACAATAACAGACTATCGAGTATGGGTGGAGTCGGAAGACAAATTTAACCTACAGCCTGCTACCGGCGATGCTGTAAAAACCACTCATACAACTCTGGATTATTATATGTCTGCGTCCACGAGTCGTGCTCGGCTTCTGGGTAAACTGTAAATTTTACATTTCCGTTGTGGGCTTTGAGTGCAGAAACCATTATTTCCGACTCGCTTAAGGCAACCATACGATCCTTTGCGCCGTGAAATACCCACACGGGAAGGTTTTTGAACTGATGTGCTACTTCTGGGTTGCCACCACCGCAAATGGGCGCGATCGCTGCAAATCTTTGGGGCTGTGCTGCTGCTAAATGCCATGTTCCGTAACCACCCATGCTTAAGCCAGTCAGGTAAACCCGATCTGGATCAACCGGATAGGATGAGATAACCTGATCTAGAAGGTAGTTCAATCGCTCTACATTCCAATCTGCACCGCGCGGACATTGGGGAGAAATGACAATAAAGGGAAAATCCGGTTGCTTCTCTACAATCTGAGCAACGCCGTGCTTTTTCACGTTATCTAAGTTAGAACCTCGCTCACCCGAACCGTGTAAATATAGGATTGTTGGTAAAAGTGGCTGTTGTGTTTTGTTGCGTAGGCGTAGCCCGTCGTAGACATCGCTTCCAGTCGGGCGTAACCCATCGGGCAAGAATAGCAGGTAGTTGTAGGTGTCGTTGGAAGTAACTTGCTGTTGTGTTGACGGTATATTATTCATAACTATTGTTAATAATAGCCGATATTAATTAGTATCTATGCTCCCATGACGATCGCCACTTGATATACAACCTTGCCACAGGGATTATGTGAAATCAACTCTGCAAAATATCATAGGCTAAAAAACATCTAATTTGCATAACTGAATTAAAAATAAGTCTTGTGAGGTGGGCAACATGAGCGCCCTAATTATGCAAATTTAATACCGATTAGCTTAATTACAGCTATTTCCAGGTAAATAGACAATGCGGTAGGGGCAATTCATGAATTGCCCCTACCGCGTGTAGTTTTGCCTAAAGAAGTATTACCAAATTCGATTTCCATTTTCGTCAACTCGTGCTTGCCGAATTACATCGGAAATCTCTTCAGCATCTTTAACGTGGTGGAGTGCCTTCTTTTCACCATTGGGTTCATCTACAACAAAGTAAGTCGGGACTGTGATTCTGTCGCCTGTAATATCTGGTACGTCATCAATAGCTGTCTGTTTAGCCTTCTCTTCAACTGATTGAGGCTCATCAGAAATTCTATCTCCTGGATTTGCGGTTAAGTTTCTTTCTTTCACATTTGGCTCGTCACGAGAATCCCGATCTTCGCTGACTGGTTGATGAATTTGATTTTCTTGATTATTACTCATGGCTGTTTCCGGTATTAAAAAATGTGACTTGACTAAAAACAGCTTAAAAAATCAAAGGCATAAAGAGTTCTTTCTCTGGAGAGAGTTTGAGGATAGATTTTCTGAGAAAAATATCTGGGATTATATTTTAGCTCCGAGGTTTATAAATAACCTCTTACTCTAGAAAGAATTAAAAAAAGCAACCTTTATGAAAATTAACCCACTAAAGCAATCCTAAATGAGTTGTGAAAATCGAGAGACTCAGATCCCCGACTTCGTAAAAGTTGTCGGGGATCTTATTGTTCACGAATGATTTAGGACTGCTATATTACAAAATCGACCTCAACCACTTTCTTTAATGCGATCGCACCGTAGTATATTAGTAGACATCTGTCGCTAAATCTAATCATCATGGAACATTCTTCTACTAATGGCAAAATTCCAGCGAGGATAAAAACGCGCCGGGATTTCTTAACCTATATGCTAGGTACTACAGTTGCATCAGTAGCGATGGGATATCTATTTCCCAAAGTCAGTCAAAGTCGTGAGATAGACCTAGAAACCCTTTGCTCACTTTATCCAAAGAATTCACGCTGTCAAAATTATCTTCCAGGATCAGTAGCACTGGCTAAAGACAACAAAGAAATTGACGCTAATACACTATTAGCAACCGCAAAGCCGGGAATTCCGATTTTTGTAAAAGGCTTACCAGACAATAGCGTTGATTATCTGATTATTCAAGAGGGGCCAAAGATTGCAGAGTACGCGATCAATCCAATCTGCACCCATTTAGGATGTACAGTTGAATGGGATCTTGAGAAGAATCACTTTATTTGTCCTTGTCATGGATCTCAATACGATTCTCAGGGTCGAGTCGTTCATGGGCCAGCTAACCGTTCTTTACCACTAATCACTGTAGTAGTCAAGCAAAACCAAATTCGTTTAGTCGATCGCAAACCTGCCGTAGATCCTCGTTAACCTACCAGGATCAAATCAAATTTAACAATACCACCATAGTTTTTCAGCAATTTATAAATGATAAAATACTAACAAAAATTACCCCATGATTTAAATTTGTCGGATAAGCTGACAACAGCAGTTTAATTCTCAAAACCATGACCGCAAGTAGCCCCAAAATTTTAGCCCTGGACTTTGATGGAGTGATTTGCGACGGATTAATTGAATATTTTGAGGTAGCATGGCGTACCTACTGTGAAATTTGGTCTCCTAGTAACGATACACCACCAGATGATTTAGCTTTGAGATTCTATCGCCTACGCCCTGTAATTGAAACTGGCTGGGAAATGCCAGTTTTAATCAAAGCCTTGGTAAATGGAATTCCTGATGAAAAGATTCTTCATGAATGGGGAAGTATCACCCCACAACTGTTATTAGATGACAAGCTACAAGCAAAAGAAATTGGCGCGCAACTAGATAATCAGCGAGATGAATGGATTACCAGAGATTTATCTGGTTGGCTGAATCTGCATAGATTTTATCCGGGTGTAGTAGAAAAAATAAAATTAACTCTTGATAGTGGAGTTAAGCTATATATTGTGACAACTAAAGAAGGGCGTTTTGTACAGCAGTTGTTGCAACAAGAAGGGGTGAATTTACCACCAGCGTCAATCTTTGGGAAAGAAGTGAAGCGTCCTAAATATGAAATTTTGCGAGAATTAATCAAGTCAGCAGTAGACAAGTCAGTTGATCTCTGGTTTGTAGAAGATAGACTCAAGGCATTACAGTTAGTCCAACAACAAGGAGACCTTGAAGATGTGAAACTTTTCCTTGCAGACTGGGGCTATAATACCCAACCAGAAAGGGAAACAGCCCAAAATGACCCGCGAATTCGGTTGTTATCACTTTCTCAGTTTGCCAAAGATTTCTCAGCTTGGCTTTAATATATTAAACCTCTGATGAAAAACAATGCAGAGACGTAGCATTGCTACGTCTCTACAATAGACTTCTTGCATAAATCAAAAAAAAGAACCCCACCCCGCCTTTAACTTACGTCAAAGTCTCCTCTCCCCGCTTGCGGGGAGGGGTGTTAGGGGACTTTTGCAAGAGGTCTAATATTTCTCAATAATAAGAAATTAGGAAAACTCCTAACTCCTAAGTCCTAACTCCTAACTCCTAACTCCTAAGTTACTTTTATGCTTGATCTAACAAAACTAGCGCGACAAATGCAGGGTTTAAGTCAGCATCTTACCTTAGAAGCTGCTGCCAGTCGTCAGCGTTTAGAATTGGCACAACAACATCTCAAAAATGCTTACGAATGTCAACAAGATTTAATCGATCGCCAGGAAAAATGGCGCGATCGCATTTCCTTTGCTAATGCTACCCCCATTGAGCCACTAGAAACCTGCATTGATATCCCAGTTCCGCCAAAAATTCATACTGTCATCGCTACCGATGGTTCCCAAATTGCCCCCAACCATCACGAAATTGCTTACTGTTATCTGCTAAATATTGGCAGAGTTGTCTTGCATTACGGACAAAATCGCCATCCGTTACTCGATAGTTTGCCAGAAGTATTTTACCGCCCAGAAGATTTATATATGTCTCGGCAGTGGGGAATTAGAACCGAGGAATGGATGAGTTTTCGCCGCACTGCATCAGAAACAACGGTGTTAGCAGAACTTGCGTGTGGTGTAGCCCAAGGGGGAACGCCAGCCCTAGCGATGGTAGATGGTTCGCTAATTTATTGGTTTTTAGAACAATTGCCGATGGATGCACGCGATCGCATTTTACCCCCGATCCTGGAAGCTTGGCAGCAGATGCGTGATGCTCAAATTCCTTTAATGGGCTATCTTAGCGCCTCTCGCAGCATCGAAACAATGAACTTTTTACGGTTGTTAGCTTGTCCCCATCCAGCGCCAGACTGTAAAAGTCATTGCCCAAATCAGCTAGAAAAAGTACCTTGTAAAATTTTTGAACAATTGCGAGATACTTCTGTTTGGGCTACCCGACTTAAACCAGGACAACGCAGCACCTTATGGCGCAGTAATTCCCCCATTCTCGAACTCTACGGCGATCAAACCATTTACTTTTGTTATGTCCACGTTGGTACTGAAATCGCGCGAATTGAAGTTCCGGCATGGGTTGCCGAGAATGCAACCATGTTAGACCAAGCACTGGGACTGATGTTAGCACAAGTGCAAAAAGGATATGGCTACCCTGTAGCGATCGCTGAAGCCCATAATCAAGCAGTGGTAAAAGGCGGCGATAGAGCGCGTTTCTTTGCCCTTCTGGAACAACAAATGATTAAAGCTGGTTTAAAAAATGTGGGAACTTCCTACAAAGAAGCCAGAAAGCGCGGGAGTATTGCTTAAATGAGAGTCTGAAGCGAGACGCTACGCGTAGCTTGCTTCCGTGCGAGGGTACAATTTTGAATTTTGAATTGTTAAGGAGCTTTTTATGCAAACACAGACAGAAAAACGCTACTACACCCGTGAAGAATATTTAGCACTAGAAGAAGCAGCCGAATACAAAAGCGAATATTTAGATGGAGAAATAGTCCCAATGGCAGGAGGTACAACTAATCATAACCATATCATCGTTAATTTAGTTGCTCATTTAAAATTTGCTTTAAGAGGACAAAATTATAATTTATTTACTAGTGATGTGCGTTTGTGGATACCAGGCTACAGAAGATACACATATCCAGATATTATGGCGATCGCCGGAGAACCAGTGTATGAGATTGACAGCACTACCACTGTTACAAATCCCTTAATAATTATTGAAGTTTTGTCAAAATCAACCAGAAGTTATGACGAATCAGATAAGTTTCGTTGTTATCGTTCGATTCCTGAATTTAAAGAATATATCCTGATTGACCAATATAAATTTTACGTTGAGCAATTTGCTAAAAACTCAGATGGGAAATGGGTATTAACTGAATATGAATCTGCCGATGCATTGTTAACACTAGCTTCTATCAATTTCCAAATTTCATTCAGTGATATTTATGAAATGGTAAATTTTTAGATGAGCGAGAAGTGAAGCATCAGGGAATACAAAAACCTTAATAATTGTTACATTTGTTAAGCGAGTAATTCGCTGTTTAAGGAAAAAAACAGATAAAAGTCCTGATTAATTCAGGTTACGTAACACTTCTTATCTTAAATTTAAGATATAAATGTTTACTTTATCGCTTTTTAGGGAAACCTTTATTTAGTAGAGAACAGAGTCAACAGCTAGCTAGTTTACTCAGTACCTACTATCAAGTTAAATACGTTTTGATTCGTCAGATCAACAGTCTTCGTCATAACTGAACTGACATTAGGCAGTCTCTAGCTGAAAATATTCAGTCTCAGCTAAAAACGTCTGAACTTATTTAACTCAGAACAAAAAAAGATTCATACCTAAAAAGCTGATGAAACTACTTAAATTCACTATTAATAAACAAAAGCAGAACGAGATAGCTCTAAAAAAATATATCCAAGAACTAGAAGCTTTTAGATTTGCCTTAAATGCCCATTCACTAGTAGCTATTACTGACATAACTGGAGAAATAACCTATGTCAATGACCTATTTTGTGAAGTTTCTAAATATTCTAGAGAAGAACTTCTAGGACAAGATCATCGTATTATCAATTCTGGATATCATACAAATGAATTTTTTGCAAATTTATGGAAAACTATTGCCCAAGGAAAAATATGGAAAGGAGAAATTAAAAATAAAGCCAAGGATGGCGCTTTTTATTGGGTGGATACTTTGATCGCTCCAATATTGGACTCAGATGGAAAACCCTATCAATATGTAGCAATTCGCACAGATATTACACAGCGCAAGCTTTCAGAATTAGCTTTATTGGAGCGATCGCGCTTATCAGTTTTGAGTGCAGAAATCAGTTTAACCTTATCTCAAAGTGGCGCACTTCCAGAAATTCTGCAAAATTGTACAAATACTATTTCCCAATACCTTGATATCGGCTTTGTTTGTATCTGGACTTTTGAACGACAGACAAACCAACTACAATTACAAGCTGGCGTTCATTGCACAGGTATTACCTGTAGTGCGTTGAATGATACCAAAGATTTTCCAGATCATATCCTTTTAGTCGATAATATTATTAGCTTAATCATTCAAAATCATCAAGCTATTTTTAACGAAGAAATATCAATTAATAATTCAGAAAAACTTCTTGATTCTACATTTTCAATTTCTCGATTTTCTGCTTATCCCCTGATAGTAGAGCAGCAATTAATCGGCATAATGGCTTTATTTAGCAAGCAATTATTTACCGAACCTACTCATAACCTATTAAATTGGATTGCTAATAATATTGCTGTGGCTATTGACCGAATATGGGCGCGAGAAGAACTCCTCAGTCGTCGGGAAGCCTTATTACTGCGTCTAGCTAGCCAAATCCGCAGTTCTCTTGACCTAGATATGATCCTAGAAACTGCTGTTAACGAAATTCGCAGCTTATTACAAATTGACCGTTGCTACTTTCTTTCTTACTTACCATACCCATCCCAACCAAGCCTGACTATTACCTATGAAGCGCGAAACCCTGATTTCCCAACTATGTTAGGTACTATTCCACTGCAAAAAAGTGCTTTTTTAACTGAAATACTTCTCTCTAAAGAGCTAATTTGCATAGAAAACATTAATAGTGAATCACATCTTGATGAAGATATGCAAGAACTTTTAACTGAGTTTGGTATCACATCTCAATTACTGCTACCAGTTAAGAGTAATTCTGGGGAGATTGGGGCAATTGTGTGTAGTCATTGTAGTGGCGATCGCATTTGGACTAAGAGTGAAATTAACCTGCTACAAGCTGTTTGCGATCAACTAGCGATCGCCATCGATCACGCACAACTTTATACCCAAAGTCGCTCTGCTACTTTAGTAGCTCAAACTCAAGCCGAAAAACTTACTGAAACCTTGCATAAATTGCAGCAAACTCAATCTCAACTGATCCAGAATGAAAAAATGTCTAGTTTGGGACAATTAGTAGCTGGAGTTGCCCATGAAATCAATAATCCAGTTAATTTTATTCATGGTAACTTAACTTATGCTAACGAATACTTTCAAGAGATGTTAACTCTCTTACGCCTTTATCAGCAACACTATCCCCAGCCTCAAGCAGAAATTGAAGATTTAGCGGAAAAAATTGATTTAGAATTTATTACTAGTGACCTTTCTAAACTGCTATCTTCAATGAATGTGGGTACTAATCGTATCCGTGAAATTGTTTTGGGATTGCGAAATTTTTCTCGTCATGATGAAGCAGACAAAAAACTAGTTGATATTCATGAAGGAATTGAAAATACGCTATTAATTTTACATCACCGTTGGAAAAATAATGGCATTGGCTTAGATATATGTATCGTTAAAGAATATGGTAATTTGCCCTTAGTTGATTGCTATCCTGGGCAGCTTAATCAAGTATTTATGAATATTTTGACAAATGCGATCGATGCTTTAGAAGAGTCAAATCTCAACATCAAAACAACTGATAAACCGCAAATTTTAATTCGTACTGAAATTTTCGAGAGTAAATTTGTTGTCATCCGAATTATCGACAACGGATTAGGAATAGCGGAAGACGTTAGAAAGCGATTATTTGATCCATTTTTCACCACAAAACCCATAGGTAAGGGAACAGGTCTAGGACTGTCCATTAGCTACCAAATTGTTGTAGAAAAACATGGCGGAATTTTGAATTGTCTATCAGAACCAGGAAAAGGCACAGAATTCTGGATTCAAATTCCAATTTAGGGACTTCCAAAGAAAAAAATATCCCAAAACTGACGCAAAAACCTCTGTATTTCTCCTCTCTCTGTGTTCTCTGCGCCTCTGTGGTTCGTTTATTTGCATAATTTATTTCTTGGAAATCCCTTAACAATACTCTGCATTTAAAAACGTCACGATATTCGTATAAATTTTGACCTATCTACATTCAAATTGAATTTTATGAACAAGTGCTTAGTAGCACCGCGGCTCCTTACTAGATATCGCTTATTTGGTAAACAGAACTTACCAACTTTAAGAATTGGGGTGCTACCGACGCAAAGCCGGACAGAGCAAGAACGGATGATTAAACCCCATAGCAGTAGAGCATAACACATTAAAATTGCCCACTGATTTACAAGGGGCAATAATCTAGAGCAATTATTAATAAACAATAGCTAATTTTAATAATTACAAATTATGAATTATTTTTCATTCTTTCCACAGTGCCACTTGCTGTTTAACTTCCCTCATATCCAAATAATCGTGAGCAAAAGCTTTCCGTAAAAGTGAATGAGGAATAAATTCATCATATTTTTGAATTTCTGGTGCTTCTGAAGTACTAACTAAATGTTCTGGGGTAATTCTTTGTTCACACAAGGAAGCGATTTCAGTATAAAGATGTTTAAATTTATCCTTGCCTAATTTAATTGTTAAATAATAGGGATTTACCCCGCCAATACTTGTAATTTCCAACGATTCCCGACAGTAGGAGTTGAGCAATCTTTCTAAGGTGCGATAAGCAACCGTACCCATCCAAGGAAAAATGCAGCATTTACCTTTTTCCAATGGCAAAATATTGTGCTTATCTAATCCAACCTGCTGCGCCAAATGGCGAACTTGACGTAAACGTTGCAAAGCATTTTTTTGCAAATAACTATACTCGATATTTTCAAATAAAACTTGCTGCATTCGTTGCAAAACTTTGCTATGAATAGTACCACCACCACCACGCCAATAAATACTAGCTTTACCCTCAGCTTGTTTCACAAAAATAGCCTTCTTTTTAAAGTCAACTTCTATGACTTCCCAAGTTCTACCAGCTAAAGCAAATTGATTGCCAACAGGAAGTGGCGTGACGATACTGCCAATTTCTGTTGCACCTTGCTTAACAATATATTCTTGCTGTTCAGCAAAGACAGCATAAAACTGAAATTTTCTCACCACCTTTTCTCCTGCCAAACCCAGGATTAATTTACCTTGTTCAGTATGTTGAATATGACCAATATCAATTAAATAACGCAGCAATAGTTGTAAATCTTCTTTGGAAATTGCCGCAAAGGGTGGCAGACTAAAAATCTGTTTCGCTAAGGTATTAGCTGAAATTCCTCCTGCGGCTGTTAAAATACTCATTGTCTGGTGATAAAGCAAGCTCAAAGGATATTTAATTGGTCTGATTGGTTCAATCCATTTTTCCTCTAAATAAAGTTGAATGATTGCGATACACTGCAAAAGTTGCCAGGGGATTTGCTCTGGGATAGAAGCTTCTGGTAATGGCTTATCTTCAGCGCAGACAAAGCGCATATCAGCAGCTTCACCTCTTCTACCACTGCGTCCCAAGCGCTGTAAAAAGCTAGCTACAGATAAGGGCGATTCTAACTGAATAACTCGCTCTAAATGACCAATATCTATGCCTAATTCTAAAGTCAGAGTGGCGGCGGTAACAGCTGGATTGTTGGGTTCACGCATCGCATTTTCAGCAGTTTGCCGCAAGCTAGCAGATATACTTCCATGATGTACATGATATATATCTGGTAGTCCTTGTTCTGTAGCAATTTGTCGCAAAGATGCAATTACAGATTCGGTACGGGTGCGATTATTAGCAAATATCAGGCATTTACGAGACTTGCTGAGGTTGAAAATATATTGTTCATCAGCTTTTACCTCTGATTCATCTACTTCATCGGTAATATAAAAATGTTCCACAGCTAGTTTTATTTGCCGTTTTATACTGTCAATTTTCGGTGTAATCACTGGTTTATCTGTTCCTGAACGCAACCAATCTTCAGCTAGTGAGTAATCACCAAGAGTTGCCGATAAACCAATACGGCGCGGTTGTGTTTGTGTCAATTTTGCTAAACGTTGTAATTGGCAAATAATTTGACAACCACGTTCTGAACCCATAAAGGCGTGAATTTCATCAATGATCACAAACCTTAAATCACCAAATAAGCGAACTAGGTCATTATTTTTGTTAATTAACAAACTTTCTAGAGATTCTGGGGTAATTTGGAGAATGCCTTGAGGATTCTTTAAAAGTTTGTTTTTTCGACTTTGAGAAACATCACCGTGCCAGTGCCAAACGGGAATATCTGCTTCTTTGAGTAAGTCATTGAGACGCTCAAATTGATCGTTAATTAAAGCTTTGATTGGACTAATATATAATGCGCCGATGGTGGCGGCAGGGTTGCCATGTAATAGAGTCAAAACTGGCAGAAAGGCTGCTTCTGTTTTACCGGCAGCAGTTGCAGCCGTAACTAGCAAGTGAGCATCAGTGTTAAATATCACTTGACAAGCGGCAATTTGAACTGGTCGTAATTCAGTCCACTGGTGATGGTAAATATATTCTTGGATAAAGGGCGCGAGTCGGCTAAAAGCGTCGCTCATATTTTTTATGGTAATTACAGTAGATTCCAGGTAACTAGAGTACACTAAATTAATTGCGTCCAAGTTTCAAAATGAACCCTTACTCTATCGACTTTAGAGAAAAATATAGTTTAAGCTTATGAATTTAGAAACACTTCGCTTAGAAAATAAATCTGCTGTAATAAGTAAAGAGTTTCCTTAATAGCGAACCAGTCTTTTTCACATAACAGAATTGTATTACTGCCATCGCCTTCAGAGGTTGTTTGAAAAGTCCTCTTCTTGGTAGCAAAACGTTCTAGATCCCCCTAAATCCACACCACTTGCTCTACTTGAAGTCTCCCCAAGCAGAGCAAGTGGCTCCCCTTAAGAAGCAGGGCTGATTCATTCCATTTCAAACAGGATTTGTCAAGATGGTTAGCAAGAAAATTGTAAGTAAGCGTGACGAAGAGATGAACATTTAAGCACTGAAATATCAGTAAAATAGTTGGTTTCATCGGGATGTCGGTAACAAAATAACTAATTTTTAATCGCTAGAACCCTCTAATCTGAGCGGTGCTGATTTGAGAGTTACTCGTATGGAGGGCGTTAATCTTGAAAATGCTAATTTATTGGAAGTTAACTGGCACGGCGCAAAAATGTATGGGGCTTATTTCTCTAATACCGTTATGCCAGATGGTGAACTCGTAACTGAACCAAACAGCTATGAATGATTAGTACAAATATACTCGACTTTGGCAGCAGAGATTGTGAGGAGTTACAAAGTCTTCTACACTGACTGAAATAGGTTTCACTTCTCTCTGTTAGGCTCCTCATGACGGTCAACGATTCTGAATACATCAGGCAAACTGAAGCCACTCGTGTACGTGTACTAAGCGAAGCACTACCTTATATTCAACAATTCGCCGGTCGCACTGTTGTTGTCAAATATGGTGGCGCAGCCATGAAAGATAGCACACTCAAAGACAAAGTTATCCGCGACATTGTATTCTTATCCTGTGTGGGCTTGCGGCCAATTGTTGTCCACGGCGGTGGCCCAGAAATTAACAGTTGGTTAGATAAGCTGGGCATCGAACCACAATTTAAAAATGGTCTGCGAGTCACTGATGCCGCCACAATGGATGTGGTGGAAATGGTTTTAGTTGGTCGAGTTAACAAAGAAATTGTCGCGTTAATTAACCAAGCTGGTGGATTGGCTGTAGGACTTTGCGGTAAAGATGGTAATCTATTTACAGCCCGTCCCCAAGGTCAAGAAGGCATCGGTTTTGTGGGGGAAGTCAGCAATGTCAATATCAAGATTTTGGATACCCTCGCTAGCAATGGCTACATTCCGGTAGTGTCTAGCGTCGCCGCCGATGAGACTGGGCAAGCTTATAATATTAACGCCGATACTGTAGCTGGAGAAATCGCTGCTGCATTAGGAGCAGAAAAGTTAATTTTACTGACCGATACCAGTGGAATTTTAAAAGATTACAAAGACCCATCTACTTTGATTCCGAAAGTAGATATCCGCGAAGCCCGCGAGTTGATTGCCAATGGTATCGTTAGCGGTGGGATGATTCCCAAAGTTAGTTGTTGTGTGCGATCGCTTGCTCAAGGAGTCCGTGCAGCACACATCATTGATGGTCGCATTCCTCATGCCCTATTACTAGAAATATTTACTGACGTTGGGATTGGAACAATGATTCTCGGTTCGCAGTTTACTTCGTAAGTGTTAGGAGTTAGGAGTTATCTGCTCCCTACTCCTCACTTTACTGGGGATAGGTGATGAAAACACGCGATCGCCTGCCGCTAAATGGTGTACGATGCCATGAATTATTGATAATCACCGGATTAACTAGGGTTGAGTCTCGAATTACTGGATTAATCGGTGGGGAGTTTCTCACGTTCTGCCTTACCTGGGGATAGGAATAATCGGGGTAATTAGTGCGTTGTGGCATTAATCCCGTTGCTGGCTCTACAGGTATAGGTGTGGGAATCGGACTACCATAAATAAAGGAACCAACAGCAGGCGATCGCTGGGCGGAAGTTGGAGCAATGCTTACCCCCATAACAGCTAAAGTCATGCCAGCTAGAAGCCAATTCAGTTGCCAATGCTTGATTTTTAACATATTTTGCTCACCTGCATTTGATACCGGAATTTTTGATCAGAAAATAGTCGCAGCTACTTAGTTAAAATTTTAGAAGTTTATCCACTTTTAGATTGCCAGCTTTTGAAAAGATTCCAAAAAGATTGCTGGCATTGGCAAAATTAAACAAAATTAAAATAGTGCTGATTTTTGTATAAGACGTGAGTGCAGAAAGTTTAGACATTGCTAAAACCCGCTACCAGGCTGGAAAAGTTGCCTTTGAAAATGGGCAATACCGCGAAGCCGTAGAAAATTTAGAAAAGGCCAGCGCCCTATTAGCTCATAATTCTCGCCTTGGGGGAGAAGTAGAAATTCATCTAGTGACAGCTTATGAAGCGGCTGAACGCACGGATGATGCGATCGCTCTTTGCGAAAGACTCAAACGCCATCCCCATTTTGAAACCAGCAAACAAGCCAGGCAGATGCTTTATATCTTAAAGGCACCAAAGCTGATCAGACCCAGCGAATGGATGACTCAAATCCCCGATTTGGGCGCACTTCCCGATAATGAACTCAAAATTTCTGTAGCTGCTAAACCGACTAAATCTTCTGTGCAGCAGAAGCCTAAACCTACAGAGCCAGAATTTGTTGACCTCAGTCAGGTCAATACCAAAGATAATCGCTTTATCTGGGTGGCACTAATTGCCATTGGTTTAACCATCTCGTACTTGGTTTGGTTGAGTTTTTCAGGAACTCCTAGCTGATATAAAAAACTCCATCCCCTTGTGGGTGGAGTTTTTAGTCATTAGTCATGAGTACCAATGAACGGGAGGATATTTCCGTGCTGTGTTCCTTCCTACCCTTCTAGTACGTCGGTCACTCAGCAATATAGTTCGCAAAACATCCCCCGCCTGCGGCAACCTCCATAAAAATAGCCCCCCTTAAAAAGGGCAGGGCTGTTTAATTCCGTTACTTAGTAAGGGTAGTATCAAATCGACCTAATAAACAATCTGGATAAATTAATTTAGCACAATAGGATACTCTAGCCCTCTCTTCAAGGTTATCCCAGGGCTACCAACTGCGCTATAACCCCTTAGAATCGATTATATGTTCGCTTAATTATTAGTACTTTGTCAAGCTTCTTCTGGAAACTAAATTTTAAATATCTCCTCTAGCACGAAGCACTCTCTACGACACTTGCAACAAATAGGTCATACAGTGCCCCATCAAAAAGTAAACTACCAGCATGGCAGCAGCAGCCAAAGCAACCAATGTACCAGCTAACATGAGAGAAAATTCTTTACTCTCATAGGCTCTTTCCATTAAGTGCAGCGACCACGCTACCAAAGCTACATCAAAAAGTAAAATAGGAAGCAACATATTTCTTAATATTTGTTAATACTTGTAAAATAATATTAACACCCTTTTAAGGAAGTGTGTCTAACCTCAGATGGATGTCATAAAACGGAAAATGTTGGATCAAAACAGTGTTCTTACTGGCACATTGCGATCGCGCAAATAATTTTTGATTTCCGCTACACTTAACTGTCCGTAATGTAATAGAGATGCCAGTAGTGCTGCTTCCGCTTTGCCTTCAGTTAGGGCAGTGTAGATATGTTCACAATTACCTGCACCACCAGAAGCAATGACGGGAATTTCTACAGCGTCAGCAATTGCCCGTGTGATCTCGATGTCATACCCGGCTTGGGTTCCATCAGCATCCATACTTGTTACTAGCAGTTCTCCGGCCCCACGTTTTTCAACTTCTTGTGCCCAAAGTAGGGCATCTAAGCCTGTATTTTCCCTGCCACCCCGCACATACACATCCCAACCTGGATTTTCCGGGTTATTTCGGCGTCGGGTATCAATAGCAACAACTATGCACTGATTACCAAAGCGATCGCTTGCCCGATTAATCAAGTCTGGTTCCCGCACTGCCGCAGAATTAATACTAACCTTATCTGCGCCGGCTCGTAACAAAGCTTTAACATTTTCTAAGGATTGAATGCCACCACCCACAGTCAATGGAATAAAGACCTGTTCAGCAGTTCGGTAGACCACATCTAAAATAGTAGCTCGGTCTTCATGAGTAGCTGTAATATCCAGAAACACTAACTCATCAGCACCGGCTTCGTTATAAACCTTGGCCAGTTCTACCGGATCGCCTGCATCTTTGAGATTGACAAAGTTAACTCCTTTTACAACCCGTCCCGCCTTCACATCTAAGCACGGTAAGATTCTTTTAGATAACATAATAACTTTTGTACTTCTGGGTAATTGACCGGAATTTAAATTTTAAATTGGAGCGGGTATTCTAAACCGAAAATTTTCACAGATATTGGGCATTGGTTATTCTTTCTCCCCCTGCTCCCCCTGCCTACCCCTGCTCTCCTGCCTCGCCCAGTCCCAAAGTCTCAGTTCCAAGTCTCCAGTCTCCAGTTCCAAGTCCCCTTAACAGATAGCTGAATTATGGCGATAATCTCCTCGAAAAAACAGCCTCCAGAACCCAACGGAGAATCAAAGCAGCTTCGAGAGTCGGTGAAAGCACCATCCACAGAAAATATTTTGAAGCCTGAAGCTGCTATTGATGAACAAGAACAGCAGGAAGAGGGTATTCGGCCAAAGCGATTTGCTGATTACATTGGGCAAAAAGATTTAAAGGATGTACTCGATATTGCCATCAAAGCAGCCAAGTCTCGTGGTGAGGTGTTGGATCACCTACTGTTGTATGGTCCGCCGGGATTGGGCAAAACCACAATGGCAATGATTTTAGCATCGGAAATGGGGGTAAATTACAAAATTACCAGTGCGCCAGCGCTAGAACGTCCACGAGATATTGTTGGGCTACTGGTGAACCTCAAGCCAGGGGATATTTTATTTGTGGATGAAATTCATCGCCTCTCGCGGATGACGGAGGAAATTCTGTATCCGGCTATGGAAGATTATCGCTTAGATATTACTATTGGCAAGGGTTCTAGCGCTCGCATCAGAAGCTTGCCGTTGTCAAAGTTTACCTTAGTGGGAGCTACAACCCGTGTGGGTGCTTTAACTTCACCACTGCGCGATCGCTTCGGTTTAATTCAAAAACTCCGATTTTATGAAGTTGACGAACTGACTAAAATTGTACTGCGAACCGCTCAATTACTCAAAACCCCTGTTACAGAAGATGGTGCCGCAGAAATTGCCCGTCGTTCACGCGGAACGCCACGTATCGCTAATCGACTACTTAAGAGAGTGCGTGATTATGCGGAAGTAAAAATATCTGGGGAGATTAATGAAAGCATCGCATCTGAGGCATTGCAACTATTCCAAGTAGATCCCTGCGGTTTAGATTGGACAGATCGCCAGATGCTAAGTGTGATAATTGAACAATTTAACGGCGGTCCAGTAGGGTTAGAAACAATGGCAGCAACAACGGGTGAAGATACTCAAACAATTGAAGAGGTGTACGAACCTTACCTCATGCAGATTGGGTATTTAACTCGGACTCATCGCGGGAGGATGGCGACAAAGGCAGCATACAAGCATTTGGGATTCACGCCGCCTAATGAACAGTTGTCACTATTGTAATTATGAAGAGTAGGCAGTGGGGAGTAGGGAATGGGGAATGGGTATGGTTATTGCCCTTGTTCCCCTTATCTGTTCCTCCTCCTGACTCCCTATTCCCTACTCCCCATCTTGAAGATAAACGCAGGTTAAACCTAGATGATTAAGTTGATTAGTATTTTTCTCAGTGTGTTAATTGTGTTTGGCTGGACTGCTCCAGTTATGGCAGAATCTCAACCGCCCATTACACCGATTACTCAAGAACAGTTAAAACAAGGTGATGAGTGGGCAAATCAAGCATTTACGGCGACGAATCAAGGTGATTTTGCGACGGCTGAAACTTACTGGACAAAGATTATTGAGCAATTTCCCACTAATGCGGGGGCGTGGAGTAACCGGGGAAATTCGCGGGTGAGTCAGAATAAGTTACAAGAAGCTCTGACAGATTATAACAAAGCTATAGAACTAGCGCCGAATGTTACCGATCCATATTTAAATCGGGGGGCGGCATTGGAAGGGTTGGGAAAATGGGACGATGCGATCGCAGATTATAATCATGTTTTAGAACTCGATCCTAAGGATGCGATGGCGTATAACAATCGGGGAAATGCCAAAACAGGTTTAGGAAAATGGGATGATGCGATCGCAGACTACAAAAAATCTAATGAGATCGCCCCAAATTTTGCCTTCGCCCGTGCCAATTACGCCCTCGCTCTATATGAAACAGGTCAAAAAGAGCAAGCAATCCGCGAGATGCGAAATATTGTCCGTAAATATCCCAGGTTTGCTGATGTGCGTGCCGCCCTCACAGCAGCATATTGGGTAAATGGAGAACAAGGCGAAGCCGAAAGTAACTGGGTATCAGCTTATGGGCTAGATAGCCGTTATAAGGATATCAACTGGGTAAAAAATATCCGCCGTTGGCCTCCGAGTATGGTAATAGCTTTAAATAAGTTCTTGAAAATCAAGTAGAGGCATTGACTATGACTCATTTTGGCATCATCTGTCCTGGTGCAGCAACTGGCCCGCTCAACACTATGCTTCCCTTGGGGCAGGAACTTCAACGGCGTGGGCATCGCGTCACCCTCTTCGGAACACTCGATACTCAATCTAAAGCACTAGCAGCAGGAATAGAATTCCAACCAATTGGTGAAAAAGATTTTATCCCTGGCTCAACAGCAGAATCCTTTAGCAAGTTAGGTCAACTGCGTGGATTAGCTGCGTTTCGATACACTATTGATCTGCTGAAGCGTGTTTCATCTGTGACACTCCAAGATGCTCCAGCAGCAATTAAAGCAGCAGGCGTAGAAGCTTTGCTAGTAAACCAAAGTTCAGTAGAGGGAGGGACAATTGCAGAATTTCTCAAAATTCCTTTCATTACTGTGTGCAGCGCTGTGGTGCTAAATCGAGAACCTAGCATTCCTCCTTTTTTCACAACTTGGAAGTATAGCCCAGCTGCGTGGGCACGCTTACGCAACGAAATAGGTAATACATTACTTAATAGCCTCGTCAAACCACTTGAAGATTTGATCAATGAATATCGTCGAGAGTGGAAATTACCCCTGTATTCTAGTCTTAAAGATAGCTACTCTCCACTGGCTCAAATAAGTAATGCACCTGCTGAGTTTGAATTTCCCAGGGAAGAATTAGCTCCTTGGTTCCATTTCACGGGAAGCTACCATACTTCAGCCAATCGAATACCTGTTTCTTTCCCCTATGAAAAATTGACGGGGAAACCGTTAATTTACGCTTCGATGGGAACATTACAAAATCGTCTGATTTGGGTTTTTCAGACTATTGCTTCAGCTTGTGAAGATTTGGATGCTCAGTTAGTGATTTCTCTGGGAGGTTCTGCTAAACCAGAATCACTGCCAGACTTGGCAGGAAATCCTTTAGTAGTTGAGTATGCACCTCAATTAGAAGTGCTGGAAAAAGCCACCCTCATGATTACTCATGCGGGAATGAATACAACAATGGAATGTGTGAAAAAAGGAGTGCCAATGGTAGCGATTCCAGTTGCTAATGACCAGCCAGGAGTAGCAGCCCGGATTGCTTGGACAGGGGCGGGTGAGCTTATCACCCTTAAAAAACTGAATGTTCCCAGATTGAAAAATGCTATCAGGCGGGTGTTGACAGAAGAATCTTATAAACAGAATGCCCTCAGATTACAAGCAGCGACTCTCCGTGCTGGGGGGGTAAGTCGAGCCGCTGATATTATTGAGCAGGCTGTTTCTACGGGTAAGCCTGTCTTGGCTGAAACACAATAATAAGAATGAAGTTGATGATGAACTCGTTTTATCCGTTCCAATTTCCTGACCGGATTCTTTGAACATCCTTATAAATATCTGACTTAAACTCGTATCCTAGTAGCTGTTTTAGTTTAGGGGTAGCACGATCTATAACTTCTTGCTGCATATCATCCAATGGGTTTTTCATGGGACGTACAAACTTCGGAGCATAGTTGCCCAAAATCGATACTCTTGGCTTTTGAGAGTAGTTGACAGATGTATCATGCCAGCAAAGACCGTGGGAGATTACTCCTGAGCCAGCTTTTCCAATTACTTTCTCAGCAATTTTTGAAAAGTGTGCTAAGTCAGGGGGACTACAAAGCTTCTGGCTACCAGGAGCGAAAACAGGAGCGCCATTCTCCTGTGTGAAATCCTCAACCATCCAAATTACTTGAATTTCCAGCACAGGATAAGCTGGAAAAGGTGGTTTCATTGTCCAATAGGGGTAGTCTACATGTACCCCCATATTTGTTGCACCAGGGTTAAGGATATGAGCCGAGAAAGTGCCAAGAGTCATATCTTTTCCTACAATGGTTTCAATGACTTCGATGACTGTTGGGTGCTGCACCATTAACTCGAAGATTTTCCCCTTGTAGAGTAAACCGTATATTCGTTCTCTTTGGTCATCAAGCAATACTTTTCCTAAAGGCTTTTCTTTCTCAGCAAGTTCAAGAACAAGCGATCGCGCTTCTTGGGCTTGTGTTGGACTTAATAATTCAGGAATCAGCACATAACCTTTTCCTACAATGATTTCGTCTACCATATCTACAATATCTTTCATAGTAAATGCCTCCCTGGTAAGCTGCATTCTAAAACTCTTTAAACGGAAGTAGAGCTAATCTGAAGGATCGGCTGATTTTGAGGACCCTTTCCCTTCACCACCATCTTCACACCACCTGCTGGGCTAAATAGCAAACCCTTACGTACTGGTTGCACAGGGTTGCTATCAGCCAGTTCCATCTCCCAGTGAGATAGCACTTTTGCCAACACCAGTTTCATCTCAAACAAGGCAAATGCCATACCAATACAGCGACGGTTCCCGCCACCAAAGGGTAAATACTCATAAGGAGAAAATTGCCGTTCCAGAAAACGCTCTGGCTTAAATTGCTTCGACTCAGGATATAAATCTTCTCGATGATGGGTCAAATAAATAGAGGGATTGAGCAAAGTCCCAGGCTCAAAGTTGTATCCTCCAATTTGTAGCGGTGATTTGACCACTCGATTTAGTGCCGATACCGCCACTGGGTAAAGACGTAGCGTTTCAGAACAGACAGCATTCAAATAAGGCAATCGGAAAATAGCATTAGGATCTGGTAGTTCACCTAACTTATCTAGTTCTTGCAGCAGTTTTTCACGCACCTGTGGTACATAATGAATCCAGTACAGCGCCCATGATAAGGAAGTTGCAGTAGTTTCGTGACCCGCCACTAATAGCGTCATCAGTTCATCACGTAATTCCAAGTCTGTCATCGCCTCTCCCGCTTCATCACGAGCAGCCATCATCAAAGATAGAATATCAGTTCGAGATGGATCTGGTTGTGCTTTGCGTTCTCGAATCTGGGCGTAGATGAGTTGATCGATTTGCTGCCGTAAACGTAAGTATTTCCCCCAAGGACTCCACGCTCCTAAATCCCGTCGCATTGCTGGGAAAAGAAGCAAAACTGTTCTTAAGATAGAGATTTTGGGATTCAGGATTGTAATCAGGAGTTCATTGAGTTTCTCGTAACGTGGCCCATCTTCTAGACCAAATACAGCCTTCAAAATTACTTGAAAAGAGATTGCTTGCATAGACGGCAGAACTGCAAAGGTTTCTCCAACCTGCCACTGATTAGTCACTTGCTCAGTGATGTCGCAAATTAATTCACCATAAGCTAGCATTCGTTCGCCATGTAAGGGTGGTGTCAACAGCTTTCGTTGTCGCTGATGAGGCTTTCCTTCCAGCGCTAGTAATGATTGCCTTCCTAATAAAGGCGATCTAATCCCTGCTGGCTCACCAGAGTCTAACTGTTTGGGATCTGTAGTAAAAATCTGTTGAATCGCTTGAGGATTGCTAATGAAAACTTGAGGAGCAACATTTTGTCCGAGATGAAGGGTGAAGATATCACCATAGCGTTTAGCACAGTCTTCCAGGTATTCTAAGGGATTAGTCAGCCATTGATACGTCTGTACCCAAGGGTGAGTTTGAGGGCCGTTAGGCAGTTGAAATGCAGACATTTTTATTAATCTCCCATTAAACCAAGATTGTTATCAGCAAGTTATTCATACACCCCTAGCTTGATTAATCTTAGACCACAGATTGGGCAGATGAACTTACCAATTCTTGAATCTGCTTTGGAGTCAATTCCTGCACATTACGCAAAACTACTGCTGCTCCTGCTGCTATTAGTGTCTCACTGTATGCATCACTACGCGGTGCTGTTTCCTGGACATGAGGCGGTAAAACCCCCACTCCAATCCAAGTGTGAGCAGAATCTAGATTCCGCGCTTTCTCGACGGTATACATATCTGCTACCGTATCTCCTACATAGACGATCGCTAATCTTTGCTCAATTCCATTATCTAACTGACGAACTGTGGCAAAAAGCCCTGTGGGATCAGGTTTACCTGGCGCATCTTCCATCGCAATCAACACCGGAGATTCTAAGCCGAGGCGTTTTTGCAATACATAGTTAGCAGAAGCACGAGTTGCACCGCTAAAAAATCCCCAAGCAATCCCGGCTTGGGTAAGTTGTTCTAAATAGCTAGGTTGTAATAATAAAGGTTCATTACAGATATACCCAGTAAAATTATTTGGGTCTATCCCACGGTAGCGTGATTGAAAAAAAGCCACGATCGCACTGTAATCTAGTTGCAGTTGTTCGCGGCTCTGTTTTTGGGTTTCAAAGTAGCGATAAATTAATTCTTGGGATGCTTCCCAATCGTTATTCCACAAGCCTTCAGACTTGAGTTGGTCAATATCTAGTGGGGTTGGCCGATATGCTTGGGTAGTAAAATATTCTACGGTATCTGCGAGCGCCCGGTGATAGGAACCGCTAACATCGCGCACAACGCCATCAATATCGAAAACAACGATCGCTTTTGCAGAAATTGGTTGAGTCATGGGTAGAGAGGAAAAGAGTTTTATAGAACCCATTTGATATCTGTCAACCCCAGATTATCACCAAAATCCAATTTGAACTCTCAGCCAAACCATCAAAAGCTGAAAAAGAAGCTACTGGAAAATCTGGCTTTGTGTGAGGCGAAACTGCACTAAGTTGGTTCGGACAATGAACAGTTGGCGATGGCGTAAACTCTGCACTTACTCCACCAGGGTTTTGGTTTGATTGGGTGCATAGGTAATCTTGCCACCATTAAAATATTTGTCTTCCAGCGCTTTAATATTCTCCGCCGCTTTATAAGCTGCTTCTAGAACCTGAAGGTGCCTACGATTTAACCATTGATTCCATTGATTAAGATTGAGTGGATTGAAATTCATATTGTTTAGGTTAAAATTCTATCTAGTACAACAAGGCAAAATTAAAAATTAAATAAGTCGGAAGGACGCTCTCTACGAGACGCTGTGCGAACGCGGACTCGCTACCGCTGCGCTAACGGAAGTACAGTTTTGTAACGGGGATTTAGAACAAGACTTACATACTTGCTTATTTTTTGAACCGGGGGACTTAAACCCACCGAATTTGGTAAAAAGTAAAAAGAAAGAATACTTAAACCACGTTTATTTTGAAACCTATAGTTCTTCGGTGATGAAAAGGATTTGCCCTCATCCCCCAAGCCCTTATTCAAAATTTGGGATTCGGGGAGCGAATTTCAAAGTCCCTCTCCCAAGCTTGGGAGAGGGATTTAGGGTGAGGGCGAAAACTACAGTTCTCAACTTAGATAACGCGATGTGCAACTTATCCTTGGAACCCCACTTCCATTCCTCTCCCCCACTCCTGAGAGGCTTTGATTCTTGCTCCCCAACGCTAGTAGGGAAGGGGTTGGGGGTTAGGTCTGAGAGAAAGTTGCACACGGCGTTAGATAAGGTTTAATTATTTACGAACTAATCCTTGGGGAAATCCTGGTGGTAGCGACATGACGAAATAGACCTTGACTGGTTCATCCCGATTTGAGTTCTTCACATAAGATGTACTTAGAAACGGACGATATTGAGTCTGGTGAGCAAGATATACTTTCATGAAAGCTGTAGTAAAAGCCTGAAGATGAATGCGTCCCAATTCTGGGTCACGTCCAGAGAAACTGTTAGAAGATGGTAAAATTACGCTACTGACACCAGCAATCAAGTCAAAATGAGTTCCTTTGTCACCAATACCCAAATACTTGTCTTTGGTAGTCAACCAGGAAAATGCTTGTACTTGTTCCAACAAGACGGGAGTAACCGTGTCTGAGGCTCCACCAGCAATGACTACAGGAATTTCGATTCGGCTCATACCTGCTTGCCCAAGAATACTACTAGTAATTGGATTCAGAGCAATCACAGCTTTAACTCGGCGATCGCGTAAATCTAGGTTACTTAAGTTTTGTTGTATCTGTTCATAATCAGGAGAATTTTTTCCCAGTGCTAAAGCACGACACTGCAACAACAACGACATATTGACCGAATCAGATTCAGATTTACAATCTTTGTGCAACTGATTAATATTGATGCGTGCGCCAGCTAAGACTAAGGCTGTGTAACCACCGAAAGATTGTCCAATCACACCGACTTGTTGAACGTTGATTTTTCCTTGTAGCCAGGGATCAGATGTTGAACGCTGTTCTAATTGATTAAGTACAAACGTTACGTCTAAAGGTCGGTCAATTAATTCTGTGTCTGCAAATACTTGTTGGCTTTTCCCTGTGAGTAGTGCTTCCATTTGGAGAGAATCACTACCAGGATGGTCAGGAACAACAACAGCAAATCCATATGATGCTAAATTTTCTGCCAAGTAAGCAAAGCTATCGCGATCGGAACCTAGTCCATGAGAAATGACTACAACTGGTGCAGGTGTTTGACTTTGAGGTAAATAAATATCGGTTTGAATGACTCTATTTTTAATACTTCCAGTCAGGGATTTACGATTAGTATCCACAAAGGCGATCGTTCTTTTTTCCCAAGAAAACGATCCTGACTTGTTGTATAACTCCGGTAATTTTGAGATATCTACAGGTGGTTCAGTCGATGCTTCTATATTAGACTCTTGCTCAATTACAGAGAGAGCTTGACTTGTCTCCTTGTTCAGAGTAGAAAGTTTATTCATCAGTGCGAAAAGCTCTTGGGAGTTAATCCGAATACTCTGTGAAGGGAAGTAGCGCATCGTATTCAGGAGTGTTAATCCCTCTGGATCAGCCGCCGCTAGAATCAACGCCGCACGAATTGCATAAAAACCGTTTTGTCTGGAATCTGTTTGAATCAATTCACCCGCAGATTTTAACATCGATTCTCCAATTTCTGAATAGAGAAATTGAGAGACTGCTACGGGACTTAATTTTTGTTTTTCAGTCAAAACCTGACGTAGTTGAGCAATATCCTCTGGTTTGAGGTACTTTTTATAAGATGCTAGTTGACTGCTAATTTTACCTTCTTGAGCATAAGTTTTTAAATCAGTAACAGGAAGAGAAAATTCTAAAAGACTGTAAGAAAATTTTATTTGTTCAGCACCGAGAGCTGGCATCATTCCTATACTCAACAGCCCGATAGTGGTACCGACCCAAGAAGGAATTTTAAGTTTCATAGCATCGTGTGAATGAGTAATATGAATCACAAACAGACTCGTGTCTTCTAAAGCACGAGCAGTACTTGTATAGAAATGGTATTGGAAATCAAGCTTGAGAGCGATCGCATCCCAATCGCTTTCAAGAAACAAACCAGTACAACACGGCGTAAATAAACCAACCATTTAAAATAGCCAGAAAGCTTACAAAATAAGCATTCTTTCTTTTTACTTTTGCCTTCTTGTACTAGTAGTCCACCACACCAACTTTGATGGGTGAATAAGTTCGTAGTTAGGACTTTAGTCCTTAATTTGAGCGCTTTAGCGCTCACTACAAACCAAGCATTGTTGACTTGGCGGACTACTAGAAGGAAAAAGGATTTGACTTGTTTGTTTCATTTGTAGCGTGTGGTGCGCCGCTCTCAAACAGTTAAGCAGGGGCATCTCCCTGAAACTTGACGACTGTTCCTTGACTCTTTCCATTCAAAGAGGCTAATTCCCCAGATGGAGTAGGTTCAGGCGATTGGGGTGGCTTACCTTTAGAGCCAAAGTCTGTGAGGTTTTTGACCACTACATAAAGGACAGGCACCAGCAGCAGGCTCATGATCACGGAGATAAATAACCCACCAAACACCGCCGTACCAAGGGACGAACGGCTAGCTGCACCAGCTCCAGATGACAGTACTAGGGGAAGGAACCCACAGAGGGCGGCAATTGTGGTCATTAAAATCGGGCGGAACCGTTGTTCAACTGCATGGAGTGCAGCCTGGGTGATCGTCATTCCTTTCTCTCGCGATTGGTTGGCAAATTCTACAATCAAAATCGCATTTTTACTCGCCAGACCAATCAACATCACCAATGCCACCTGACAGTACAAATCGTTGACCAATCCGCGCACTGAGACGAATAACAGAGCGCCTAAAATCGCAAAGGGTACGGTCAGCAAGATGATGATTGGGTCGATGTAATTTTCGTACTGAGCCGCTAAAATCAGAAACACGGCCACAATACCGAGACCAAACAGCAAGATGGCTTGTCCGCCAGATTTGGTTTCTTCGCTGGAAATCCCTGTCCAGTCGTAACCCAGACCGGGCTGCTCAATCTCCTTAAAGGTCTGCTGCATCGCCGCAATTGCTTGCCCAGAACTGTAACCGGGGGCAGCATTGCCTTGAATTTTGATCGAGCGGAATAAGTTGAAGTGGCTGATTGTTTGCGGCCCTGTAATGGGAGTCACTTTTGCAACTTCATTCAGTAGCACCAGATTACCACTTCGGGAACGAACATTAATTTGACCAATATCGTCTGGAGAGTTCCGAAACTGTTCATCTGCTTGGATATATACCCGGTAGCTGCGCTGGGAGAAGATAAAATCGTTGACATACTGCCCGCCCATGTAAGCGCCCAGGGTATTCATTGCCTCACTAAAATCGACATTGAGGGCTTCTAAGCGATCGCGGTTAATGTCAATCTGGTACTGGGGGGTGCTGGCGGTGAATTGAGTGAACACTTGGTGTAAGGCGGGGTTCTGATTGGCTTTGGCAATTATTTGTTGCGCGATCGCCAGAAATTGATCGATACTCAGTTGTCCGTTGGTGCGGTCTTGAAGTTGAAATTCAAAGCCACCCGTTACCCCATAGCCAGAGACGGCGGGTAGGTTGGAGGTGAAGATCAACGCATCTTGATTTTGGCCAAAGATCCCATTCAGCCGTTGCACGATCGCCTTCACCGAATGTTCCTCACCCTGGCGCTCTTTCCAATCTTTCAGCTTAAAGAAAAACGTCCCCTGATTGGGTCCATTGCCATTCAGACCAAAGCCGGCAATGACGAGAGAGGTTTCCATCTCCGGCACTTCTTTTTGCAGGGTTTGAGACACAGTCTTAACAACTTTTTCGGTGGAGGCCAGGGAGACACCATCGGGAGCCTGAATCAAACCGACAATAATACCTTGATCTTCATCTGGCACAAATCCACTGGGGACGGAAATATATATAAACGCCGTTGCTGCCAGTCCGAGGATAAATAGCCCCAGCACGAACATCCGGATGCGGATCAGGAACTTGGTCAGACGCTCGTATTGCTCCAGTACCCAGCTAAAGCCCCGGTTGAACTGACGAAAGAACCAGCCTAGCGGACCTCGCCCTTCACCTTCGGTATGATGCAAGAACAGTCCAGACATACTGGGGGTAAAACTCAGGGCATTGAATAAAGAAATGCTGATGGAGAAGATAATGACCAGTGCGAACTGCCGATACATGATACCGGTCGCCCCTGGAAAAAAGGACACCGGGATAAATACCGCTATCAACACCAAGGAGGTGGCAATCACTGCCCCTGAAAGCTCCCCCATCGCCTCAAAAGCAGCTTGTCGTCGGTCTAAACCTTGTTCCATTTTAGCAGCAATCCCCTCGACGACGATGATCGCATCGTCTACCACCAAACCTGTTGCCAGTACCAATCCAAACATGGTCAACGTGTTGAGCGAGAAGCCCAGAAGATAGGCAAAGGCCAATGCACCAATCAGGGATACAGGAATAGCGATCGCCGGAATGATTGTCGCCCGCCAATCTTGCAAAAAGACAAAAATCACCAGCACCACTAAGGCGATCGCTTCCATCAGCGTCTTGACCACTTCTTCAATTGAGACTTCGACAAACTTGGTGGTGTCGTAGGCGATGACGGCTTTCAACCCGGGCGGAAAGTTTTTCTCTAGCTCTGCAATCTGGGCTTCTACGGCTTTGGCAGTATTTAGCGCATTGCTGCCGGGAAGTTGATAGATCAACATGGCGGCACCCGCTTTGCCCTGTACCAGTGCCGAAGTTGTATAGTCCTGTGCGCCTAACTCGGCTCGTCCTACATCCTTAAGTTTAACTAGCGTCCCGTCAGTTTCGCTCTTCAGTACCAGGTTCTCGAATTCCTTAACATCTTTTAATCTACTATTGATGCGGAGCGGGAAATTAGATTTCTGATCCGTCTTCGTGGGCGCTTGACCAATGGAGCCTACCCCCACCTGAACATTCTGAGAAGTTAGCGCACTGCTAACATCTGTTGCTGTCAAACCCCTACTGGCTAAAGCATTTGGGTCAAGCCACAACCGCATCGCATACTCGCGTTCCCCAACCAGTCTGGTATCTCCTACACCAGGGACGCGCTTGATGGCATCGGTGATGTAAAGGTCAACATAGTTACTCAAAAAGATGTTGTCATACTCGCTATTTTCGGCATAGAAGCCATAAACTAGGAGAATGCTGTTGGAACGCGCTAAGGTAGTTAACCCAGTTTGCTGCACAGACTCAGGTAGCGTTGGTTCAGCGATCGCAGCTCGATTCTGCACATTAACTTGGTCAATGTTGCGGTTACTCTCTGGGTCAAACTGAGTTGAAATGGTGCTGGAGCCGTCATTACCACTGGTTGAAGTCATGTACTGCATCCCCTCAACCCCGTTTACTTGCCGCTCAATCACGGTTGATACAGTATCTTCAACGGTTTGGGCATCTGCACCAATATAAGTGCTGGTGGTTTGCACCTGAATGGGTGCAATTTCCGGTAAGTTGTTGATCGGCAGCAAGGGAATACAGATACCACCAATCAGCAAGATTAAGAGGGTGCAAACCGTTGATAAAACAGGTCGCTTGATAAAGGTGTCTGCGATCGACATGATGATTAACTCTCAAGAAATACAGGGAATGGGGAGTAGGGAGTGAGGAGTGGGGGAAGAAAGATGTTTGTTTCACTCCTGGCAGGTGGTGCGCCGCCTGTCGGCCGCTTCTAAGGTTGTGGTTGAACGGGGACACCATCGCGCAGTTTGAGAATGTTAGATACCGCTAGGCGATCGCCTGGTTTAATTCCTTCTAAAATGGGATAAGCATCGCTTTGCACTTCACCCAACTTCACAGGTTTTTGATGCACTACGAATTGTGGTTTTTGTTTTGACTTGTCTTCTTCCACCACCTTTTTCTTTGACTTGTCTTCTTCCACCACATAGACAAAACTCTGTCCACCAATGCGATTCACCACTTGAGTCGGAATCAAAATCCCCGCCTGCTGGCTCCAGATAATCCGGGCGCGAACATATTGCCCATCTCGCAATTTGCCATTTGAATTAGCAAATCGGGCTTTGACTAAAATAGATTGGGCAGCTGTAGTTACTTGCGGCGAAATAAAGTTAATACTGCCAGTAGTTAGACGCTTACCTGTGTTGGCATCCAGTAGCTCTACAGGTAATCCCCGACGCAGTTGAGCCGCATTATTGGACGGCACTGAAATTCGCATATCCTGGATATCGTTTTTGGTAATCGTGGTTAAGGTTCCCCCAGCACTCACGTAATCGCCTACTTTGACTAAGAAATCGCCAACGATCCCATCAAGCGGTGCAAGCACCTGCTTCTGCTTCAGATTCACTTGATTTGAGGCAACTTGAGCCTGGGCTTGCTGGACGTTCGATAGTGCCTGATTGACACTTGCTTGGCTCGCATTTACCTGCTTTTTAGCAGCATTTAGGGTGGCGATCGCTGCATCTATGTTATTTTTAGCAATATCGAGTTCTTGCCTTGCCTGTGCGCCTTCTGTTACAAGCATCTTGGTTCGCTGGAACTGCACTTGCTGTAATTTCACATCTGCGGCGGCTTTAACTTGATTGGCTTGTTGTTGTTCAAGTTGTGCCTGAGCGGTTACTACAGCCGCCCGATTGGAGTTAACCGTAGCAATGGCGCTGGAGACATTGGCTGTAGTCTGATCCAAACTTAAAGATAGAATCGGCGTTCCCTTGCTGACGCGATCGCCACTGGCTACAAATATACGTTCGATTCGCCCTTGAATTTGCGGCTGAAGCGAAACGCGTTCCTGGGCTTCTAATGTGCCAACAAACTCGGAGGTAGATTGAACTTGACTCGATTCAACAGTCTGCACCTTAACCGGAAGAGGCGGTGGCGCTTTTGCTGGTGGGGCTTTTCGGTTGCCTAATAATTGCCAGCCCACAAAGCCCCCACCCCCAATTAGCAGAACTGCCAGTATGACCCAAAGCCATGTCTTGCGCTGTACCGGGGGTTTAGAAGCGGTTTCTTCAGTATTGATCGGATCTGTTGAGACTGTTGCTAAGACTGAACCAGAGACGTTTGCAGCACTGTTTTTCAGATCAACAGTTGGCTCAGAAGATACAGATTCAAATGGGCGATCGAGTGACATAAGATATTCAACTCCGTCAGACAATTTTAGATTTTGGATACTTCGACTTCGCTCAGTACAAGTTTTGGATTTTGGATTGACTATTAAGGAATCATTGGTCAAGATTCGTAATTCAGATTAAATCTGGGTTTCCAGGTTTGAATCTGTCGCAAATATTTTTCAAATTGGTATAAATTACACAATTTTCTGACTTACAGAAATGAAGCTTTAGACAATTCTTGACAGGACTTTAATCTCTGCGTTCAGCCGTCATTTGCCAAATTCTTTCTAAGGTTTGAATTTGCCGTAGCCGAATTGCTATTGGTTTATGATGTCTTGTATGCCGTCTGCCAACCCC
This sequence comes from Nostoc sp., assembly GCF_036917815.1. GTDB lineage: Bacteria > Cyanobacteriota > Cyanobacteriia > Cyanobacteriales > Nostocaceae > Nostoc. The sequence continues at coordinate 42,699 of NZ_JBALEK010000087.1, read as the reverse complement.
AACTCCTATACAGAAGAAGATTGCTGCAACACAAAGACAAGCTACAAACAAAAGGTTGCCAGACAAATTATCAACCTGGTTGGGTGAATAGGTGAGGTCAACTTGATCAAGTTGTTCAGTAATTGGAGTTGCAAATTGAGGGCTTGCTGTGAGGTCCGCTGAAGAGAACCTGTTCATACTAGTATGCTTCTCTTAATAATTAGTATTACCAAAGGCTGAAGTTTGCTTTATAAAGTAGTAATCCGCTTCAATATGTCCTCGGTAAACCATCCCGTCCGGTTGATAAAGTTGCGGGCTGGAGTCGGCATGAGTTCGAGATAGGTTGCGAGGCGAATTGCCTGACCCAACTGGCCTTTGATTTCGTAGCGATCGAAGATTTCCACAGCGCTCTGGTGCAGTCCCAATTTCATCAACGTACCGCGCAGATTGACAGTTGCAGGGGTAGGAGATTTCCCAGCAATCAGTGCCTTGATATTATGAGCGATCGCGGCTCCTTGTTGATAGGCAACCTGAGCGTTAGCGGGCTGGAGATTCGACGGATCGATTGTTATGCAGCAATGCATCATACCGGGGACAGATTAACTCCAGTTTGACTTCGCTACTGAGCAGTTCATACAGCAACGGCTTAAAGACGAAGTTCCACGATTGGTCAATCAAAATAATCGGACAGGAATGTAAATCTCTCAGATGCAGTGCTGTGAACAATCCAGCAAAACCACCCCCTAGAATCACAATCGGTAGATCATTATTTGTTTCATCAATCTGTGCTGGCGATCACATAGTTCAACCTCCCTGGGAAAAAATTGGAAAATGCACAATCAGGTGAAATTGTTAGAGATGAGAATCAAATGGCACTAATAAAAGCTCTAAGCTATGCCCTAACTGGTTAAGAGCCTCCAGGCTAGGAACGAGGCGACATAAGTCTTTGGGCTTTACAAGCGTGCCATTCAGCTGAGAATCATTTCGATTTGATTAAATGCTCGTTAGTTGATGTTAGTAATGATGGCTCTGTCAAAAAACACCACAGAGCCTCATTTTGGTTTCGGCTGAGTTAGTCATCAAATACGAAACAGTTTCGTCTTGTCTTAACTTTATCCAAGATAAACAAAACAGTTTTGTCTTGTCAAGGGGGTATGATAGAAATCAGTCAATAGTTGGATGCCCAGCAAACCAGGAAATTAAGTGATGAGTAACCTTAAGAGTGTTGAGCGGGAGTTATCGCCCGAAAAAACTGAAGCGATTCTGCGGGGAGCGATGCAGGAGTTTATCGAGCATGGCTATGCAGGAGCCAGGATCGATAAAATTGTGGCCGCCGCAGGGGTTTCTAAAGCCACAGTTTACCGACGCTTTGCCGATAAGGAGACATTGTTTACCGCCCTAATCCAACGAATGGCAGAGAAAGTAAACTTTTTTGAGCAACAAGACTTTCCCTCATGCGAAGAAGAACCCGTTGTATTCTTGAAACTTCATGCTACAAAAATGCTGAACTGTGCTGCCCAAAACCCGCAAGATATAGCACTTTTCCGAATCGTCATTGGTGAATCAGGTCGCTTTCCAGAACTAGGACGCGCTTTTCTCCAAAATGTTGAGAAACCAAATCTTGATTTTCTCACCCAATACTTTGCTACTCATCCTAAACTTCAGCTTACCGACCCAGAAGTTGCAGCCCGAATGTTTATCGCAACGCTGCTCCATATTGTGACTACGCGAGATTTGCTGCATGGTGGAGATATTATGCCAATAGAGAGCGATCGCCTCATCAATGGCTTGCTCGATCTGATTATTCATCCAAGCCAGAGCGTGAGATGATGACTTCAGCACTCATGAATGTTTGGTCATTTGATAGAGTATTGCGTTAAAATAAGCGATCGCTATCCTAGTTAAGTAATGCCCGGAAATTCCCGGAGGTGTGATTGACCAAGTTTATTTTGAAAATTCTGTGGTTAGACGAAAACGTTGCTCTAGCAGTCGATCAAGTTGTAGGCAAAGGCACCAGTCCTTTAACTAAGTACTTTTTCTGGCCTAGAAATGATGCCTGGGAAGAGTTAAAGAAGGAATTAGAGTCCAAACATTGGATTACTGACGTGGATCGTGTCGAGTTGCTTAACAAAGCGACAGAAGTGATTAACTACTGGCAAGAGGAAGGCAGAAACCGTCCAATGGCAGAAGCTCAGTTGAAATTTCCAGAAGTTGCCTTCACAGGTAGCGCCTGATATGACAAAATTAGCGATCGCGCTGTTCTACAAGCTGCCACAATTTGATAGTCTTGTCCCGGCTGCCACTTGCAATTAATTGTGTAACTTTGCTTACAGCAACAGCAGATACTGAGTCTACATGACCAGAGAGAGTAACAATCTCTTCTGCTGTGCTTATCCTCCAAAGTTTAACTGTTTTGTCGCAACTTGCACTTAGGAGCGTTTCGCCATCGGCACTAAAAGCCACAGCCACCACAGACCAAGAATGGCCTACAAGTGTGCAAATTAGCTGACCAGTGTTTACCTCCCACAATTTAATAGTGTTATCATCACTACCGGTCGCCAAAATTTGACCATCGGGGCTAAAAGCGACTGTCAAAACCGCCCATGCATGACCCGAAAGGGTGCTTAACAAGCTATAGGATGGGCGGTTTTGAAGTTCTTTCTGGGAACTTTCTAATGCAGGTATTTGCCACAAGCGAATTGTTCTGTCATAACTAGCGCTAGCTAAAAGTTTTCCATCGGGACTAAATGCTACTGAATTTACCTGTAATTGGTGTCCAGCTATGGTAGCAATTTCTCTGCCAGTATTTACATCCCAGAGTTTGATTGTCTTATCCCAGCTACCGCTAGCAAGAATCTGCCCATCTGGACTAAAAGCAACTGATTTCACGGCGTGGGAGTGTCCCAATAAGGTGCAGATTTCCTCTAATGTTTCAACCTGCCACAATTTAATAGTTTTATCGTCGCTAGCTGTTGCCAGAATTTGACCATCAGGACTGAAGGTAACTGATTTTACAGCTTGGGAATGTCCTGAGAAGCTAGCTAGGACTTTTTTGGTATTTAAATCCCACAATTTGACGATTTTATCATCACTACCACTGGCCAAAGTGTGACTGTCAGGACTGATGGCAAGGGTGTTCACACTACTCAATGTCCCAGAATGTCCAGTTAGGGTGTGTAAGCATCGCCAAGGAGAATTTGGGATTTTGAGATTTTGAGTTTTACATTCCATACCCATTGCTTGCATAACTTCATCAGCCGATTGAAAGCGGCGGTTAACAGCATTTTGCAGCAGCTTGTCGAGGATTTGCGCCAAGCGTAGACTCTTTGAGTCTTGTCGCCAGACATCGCTAACTTTGGTAGTAAGATATTGTTGCCAGACCCAACAATCATTTGCAATATCAAATAAATCAAAGGGAGGAATCTGGGTAAGTAAGTAAATACAAGTAACACCCAAGCTATATAAATCACTAGCAAAAACTGCTTTTCCTTTCGTTTGCTCTGGTGCAGCGTATTCTGGACTACCGATATTGGTTGCAAATGTTAAGCGATCAATTTCTGTGACGATTTTCGCAGTGGTAAAATCAACTATGACCAAATCCCCCTTTTTGGTAATTGGGGATCTACGGATGATATTGTGGGGTTTAATATCGCGGTGGATGATGTGGCGATCGCTAATAAACTCCAAAACGGGCAACACATCTTCTAACAGTTGCCAAATCTGAGTTTCATTAAAAGCGCCTTCCTCTTCAACCACCTGAGCTAAATTAGTCCCGACAATAAACTCCTGCACTAAATAAAAATGCCCATTCTGTTGAAAATAAGCCAACAAAGTGGGAATTTGGGGATGATTCCCTAATTCCTCTAACTGTTGCGCCTTTTGCTCAAAAGTTTTAAATGTTTCGGATTCGGGCGATAATTCTTGAACGACGCAAGGAATTGGCGGAAACTCACCTTCATCTACAGCCAGGAAGGTTTTGCAGAATCCCCCTTTTCCAATCTGCTTGAGTAAACGATAACGTTCTTGTAACAGCAAAATTTCTCCGCCAGAGTTATAGAGTGGGCATCGTACCATTGGTGTCAAGTTAAGATAAAACGCCTTTAAAACCTCGTTTCCAGTCAGAGACTGGGAACGAGATCATCTTTAAGACAATACGGTTCAGTTAAGCATTTCTTTGTTCTCTCTGCGTCCTTGGCGTTCTTGGCGGTTCGTTAAAAAAATTTACTTTGACAAAGAGTTTTAGCCTTAACCCAAGCGTATTGATCTTTAAGAAGCTTGTTCTAGGCTGGCTTTCACGTTAAGTTGACACCAATGGCATCCTACCCACTTTACAAAAACAGAACTTACGGAAACAATAGCCGAAAAGAATTATTTTCAGGTAGGGGCAATTCATGAATTGCCCCTACCTGATGTTGCTAATGTTGCTTATCCACGGGAAAATTCAGAACTATCGGTGGAAGACCGTTTTCTGCGGTTGGTTCTGCTTTGCTAATTACTGGTTGTGGATGCAAAGGCGTTGGTGTCAATTCACCCTTACCAGCTTGATTCCATAAAATCAGGGATAGTAGTCCATCTACTAAGCCGTTATTGCTGCCGTTACCGTTAACTAAGACATCTGGAATCAAACGGACATGGCGATCGCCGATAATTTGCATCAGTTGCATTGCTGTATAACCTTGGGAACCCAAAGCTTCCACCCCAGCACTGTATGTTTCAGCTTTGGCGTTACCCGTAGCTCGAATCCCTTCAGCCTCAGCCATTGCCCGAAGTTTTGTACCCTCAGCTTCACCGTTCGCCTGCTTAATTTGGGCTTGGGCTTTCAAGTCAGCAATATGTACACTCTGCTCTGATTTCACCATTTCTTGCTGAATATCAGCCAGTGCGGTTTCCCGGACAAGTTGCTGCCGTTGGGTTTGTGCCATCTGCTGGACTTCATAAGTCTTGCGTTCTTCTTCGGCAATTTTCCGATCTGTCTGTGTCTGCATTAGTGATGCTGGTGGCTGAATATCACCAATGAGGGTGTCGATCGCTTGCACGTCATAAGCCCGCAATGCTGTTTTAATATACTCAGCAGCCTCAGTTTGTCGCTCACTCCGAGCAGTCAGAAAGTCTAGTACAGTACAGTTTTGGGCTGAGTTGCGGAAATAATTACCGATGGTCGGTTCTAATACATGGTCTACCAGATTTTGCATTGCACCAACGCGAGAAATTACCTTCGGGGCATCTAAAGCACCCACATGGATAATTTGGGCTACTTCCAAATCAAAGGCAAACCCATCACGCGATCGCACAGTTAGAGAAGCCAGTTTAGCATCATAGCTGTGGCGTTCAGTACGAGCTGACCAGTTTAAGACAATGTTGGTCGTTGGCACTAGTTCAATCTTCATAATCCGGGAGTTAATCGGGTGCTTACCAGGATATAGCGGTTCGACCCACACACCCTTATGTCCCTGATTCACCAAGTTCCCGTGGGTGAAAGCTGCACCACTGACATCTTGATGTGCCTTACCCACGAAAGAAATCACCACACCCACATACCCAATGGGAATTTCTGTCATCGGTACTTGCTCAACCTGCACAAACCAAGGATTCAAGTTCCAAGAACCAGAAAGCAAGGTCTGCTCTTGTAAACCTCGCCGCCCACCTCCATTAATAAATTTCTGACCATTTTGGAAGTTGTCGTGTTCGTCAACTATGGGGCCTGCGAGTTCACCAGCAGAAATTGGTACACCATCTAAAGTAGTAACGATGCCAACTTTGTCAGATGCCAAACTGTACACCCGCAACTGTTCTGGAGTCATGCCATGAGCGCTGGCATTTGATGCCATGATGACTTTAAACAGGGCAGTATTCATCCGGTAGGTACCAGCCGTGAGAAAACCCATTTGCCGCCCTTTTTCCCCGCCTTCGGTGAGGAATTTCCGAGCATCTTGGAAGTTGTCACAACCCACAATTTTACCTAAAATCCGCTCTGGTGGGTTGGATGCTCCATCTGCCGCCACAATCAAAGCGATTTCCCCTTGAGGAACGACAATTACTGATTCTTTCTTTACGGAATATTGCCAAGGCCAGTAGCCCCAGTGCCAACCAGGAGCTAAAGTGTCTGCCTGCAAGCCAGCTTCACCGTTGAGGGCAATCAAACTGCCGGCTGGGAGTCCACGCCCGGAAAGGGTGAATTTCCTCACCACAATGCCAACTTCACGTTCGCCAATAACCACCAGTCCGCCAAAGAATAGGGGGACAAATATGACTAAACCGCCGACAAGTAAGACCGGAACCAGTACAACAGGATTAATTCCAGCAGCTTGATATTGAGTCCTGCTAGTTTGTAACTGGGCAATATTTGGTGTAGTCTGATTTAGCTGGACTGATGCCGAAGTGATTTCTTTGGGAGTAGTTATGTTTACAGAAGTAGCATTAGCAGAGTGAACACTACCAGCTATCGCTAACATTGCTACGATAGATGCTGCAAAACGAGCTACCTTATTTTGTTTACAAGTACCAAGGGAAGAAGAAAAGCTTTTCATAACTTGTGCCCATTTGGGCAACTAATTAGTTAAGTTAACACTTCACCAGGGCAAGCCTTGATTTCTTAAACTTGACGTAATTTTTTTTTTAAATTAATAAACAATTTGTAGGTTGGGCAGTGTCCAACCTACAAAGTTGAAATAGAAAGTAAAATTTTAGACCAAACCGCCAGCCGCTTGAAACCGAGTGCGGGCGCGTTTGAAGGCTTGGGTTGCCTTGATTTGGGCTTGGCGATCGTCTCCTGAAACTTGATTCAGACTTGCTTCTGCTTGGTTGTAAGCAGCACGAGCTTCATCAAGGTTAATTTTGTCGCCACGTTCAGCGCCGTTAACCAGAATTGTCACTTCATTTTCTTCGACTTCGGCAAAACCACCCGAAAGAGCGATCGCTTGCCAATTCTGATTTTTAGCGGCGCGGACTCGCATCACACCAATATCCAGGGCGGTCAAAAGTGGTGCGTGTCCAGTTAGGATACCTAGTTGACCAGTAGTGCTAGGCAAAACGACTTCTTCAGCTGGGGCATCCCATACTGTTTTATCTGGGGAAATTACACGAACGGTTAATGTCATTTATCTTTTGTCCTTTATCCTTAGCCATTAGCCATTAGCCATTAGCCATTAGCCATTAGCACTTGAACTAATGACCAATGACCAATGACCAATGACTAACCCTTCATTTTTTCAGCTTTGGCGATCGCTTCGTTAATATCGCCAACCAAGTAGAAAGCCTGTTCTGGCAAAGCATCCAACTCACCAGACAGAATTTTTTGGAAGCCTTTGATGGTATCTTCCAACTTCACGTACTTACCAGGAGAACCGGTGAATACTTCTGCCACAAAGAACGGCTGAGACAAGAAACGCTCAACTTTCCGGGCCCGCGCTACGATGAGACGGTCATCTTCAGACAACTCATCTAGACCAAGAATAGCGATAATGTCTTGGAGTTCTTTATAACGTTGCAGAGTTGATTGCACCGCCCGTGCCGTATTGTAGTGTTCGTCACCAACAATGTTGGGCTGAAGCATGGTGGAAGTGGAATTAAGCGGGTCAACTGCGGGATAAATTCCCTTCGATGCCAAACCGCGAGACAGCACTGTTGTACCGTCTAAGTGGGCGAAGGTGGTAGCAGGTGCGGGGTCGGTGAGGTCATCCGCAGGTACGTATACTGCTTGAATGGAGGTAATGGAACCCTCTGTAGTCGAGGTAATCCGCTCTTGCAATTCACCCACGTCGGTTCCCAGTGTAGGCTGATATCCTACTGCAGAAGGCATCCGACCTAGTAGCGCCGATACTTCCGAACCTGCTTGTACGAACCGGAAGATGTTGTCAATAAACAACAGCACATCCTGCTTGCTCACGTCCCGGAAGTATTCTGCCATTGTCAATCCTGACAGACCAACCCGCATTCTCGCTCCAGGTGGCTCGTTCATTTGACCATACACAAGAGCAATTTTGGAATCATTGAGGCTCTCGTTATTGATTACCCCAGATTCGATCATTTCGTTGTAAAGGTCATTGCCTTCACGGGTGCGCTCACCCACGCCAGCAAAAACGGATACTCCACCGTGCTGAGTAGCGATGTTGTTGATCAACTCCATCATGATCACGGTCTTACCAACACCAGCACCGCCGAATAGACCAATCTTACCACCGCGTCGATAGGGAGTCAGAAGGTCAACAACTTTAATCCCAGTCTCAAACACTGAAGGTTTGGTTTCCAGGTCGGTGAATTTGGGAGCAGAGCGGTGGATGGGTAGAGTTGTCTCAGCATTTACAGGACCCCTGTTGTCCACAGGTTCGCCAAGGACGTTGAAAATCCGACCCAAAGTGGCTTTACCAACTGGTACGCTGATGGAAGCGCCTGTATCGGTGACTTCAAAACCGCGCACTAAGCCTTCGGTGGAACTCATCGCCACAGTCCGCACCTGGTTGTCGCCCAGCAGTTGCTGTACTTCAACGGTGATGTTGATTTCCTGTCCAGCTTCGTTGGTGCCTTTGATTTTCAAAGCGTTGTAGATTTGTGGCAATTTCCCGCCGGGAAATTTAACGTCTACAACTGGCCCAATGATTTGGGTAATGTAACCAATGTTTGTTTTTTCTGCGGTTGTGACCATGCTGCGCCTAATGAGTGAAGCTAGATTTCAGATAAGGTCGGAGAAGACATAATAATAAGCAATGTCACCTTTCAGATTAGCACTGAACGCCCCCACCTTCGCCTTAAATTGATCCTTAAGACTGGGACTTGGGGATCAAAATTAGGCTAGGTTCCCAAACTGCTTAGGAGACTCAAAATCAAAAACTGCTGGATCTTGCAACAACAGACACAGCAGTTATCAAAATAGGTTAAAAATGAATTTTAGGCTTTAAATGCGGCTTTGTGCTGTTGTTTGCGTTTTCGGAGCGAAGTTGCACCGCAAGCACCGAATGCAATTAAACCTAATATAGATCCAGGTTCGGGAACTGACTTACTTGCAGGAGTTAAAAAATATAAGTATTATTACTTAAATTTACCAGAATTTTACAAGAGTAATTTGTATATTTCTAAAACAGACAAACTGCCAAAAGCCTAATTCTATAAAGCTTGTATAGTGATTTTCAGGCTATTAGATTAATAATAAGTATATAAAAACTGTATAAAATTATAGTAAAGTTATATATGGTAATATAACTAAGTGTTATGTTATGTCCTTTGCATAGGCGCAGCCCGTCGTAGACATCGCAGATACAGCATTCACTAAAAGTTAGTTGGCGGTGATTGTAGTTATACTCTAGTCAATATCGAAAATATACACTGACCTATTTTTATACCCTGAATAGATACACATTATGAAAGCTATGTACAAACTACATTTCTAAAACTTCTGAATATCCCTAAGATAAAGATAGATACAAAAAACTGCTTTTAGGCAAGCCGCGATGCCTGAGTTGGGCGTAGCTGCGGCTTCATCCTCACACTTCCACCGAACAATAGCTTATGAATTTCTCGTCAGCGCGACAATATTTTTATCAGGAGATTCAGCAGTCTGACGAGCACATTGACTTAGCAAAGGCAGCTTTGTATATTGCACTAGAAGAATATCCCAACCTAGACCCAGAGGAATATCTCAACGCCCTTGATACAATGGCATGGGAGTTACAAGAACGTCTACCTTCTTCAAGATATCCTTTGCGGATAGTTCAAAGTATTAATCAGTATCTCTACGATGATTTAAAGTTTTCTGGTAATAAAATTGACTATTATGATCCCCGCAATAGCTTTTTCAATGATGTAATTGACCGCCGATTGGGGATTCCCATTACCTTGGCGTTGGTTTACCTGGAGGTTGCTAGACGGATTGATTTTCCGATGGTGGGTGTGGGGATGCCAGGACATTTTCTGATTCGCCCAGATATTCCAGATATAGAGATTTTTGTGGATGCTTTCAATGGCGGTGAAATAATATTTGCCCAAGATTGCGAGGAACGGCTTTCTCAACTTTATCAGCAAGCGGTGATGCTGCAACCAGAATTTTTAGCTGTAGTTGGTAATCGGCAATTTTTGGCACGGATGCTGACAAATTTAAAATTTATTTATATGAAACAGCAAGAGTTAGAAAAAACGCTAGCAGCAATTGAACGAATTTTGTTACTGTTTCCTGGTTTAACTTTAGAAATGCGCGATCGTGGTTTGATCTATTATCAACTCGGTTACTACCCCCAAGCCGTAGACGACTTACAAAATTATTTAACAAAAGTTCCTGATGCCCACGATGCAGCTGTGATTCGGCGGTTACTTACCGAATTAGGGAGTAGGGAGTAGGAAGTGGGGGGGTGAGGGAGATAGGGGGATAATCATGCTCGATTACGAATTACGAATTACGAATTATAGTTGTTCTTCTGCGACTCGTTTGAGGCGGCGCAGTTGGGCTTGCATATCTTCTTTTGTCCAAGATGCGGCAAAGGTGTTGAAGCCCCAACTAACTAAAGGGTTAGGGATATCGTACTCAAAACGGTTGAGTAAGAGTGTTCCCTTTTCCGTGGGTTGACATTCCCAGCGATCGCGCCCTTGAAAAAATCCCTGAAATTCCCAGACTACCAAACCGGGTTGTCGTTCTACAACTACGCTGTTCAAGGTGGGTTTCAGTAGAGGGATTTGAATGATAAAACGGCTTTTACTGCCGATATCGGTACTCCAAGCTTCGCCCACAGGTTCGCAACGGAGGACGGGATTGAGCCAACGGTGCATGAGAGTTAAATCGCTAATACAGCGCTCCACCACCGTAGCTGTAGCATTAATTTGAATCGATTGTGACAAAACTTGGGACATTCCACATCTTTGGTGCTGTTGCTGCAATTAGAGTAACGCAAAATTTAGGGGAGTTAGGAGAGACGCGATTAATCGCGTCTGTACGTTTGGAGTTAGGAGTTATTCTCCCCCATGCCCAATGCCCAATGAATTGATATATATGTATGTGTTTACTGGTAAATTGATAGGCAAAACACTGACTCAGTGTTTGCGGCGAATACTTAAGCATAATTCCCGAAAACCATGAACACAACTTGGCAAGGAATAACCCAGGTGATAGAAGTTGATTTGCCCATAAGGGTGCAGCAATTTTTGGCACAATCACCGCCCAGCCTGCAACCGATACAACCAACAGTGAATCAAGGAATTGCTGATGTGCAAGGTATTGTTCAACAGTTGATTCTGTTTACGCCTCGTATACTAGGGGCAGTGGCAATTTTGTTAGTAGGTTGGCTAATTGCAGCGATCGCAGCAGCAGTAACGCAAGGAGTTCTCAAGCGCACAAACATCGATAACCGCATTGCCGCAGGGGTAACGGGTCGTCAAGATGTTCCCCAAGTTGAGAAGTTAATCTCCAGCTTAGTCTTTTGGAGCATTATCCTGTTGACGGCGGTAGCTGTTTTACAGACATTGGATCTAGAGGTAGCCTCTCGACCCCTGAATAGTTTTCTCGATCAACTTATTGGCTTTTTGCCAAAGTTGGTTGGTGCGGGAATCCTTTTGGCAGCTGCTTGGTTTTTAGCGACCATTGTCAAGATTATCACTGTGCGCTCATTACAGGCATTCAATCTGGATGAGCGTTTGAATCCAGAACCAGAAGACACAGTACCTAGCCTCAATCAGTTGTCTCTGAGTGAGACCATTGGCAATGCTCTGTATTGGTTTATATTTTTACTGTTTCTCGCCCCAGTTTTAGATACTCTCGGACTGAGACAGGCTCTACAACCAGTACAAGCTCTAATTACCCAAGTTCTGCTAGTTCTGCCGAACATTTTAGCGGCGGCTTTAATTGCTGTAGTTGGCTGGTTCATCGCTAATGTAGTACGGCGGATTGTGACGAACTTGCTGGCGACAACTGGTATCGACCATTTAGGTAGTCGGTTGGGATTATCTGCAAGTGCGGGGGTGCAACCTCTGTCGAGTATTCTCGGCACAGTTGTCTATGTTTTGATTTTGATTCCTGTAGCGATCGCAGCCCTCAATGCTTTGCGAATTGATGCGATATCAATACCTGCGATCGCCATGCTGCAACAGGTTCTCAACGCCCTACCTGCCATCTTTACAGCCGTAGCAATTTTGATTGTGGCCTATTTCATCGGGCGGTTTGTCGCGGATTTGGTGACAAGTATCCTCACCAATTTAGGCTTTAATAACATTTTCACTATTTTGGGTCTGACAACACCCAGTAGACGAATCGTAATTTCCACAGAATCAACAACCCCCCAGACTCCCAGCCGCACTCCATCGGAAATTGCAGGCATTGTTGCCTTAGTGGGTATCATGTTGTTTGCAACGGTGGCGGCGGTGAATATCTTGAATATTCCCGCCCTGACAGCATTAGTGTCTGGTATTGTGATTGTATTCGGGCGGATTTTGGCGGGATTGGTAATCTTTGCCATTGGCTTATTTCTGGCAAATCTGGCTTTTAACATCATTACCAGTTCCGGCGATCGCCAAGCCCAGATTTTGGGTCAGGTGGCGCGGATTGCCATCATTGGTTTAGTCTCGGCAATGGCACTGCAACAGATTGGCGTTGCTAGTGATATTGTGAATTTAGCCTTTGGACTTTTATTAGGTGCGATCGCAGTTGCTATTGCCCTAGCCTTTGGTCTTGGGGGACGCGATATTGCACGAGAGCAAGTTCAAGAATGGCTAAACTCTTTCAAAGGTAGAAACTAAAAGTTGACGAAGGTGCAATTTCCTTTGTAAATCTCGGGAAGTGCAGCCCCAAGCATCAATAGTCAAAAAAATCTATCGGCAATTGTGCTTAAAAGGTTGAAAATTAGAGTTTAGAAGCTCGGAGTTTAAGTGTAAAACTTGACGTTTCAAGTTCTACACTCAAGTTCCGAGTTCTGAGGTTGAAGTTCCAGGTTAAGAGTCGCACAATCTCGTTTCCAGAATATTTTTTAAATTAACATACACAAAAGATATAAACCGATTACTATCTCTTTAAAAAATTCGCAAGTAAATTCATTATTAATGCTGAGGTGATTATCAGTTTTAGAAAGAGAAACTGGAGCAAACACTTCACACCAGAAATGAAAGGTTAGTGACATACTCCACACACTCCCCTTCTCTGCGAGACGCTACGCGAACGGGTGAGTGTGGGCTTCTCAACGACTCTTCTATGAAGACATTAGTTGAGCTTTAAGATCGTGTGTCCCACGATTCTTTATATTTATACTTGCGTTTAGATCCCTACACAAACTAATTTTACAATTAGGACAATTGTGTATTCTTTCTGACAGAGGTTTCTTTACCTTAGTCCCACAGCTAGAACACTTTTGGCTAGTACCTCTTGGGTTTATAGCTATCACTTTTAAACCAGCATTTTCGGCTTTGTTTATTAGTATTGTTATAAATTGTCCCCAAGCTGCGTCATTAATACTTTTAGATAACCATGTTTGAGTGAGTCCTTTGATATTTAGTTTTTCTACTGCGACTACATCATATTTTTTGAGCAAGTTATTAGCAGTTTTAAAATGAAAATCTTTTCTAGTGTCACATACTTTTTTATGTTGTTTCCTTAATTTTTTAATAGCTTTTTTACGTCTGTTAGATCCTTTCTTCCTTCTAGAAACTCTACGTTGTGCTGATTTTAGTTTTCTCTCAGCTTGACGTAAAAATTTAGGTGCGACTATTCTCTCATTATCTGAACTAACTTTTTGCTACGCATAAAATTAATAAAAATGATGTTGAGTTTTTACCTCGTATTCATCCCACACTCCGTAAGCGTGAGTGTGGGGCTTCTACTGTTCAAGCTAAAAAATGGATTTTATCAACCAAGCACATAATTTTGCAGATAGTGTTAATACTTAATCGAAACAATGATGTTTTGTAGGATTTATTGAAGTATTAAGGTATGACATTTTGAAGTACGGAATGTGCTAGACACTCACTCCATGAGCGCAGCAAAGTCAATCTCCTAAAACCAGAATCACAAAAGTACCAGGGATAATAGAAGGTCTAGATCGCACCTGTCCTGGGACGGGGGTAGACGTTGCTTGAAACTTAGCTGTAGCCAAATATAACTTATGCGTCTTCAAATCTAACGCCATTGTCCGCGCTCCCGGCTCGGTGACGACGTTATTCACAATACTAAATTTGTCGGCAGAGTCCTCATGTACAACTGTCAGCGAACCTGAGCCGTTGGAGCTGAAAGCTAATCTAGTCACTGGGTCATAAGCGATCGCATCTGTCCCCTTACCAATTGGCAGTGTCGCTTTCATACTGAGAGTGTTTGCATCCACTACAGTCATGATTTGGTTTCTACAACCAATAAACAACCGCCGATGCTCTTGATCTATATCGATTCCAGTTGGTTCTGAGCAAGGTTTGAGCGGAGAATGTTTCTCAACTTTGAGGTTACTAGCATTTATGGCTACGATTTCGCTTTTGTCCTCTAAGTTCACGTCAATTCGCCCTAAGCCATCAGCCACCGCAAATTCTGGTTTACCATCCAAGGCAATTGTCCCCAAGACTTTCGTAGTTTTAGCATCAAAAACAGTTGCTGAGTTGCTCAAACCGTTAAAAGTGAACACTTTTTGGGACACAGAATCATAGACGATGGCATCTGGGTTAGAACCAGTTTTAACTTTTCCTATAACTTTTAGTGTCTTTAAATCGAAAATAGTAGCTGTTGCTGCCTTACCATTACTGGTAAAACCACGATTCAATTCTGGGGCAATGGCAACACCATGTACTCCTGGAGTATCACCAATTTCCCCCACAACCAGCCCAGTGTCAACATTTAATACTATTACCCTTGTGGAGCGCGTAATGTATAGGCGACGAGCAGCACTATCCAATGTCAGGTAATCCCATCCTCCTTCTCCACCCAGAGGAATTTTTTTGACTACTTGGTAGTTGGGAGTTGGTGATGTGCCACTAATTACCGCATTGTCAAAGCACAAGCTAGAACCAGTGATTAACACAGAGGCAATAACTGTGCCAATCCTATGATTAATTATGGTGTTCAAAAATATATTCCTTTTTTGTTACAAGTATTAGAGCAGAGAGCGATCGCACCCTATATCTTCTAATTAGGGGGCTTTGGGTTTGACAAACTTAAGAGTCATACGATCGCTCTCTCCAATGGTGAGGAAGCGTTGCCTGTCCTTTTGACCTTGGCTCAAGGTTGGAGGTAGTGTCCAAACTCCGCCCGGATAGTCCTTGGTATCTTTTGGGTTGGCGTTAATTTCTGATTTGCCCACCAATTTGAAGCCTGCTTTCTCCACAGCAGCAATTACCCCGTCTTCAGACATATAGCCAGTTCTGATACTCTCTTGTAAAGAAGTCCCCACTTTGGCGCGGTGTTCTTCCACTCCCAAGATGCCCCCTGGTTTGAGTGCTTTGTAAGCTGCGGCATAAACCTGCCCGTCATAGCCAGCTTTAACCCAGTTGTGAATATTGCGGAAGGTAAGAACTAAGTCTACAGAATTGTCTGGGGCTAGGGTAAGTTCATTTGGGGGATTGATTTGGGCTACTTTGACCTTACCAAAAACCTCTGGATTAGCTGCTAGTTTCTCTTGAAAAGCCAAAGCGGGTTTACTTGTGCTAGGAGCAAAGTTAGTAACTATGAGTTGTCCCTTTGCCGCTAGAAATGGGGCTAATATCTCAGTATACCAGCCGTTCCCTGGCCACAATTCAACTACGGTCATATTTGGGCGCAGACCGAAGAATTCGAGGGTCTGGGCTGGGTGGCGGTACTTGTCTCGGAGGCGATTTGGCTCTGAGCGATGACTGCTCTTTAGTATGGTTTGGAGTGTAGTTGTACTGTTGAATGTCGCTTTTTCGCTTTCGTTGGCTAGAACAGTTGGGGGCATTACAGATGCCAATACAAGGATTGCTAGAGTCAAGGCTTTCAGTAAGCCTTGGCGGTGGGTGAGATTTTGTGCAAATTTCATAACTGTTGTTTTTACTTTCCGCTTTAGCATAGGACAAATAGTGTTCTCATAAATGGGTGCATTACCCGAACGCATAGAGCGTCTCCAAGAGTTGGGTTTGTCGCAGACATCGCTCACTCCAGTTTTGCGGGAACACAAGATAAAAACTGACAGTAAGAGTGTGTATTATAATACCTTAATTTTATTAGGAGTGAAAATTACCAAACTATTTTTTGCTAGTATAATTGCTCTCGCTCCCAGCGTAGCTATAGCGCAAAATCAGTTACCTCAAGTTATTAGTGTCAGTGATGGGTTTTTATGTTTGAACAACAAAGAGAAGATTTACGATTTTATGTCAAACAGTTAGCAAGCGTTGCTTTACAAAAATCAGAACCATCGGCATGGTTTGAAGTTTTATATTCCAAAGCTAAAGGTGATACAGCAAAAATTCCTTGGGCAAAGTTAACTCCTCACCCTTATCTACAAGATTGGTTGACGAATCATCAACTGTTCGCTTCTGGGCAAAAGGCACTAGTCATTGGTTGCGGCTTGGGAGATGATGCCGAAGCTTTAGCAAATCTGGGATTTGAAGTAACTGCTTTTGATATTTCACCGACAGCGATGTCTGACGACAAGCTGCTTCGCATCTACGCTTGGTGTCAAGAGCGATTTCCCGATTCGACTGTTAACTATGTAGTTGCAGATTTGTTAGCAATTCCCCCACAATATTCACCACTCTCTACCATCTTCCATAGTGTCTCCCTCCGTAGAACCCTCTTCCAAATCCGAAGTTAATGCCAAAAGTAGGATAGGGCGACCCATAGATGGCATAAGGGTTGTAGACGTAAGGGTAAGGAGGTGCTGGGGTATAATAACCATCTCCGTTACAAACAGTAGCAGTATGTTGTACAATTGTTTTCGGTACAACAGTCTCTTGCCCAGCATAAGGTAGATTAAAGTACCCATCCTCAAAACCACGGGCAAATTCACCTCCCACAGCCCGAGGTTTATAAGCAACTCTATTCCGAGCGGTTTGTTCTCCTTCTCGATAACCATCTGCATAAGCATGCGGATGATCCGCCGCCGATTCTTTGATCACCCTGTTGTAAGTAACAGGATAACAGGAAACAATAGGATCAGCTTTAGCGGCTTGGGTAAAAAGTAAAGATGTTGAGCCAGCGATGAAGCTGAATATTGCAGCAACAACTATTTTCTTCACAGCCTTTAACCTCATTTATGCTTAATACTCTAAGCCCTTTAACTTTAATTATAAAACCTGAATTATCAGGTGACATGAGCCAAAAATCATAAATCCCCTGTCAACACCCCTAGCCTTTAGGAATGGGTATTCTAGCCTCAAGTCTTAGGA
Organism: Nostoc sp.; assembly: GCF_036917815.1. Classification (GTDB taxonomy): domain Bacteria; phylum Cyanobacteriota; class Cyanobacteriia; order Cyanobacteriales; family Nostocaceae; genus Nostoc. Next base: position 25,434 of record NZ_JBALEK010000087.1, on the reverse strand, counting down.
ATACCACGGCGCAATAGTTTATTGTTCCGGTTCCGGTTTCAAAGAATGCGATCGCCTAACTGCACTATCTTCTTCAACAGCAGAATAGTTGGTTGATTATTATTGATATTAATAGTTATTATTCTGGTTTGCCGAACCGCAACATTAGAGTAAACCGTAATCTTTTTTTAGTTCTACTTAAGTGCGGTAATCACCATATTATTAGGTGATGAGAACCGAATTTACAGAAGTTTTAACCATACTTATTATGAATACATAAGCACTAAACCAAGTGCAAAAACGATTAAACAAGAACTAATTAATGCGAGAAAGAGTTATGGCACTAGTTCGTTACAACCCCTGGCAAGAATTGAACGCTTTAGAACGTCACATCAACGGCTTACTTGGAGATACCAGAGTAGCACCTGCACGGTTTGACAGAGATTTTATCAAAGTTCCTGCTGCTGAGTTGCACGAAACTGATGATGCGATTCATCTCAAAGTAGAACTGCCAGGACTGTCAGCTAAAGACCTAGATATTCAAGTCACCCAAGATGCTGTTCACATTAGCGGTGAGCGCAAGTCTGAAACTAAAACCGAAAACAATGGCACTACCAAGAGCGAATTTTACTATGGTAAATTCCAACGTGTAATTCCTTTATCTGCTAGGGTTCAAAATGCTAATGTCACCGCAGATTATAAAGACGGCATTTTGAATTTGACACTGCCAAAAACTGAGCAAGAAAAGAACAAAGTTGTCAAAGTTAATCTGGAACAACCTGCTGCATAGTGCGAAACTACGAATCCTCCAATAATTGATTGAGATAGTTAAGAGCTTGGTTATGAGATGACCAAGCTCTTTTGTAGCAATTGCCTGTGAGGGAGCGATCGCTCAGAAATTTTCCTCTAAGAATAAAGAGCGATGTCTCCGACTGGCTACGCCTACGCAATCAAATTACTTTGCCTAATACTGTCTCTAAACGGCTGGTGAATTCAACAGGAGCGTCGCCAGTGTTAATCAAACAACGCTATGGCTACCAAGAATTTCACTCCCAACCCGAGCATTGGAAACTGGTGGGTTTCCTAACCTTCCCATGCGCCACTATTACAAAGGTCATAGTATAAATCATGACTTTTAGCTCATTCAGTTTTGATCATAGATTCCTATGATGATGACATACACAAAAAGCAAATTTACCTCTAAAGTATGATGAAACTTAATAAGTTCATGTCTGTTCTTGCAAGTCTTGTAGCAGTAAGTGTTGTAGCAGTTCCCTTTATTGTTAAAGCAGATGCGATTCATAATGGACAGCCATTGCTAGCACAAGCTCAACAAAATTCTCACAAAAAAGAAGGCGGTCGCTGGGCAAAATTAAATCTGACTGACGCGCAAAAACAACAGCTGCGTCAAATTGAAAAAGATAGCAGGCAGCAAATCGAAGGTGTTTATACACCACAACAACTTGCACAGCTGAAAGCAGCAAGAACACAGCATCAACAAGGGCAACATACTAATCGTCGTGATGTCATGAAATCTCTAAATCTAACTGACAGTCAAAAGGCTCAAATCAAGCAGATTATAACAGCGCAAAAAGCGAAGATGGACTCTGTTTTCACTCCCGAACAGAGGCAGCAACTCGAACAGCAACGCGCACAATGGCAGCAACAGCATCAGTAAGAAGTAAAAAGTAAAAAGATAATCCCCATAAATAAATTTAGGGGATTTGACAAGGACGTATTAATCCCAAACCGTTTACCAGAAAAATCTCAAAATTCTTTGTAGGATACCTTTGTGGTGGTGACGTGGTTCGTAGTACTCTAACTCACGACGATGACCTTCTTGATGGTGGTGATTTTGTCCGTGGTTGTGTCCGTGATTTTGTCCGTGGTTGTGTCCGTGGTTGTGTCCGTGATTTTGTCCGTGGTTGTGAGACATGATATTAACCCATATATTTATTGATTTGGAATACAAGGCTAGTGGCACAGATTTCGGAAATTGTATATTGCCAATATATTCTGCATAATCAAGAAAAGATATCTAGCAAATGTCACCACTTAAACATGACTAAAGTCACTAAGCGCCCCATCACTCCCCATCCCTAACTTGGAGTTGATAAATCTTCATTGATGGGTGTTCGTCCATCATCCGCCAGTAGTAGCCCTGGGGCGGCATTGTTCTACCACCACAGCGATACAGAAAAACTGGCTCACAAGAGTACATAGCTTTCTTGATTACCTTCTCTACACTGGGGTCTGGGTTGTCGCTGTTGTACCAAATTAAATGTGACCTGCCAAAGTACCCAGCATTCAGCAGACTTGCAAATAGCCATTCCATCAGCGATTGAATTTGCTCTTGGCTAACGCCGCAGCCTTGTTGCCCGTAACTGTCAATTGTTGGCTGTGCTGGTTTGGGTTTGAGGAAATTCAGGATTTTCATGATGTTGGGGAACACAACTATTAATAGGGTTCCCATTTGATGGGGTGGGGCGTAGTTTACCGCCGTAGGTCTTACCCTGAGCCTGCGCCGTACCCCGGAGGGGAAGCAAGCTACGCGGAGCGTCTCTAAGAGTTGGGCATCGCTGGTAAATTATCCTCGCTTGAATTAGAGCGATTGCACCCCTGAACAAGAGAATTACCCAATTCGCGTTAGCTTTGGGGCTTGGTCTAACCCGGATTTTTCACCCCTATGATAGATACATTGGCGAAAGTAAAGTTAATTACAAACAATAGTTAGTGGTCAATAGTCAACAGTTATTGACTGTTGAGGACTCTTTGACTTTACTATAGGCCAATTATTACTTATTTTCAAAAGGGAGTTGAGTCAAATGTCAGATCCAAATTTTCCAGAGCAAGCAGGGGAGTTCGGCGTTGATGCAGCCATCGACACAACCGCAGATAACCTGATCAACCCAATTTTTGACGGTGTAGCTTCTCACGTTCCTGGCGCTGAGGGATTTGAGCAAATGCTAAACACAGAAGTTGACCAAGTTATCAATAACGAGATCAATACTGAAGTTAACAAAGGCTTCGGTGGAATGATCCAAGACTCTGAAAATCTGTTTAACAGAGAATAAGTGTGAACTACCCCACGGATAAATCTGTGGGGTAGTTCAGTTAGTTAAAAAGCGTACTAGTACTCCACGTAAACCCGCACCAAAAACCGCTTAATTTGTGATTTTTCTACTTTTTTGCTTTGCTTCTTCTCAACTCAGCTTCTCTGAGTTATTTTGTGCTTCTTAGTCTAAAGTCCAGTTATTAAACTAAAAGTCTTGCGCTGCCTGCTTGTTTGACGGGAGGCAGCAGCCCACCACAAGAGCATTACAAGGCAGCAGCCCAGGAACGAGAGGTTATTCACAGTTGGCTGTCTCTGTCAATGCGTAAGTCCTACAAAACTTGGTTGATGTCTGAATCCCCTTCCAAGTTTTCCCAGTCCCCAGCGATGCACTGAGCTTGTCGAAGTGTCCCCAGTCCTTTTTCAATCTATCAAAATAGTGAATTTATTTAATAACTAATGACGCAAAAACTTCTATCTAGAGATCGATATGGCTAATCAGCCAAATGAAGTAAAAATAGTATACTAAATCACAACGAGATTGTATTCTATGAAATTGAACTATGTTACCAAACAGCTTTCCACAGTAAAACGCTGGATGGCTACAACACTGTTTTGTATGTTAGCGATCGCTTTCCTTTGGCAAGGTGCATTTTTCTCGAACACCTCAGCAATGGCTGATCCGGCTGCAACCTTGATCGCATCATCAGACGCAGGCGATCGGGTTCAAGAAAAAGCCAGTGAAGATGCTGGACGAGCCAAGAATTTCATCCAAGATGCGGCAGATAAAGTTAAGCAAGCTGCTAAGAGTAATGCCAATAAAGTTGACCAAGCATCAGACAATGGTAGCTTTTTTGAGCGCAAAGCCAAGAGAGATGCGGCGACAATTCAGAAAAGAGCAAACGAAGATGCAGATCGGACTCAAAAAGCAGTAGATAAAACCAAAAATGCTGTTGAACGCACTGTTGATAACATCAAGGATGCTTTTGGTAAATAGAGAATAGATATAGAAATTCTATTTGGTGAGAATTTTAACCCGCAGATCCCCGACTTCGTAAAAGTTGTCGGGGATATTTTTGTTTAGTTGCGATCGCTCACAAAATTAGCTGCTGTTACCGAAGAATAGAAGAAACTATTGTTAAATATTTCCCAGTAATTATGCTAGATATATAGTTAGAAATGAGATATTTAACTTTCTTTTGTACTAACTTTAAAAGGCAAAAGTGAGTAATTTACTTAGGAAACTTCCGCAGCTTGCTTCATGAAAACTTGTTTTTCTATACCGACTACAGACTATTTTTAAGTAGCATCACTAATTGACAAATGTGTTATAACTTTAACTGATTGTAACCTGATTTGACGAATTGTGAATGGATGACAAATTTTTCACCATTATCAATTAAGAAGTTATACTTTCCACTACAACTTAGTAACAATGTAAGAGTTTGATTCTGTGGACAACCCGACCGTGGGAAAATCAAAATACCGAAACTCGAAGTTAGAGAGGAAAACCTTATAATATGCATCTGAGCGAAATCACCCATCCTAATCAGTTGCACGGTTTATCTGTTCGCCAACTGCAACAGATTGCCCGTCAGATTCGAGATAAGCATCTCCAAACAGTAGCAGTTAATGGTGGACACTTAGGGCCAGGGTTGGGTGTTGTCGAATTAACACTAGGACTTTACCAAACACTGGACTTAGATCGGGATAAAGTAATTTGGGATGTAGGACACCAGGCTTATCCCCATAAACTGCTTACAGGACGCTACGATCGCTTCCACACCCTCAGACAAAAGGACGGAGTTGCAGGTTATCTCAAACGCAGTGAAAACAAATTTGACCACTTTGGGGCTGGACACGCTTCTACAAGTATTTCAGCCGCATTAGGTATGGCTTTAGCGCGAGACTTAAAAGGGGAAAAATTTAAAGCCGTTGCTGTGATTGGCGATGGGGCACTAACTGGAGGTATGGCTTTAGAAGCCATCAACCATGCCGGACACATGCCGAAAACTAATCTGTTAGTTGTTCTCAACGACAACGACATGTCTATATCTCGCAACGTCGGCGCGATTCCCCGCTATCTTAACAAAATGCGCCTCAGCCAACCGGTGCAATTTATTAAAGATAATCTTGAGGAACAGTTGAAGCAAATTCCCTTCGTGGGTGAATCCCTGTCTCCCGAACTCGGACGCATCAAAGAAGGGATGAAGCGCTTGGCTGTTCCCAAAGTAGGCGCAGTTTTTGAAGAACTTGGCTTTACCTACATTGGACCAGTGGATGGGCATAATCTCGAAGAATTAATTGCCACCTTCCAACAAGCACATGAGATACCAGGCCCAGTCTTGGTACACGTAGCAACAGTCAAGGGCAAAGGCTATGAAATTGCCGAACTAGATCAAGTTGGCTACCACGCCCAAAGCCCCTTCAACGTAGCAACTGGTAAAGCCATTCCTTCTAGTAAACCTAAACCCCCAGCTTATGCCAAAGTCTTTTCTCATACTCTAGTGAAACTTGCCGAACAAAACCCGAAAATCATCGGCATTACTGCGGCTATGGCAACGGGGACAGGCTTAGATAAACTCCAAGCAAAACTGCCCAATCAATATGTTGATGTTGGCATTGCTGAACAACACGCAATTACCCTAGCAGCAGGACTTGCAACCCAAGGGATGCGCCCCGTTGCTGTTATTTATTCTACCTTCTTACAACGCGCCTACGACCAGATAATTCATGATGTCTGCATTCAAAACCTGCCAGTATTCTTCTGCTTGGACAGGGCAGGAATTGTTGGTGCTGATGGACCCACCCACCAAGGTATGTATGACATTGCCTATATGCGTTGCATTCCCAACATAGCAATAATGGCACCCAAAGACGAAGCAGAACTGCAAAGTATGATAGTAACTGGTGTTAACCATACCAGTGGGCCGATCGCCATGCGTTATCCTCGTGGCAATGGCTACGGCGTTCCCTTGATGGAAGAAGGTTGGGAACCTTTGGAAATCGGTAAAGGCGAAATTCTGCGTACAGGCGATGACGTGTTAATCGTCGGCTATGGCACAATGGTTTATCCAGGAATGCAAGCTGCGGAAATTCTCAGCGAACATGGCATTGAAGCAACTGTAATTAATGCCCGTTTCGTTAAGCCTTTGGATACCGAGTTGATTTTGCCTTTAGCTAAAAAAATTGGCAGGGTTGTCACTTTAGAAGAAGGCTGTGTGATGGGTGGGTTTGGTAGTGCGATCGCTGAAGCTTTACTGGATGCAGATATACTAGTTCCTGTCAAGCGATTCGGTGTACCAGATGTATTGGTAGATCATGCTGAACCCAATGAATCTAAGACAGAACTAGGCTTAACTAGCGATCAAATAGCAGAGAAAGTGTTGCAAGCTTTCTTTAAGCAGCAAGTATCTGCTGTGGTTTAGTTAATTCTTTGTATAGGATTACTATTTGATTTTTGAACAACACGTAGGGTGTGTTATCGCCGAGAGTACGGCACCATTTTCAAGGGTTTGGTGCGTTAGACTCAAGTCATAACGCACCCTACAAATACTTAATTTTTTTCAGAAATCAAACCGGATTCCTATAGAATAAATCGGTAGGGGCAATTCATGAATTGCCCCTACTAAAAATCATTATTTTCGGCTATTGTTTGCGTAAGTCAATCAGGATTGGTAAGACATCTAGGAAACTTTTCGATCTACTGAAAGTCAGATAGTTGGTTCCTGGTATTTGACTCCTCGTTTTTGATGACGGTCATTAGCAACAATCGGATAAACAATGCTGCGTAACCGATTAATCGCACCGACAGGACGATGCACTGCTAGACCATTCCCAGGAGAAAAACTGAGATTTTCCCCAAAGTCATTATCTTTAGCAGAATTAACCTTCTGATGCTTAACTGTTAGGCGACCAACTGTAATGAAGGGTGATTCCTCTTCATTCCAAACAATGGTGGTATCATCAATAGACATTTCTGGGCTAGTTTGAAATTGAATTTGAAAGTCCCAACTATATTCAGCATCAGGCTTTGCTAAAGCTTGAATGATATCCTCTCGGTAGTAGTTGTCCTCTGAACCTGAAGCTTTGGCACGCTGAAGCTCACTTTCTGGTCTGGATTCGAGAGGAAGTTGTTGATGAGGTGGTTGACTAGAAACTGGAGTAAATGCATATTTAATCACAACCGGATATTCCACAGGAACTCGACCTGGTTGGGATGGGTCAAAATCAGATTTTAGTCCCAAAGAAAACGCTGAAGCACTCCAATAGCGTTCTCTGAGCAAACTCTTGGGAAAGCGTTTGAAACTGGTTTGCAAAAGAGTGGATTCGTAGGGATGCAACTTTAGCCAAAAAAGCACCAACAGCTTAAAAAGCGGAAACAGCCCTGCTCGATAAACCGTCAAGAAAAAGCTGTGGAAGTCTTTGATGGTTCTAACAAAAAAGAATTCGGTATTGTGGGTGATAATATCTTGGGTTTTTAATTCGTGACTTTGCGGTAGTCGTTCTCCTTCTACCCCGATCACCTTTACGGCCATGGAGCGCGTATCTCCTTCATAATCATTCTTGACTGAAAACGCACCATTTGCAAATCGTAGCCAAACCGGATATTGTTTGGGTTTGGCAAATAAACCTTGTTTTAGGAAAATGGCTTGAAGTTGAGCTTCAGTTAATGAGGTGCGTTTGCTCAATTCTTGCTTAATTGCTGCTTCATCAAAGTCAAAGATTTCTAGAGTTCCTTGTACAGCAGCGTTGGTTTTAGAGTGGGTATCTCTCTTTGCAGTTTTTTTCTTCTCACCTCCATAAAGATTTTCCATGTTCTTTTTGACTAGCTCACTCATGAGAGCGGAATATTTAGCTTCGTCTTTTTCTGGATACTCGGTAAATAGATTCATTTTTTTTAGTAGGATTAATTAATCAATTGAGTTTATTTGAAGGCGCGTAGACATCGCTTGTTTGCTGTTATTTTCCAGTCAACATTGAGTGACAGATTGAAAAGTGTCCACATAACACATCAACTTTGACATTACCCCCCCAACCCCCCTTGTAAAGGGGGGCTTTAAGAGGCTATTTGCCCCCCCTTGTAAAGCGGCACTTTAAGAGGCTATTTGCTCCCCCCCTTTACAAGGGGGGGTTGGGGGGGTATTAGACTTTTGGTAACAAAAATAGCTTTTCAAACATCCTCTTAGGGTGCGATCGCACTAAAAGCCAGTGTTTATTCAAGGTAAAAAGTAACTTTGTACTTTTTGTCTGATGGCGGAACATTACGATTAACTAAATCTGAGACAGTGTTGGTATTTTGAAGAATTTCCCAACCTACAGGAGAAAAAGTCTCTTTGTTGTAGATATTAGGTGCTAGTAAAGGATTAGTTAGCGCCTGAGAAAAGGCATCAATCCCAATTAAGCGTGCTACTAGGGAAGGAATAGTTGAATTTTTCCGCCCATCCTCGGCGTAAAGTCCTACAAAGAATTCAATATTATCCACATGACCATATAATTCTTTGAGTTTCTCTTGAGCAAATTCATTACCAGTAACTTGCTCAAACCTCGTCACTCTAGGGAAACCACACATTTCTCGATAATCGTTGTAGCTTGCTAATTGCAGTTTTCGTCCCAATCTAATTGAGGGTAACTCAGTTAACTCAACCAATATCTCAGGTGTGTTAAATAAACCAATTTTTGTACCCGCTTGAGAACAAGTTTCTTCCATCAATGCACCTAAACCTCGATCGATAAACATCTTATTGTTCCAGAGGGATGTAGCAATGTTGGTAGGTTTGCCGTTATAGTTAAAAGTTTCTGGAATCGCACTATGCCAGCGATAAACCAAGTCAAACTCAATTGCCATATAGTTGGGACGATGCCAACTTTCTTTAGTAAAAGCTTCGGGATCAGCAAACAACTTAAAGTGATAAGGAGTGATGTGGTTAATGTACTCTTGCATAATGATTTTGAGAATAATCGCCATGAGAATATTTCTCGATGTTTGGAAGAGGCGTTCATCATCCCAATCTGGATAATTGCTGGCTAATTCATCACAAAGACGATTATGCTCACGCAGACATAGAGTATTGAGCATTACATAGCCAATTTGTACATTGGCTCGTTCTACTCCCATCGCAAACAGATATTGTTTTCTCTCTGGGGGCAGTCTTTTTTCATCATTCAGGGGTTGATAAAGACCGTCAAATTCCGGCTTAACTTTACCCTCTGCTGGATCAGCATAATAAAACAAGGGATATTCTTCTTCTACGCCATCTTGACGTTTGAGTTTCTGAGTTTTTAATTTACCTCCTTGAAAGCTTCTTAAAAGATGTGACTGTTTTCTGGTTAAACCATAAACATTACACAAATCAATCTCATGGTTGGAAGTATTTTTTAGTTGATTGTAGTGATCGAGGCGGAGAAAGCTATCTGTAAACCACTGTACCCAATAGGGAAACAGCATAGTTGATTTGGGAGAATAAATGGTTTTACCATCTCTTTTACGGAATAAAACAGCTAAGTCTTCAACTTTTGGTAGATTGCCCTCAGCGTTGAATTTTGGATCGGGTGGTAGATGTCGTCCTGTATAAGTGCGATCGTTGAGTGATTCCCAGGAAGTATAAGTATCAGTTTTTTTAGGAATTTCCGTATCAGGAATATGCTCATCTAGAGTCATCATACTGAAGCGATTAGGACGAGTCGGAATTTTATAGATCAGGCTGTTAATCAAAGCTTTATTAACTTTACGGGCAATTGATTTATTACTTTGGAGAAGTTGCCAAATCGGTTTAAAATTTGTTAAAACGAATGTTTGAAGTTTGTTCTCAAAACCGTCTTTGGATGTGTCTCTTTCGGCAGCCATAATTATTTTTCCTTTCTTTTTCCAAGTTCTGTATTCTATGCGCCCTCAATTTCTCTGCTTCGATTCCCCAAAGTAATTCAAATTAATCCAGTTTGGAGATAATCTTCTGTAGATTTTTGGGTCGATAGTCTTTCCGACTTTTCAAACGCTTGATCGTGCTTTCATGAATATCTTCAATCACATCGCCGACATCACGAAGCTTAATTCCTGCTAATTTAAAGAATCCCGCATCGTTTTTAAAGTCGCATTCATAATTAGGGTTGATACCTGTGGGAATCACACTTGGATCTAAGTCAAGTCCTAATCCTAGTACACCGATGGAATCAATCATCCACTGTAAGGCAGCATCCGATAACCCACTGTGTTCTTGGGTTCCACCGCCAACGCAACCGTGTACACCTGGAAACCACTTTTGAATCACCCTCTGATTTTCAACCTCAGGATGCTTTGTCATGGGAGTGACATCAAAGATTTCACGAATTTCGTCGATGGCCATCGCGTGCAATGCATTGGCAATACATTTGTTTAAAGTCGTGTCATGAAATCTGTAGCGCTTATTCAGTTGCTCACTCAACCGACTGAAGGCGGGTATTCCAGGAATTCCCAGGGCACCAACGGTGTCAAAACAACCAAGTAAGGTGATGGGGACGCGATCGCCATAAGTTTCACGGTATTCTACTGCTGTATTATCCTTGGGTTTAATACCTCGGTTACGATAAAGCTCGTAGGCTTCATGTGCTTTGGTAACGTGGGGGCGATCTAGAAGACCGGAGCAATAGATCATCCCTGCTAAACTTCTAACTGTGTAAGCTCCGCGACTGAAGCCGAATAGATAAATTTCGTCACCCTCAACATAGTTGAGACTCAGAAATCGGTAACAATCTTCTATATTTTTATCGATTCCTAGTCCGGTAGCTCCGCCTAAAACCTTTTGATTCTCAGTTCCAATACCCTCGTCATAAAATATTATTTGTGTAACCCCGTCACTGGCGGTTGATTTCACAGATTGAGCCAGCTTAACCACATTGCTTGGATAAAGACTCGTTAACTGTTGCCAAGTTCCATCACAGCAAATAACAAGACGCTTCATAGTTTTGCTTCAACGGTTTTGAGTAATTCAATCAACTTTTTCTGAAAATGTGGGTTCGTCCAAAGGCATCTAATATCTCAACATATATCTAGTTTCATCAATGCGTTAGCAAAAATTGCTTAAAATTAACATGGACATCCTCTCACTTTCTTAATGAGAAGGCAAGGACAGTTAAGACAGTTAAACAGGAAAAATATTAAGTTTTAATAAGGCCATCAAAATGTAAACTGAAGATAAATTAGGGCAATGGCCAGAAAATAATTAGGAAAGGGATTTTGGAAGAGAAGGGCTTGTGGTTAAACATTGCTGCTAGGCTAACAACTTTGGTCAGATTTGCTTAGGGATTTCCAAGAAATAAATTATCAAAATAAACGAACCACAGAGACACAGAGAACACAGAGAATAGAGAATAGAGAGGGTTTTTGGGTCAGTTTTGGGACATTTTTTTATTTGGAAGCCCCTTAACTTGGGCAAAATTGAAAAAATCCAATGTCTTGAGAGATATAGATTTCAGGGTTTGCGATCGCAGTTTTGCTAAATGCATAAAGTCGATCTTATGGACACAGTATTTAACAAAATTTGTTTTTATGAAATACTGAAGTAAGGCTATGATATTTCTGGCAAATTTTTTGTGCCAGTTAAGTATGCCCATGTACTAACTACCTTTTTCTATGACACATTCCCCAAACCAGGTTTATCCCGTTATTTGGCACAACAACTCAGTGTCATTAATCGATCAAACGCGCTTACCAAACGAATATGCATTTGTAGAAATTCATCGTAGTGAAGATATGGCGCGGGCAATTAAAACCATGATTGTGCGAGGTGCGCCGGCAATTGGTGTAGCTGCGGCTTATGGAATGTATCTGGGGGCGAGGGAAATTGAGACAAGCGATCGCACCGAATTTTTGCAACACTTAGATAAAGTAGCCCAGTTGTTGCGTTCTACTCGTCCAACGGCGGTAAATTTATTTTGGGCAATTAGCCGGATGATCAAAACTGCCTACGAAACACTGGGAACAGTAGAAGATATCAAGCAAACCCTTTTGCAAACAGCCGAAGCAATCAACGCTGAAGATTTGCAAACCTGTCAAGCGATCGGCGACAATGGTTTGGCAGTGTTGCCCACTACCCCAGAAAAGCTAACGCTACTTACTCACTGTAATGCTGGGGCGCTAGCTACGGCTGGTTATGGCACTGCTTTAGGTGTTGTGCGTTCGGCTTGGAGAGAAGGACGTTTAGAACGTTTATTTGCCGATGAAACCCGTCCCCGCTTACAAGGTGCAAAACTCACCACTTGGGAATGTGTGCAAGAAGGTATTCCAGTGACATTAATTACTGATAACATGGCAGCCCATTGCATGAAACAGGGTTTGATTCATGCTGTAGTTGTGGGTGCTGACCGAATTGCGGCTAATGGGGACACTGCTAATAAAATTGGTACTTATGGTGTGGCGATCGCCGCTAAAGCTCATAATATCCCCTTCTTTGTCGCTGCACCCCTTTCCACCGTTGATTTTGAATTAACTGATGGCAGCAAAATTCCTATTGAAGAACGCGAACCAACAGAAATCTATCAAGTTGGTGATACCATTCTCACACCTGCGGGTGTGGATTTTTACAACCCAGCCTTTGATGTGACTCCGGCTGAGTTGATTACAGCCATTATTACAGAAAATGGAGCGATCGCACCTCATCATTTAGTAAAATCACAGCTAAAGCAAGTAGTGTAATTGACACTCTCCGGTCTAAAGACGCAGAAATTATGATTTTATCTTGGTGATGCAAAACTGTGGCTACAAGAACCCTTAAGAAGACGTTTCCTCATCGGCAACGACCAAATCCACTCGACACCTTGTAGCCGCTTCCGCTAGCCGAGTATCAATTGTTGCCAATGGCAATCCCAACCGCAATGCTAATTCTAAATAAGCTGCGTCATAAGCTGCTAAACCTTCCTGTCGCCCTAGCACTAGGGTTGCAGTTGCACCCAATGCGTTTGCATCTGTAGCAATATCAACCTGGATTAATAGTGACTGTAACAAAGTAATAGCTTCCTCAGATTGTTCTTGAGTTATGCGGTTACGCCGTTCAGCCACCAGTAGAACATTAGCAATCTCCAATGACCAGATTCCCGGTACAAATGCTTCAGCATCCGGCATTATTGCTAGTATGGCATTTGCAGTCGGGTTATTTTCATCCACCAAACACCAGCTAATTGCTACAGAACAATCCAAAACAAACTGCATTAAAATCTTCGCCCCTCTTCAATCATGGAGCGGATTGACGTTTTATCCAATGCTACTTCTCGCCGCAGTTGTTGCATCTTGGTAATTGTATTTCTTATTGATTGTTTTGTTGTGGGTTTTCCCCAAGCGTTATATTGTGGTTTCGCTTCCTCAGATGTTACAACTTCTGCATCAGCTAACGGCTGTATAACTACCACTACCTCAACAGAAGTATCTTTTAAATCAGTGGGTGTATGGATTTGTAATATCCCATCTGCCCCAATATGCGATCGCAACTTCATCGTTTTCATGTCCCCATCCAGTAACTCATACTTAATAATTTTGGGAAATACCTTAATTATGCTGCTACTCATAGGGGAATTATGAAGCAACTAGGGCAAAGAAAGCATCAACAAGGGGGAACCACCCACAAGGGGTGGTTCTGGAATCTTCCTCCAAAAATGTCAAAACTGCTACGTTAATACGAGCTAGAGGATGTAGAAACCTCTAGCTTAGGAGTTCGTGCAGCGTGTCGCAGACAAGCCAGCTAGAGATAGTTCATCCAAAATGCTGAATAATTGCGTCGGCAAATTCCGAACATTTTAAGGGTTCAACTGGCGGTTCTAGCAACCGAGCTAAATCGTAGGTGACTTGACTATTTGCGATCGCATCGCTTAAACCTTTCTTAACTAAGTCTGCGGCTTCTTGCCAACCCAGAAATTCCAGCATCATCACCCCAGATAAAATCAGTGAACCGGGATTAATCCGATCTAAGCCGGCGTGTTTGGGGGCGGTGCCGTGGGTAGCTTCAAATATGGCACTAGCATCGCCAATATTTGCCCCTGGTCCCATTCCCAATCCCCCAACAATGGCAGCAGCAGCATCAGATAAGTAATCGCCGTTCAAGTTCATTGTCGCCAAAATCGAATACTCATCCGGTCTGGTTTGGATTTGTTGAAAAATACTGTCAGCAATCCGGTCATTTACCAAAACTTTCTCTTTCCATTTACCATCGCCGTGGGTTGCCCAAATTGTGTTAAGAACAGTTTCAACTTCCTTGACAACTTGCGCTTTCTTGTCTGGAGTCAGACTATCAAACCCAGGTTCAATCTGGCGGGCGTTTTCTTCCAAGGAAATATTCGGATTTTTTTCCTTGTTACTCAAAATCCAAGATTCTTGTTCTGTAACAGTTTCTTGGCGAAATTCACTGGTTGCTAGTTCATAACCCCAATCACGGAAAGCGCCTTCGGTGTACTTCATGATGTTGCCTTTATGCACCAAAGTCACTTGTTGCTTGTTTTTGGGCAATAGCAAAGCGTGTTTGATGGCACGTCTAACTAGGCGCTGGGAACCAGTTTTGCTGATGGGTTTGATACCAATACCAGAATCCAGAGGAATGCGTTTTTTCCCATGTTCTGGGGTGGCGGGGATTAGTTCTTCGTTAAGAATCTTAATTAAGCGATCGCCGATTTCGCTACCTTGTCGCCACTCAATGCCTAGATAAATATCTTCCGTATTTTCCCGATAAACAATTACATCCAGCTTTTCGGGATTTTTGTGGGGTGAGGGTGTACCTGCATAGTAACGGCAAGGACGCACACAGGCATACAAATCAAAAATTTGCCGTAATGCCACATTTAAAGAACGAATTCCCCCCCCAATGGGAGTAGTCAAAGGCCCTTTAATAGCTACACCATATTCTTCAATTGCCGTGAGAGTGTCTTGAGGTAAATACTGATAAGTACCGTATAAATCACAAGCTTCGTCTCCAGCGTAAACCTTGAACCAGCTAATTTGACGCTGACCCTTATATGCTTTGGCTACAGCAGCATCGAGAACTTTTTGGGTAGCAGGCCAGATATCTATACCTGTGCCGTCGCCGCGAATAAAGGGGATAATTGGATTGTCCGGTACGATTGGTTCACCATTTTTGAAGGTGATTTTTGCTCCGGCTGTGGGGGGGGTAATCTTTTCGTACATCGTTCACACACTCCTAATCGATACGCTGCTAGTCAAAAAATCTTTATGAGGCAGGCTTGTATATTTTGCTATGTCTTTTGTTCACCAAGCCAGAAGGCACAGATTTTCCCCCTATTCCCCTTGTACATTATTTGGGGATTAAGTGTGGGATTTGAGTGAAGCGATCGCAATTTTGTACGATCAAAAATAGTAAACTACTTTTCGCTATCACTGCTTCACCTTGGAGAATCCCCGATAGCTTACCGCTCTTTCACTGACCGCTAAAACGAGAATGGCATGACAGACCCAATGATTTTATCAGGCCCTGCTAATGACATCGACTCCTTGCGACGACCGTTAATCGCTGGGTCTGAAAAAGTCCAACAGCAGATAATCCCACAGTTAGCTGAGTTGGGTAATGAGGGATTAGACGTGTTGATGGAATTTTTACTGAAACGACGTGAGAACCCAGCTACTTGGATTGATGGCAAAGCTTACCAAGTCCTTTATAACTCTGATGCACCCCAAGCCAAAGAATTTTTGCGCTCTTCTTTTCCTGAAGGAATTGTACCTCTAAAATCAGAGTGCGGGATTAACTATAATTCTTTGCAACAGCTACTTGCAGTTCAAGACTTCCAAGCAGCCGATCGCGTCACCATCGAAAAAATGTGTGAACTATCAGGGACAACGGCTGTACAACGAAAATGGTTGTATTTTACTGAGGTAGAAAAGACCTCGGCTGTTGACTTGCAAACCATTAACAACCTTTGGTTAGTCCACTCGGAAGGTAAATTTGGCTTTTCAGTGCAGCGAGAAATCTGGTTAAGTTTGGGTAAAAATTGGGAGAATTTCTGGCCAAAAATTGGCTGGAAAGCAGGTAATACCTGGACGCGATACCCCAACGAGTTTACCTGGGATTTGAGCGCCCCTAGAGGTCACTTACCCCTCTCCAATCAACTTCGGGGGGTACGAGTATTTGCTTCTTTACTCTCTCACCCTGCTTGGTCGAAGAATCCAGAAAAATGATTTGGAGTCTACGTATAAAGAGATTATGATCAATCCCAATAACCGAGAATTCTACGTCATCATTGAACGGGATGAAGATGGCTACTATGTCGGAGAAGTCCCTCAGCTAAAAGCCTGTTACAGTCAAGGAGAAACAATTGATGAGTTGATGGTCAATATCAAAGAAGTAATTAAACTTTGTTTAGAAGCAAAAAGTGATGAAGAAATACCAGAATTTAGAATTTATAGGTATTCAAAAGGTAGTAATCTAATAATTCCATGAAGTTTGAGTGGGACGAAAACAAAGCGGCAATAAATCTTTTAAAATATCAGGTTTCCTTTGAAGAAGCCAAAACTGTTTTCGATGATCTGCTCTATGTTGACTTCTACAATCCAGACCACTCTGATGATGAGGAGCGTTACCTTATTATTGGAGAATCAAATCGGGGACGCTTACTAATCATGTCGTATACAGAAAGAGGAAATTCGATTCGTCTCATTAGGGACTTCCAAGAAATAAATTATCCAAATAAACGAACCACAGAGACACAGAGAACACAGAGGAATAAGGAGGAGAGAGTTTTTTGAGTATTTTTTTATTTGGAAGTCCCTTAGCGCCAGAGAAGTAACGCGATCCGAGCGAGAAGTCTATGAATAAGGGTAAGCCAGAAATGGAAGATGATTTGCGATCGGAGTATGACTTAAAGAGCCTAAAAGTCAGAAAGTTTGGTTCTGAACGAAAGAGCTTTGGTAAGACAACAATTCGTTTAGAACCTGATGTTGCAGAGGTTTTTCCTAATGCCGATGCTGTCAATGAGGCTCTAAGATTCCTGATTAGAGTTGTGAAGTTTCTGCACTTGCAAAGCAGCCTCACAGTTCCTCTGAGGGGGCGGATCAAACCTCCTAGTGCTGAGTTGGAAGTGCCGCAGATCCAAAACTGAAAATATCAAATTAGATAATGGCAAACGTTCGTCTAGAAGATATTAAGCGTAGATTCAATAATGTCACCGCCATTGAGGATATTACCTTTGAAATTCCTGATGGCGAGTTTTGGGTTTTAGTGGGACCATCGGGTTGTGGTAAATCTACGATTTTGCGAACGATCGCAGGTTTAGAAACCGCTACATCAGGTAAACTCTTCATTGGCGATCGCTTGATGAACAATATCCCCGCCAGACAACGGGATGTGGCGATGGTGTTCCAAAACTACGCCCTCTATCCTCACATGAGCGTGGCGCAAAACATCGGCTTTGGCTTACAGATGCGAAAGGTTGACCGCAAAATCATTCAAGAACGGGTGATGAATGTGGCGCGATCGCTTTCTCTGGATCACCTGCTGGATCGTAAACCCAAACAACTTTCTGGAGGACAGCAACAACGGGTAGCATTAGGGAGAGCGATCGCTCGTGAACCTCAAGTGTTTTTACTTGATGAACCTTTATCTAATTTGGATGCCCAATTGCGCGATGATACCAGGGCAGAATTGAAACAACTACATCAAGAATTAGGGATTACAACTGTTTACGTCACCCACGATCAAGTTGAAGCCATGACTTTGGCTGATAAAATTGTCGTGCTAAATCGCGGAAGGATTCAACAAATCGGCGATCCCCAAACTATTTATGCAAGTCCTGCTAATCAGATGGTGGCAAGTTTTTTAGGTAGTCCACCAATGAATATTTTGCCTGCAATCTATGAAAATAACGGTTTTGATGTGAGTGGACAGTTATTAGCAATTCCAGCAGATGTGAAAGAAAAATTACGGTTGCGTCACGGACACAGTTTTGATTTGGGGATTCGACCAGAGCATATAAAAATTAATCCTGACTCAGAACCGGGTGAACAACAGCTATCCGCTAACAGTACTCAAAACTCAGGATTGTTATCCGTTGAAGTTAAGGTGGTGGAACCTTTGGGAAGGGAAACTTTGATTCGTGCTAGTTTACCTGGTTCGACGGTGGGATTGAATATTCAAGTGGGTGGGGATGTGCGTTTGCGTCCAGGCGATCGCCTTTCTCTACAACTCGATTTAAATTACTTGTTTATATTTGATCCCAAAACTGGGGACAGAATATTATAAGCGCTTCGGAGTGTAAAATATAATTGTTTTGTGTGCGATTGTTGTAATTGGTGGCGAGGGATAGGTTAGCGATCGCATCCAGAATCATCACCACACCGCCGTTAATCCAATTTTTGACCGTAACTCTGACCTTGCCCTTGCGTCGTGCGATCGCGGTCATTTGTTAATCAAATAGCGAAAATTTGCTGTATCTCTTGCTGAGTAAGAACCTTGGCGGGTCAATGCCGATTTACTTTCACCTTTGGCCGCTACACCCCGTTAACTCTTAATTTTCAGGTTACAGCGGTGAGAAGTGTTTATATCCATAATCAGGATGAAATAATGATTCAATCACTACAAAAACTATTTACATTTGATGAATACTTTGAGTTTTTAGAAACACAACCGGAAAACATTCGTTATGAATTACACGATGGAGATATTATTCAAATGCCGCCACCATCAGGGAAACACGAGCAAATAGTAGCATTTTTAACAATGATGTTAGGGTATGAGTGTCTTCGTCTTAAACTTTATTACGGCATACCTAAAACCGCCACAGTGAAGCCAGAAAATAAAATGTCAGGGTACTATCCTGATGTTTTATTAATGAATTTTTCTAACTTGGATAATGAACCATTATGGGAGAAACAATCTATCCTTAGTAAACCAGCTTCAATTCCATTAGTGATTGAAGTCGTCAGTACTAACTGGAGAGATGATTATCATAAAAAGTTTGCCGATTATGAAGAAATGGGTATTCAAGAATATTGGATTGTGGATTATGCTGCTTTGGGTAGCAAGGAATTGATAGGCGACCCCAAACAGCCAACAATCACAATTTACTCTTTAAGTGATGAGGGTGAATATCGTGGTAAACAGTTTAGAGGAGACGACCGTATAGAGTCGCCAACATTTCCAGATTTAAATCTAACTGTTGAACAAATTTTTTCAGTGCGTTATTGATGAATTAGACCGTAACCGCCACAGGCAAGGTACTGAAAGATGCTCTAAAAATCCTGTAAAAAATAAAGAATCACACCAGTACTGTCTAAAATCGTCACTAGGCAGTTATAAGTCACTAAAGGTGCGATAATATTTGAAAGTTTTCAATCGGTTTCTGAATTTTAGTATGAAACGTAACTTAGTACTGGTAAAAGCTATATTAGAAGCTTTTGAAGATGACGAAGATAGTATTATTGCATTTTTGGTGGTTGGGTGCGAACCTATGATTAGTTGTAAAAAGATAGTTTAAGTAAAAATACATAATGTTTTGAATGTTAGTACTTAATATTACAAGTATAAAAAAAGTTTCTTAAACTGCCAGCAATAATCGCCAATTCCCAATTTTTTGTAGCCAGAATCTAAGAAAATGAAAACTGCAATAGAGAGTTAATGGATTCGCTGCAAAAACTTATATGACTATTAATCGACGCCATTTCTTGTTCTTACTCGCATCAGGTGCTGGTGCTTTTGCGTTAGATGCTTGTGCATTGGCTGAGAAATCTCCTGATGGAAACACTGCAACTCCCAACACAACACCAAATACAACACCAGAGAAAACAGGGGCTATCCAACTACCGCCTTTACCTTACGCCTACGAAGCATTGGAACCACACATCGATGCCAAAACGATGCAGTTTCACCATGATAAACACCATGCAACTTATGTGAAAAACCTGAATGCTGCTTTAGACAAACACCCAGAACTCAAAGGCAAAACTGTTGAAGAACTGTTGCAGAAACTTGACAAAGTACCACAAGATATTCGCAAAGTAGTACGCAATAATGGCGGTGGTCATGTAAATCACTCAATGTTCTGGCAAATTATGAAGCCGAAAGGTGGGGGAGAACCAACAGGAGATATAGCCTCCGCGATTAATCAAAATTTTGGTAGTTTTGCAGCTTTCAAAAAACAGTTTAACGAAGCTGGTGCTGGTCGTTTTGGTAGTGGTTGGGTTTGGCTAGTACGTAACAAAGGTGGCAAGTTGGAAGTGGCAACTACAGCCAACCAAGATAGTCCCTTAAGTGAAGGCAAATATCCTATCCTGGGTAATGACGTATGGGAACATGCATATTATCTCAATTACCAGAATCGCCGCGTCGATTATTTAGATGCTTGGTGGAACGTGGTTAATTGGGATGAGATTAACAAGCGATTTGCAGTAGCCAGTAAACTTGCTTAAACTTTGAGACAGGCAAAGATAGAAAAAATAAAAAGTTTATCTTCCGCTACTGTCAAAGTAATTCGTAATTATAATAAGTGTGGGCTGCTGTACCCTTTATAATTACGAATTACAAATTATAGGACTCATATTTGATTTTTGAAATATACGTAGTGGCGTGACAAGGCTAAAATGTTGCAAAAAAATTGCTTTGTTGGGGAGCCACTGCGTTGCGCGGGTTAAGAGCGTTGTAGCAAGTGGCGTTGGAGGCTTTGCCAAAGCCAACATATATCAGGATGTTGGGTTGCGCTCTGCTCCACCCAACCTGCGTCTAATGCACAATTTTTTTGCTTGCCACGCCACTACACATATAGGACTTACGCACAGGTAACGGAAAACGAACCACAGAGGACACAGAGGTCACGGAGGAATGAGAGTTTAAGAGGGTTTTTGCGTAAGTCCTAACATACTTAGATTTTTTCATAAATCAAATCGGATTCCTATATATCATGTCCGCATAAATAGTTATGATTCCCACAGTCATTGCACCCCACCCCCAACCCCTAAGAGCTTGTGGGGAGGGTAGACAAAGCGTAGCTTTAGCGGGGTGGGGTTCTTCGGGTTTAATAAGTAATCAAGCGGACATGATATTACGAATTACGAATTACGAATTAGTTAAAGAGGCTTTTGAGTAGGTATACCAATAGCACGAGGAAACTCAACTGGTGTGGTGGCTACCTTACGCAAATACACACAATGTCGGATGCTGTGACTCAGAGGTGTTGTAAATTGTTCGATTGATTCAATAACGCCACCTAACTGGTTCACAGCATTTTGTAAAGCAGTTGTTTCATCCTCTGTCCAATTACCGCGATAAATTATGGCTAAACCTCCCTGTTTGAGCAGTGGTAGGGTATACTCTGCACAGACAGAGGCTGCCCCTACAGCACGGATCAATGCAATATCGTAAGCTCGTCGATGTTGGGGGTGCTGACCGATTTCTTCAGCCCTACTAACAATAGTTTTGGCATTGGTAAGGGTAAGTTCAGTTAATATATTGTCGAGAAAAGTAATTTTTTTTCGAGTGGAATCGAGCAGAGTAATTGTGCAATTAGGTACAGTAATTGCCACTGGAACACCGGGAAAACCTGCACCTGTACCAATATCAATGAGAGTAGGGGAAGCAGGGGAAAAATTTGCTGATAACAGAGGTGCAATTCCTCGCAGAGAATCCCACAGATGTTTTTCCCAAAACTCTTGGGGGTCAGTGATGCGAGTTAAATTTAGTTGGCGATTACCTTCTAGGATTAACTCATAAAGTTTTTGAAATTGCGCTTGCTGTTGGACATTTGGTTGCCAATTGAGAGTTTTCTGCCAGATTTCTACCATCTCAGGCAATAAGTTTGTCATTGGGTATTGGGCATTGGGCACTTGTACTGAGCGTTCGCGTAGCGTCTCCAAGAGTTGCCGTTGGCGCAGCCTCTCGTAGAGAAGTATTGGGCATGTGGCATGGGGCATGGGGCACTTGTACTGAGCGTACCCCTCCGGGGATCTTGCTACGCGTAGCGTCTCCAAGAGTTGCCGTTGGCGCAGCCTCTCGTAGAGAAGTATTGGGCATGGGGCATTTATTCTTTCTTCCCCCACTCCCCACTCCCCACTCCCCACTCCCTACTCCCCCTTTCATACTGTTGGTAAAGGTTCTTTAACTTTGGCTTCTAGTGTCTTTGGGTCTACTGATTCTAGTTCACCGTGGTTGAGTGTCCAACAACGATCTGCGATCGCTAACAGATCCCCAGCATCGTGTGTCACTATCAACAGTGTCCAATCTTGTTTCAGTTTCGCTAATAAATTTACCAGTTGCCGACGCATTGACCAATCTAAACCAGCTGTGGGTTCATCTAATAACAGTAAATTTGGTTGGCGAATCAATTGCACTGCCAAAGCTAAACGTCGTTGCTGACCACCACTCAAAGCATGAGGGGCAGCAGATAGCGATAAATGCTCTAATCCCACCTCACTCAGCGCCTGCCTGACTCGTTCTGACCCTAACTCAGGATGTCCTAAACGCAATTCTTCTAAAATCGAACCGCCGCAAAAATGCCGCTCTGGAAACTGAAATACCAACCCAGCCAATTGTTGTAGCTGTTCGGCTATCAGTTCTTGTTCCCGCCAGAAGAGTGCGCCGGTAGTAGGTTCAGCTAGTCCCGACAAAATTTCTAGTAAGGTACTTTTTCCCGAACCACTGGGGCCAATAATCAAACCTAGCTGCTGGGGTGCTAATTCCAAGTTGACCGATTTGAGAATCGCTGTTGGGCACGCTGTGGGATGATAATTTACATTTCTGAGATAGAGCATTTGTTAAGATTACCAAAAAGTCAGCAAATTACTGATTAACTACACTGAGAGTACTGAAAAATTCTGGAAAAATTTCTAGCGCATTACCTGGATTAACACCTTAATCTAGCAGCAAGAATCATTTACTTTTTCTTCATTGTGGCAGACTCACCCTTAAAACTTTGGCTAGAGCAAGCCTGGAAACATGAAAAAATTACCAATAATATAAGAAAATTTTGCTTGAAACAGAGGCAAGTTAACACTTCGACTCCTTTCGACTGCGCTCAAGGCAAGTCGCTCAGTGTAAAAATTGACCATTTTTGCATTCTAAATAACACATACGACTATTTCAACCGCAAACATTCTGAGGGTTCAAATGACTAAAAGGTTTTCTTCGCCTCGATTAGTAGTGTCTGCTAAACTCACTACCCTTGCTCAGACTGCTTTTGCTGTTGCGATCGCCTTTGGCATTGCCCCTTGGGCAATCGCACTTAATTTAGGGGTGAATCCCTCCCTGGCTGGCGATCCCTTTCGCAGTAGCGAACCTCATCAAATTGGCGACCAAACAGAAGCAGCTTTTAAAGCGATTTTCCAACAGGGTAACTATCCAGCAGCAGAGCGTTATCTAGAACAAGCAATATCCAAAGAGCCAAATGAACCTCTAGCTTATGCCATAAAAGCGTCTTTAGCATACGGAAATAAGGATTGGGCTAAACTAGACACTTACAGTCAGAAAACTCTAGAAACCGGACAAAAACTGATTGCCAACGATCCATTGCGTGGTAATTTATACACTGCTGTTGGTCATTTTTTAGAGGGTGCAGTAGTTATCACCCGTAAGGGTACTGTCAACGGAGTGCCAGAAGCCTTTAGTCAGTTGCGGCAGGTTTATGAATATTTAGACAAAGCCGAAACAATTTCCGCCAACGATCCAGAACTGAATTTAATCAAGGGTTACATGGATTTATTGTTAGCAGTTAATTTGCCTTTTGCTAGCCCAGATCAGGCAATTGGACGGTTAGAACAAAATGCTGCTCCTCAGTATCTAGTGGATCGAGGTGTTGCTCTTGCTTACCGCGATTTAAAACGGTATTCACAAGCACTAGATTATGTCAATCGGGCGATCAAAAGCACATCCGATAATCCAGAAATTTATTATCTCAAAGCCCAAATCCTGAAAGAACTGGGGCAAAAAGAAAAAAGCCCACAGATGATCCAAGAAGCGATCGCTAATTTTGACAAAGCATTGACTAAAAAATCCCAACTTCCAGGTGATTTAGTCAAACAAATTGAAGGTGAACGCAAAAATGCTATTAGCCTGAAGAATCCTGGATAATTGGGCATTGGGCATTGGTTATTAATTCATCTCCCTCATCCCCCCATTCCGCATTCCCTATGCCCTACTTTGATATGCTTATTTGCAGAAGAGTAATTGAGATATTAGACCAAAATGGAGATTCAGTTCCGCGAAATTAATCCTTTTGATGTGTGGATCTGGCTGAAATTCAGCACAAATCCTTCTGCGCGTGAAAAGCAGTATGTAGAAGAAGTTTTCAATTCCTGGTTTTATCTGGGTAAATTGGGTGCATTTAATGCAGAGAATCTTCAGGTGCAGGACACTGGACTCGATATCAACTACATGAATTATGATGCACAAGGGTATGATAAAAGCTTGCTAGCACTGATGCACAACATCGGTGAGTTTGAATATGAGGGTCAGTGGGGACGTTGTTGGTTTGACTTAGGAACCAGTGATGCGATCGCATTGGATATTTTAATCAACGCCCTCAGCCAGCTAAGTCAGGAATATGTCACCATTGAAGAATTGTACATCGGTGGCGAAAATTCCGATTGGCCTATTGAGGATAGCGAAAGTCGCCCTCAGTCTATCTACGATAATTAACAAAAATGAATAAAGCAGGAGAAATTCGGGTAATAGCCTTGGGACTAATTCGCAATGGCGAACGTATATTTCTTTCTGAAGGCTACGATCCCGTAAAGCAAGAAACATTTTATCGTGCTTTAGGCGGTGGTGTTGAATTTGGCGAAACCAGCCGCGCCGCCTTAGAACGGGAGTTTCAAGAGGAAATTCAGGCAGACTTAACGAATATTAGATATCTCGGTTGTATAGAGAACCTGTTTATATTTAATGGTAGGCAAGGTCATGAAATTATTCAGCTTTATCAATGTGACTTTGCTGATTCAAAATTTTATCAACTAGAAAGTTTAATTTTTTCAGAATCACAACATCATAAACATAAAGCGTTATGGATAGATATCTCTCGCTTGAAATCTGGGGAATTCAAATTAGTACCTGAAGTCTTTTTTGAATATTTATAAATCATCTGGAAATCGCACTCAACAAAGACACAATATATTGGTTGAGACTAACGCCTTCCCGTTCAGAAGTCTCAGCTAAACGTCGATGTAAAGATTTTGGCATCCGTAGTAGTAGTTTACCGCTATAGCTATCATTATTACTTGGTAAGGGAATGCGATCGCTCTCAATAGCAGAACTAGCAGAGTTTGAGACAGTTCTACAATAAAAGCAAAGACGTTGAGGTTGAACTAACCTAATGGGTGTACCTGAAATAAACCCGAAGATACCAATGCTTTCACCAAGCCTGCTTAAAAATACTTACCTAAACCTGCCTAGACCTGTTTAGAGATTTCTTCTCCCTTCAACCAAGGCAGTCGGCTGCTTCTTGTCCAGGAGCGT
>NZ_JBALEK010000086.1:0-118766 GCF_036917815.1 Nostoc sp. | reverse complement strand
CCTCTGGACAAGAAGTAGCCGACTACCTTGGATGAAGGAGGAAGAAATCTCTATTCTCAGCTTTGGCTAAGTTTAGGTAAGTATTTTGAAGCAGAAAAAGAATAATTCGTAATTATTAAGAAATGAATTTTTTAGAAAGTGTCCAAATGGCGGGGAAAACTCTGCTATCAAATAAACTGCGTAGCGCCCTCACTATGCTGGGTATAGTTATTGGCAACGCCTCAGTAATTGCCATGATTGGCATTGGTGAAGGTGGGCAAAAGTACGTGAATAAACAACTGGAGTCACTAGGGCCAAATGTGCTGTTTGTGATTCCAGGTAATCAAGAAACTCAGCGTATTTCCTTTGAAGTGCCAAAAACTCTCGTGTTACAAGATGCGGATGCGATCGCCTCTCAAGTACCTACTGTAGTTGGAGTTGCACCAGAGTTAAACAGAAGACAGGTGGTTACATACAGTAACAGAAACACTGAGGTCAACATCATTGGCACAACTCCCAGCTTTCTATCGGTGCGGGATTTTGAAACTGCTAAAGGCAGGTTTTTCAGCGAGGTAGATATCAAGCGAAGTAACCAAGTTGTTGTTTTAGGTGCAGACTTAGCAGAAAAACTATTTGGTAATAGTAACGCCATCGGGCAACAATTGCGGATTGGAAATACCAGTTTTCAAGTGATTGGGACGTTAATAGCCAAAGGTTCCAGCGTGGGAGCAGATTATGATCAAGCTGCTTTAATACCAATCACAACCTCAGCAAACCGTCTTGTGGGAAAGAATTCTCCTTATGGTATCGCCTTAGATTATCTCGTTGCTGCCGCTCGTGATTCAGAGAGTGTAGATGCAGCAGAGTTTCAAATTACTAATTTGTTGCGTCTACGGCACAAAATTAATGGTGAAGATGACTTTACTCTGCGCTCCCAAAAGGATGCTTTGCAAACTGTTGGTCAAATTACAGGTGCATTGACAATTATGTTAGCTGCGATCGCAGGCATATCGTTATTTGTCGGCGGTATTGGCATTATGAATATTATGCTTGTCTCTGTCACCGAACGCACCCAAGAAATCGGATTGAGAAAAGCGATCGGCGCAACTGAGCAGGATATTTTGCTACAGTTCATTATTGAAGCAGTGATAGTTTCCGCAGCTGGTGGTTTAGTTGGGACTGCGGTTGGTATCAGTGGCATTCTGTTAGTGGGAGCCTTGACTCCTTTAGAAGCGAGTCTTTCTCCTGTAGCGATTAGTATGGCCGTTGGTGTCTCTGGTGGTATTGGTTTATTCTTTGGCGTTGTTCCTGCACGTCGCGCTGCTAAACTTGACCCAATTGTGGCATTGAGAAGTGCTTAGTGATGGTAAAGAAATATTTCCTAAGTAATTGACTAAATCACTTTGACGGGAGAAATCCAATAGCGTTAATGATCAAAATCATTTGATTACAGGACTTACGCAAAATATCTCTCAAACTCTGATTTCTCTGTGTCCTGCGTGCCTCTGCGGTTCGTTATTCCATAACTCTTGCGTAAGTCCTAGATTAATTGAATGCATTCAAAATAAAACCCAATACGGTTCAGTTAAGCTCAAAAATCAATTGCGTAGGTTGGGTGTAACGAAGTGGAACCCAAATTCGATGTTGGGTTACGCTTCGCTCCACCCAACCTACAATTATCCTTAACTTGACCCAATTGTGGCTTTGAGAAGTGCTTAGTGATGGCGATCGCGTCTCTACCAACTTATAACTAAATCCTTATGGCAAACAGTATTTCAATTACCGATTCTCTAGTTCCTAATGCCGTACCTAAATCAACAATTATTCGTTTAGAAGATATCTTTAAAGTCTACGGCAGTGGGGAAACTGAAGTCAAAGCACTCAACGACGTGAATTTGACTATCCGCGAGGGTGAATATTGTTCAATTATGGGGCCTTCTGGTTCAGGTAAATCCACAGCCATGAATATTATCGGCTGTTTGGATCGCCCGACTGCGGGACATTATTATTTAGATAATATTGATGTCGCACAAATGAATGACACAGACTTAGCACACATCCGTAACAAAAAACTGGGGTTTGTCTTCCAACAATTCCATTTATTGTCCCAACTAACAGCATTAGAAAATGTGATGCTGCCAATGGTGTATGCTAGCGTCAATCCCAAAGAAAGAAGCGATCGCGCCATAGTTGCACTGACACGAGTCGGTTTAGCAAATCGCCTCAACAACAAACCAACTCAACTATCTGGTGGACAACAACAAAGAGTAGCCATCGCTCGGGCGATCGTTAATCGTCCCGTAGTACTCCTAGCCGATGAACCCACAGGCGCACTTGATTCGCGCACAACCCAAGAAGTCTTAGATATTTTTGGCGAGCTTAATGCCAGTGGAATCACTGTTGTCATGGTAACTCATGAACCAGAAGTTGCTCGTCAAACTCAACGCATCGTTTGGTTCCGTGATGGTCAAGTAGTACACTCCAATCTCACTCCTTCTGACTTGAGTCAGGTTGCTATGTCATAAATTCTTAATTTGCTGACTGCAACATCTATCAAATTCTGTGCTGCAATGGGTGACATATAGCAGGGGACTGGGGGTTGGGGACTGGGGACTGGGGACTAGCTTGAAAGTCTGTTTGTATATAGGTTTTATCATCAGTTAATGTCCTAACTTCCAAGTCCCTTGCTATACAAACACTATTAAGTAGCAAGCCTATTTGATTTGTAAGAATTTAAAGCCACAGATACCCGACTTCTTAAAGAAGTCGGGTATCCTGTTTTTCACGGTTATGGATCAACACACTTGGGTTAAGGCTAAAAAATAAAACTCGTGTAGGTTGGGTTTAGGAAAGAAACCCAATATTATCAAGGCTTTGTTGGGTAACGCTTAAGCTTCAACCCAACCTACTATTCTTCTTAACCCAAGGGTATTAGGTGATAAATATGGATTTAGTTTAATTACAAACTCGGCGTTTTCCCAGTTTCTGCTTGGGTTGCGATCGGTTTGACATCGGTGTAACCCATTTCACCAGCTATTGTCCGAAACACTGAAATTTGCTCATCAAAATCTAGTCCTTCAATTTGGGAAACCAGATCATTAATTGCCTTACTTGGCTGGTAGCTAGCTGGTAAGTCAACCACTTTATTACCCATAGCTACTGCCCAAGCATACCAAACTAACAACTGATTGTTTTCTTTTATCGCTCCATAAGCACGAGAATATTCTGTGTCTTTGCGGTTAACAATATCCCGCATAATATCTAGTTGCTGCTCATCTGATAATTCAAAATAATCTCCTAGCAGAATTGGTGCTAATTCTGGTTCAGCCGCAGCTGGAGCGGCTGGCGTGATAGAATCACCCATTTTTTCATAAACAAAATAGAACCAAGCTAATTTTGCATCGGTATCTAAGGCGTTAAACGCGTCCACCAATTTTTGAGTTTCATTGCTCTGAGCTTGAGAAATAGTTTTGTCGTAACTTGCAGTCATTATTATTTGTCTCCAAAGTAATTTAGCAGCCCAAACTAAGTGTTACCAGAGTTTCTGAATCAGATTCTACTATCAATAGAAAGAGTTAAATTAATTAGTAACTACAACTTTAATCTACCTTTTAATAGAGGTGAAAGTCTCTCTCAAGGAAGCAAGAAAGCAGCGAATTGCTTTGCTATGATTTCTCAAGTAAGCAATAAAAAATTTACCTAAGGTTTTAATTATGCCCGATGAAGTAAAGCCCAATTTAAATGAAGCTCCCACCCATGATGCTCAATTAGCTGCCGAAAGCATAGCTAGTGGTGAGGAAAAAGCACCGAAGGTTGATTTTGATGCTGATTATGCAGCTGCACAGCAATTCAGCGTGAGTGAAATTGATCGCACAGGTAAAGGTGCCACCGCCGCCGAAGCAGCCACCGCACCTAAATACAAAACCTCTAAGCCAGAAGAGACAAAAACTCAAGCACAGTCAACTGGTAATCCTGATGATTATGTAGAGTTAGCAAAGGAAGTTGGGAATTCTAAGACTGAGGCTGTAACTAATGTCAGTGATGAACTAGTACAACAAGCTTTGGAAAAGGGTCAACCCAAAAAGTAACTTTTCACCAGCCACCAATAATCAATCAACGCTTTCAAGATCCCCGACTTCTTGAAGAAGTCGGGGATCTAAATCTTGCTTAAGCAACTGACTTGTGAATTATGAATTCTTACTTCATCACTTCTAGCAGTTCACTAGGCCGTTCAATTAAATAATCTGGATTTTGTTTGGCTAGTGCTTCTGCTGAGTTAAAGCCCCAAGTCACTGCAATCACTTGGATATTTGCTTTCTTTGATGCTTCTATATCTCTGGTTTCATCTCCGACATAAATAACTTCTTGAGGTTGGAGTTGCTTCTGCCTCAAGACGTTATTGATGATCGTTGTTTTGCCAAAAATTGTAATTCCTGAATATATAAAATCAAATAGGTGATTTAAATCATTTATTGTGAGAAATTCCGTCACATTTTCTTTAGAATTAGAAGTGATAATGCCGAGTTTATATCCTTGATTTTGTAGTTCTATTAATGCTTCTTTAATTCCCGGAATAGGTTTTAATTCTGGAATTTTGTTTTTTAATTCTCCTTTAACTTTTTTAACTAGAAAAGGTATCTTAAATAGAGAAACTCCAGAGTACTTAATGATTTCCCTAGATGTTAAGTTCTTAAGAAGGGCTAATTGCTCTGGACTTATGTGTCTATAACCAAAGTCTACAGCTAGACGATTAGCAATGCTTACAAGAGCATCTACTGTATCAGCAATAGTGCCATCAAAATCAAAAATAATTACTTTCGGGGTCATTCTTTGCCGGGATGCGTCAAGATTAGCTAGGGCGTTGCGTCGTAACATTTCTGGCTTAATCCGCCGCAAGGCAGATACTGGAAATCGTTTATCCCACTCCTGATCTGAGATTTGGGCTAATTCTAGCAGCTTGGGAGCAATATTTTCAGGATAAGGCTGAAACTCTGCAATATCAGTTGTGCTGGCAAAACGTTGGTTCCAAGGACAAACATCTTGGCAAATATCACAACCAGCAACCCAACCTTGCAAATGAGGTGTGATTGTCTCTGGTAATTGGTCTGCCCGATTTTCAATGGTATGATAAGCAATGCAGCGATTAGCGTCTACGACAAAAGGCTGAGTAATTGCACCTGTAGGACAAGCCTGAAGACAACGAGTACAAGTACCGCAGTGTTCTGTATGCGGGCGATCGCTCTCTAGTTCCAAATTAGTCAAAACTTCTCCCAAAAATACCCAAGAGCCATATTCCCGTGTAATCACATTACCATTCTTGGCAATCCAACCAATTCCGGCAAGTTGAGCCAACACTTTATCCGGTACTGGTCCAGTGTCTGCATAATAAATGGCTCGAACACCTGCATCAAGTGATTCTAGCCATGTGGCTAGCTGCTTGAGTTTTTTATGCATCACCTTGTGATAATCCCTTCCCCAGGCATAACGGGAGATTTTGGCGTATTCTTCGCCTTCTCCTGACGGAGACGCTACGCGAACAGGACGTTGATGTGGTGTGTAGTAATTCAGCACCACACACACTAGCGATCGCACTTCTGGCATCACTAAGCGGATATCCTGACGTTTTGGGTTAGTCATCCATTTCATATCGGCGTGATAACCCAGTTCAATCCATGCTTGTAACCTCTGCGCTTCTGTGGCATCTAACCTATCTACAGCAGCAATTCCAACTTTGTGAAAGCCCAACTCGCTGGCTTTTTCTTTCACCAGACTGCTGTTTGTTACGGAATACTGATTCATTTTTTTATTTGGATTTTGCCTAAATAAAGGCGTTCTAATTCTACATTACGTAGTCAATATCTTTGATTAAGATTTGTTACTTAGCCGACATATTTTATTGCAACACCAATGTAAAGACGTTGAAATGCAACGTCTTTACTTCCATCGTGAGGAAGATTTCTCAATATGTAGCAATCTATCTCAATAGAGGCTTTATTCTTAGCTATTTTTGTATTGAAATTAATATTCAGTTAGTATGCATGATACAGGTAATTCTATGACCTCTGCTGAATTTGTGTCCCCAGCGCAATTTAAAGAAAAATTCCAGATTGAGGGAATTACAGAACCAAGTTTACTGCGTTATTTTAAAACCTTAAATGCAGGAGAATTTGAGGCAACTGCTGCCCTCTTTGCAGTAGATGGTGTGATGCGTCCACCATTTGAATCTGACATTGTGGGGAAAGATGCGATCGCAGCCTACTTAAAACAAGAAGGCCAAGACATTAAAGCTTACCCCAATGTAGGAATAACCGAGACTTTAGAAAACGGTGACATCCAAATCCAGGTAACAGGCAAAGCACAAACTTCATGGTGTAGTGTGAATATCTTGTGGTTATTTATCCTCAACCAAGAACGGCAAATTTTCTATACTAGAATCAAACTTTTAGCTTCCCCCAAAGAGTTGATTTCTTTACGTCGTGAAAAGTAAGTAGCTATAGCTGGGGACTGGGGACACTTCGACAAGCTCAGTGCATCGCTGGGGACTGGGTTTAAAGTCTGTTTGTATATAGGTTTTATCATCAGTTAATGTCCTAACCTCCAAGTCCCTTGCTATATATAGCAATCCGATTTGATTTGTGAAAATCACAAGACTCAGATCCCCGACTTCTCTAAGAAGTCGGGGATCTCGTTGTTCACGAATGATTTAGGATTGCTATAGCAACCAACTTTGTGTTATGCCCTAGGCTAACGCACCCTACGTGTATTTTAAAAATCAAATATAAGGAAGAATATTTAATACTTAATTTTGCCCACAAAGGGCAAAGTTTTAAAAAAATATTCACACGCTAGCGGACTCGCTACCGCTACGCTATCACCTAGTCAGACAAAAATCATGGCTTCATTCTCACTCCTGAGTTCTGAATTATTCTTCATGAATAACATGACTTGAAAAATAGTAACTGTTGTCTATTGGACTAATTCTGGTAAAGTAGCTTCTAACTTCAGACAGTTAGCACCATTAATCTGTAACTTGTAATCTACTTTATCCATGAGACGATTCATAATTAGCCAACCATAACCACCTTCTTGTTTTTCCATAGGGTTGGGAGCGTAGTAGTTAGACATATCAAAACCTTCGCCGTAGTCCCAAATTTCTAGGGCAAAATTCCGGTCTTTCACTTCCAAACGCAGTAAAATCGGTAAACTTGGTTTGTCCTTGTGGGCATGACGGACTGCATTTGAGTAGGCTTCCACTAAAGCCAGTCTCAAACGACTTGATTGCCGCGACCAATCCACAGATTCTCCTAACTGGATTTTCAAACATCCCAGCAACCAGTTTTCGACAATATTAAGAAAATTCAAGTCACTTGGTACATGAAGCTCACTTTTCACGACTTACAAAATCTCCAGCGAAAGTATAGTTTGATCGTCTTCTTGAACGTGGTTATCTGCCTGGATGCGAGCTAGTAAATGGTTGAGAGAAAGCGGTTGTTCCTCTTGTTGTAACAGTTGCCAAAGGCCATCTTGGTTCAGCATAGAACGGTTAACTGCCTCAGCACTAGACCCGTTTTTTACTGTTAAATCAGAATCATTTGATATCGTTGCTTCTGTAATACCATCACTGGCTAGTAACAATGTGTCTCCAGTAGCGAGAACCAAACGACCAGACTGTGCCTGCCACTTGGGTAAGATTCCCAAAGGAACGCTGCGGACTTTCAGGTAATTAGGATTGTCACCTAAAGCGTCTTGGCGTGACCATAGCAGTGGATAGATATGACCGGCATTAGTGTAGACGAGTTCCTTTGTGGTAGGGGTATAACAAGCTAACACAAGAGTAATGAAATAATTGTTGCTAATTAAATCTTCACTGAGAGCGTGGTTGAGGTTTTGCATGACCACATTCGGTTCGGCTGGCGCTTCTTGAGATAATTCCCGGCGCAAAACGGAAATAATACTAGCCATAAATAAAGCAGCTGGAACGCCCTTGCCAGAAACATCACCCACTGCCAACCACAAATCGCCTTTAGGATGGACAAAAACCTCAAAAAAATCGCCTCCTACTTCTCGTGCAGGATAGCAGCAGGCTTGCACCTTCACACCTTTGATATCAGGTAAAGTTTGGCGTAGCAGATTGTATTGAATTTGGCGAGCCACCTCCAACTCATTGTGAATCTGCTGTTGTTTTTCTTGGAGGCGCTGGTAGAGTTTTGCTTGGGAGAGAGCCAAGGCTGCTTGTTCGGCAACACCTGCAATCAGTTGAATATCTTCATCTTCCCAAGGGCGATCGCGTCCCCATTGGTTCAGGGCTAGCACAGCCAACAGATGTTGCTGATAGCTAAGTGGCACAACCAGTTGGTGACGAGGATTACCGTTATATACATCTTCAGCAAGTTGATAATGACGGGTTTCCAGCACTTTTTCAATTAAAACACTGGGGTCGAAGAAGCAATCTGATACAGAGGATTCAGGATCGTGGTAAAAAAACTGGTCTTGTAGAAGGCGATCGCCTTCTACTGGTCTGAGCAAGCAACTGGTAGCTTCAAATGTTTCTCCAATAGTTGCCACAATCTTTTGCAGCATACTGTCGTAGTCTAAAGATTCCCGAATTGCCGTTGTTACCGCATTAACCAAAGATTCTCGCCGTAGGGATCGACGCAACTCTTGGGTACGCTTCTTAACTAGGCGATATGTATCAGTGGCTTGCTCAACTAACCCTCTCAGGCGTTCAGGATTCCAGGGTTTGGTAATGTACTTGAATACCTGACCGGAGTTAATCGCATCCACCAAATCTTCGACATCAGTAAAACCAGTTAACAAAATCCGAATCGTATCAGGAAAGCGTTCTACGATGCGACTAAAAAATTCCGTGCCATTCATTTCTGGCATTCTTTGGTCAGAAATAATCACCGCCATTTCGCCAAATTTATCCAAAATTTCCAGAGCAGCAAAGGCATGATTGGCTTTATATACTTGGAAATCTCGCCTAAAAGTGCGGTAGAGTAAGTCTAAGTTATCTGGCTCATCGTCTACGACCATGAGCTTAAGTTTTTCCACTCCAATTTCAGCCATATTTGACTTTAGTTTTCACATATTTGAATGGCGAGATAACGTCATGTTTATCCCACCTGATAAGTAACAAAAAACCAGAGAAGCTATTCACTTTGAAAATATAACTTTCTCAAAGTTGTAACTTTCCCTTGATCATCCTCAATTGATGTACACAAAAATTAACTTTATCCAACCAACCCAGAACGCAAGGCGCGGACTGCCGCTTGGGTACGGTCATCGGCACATAGCTTATTCAAAATATTGCGAACGTGAGTTTTAACAGTTCCAACAGTGATGTAAAGTCTTTCCGCTATTACTGCATTACTACAACCTTCGACGATCAACTGTAACACTTCTAACTCCCTTTCTGTCAGTGTGTAAGGCTGAATTCCTTCCAGATTCTCAAGAAAATCAGAGTTAGGGGCAATAGTCTTGAAATCGGCTTTTGTCGATTCCAACTTTTGGGGATTTTGTTGCGCTTGTTGTAATACAATCCGAGCGATCGCCGGATCGATCCAGGCGTTGCCATTGTAAGTTACTCGCACTGCTTCCAGCAAATTATCAAATTTGATATCTTTCATACAGTAAGAGTCTGCGCCCGCCGCAAAAGCTGCCAACACCGCTTCTTTGTTATCCCGCAGGGTCAAAATTAACACCTTTGTCAGTAGCTGCTGCCCATTAGTAATAGATTTTACCTCCCGTGTTAACTCAATGCCATCCTTATCTGGTAAACCAATATCTACAATGGCAATATCTGGTCGTAGCATTTTTAACATTTTTAGCCCCTCAGCAGCATTGGCAGCTTCACCTACAACTTCAATTTCATCCTTTTGCTGTAGTGCTGTCCGAATACCCACACGAGTTAGGTCATGATCTTCAATCAGAGCGATACGAATTTTACTCATAGCAAACTTCAGCCCGTTACACTACCTTAACCATAAAGTCGAGTTTCGTGACACACTCCTACACTAACTGCAAGCAGTATAGTGCGGGCTTCTGTTCCCGGAACCAGAGTTGCGAGTTGAGCGTTTTATACTGAGTTAATATTACACTTTAACAATAAAATTTGGACTGGTTCAGCCCAAGTACAAGCGCCCAAGACTAATTAGTTTAAACCCATCTTCCTGATAAAAAAATTTGATAAGCTTAACATTCAAGGAAAATCTGGTGTGAAGATTACTCAAGAACAGGCTATGTCTAACGGCAATCAAGCGTTTTCAGTATTGGGAATACCAGTTCATGTGATGGCTAACTATCCAGGCTGGTTGTTAGAATCCCTGTACGCAGGCAAAGGAACTCATGTAGTAACGCTCAATGCAGAAATGACTATGCAGGCAGAGCGAAATAAATTATTAGCTCAGGTCATTAAAAATGCTGAACTAGTAATTCCAGATGGAGCCGGGGTTGTTCTGTATTTGCGGTGGCTGTTATGGCAAAAAGTGCAGCGTTTTCCGGGAATTGAATTAGCAGAAAAACTTTTGCAAGAACTTGGGCAACAGAAGACAGGGGCAAAGATATTTTTTTATGGAGCAGCGCCTGGAGTGTCCGCAAAAGTTGCAGATTTTTGGCAGCAGCAAATTCCAGATTTGAGTATAGTAGGCACTCATTCAGGCTATCACTCCCCAGAAGAAGAAGCACAATTGCGACAAACTCTTGCTCAATTGCAGCCACAAGTGATTTTTGTCGGTTTGGGAGTGCCACGTCAAGAGTTATGGATTGCCGAAAACCGCCATTTGTGTCCCCAAGCAATTTGGATTGGCGTTGGTGGTAGTTTTGATATTTGGTCGGGAACTAAAACTCGCGCTCCCGCCTGGTTAGGAAATAATAATTTGGAATGGTTGTATCGGCTTTATCAAGAACCTTGGCGTTGGCGGCGGATGTTGGCTTTGCCCGAGTTTGCTGTGAAAGCCTTTGTTTATCGTTTGACAGCAAGAGGTGCAATTAGTTAAGAGTGGGGCATGGGGCATGGGGCACTTGTACTGAGCGTACCCCTCCGGGGATCTTGCTACGCGTAGCGTCTCCAAGAGTTGCCGTTGGCGCAGCCTAAGAAGAGAAGTATTGGGCATAGGGCATGGGGATGAGGAAACGTGGCTACGCAAAGAAAAGATCAAATACTATCTCTGTATAATAATGTCTCCGTGTACAATGCCCGCTCCTACGTGTTATTACGTAGTTAGTACTAAGGTCTTCAAAAAGTTTTAAATTTTCTTTGTTGAATTTAAATTCTCAGTCGAAACCTGGGAATCCTTATTTTGAGAGGAATGTCACATCTAAGCCGCCAAAGTGCTTGGTTGTGGGTATGAGGAAAATTTAACAATGCCAGTATTAACAACTCAAGTTAAGACAGACAAATCCGTTTATAGAGAGGACTGTGAAACTCAACAGCGCGGTAGCAATACTACTGCCAAAGTGCAATTGCAATCTGTAACCAAGACTTATGCTAATGGCACTCACGCCTTGTTGAGTGCAAATCTTGAGGTAAAAAAGGGAGAATTTTTGTTTATCACGGGGCCAAGTGGTTCTGGTAAATCAACGCTGTTGAAACTGCTGTATG
This sequence comes from Nostoc sp., assembly GCF_036917815.1. Taxonomy (GTDB): domain Bacteria; phylum Cyanobacteriota; class Cyanobacteriia; order Cyanobacteriales; family Nostocaceae; genus Nostoc. The sequence continues at coordinate 107,185 of NZ_JBALEK010000086.1, read as the reverse complement.
GCCAGGAGTTGCCTACACAGGGAGATGTAATTGTTGATGAATGTAATGTAGCGGGTTTACGGGGCGATCGCTTGTCATTATTGCGGCGACGGATTGGTATTGTCTTTCAAGACTACAAATTGATTACCCAACGAACAGTGGCAGAAAATGTGACTTTTGTGCTGCAAGCTCAAGGGTATACCCGTAAAGAAATTCAACGACGCTTAGAACCAACCTTAAAACTGGTAGGTTTGCTGAATAAAGCTGACTGTTTTCCAGATCAACTGTCTGGGGGAGAGCAACAACGGGTGAGTATTGCCCGTGCGATCGTTGGTACACCACCACTGTTGTTGGCAGATGAACCTACTGGAAATCTCGATCCAGATAATTCCTGGCAAGTGATCCAGATTCTCCAGAAGTTAAATTCCTTTGGGGCTACAGTAATTGTTACCACCCATGATGAACAATTGGTGCGCCGGTGCAATCATCCCGTAGTGCAAGTTCGCAATGGAAAGCTGTCTCGAAAATAAGTATTGGGCATTGGGCACTTGTACTGAGCGTACCCCTCCGGGGATCTTGCTACGCGTAGCGTCTCCAAGAGTTGCCGTTGGCGCAGCCTAAGAAGAGAAGTATTGGGCATGGGGCATTAATTAGGACTCATCATTTAACCAATGACTAATGACCAATGACTAATGACTAATAAACGTGGTGCTTGAGTTTTGCTGATACGGGTGTGAGAATTGTTGCTGTTTTGGGGGGTAAAACTTGTAGGCGATCGCAAGCTTGTAAACTCTTAAAAGCTGCCTCTCGAACTACAACTTCTTCCTCTCGACTGAGTAGGAGTTGTAAGCATTCGACAACATCTTGCTGCACTAAAGAATCAACTTGCTTACGGCTGATTAATTTATTTAGTTGACGTAGGGCAATCAACCGCTTCAATGGATCTTTTTCTGTTAAATTTACCAACAACTGATCAAGATGGTCTTCTTCTCGATTTTCATAGAAGTTAACAATTTGCCATACCAATAAAATTAAAGTTAATAGGGTTCCCACACCTTGCACAATAGCACCAGCCGCAATCCAAGGGCTGTGAGAGTCAACCCAAATTGCCGCCGCCATGTAAGTGCTGACAGTAGCAAGACCACCACTGACGACTGCCAAAGCTAACCGACGATTTGAACTGTTTAAGAAATTACTTATTTTAGACCAGCGCAATTGCCAGTCCCACTCCTGCATTGAGTAAACCAATACCATTACCCCAATACCGATTAAGAGAGCCAATAGCAGTTTCCAGTTCCACAACAACATAGCAACAACGATTGTCAAGAACCCAAGAAAGCCCCCAGGCCCAGAGAAGCGCTTAAATGTTTGCTGCTTTATGGCTCCCTTTGTCTTGAATTTTGTCAGCAACCAGTTCCAGTTGGGGATCTGGTTGATTAATTGCTGCCAAGAAGACGAAGCCTGTGCCACAGTGTTTACCTACTTGATTACGAAATTAACTATTGTATAAGTTTTACTATGGATGAAGAAAGGATTAAGGCTCAAACTACAAGATCCCTAGTTTTATGCACGGATAGTAGACTAGAACAGCACGGCGCAAATAAAGATACCATTTTAAATCGCTCAGAGCAAGGGCATGTTGTACGTATAGCAGTTATCGTTTACGTGACGTACACCCGTAGGGGCACGGCATTGCCGTGCCCCTACACCTCGTGATGTAACGTTGTACTGCATCTGAATGGGAACCGCTATAAGTCCTTAAAGACAAAAACGAAAGCTATCAAGGGTGAATTGACCATCAAAAGCACAGAAGGTAACGCTGTAGATGTTATTCACATTTATAGATAATAAGGTATTGGGGGAAATTGCCGAGTCTGAGTTGGCAAGATTAGAACCTGGTAGTGCAGTTTGAGCCAGCAGTTGCCGATTGCGATCGTAGGCGGAAAGCACTAGCCGTTGCGAACTAGTCACAAAGGCACTAACCGAGTTAACCGGATGTAAGAAAGTAGCTTCTAAAAATCCGCTTTTGGGCGCTCCCATTAAGACTGTTACCCCTGAATAGGTTGGAAATGCTGGATTTGATGGCTGTATTGCTAGACAATTGTGAAAAATGACTCCCCAGCATTCATATTGGCGCTCTACCGCTTCAAAACACCTCAAGTCTTCTAAGTCTAAATTTTTACAACTAATCCAGTAATTTTACATCTACTTAATCTGACTGTGGCGAGAAGTTTTAGAGTGATAGTTCGCTGATAATAACAATGAGTGGGAAGTTTCAACTAAACACGTAAGCATCAAGGGTGACTAAAGAAGATGCAAGGACGCGGAGAAATTATCAAATACTCTCTCTGTCACCGCGCCGATGTCTCTTTTTTCACTTCTACCAATCACTACAGTCAAAAAAATACTTATGTTTCAACCACTAGGATTTGAACAACGCTCCATAAATACCTCACTAGGTAGAATGGTATACTATACAGCCACTGGTACACCTTGGCAGGACGATTTGACTGGCAAAGATGATCGAGAAACTTTGGTGTTTCTGCACGGCTTTGGTGGTGGATCTTCTGCTTATGAGTGGTCGAAAGTTTATCCAGCTTTTGCGGCTGAATATCGGGTGATCGCGCCAGATTTGATCGGTTGGGGTCGGTCTGAGCATCCGCCACGCAGTTATAAGATTGATGATTATTTGACGACGATTCGGGAGTTTATTGAGCAGACTTGCACTCGGCCAGTAGTAGCGATCGCTTCTTCTTTGACCGCAGCATTTACAATTCGGGTAGCATCAGATCATCCCGATTTATTCAAGTCTTTAATTCTGACTACCCCCGCCGGAATTTCTGACTTTGGCGAAGACTATTCTCGGAGCTTTTTTGCCCAGATAGTTAGCGTTCCCGTTGTTGACCGTTTACTTTATAGCACTGGAATTGCAACAAGTGGGGGTATTCGCAGCTTCTTAGAGCAACGGCAATTTGCTCAAGCCAATCGAGTCTACGAAGAAATTGTAGAAGCTTATCTACAATCCGCCCAACAGCCTAATGCTGAGTATGCAGCACTGTCTTTTGTACGTGGCGATTTGTGCTTTGATTTATCTCTTTATATTCAACAACTAACAACTCCCACTGCGATTATTTGGGGACAAAAATCGGAATTTACGGGGCCATCAATTGGTCGCCGCCTTGCCGAAATGAATCCCCAAGCGATCCGATTTTTTCAACAGTTGGAAAATGTCGGGTTAACACCGCAGTTGGAATTACCAGCAGTGACAATTGGCTTAATTCGCAAATTTTTACCTTTGCTTAATTAACATAAGAAAAACTGTCTCCGTAGTTCGAGGGTATTATATAGCAATCCTAAATCATTTGTGATGAACAAGATCCCCGACTCCTTTAATAAGTCGGGGATCTGCGCGTTGCTATTATCAACAAAAGTGAGAATACTATTTGTCTTTCAATCTGATATCAATGACAGTTGCATTAAAGTTGTAGTTAAAGCCTTCTAACTCAAATGGCATCCCAATTTTCACCTTACTATTACCCAGAACTGGCCCACTTTCAGTGACTTGGGCTTTGCCATCTAAAGTCAAAAGCAAATCTGTACTATAATTGTTGGTTTTTGGATCTGGTAGTTCTTTAACAGTACCATCAGGTTGGGGAATATTTATTGTTCTGGGTAGCTGTTGAACAGATTTAATTTCAATTTCTCCATAGGGCTGATTGCGGATGATGACATTAGTTTTCCCGCCTTTTTTTAAACCGTTATCGATTAATTTTTGCGGGTCACGTACATTTAAACCACGAACTACTAAGTCTACTTCTATGGGTACTGTTTTCGCACCGACTTGGGCAACGGAACCAGAAGTGCCAGGAAAGATAAAGATGCCAAATATAACTAACAGAATTACGAGGGCAGCACCTAAATCTAGAAGGTTTATTTTGCCGAATAAGCGACCTTTTGAATCTAAAATAGCCATAAAAAGTTTTCCGAGGTAATAGCGAAGTAATTGATTGTAGCAAGAAGGTTTTCAATGGAAACGGCAATTTTCCCTATTTGTTAATAGCTCAAAGCATCTAGGGGTTGCGGTTATGCGACAGTTTATCACGAGTTCGTAATTTCGGAGGAGTGGCAGCTAACCCTCAAGCTTTTAGTTGTTAAAACTGACGCGCCTAGAAAGTAAAATCTAGTGTTTAAGCCTACCTCTAGAGGAAATCCTTGGTCCCCCGCAGTTAGGTAGATTTACGTCAGAATTATCTGTATAACAACTCCTTTGGTCTGGAGTTAAGAATGCAACTTAGAATACTCTAAATCCGTCTCACAATTTATCTCATTATTTTATGTTCTCCTGAAATAATCTTCAGAGTATATTATGTTCAACTGGAAAGGTTTTGTGACAAATTACCGTGTGTGGCGGCGTGGCTGGTTTTATCCCCTCATTTCAGTGGTAGTCGCCCTGAGTGTGTGCCTAAGTACACCCTTGCCTGGAAGAGCTTTAGACTTCTTACCTCTTCTACTCCAAGGAGTTCAGGCATTTCAGCTTTCTAATATATCCCCTAATCAAGAAGTTGATCTTGGTAAGCAGATTAATCAGGAATTAGTGGGCAGTCAAGTCCGGCTTTACCACAATCCCGAAGTTAATCGTTATGTAGAGCAAGTTGGTAGGCGTTTAGCAGCGAATAGCGATCGCCCCGATCTCCCCTATACTTTCCAGATAGTTCAGGATGACTCTATTAACGCCTTTGCTACCTTGGGCGGCTATGTATATGTCCACACAGGTTTGCTGAAAACCGCAGACAATGAAGCGGAACTGGCAAGTGTACTTGCCCATGAAATTGGTCACATTGGCGGGAAACACGTAGTCAAACAGATGCAGCAAAAAGCCCTCGAAAGTGGTCTATTAACAGCAGCTGGCTTAGATCGAAATTCAGCAGTACAAATTGGTGTACAGTTAGCGCGAGACTTGCCACGCAGTCGGAAAAATGAATTTGAGGCTGATCAAAGAGGACTACGAACCTTGACACGTACTGGTTATGCCCAGTCTGGAATGGTTTCTTTTATGCAAAAGCTGCTGAACAAGGGTGGTTCTGCGCCGACATTTTTGAGTACGCACCCCGGAACCAGCGATCGCATTGATGCCCTAAGAAGTGCAATTAACTCTCAACCTAGTAATGGAAAATATGGCTTGGATAAGGCTAGTTATAAAGCCAATGTTCGAGTATTAGCGAGGTCTTGACAATATGGGCATGGGGCATTAATTCATCTCCCTCATCTCCCTCATCTCCCTCATCTCCCCACTCCCCACTCCTCCTCAATTCTTATTCCGGCGATCAACTTTAATTTTGGCTGGATCAATGGTAATTACAATCTCTTCTAAAGGCAGGGTACGGATATGGTTTTTAAAGATGTTAACTTGATAAACCAATTGATTTGTAACATCCAGTCCAGTCAACCAGCCACTCCGGGGATGATAAGCGCCAGTATCTATGTCTAGCCATCCCTGTCCTTGTGCCAGTTTCCCAGGAGAAACACCCGGCAAGGTAAAGGTAATGGTATGACCGATGATAATTTGCTTATCAGGGAAGTAGGGTTTTTCAATGCTGTGAAATTCTTCTCGTATCCAGCACAGTTCATCGGCAGTTTGTTCTGTCACCGACATGGAAGGGTCAACACCAGCATGAGTTAACCAAATATCCCCCAAGTCAAGGTATGTAGGCAAAGTTTTTAACCAATCCAGATGGTCGTCAGGAATTGGAGCCTCTTGGTAACTGGCTACGGTAGCTTCTCCGCCACTATATAGCCATGCTTGCATGGTCGAGGAAGAAGTCCTTTCATTGGTCAGAATGCTTAATAACATCTGCTCATGATTTCCCAGCAAACATGGGTAGTTGTTTCGCTTGACAAAATTAACTACTTGTGCGCTATGGGGACCGCGATCGATTAAGTCTCCCAGAAAATAGACTTGATCTTCTGATGTGGGGGCGATCGCCTCCAACAATGTCATTAAACCTTCATAGTGTCCATGCACATCCCCAATTACAATTCGTCTGGGGCTAGTTTCGCTCATTGTCTCTTAGCTGCAATAGTTTTGGCTAATACTTCTGCTACAGTTTAAGCTGTTTGCTTTCCGCAATGAAAGGTAAAAATACTGAATAACTTTTATTTTAATTTAATTATTCTCCCATTAATAAAATTATTTTATGATGACTCTGGGGTATAATACATAGTTTTTAGCGCTCAAAAAGAAAATCAGCAAATTTCATCCACGTTGTTAACTTAGAATTTAAGCTATTGCTCACTTTCAATCTCACCATGTCTAAAGATTTCTCTACTGAAATTAGTTCGCGCATCTGCAACCACATGAATGATGATCATGCCGATGCTGTAGTTATTTATGCTCAAGCCTTTGGCGGTGTAACAGATGCGAACGCAGCCCAAATGCTGTCAATTGATGCACAGGGTATGGATTTAACCGCGCAAGTGAATGGGGAATCTGTACCAGTTCGCATTCAGTTCGATCATGTTTTAGCAGATGCGGAAGATGCCCATCAAACTCTGATTGCGATGGTGAAGCAGGCGCGGGTGAAGGCTAAATAAGTTACAAAGGTTTTCAATTGAATAGAAATGTTTCGTGCAGTCCCCACCTAAAAATACTATAAAAATATCTACATTTGAGGTGGGGTAAGCGAAACCAGTATAAAACGCGCAGCAACAGCTATTCTTTCATGCTATTATTCTAAGAATTAGTTTTTGCGGTACTGTAAAAGCTTTATAGCTGGAGACATAGACCAATTTCACTAATTATTTATAATCAGTAAAAAGTATTACTAATAATGACTTTTTACTAGGGTGTTCGGAAGCGAAAGTTCTAACGACACACTGAGAACGCCAGTAGCCCTGGTAACGTTCAAGAAGTATTTCAGCTTCTTAGCGCACGAATCCCCATGTATAATCTTTGTATTTAGATGGGGTGCGTTCAATAGACTATACGCGTCGGGGGACAATATATTGTGCCCCGATAGTAATTTTTAAGTAGCTCGGCGTAAATAAATTAAAGTTTGTAGTAAGGACTTTAGTCCTGATGATCCTTGTTTTGAGCGATGAATCGCTCACTACGAACTAAGATTTTATTTGATGTTTAATTATGCCTACTTACTGATTGCACGCACTTGAAAATTACTTTTATATCTATGCATAAAATTCGGTTTGTAGATTTATTTTCAGGAATAGGGGGAATTAGATTAGCCTTTGAACAAGCGGCTAGTTCTTTAAATATAAAAAGTGAATGCGTTTTAAGCAGCGAAATTAATACAGATGCTCAATTAGTTTATGAAAAAAACTTTGCTCAAACAGCTTTAGGTGATGTTCGATTAATTGATCAACTACCAGAACATGAATTTTTACTAGCTGGATTTCCTTGTCAATCTTTTTCTCATGCTGGCAAAAAAGAAGGGTTTGTCGATACGCGAGGTACGCTATTTTTTGAAATAACAAGATTACTTGATACCTATAAACCGCAAGCTTTTATTTTTGAGAACGTTCGAGGGCTTTATAGTCACGATCAAGGGCGAACATTAGCAACAATTAAGCATGAAATTCAAAAAAGAGGTTATAGTTTTGATGCTTTTTTACTCAACAGCGCCAACTTTGGCTTACCGCAAAATCGTGTCCGCATTTATCTGGTAGGAATTTTAGATGCTTCTCCCACTTTTGAATTGATTTCTGATGTGGGGCCTAAAGATTCTCATTCATATAACCCTCAGCAGTTATCTTTGTTTTACCCACCAAAAAAATCTGTGACTGTTGCCGACATTTTGGAAAATAATCCAGATGAAAAGTATGATTGTTCGCAAAGTTTTGTTAATGCCTTAAAACGAATATTTAATCATGATTTAAATCGTTTACATGGGATAAGGTTGATTGATTACCGGGGTGGAAACTCTATTCATTCCTGGGATTTAGGATTGCGTGGGAAGTGTAGTGCTGAGGAAATTGAACTGATGAACCGTTTCATATTAAAGAGGCGGAATAAGAAGTTTGGGCAAGAAAAAGATGGCAAATTACTAACTCAGGAGCAAATATTTAGCTTTTTTGAACACCCAAATCTAGGAGAGATTTTGAATTCACTAGTTACAAAAAAGTATCTAAAACTTATTAATGATCAATACAAACCTCTATCGGGTAACTTTTCATTTGAAGTTTATAAATTTGTAGATCCAAATAAGATTTCGGTAACCTTGGTTGCTAGTGATGCTAATAGATTGGGAGTTTATCACAATCAGAGAGTACGGCGACTAACTCCGCGAGAAGCTGCAAGGCTGCAAGGTTTTCCTGATAGCTTTATACTTCATCCCAATGATGATAAGGCTTACTATCAATTAGGGAATTCTGTGAGTATTAATGTAGTCAAAGCTGTGGCTCAGGAAGTGATTATAAAAACCTTCTATTCTTCTCCAGAAAGAATAGATAAATCTCAGCTTACACTTGCTCAATCTTTAAATTATGTTCCTGACCCCAATGGGCGAGGTAGTGCAATGCCATTTCCCTGTGCGTAATCAATTCCTAATGCCCTAATTCGCTCTAAAATCGCGTCATTCTCTACAAACTCAGCAATCGTCTTAATACCCATCACACTGCTAATGTGCGTCATTGCTGTCACGATCGCATTATCCACAGGATTCTCGATAATGTTACGAATAAAGCTCCCGTCAATTTTGAGGTAATCCACAGGCAGAGACTTGAGATAGGCAAACGACGACATCCCCACCCCAAAATCGTCTAACGCGAAGCTACAGCCCATCCGTTGAAGCGACTCAATGAATTGCTTGCCTTTGTTCAAGTTGGCGATCGCCACAGTTTCGGTAATCTCAAAGCAAATGCAGTGGGGTGAGATGGAGTATAGGCTAAACTGCTCATACAGAAAGTTAATGAACTGATCGTCGTTGATGCTAGAGCCAGAAAGGTTAATCCCATACATGATTTGTTTTTCGCCAACAACCCTTGTCCAATTCCTGAACAGAGTCCGAATCACCCAGCGATCGATCAGGTGCATCAAGTCGTAGCGTTCTGCTGCTGGAATAAACATCATCGGTAGCACTAAATTTCCCTGTTCATCCCGGAGCCGCAGCAGTACTTCATAATAGTCGCCGTTTTCAGCCGCCGGGGTGATAGCGGTAATGGGTTGAACATAGAGACAAAACCAATCACTTTCCAAGGCTTGAGAAATGCGGCTGGCCCACTGCATCTCCCCGCGTTGTTGCACTCGCTCCTGGTCGTCAGTCTGAGCAACGTACACGCGATTGCGCCCCCGGTTCTTTGCGGTATAGCAAGCTGCGTCAGATCTGCTGATAATCTCTGCAACGCTCTCGCTATTCGTGTCGATACTGACTAAGCCAATACTTGCTCCAATTGAGAATACCTGCTCTTGCCAAACAAACCGGAACTCTTGAACACACGAAAGCATCTCATTAGCAACTAGTAAAGCTTGCTCCAGTGTACATTGATTGAGCAATAGGCCAAATTCATCGCCCCCTAACCGTGCCAGTGTGTCAGTTTTCCGAATCTTCTCCTGCAATAGGAAACTAATTTGACGCAGTAATTCGTCTCCAGCCACATGACCACACGTATCATTTACGATTTTGAAGTGATCGAGATCCAAATAGCACAAGGCATGAACCTGGCAGTCTAATTTGGTAACGCACAATGCTTGTTCAATCCGCTGCTCAAACTCCTGACGATTCACCAATCCGGTTAAGGCATCATGGCTTGCCTGCCAGGATAGCTGACGTGAAGAGTTGCGGTTCTGAGTCACGTCACGAAACACCATAACCCCGCCAATAATTTGTCCGTCACGATTGTGAATGGGCGCAGCTGAATCTTGAATCGCAATTTCTTGATTATTCTGATTAATTAAGACGGTATGTTTTGCTAAATTCACAGTTCGATTTTCCTGTAACGCTTGCTCAATTGGGTTCTGAACTTTCTCCCGTGTTGTTTCATGCACAATTCCAAAGACTTCTTCTAACAGCAACCCTTCTGCGGATGCTTCACTACATTCAAGCAGAGATTTTGCAACCGGATTGAGGTATTGAATTTTGCCCAAGGCATCTGTAGTCAGAACTGCATCTCCGATGGATTGCAATGTCACCTGGGCTAATTCTTTTTCTTGAAAAAGTGTTTCTTCGATTTGCTTGAAGTCTGTGATGTCGTATCCCACCGATTGAAATTCCAGAAAGCATCCTTGCTCGTCAAATATCATTCGGTTATGCCACTTAGTCCAACGCACCCGATCTCCCAGAAGCACACAATTCTCAATGATGACAACAGGATTATCAGCACTAATTAAAGCTACAAATTCAGCAACTCGCTGCCGATCTGCCTCCAAGATCATGGGTTGATCGGGACTCCCGATGAGTTCCTCTGGCGATCGCCCAAAATAAAGCGCAAAAGCTTGGTTGAAAAATGTGAGTGTGCCGTCTGGTAAATATCGGGCAATCATTTCAGTCTGATCTTCTACAATGGCACGGTAGCGAATCTCGCTTTGTTTGATCGCAATTTCTGCTTGCTTGAGTAAGCGAAGCTCGTCGTACACATTGCTGATTTTCCGCTCTAGTTCTCGGTTGGCTACCAACAGTCGTGCAGAACTGGGGAAAGTAAGTGCCTTTGGTATTAACTCTCTCAACGCAATATCTGTGTATAGCGATCCGAAAGCCGTGATGGCCTTGATGCAACTACTTAGCCAATGTTTATAAGCCAAGATATATACCTATATTTTTGCAGTAGCTAAAAAAACCTGTGAACGGTTACGACTAAGAGGTTGTTGAAAAAATTGTTAGCTGTGATTTTAGGCACTTCTTGATCCCACCTAACCCCTGACTTTTCACGGGATCTGGAAAACCTCTCTCTAAATCTCTCTCCTACAAGGAGGAGCCACTGCGTTGGGCGGCTAGCCGACTTGAAGCACGTGGCGTCAGAGACTTTGAATCTTCCCCCTTCCCTTGTAGGGAAACAGGGTGGTTTCATACAACCAGAGAAAAAGTTTCAAAGCCTCTCCCACTGTGGGGGAGAGGTTTGGAGAGGGGTCAAAATCTATGGTTTTAGATGAGAAATTAAGGCTTATGTATTTTTCTTTTTTCGTATGAAACCACCCTGCCCCTTCCCTTGTAGGGAAGGGGGTTAGGGGGTTAGGTTAATCGTTAGAGCTTTTCCACATGACGTGAAAAGTCAGCACCTAACCCCCCAAAAAAAGGGGGGAACCGGAATTAACAGTAAACCAATTTATCGGGGGATTTAGGGGGATCTAAAACGTTTTGCTATCAACAACAGGACTTTTTAAACAACCTCTAAATTAATATTCTGGATAAGTATCCAGCAGGTGCTGAAATACTTCTAAAGCTTGCAGATAAAGCGGCTCGGCTTGATCATGGTGTCCTTGAGAATCATAAAGTGACGCTAGGTTGTTCAGGCTGGTGACGACAGAAGGATGTTCTTCTCCCAGCAGCCGTTTTCTCTCTCCTAAAGCTTCCACTAACAACTCTTCGGCTTGGTCATAGCGTCCTTGATAATAATAGAGTCCTGCTAGCTTCATCAGGCTGGTGGGGACAAAAGGATGTTCTTCTCCCAGCAGCCGTTTTCTCTGTCCTAAAGCTTCCACTAACAACTCTTCGCCTTGGTCATGGTCATAGCATCCTTGATAATAGTAGAGTCCTGCTAGCTTCTTCAAGGTCCTGGCGACAGAAAAATGTTTTTCTTTCAGCAGCAGTTTTCTCTCTTCTAAAGCTTCCACTAACAACTCTTCGGCTTGGTCATAGCGTCCTTGATAATAGTAAAGTCCTGCTAGGATTTTCAAGCTAGTCGCAACAGAAGAATGTTCTTCTCCCAGCACCCATTTTCTTTGTCCTGAAGCTTGCAGATACAGCACTTTGCGGTTCAGCTTGTTCATAGCGTCCTTGATAATAGTAGAGTTCTGCTAGCTGGCATCAGTGCTCAACCTGTACTTATACAGCATTACAGATATCTGCTTGATATTAAGTCTTGCCAAGGTTTGAGATGTATAATCTGAAGTCTATAAAGTTTGAGTTTATTATAAGTATTTACAAACTTTACATACCTTCGCTTTATTTACCGAAAAAATAGGCTATAAGAAACGGAACAATATTTTTGGCAATTAATATCAATCTTCTGTCTGCAATAACCAAAAGCCGCTATAAGTCATCCCAGAATCATCGGGTTGCACTAACAAAAAATGCAATCCTCGGCAATGCTTTTTGCGTTGTTGAAATGCTTGGGCTGCTGTTGTAACTTCTGGATCTTCAAATGTGGCAACAATCCACCTATCGACTAAACCAGCTTCTAATATTAAGCCATCTGGTGCGCCAGAAATGTAGTTCAAGCTTACGAGACGGGCTTGCTGTAACCACCGTGCTAGGCGCATTGATTGCCGTCCACCATAAATTACCACACCAGGGACGGGTACTGTTGATGCTAAACCCAAATTGATCGGTTTGAGATGTTCTGGGATGTGCAAAATGGGAATGGGGCGATCGCTAAATCTCGTTTCGACATCACTAGCAGCTAGAGTCGCAAAACGCCATTGTTCTCCCCAGAGGTTTTCTGATAATGGTGCTGGGGGCGGTTTATCCAGGGTTGAGGGATATTGCTTTTCTTGTAACCACTGCTTCAATGCCAAAGTGTGGCGGGTAGGTTCGACATTAATACCTAAATTGCGTCCAGCCGCCTCAATTAAACTGAGTGACTGAGGACGAAATACCTGAATTACATCCGGCAATTTTTCACCAGATGCTAACTCAAGTTGAGTAGCAACCCAATTAGAATTTGCTGCTGACTGGAGACAGGTAGCTTCATACTCAAAGCTGCGAGTTGCGTCACAAATCAACAACTCCCATAAAATTTGTCCAGATGCATCTGGCAACGGACGACGATAAAAATCAGCCTGCCAAATTTTCATAAGTGGGGAGTGGGGCATTCGTGAGAGATTAAGATAAAATGCCTTTTATCAGTTAAAATACTCAAAACAGTCTTAATAAGAATGATAATCGGCTATGGGGAGAGGGGGATGAGGCGACCGACGTTCGCCTTATCCCCCTCTATTTAATTATTATTATTATGCTTTTGGTAAAATACTGGTAACATTTTAAACAGATAAGTCTGATTAACAATTCGGGGCCTATCTTTTTCTACCATAGATTGCTACACTCTTTGCCAATCAAGTATTTCAAAAAACTATTTGCAACCTACCACCCTTTTCTAAATCTTTTGCTGAAGGTGAATAACAGACCCGCCAGCCCGGAGCCGATAACACCAAGTGATGAGTCAGGTTCTGGAACCTCTGCTACTTCCTGTGGCTTTGGCTTCGTATAGCAGGTATTGGAAACCTTGTTGGTATCCATCGTCACGGCACCATTTTGCGCCAAGGCTCTACCGCACTCAATGTTTACGCCAGTAGTCAGGGTGATGCTCGTGAGCGCTAGAATATTTCCCATGAACTGAGTGCCAGTACCGAGAGTCGCGGAGCTGCCGATCTGGAAAAACACATTGGGAGCTTCACCGTTGGTTGTGACAACAGACGAGTTGCTTGCGGTGGTGAGCGTGCTGGCTATCTGGAAAACGAAGAGCGCATTGGGGTCGCCTAGATTGTCGAGTGTGAGTTTTCCTGTCAACTGAGCCGATGAGCTAAAAGAATAGACGCCAGGTGTGAGCGTGAGTCCACCCAGATCCACACCAGTCAACTCCTTAGTGGGACTCAATTTTGCTAAATAATTGTACGCACTTGCGTTATCCAGCTGAGCCTGAGCCGCAACTGCATCAGACGTGAATATCGTTCCGTTCACGATCCCTGGAGAAAAGCCAGTGGCTGAAGAACCTGCGTTGACACCCAGAGATTGCATGATGACGGAGGGTCCTGTATTAGTCACCGTCGAGCCACCCAAGACCCCGAAGTCATTCGCCGTTCCCAGCAGAGAAGCGGCTTTTGCTGGAGCTTGAAAACTGGAGAATGCCACGATTCCCAAGAGTATCGCGTACTTGTAGTTCATTTTGAACATTTAAATTGTTACGTGTTATCACGTATTAGTAGACTGTCTTAACAGATACAAGTGTACCCGATCTCAAAGAAAAAAATTGTGTTTTATTTAACCTTTACGCAATCTTTAGGGTTGTATAAAGGCGCGATAAATTTGCACTTGACAAAGACCGAAGTAGTCAAGCATTGCTGGCAGAAGCTTTAAATAATTTATTTGAAAAATATGACAGGAGTCCGATTGCTTAAGCTTGTACGAAAAATTAAATAGATTTTTATGCAGTATTAGTTGACTTGGGAGACGTGGTAGCTGATCTGACTTTTCACGGGATCTGGAAAACCTCTCTCTAAATCTCTCTCCTACAAGGAGAGAGACTTTGAATTTTCCCCCTGGTAGGGAAAAGGGGGTTAGTTTTTTTGTGGCTTTTCCACATAACGTGAAAAGTCAGGGTAGCTGATGAATTAGCTTTACCATTTGACAAAAGTCCATTTCCCTTAACCTGTCAAGAATGCCCCATACCAATTTAAAAAGCCTGAATCCATTCTTTGACAGAATATTCAGTCCAGATGCCATTTTTCCAGTACGGGTCATTTTCAATCAACTGACGCACAGTGGCTTCGTCTTCGGCTTCGTAAATTCCAAAAACTTTTGTGACATCCTTGGTGGGGCCAATAGTAATCAACACACCGGATTCTTTCTGTTTTGCTAATCCGTCTAAATGAGCTTGACGGTGGGGGGTGCGTTTTTCGAGAACGTCTTCGCAGTAAGTTCCCCAGAGTACATATTTAGCCATAATTACTTGTTACTCCTGCTGGTTAATAAGATATTGCTTTGCCAAAAGCTTGAGTCGATCTCCTTCTAAGATGAGATTTTTTCAAATAAACCCTCAAATGCTTTCACCCTCAATTTTCTCTATAAAAGGGTTAGTACTATGCCCATGCGTATCAACTTAGAGCAATGGCGGTTAGAAACCGCGTCTACACAAACAAAGTCCACCTCCGTGGACTAATACAAAATCAAGGATTCTTAACCCACGGAGGCGGTCACTGAGCTTGTCGAAGTGTGGGTTTTGCCTGTGTAGACGAGCCAGCGCTGTGCGGGGGTTCTCCCCGTTGAGGCTGACTGCCGTGCGGTTTCTAACCCCCCTTTTAACTCAAAAGTTAGGCTCAATTTGTTGCCTCAACCAATCACGAAAACTAGGATGATAAATACTATAATGGATTTCTGGTGCTATTGATTCTAAATGTAAAAACTCTCGCCACTTGTCTAAAATTACCTTTATTTCATATTCATCTGCATCTAATCTTTCTGCGACCGCTTCTATTGATATTGGTTGCTCTTGAACTAAGATATTTAACACCTGTAAAGCCATCGGTTGCTGTTTACTGGTTGCTAAATTCATCTTTTCTAAGTGATCTTGGTAATAGAGTTGTAAATTTGGGGGGTAAATATCCTCATTAATAGCTGTTAAAATTTCTTTAACATACATAAAATTGGTTTCATCATCAAAACCTTGTGTCATGTTGAGCGAAACATCTCCGGTATTCTTCTGTTTGCTAAGGCTACGCACCCTGTGGGAAGCCGCAGAAGCTTCTACAGAATGACATGATTCATTTAAATAAGTTTTAATATATTCCTGGATATCAGCGCGATTTTGTTCAGGGTAGTTTGATAAATCTAGAGATTGGGCTGGAGTTTCAATTAATAAACCTGATTTATCTGCCAAAAAATGACGATGACTAAGGATAAAATAAACTTTTTAGGGTAGATAACGGGGTAAATAGAATATATTTGAGCCGCGTGGTTGATTGTTGATATCAATCCTATCGCAGCCATCTATAGTAATAATTAAACGTTGCCCTGGATGCAATCTATTGCTGATTTGTTGCAGTAACAACGATAAAAAACCACTGTCTTCTGTGGTAGAATCAGGAAAGTTAGCGGTGAGATTTTTACTACCTTGATGTTGGGCGATTTCTATTAATTGAGTGCAAATCGTCGTCAGAAATTCCTCAACGCGATTTTTACCTGGGATTTCGACATTGTAATAGACAACTCCCGGATTATGGCTGACATAATCGGCAAGAATGGCACTTTTACCAATACCAGGTTCGCCGATAATAGTAAAGTAGCCCCAGTCAGATTGATTGAGAAAGTTGTTGATAGCAGAAAAGACAAATTCACGACCGACAAAGTTTTGATTTTTAGCGTTGATGATTTGCTGAAATTCTGGGGGATATCTGGGGATATTGATTGTATTTGGAGTAATGTTATTCATTTTCTGAACCCCCTTCTAAACGGAGAAAATGAACCCGCCCTGAACTTTCACCTGCTGCAATTGTCAATCCATCTGGGGAAACAGCACAGCAATATATATAACTTTCACCTGTAAAAGTAGAGATTTCCTTTGCTGTGTGTAAATCCCACAATTTCAGGGTGTGGTCAGCAGAAGCAGAAACGGCTTTTTGCCCATCTGGGGTGATCGCTACTCCTCTTACCCAGTGATTATGACCAGTTAGGGTAGAGATTTCTGTTGCTGTCTCTAAATCCCACAGTTTTAAGGTCTTGTCATCTGAAGCAGAAACGGCTTTTTGCCCATCTGGGGCGATCGCTACTGCATTTACCGAGTTGTCATGACCTCTCAGGGTAGAGATTTCCTTCCCAGTCTCCAAATCCCACAGTTTCAGGGTGTTGTCACTAGAAGCAGAAACTGCTGTTTGGCCATCTGGGGTAATGACTACTGCATTTACCGAGTTGTCATGACCTCTCGCAGAAACTGCTGTTTGACTATCTGGGGTAATTAGGACTTACGCACAGGTAACGGAAAACGAACCACAGAGGACACAGAGGTCACGGAGGAATGAGAGTTTAAGAGGGTTTTTGCGTAAGTCCTAGTAATGACTACTGCATTTACCGAGTCTTTATGACCTCTCAAGGTAGAGATTTCCCTTTTCGTCTCCAAATCCCACAGTTTCAAAGTCCACAGTTCCAAGCTATTAGAAACAGAAATTGCTGTTTGACCATTTGGAGTAATGACTACTGCATTTACTGAGTCGTTATGACCTCTCAGGGTAGAGATTTCCTTTCCTGTCTCCAAATCCCACAGTTTCAGGGTGTTGTCACTAGAAGCAGAAACCGCTGTTTGACCATCTGGAGTAATGACTACTGTATTTACCGAGTCTTTATGACCTCTCAGGGTAGAGATTTCCTTTCCAGTCTCCAAATCCCACAGTTTCAGGGTGTTGTCAACAGAAGCAGAAACTGCTGTTTGACCATCTGGGGCGATCGCTACTGCATTTACCGAGTCGTTATGACCAGTTAGAATACGCACTAGGTTTCCACCCGGAGAAGTTAAACTGGCTGTGATCGGTTGAAGTCGAGGAATTTCACTTTTACTTTGTACTGCATCTGCCAATATTTTCTGAATTTCTGGCTCAGGAAAACTCTGCAATCTTCCCCATAATTGTCCTACTAATTGATTTGGGTCTTGATTCAAAACATGGGCTGATAACTGTAGGGTACAAGGCTTTAAATTCTTTGGGATAAACATCTAAATTCCAATCTGGGTAAGGCTGATATCGTGATGCTTTCGTTTGTTTAGCAACTACAATAAACACTTCCCCGAATTCTTCTAATTCACCCAAAAAGTTAATTTTAGCATTGATTATCTGGGTTTTTAGTTCGCTATTTTGATGAAGAAATTTTTTGGTATTTTCTACGAACTTAGAGGGAGTATTATTACTATAAGCATCCCAAAAATAATCTTTAATTACTTTCTCTTTAAACAGGTTTAAAATTGCTTCTGGCTTAAATACACCATACCTTACCAGAGCGTAAACATAAACAGTATCAACATCATCAGGAATTTGGGTACTATTGAGTTTTAATTCCTGTAAAACTTTGATGATAGCTTCGTTTTTTTGAGCTTGTTTAATGATTATTTGACTAGCTTGAGGAGCATATTTTTTAATTATGGGAGTAATTACTGAAGTAATGGCGGCAAATTCTATCATCGTTAATTACCGAAAATTTACTTTTTTATGTGTGAGATTATACCAAACTATATAGTAAATACTGTTGAGTAATATTATAGATGTAACACTACTTTATACAAGCAACTGGGATTAGTATTATTAGAGGTTGTTTGAAAAGGGTTTCGCTGTGACTTTAGGCACTTTTAGATCCCCCCTAACCCCCCTTAAAAAGGGGGGAACCGGAATCAAAGTCTCCCAATTTATCGGGAGATTTAGAGGGATCTAAAACTTTTGATACCAACAAGAGGACTTTTCAAACAACCTCTTAGATGCGATCGCTCCACCTGATGTATAATTTCATCAAGTTATAGCAACCGCCAAGTTACTCGTAATAAAAGAACCCCACCCCCAACCCCTCCCCGCAAGCGAGGAGGGGAGCTAAAGCGCACCTTTGGCGGGGTGGGGTTCTTGGGGTTTAATAAGTAATCAAGCGGACATGATATAACTTCTAACTTCTCAGGTTAACGCCGAATTTTTCCACCAAGGCTTCGCGGACTTTGTTGTGTACTGGTTCGACTTCCGCTTCAGTAAGGGTGCGATCGCTAGCCCGATAAACTAGACGGAATGCCAAACTCCTCTGTCCTTCGGGGACGTTTTCGCCCCGATATTCATCAAATAATTCCACCGATTCGAGCAAATCTTTAGCCGCTTTGGTAATTACTTTTTCAATTTCGGTAACTGAGATTTTCACGGGTGCGAAAAAGGCAATGTCGCGATCGCTAGGTGGATAGGTAGAATAGGGCTGGAATGTTGGCACAAGAACTTCATCTTCTCCCAGAGACTCTAAAAGCACATCTAGATCCAACTGAAAAACATAAACGGAATCTGGTAAGCCTTTTTCTCGTCGCAATTGGGGATGGAGTTGTCCAAAAATCCCCAGCCTGTTACCCCGAATCCACAGAGAAGCGGTGCGTCCTGGATGTAAGCGATCGTCGCGGCGATCGGGTTGAAATTCCACTTCCAAGGCAAGTTGCCGAAATACACTTTCTAAAATGCCTTTAGCTTCAAACCAGGTGATGGGTTCTTCGCGTCCACTTTTTGACCATTTACCAACGGAAATATCGCCTCCCACAATCCCAGCTAGGGCTTCGGTTTCTTGCAAACCGTCTTCTTCTCGCCAGAAAATCTGCCCAATTTCAAAGCCGTTAAGGGCACCATTACCCTGCTCTAAATTGTATTGAAAGGCATCAATTAACCCAGATATCAAATCGGTTCGCAGCGCTGAATATTCGGCAAATAATGGGTTTGACAGTACTATATTTCTGTCTTCTCCTGGTTTGACTAAAGAATAGTGAATTAATTCTGTCAACCCTTCAGCCCGGAAGAAAGCTCGTAATTTGCGAATTAGTTCTTCATCTAAAGGCAAATAACCAGCTTCAGCTTTTTCTGGTAAAGTATCACAGAATTTGTTGTAGCCATAAAGACGAGCAATTTCTTCAATTAAATCAATTTCCCGCTCTAAGTCTCGGTAACGATAGGGTGGGACAGAAACAGACCATGTAGCTTGATGGCTGTTATCTTCTCCTGAAGGAGTTAATTTACATCCCAATGCAGTTAGGATGCGCTCAACATCTTGTTCTTGGAGTTCACCTGCGTCCTCTTCCAATTCGATTGGCCCGAGTATTTGATTAACTCGATCTAAACGCAGGGCGATAGAACGACTCCAGGTAGAAGGATCGGGGCGGGTGTCGGCAATTTCCTGTTGCACAAGAATTCCACTCGCTAATTCGCTAATTAAGGATAAGGCGCGGCGATTAGCTATTTCCAACTCAGCCCGGTTAACTCCCCGTTCATATCTGCCAGAAGCCTCACTTCTTAACCCAACACTGCGGGAAGAACGGCGAATTGCTACGGAATCAAATAAAGCTGCTTCTAAAACTAAGCTTTGAGTCCCTTCATGGACTTCTGTTTCTTGTCCACCCATGACTCCCGCCAGTGCAACGGGTCTGTCGTTAGCGGTAATTAATAAATTTTGGGTTGATAGGGTGCGAGTTTGTCCATCCAGGGTTTTGAGGGATTCTCCAGCAGTGGCGAAGCGAACGCCAATGGTTAAATTTTCGCTACTTGCCACAGATTCTAGGCGATCGCAGTCAAAGGCGTGTAGTGGTTGTCCCCATTCCAACAAAACGTAATTAGTAATATCCACCACATTACTGATGGGACGTACCCCAGCCGCCCGCAAACGCTGTTGCAGCCATTCGGGAGACGGAGCAATTTTCACCTGTTCAATTACTGTACCGATGTATGCAGGACAAGCTTGGCTATCGGCAATTTTTAAAGCTAAATTTCCGGCACTTTTGGTAATAGAAACTTCACCCGGTTCAGGAATGCTCAACTTTCCACCGGTCAAAGCTGCGACTTCCCTGGCTACGCCTACCATACTCAAAGCATCAGCGCGATTGGCAGTTGCGGTGAGGTCTAAAATTACATCATCTAAACCCAACAACGGACGCACATCACTACCCAATGGTAAATTTTCCTGGGTAAAAATATGAATTCCATCGACATCAGTGGGCAAACCGAGTTCTTTTAAAGAACAAATCATGCCCTGAGATGGGACACCACGGAGTTTTGCAGGTTTAATTTTTAAATCGATGTTGGGTAAGTAAGTACCCGTAGTTGCCACTGGTACATAGATATCTGCCTTCACATTGGCAGCGCCACAGACAATATTTAAAGTTTCACCTGCACCGATATCTACTTGGCAAACACTCAATTTATCGGCATTGGGATGGGGTTGACGCTCAAGCACTTTCCCGATCACCACGCCATTTGCCCAAGTGCGGCGGTCTTCAATGTCTTCAACCTCAAACCCCGCCATTGTCAGGGTTTCGGCTAATTCTTCTGGACTAAGTTTTATCTCTACTAGTTCGCGCAGCCAATTTAGAGAAATACGCATGGAGTGTGCTTGTTTTAGGAATCGTCTTTTGTTCTCATTTTAGGGTGCCTACTAGCGATCGATGGCTATTCGTCCCGCAAGGCGTACCCTTTTACTTGAACAATCCTACTACGTTAGACTAGCAGAACAATCTTTGATGCTAATTTTTTCTTGGCGTTTTGTCGTAAGGGCACAACAATGTTGTGCCCCTACCTGTGTACCTCATTTACCTGAAAAACGCTGTATGTGTACGAGTAAGTAACCTACTACAAACAAAACCAGATACGACAGGCGATTTACAAGATCGTACAATTGCTGTACCAGAATTGTGAGGTGGCTGAAGGGTTTTGTGTCAGCATTTTTGCAGAAATAAATTATAATGTTTTTCCAAAGCAGCTGGGTCTGGTTGTGCGATTTTTTCTTTTGGTAAAGACACACTTTGACCCATATATTCTATGTAGGAAGTTGCCTGCAATTCAGAAGAAATGACAATTTTATGTGTCTTAGGATGGATAGATAGCAAATGTAAATCAAAAAGAGTATGTATATCTGCTCTTAATAGTAAACCATTAGCTATGTGATTAGTTTCAGTACCCTTATATGGAATGATATGTGCTGCTTCGAGAGCAGCTTCAGCATTACATCCCGTTATTGGACATTGATAATTATAGGCTTTTAACAGTTGACGACGAAACTCTGCTTGCCCTTGTCGCTGGACAATAGAAGTAGTTACTCGCCGCCTTGCGTCTTCAATATTTTTAGCATTGAAATAACCTTCAGCTTCAACTATTTGACGCTGCTCAGATAGTGCAGGCTGTTCTTTCCCCAATATTGATGAAGCAAAGCAGATTTAAAGGAAAGTGGATAAGCTTCTTTAACGAGAAACTCAGAAACTTCCTCCAAATTATCAGATAGTGAAAGTTCAAAAAAGTAAGGAAAATTTCTCTCCCAAGCGTTATTAATTTTGGTTCGTTTCTGGAGATTTATGGTAAGCGGAACTTGATGTAATTCTGAATCAGGTTCTGCACGAAAATAAATTCTTACATTTGGGCTATTTTTTCGATGGTACAGGAATACAAACCGATTACCTGTTTGATGAAAGATTGCACAAGTATTCTTTGCTTCTTTGCGCTCAATATCCAAAATTTGCTTTTGCATTATGCTAAGGAGTGCATCACAGGTTATTTGTGACTCAATATGACTATCTTCGTGGTTTGTCACGATTTACCTACATACTTAAATTGTGGCACTTCAATTATCTTGCTTTATTTTGAGATCGCCAAGATACAGCAATGACTGTGGTGTTGTTTCCCACAAATAACCGTCAAGTACTGTTTCAACTAAAAAACGACGATGATTTATACCCATGTACTCAGGGTTATTTCATTCTAAAATCTGACATTTTATGTATTTACGAGAATACGTCATTTTAGGCTTCAGGGATTATATCTCACGATGGCTGGAAATACCTAAATTCGTTGGTTAAATCTAGAATGAAATAGCCCTGCCCATGTACTTAACCGTGGTGGAAAAGCTGTCCGTCATCTCCTAGATTAGAGATAATATTTCCAAAGCAGTAATTTTCTATCATCTATGACTCAAGCCATACCCAAGCTAGTAACCTTTGAGGAATTTGTCGATCGCCTACCCGAAAATTCAGGTGTACGCTACGAACTACATAATGGGGAAATCGTTGAGATGGCACAACCAGTAGGGGAACACGAAGAAGTTAAAGGTTTTTTAGGTATTGAAATTCCTTTTGAAATCAAACGTCTAGGACTACCCTACATTGTCCCCAACCAAGTTATAGTTAGACCTCCTGAAAAAGATTCGGGTTACTTTCCAGATGTTTTGGTGCTAAATCGGGCAAATCTGGCAAATGAACCGTTGTGGAAAAAACAATCTACCCTGACTTTGGGTGCATCAATACCTCTAGTAATTGAGGTTGTATCAACCAACTGGCGGGACGATTACCACTTGAAATATGCTGACTATGAAGAGATGGGTATCCCGGAATACTGGATTGTCGATTATGCCGCCTTGGGTGGACGTAATTTTATTGGCAACCCCAAACAACCAACAATCTCTGTCTGTAACTTGGTTGATGGGGAATATCAAATCAGTAAATTTCGAGATAGCGATCGCCTTATCTCCCAAACTTTTCCCGAATTGAATCTCACCCCAAACCAGATTTTTGAAGCTGGTTTGGTTAATTCGTAGTTCCTAGTTCGTAATTTTCGACTGTCTCCTACTCCCCTCACTCTACAAGAGATTTGAGCGCATTTATTAATTGCTGTTTCGTAAAAGGCTTAGTTAAATAAACGTTTGCACCTTGTCGCATTCCCCAAATCCGGTCAATTGGCTGATTTTTAGAACTACAAATAATAATTGGTACTTTTTGAGTCGCTGGATTTCTTTTCAGTTGGCGACAAAATTCAAACCCGCTAATTTCTGGCATCACCACATCAGTAATGATTGCATCTGGCTGGTGATTTATTGCCTTACTCATGCCATCTTTAGCATCAGAAGCTTTAATTACTGTGTGTCCACTGTCTCTTAAAAAACAATTGATTAACTCCAACTGAGAAGGGGCATCTTCAACCACTAAAACTGTAGCCATATTGATTTATCCTCACTAGCTCAAAGTCGTTATATTTTACCGTTAATTTAAGCCAAATGCATGAAAACTATTTTTAGTAATTCCGTGCGGGTAAATGGTTTAGTCAGATATCCAGATGCCCCGACCAATTTCGCTTTAACTTTGTCTACAATTCCTTTACTCCCAGTGACAAAGATGATGGGAGTCTTTTGAAATATGGAATTATTTCGTATAATCCGGCACAACTCATAACCATCGATTCCTAGCATATTTAAATCCAACAAAATTAAGTCCGGTTTGTGCCTTATAATTGACAAAACGGCTTTTAGTGGGTCGTTGATAGTCACTACAGAAAAATTTTCATTTTCTAAGAAATAGCTAATTTCTTTGAGAATTGTGGGGCTATCATCTACAGAAACAATTTTGTGGACTTTTTGTACCGTTACAGTAGCAGCCGTTACGCTTTGGGAAGCAGAATTTATGTTATTTGATATTGTTGGTTCTTGAAAATTATCTTTTGGAGGAGTATAAATCTGTGGTAATCGCTGAACAGGTGCTATATTCTCTTCAGAAATATTTGGGTTTGAATCGACGGTGTTATTTAATTCTTTTTTGGTGTCAATTAACTCTGGAATCAATTTTGATAAAAGTGTAGGTGTAGCCCGCACTTCTCTACGAGACGCTGCGCGTAGCTTGCTTCCCCGTAGGGGTACGGCTGCGTTCAGTGACCACCGTAGACATTGCTCTTCAAAAATCTTTGGTAATTTATCATAAGGTGGATCGGGTTCATGCAAGATAATCCCCCCCTTAAGAATGTAAGGGTATAAATTGCTAGCCAGTTGGATTTCATCTTGATTCAAAATTGCAGCCAGATGACACAGGCTGAAACCTCTCATCCAGTTCGTTAAATCTGGCTGGAGGTTTGGTAAATATTGGTTATCAAATTTACTGTCAATCAACAGATATGGACGTTGATATGGAGAAGAAATTTGGGGAACAAAATCCTGCCAATTCCGTAATCTTACTTGGCAATCTTCTAAAATTTTTTCTACATTTAGCCTGCAAATTTTTGGCATTCTATCAAGTGGTTCTGTTAATTCATAAGTACCTTCTTTGATCAGCAAAAATGATTCCATCACCTCTTTAACTAATTCTTTAACCAGCACTGCTGCTTGTGTAGAATGTAGATGTTGTTGACTAACAAGCCAGGATATAGCCTGATACTCAGGAGGGTAGCTTCTCGAATTGCTGTCATCTTCGATTAAGTGACTATGTGAGTCCGGTTCAAACATCAGCCGTAGTTGAACACGAACCTCACTAGTAAGGAGTGGAATTTGATGGCTGAGGCGACGCAAATGCCGTTCTAGTCGATCAAAAGGTTCCACTGAATGGGTAGCATAAGTTATTTTGCCATGTTCTAGGTACATCGACCAAGAAACTGAGTTGCTCAATGCTTGTAAACAAGTACTGTCAGAGCAATTGGATAGCTGTCTTAACAAATTTAGAGGACGTAGTTTGGTGAATGCACCTGAGTTATTCATATTTTTTAAGTTTTTTACGGAATCAACAACCGAACATTAGTAGATTTAAAATATCAGCTATGAAGGTATTTTCTTCTTTATAATTTTTCTCTGGGAAAAAATTATTCCTTTTAAAATATGTATATATATTAAAAGTTGTAAGTTTTATAACTCATTCGTTACATTTGGCGCGTTCTACTTAATTTATCTCAAAAAATTAAGTAGGTGGGTATGAATAAAGGTAAATATTTATCATAGCTAGACGATCAGTAGATGTTGGTTACTTCTGGATTTTACTCCTACTGCCAACTCTTGACTGAAGACCTTAATCATGACGTTTATTTATGTCCACTCACTTGCAGACGCAAGTTTGATTAAAATCTCGCGCACTTACACTGGTATACTTCTAGAGCTAATGATCTTAATTATGGTTAATAAGTTTTCTATAAAGGAACGATTGTTCTACATAAAATCTTTAAAAATTTATCTAGGAAAGTTTACGTATTTATTGTACTGTAGTTTTAAGGGATATAAATTTTTGGTAGATACATTACAACAGGTAATACTGGGTTTTGATAAACTCTTTTTTGCTAAACTAAAGTGTACTCAAGTTCTTCTTAAATATATAGAGAACTTCATGAAAATAATTTGTTTAATAAAGATTAGAGCATCTACCACTAGATACTATATTCTGTAATCGCCGAGATTACGGGAATTATATACTGTGAGCAAAGGGAAATAAGGTTTTGGACTTTAACATAACACAAAAAGTTATGCACGATACATTAAGACTTGATGAAGTAGTAGAATTTGCCGAGAACCCAGAACCACGTTGTCCTTGTGTACTTTTACTAGACACATCTGGCTCGATGCAAGGAGATGCGATTGAGGCTTTAAATCAAGGTTTACTAAGCTTGAAGGATGAATTAGTCAAAAATCCATTAGCAGCAAGACGGGTGGAAGTGGCGATCGTCACTTTTGATAGTAATATCAATGTAGTACAAGACTTTGTGACTGCCGATCAATTCAATCCGCCGATTTTGACAGCACAGGGCTTGACTACGATGGGCGCAGGAATTCATAAAGCTTTGGACATAATTCAAGAGCGGAAATCTCAGTATCGTACCAATGGGATTGCTTACTATCGTCCTTGGGTATTTATGATTACCGATGGAGAACCGCAAGGCGAGTTAGAACATATTGTCGAGCAAGCAGCCCAGCGCCTACAGGGAGATGAAGCAAATAAACGCGTAGCATTTTTTACAGTCGGTGTAGAAAATGCGAATATGACGCTTTTAAATCAAATAGCTGTACGTACTCCCTTGAAGCTCAAAGGACTGAATTTCATTGAGATGTTTGTCTGGCTGTCAACTAGTATGTCAGCTGTTTCTCATTCGCAGATGGACGAACAGGTAGCATTACCGCCCATTGGTTGGGGGACTGTTTAATTAAAAATCGCAGCTTGATGTTTACACAGCTAGCTGCTGCAAAAAATCTATGAACATATCAAAACAGATTGCTCAATGGCGGATTGTGGCTGCGTCTGTATGTGGTACAAGTCACTTAAAAAATAAGCAGTTATGTCAGGATGCTCATCACTGGCAGATATTGTCAGATAATATTTTAGTGGCTGCCGCAGCAGATGGCGCGGGTTCTGCAAGTCTTGGGAAAGTGGGAGCGATGGTTGCTGTGGAGACAGCAATAGAAAACATTTCAACCATTGGGATAACTCGAAAAACTTTGAGTGATGATGCATTAGTGCGATCGCTCTTAAATGATGCCATACTAGCCGCCAAAAAAGCTGTGGAGGCTGAGGCGGCTACTTGTGACAAACAGCCTCAAGATTTAGCAACAACCTTAATTATGATGGTGGCCACACCAGAAGTTGTGGCTGTGGTACAGATAGGTGATGGTTTGGCAGTGGCAAAAGATAGCACGGGCAACCTCCTCGCACTGACTATGCCTGATAGCGGCGAATACATCAACGAAACCACTTTTTTAACTTCGCCTACTGCCTTAGATACAGCGCAGATGAGATTATGGCGCACAGACATAGTAAATGTTGGTATTATCACCGACGGACTACAAATGCTCGCCTTGAATATGGTTGTTGGCGAACCTCACAAACCCTTCTTTTTTCCACTGTTTGAATTTGTCGCCAATACCGAAGATAAAACAGAAGCAAAGGAGCAGTTGGTAAAATTTTTACGCTCAGAGCGGATTACGCAACGCACTGATGATGACTTAACACTCATTATAGCCGCATTCAACAACTCGTAAGCAATAAATCTACAGGTTTCACATCTCAAATAACTCCCGTTAGCGGTAATTTCATTATGCAGGTACTACGTTGTTTCCCTAGAAAAGAAATCCTCAGCCTCAATGTCAGTTTGGGGCGTGGCGGTGAAGCTTGCGTTTATGCAGTGCCATCCGATAGCAACTTGGTGGCGAAGATTTACCACAAGCCAACCACTGCCCATGCTGATAAACTCCAGGCAATGCTAGCCAACCCGCCAGAAAACCCTACAGCTAGTTTGGGGCATATCTCTATCGCCTGGCCAGAGGATTTATTACGGGCGGCAGATGGCAAAAATAGCGTCCTGGGCTTTTTGATGCCACGTATTCAGGGGATGCGTCCAATCATCGACTTTTACAATCCCAGAACCCGTCGCCAACACTGCCCCCTATTCAACTATCAGTACCTGCTCCGCACGGCTCGTAACCTGGCGGCGGCTTTTGCCGCTTTGCATGCTAGTGGATATTGTATTGGTGATGTGAACGAGTCAAATATCCTCGTCAGTGATACCGCACTGGTGACTTTAATAGACACAGACTCTTTCCAAGTACCCAGCCCAAACAACAATATCGTTTATCGCTGCCTAGTAGGTAAACCAGAGTTTACTCCCCCAGAACTACAGAATAAAACTTTTGCCCAGCACGATCGCGAAATCTCTCACGATTTATTTGGGTTAGCGGTGCTAATATTTCAACTCTTAATGGAAGGCACCCACCCATTTTCGGGGATTTTTCAAGGTTCTATTGAGCCACCACCTTACGAAGCACGCATTGTATCCGGTCATTTCACTTACAGCCAAAAGCGTTACGTACCTTACTTACCGACACCCATTGCACCCCCTTGGGAAATTCTCCATCCCAGCTTACAGGAACTATTTATCCGTTGTTTTGAAGAGGGTCACAACAACCCACGGCTGCGCCCCAATGCCCAAACTTGGCTCTCAGCAATAGCTGAAGCCGAAGATTCCCTGATTACCTGTACGACAAATCCCCAGCATCGCTACAACAACCATATACGTAGCTGTCCGTGGTGTGAACGTACCGTGCGATTAGGTGGACGCGACCCCTTTCCATCACATCGGGCTATTGAAGCTAGAGAACATCTACAACCACGAATCAAATCGAGAAAGCACTACACCCAGACACCGCGTTTTCCACAGCGAGCCATGTCGCAGCAGCTAGCTAATTATTGGCAGCCACTAATGACTCCCAGTGGTTCATATTATAAACCTTCCAAGAAGTCAAAATTGTACCCGATTCTTTTTTGCTTGTTGGGTTTTGGTTTATTGGGATATGCAGACGTAATGATTAAATTTACTCAGCCGTTAGTTTCCCAAAACGCTTACACCCAACAAACATTCAAGTCTCTTCAGACAAATGACAAAATCAGCTTCGCTGATTCCTATCAGCAAGGCTATACTGCTTACAAAGATCGAGACTATGACAAAGCAATCGTCAACTTCACCGAAGCAATTGAACAAGAACCCACACAAGCCAGAGCGATTGTAAATCGTGGCAATGCCCGCTATAACCTGAAAGACTACGAAGGAGCAGTTACAGATTATAGCCAAGCTCTGAAAATCCAGCCCAATCAAATCAAAGCTCTTGTGAATCGGGGTAATGCCCGCTATATGCTTGCTGAATATAGCAACGATCCTGATCATGAATATAACCTAGCGATCGCTGACTATAATCGAGCTATCGGTCTGGATAAGAATGAAGTTGAAGCTTATATCAGACGGGGGATTGTCCGCACCCAAATGGCTAAATATAGTGGTGAATCTCAACAAGCTTACAAAACAGCGATCGCAGATTTTAGTCAGGCCATAAAACTTAATATATCCCAAGCAGAAGCTTACTTTCAGAGGGGTGTTGTCTATTATCAAATTGCTCAATATAGCAGCAATTATGAGCAACAATATAATCTAGCGATCGCTGACTTTAACCAAGCATTAACCCTAAGCCCCAGACTAGCAAAAGCATATCTTAAACGAGGCATGGTTCGCTATGAGCTGGCGCAATATGGCGGTAGTGAATCTAACAAAAACCAGACGAAATCTGTCGAAGATATACAGGCATCTATCAAAATCTTTCTTGAGCAAGGTGATATGGATAATTATCAGCAAGCACTCAGTAACTTATGCGTAGTCGTAGAAAACAAATGTGACCCTTTATTCCAAGGCCCAATTGATGGGGAAAAAACTAACTAAAAAAATAATACTTACGCAAAACTATACGCGCTCTGGGGCAATTCATCAATTTCCCATAGCTGAAAATAAGTATTGTTTGCGTAAGTCCTGAATAAGTAAATTTTGTTACTACCATCAGATTGGTTTTGATTGAAAAAATCAAGCCTGACTAGGGTTAGCGGTCGCTAATCCTAGTTATTTTATTGTTGATATTTTTATTTAATTAAGTAATTTATTTTCCTGTTTATAGATATTCATAGAGCTTTTATATAGAAAAGATTTTAATTTATATTTCCTTTATAATTTTGCCGGAAATTACAGTTAGATTATTGACTGAGAAAAGAAAAACAGAAATCAATTTTTCTCTACCTAAGTGCATCCTCTTTATATCGATAAAGCTAAACAGCTTTGGATTTTAGATTTGCTTTCTTCTCTACGAGATGCTACGCGTTCCGAAGGAAAGGCGCTAACCTCTCCCTTTGCGAGAAGACTGCGCTGCTTCACCAAAATCTAAAATTGGCACACTCAAATAATCAATATCCCTACAAATCTCCGAGGTAATTGCATGAAAGCGGTGATTTTGGCTGGAGGTCTTGGTACACGCCTCAGTGAAGAAACTAGTATTAGACCAAAGCCGATGGTTGAAATTGGTGGTAAGCCAATTCTTTGGCACATAATGAAAACTTACTCTGCCCACGGCATTAATGACTTCATCATTTGTTGTGGTTACAAAGGTTACATAATTAAAGAGTATTTTGCTAACTACTTCTTGCACATGTCAGATGTAACCTTTGATATGCGATTCAACCAGATGAACGTGCATTCTGGATATGCTGAACCCTGGCGTGTCACCTTAGTAAATACGGGTGATAATACAATGACAGGCGGACGCTTAAAGCGAATCAGCGAACATCTTGGTAATGAGACTTTTTGCTTTACTTATGGTGATGGTGTAAGTAATATTAATATCACAGAGCTAGTTAACTTTCACAAACAACAAAATACCTTAGGAACACTCACAGCTGTTCAACCAGCCGGACGTTTTGGTGCCATTTCTTTAGGATATGAGCAAACCAAAATCACCAGCTTTCGGGAAAAACCTGAAGGTGATGGAGCTTGGATTAATGGCGGCTATTTTGTGTTAGAACCAGAAGTAATCAACTTAATTACTGATGACTCTACAGTGTGGGAGCAAGAGCCATTAGAAAAGCTAGCTGATATGCAACAGCTATCTGCTTTCAAACATGATGGATTTTGGCAACCGATGGATACTTTACGTGATAAAAACTATCTCGAAGGGCTGTGGAAAAACAATCAGGCTCCTTGGCAGGTGTGGTAAGGAGATGAGGGAGATGAGGGAGATGAGGGAGATGAGGGAGACAAGGGGAATAACCAATGCCCAACGCCCAACGCCCAATGCCCAATGCCCAATGCCCAATGCCAATGATTTTATAGATTTACTGTAAATTGAAGTGCGATAATACTAATGTATGATTTTGCGATTATAGGTGGGGGAATAGTTGGACTCTCTACAGCATTGGCTTTAGGAAAACGCTATGCCAATGCGCGGATTTTAGTATTAGAAAAAGAGAGTCAATGGGCATTTCATCAAACTGGCAATAATAGCGGGGTGATTCATTCTGGCATTTACTACAAGCCAGGAAGTTTTAAAGCTAAATTTTGTCGTGATGGTTCTCGTTCAATGGTACAATTCTGCCAAGAGCATGGAATTGACCATGAAGTTTGTGGTAAAGTAATTGTTGCAACAGAAGAACAAGAGCTACCACGCTTAGAAAATCTCTACCAACGCGGCTTAGACAATGGCATAGAAGTCAAGAGAATCAGCCCCGAAGAAGTCAGGGAAATTGAACCTCACGTAAAATGTGTAGGTGGACTTCGGGTATTTTCAACTGGTATTGTTAATTACAAACAAGTTTGTTTAAAATATGCCCAGCTAATTCAACAGCAGGGTGGGGATTTACACCTCAATACCAAAGTTCTGAAAATCTCCCCAAGTGGTAAAAATCAGGTACTGCAAACAAACAAGGGTAACTTTGAAACCCGCTTTGTAATTAATTGTACTGGATTGCATAGCGATCGCACCGCCAAACTAGGTCAAGTTGAACCCCAAGCCAAAATTGTCCCATTCCGGGGAGAATACTACGAACTCACAAGAGAAAAACGCTATCTGGTCAAAACCCTAATCTACCCAGTACCCAATCCAGATTTCCCCTTCCTGGGTGTCCACTTCACCCGGATGATTGATGGTAGCGTCCATGCAGGGCCAAACGCGGTTCTCTCACTCAAACGCGAAGGTTACAAAAAAACCGACTTTGACTTACGGGATTTTCTGGAAGTCGTCACCTATCCTGGTTTCTGGAAATTGGCAGCCAAACACGCCCCTGAAGGTATCCAAGAAATCATTCGTTCCTTTAGTAAAGCAGCCTTCACCAGAAGTTTGCAAAAACTAATTCCCGAAGTCCAAGCAGAAGACTTAGTTCCCACCCATGCAGGAGTGCGCGCTCAAGCCTTAATGAACGATGGCAAGCTTGTAGACGACTTTTTGATTGTTTCCGGTCAAAACTCCATCCATGTTTGCAATGCTCCTTCTCCGGCTGCCACATCTTCTCTAGAAATCGGCAAAGCGCTTGTGGCGGAAATTCCCCAACTTTCGCATCTAGATACTGTAGTAACTGCATAGATATCATAGTTACTTCCGGGGCTGCTGAATTAAGGAGTGAATCTTATGGGGTGAGCATCTTGCCCATCCCACTAGAAAAACTGTAATGCATCAATTAAGAATCGCTATAGAATGCTGCTACCCAATGAGTAAGCCTGCAAAGGTTTTACTAACTACGTAATAACTATAGCGGTTCTCAGTTGAGTGCAATACAGACCTAACAAGAACAGCCCCAACCCTTGTAGCGTTGGGGAGTAAGATTCAAAGCCTCTCTCCTTTTAGGGGAGAGGAATGGAAGTGAGGTCAAACTGTATTGCATCCAAGTGAGAACCGCTATATTAGCCAAATCATATAGGGGGTTAACAGACCTAACAAGAACAGCCCCAACCCTTGTAGCGTTGGGGAGCAAGATTCAAAGCCTCTCTCCTACGAGGAGAGAGGTCGAGTTATTGCATACAAACGAAAAATATAGCGGTTCCCTTTTGAATGCAACACGCCCTTTAGTGAGACATCTGTACATCCCTACTAAACGAAGAATTTAACTCATCAATACAAAGGCATTAACCACAATGAAAATATTAGTAACTGGAACAGAAGGCTATCTTGGTTCATTATTACCGCCTCTGTTAATCGAACGGGGACATGAAGTTATTGGTCTAGATACCGGTTTCTATAAAGTTGGTTGGCTGTACAACCCTAGTGGAGTAACACCCAAAACCCTCAACAAAGATATTCGCAACATCACCCCTGATGACTTGGAAGGTATTGAAGCAATAGTTCACATGGCGGAACTCTCCAACGATCCCGCCGGACAATTGGCGCCAAATATTACCTACGAAATTAATCATGTAGGTTCAGTTCGTCTAGCTAGTCTAGCTAAGGCTATGGGTGTACGTCGCTTCGTATATATGTCTTCGTGCAGTGTCTACGGTGTTGCTACCGCAGGCGATGTTACAGAACAATCCCCAATTAACCCTCAAACAGCCTACGCAGAGTGCAAAACTCTCGTAGAAAGAGATGTCAGACCACTGGCTGATGATGACTTCTCTCCCACCTTTATGCGGAATGCTACAGCCTTTGGTGCTTCTCCTCGAATGCGCTTTGATATTGTTTTAAACAACTTAGCAGGGTTGGCATGGACTAGCAAACAAATCAAAATGACCAGTGATGGTACACCTTGGCGGCCATTAGTCCACGCATTGGATATTTGCAAAGCCATAGTCTGCACCTTAGAAGCACCGCGAGACATTGTACATAACCAAATCTTTAATGTGGGAGATACAGCAAACAACTATCGCGTTAGAGAAATCGCGGAAATTATTGCTGATATTTTCCCAGATTGTAAATTGTCCTTTGGTGACAACGGTGGAGATAACCGCAGTTATCGAGTCTCCTTCGAGAAAATTAACACAGTTCTACCCGGATTTAAGTGTGATTGGAATGCCCGACTTGGTGCCTGGCAGCTATTTGATTTATTCAGTCAAATACACATGGCTGAAGATACCTTCTTATTTAGAGGATTTACCCGCTTAAAGCAGCTAGAGTATCTGATTCGGACAGAGCAAATTGACAAAGATTTCTTCTGGAATAGAAAATAGCTAGAGTTGGCTATTAGTGTGTACATAAATAATCTATTTATAGGATTTGTTGGTAGTTTTCACTTTAGCAATAAGGTGCAAGCTACTAACATAGTAAATCAGAAAATACACATTAATAACCTCAATAATTCCGAAAATAATAGTATTTGATTCTGACTTATTTCATCCATCAAATTATTTGCAATCAGTGAGTTAAAATTTATGGCGATCGCAAAATGTCGTTTCAGTGGTCAACCTCTGCATCAGACCTTTATTGATCTAGGAATGTCACCTTTAGCCAATGCTTATCTTAGGGCAGAACAGCTAAACAATGCCGAAAAATTTTATCCTCTCCATGCTTATGTTTCTGAAGACACTCTCCTAGTTCAATTAGAACAGTTTGAAACTCCAGATCACATTTTTAGTGACTATGCTTACTTTTCTTCCTACTCGGTAAGTTGGCTAAAACACGCTAAAGCTTACACCGATATGATGGTAGAAAAGTTTAACTTTAATCATCATAATCAAGTTATTGAAATTGCCAGCAATGACGGTTACTTACTGCAATATTTTTTAGAGAAGGGAATCCCAGTTTTAGGAATAGAACCAGCCGCAAATATCGCCAAGGTAGCCCAAGACAGAGGCATTCCTAGTATCAACAAGTTTTTTGGAGTTGAAACTGCTAAAGAACTCGTGATACAAGGAAAACTGGCTGACCTTTTGATAGGTAATAACGTTTTAGCTCATGTACCGGATCTAAATGATTTCATCGCTGGGATGAAACTCATCCTCAAACCCAATGGTATTTTGACGATGGAGTTTCCTCACATTTTACAACTCATTCAAGAAAATCAGTTTGATACGATTTATCATGAGCATTTTTCTTACTTTTCATTCCTGACTATCGAAAAAATTTTTGCAGCGCATAAATTGCAACTTTTTGACGTAGAGGAGTTATCAACTCATGGCGGCTCACTCAGAATTTATGCCAAACACGATCACGCTGCTCATCCTAGCATCAGCGAACGAGTTAGCTATCTGAAAGCAAAAGAAATTGCTGCTGGACTGCATCAGATAGAGACTTATATTACATTTGGAGAAAAAGCCAAAGAAACAAAGCACAAGCTATTAAATTTTCTCTTGACGGCTAAAGCAGAAGGTAAATCAATCGCTGGTTATGGCGCACCAGCGAAAGGCAATACATTGCTCAATTACTGTGGAATTGGGAAAGATTTTATCGATTACACAGTAGATTGTAATCCCTACAAGCAGGGCTTATTCTTACCTGGAACCCATATTCCCATTTTTGAACCAGATAAAATCCGCGAAACCAAACCAGATTATATCCTAATTTTACCTTGGAATCTCAAGGAAGAAATTATGGAACAAATGGCATTTATTGGCCAATGGGGTGGACAGTTTGTAGTGCCAATTCCTGAAGTGAAAATTTATCCGTGTTCTGTTCCTGATCGGCTTCTAATAGCGTCGTAATTACTAAATAGGAGCAATAAACGCCTCTGATTACTAATAATTATTTGGATAATAGACAATATTTAAAGAGTAATTAAATGGCGGATAAACTTCAGCTAAAGTGTACGATTTATTGGCAATAACTACTCATATACCAATTTAATTACTCTTTCTTGCCATGCATAAATTACTGACTATTGCCATACCTACTTATAATCGTGCTGAGTTACTTGATAAACAGTTAGCATGGCTAGCTCAAGCTATTAAAGGTTTTGAAGATGATTGTGAAATTTTAGTTTCTGATAATTGTTCAACAGACAATACTCAGCAGGTGATCCAAAAATGGCAAGCAACACTTAGCAATATTACATTCAAGTCAAATAGAAATTATCAGAATTTAGGCGTTGTCAAAAATATCATGTATTGCCTAAATTCTACAACAACAAAATATGTTTGGACAATTGGTGATGATGACCCAATTCAAGATAGAGCCATTGCTTATGTGATTAGCAAGCTCAAGAACCATGAAGATTTATCATTGTTGTTCCTTAACTTTTCCGGTCGGAATCAAATTACTGGTGAACCAGTTCATCCACCAACAATTGTTGGTAATCGCTGGTTTGATATTGATAGTGAAGATGGTGATGGTGATGGTAAAGCTATATTTGAACATTGTTTCTCAAAAAGTGTCGGTGCAGTCATTTTTCTGACTGCTACAATCTACCGCACTGATTTAGTAAAACGCGCTCTACAAAATTGGCAAGATGCTGAAAATAACTGGATATCTTTAGCATATTTAGCCGGATATTGTGCTGCTAATGGGAGTATAATCGTCACTAAAGAGACTTATTTGGAATGTGTTGTTGGTGTGAGTTATTGGCAGAAAGAGCCAAAGTCTGCACTATTAATGCAATACAAACACATACCCGAAGTGATTTTGAAATTGGAAGAAAATGGATATTCTAAGCAGTTTTGCAGGCGGATGCTTTTGCAGAACAGTAAGGAAGTCAACTTGAAAGTTTTCTTGGGTGCTTTAAGAAGATGGCCGATGTCCGCCATCAAGACAGTAGTCCCATTTTTGGCTTTAGTCAGTTTGTGTGCTTTTGACATGATGGTTTCTAAGGAATTCAGGTTAGCAGAATCAAGTGAAATATCTACTCAGGAAATACAGAGTTATAAGCCATAAGCTACTAAATAACTGATAAATATACATTACAAATAGAGGGGATTTACGAAATGTTTGATGCAATTAAACGCAAAATATATACACTGTCTTCTGACTTTGAATATTACCTAGCTCGTTGGAAGCATAGCAGAAATCTGCCAGCATTGGAAGGACGCGATCGCAAGATCCTTAATGCTCTCAAAAAAGATGGCGTTTACGTCACAACACTGGCAGATTTAGGGTTCAACTCTAGCTCCGAATTGCTCAAAGCTGCACACCATCAATTGTCTGAGATGGAAAATCCCAACAACGACCATCTAGACGAAAAATTGCCACAAATTTCCACAGTTACAGGTTTACCAGAATTTTATGCCTGGGGAGTGGAGAAAAGACTTCTCAATATCATCGAAAATTATATTGGTCTTCCTATCGCTTTTCATGGTGTACATTTACGCAAAGATTTCAATAACAAACATCAGTTTGGGACGCTGCTATGGCATAGCGATGCAGAAGACCGTCGGATTATCAAAATCATTATTTACTTGAATGATGTCGAAGAAAAAACTGGGCCTTTTGAATATATTCCCCGCTCTTTAACTTCCTTATTTAGTTGGAATTATGTTCGACTTTACTACAAACTTTGGAAGTCAAGCTATATGGGTATCGACGATGAACAAGTAAAACCAGTTATCCCCAAATCAGCTTGGAAATCCTGCCCAGGCCCAGCAGGTACTGTCATTCTTGTAGATACAAAAAATGCTTTGCATCACGGCACAGTCCGCACAGAAGACCGAGCAACACTATTCTTGTGTTACACCGCTAACCCTCCTGAAAGACCAGACCTCTGCACCCAATACTGGGATGATACTTATCCCAGAGTAGAGTTACGTTCTGCATCAGATGCAATTAAAGCTTCGACTTAAAAACGCGCCGAAAGAATATCTAATTTCAGTAGACCGCAGAGGCGCAGAGAACACAGAGGAAGAGAAAGAAAGGAGTTATACCAATTTTTTATGAAGCTGCATAGAATTCGATCCCCCCAAGCCCACGCCAGTCGCTCATGGGGGAAACCCCCTTGGCGTTAGCCTCTCCCTTTGGGAGAAGACCGCGCCCGCTCCCCTTAATAAGGGGGGAACCGGAAAAACATCTATCAAAGTCCCCCAATTTATCGGGGGATTTAGGGGGATCAAGATATGTGCAACTTCACATTAAATTGGTATTACACCCGATGAAATTTCTAGATTACTGACACAAAATATCTCTCAAACTCTCGTCTCTCTGTGCCCTCTGTGGTTCGTTTAATTTCTTTACTCAACATTCATCTCAAAGCAATCAAATGATTTTCACCGAAACCGCACTTAAAGACGCATTCATTATTGATTTAGAAGAAAAGCCAGACCACCGTGGTTTTTTTGCTCGGTCTTTCTGCGCTCAAGAATTTGAAGCACACGGATTAAAGCCAACAGTTGCTCAATGTAACCTGTCTTTTAACTACAAAAAAGGTACTATCCGGGGAATGCACTATCAAGTTCTACCAGCCGCAGAAACAAAATTAATTCGCTGTACTAAAGGCGCTATCTATGACGTAATTATTGATATGCGTCCTGAATCTCCTAGCTTTCTATCACATATTGGTGTAGAACTAACCCCAGAAAATCGCCGCGCTTTGTATGTTCCAGAAATGTTTGCTCACGGTTATCAAGCACTCACAGATGAGACTGAAGTCGTGTATCAAGTAGGTGAATTTTACACGCCAGGGTATGAGAGAGGTTTACGCTATGACGACCCATTCTTTAACATTGATTGGCCTCTAGATATGACTGAAATATCTGAGAAAGATTTAAATTGGCCTTTATTGAGAATGATGACTGTTGGCGGTACAGCTTCCAGATAACTATAGAGTCTTTTTCTGCGCCAGGTGTTTCAACGCGGGTAACTCGCATAACACACTGGCTCCTCTGCATGAGGTAATACAATAATTAATTCTGGTAGAAATAAATGCCAAATAATATTCTATCTCGTGTCGGTAATACTATCTCTTTTTTATCTCAAAAAGTCCAAGCTCGCATCAATTATGCTAAGAGCTTACAGGTTGTTTCCCTAAAGCCTAAACAGCCTTCCAAAGGAAATGTACTTCTTTCTTATCGGATTGAGCCATTCCTATTAAAAGCTGGTCAGCCAATGCCTAATGACCATACTTGGTACTGGGAAGTTTGGCAAATCGCCCAAACTTTTTTAAAGTTAGGCTATAACGTTGATGTCATACAGTTCCACAATGATAAATTCGTTCCCCAAAAAGACTACGCATTTTTCATTGATATCCGTCATCGAATGGAAGCCCTTGCACCAAAACTCAATAAAGATTGCGTCAAGATTTTCCACGTTGACATTGCTAATATGGTGTTTCGCAATGCAGCAGAATGTA
Source organism: Nostoc sp. (assembly GCF_036917815.1). Lineage (GTDB taxonomy): Bacteria > Cyanobacteriota > Cyanobacteriia > Cyanobacteriales > Nostocaceae > Nostoc. The sequence continues at coordinate 68,341 of NZ_JBALEK010000086.1, read as the reverse complement.
ACAGGCTTCTAGAACTCCAACAGCGCAAAGGCATAACCTTAAAACCACAGCGATTTGAAGTTCCTAACTTGGGAATTGAATATGCTGATTGTGCGATTGTGTTGGGTAACGATTTCACAACTGATACATTCAAGTATGCCAACAAACCAATGTATCGTATCCCAATTTCTTCGCCTGTCGTTTATCCCTATCCTGACAAGAAAGATTTTGAAGCGGTAAGAAAGCGTTTTCTGTGGTTTGGTGGTAGTGCTTTAGTCCTCAAAGGATTAGATTTAGTTTTAGATGCCTTTGCTCAAATGCCGGAATACCATTTAACAGTTTGTGGCCCGGTGAGTAATGACAAAGAATTTGAGCAAGCTTTCTATAAAGAACTGTACGAAACACCTAATATTCACACTTATGGGTGGATTGATGTTAGTAGTCCTGACTTTATAGAGGTTACAAATAACTGTCTAGGGCTTGTTTACCCTTCCGTTTCTGAAGGGCAGTCAGGAGCGGTAATCAGTTGCTTACAAGCTGGGTTGATTCCGATTTTGAGCTATGAATCTGGTGTGGATGTTTACGATTTTGGTGTGATTTTCGATAATCTTTCCCTTGAAGAAATTAAGGCGAAAGTTATAAGTATTTCCAATTTGCCTGTTGAAGACCTAAAACTGATGTCTATTAAAGGATGGGAATACGCAAGAGCAAATCATACCAAAGAAAAGTTTGCTCAAGCCTACAGAAATGCTGTGGAGCAAATTATCGAAAATCACAGTCAGGAAAAACAGACTGATTCTATAGCATCTAGCAAACAGCTAGTACTTAGCCCTGGCGATTAGAAATCGCGGCTATACAAACCAAGTCCGCCTGCGCGGACTAAGGATTAAGGGTTTCAAACCCGCGCAGGCGGGTTTTGCCTGTGTAGCCGTGACTTCTAGTCACTTGGTGCAAGATGTCGCAAATCCTAATTCCCTATGAAAATGTACTTAAAATTTAGCTGTAACAAATTATTAAGTACAAAAATATCGAGAATTTGTATCATAATAAACAGTTCCAAAAAGGAGTTTAGTTCATGATTATTATCGATCGCGCCTTACGAGCCAGAGCAGCAGCAGGAAATCCTATCAAAGTGGGAATGATTGGTGCTGGTTTTATGGGTCGAGGAATTGCCAACCAAATTGTCAATTCAGTGCCAGGAATGGAGTTAGTTGCTATCTCCAATCGTCAGATTGATGCAGCTAAACAAGCTTATTCGGAAGCAGGAATTGAAGATATCCAAGTTGTTGCAACTGTCAGCGAATTAGAAGATGCGATCGCTAACGGAAAGTATGCAGTCACAGAAGACGCTAAGTTACTGTGTCGAGCTGAAGGCATCGATGCATTAATCGAAGTCACAGGTGCAGTGGAATTTGGCGCTCACATCGTTATGGAAGCGATCGCCCATTGCAAGCATGTGATCATGATGAATGCTGAACTCGATGGCACCATTGGCCCCATCCTCAAAGTGTATGCCGACAAAGCAGGTGTGATTCTCAGCGCCTGTGATGGCGATCAGCCAGGGGTACAAATGAACCTTTACCGCTTTGTCAAAAGCATTGGTTTAACTCCCTTATTATGCGGTAACATTAAAGGACTTCAAGACCCCTATCGCAATCCCACCACCCAGGAAGGATTTGCTAAACGTTGGGGTCAAAAGCCCCACATGGTGGCTAGCTTCGCCGACGGAACTAAAATTTCCTTCGAGCAAGCGATCGTTGCCAATGCCACAGGCATGAAAGTCGCCAAACGGGGAATGCTAGGATATGACTTCAACGGTTCTGTCGATGAAATGACCCAGTTATATGATGTTGAACAACTCAAGGAACTGGGCGGCATTGTCGATTATGTAGTTGGAGCCAAACCCGGCCCAGGCGTATATGTATTTGCCACACACGACGACCCCAAGCAACGCCACTATCTCAACTTATACAAATTAGGCGAAGGCCCACTTTACAGCTTCTATACTCCTTATCACCTCTGTCATTTTGAAGTTCCCTTGTCCGTAGCGCGTGCTGTCCTATTCGGTGATGCCGTTATGTCTCCACTAGCAGGCCCGCTAGTAGATGTTGTCACCACCGCCAAAATCGACCTGAAAGCAGGAGAAACCTTAGACGGCATCGGCTACTACATGACCTACGGACAATGTGAAAATTCCGATATCGTCCAACAGCAAAATCTTCTACCAATCGGTTTAGCAGAAGGGTGTCGCCTCAAACGAGATATTTCTAAAGATCAAGTCCTCACTTATGAGGATGTAGAATTACCTGAAGGCAGACTTTGCGACCAACTCCGAACTGAGCAAAACACCTATTTCGCTCCAGAAAAAATCTTAGTAGCAGTTGGATAAGGGACTGACAAATAAAAAAATACTCAACTACTTCTTGTGGGGTGGGCGACACGAGTGCCCATAGCCAAAGACGCTCATGTTGCCCACCCCACAAGATTGGATAATTTATTTGTTGGAAGTCCCTAATATCGGTTTCAAAAATATTTGCAACAAATGAATTGGCTGTAGGGGCGTAGAGTCAGGGCGAATAGAATTCGCGGCTACACAAACGAAGTCCGCCTGCGCGGACTAAGGAAAAATTGAGGGTTTGAAACCCAGGTCGGTGGGTAAAGCCTCGTGTAGACGCGGTTTCTAACCGCCGATTTAACTAAAGCAGGGCGAATAGAATTCGCGGCTACACAAACAAAGTCCGCCTGCGCGGACTAATACAAAATCAAGGGTTCTTAACCCAGGTCGGTGGGTTTTCCCTGTGTAGGTGCGGTTTCTAACCGCCCATTTAACTAAAGTTGTTGATAGTAACTTGCTGGGGAGCGTTGAAACAAACCTGATCGAAACTTTAGGTCAAATTCATGAAAATTGCTCTCGTCCATGATTATTTAACCCAGCGAGGTGGGGCAGAGCGTGTGTTTGAACTGCTTTGTAAGCGCTATCCCGAAGCAGATATTTTCACATCTTTGTACGATCCCCAAAAAACTATTGACTTAGGCGATCGCATAGTCAACACAACCTTTTTACAAAAGATTCCTGGTGCAGCAAAATATTTCAGGTCGATGGCTCCTCTATATTTTCCTGCCTTTCGAGCCTTAGATTTACAAGATTACGATTTAATTATTAGCAGTAGCACCAGCTTTGCCAAAGCAGTGCGAAAAAACCCTAATGCCCGCCACATTTGTTTTTGCCATAATGTCACCCGTTTCTTATGGGATACAGCAACTTATTTAAGAGAGTACGGAGACTACAGATATTTTGCTCCTTTAATTGAACAAGTATTCCAAGTAATGAGAAAGGTAGACCTGAAATATGCACAGGAACCTGACCTTTACATTGCTAATTCGAGTGTTGTTGCCCGCCGAATTGAAAATATTTATGGCAAAAAGGCAATGATGGTGAACTATCCAATTGATACTAGTAAATTTCTTTTTTCAGATATAAAAGATGAATATTATCTTGCCTCCGCTCGGATGATCAGTTATAAGCGACTTGATATAATAGTCGAAGCTTTTAACTGGCTAGGGTGGCGGTTATTAATATCAGGTGACGGGCCAGAACAAGCCCGGTTAAAATCCAAAGCATTACAAAATATTGAGTTCTTGGGACACGTAAGTGATAAAACCCGCAAAGACTTGTTTTCCAAAGCCAAGTCTATTATTGTCGCAGCCTTAGAAGACTACGGATTAGTCCCAGTAGAGGCTAATGCTAGTGGTACACCAGTCATCGCTTATGGAGCAGGTGGAGTATTAGATACTCAAATACCAGGTGAAACAGGAGTCTTTTTCAAAAGGCAAACACCGGAATCATTACAAGTTGCATTACTAGAAGCTAATGGCATTTCTTGGGATTACGATCGCATCCGTAATCATGCAGTAGCAAACTTTTCAGAAAATGCATTCTTTGGTAAGGTCGAGCAAATTATTAATCAGGCTTGTGGCGTGCATCAATTATTCATTTGATTTGTTAATCTCTTCTCACTATAAGATTACCTATTTATTTTCTCTCTCCTCCTTGGCCTCCTTCTCTAACGAGACGCTGCGCGTTGGCGGTTCGTAAAAAAATAGGTATTCTTCGGAGAATCTCTTAGCGTAAATCTCGTTGGCGCAGCCTTTCGTAGAAAAGACAAGGATAATAAAAGTGGTTCAAGCTAGTCTAAATCCTCATATAACTCCAACTTCTGAAAGTGAAGCAGGTTACGGACAATTATTTGCTGTACTTATACGGAGATTTCCTTGGTTCTTAGCAGTATTAATTACTTCTGTAGCTCTTGCAGGCGTAGTAACTTTTAAGACAAAACCGACTTATAAAAGTTCAATGCAACTGCTAGTAGAACCTAACTATCAAGGTAAGACAGAAGGTGCTGGGTTAGACAACCAGTTTACAGACTCTAATGTGGTTATAGATACTGCAACCCAGCTTAACTTGATGCAAAGTTCGGGACTCATCCAAAAAGCAGTTGAAAAACTTCAGTCTGACTATCCAGATATAAGTTCAGCTGAAATTAAAACTTCTTTGGTCTTAACTCAATTAAGGAGCAAAGAAGATAATGTCGCTACTAAAATCTTTCAAGTTGAATACACTGCTGGAGATCCAGAAAAGACCCAAAAAGTTCTGGGTGCAATTCGACAAGTTTATGTGGAATATAACAAAGAACAGCAGAATTCGCGTTTACAAAAAGGTCTGCAAATTATTAGGGAACAGTTAAGTAAAGCCAGTGAAGAAGTAAATGCGGCTGAGACAAATTTACAAAGGTTTCGCAGAAATCAGAACTTAATTGATCCAGAGTCACAGGCGAAAGCGATTGAGACAGGTTTGAATACTATTGCCCAAGAACGACAGACAACTCGTTCTCAATATGAGGAAGCTTTGGCACGCCAAAAGTCTTTAGAAGAACAACTTAACCGTTCTCCCCAAAATGCTCTAGTTGCTTCTCGTCTGAGTCAATCTACTCGCTATCAAGGCTTACTAAACGAAATCCAAAAAAGCGAACTAGCACTAGCACAAGAACGATTACGCTTTACAGATGAAACTCCGAGTGTGCAAAAACTTAAAGAACAGCTTCAGAGCCAGAAGGAGTTATTGCAACAAGAGGTAGGAAGAACTTTAGGCGGACAATCTTCTGGGGGATTCACTTCTGGAGATTCTCTTCTCGAACGAGGACAGCTTGGGCAAATTGATCTTAGCCTTGCTGGTCAGTTAGTAGAAACGCAGACAAATATAGTTGCTTTAACTGCTCGCGATCAAACTTTGGCTCAGAAAGAAAACGAACTGCGTCTTGAAATTAAACGCTTCCCACCTCTGCTAGCTTATTACAATCGAATGCTACCGCAGTTACAATTTAGTCGTGAAAGATTAGAGCAGCTTTTAAGAGCAGAGCAACAATTACGGCAAGAACTTTCCAAGGGTGGATTTAATTGGGAAGTGGTAGAAGAACCCCAAAAAGGCGCACAATTAGGTCCCAATCTTCAACAGAACTTGTTGTTAGGTGGAGTGGTTGGGTTTATGTTAGGAGGCATTGCTGCCTTTATTCGGGAATCGGCTGATGATGCAGTTCACACCACTGCTGAATTAGAGAAGCAAATGGCTATACCGTTGTTGGGAACAACTCCGAAATTACCGCCAGCCAAACCCAAAGAATCAATGATCAAATTGCCTTTTGGCAAGCCAGAAGTTCTCGCTCCCTGGACAATTCAGGTATTGCAATCTCCACCGCGTTGGGAATCGCTGGATCTGATTTACAAAAACATTGAACTTTTAAATACTGTTACAAGTTTGAAATCTCTGATGATTACTTCGGCTTTAGCCGATGAGGGTAAATCAGCTTTAGCTTTGGGTTTGGCAATGAGTGCAGCGCGTTTACACAAAAAGGTGTTGCTAATTGATGCCAACTTACGCGATCCTAGTCTGCACGAACAATTGAATCTTCCTAATGAACAGGGGCTTTCAACTCTACTGGCCAGTGATACAACTCTACCCAACCAAATTAGTCTTCAATACTCAGGTTCCGCCTACATTGACATTTTGACTGCTGGCCCCAAACCTGCTGACCCAGCGAATCTGTTGAGTTCGCCTCGGATGATGCAATTAATGGCAGCATTTGAGGAAAACTATGATTTGATACTGATAGATGCTCCCCCAGTTCTCGGCTTGGTGGATGCCATGCTTACCGCATCATCTTGTCGTAGCGTGGTCATGGTGGCAAGCATTGGGATTGTCACGCGAAGTCAGTTGACTCAAGCGACAGCGATGTTAAGTAAGTTAAATCTGATTGGGGTTGTAGCTAATGGGGTATCAAACTCTAGTAGTAATTACGTACCTTATATTAAACAACAGCAATTAGCTCTACGTCAAGGTGTGGAAAAATAACTAGTACCGCAAGATGAAAGATCCCCGACTTCTTAGAGAAGTCGGGGATCTTTTTGGTTTCTAGCCTCTGGCTGGAAATGCAGATCAAAAGTGGCTCTGCCGCGAGTCAGGGAGGCGGCAGCCCCAATGAGGGGCATTTCCAGTCGGAGACTGGGAACGAGGTAATGAACAGAATTTAATTTTGTTGCGATCAGGATAAATTCAGTATATTTATGCTATCTTTATGGGTTATCAGAGAAATCACTGGCTCTTTAAAGAGTAAATAAAGAATTTATTTGAGCGATCGCTATTTCTACATAGTCTTATATTGTAGAGATTAAAGCAGCTTCAAAAAGGCTAAAAGACAAGAGTAGACTGGTTTTGTTAAATCTGCCGAATTGTGAACACCTCAGCGTAATTAAACGTAGATATAGATTCATGGGTAATTTCCCTCTACATTTCTCTACTGTCAGTAGTTCCCGGAAAATCATGATTTACCCATGAATGTTAATAGTAAAGTTGCTCGTAATTAAGTGTAGGGTTTATGACCCCCCAACTCCACAGGTAGCTTTGTTTCAAACTGGGGTTTAGACTACATCTGACGAATTACGAATATTTCCAACTTTTTGGACTTACAACAAGATTTGGATTTGGGTCTTTGGCATTGATAGCCTTTGATAACTCTTCAGCAATTCACTCCTGTATAATCCCAAAGACGTATGACAACTTCAATAATTCCAACTCTAGAGAATTTATATGATGTAACCCAGCAACACCAAGGTAATCGCTCTGGGTACTGCACACTGTATTGGCGACGGGGTAAGCTGTTGGTGAAGCCGCGTGGACTAGTTAAACAACCATATCTGCCTTCATTAGATAGTAAGCGATCGCTAGTAGAATGCTTACAACATTCTCCTGTAAGTTTGGTAAGCATAGATGCAAAACTGGGTGAAGCTTTGGTCAGGTTTTGGGCAGATGCGTGTGAAGAAGCTCAAAAACCAATATTCCTAAGCATACCTGCTGGCAATAAACTATCTAACCAACCCTGGAGACAATTACAAAGACTAATTGATTGGATTGCTGCTTGCGTGTTACTGCTATTAGTAAGTCCGCTCATGTTGGGATTGATTGTATTAATGCAGGTTTACTCACCAGGATCACTTTTTTGTCGTGAGTGGCGGGTTGGAAAACGGGGTAAACTCTTTCGGGCGATGAGGTTTTGCACAACTACAAAGCACAACATCACACCGCTAGGGCGTTGGATGTGTAAATACGGTCTTGACAATTTGCCCCAGTTATTAAATATCCTGCGGGGTGATATGAGTTTAACCGGATCTTGTTGTTGGACTTTGGAAGATGCAATACAGCTAAATAAACTACCAGAAATTACAGCTTCGTGGGAAGTAGAGGCACAGTCTCACCTGTTACATCTGGATAGTCAAACACTGTAATTTATCTGTGCGGTAACTGATGATTTCATCTACCGCACTTGGGGTAAAGCAAAAAGCGGTCTATCTACCTTGCCAAACTATTATTATAAAATCCATGCATTTCAAACTTCCTCAACCACTCGGTAATTTTCTCAAAGCTACCAGCTTTTGGCAGGAAAACTATTTGATATTACAAGAATTTAAGCACTTTCGCAAAATTGCAATTTTAGCTCTAATCTTTTCGGTTCTAGCGGCAACTTTTGAAGGTGTGAGTATTGGTTTCTTGCTTTCCTTTTTGCAAAGCTTAACCACTCCCAACGCTCAACCTGTCCATACAGGAATAGAATGGTTTGATATTTGGATTTTGGGAGCTAAGACATCGGCGATTAATCGTCTATACCGCGTATCTTTGCTGATTTTATTGAGTACTTGGTTACGTGTTGCCTTCAATTATTTTTCACAAGTCTATATTGAACTATCTCAACTTAATCTTGGCGATCGCTTACGCAAGCAAATTTTTGAGCAATTACAATCTTTATCACTAAGTTACTTTTCTAAAACTCGTTCTGGTGAGCTAATTAACACAATTACTACAGAAATCGAAAGGATCAGACAGGGTTTTAGTGGCGCAGCCTTTTTATTTACTAGAGGACTAACAACTGTTGTCTACTTAATATCAATGTTTTTGATATCATGGCAGCTAACAGTAATTTCAGCATTATTATTTACACTTTTAGGTGTAGGATTATCCAATCTAAATGCCAGGGTCAGAGAATCAAGTTTTGGTCTGACAACTGCTAATGCTAATTTTACCTCAACAGCCGTAGAATTTATTAATGGCATTCGCACTGTTCACTCCTGCGGTACTCAAGAATTTGAGCGCCAGCGTTACTACAAAGCTAGCGACAAGATAGTAAGTACTACGACCAAAGTTGTCTTCACTTGGACACTTGTCAAACCAATTGCTGAAGGGGTAGCTACAACAGTGTTGGTCGGAATGATTATTTTGGCATTCACTACCCTGGTTACTAATGGAACCCTACAAGTTGCTTCTTTACTAACATTTTTCTTTGTGCTATTTCGCTTTATTCCATTCGTTCAAGATATTAACGGAACTAGAGCTTTTCTCAGTACTTTACATGGTTCAGCAGACAACATTAAAAACCTCTTGAAAAGTGACGACAAAAATTATTTCCAGAATGGAAAGCTTAAGTTTAAGGGTTTAAAAAGGTCAATAAACTTAGTATCTGTAGATTTTGGTTACGACGATAAAAATCTAGTCCTGCATAATATTACCCTAACTATTGAAAAGGGAAAAATGACAGCACTAGTCGGAGCCTCTGGTGCTGGTAAAACAACTGTTGCTGATTTAATTCCCCGATTCTATAATGCTACAGATGGAAATCTTTACATTGATGAAATTGATGTGCGGCAGTTTGAAATTAACTCTCTACGTCGCAAAATAGCTGTCGTCAGTCAAGATACTTTTATCTTTAATACTAATGTTTGGCAGAATATTGCTTACGGCACTCCACAAGCAACTAATGATGAAATTCAAGAAGCTGCTAAACAAGCAAATGCATTAGAATTTATTTTGGAAATGCCCGAAGGTTTTGATACCCAATTAGGAGATCGGGGTGTTAGATTATCTGGAGGACAAAGACAGCGAATTGCTATTGCACGAGCTTTACTGCGGAACCCAGAAATTTTGATTTTGGATGAAGCAACTAGTGCCTTAGATTCTGTATCTGAGCGGTTAATTCAAGATTCATTAGAAAAGCTATCTGTTGGGAAAACAGTAATTGCGATCGCTCACCGTCTTTCTACCATTTCTAAAGCAGATAAAGTTGTAGTTTTAGAACATGGACGCATAGTAGAACAAGGCAAGTATCAAGAACTATTGGAAATCAAAGGCAAGCTTTGGGAATATCACAATATGCAATACCATAGTTCGTAATACTTCGGTTGCGCTCAGTACAAGTTCGTAATTCGTAAATTACGAATTACGTAGCTTCCTCAATTATTTATAGCTTTAACAAGGGAAAAAAATGGTAAATCTAGGCTACCACACTGCTAAAATTCAGGGTAAATTTAATCGATCTCTATATAAAGCAGCCCTTTCTCAGATTGTCAGCATCCCCATCAAACAAACTCGACAAGTTCCCATAAGTGTCTATGCCTTATCATGTGAACGCGATTTGCCAGAACAAGTGGCAAGTATTCGCTCCTTCATTCGTCATGTTGGCATTCCAGATACATTCACTGTAGTTTCTGATGGCAGCTACACTGATTCTAGTTGTAATTTACTCCACCGTATTCATCCTTGCGTTCAGGTAATACTTTTACAAAACTTCCTGAGAACGGATTTACCTCAATGTGTTCTTGATTATGCCCAACTGCATCCAATGGGCAAAAAATTATCGGCATTAATGTCAATTCCTGTTAATGGAACTACGATTTACACTGATTCAGATATTTTATTTTTTCCCGGCGGGGTTGACTTAATTAATTTGAGTAAGTCTGATGATAAACACTCTCTTTATCTACCTGATTGTTCTAGCTCACTAGACGAGCGAATTATTTATGATGATTCCGAGAAGTCAAATCCAGTAAATGGTGGATTTATATTATTTAGGCATGAATTTGACTGGAGTTTTGCTATTGAACGTTTAGCAAATCTTCAAGATAATCCCACTTATTTTACGGAACAAACAATTGTGCATTTGACAATGCACCATAATCATGGTGAGCCTCTATGCTCAAATAAATATGTTCTTAATGTAGAAGACCAGTTTATCTATCCAGATAAATTTGCAAGTAGAAAAAATGCTCTAAGGCATTATGTTAGTGATGTCAGACACAAGTTTTGGTTTAATGTTGGCATATAGAATATGAGGTTTAGCCTCTATTTTTATGAGCAATATTATTAATAATTACGTGAGAATAATTGGTGAATAATGCCTAACTTAATCAATGATGCCAAGCAAAATGAGAAACAATTAGACAGGGATTTTTTTGATAAAGACCTGATTTACCAATGCTCAAATTTTGACGTAGGTGACGGCGGAGGTGTTGAAACTTATTTAGCTTCGCTGTTTGAACATCGACCCTCTGATGTTAGCGATCGCGTGCTAAAATCGCTCAAGAATATCGATCAAAGCCAGTTCAAATTGCTGCACATTCACAGCCCAGATTTGCTCTTGGAGCTTACAGGCGAGTGTCCTACCGTTTTCAGCGTTCATAATCACTCATTGTACTGCCCTAGTGGTACAAAATATTTAGCAGGACAGAAGACAATCTGCGATCGCAACTTTTCTTACTTAGGTTGTACCTGGGGTAAATTAGTAGATAAGTGTGGTAGCCGTAAACCTTTAAGAACTCTTAGAGAACTTCAAAATACTCATCAGTTATTAGATATCTTAAAAAAGATCAAAATTACTTTCATTGCTAATAGTGAATATGTCCGGGAAGAGTTGATTAAAAATGGTGTACCTCCTGAACAAACTGTAACTCTACACTGTGGTATATCTGTACCACAAACACCAACTACACCTCTTAGTTTAGCAGTCCATCAAAATCATCGAATTTTGTTTGTTGGTCGAATTGTTCCTGATAAAGGTCTGGAATGGTTACTCAAAAGCTTAATACATACAGACCCGCAAATTCAACTTGATATCGCAGGTGAAGGCTGGGAACGACCACGCTTAGAAAAGTTAGCAACCACACTCGGATTGAATAACCGCATAACTTGGCATGGTTGGTGCAATCCTGACAAAGTAAATAAACTTTATCAACAGTGTTTTGCAGTCATCTTTCCCAGTGTTTGGCCTGAACCTGCCGGTCTTGTGACTATGGAAGCTTATGCTCGTTATCGACCTGTAATTGGTAGTGCAGTCGGCGGAATTCCCGAACATTTACGAGATGGAGAAACGGGTATTCTTGTTCCAGGTAATAATATCAAAAAGCTGGTTGATGCTATTCATGATTTGTATAAAGATCACCAAAAAAGCCGAGATATGGGTGAACAAGGTCATGCTTTATTGATGAAAGAATTTACAATGGATGCTCATGTAAATAATCTGCAAACAATTTATGCAAAAACAATAGCTGAATTTCCTTCAAGAGCAAAAAACTTATATAGATATAGCATCCCTCAACCTAAGTAAGCCTAGTACATAATTTCAGAAATTCGTAGCGCAAAAAATTACCTTGATTAAGTCTTTGTGTTCCTCTGCGTTTAAATCTCAACCCGCCACGAATTTATGCCAAATTGTACTTATTTTGCTAATCTTCTACTTATAAAATATAAAGGAATAAAAATATGTCATCGCATCTAGAATACCAACAACCTTTAGTCAGCGTTATTATCCCCACCTATAATCGACCAGAGTATCTTAAGCAAGCGATCGCTAGTGCGATAAAACAAACTTATCAAAATATTGAAATTATTGTTTCTGATAATTGTAGTTCAGAAAATATCCAAGCTATTGTCGCATCTTTTGGTGATTCACGCATCAGATTTTGGCGACATCAGCAAAATGTCGGGATGTTAGCTAATCAGCAACATGGCTTCAAGATGGCGAAAGGTAAATATGTTGCTAGTCTCCATGATGATGATATGTGGAATGAAGACTTTTTAGCAAAGCTTGTACCACCACTAGAAGCAAATTCTGAGTTAATTATCGCTTTTTGTGACCAATATATCATAGATGCTAATGGCATAATTAATGATGTTGGAACTGAAGAAAATACACGCGCTTACAAGCGAGATAAATTAACACCAGGAATTCATCAACCTTTCTATAAAATTGGGTTAATAGATAAAAGTATACCGACTGCTGCATCTTGTATTATTCGGAATAACTTTGTGGATTGGGATAATATTCCCCCAGAAGTTAGCGGGATGTGGGATTTATATTTAACCTACCTTTGCTGTATATCTGGTCGTGGTGCTTACTACTATCCAGAAAGATTGACGCGATATCGTGCCCACGAGCAAACTGATACTATGCTCAGTGGTAGTCGAAATATGCAGGCAAAAATCCGCAAAGCTAAAAGCGAAATGTTTTGCTATCAAGTCTTTATGGAAGATGCTCGTCTACAGGAATTTAGAACTTATTTTCAACAGAAATGGTTAGAAGCTAATACGACTTTAGGAATTGGTTTGCTACGAAGTGAACAGATAGCCGCAGCACGTTCTTATTTTTGGCAGGCATTGAAAAAACAAAAGTTTAATGTGCGAACTATGGCGGCACTAAGTCTTAGTTTCACTCCGCAATTTTTAGCGAATAAGTTAATAGGATTATCTAAATAAGACCTCTTACATAAGTCGAATATACCCTCCTGAATCCCCCCTTATAAAGGGGGGAAACTTGAAATCTTGCTCCCTCCCCTTCACAAGGGGAGGGTTGGGGAGGGGTGATTAAAGGATTTTTGCAATAGGTCTATTCTTAAGGAAGATAGTGTATGAAATTTTGTATTGTTACTCATAAAATCAAAAAAGGTGATGGTCAGGGTCGGGTAAACTATGAGGTTGCTAATGAAGCAATTCGTCGTGGTCATGATCTGACATTATTAGCTAGTGAAGTTGCACCAGAACTAGAAGATAATAGCCAGGTTAATTGGATTGAAATTCCAGTTAAAGGCTATCCAACTGAATTTGTGCGTAATTTTATCTTTGCTCAAAAAAGTGCAGATTGGTTGGGTAAACATCGCTCTGAAATTGATTTAGTTAAAGTCAATGGAGCAATTAATCTGGCTGCGGCTGATGTAAATGCTGTACATTTTGTCCACAGTTCGTGGTTGCGATCGCCTGTTCATATTTCCCGTAACCGCCGAGATTTATATGGTTTTTACCAATGGCTGTTTACGGCTTTTAATGCGCGTTGGGAAAAACAAGCTTTCCAAAAAGCGCAGGTTGTGGTAGCTGTATCGGAAAAGGTGGCTCAGGAATTAGTCAACATTGGTGTACCGCGTTCTCGCATTCGCGTAATCGTCAATGGCGTTGACTTAGAAGAGTTTACCCCTGGTGAAAGCAATCGCCAAAAATTAGGTTTACCAGAGAACGTTACCCTAGCACTGTTCGCCGGAGATATCCGCACACCCAGGAAGAATTTAGACACAGTACTACACGCCTTGGCGAAAGTTCCCCATTTACATTTGGCGGTGGTGGGTCATATCGAAGGTAGCCCCTTCCCCCAGCTAGCAGCATCATTGGGGTTAAGTCAACGCGTGCATTTTGTCGGATTTCGACGTGATATCCCCGAAATTATGCGGTCAGTAGATTTATTTATTTTTCCTTCCCGATACGAAGCTTGTAGCCTCGTATTGTTAGAAGCACTTTCTTCAGGACTGCCGGTAATTACTACCACAGCTACCGGAGGTGCAGAGTTGGTGACACCAGAATGTGGCATCGTCTTATCCAACTCAGATGATATCGACGCTTTGGCTATGGCGCTGATGTCTTTAGTGAGCGATTCCCAGCTAATGCAACAGATGGGGCAAGCAGCTCGCTCTGTGGCAGAACAATATAGCTGGACTACTATGGCACAAACTTATGTGGATCTATTCGAGGAGTTAAGCAAGAATGCGGAACACCGTTCTCATACCAACTTATCGCCGTCCACAAGACCTATCACGCTGCCTTTTGGCGCTACAGGAGCAAACTAAACCCGTTGATCAGGTAATAGTGGTTGTCCGCGATACAGATGAAGAAACTTGGCAATTCCTGGCGCAATTAAACACGGAGAACTTGCCACTACATAGTGTGAAAGTGACACAACCGGGCGTAGTAGCAGCCCTCAACGCCGGACTAGCAGCAGTGGAGGGCGATATTGTTTCCATTACTGATGATGATGCTGCACCTCACCCAGATTGGTTAGAGCGCATCGCCGCTTACTTTACCTCAGATCATCGCCTCGGCGGTTTGGGAGGGCGTGATTGGGTACACCACGGCAACAAATTAGAAGACGAATCCCGCTCAGTAGTGGGACAGTTGCAATGGTTTGGGCGAGTGATTGGCAACCATCACCTGGGAGTGGGAGAACCCCGTGAAGTCGATATTCTCAAGGGCGTAAACATGAGTTTTCGTACCCAAGCAATGGGACAACTGCGCTTTGATGAGCGGATGCGCGGGACTGGAGCGCAGGTACACTTTGAAATGGCATTCACTCTCACATTAAAACGGGCTGGTTGGAAAATAATTTACGATCCGAATGTTGCCGTAGATCACTATCCCGCACAACGTTTTGATGAAGATCAGCGAAATAATTTTAATGAAATTGCCTTTATTAATTTAGTCCATAATGAAACTCTAGTTTTATTAGAACATCTGCCATTTATCCGCCGGATGATATTTTTATTCTGGGCAATATTCGTGGGTACTTGCGATAGTTTGGGCTTAGTACAATGGCTGAGATTTTTACCTAGCCAAGGGCAGTTGGCGGGTAAGAAGTTGCTGGCATCTTGGCGTGGGCGTTGGCAAGGATATAAACAATTCGTAATTCGTAATTCAATTTCTTCTTAGCTCTAGTGGTCTGTCAAGTTTAAATTGATGGGTAAGCAAGTTCGTAGTGAGTTAGCGCGGTCTTCTCCCTTGGCGCTAGCCTCTCCCAATGTGAGAAGGGGAGACGCTAAGAGCGATAGCGCCGGCGGCAAGCGAGTCCGCGTACCCTTACAGGGAAGCAAGCTACGCTTTTAGCGTCTCGTAGAGAGCGTCTGGGGGTTTCCCCCATGAGCGACTAACTTTCCCGTTGGGTAAGGACTTTAGTCCTTATTTTATAATCACTAAAGTCCTTAATACAACCCTTAAAAATTAGCTTAGGGACTGACAAGAAATAAATTATCTAAATGAACGAACCACAGAGGCACAGAGAACACAGAGTAATAAGGAGGAGAGAGTTTTTTGAGTATTTTTTTATTTGAAATCCCTTAGTAATGTGAATTAAATAAAGTACAACTCTTAATTTCTGTAATCTAATGTTGGGTTACGCTGTCGCTTCACCCAACCTACAAAGAATTGTAAGTTAATAAATCCACGTTCCTTAGACATTGTACTAGTTAGCATTGGTAAATCAAAAATCTAAAATTGAATGAATTCTAAGCAGATACTTTTCAATAGTTTTTTACAAGAAAGCTATTCTCCTGAAGAGCGATCGCAACAGGGTTGGATGGCGATCGCAGGCTTTATACTACTAACTGTAGTTTGCTATTTTGCTGGTGCTACTGCCGCATTACGCCTAATTTACCCAGTCACAGCTTTAGCAGTAGGCATATTTTTATACTTGCGCCATCCCATTCTCTACATCAGCTTTACCTGGTGGATCTGGTTTCTCACACCCTTAGCTACCCGCTTAGTTGACTATCGAGTGGGCTGGGATGCTACCCGTCAAATGCTCATAGCACCCTATTTAGTGGTGTTTGTTACCATAGCAACATTTTTGCGACACTTTCCTAGCGCCTCTCGGAAAGGCGGTTTGCCCTTTGTTATGGCTTTTATCGGAGTGTTCTACGGCTTTTTAGTCGGTCTGATTTACAACCCACCTATCCCTGTAGCACGCGGATTGATGGATTGGCTCAGTCCAATTATTTTCGCTTTTCACTTATTTATCAACTGGCGAGATTATCCCAGCTATCGCCAAAACTTTCAGCGAACATTCCTCTGGTGTGTGTTAATTTTAGGAACTTATGGCGTATATCAATTTGTAGTAGCTCCTGAGTGGGATAGGTACTGGCTGATACAATCAAAACTATTCATGAGTTCTGGAAACCCTGTACCTTTCGGGATGCGGGTCTGGAGTACATTGCACTCAGTCGGTCCCTTTGGTTCTGTCATGCAAGCTGGGTTGCTGTTGTTATTTACCAGTTCGGGAAGTTTAATTTTTCCGGCTTCAGCTGTTGGTTACTTGTCCTTCTTATTGACACAAGCACGTACTAATTGGGGAGGCTGGTTATTTGGAATAATTATGATTATGGGTTCAGTAAAAGCGCGAATTCAAATGCGCTTAATTACCATAATCGTAGTTATGGCAATTTGTGTTGTACCATTAGCAACTATTCAGCCAATTTCTGGGGTTTTAGCAGCCCGGTTGGAAACTTTTTCTAATCTTCAAGACGATACGAGTTTTAAAGATAGATCGGGAAGTTATGACAAAAACCTTGGTTTAGCCCTTTCTAATGGTTTAGGTAACGGCTTAGGAAATATCTGGAAAGTCAACGAAAAAACTGGTCAAATTGAAGTGGTGGTGATTGATAGTGGCATTTTAGATATGTTTTTCACCCTAGGTTGGTTTGGAGCCATTTTTTATATGGGTGGATTAATCTTATTAATTATTAGTGTTAGCAGCTATAGTGAAGGCCGTTTCGATAGTTTTCTCAGCGCTGCCCGCGCCATTGGTATCAGTTCTGCTACACAGCTAGTTATTGGTAGTGGAATGTTAAGTGTAGCCGGGATGATTCTTTGGGGATTTTTGGCTATGGCGATGGCAGGACATAAATACTATAGCAATCCCAAAATCCCGACTTCTTAGAGGATGTCTGAAAAGTTTTTTTGTATACACTTAACCCTTAGAGATCCCCCTAAATCCACGCCACTTGCTCTACTTGGGGAGACCCCAAGACCGCAGTGGCTCCCCTTAAAAAGGGGGACTTTGAGACTCTTAGAGAAGTCGAGAATCTGATAAATCTTACAACTTAAATAGGACTGATATAAATTATGAAAGTAATTATTGTAATGCCACTAGCCGAGCAACGAGGTGGCGGTGAAATGATGCTTTGGGATTTGGTACAGCAGGGACGTAATGCTGGTATTGAGTGGCTGGTGATATTTTTAGAAGATGGCCCGATGGTCGAACAAGTAAAGTCTCTCGGTATTGATGCGCGAGTTGTGGAAAGTGGACGTTTACGCCAAATCCACCGTTTTGTGGGCGCTGTTTTTCGGATAGCGGCGATCGCCCGCCGCGAAGGTGCAGATATAATTGTTAATTGGATGTGGATTACACATATATCTGGAGGTTTGGCGGCAATGCTGGCGGGCTTACCTGCTGTGTGGTATCAACTAGAAGTACCTAGTGATAAGACTTGGTTGGTGCGAATCGCTACTTTAATTCCAGCGCGGGCAATTATTACCCTCTCGCAAGATGGTAAGCAAGCACAAGCAGAAATTTGGCCTCACAGACCAACACCTTTGGTTTATCCTGGTGTCGCATTAGACCGATTTGAGCCGAATGCTTTGCCAACTCCTGAAGAAGCACGGCGGAAACTGGGTTTACCTTTACACGGGCCGTTGATTGGAATTGTGGGACGATTGCAACGATGGAAGGGAATGCACGTACTGGTGCAAGCGATGCCTAAAATTTTACAGAAGTATCCTGATGCCCATTGTGTGGTAGTTGGCGGTAAGCACGATTTTGAACCGGATTATGAAGACTTTTTAAAAGCCGAAATTACTGCTTTAGGCTTGAAAGAGCAAGTCATTATGGCTGGGCTACAGCGTAATATCCCGGAGTGGGTGCAGGCGATGGATGTATTTGTGCATGCATCAGATAAAGAACCCTTTGGGATTGTGATTATTGAGGCGATGGCGCTGGGTAAACCTGTGATTGCTGGTAATGCTGGCGGTCCGACAGAGATTATTACCGATGGCATGAATGGACTATTAACACCTTACGGCGATGCGGATAAATTAGCGATCGCAATTCTCCGCTATCTTGACGAGCAAGAATTTGCCCAAAGTGCGGGAGTAGCTGCTAGGCAACGCGCCCTCGATTTTTCAACACAGAATTATGCCGAAAACTTTATTAATGCGATTCGTTCGGCAATACCAAGTGTTTCTTAAGTTATCGGATTGCGATCGCTGTTGCTCAAGCAAAGCTACAATAATGTGCGATCGCTATTCTCA
This sequence comes from Nostoc sp., assembly GCF_036917815.1. GTDB lineage: Bacteria > Cyanobacteriota > Cyanobacteriia > Cyanobacteriales > Nostocaceae > Nostoc. The sequence goes on along the minus strand of NZ_JBALEK010000086.1, from coordinate 49,650 downwards.
ACAACTTGTCCAGTATCGAGTATCTCGACACAAAAATTATCAAAATTAGAACCCTTTAGACAGTCCTGCTTGTTTCAAAACTGCGTTAGCTGTATGGCGTGACTTGATAGAACTATCTACGACAAAACGACGGTCTGTGATTGGACTATACCAAATTTCATGGTCTCCCTTGCCTTGCCTTTCCAAGTAGCATCCAGCTTCCAAAAGCATCTTTTTCAACTCAGGAGTAAAAGATACACCCATTTATGAAACTACCTCTATCAACTCTTGTCGATGGCTAGTTAATTCAAAGCTGATAGAACCCACATAATTAGAAGGCACAATTCGATTTAGAACAAGGAGTTCTGGAATCATTTCTCTGAGCTTTTGCGTAAGAGACTCAATCGTAGAAGCTTCTGTTACTAATCCTGGTACGTTTTCACTAGTTGCCACCCAAACTTCTGCATCTTTATCCCAAAATGCTTGAACTTTCAATGTGTTTTGTGTCATGTTCGAGCGCTACACACAAATTTACGGTGCTAATTCAAGTTTAAAACAATCGTAGACTGACTATCAAAATCTCAATCTTTCTTAGAGTCAATACCACCTCCATAAACTGCAAACCCACCGTATAGCGTTTCCTAATCACATGAGGTACATCTTAGCCCCCTCCTCGCTTGTGGGGAGGGGGTTGGGGGTGGGGTTCTTGTACCTCACTAAATCGAGAACCGCTATATACAAAAGCTGGCATAATTAGAACAATCCACCATTTTCCTAATAGCCACCATTGATTTAACTAGTATTCCCATACTAATTTCAGATATAATTCACAATTCAACTATAAAACTATCCCGTAGATGAAAGTCAGCCTCCACCCCTCGATGAGTTAACGCCCAGTAAGTCACCTCACCATTTCTATATTTAATAACGGTAGTAATGCCAACTTCAATGGCTTGGTCTGCCGAGATGATTTTACCCAAATCGACATCTAACGTAAGTACCAAACCATCAGCTTGATTTTGAACACTAAACGGTAGCTTTTCAAAAGCTGTTTCCTCTTGCATTCCTTGACGATATCCATCAAAACGATAGACATTCCAATGTCCGGCGAGAGAGAGGTTGAATTCCCAATACCGTTGAGAATCTTTGATGCCAAGAAAGAACTCAAAACAAGTTTCTTCCCACAATTCGTACTTGCGTGATGGTGCATTTGATGGTGGAGGAATTGCAATTTCTTTTAAGTCGCCTTCAATGGTATAGCAAATGGTAAGTTGATTAGCATTTCGAGCAATATTGCCTGCAATTTTTAAATTAGGAAAGGACTCGGTAGAAGGGAAGGGTTGCAGGGAAAATGTCTGGTCGTTCATTTCATATCTTGGATAATTTTGCAAATCTGCATTTTTTGAGATTCAATACTTTCGGTAAGCTTAAATTGAACGATCGCTCTAGCAAGATTATGTTCTGGGTGCTTAACTTTAAAGTAGACATTCCCCGCTAAATAATCAGCAAAAAATCTCAGTCCTAGTTCAAAAGTAATTAGACGAATTGCATCATATATGTATGCATAATCATTCTCAGTCAGAAACGCCTTTGCCACAGCGAGATAACCCTGTAGGATTTCCTGACATAGATCAGTGTCGAAATAAATACTTTCCCAATTCTCGGTTTCTTCACCAGCAGGATTACAACCCGATCGCAAGCAATCACCAATATCGTAATGTACCAAACCGGGTTTAACAGTGTCTAGGTCGATGACGCTCACAGCTTGCTGGGTAACAATGTCAAACATAACATTGTTGATTTTTGGATCGCCGTGCATCAGACGCAGAGGTAAAATACCTTCAGCTTTGGCATTTTCTAGGATATGTGCAAAGACTTGGCGATCGCTAACAAACTGCAAGCAATAATTAACTTCCGCAGATTGACGCACCCTAGTTTTCGCCAACACTTCCTCGTAATGCTGGAGATAAAGCGGTGTAATATGGAATCCTTCGAGGGTGTCAGCAAGTTTTTCTGGTGGCAAATCGCTGATTAAATTGTGGAACATCCCCAAGGCATAACCGATTTCTTTGGCGTGTGAGCGATCGCCCATACTATCAAAAGACTGGGAGCCTTCAATAAAGCTAATCGCCCGCCAAAATGAGCCATCTGCATCCCTACAGTGATCTTGAGCGTTTTTGGTCAAAAGTACCCGTGGCACTTCCCAGCGACGATTCAGGGGTATATCCTGCAAGCGTTTGTGAACGTGATCGGTATAGGTACGCATATTCTGCATAATCAGTTCTGGCTGACGAAACACCTGCGTATTGATGCGTTGCAGGACAAAATGTTGCTCTTCTGGGGAATCTATCGTTACCAAAAAGGTATCATTGATATTACCACTTCCAAATGCTTTCAGGCTTGTAACGTTCCCCAGTTGGGCGAATTGGTTAGCGATCGCCACCAGATTCTCTGCGCCTTGTGTATTGAATTCTTCTGTCATCTCTTTTACCTGCACCACTCCACATCTACGTTGCACGAAGGCAATAGGGGATATCGTAACGCAAGTGTCAATATAATTCGTAATTTAAAAGAGTTTGATTGCCCAGATGTCAATTAGGATCTAAAATGCTGCCATTCCAATGATTCTCTAGTATTGCCCATGTCCAATCTAAGTGGATTATATTTACTATGATAGGGCGGATAGTAAGCTAAACGTATATTTACTTGATGTTTTTGGGCAAATTCTACTATACGTTTCATAAATTGGGTACGTCGTGAACTGTTCTCTGGCCCATTATCTTGATTGAGAAGTAGGGTTTGAATATCGGAAAAACGATGCTTTTGTTCTAACCAAAAATCCTCTAAAATATCAACAATAAAATCGCTTGTAACTTTCGATTCTGTAAAGTATAAAAATAGCTCATCAAGCTCTGGAAGAAATATACCGTAAGGAGTTACAGTTGTTTTTGGGTTATAATCATGGTCATCAGCTTTCGCTCCATCCCTGCTTTTACCCCCGCGATCAAATGAGCCAATCTTAACGCGAGCTTTTGCGTCCATGCTTAGACGTAAAATACTTTTATCTTCCGAAGCCTCTTTATTTACTAGGTCTAACTGCTCAAAGATGGCATCAGTTTGTGGGATTTTTTTGAGGTTGAACTTTCTTTACTCTTCTGAGCTTGTAACCTAAATTATTTAATTTGACTCGAATTGTTTCTGATGTATGTAAATTTTCATCACTATAACCATATTTTTCAATTAATTGCTTTCTGACTTCGGCTGCACTGAGTCTGCTATATAGTCTTTGACTTTTAAAACTAGGATCAGTCTGACTTTGCGAATCTACTATATTTTTTATATCTTCTAAAAGATTTGGCAAGTGTTCTTCTGCTTTATAACGCCCTTTGCCACTCATGTTATCAATACAAGTAATACCACTTTCTAATTCTCTTATTCCTTTCCTAATAGTATCTCGATTCCATCCTAGTTCTGATTGTGCAAGCCTTTGCCCTCCTAAACCTAAGCCCTGAACTGTCTGTGCCATAAATTTGCGTTTTGCTGCACCTTTTAATTGAAATGCAGTTTCAATCAACAATTTTTTGAGAGAATCAGTTAATACTATGGCCATCAGTTACCACACTCAAAAACAAACGTCATTATTTAAATTACTACAAAAGGGGAATGAAGGGGCTGCCGTCAGCAGCCCCTTCATTCCCCTTTAAAATGATTATCATTCTTTTTAATGGAATAGCTTATTTTCTGGAAGTCCCGAAACAGAATTTAAAAGAAGTTGCCAAACAATTAGACACCCAACCCCAAGCTTGGGAAGACTATATTAAAGGACGTTTATTAGAAATAATAACCCCTAATCCTGACTTAAATCAGTCTTATCACTTTTATAAATCTCAATTAGATAATCTAGAAGAAATTCCTGATTATTTATTTCCTACAGAAGCACAAATTAATAGACTCAATACTCTTGAAGAGGCTCCAATAACTAGAGGCTTTAAACCAAAAGATGAAGCTACAGGCTATGAAACCCAACTTAATAATGTTGTAGTCATAGTTTGTAGTTCTTCTCAACCAGGAGAAACAGTTAGACAAGCCACATTTTTAGAAGATTTGAAACAATATTTATCTAAATTCAATCAATCAAATTAGTTTTTTCCTTGTAATGAGCGATTTAATCTATCCGACACTCGATTTGTTTTTATATACTTTAAAAACTTCTTTAAACACAACGGATGCAGAAACACAAAAAAACAAAGTAGCTTTTTTAGAGCAATTCCCCTCTGATACTCAATTCAACGATCCTGACATTGAAACGGAGTATTTAGAGATTACTCGTCCTCCTCAAATTAACTTTGTTTCCCACAATAAAAGTTTAGAAGGATACTATTATGCTGTTAGATTAAATGACACTTATGGCTTACAACTTGATTGTTCTATTAATAATCAAACCGAAACTCAACCAGCTAAGTCTTTTACAATATTAAAAACTGAAATTGAACAAAAACTAAATAATGAACTGGCAACAATTGGAAAAACCTGGTTACTTTCTGGTTGGCTACCAGAAAACTCGTCTCAAAATCCTGAAGACATTGCCAAAGATTGCTATAGCAATATACAATGGATTTACTCAACCTGTCTTTTCAAAAACAAATTATTGAAATAAACTTATCTAATTATCAGCTTCGCTTGGCTTTGATTAAAGAAAAAGCAGGTCAAAATAATCAGTTAGATTTTTTAGAAAAATTTAGCGAACTAGCCAACAAAAAATATTTACCACAAATTACCAAAGATATCGAAAATATGCAGCTTGGCTTGCAACTTTTAGAAGATACAATTAACGCTACTCGCAGTCGCATAGAAGTCGAAAAATCTGAACGAGAGCATAACTTCCAAGAGCTTGTAGCTGTTGCGGGTGCTGGTATAGTAACTGTATCTCTAGTAAGAGAGACGGCAAAAGATTGTAAAGATATTTTTAAGCAAGTTGACTTATTTTGCAAGTATCCTTTAAGTGGCAGTCTAATACTTGGAATTATTGTTGGTTTTATGGTTTGGTGGTTGAGAAAACGATTGCGATCGTGATATATCGTTATTTTCTAACCAACATTACCCGCAGCTAACACTTGTTCAACTGTAAGCGCAATTTCCGGGAAAGTTGTAGACACAATTTGCTGACTCCCGCTAAACTCTTTTTCCTCGTACAATCCTTCTGACAACAATAAAATCGTAATTTTTGACTCCATTGGGTCTACAATCCAATATTCAGGAATCTCTAATGCTGCATATTCAGAACGTTTATACCGATAATCGCGTTTCACTGAATCAGGACTGACAACTTCTACAACTAACATCGGTGCAGACTGACAAACAGCAGACTCATCAAGAAATTCTATCACCTGTTCAGCCATGACAACATAAACATCAGGTAATCTTGACTTCCGCCATCCCGTTCTTACCCCCGCTTCTCTAAAGCATAGCCAAGGTAAACTCAAGCGATTGATTTCTGCCTTAAAGTTATCCTGAATAAAGTCCGAAATCAGTAAATGTCTAAAAGTTGGTGGATTCATGCGTTCTAGTTTCCCATCCACCAGTTCATAACGGCTATCAGTACCATCGTCATAAGTGAGATATTCTTCAAAAGAGTATACACGCTCTGTAGTTGTCTGTGTCATCGCGCAACTTTTAAATAAAGGGTTTCTTTGAGGTAGTCCTCAAAAAATCATGAGGAATAGTCTATTGGCTTGTAGTAGCGTCTAAGCGCTACTACATTTATCTATTCTACCGTTACAGACTTGGCCAAATTCCTTGGCTGATCGACATCTAAACCGCGACGGGCGGCAATATGATAAGCCAATAATTGTAAAGGAACTACTGTCAGAATCGGAGAAAGTAATTCTTCGACATGAGAGATGGGAAGAAGATCGTTAAAGATTTCCGCAGCTTCGCCATCGTTGACGGGAGTCACGCCAATTAACCGAGAATCTCTGGCTTTGGCTTCTTGAGCATTGGAAATAACCTTCTCATATACACTACCAGGTATGGCGATCGCAACTACTGGTACTTTTGCATCTAAAAGAGCGATCGGGCCATGCTTCATCTCTCCAGCCGGATACCCTTCGGCGTGAATATAGCTGATTTCTTTTAATTTCAACGCCCCTTCTAAAGCAATGGGGAAGTTAATTCCTCTTCCCACAAAAATAAAATCTTTGGTTTCGGCGAATTCGTGGGCTAGCTGTTCAGTTAAACGTTCCTGAGTTTCTAAAGTTGCCTCAATTTCTTTGGGAATCTGCCGCAACCCATTAATAATTTTCTCTAATGTATCTTTTGAAACTGTCTGGCGGCGAGCTGCTAAATCCAATGCCAATGCATAAAATGCCATCAGTTGGGCGGTAAAAGTTTTTGTCGCTGCTACCCCAATTTCAATTCCCGCTAGAGTACTGATAATATACGGCACTAGATGACCGAGGCTACTTTCTGGGCGATTAGTAATACCCAGTAGTCGCGCTTGATATTTAGATTCTTTCCCCTGGCGACGTTCTTTTTCCATCGTCAAAGCTGCTAAGGTATCGGCGGTTTCACCTGATTGGGTAACGCCAACGATCAACGTGTTAGCCGTCACCGGTGATGGTGCATAGCGATACTCAGAAGCGTAATGTACCTGAGTTGAAATTCCTGCTAGTTGCTCAAGTAAATATTTACCGATTAATGCTGCGTGCCAACTGGTACCACAGGCGACAATCTGAATTTGTTCTAAATCTTTGTATAAATCCGCAGGTAAACCAAGATTGATTGGCGATTCGCTAGATTTGTCTGGATGAAAGTAAGCGTCTAAACTAGCTCTTACTACCCCTGGTTGCTCATGGATTTCTTTGAGCATGAAGTGTTTGAATCCCTGCTTTTCAACCATTGCCGGATTGAAGTTGAGCAGTCGGGGTTGTTTTTTCAACCTGTCGCCAGCAAAATTGTAAATCTCAACGCCCAAAGGTGTGAGGCGGGCAATTTCGCCATTTTCCAAAGGTAGCACCGCACGGGTGTAAGCAACGATCGCTGGTGTGTCAGAAGCACAAAAGAATTCTCCTTGCCCAAAACCAATTACCAAGGGTGCTTGTTGGCGAACAACAATCAATTCATCGGGGTAATCAGCAGAAATAACTGCGATCGCAAATGCCCCTTTTAGGTGGTTAACGGCTTGGCGAATTGCCTCTAGGAAGGGAGATGAGGCAGATGATGGAGATGATGGGGGAAGATTCTTTAAAAATTCGGCGATGAGATGGGGAATGACTTCGGTATCCGTTTCAGAAACAAATTCGTGTCCTTTTCCTTTGAGTTCCTCGCGCAACTCGCGGTAGTTTTCGATAATGCCATTTTGCACCACCGCCACTCGCTTTGCCGTATCTAAATGGGGATGGGCGTTGTATTCTTCTGGTTTACCATGAGTTGCCCAGCGTGTGTGACCAATACCAATTTGAGCAGGGGTTTCTATTTGTTCGAGTTTAGAACGCAGGTTATGGAGTTTGCCCTTTGCCCGCACACAATTTACCTCACCTTCCCAAATAGTGGCGATCCCAGCAGAATCATAGCCCCTGTACTCTAGTTTTTCCAGCCCAGCCAGCAAAATGTCTGTCGCCGCTTGAGTGCCTATATATCCAACAATTCCGCACATTGTTCACGCCACTTTCTTTCAGGATGATTAAATCCAGTATAATCCAGTATAATTTTTAGCACAAAGTGGACGTTTTGCAAAGAAAAAAGGGAGTAATTTACTCCCTCAACCACTAGATATTTTTATGGATTTCAGGGTTTTACAAGGGATTCCCCGTCAGCTTTTGACTTGATGGTACAAATGCGGCTTCTAGGATTTAAACACCCAGAGATTGTATCCCCAATGTGACATACTCCTACACTATATGCTTGCATACAGTACTGTACAAAGTCTTGAATGCCGAGTTCCGAGTTCTGAGTGAAGAATCAAGAAATTGTTTTTTTGATTTACTTCTTTTTGTCTCAGCACTCAGCACTCGGCACGAGCTTGTTAGTAAGCTAGACCCATACTGCGAGTTGTTTCAGCGCCCAGGTAAACCCGGATGCTCAAAAAGTCGGTGGGACAAGCGGTTTCGCAACGCTTACAGCCAACGCAGTCTTCTGTACGGGGTGAGGAGGCAATTTGAGCAGCTTTACAGCCATCCCAAGGAACCATCTCAAGTACATCAGTGGGGCAAGCGCGGACGCATTGGGTGCAGCCAATGCAGGTATCGTAGATTTTTACGGAATGAGACATTGAATAAACGGCTCCTTTCGAGTGTTCTTCTCTGCGAAAGAATCATAATCAACGCATAGTCTACCGCAGTGGTTGATAGGCCGTAATCAAAAGGCTACATAACTTCAAACAATGTAATAAGCACCCAAGATATTTGTTTTTGCGAGATTGTCCCTATTGACTTATTATCAGCAACATCATAGGAGCGTATTTACCACAGTCACATACCATAATTGGAGTAAACCGTAAAGATAAATGAAACAAAATTAAAAGGGATAGGGAGTAGGGAAATCCCCTAATTTTAATTATGGGGATTTTGGCTAATAATCTGATTTGACGATCGCCACTTCCCCGTGCAAACAGAAATAAATTAGCTATCTAGGTAACATAGAAGGCTGTTGCAATTACTGACTAATACTGATTTTACTGTGTAAATGATTAATTTAGAGACTGCGATCGCTCACCGATAACTTGTATATTTAACTTTTTAAGTCTGGCAATCTCATAATTTTTGTTTATACATATCAGAGTATTTCAGAAATCGCAAACTCATCAGTTATAGCAGCAAATTCTGTTTTAATATTTGGCACAATAGCCGTCAATTCCAGTTGATCTTCTGGATTATCTTCATCAGACAATTTATCTTTTATATACTCAGATTCTCGGATTTGTCGAACAACACTTTCTAACAGCCAAAGTTGTTCTTCCAGAGACAAGGCAAGGACGGAGCGTTCAATTTCTAGTAAAACCGGTGAGATCATTTTGATTCTGATTTCCAGGAAGGTGTATTTTTCAAAGATATTATATTCAGTCTATCTGCTTAACCTAGAGCATCGCAAATTCCCCATTATTTTCCCCACGCCTATCATTTCACAAATCATCAGAGATTGCTATAAATAAACAGAAGCCAGTTTTATGAGTTTTTAATTAGGTATTCCTGCTGAAGCAAAATGTACGCTAAACTGGCTACATGAATTACGAAACAGCTCGGAAACTCCTCATAGATCAGACAATCACAACCGAGGAAAACCCAGATGCGCTGTTAACGCGTATGAAACAGGGCAAACCACCGGTACCCGGTCAGATCACTTCGATTTTGTTAGCATTGAAAGTGGTGTTTGAAGCCCTCAAAGAGGCAAAGAGCCTAGACCGAGAACTGGCTTTGGCCCTTTATCAGTTAACCATTAAGGCACAACAGCTATTTGGCGCAGGGCGTAAAGCCGGGGTTGATTGGCCACCACTACTGAAAGAAGATTTGCTACGAATTTCCTTAGCATCTGAAAGTATCTTTTCGGGTACATGGCAAACCCTACCTCAGATGGAGTTGGGGAAGTTGTAGAACACCAATTCAGTAATCTTTAAATGAGAAGGGACAAGGAGACAAGGAGAATAATTAATGCCCCATGCCCCATGCCCAATGCCCATTAACGAACTTGTAGCTCATTTTCTAACTTGTCTAGGTCAGTTTTGAGGAAAATAGTCATTTGACCGGTAAAAGCTTTACCCGTCTTGGGTTGAGCAATTTCCACCCAATAGGCATAGCGATCGCCGACTCGTAATTCTCCCTTCAAGGCTTCCCGAATTGGAGTTTTGGCCAGACGCGCCGAATTAACTACCTTTTGATTGGGATATTCATACACGACTTGGGCGCGATCGTAGTCTTGATAAATCTCCAACCCATAAATCACCCGTAAGGATTCTTGGAGACGCGCAAATGTCATGCCGTTAATAGCATCATACATAGCAATGCGCTCAGTCCGAATTCTGCCACGGTCTTTGGAAAACTCCACCCTACCAGGAGGCAATACCGACGCTTGAAAAGTAAATCTTTGAGCTGCTGTATCAGTCTTTTGCACAAATAATTGCTCCCCACTCCTGGGACGGAGTGTAGGATGTGCTTGAATCCAGGTGCCTACTTCCTCTGTACTTTGCCCTGGTAAAGCATTGGCTTGGGAATCAAAAAGCGTTCCTACGCACAGCCAAGGCACTAGAGAAAAAGGCAAAATTAAATAGTTAAGCAGAGATTTTTTGAGCATTTTGCTGTTCGGGACTTTCATAGAAATTTCCCCATTCGGGAGTAATGATAGTCTTCCCGTTTTTCAGCAAGATTATTTCAATGGGTCAACCCAACTTAAGATATCAGGGATCTTACTTATCAAAAATGTCAACAACTCGTTAGCTTTCCCAATATGGGACGACAATACGAAGATTTGCGTCCCAGTCTAAGAGGACTTCCACTGGATGGGTATATTATTTTTTACATAATTACTGGTCAAGGAATTGAAATTTTCAGAGTTGTCAGTGGCAGACGTAAGGTGATTTCCGAGAAAGAAAATACCTGTGCTGGCGAGTTTCGACTTCGCTCAACTCTCGATCTCTCAGTTGGTTGAGCGAAGCGATGCACTGAGCGTAGTCGAAGTGTCGAAACCAACGGCACAGGTATATTTATTCCTGTAAATCGCCTAAGTTAAAATCCCTATTTGCAAATCCAGAACAGATGTGATTTATAACTAGTTGTTAAATATCCTATTCTGACTGGGAACACTATGAATGAGCTTGCTGACTCGCAATGATTGGTTGAACGAGAAAAGTTTGATCCGTTAATTCCAGAATATATAGGAGTACATTTATGGTGTCATGGCTTACAGCAGCACAATGGAGATGCGTTCAAACTTTCACGGGACATCAAGGATTGCAGTCTGGTGTGAACTCTGTTGCTTTTAGCTCTGATGGACATTTGTTAGCTAGTGGCAGTGACGATAAGACAGTTAAGCTGTGGGATTTGCAAGCAATGCGTGAGATTCAGACACTCACTGGTCATAGAGGACCTGTTCGCCAAGTCGCATTTCACAACAAAGGTGATATTCTTGCCAGTGCTTCTTTCGACAGAACTATCAATTTGTGGGAAGTGACAAGTGGCAGAAAAATTAAAACACTTTTTGGCCACTACGATGAAGTATCCTCAATCTCTATTAGCTCGTGTACCAATTTGATGGCTAGTGGGAGCAATGATGGAGATGTGAAACTGTGGAATTTGACGACTAAAGAGGAGATTAAAACTCTATCTAACTCAAATCCTCAAATTATCGAGGCAGTTGCATTCAGCCCTGATGGGAAAGTGCTTACTAGTGGCGGATGGGACAAGACTGTAACACTGTGGGATGTAGAAACTGGACAGTTAGCGCGTAAATTTTCTGCCCATTCACAGAAGATCCGTTCAATCACTTTCAGCCCTAACAGTCAACTTTTAGCCAGTGCGAGCAACGACAAAACTATTCGATTATTTGATGCGTCGAGTGGGCGCGAAGAAAGTCTGCAAGGTCACTCTAAGGCAGTAGTATGTGTGGCTATTGACCCAAGCAGCAGGATGTTAGCAAGTGGGGGTGATGATAAGGAAATTAAGATTTGGGACTTAAAAACTAACAGAGAAATGTGTACTCTCTCTGGTCATGAGTCCTACATTATGTCTGTTGTCTTCAGTCCAGATGGAAAATTTTTAGCTAGCAGCAGTCATGATAGAAGCATCAAGATTTGGCAGCGTGGATAGGTTGTCTAGTCATTGTAGTGTGCCCTGGGAATTGGCTGCCAAAATACTAAGGAATCATCGCCACCTTAATCACTTTACGCGCCTTCATTTCATCAAACACCTGTTCTAAATCTTTTAATGGCCGCTGTTCACTAATAAGTAACTCAAAGGGAATTTTGCGACTGGCTATGAGTGCAAGCGCCGATCGCACATACTCTGGTGTATTATGAAACACGCCTTTGAGGGTAAGTTCGCTATAGTGCAGCTGTTCTGTGTTGACGGTAATACTTGTATCCCGTGGACATCCACCGAATAAGTTGACTGTTGCACCAGGACGGGCACAAGCGATCGCAGTTTCCCAAACACTTGGTACACCAGTGGCTTCAATTACTACATCTGCACCCCATCCTTGGGTAAGTTCTTTCACCACACTGGGAATATCCGGGATTTGATGATGATTAAAGGTCTGGGCTGCACCCAATTTCTGACCAATTTCTAGCCTGTGGTTATTACCTCCCCACAGCAAAACCTCAGCTTTCTGACTCAACGCCGCCACAAACATCAGCCCAATCGCCCCATCTCCTAAGACGACTACTCGATCTTTGAGCTTAATATGAGAACGCGCTACACCATGCAATACACAAGCTAAAGGTTCCGTCATCGCTGCCAATTCCCACGGCAACTCATCGGGAATCTGCAACAAATTATGCTGTACTATGGGTGCAGGAATTTTCAGGTATTCAGCAAAAGTCCCATTATTCCACGTTAAATTCGGGCATAATGAATACTCTTGTCGTTGACAAAAAAAGCACTTCATGCATGGGGCAGAATTATTAGCGACAACGCGATCGCCTACTTGCCAATTTATAACCCCTGCACCTAAGGCAACAATTCGCCCAGCACCTTCGTGACCAAATAGCGTCGGCGGTTTTAGCATTTTCGCATGACCACCACGCCGCCAAACTTTCAAATCTGTACCACAAGTTGTTGCTGCCCCCACCTGGATCACAACTTCGCCAGCTGCTGGAGTGGGATCAGGAACTTCCTCTAGGCGTAAATCTTCTTGCCCATGAAGTAACGCTGCTAACAAAACTTTAAACCTATTAATTAGCTCCATCCGATTTTATCAGTTGGAGCTAATTCATCGATCTAAACTAAATCAGTATTGATTTTTAGTAATCTGTAAAGTTGAAATTGATGGGTAAGCAAGTTTGTAGTAAGGACTTTAGTCCTTAGAAAATAAGCACGCTTTGCGCTACTACAAACCTTCAAAACTAGCTTCACAAAGTAATAGTAGGCTTTTATTAATCTAAAAATGCCGTCAAACTAGTACAGCACGGCGCGAATAAACCACCCCTTCGGGTTCGGCAGTTCCTCATGGGGGGAACCCCCAAGACCGGACTGCCTCACCATTACAAATCACTGAAACGCTTACGCTGTATTCATTTTGAATTTTGAATTTTGCCTTGCGGTACTAGGTATTCACGGCTGGCTGGGGAACTACTGCGGTGTTCCGGGTTTCTACATTCGGCAGGCGAATAACAGTTAACAGAGGTACTTCTTGTCGGCACGACAGGCAAAACCAATATAGTTCACCATGACGGGCATGACGCAGGAGGGAACCACCGCAACATGGGCAAGTGTTGGCTCTCGTACTCATACCAATGTTCTCCTTAAAAAAAGTTGTTGTTTTAAGCTCAGTCAAAAAAGCAATTGATTAAAACTGAATGTTGGCAGCATGAATGCGACCATTCGATTTTATGCGGTCTTTAATAATTTGTCTGTAAACAGCTTCATATCCGTTAACCATGTGGCTAACGCTAAACTTGTTTTCCACATATTTTCGACAGGTTTGACGATTGAGTTCCAAAGCTGCTGGAATCATTGCTGCCATTTCTGCATGGCTATTGCAGATAAAACCTGTTTTACCGTGAGCAATAACTTCTGGTACAGAGCCTAAATTCATGGCAATCACTGGTGTACCAGTTGCCATTGATTCAATCATTACTAAGCCAAAAGGTTCTTGCCAGTTAATGGGGAAAAGAGTGACGGCGGCATTGCCCAGAAGTCCAGTTTTTTCGGCGTGGTTAATTTCGCCGAGATATTCGATTTGCTGACCATCTATGTAGGGGGCAATCTCTTGTTTAAAAAACTCTAAATTTACTGTATCAACCTTTCCTGCCATCTTCAAACACCAACCACTCTGTTTCGCAATGGCGATCGCATATTGCGGTCCTTTATCTGGCGAAAAACGACCTAAAAATGCCAAATATGGAGGTTCTGATGGTTGGGCTACGAATGGATAATCTGCTAGCTCAATTCCGTTATAAACCGTGCCAACATAATTGAGATCGATTTGACGTTGCGAGTTACTAATGCTGATGTATGGTTGTTTGTGGTAGTAGCTAAATGCGTGGCGGTTGTCTGTTGTAAAACTATTGTGCAGGGTGTGGACTGTAGAAGTTGCTGTTATGAAACTCGCTAAAGGTAGTGCCGAAATCCCTACATGAGAATGGATAATATCGAATTGGGCAGCACGTTGGTAAACTTGGCTTAGTTCCAGCATTTCGTACACTGCATACTCTTTCACGTTTGGATCTGAGCGCAATGCACGCGGATAAACTGCTTCTAAATGAGCCAAAGTTTGAGAATCGCCAGAGGCAAATAAAGTTACCTCATGACCGCGACGAACAAGTTCATCGGTCAAGCGACTCACTACCAGTTCTATACCTCCATAATTAGGAGGTGGAACCCTTTCCCATAAGGGGGCAACTTGAGCGATTTTCATAAGTTTTTTTGGTTCAGTCTATGAAGTTGTCCTCAATAATGAACTACATCATTATTTTATGAGGCAAGAGCATTTCTACTTACTCTTTTGACATTTAAATTAACCTAATGGGCTACTAAAAGCGCAATAAAGGTTAACCATGTCTCAAATTCTCTACCGACAAACCTAACGGACTATCGGCAAAAGTCAACCCTGAGCTACATTTCTAACTTATATCTAATCTATTACTTGTTGCATCCGTCTTGGGGATCATAATGAGGTAGAATATTTTGTAGCAGAACTTACAAAATTGAATATTTTGTAGCAGAAAATACTAAAATATTGAATGGGATCAAGTTATTTAAGCTTTGTTTAAACGTAATTGGGAAATGGAACAGAAATTATAAATATTAATTAATTGTACAATAATTACATAATTTGTAATTAGTAATTTACAAAAACTCTGATAATTAACTAATGAAAATCGCTACTTGGAACGTCAACTCAATTCGCACTCGCCTTGAACAGGTTATCGATTGGTTAACCCTGAATCCTGTTGATGTTCTCTGCTTGCAAGAAACCAAAGTTGTGGATGCTGAATTTCCGCGATCGCCTTTTGAGCAGTTAGGCTATAACCTTTATCTATCAGGACAAAAATCTTATAACGGCGTAGCCCTGATTAGCCGCCAGCCACTCCTAGATGTCAGTAGCGGCTTTCGGGCGATTTTACCAGATTTACACCACGAATGGGACGAGCAAAAGCGGGTGATTACAGGTGTAATTGATGGTGTTAGGATTGTAAACTTATATGTTCCCAATGGTGCAGCAGTAGGAACCGAGAAATATGAATACAAACTACGCTGGTTGGCAGCGATGCATGAGTATTTACGATTGCTCGTGCTGTCACAACCTGCAATCTGTGTATGTGGCGACTTCAACATCGCCCTAGAAGATAAGGATATTCACGAGCAAGTGAGTACAGAAAATCACATTATGGCAACAGAAGCAGAGCGCCAAGCCTTACGGGATATTTTGACAATGGGATTTGCCGATGCTTTTCGCAAATTCACCACAGAAGGTGGAAATTATAGCTGGTGGGATTATCGCGCCGCCGCCTTCCGACGCAACTTAGGTTGGCGAATTGACCATCACTATCTGACACCCGTGCTATATGAGCGTGCTAAAAGTTGCATCATTGATGTCGCACCGAGAAAATTAATCCAACCCAGCGACCATACGCCGGTAATTGTGGAATTTTGAATTGGGCACTTGTACTTCGGCTTCGCTCAGTACAAGTGCCCAATCCCCAATCAATTTAACGGATAATATATATCCTCAGAACTGGGATTGAGATAAGGACGCTGCAAATCTATTAAGTGTCGCGCAAAGTGTTGGTCAATTGTCCTCATCCGTTCCTCCATCGCATTTTTACCTTTTTGCCAAGCTTCTAACAAAGCATTCGCGACGATTTGGCAACGATTCATTCCAAAACTTTCTTGTGCCGCAAATTTTTGGGTTGGTTCCTCGGCTAAACCTAACCCTGGAGCTAAAAATTTGGTAAATAAAGGGATTTCGGGCTGGAAATGGGATTGATTTTCTATATAAACAGCCTGAAGGATTGTGCGGATTGCTGGATAGTCGGGGAGTTCAAAGTAAAGTAGCCCCGAATCATAGCGTCCGTATGCAGAAGGGTTGTGGAGAACCTGAAAGCTAAAGGGAATCGAGGCTGCGTTCAATTGCAGTGTCAAGCTTTCCATGAGGGCGATCGCACCAGATGCCGTAAAATTAAAGTAAATTCGCCCTGCTCCTAAATCTGCGTTTGGGTTGCTCTGGCGTTCCTGTCCAATATTACCAACTGCCAAGTAACAGCCATTTTGCAGTCTATTTTTGGGCATCCAGATTGCTACCATATCACCCACTTTCGTAGATTTCTTACTGGATTGTAGATGGCAATCTGGCTCAACATAAAGTGTTAAACCGCCTTTAGTCACCGCTATAGTCCCATCAGGTTCTTTTCGCAACACCTGCCATTTCGGGTCAAAGTAGCCTATGCCATGATTGCTGGCGTGCAATTGCTCGTAAAAATTCCAATCAATCTCCAAAATGGAATTATCTGCTAAATTATGCTTTGGCGGCTGATTAATATTATCAGTATTCACTGCCAAAGTACTTTGCAGAGAGCCATTGTAATAGATTCCATAGAGAAAATTTCGTAGCAGTAAAGTGAGGTATTTCTGTTGTAAATCTACAGGATTTTGCTGAAATCTGTCGGCTATTTTAGTTGGTAGAGCAAAAGGTTGATAGTGGGGATGGCAAATACAAAAATTTGACTCAATCTGGATATTCTTAGCAATATCAAATAGAGAATTTAGCGGTTGATTGATAGAGTAATTTAGCATTATTCCATTCCGAAATCAAACTTTAAAAAAATAGAATTCAGGAGTCATAGTTCTGTGTTAGTGGTGAGGTACGGCAGTCTTCTTCTTTGGCATTAACAACCACGCAACTGAGTTTTTTCGTAATAAATGCGAAGTAACTGCTGCTCCCTTACAGGCTGAGGAAATTTATGGATTTTTGCCACAGGATTCAGGATTTCTGATTCTGACATCCCGAAAATAGTTAGTACAGCTTGCTCCGGCATTGTGAGTAAACTTTTAGCTACTTTGAGCATACAGAGGTCAGCATTATTAAAGTATTTTTGGCACGTAATCGTATCCTGAATTTGATGAATCAGTGCCAGTCCCGCAAACTGAATAACGCGCAAAATAAAGTCACTGCGGTATGACAAAATCATCGGAAAAGTATTTACATAAGCCCTAATTAGGGCAATAAGTGAAGGTTGTAAAATCTCTAACGGTGTTAACGCCAAATGTAGAGATTCTTCTAACTCAATAGTGGGGTCTACTACGAGGCTCTTGAGCCAAATTCCTAAGTAGCTTGCCAGTAAAGTTCCTAAATCAAAAGCTGGGTCTCCCCAAGAGCAAGCTTCCCAGTTAATTACTCGTACTAGACAATTGTCTAATTGCTCCCACCTGGAATGAACTAAAATGTTGTTCAATTTCAGATCGTTGTGAGTCAAGCAGCAAGGATTCCAGTTATATGCCAAATCTGCGATCGCAGATTCCAAACTCTCGTACTGTTGATAGAGAACATAGAATTTCAGTGCATCTGTGGGAACACTGCCAAAAATCTCTAAGCCAATTGACCCTACTCCTTGGGCTGGATTGTAAAAGCCATAGCGAAACTCTCCTTGGGGAGCAGTTGCCATAAAATCTTTATATTCTCGGCGGTTGTAGGTGGCGCGATGCAGTCCCGCCAAAGTAGTGCCGATGGCAGAAGCAATTTCTTGTGCGAAAATCTCGTTGTTGTGGTAGAATTTCGCAAGCTCTAGATATTCACTCAAGTAGTTACGGACAAGAATAGAATTTTCTTCGTCAAAATGCACTACCAATGGTGCAATTGCTGAAGTATTACCTAAAACTGGAAACTGTTGCAGCAACTGGTGAAATAGCCACTCCTGAAACAATTCATGAGGCGCGTCGTCATTGTTGTTAACGTTACGTTCTTGTTTAAGGAGCAGTTGGCGGTTATCTGCTAAAGTCACTAGCAAATTGAAATTGTTCTTACTACTTCCTGGCAACTCAGATTTTTCTGATACGCCATCTTCTGAGATACACAGACCCGCGTCTTGCAGATACTGGATAACGTTATGAGAAGACAGTGATAATACCATGTATTACTTCCTACTTCGTTAAATTACTTAAACTTATCTGTGTCGAATTTCCTTGGTATTACCAGGTTTCAGTAGATAGAAACTAATGTGCGAATAAAAATAAAGATTTCTACAATCTACTAATATCCCATACTTTGGATAAAAACCTGCCAAAATGGTACCAAGTCCTTTGCAATTCCTTTAAAATTTGCTCCAAGATACAGTGACATCTTTACACTTTATCAGCATAGTTACTTAGACGGATCGAGAGTAAGTTGTGTGGTAGAGCTTTTTTTGTGGCAAAGAAGCATCCCCAGCAAAAAACTGATTGGCGATAGATGTTGTTTGATGTTCAGTAGTCATCCTGAAAGCAGCGAAGAATTTCAGTAATCCTTCGGGGTACGAAGCATGACATCCAATGCTATTACTTTTATTTATCATCACGAAGCTAAAAAAACCGGAGTTTTTTAGCAATTAGTAATTATTTTTTTCTTTAATTTTCAGAATTTATGTCTGGAAGCCTTGTGATAGCGTCATTTTTTTTACCGACAAATTGGAGATGACTGTGGGCGATCGCAATAAAGGCTACATGAGCGCATCTTATGTAACTTGTCACTTCCTCAAAACAGCGCGTTACGGCGAAATATCCAAGAACTGATTACCAGTTGGCGGATAACTGTCATAAACCAAGAAAACCTGACGGAAGATGACCAAGAGGTGATTATGAATTTATCGCAAGCTTATTTAGAATGGCGAGAAGCTACCTTACAAGAAGGACAGCGCCAAGTGGTAGAAAACTTGTTGCGTGTCCGGTTTGGTTCGCTGGATGACGAATTGGAACGAGTAATTGAGCCTTTGCTACAGTTACCACCACAAGATTACAGCCGCTTGTTACTCGAATTATCTCGTGATGAGTTGTTGACAAGATTTGGCGGTGGTTGAGTTCAATTGAAATATGCTCAAGGAGCGATCGCAAATTATCAGCTAAACCACATCTAGTTTGCATATCTACAGTTAACTCTGCATCGTTAATTTCTGGAGATATCTAATTATTTGACGAATCAGCTTTAAAAAGTAGTGTTTTCACTGATTCGGCTGAACCATAGCGTATTGGGTTGTACAATTCTTTTAGTGACAGATCATAAGCAAATTCGGGATATCGGCGATCGCATCGTCAGATATACCAAAGCTGGTCTGACTTTTCATGTTATGTGGAAAAGTCCACCAAAAACCTAACCCCCTAACCCCCTTCCCTAGGAGGGAAGGGGGAAAATTCAAAGTCTCTGACGCCACGTGCAACAAGAGTGGCTCGCCGCCCAACGCAGTGGCTCCTCCTTAAAGGAAGAGAGAAATAGAAGTGAGGTTTTCCAGATGCCGTGAAAAGTCAGCAAAGCTGGTCGTCTGCTCAAGGATAGTATTGATGTCAGGGCAAAAGTGAACTAGCTTAATCTGATATTCTTCCCCACTACAATATGACTCAGTTAATCTCACCACCCCAAGAACCTATTGATGGTGCTGTACCGGAGAAAAAAAAGGGTAAACCATCTCCCCGCCTGCTGATCCCCGTAGCCTTATTATTTATAGGTGCGGGTGTCACAACCTGGTTTTTCCTCTCACCGCACTCGGAAACTAACGCGCTGCGGTTGAGTGGTCGCATTGAAGGCTATGAAACTGATGTTGGTGCAAAAGTAGCGGGTCGAATCGAGTCCGTAGCCGTGCGAGAAGGCGATGCAGTCCATAAAGATCAAGTGATTGTGAAGTTGGATGATGCCGAAATTCAAGCACAACTTCAGGGTGCAGAGGCGCGTTTAGATTCTATCCGCAAACAAGAAGAACAGGCGCGGTTGCAAATCAATATCTTAGAAAGTCAGATTACAGAAAATCAGCTTACCTTACAACAGGCGCGGGGAGATGCCAAAGGTCAGATTTTTCAAGCTGAGTCATCAGTTGCTTCAGTTCAGGCGCAACTAAATCAAGCGATCGCTCAAGTAGAGCAAGCCAAGTCGGAATTGAAACTCGCGCGGATAAACCGCGATCGCTACACTAATTTAGTTGCCGAAGGAGCCGTTACCCAGCAACAATTTGACCAAGCCCAAACCAGCTTTGAAACTGCCTTTGCTACCCTGAAATCACATCAAGCATCGGTAGATTCTTATCGGAAATTAGTCAATTCTGCCCAAGGACAATTAACCCAAGCCCAAAGCACAGGCTTAAATCCTTCGATCCGTAACGCCCAACTAACTGGGTTACGCACCCAATTGGCACAGACGCGCTTAAAATTAGCCGCCGCCCAAGCTGATGTCGCCAACGCTAAAGCTTCCCAGCAAGAAACTAAAGCCCAGATTGCCTACTTAAATGTAAAAAGCCCAATTGAAGGCGTAGTCATCAGCCGGAATGTAGAACCAGGAGCAGTTGTGACGGCTGGCAAAACCCTGCTGACAGTGATTGATCCCAAAACAGTTTATTTACGTGGTTTTATCCCTCAAGGCGAAATTGGAAAACTGCGAGTTGGTCAGTCAGCGAAGGTATTTCTAGATTCCGCACCCAAACAACCCTTGAGTGCTAAAGTTGCTGCTGTTGACACCGAAGCATCTTTTACCCCTGAGAATATTTATTTTCAGCAAGACCGAGTTAAACAAGTTTTTGGCGTTAAAATCACCATCGACAACCCCAATGGATTCGCCAAGCCAGGAATGCCGGCGGATGGTGAGATTACCATCACACCAGATGCCAAAAAATGACTTTTGTCATACTCCAACCTAATTCATAATTAGGGATTTCTAAGAAATAAATTATCTAAGAAAACGAACCACGGAGGCGCAGAGAAGCCAGTGCGTTGCGGGGGTTCCCCCCGTTGTAGCAACTGGCGCGGCACGGAGAGATGAAGAGGAGAGAGGATTGTTGTATGAGATTTTTGGATGTTTTTTAATCGAGCGTCTTGATTCTGACCGAAGGCGGAGCGTCTCCGGCTCCGTTCCTGAATTCTTCTTCAAGAAAGTCCCGTTACGAATTACGAACTTGTACTGAGCGTAGCCGAAGTATTACGAATTATATGACTACCATCACGCCATCTGCTGAACTGGGCGATTCCCTAAGTTATCCCCAAATTGGTGCAGAAGTAATTCAGGTAAAAGGGTTATCCAAACGTTATGGAAAATTAGTTGCGGTTAAGGGAATAGATTTTGCCGTCCAGCAAGGAGAAATCTTTGGTTTAATCGGCCCTGATGGTGCGGGAAAAACCACGACCTTCCATATTTTAGGCGGGGTGATGGAAGCATCTGCTGGCAAGATCCAGATTTTAGGTAAACTACCCCGCGATGCGCGTTTATCTATTGGTTATCTGACACAGCAATTCTCACTGTATCTCGACCTGAGCATTGATGAAAATCTGCGTTATACTGCGGGATTGCGTGAAGTTCCCGACCAGCTTTTTGGGCAGCGTCGTCAGAAATATCTGCGATTAATGAGTTTGGATAAATTTAGCGATCGCTTGGCGGGTCGTCTCTCTGGTGGGATGAAGCAAAAATTAGCTTTGTGCTGTGCCTTGATTTCCCAACCGGAAATTCTGCTATTGGATGAGCCGACAACAGGAGTTGATCCGGTATCTCGGCGAGAATTTTGGGATGTTCTCGCCGCCATTGCTGCCGAGGGAGTTACCGTAGTTGTGGCGACACCTTATTTAGATGAAGCCGAAAGGTGCGATCGCATTGCTTTAATGTATGAAGGCGAAATTCACCAAATTGGCACTCTTTCTCAGTTGCGCGAGAGTCTGGGTTTACAGCGTTTGGAAGTTCGGACTCAGCAACTTGAAGCCGCAGAAAGAGCATTGCATGAGGCGACAAATAGTAAATATACATCAATTGTCGATGTCCAAACCTTTGGCGATCGCTTGGATGTGCTAGTTAAAGATGCCGCAGTCGCTACAGCCGCAGTTCAAACAATTTTCACTCAGCAACGGCTACAACTTGACAGCATTCAAACTGCTGACGCTACCTTAGAAAACGTTTTTGTTTCCCGTCTACGTGCAGCTGGTAATGACCCAGAATTTATCCCTTTTCCTCGTGGGAAGAAGGGGAGTGGGGAGTTGGGAGTTGGGAGTGGGATTGCTATTGGGGCGAATCAACTCAGAAAGGTATTTGGCGACTTCCAGGCAGTTAAGAGTGTAGATTTGGAAGTTCGCTATGGCGAAATTTACGGCTTGCTAGGAGCCAATGGTGCGGGAAAAACAACTACCATTAAGATTCTCTGTGGCTTGCTAGAACCAACATCCGGGAAAATTTCTTTAGCTGGACAAACTCAAAATCTGCGTAGTAGTGCTGTACGCCAACGTATCGGCTACATGAGTCAAAAATTCACCCTCTACGATGATTTGACCATTATCCAAAATCTAGAATTTTACTGTGGAGTTTATGGTGTACCAAGTCGGTTACGCCGCCCCAAAATTGATTGGGTACTTGCCACCTGTGGTTTAGTTGGCAGAGAAAATATGCTCACGGGACAACTACCAGGAGGATGGAAGCAACGGGTAGCTTTTGGCGCTTCGGTGATGCACGAGCCAGAAATTTTGTTTTTAGATGAACCGACATCAGGGGTAGACCCTTTAGCACGTCGTCAATTCTGGCGGTTGATTAATGAATTTGCCAGAGCCGGTACAGCAGTATTGGTGACTACCCATTATTTAGAAGAAGCAGAACAATGTAACAGAATGGGGTTTATGGTAGCCGGTGAAGTGGTGGCGCAGGGTTCGCCAAGTGAGATTAAAGCTGCTCAACCCGGACAACTGGTGGAGGTTGTAACCGATAAAACCCAAGATGCCTCGAATTTACTTAAAACTCAGTTTGCACCGTGGCGAGTATCAATTTTTGGCGATCGCTTACACCTTGTTCTCGATCATTCCGACTCAGATATTCCCCATATCCGCTCAATCTTACAAACAAATAGGATCAATCTTCGCTCTCTGCGACCTATTCCCTTTTCTCTCGAAGATGCATTTATTGGGATTGTCCAGCGTACCCAAGAAGAGGAGAGGGAGAACTAATCAAAAATGAAACGAATTTTATCTCAATGTCGTAAAGAATTAGCCCAGTTTCAGCGCGATCGCTTTACTTTAGCCTTAGCATTTCTTCTCCCATTTATCAGTTTAATTATCTTCGGTTTTGCGATTCGATTAGAATCTAAAAATATTCCCTTATTTGTGCAAGATTTTGACCTCAGTCCCCTCAGTCGTGCTTATACCGAGCGTTTATTTGCTACCAATCAATTTGAACAAATTAATAATCATAGCTTTCCGCTTCTCAATTCCAATGCAAAACCTAAAATCCAAAATCCTCAATGGGCAATTGATCAAGGACTTGCAAAAGCGGCTGTAGTCATTCCGCCAGATTTCAGTCGTCGCATTAAATCAGGTTTAACTAGCACAGTCCAAATTTTAGTTGATGGAACTGATGTTAATAACGCACGAGTTATCAAAAACAGTATTCAAGCAACAACAAAATTCTTTCTTCAAAATTCTGGCTTACAACCATCATCGGATAAAGTTATTGCCCACATCCGCCTCTGGTTTAATCCGGGAAGAAAAGAATCTCTTTCAATAGTTCCAGGAGTTTTTGCAGTTATTTTGTGGATTTATCCCTCATTATTAACAGCAATTACTATGGTGCGCGAAAAAGAAAAAGGGACAATATTACAAGTTTATACTTCTAGTCTCAGCGCCGAAGAATTCTTATTAGGAAAAGCTTTAGCTTACCTATTAATTGGAATTAGCGAAGCTTTGCTGATTATCACAATCAGTGTGATAATTTGGCAACTAAGATTAGCTGGAGATCCAACGCCATTATTAATAGGTACACTCATATTTTTGATAGATAGTATTATGTTTGGTTTATTAATTGGCATTCGTTCTGCAACTCAAAATGCTGCCGTTCAAGCTATTGCATTATTGGGTTTTTTGACATCTTTATTACTAAGTGGATTCATTTATCCGCTTATTAATATACCCTTTCCCCTGTCATTAGTTACTTATATTGTTCCAGCACGTTATTATATAGACATTACTCGTGATGCCTATGTACGTGGCACTGGTTGGCCAGGAATCTGGGTATCATTTTTAATGCTGGTTATCTTAGGGTTATTGCTATTTAATGCAGCACGTCGGATATTAAAACGAATGCAACTACCAGATTAATCATTAGCTAAATAAGTAGGTAGGTATAATTAAACATAAAATAAAATCCTAGTTCGTATTCAGCGATTCATCGCTCAAAGCAAAGTCCTTACTACAAACTTGAATTTATTTAAGCCTAGCTACTTCTTATATTTATTATTTTCTATCAAGTTTGAATAATTAGTTATGATTTCCACATTCATTGCACCCCACCCCATCAAACTGATGCTTTATCTCCCCTCTCGAAGAGCGGGGAGGGGATTAAGGGGTGGGGTTCTTGGAGTTTAACAAGTAATCAATTAGAACTAAATTAGCCATGAACTTAATCCAAAGGTTCTTCAATAGCCGATTCTGGAGTTTAACTATTAAAGAATTTCGCCAAATATTGAGGAGTAAAGAAACACTAGTATTATTAATAATCCCTCCCACAATCCAAATGCTAATTTATGGATTTTCTCTGAATCCAGATGTGCATTATCTAAAATTAGGAATCGTTGATTATGCTAATACTTACGAAAGCCGAGAGTTAGTTGCTGAATTAACTCAAAATAAAGTCTTTGTCGTGGAAAAATATCTGTTTAACGATCAGGATTTGGGTGAGCAAGTGCGACAGGGAAAAATCACAGCCGGGTTAGTAATTCCCTATGATTTTAACCGCCATTTCTCCGAAGATCAGCCAGCCGATATCCAGGTTTTAGTTGATGCAGTAGATGCGAATACTGCTGGAATTGCTCAAGGTTATTTAAGTCAGATGATTTCTCAATTTAATCAACGCTTTTCATCTAATAAAACACCAGCATTAATTAACACTGAAACCACCTTTCTTTATAATCCGGGACTAGTGAGTAGTTGGTTTTTTATTCCAGGGGTTTTGGGAGTAATTTTGACACTAATTAGTTCCTTAGTTTCTTCAGTCACAGTTGTCCGAGAAAAGGATACAGGAACTCTAGAACAACTGTTAATGACTCCTTCTGAAGCTTGGGAAATTTTGTTAGCTAAAATTGTGCCCCTGTTTATTCTGTTAATGGGCGATGTCATCTTAGCTTTGAGTTTGGGAAGATTAGTTTTTGGAGTGCCTTTTCGAGGCAATGCTTTTCTATTTTTAGGACTATCAGGACTTTATTTATTTGTGGGTATTGGCATTGGGATTATGCTGGCAACAATATGTCGAACTCAGCAACAAGTTGTACTAACATCATTTTTTATTAATTTACCACTAATTCAACTTTCTGGCGCAATTTCACCCGTTGAAAATATGCCTGTCATATTTAAATATATATCGCTACTCAACCCCCTACGTCATTATGTAGCGATCGTTCGGGGAATACTGCTTAAAGGCTCAGGTTTAGATGTACTTTGGTTGAATGCGATCGCACTTTTGGTTTTTGCCATAGTGCTTTTATCTATCAGTATTAACCAATTTCGTCGTCAACTCAGCTAGTCTTCATGGATAGCTCAATTGTATCGGCTCAATAAGTAGGGGTAGCAGAGGAAAAGAAGTGAAGCGAAGTACACACAGTGTCATAAAATGGGACAGATGACTCAGATGCGATATAAAATTATATCGCAAGGTGTAGGGGCAATTCATGAATTGCCCCTACGGGTGTACCTCACGTGAACGAGAACCGCTATAAGAAACGCTATATATGGCGGGTATTGGGCAGAGTCTTTCCCAGTTTCCAATACCTACTATCTCAAAGATTACTTTCAATCAACTGGCGGTACTCGCTCTTTTGCTTGACGCCTTTGACTTCCTTCACGAGTTCCTTATTTTTGAACAGTTGAACCGTTGGCGTTCCTGTTACACCAGCATTTTCAGCAATATCTCGGTCTTTGTCGATGTCAATTTCCACAAAGTGAATTTTGCTGTCAAATTCATCCACCACTTTATTTAAAATTGGCTTCAGGGTATGACAAGGGCCACAACCAGGAGAGACATATTTAACAAGGAGTAAGCGATCGCTTTCATGGAACAATTTCCTTAAAGCGTAACCTCCCAGATGGCGCGTCGCATCCAAGTTAAATCCAGCTTCTTCCTCGGCTTCAGTCTTTTTAGCTGGCTGATGTTCTAATTCATTATCTGCTGTTTCTGACTGTTGATGGAATTCTTGAATCAAGCCACTGGATGACAACCAGCGTTCTGCCAACATCGCCGCCATACAGCCAGTACCCGCAGCCGTAATTGCTTGCCGAAACTCATGATCTTGGACGTCGCCAGCAGCAAAAACGCCTTCTACGCTGGTTTCTACAGTACCGTGCTTGGTGACAACGTAACCCACCTCATCTAGTTCTAACTGCCCTTTAAATAAAGAAGTATTGGGACTGTGACCAACGGCGTAGAATAAACCCTTAGCGTGCAGTTGGCTTTCTTCACCAGTTTGAGTATTGCGGATTTTTACCCCTTCCATGCGATCGCTACCGAAGATATCCACGGCTTCTGTGTTCCAATGCACCTGGATTTTCGGGTTGCTCAAAACCCTGTCTTGCATAGCTTTAGAAGCCCGCATTTTATCAGTACGTACCAACATATTCACCTTAGATCCGTATTTGGTGAGGTAAATAGACTCTTCCGCCGCCGAGTCGCCAGCACCAATTACAGCCAATTCTGCACCGTGAAAAATTGGTGTTGCACCATCGCAAATCGCACAAGCGGAGATACCCCGACTCCAAAATTCATGTTCGCTGGGTAAACCCAAACGCTTTGCCGTTGCACCAGTAGCAATGACGATGCTGTTGGTTTTAATTTCCCTTTCTAGCGATCGCACTGTAAAGGGACGCTGACTCAAGTCAACTGAGATCACATCTTCAGTATATAACTCAGCCCCCCAGCGCTCCGCCTGCGCCTTCATCTGATCCATCAGTTCAGGCCCCGTAATCCCTTGAGGAAATCCCGGAAAATTCTCAACCTCTGTCGTTGTCATTAATTGCCCACCAGGTAAACCCCCGGCTTGGAAACCTTCAAATACAACGGGTTTCAGGTTAGCGCGTCCGGCATAGATGGCGGCTGTGTACCCTGCTGGACCTGAACCGATAATTACTAAGTTTTCTACTGTGGGGTTAGTCATAATTCTATGCAAACTCATAACGACTACGCTTAATATAGCATAATAAATTATGATTGGCTAGCTCACATCTTGCACCTAGTAGTCCGTCCTGACTTTTCACGTTATGTGCAAAAGTCCACCAAAAACCTAACCCCCTTCCCTAGGAGGGAAGGGGGGAAATTCAAAGTCTCTCTCCTTTTAGGAGAGAGAAATAGAAGTGAGGTTTTCCAGATGCCGTGAAAAGTCAGGGGTGTGTTAGCGACAGCGTAACGCACTAAATCCTTACGAATGGTGCGTTACGGATTTAATCCTAACGCACCCTACAGTACCTAATTTTGTTCAAAAATCAAATAAGAATCCTATATAAAAGCGTTATTTAGTGTCTTATGCCCTTTGCGATTACAGACTTAGAGCAGTTAGTTCCAGACTTAATGGTTGAGAGTGAAGTACTCCGGCTTGCTTCGCTGAAGCCGGAGCTTCAAAGATAACAACCATCATCGTTTCGCGTCTCATTCGTCGTTGCCACGTTGGGTATATCACTCTTGATATTCGGGACTAAACCCGATAATGGTCTTACACAGCGTTTCTGGTATTGCTACCTTTATCTTCTCAGGAAGAACCCGCGCAGCCGTCCGCCTTCGGCAGACAGTTTTATTACTTTTTCGTACACCCCTGTGTGGCTTATTTTTTACCGCAGGGCGTAACCATACGAACCAGTGACCGAGGTCTTTCCCCCTTTCTCTCGCTCTTAGTCTAGGCAAGCGTATTACCGCTACTGTGGCCGTTTGTTATATGAGTCGAGTGGGTGGGTCAACAACCATTTATATATTCCCATAGATATATCCACACTATAGACATATTTATGAAAACAAAGGAAGTACATATTCGTATATCAGAAAAGCGTTTCAACGAAGAGGCAGGGGGCAGGGGGCAGGGAGCGGGGGGGAATGACCCCTGACTCCTGCCGTGTAGCGGAGCGGAACATGGGTCTGAGTCCCCCACTTCTATTAAGTGGTTCTCGTTCAGGTGGGGTCGAATCCCCCTTTCTGTTCCTTCTCCCCTGCTAAGAGCTCCCTGCTCCCCTGCCTCTTTTTCAACAAACTAAAAAACCATGCCACTTTCAAGGAAAAAACAGTGACTCAAATGATTGAAGATTACATTGACAAATTGCCTAGCCACAAGATTGACGACTCCTTATCCAACCCGCTCCCTAATCAATCTAACGATTGATTAGGGAGCGAGTTGGAATCGTCGCCGTCCGCTCCCTATCCCCACCCTATGAGTACATTGAGGGTGGGGACTTCCGCGATACGTTAAATCTAAAAGCGACAGAATTAAACCGCTTGAAGAGAAGATTCAGCTATTTTTGCAACTTGGGTCTACAGTCGGTATGTTGATTGACCCTGACAAATTGACGGTAACAGTTTATCGAATAAACCAAACTCCAGTGGTGATGCGGAATGGCGACACCCTCACACTACCAGACTTGCTAACAGGTTGGGAACTGGCAATATCAGAGTTGTGGCCACCTGAGTTTGAATAAGACACTTCCACACATTGATATTAGACATAGGAGTGAAAATGACGTAGGGACAATTCATGAATTGTCCCTACCAAGGATTTCGAGCAACGCAGAATTAATTTTCCCAGATGTCTATTGAGAATCTAGCCTCTGGTGTTGACTAGGGGCTTAGTGATGTTTGTGTTATTTGGGATGCAAGGATTCTGGATTGTGTGACTGTATCTCCCCAAAGTTTTTTTCTGAAGGTGATAGGAAAGCGATCGCAGGTGGGTAAGTTACATCTAGAACACACAACTACTTCCTCCCCCTG
Organism: Nostoc sp.; assembly: GCF_036917815.1. Lineage (GTDB taxonomy): Bacteria > Cyanobacteriota > Cyanobacteriia > Cyanobacteriales > Nostocaceae > Nostoc. Next base: position 20,379 of record NZ_JBALEK010000086.1, on the reverse strand, counting down.
GGAAAACACTTATGAAAACCGAATTGAAAGCAAAATTTCTCCAACACATCCTCGACAAAAAGAAGGGAGATGAGGGTTTCACACTTATTGAATTATTGGTAGTAATTATCATCATTGGTATTTTGTCTGCGATCGCTCTACCTTCTTTCTTGAACCAAGCTAACAAAGCCAAACAGTCAGAAGCTAAAACTTATACAGGTTCGATGAACCGTGCCCAACAAGCTTATTACTTAGAAAATACTGCATTTTCAAGTCAAATTGGTACTTTAGGTCTTGGTATTGCAACACAAACTGTAAATTACCAATACTCGGCTGTCATACTGTCGGGCAGTAGTGTAGTCAGCAACCAAGCACAAGTAATACTTGCCACTGCGCCTCTCAAAAGCTATCTTGGTATTGTAGAGATCACAACTCAAGCAGCTACCAGTGAAGCTACTACCGTAGCTGCTTTGTGTGAAGCTAATAACGCTATGGTTAACGGTGGTGTAAATGCAAGTGGCGCCACAATTGCCTATACTGCTGGAGCGCCTAGTTGTCCTGCCAGCTTCACCTCTTTAGCTAAGTAACCAACCAAGGATAAACAGTATATAAATTGTTTCTCAACTAGATATTTTCCAAAGTGGGTAGATGCTTCTATCCACTTTATTTCCATTACGTGAAGTCGTTCACAATTATATTCCTCATACAATTATATTCCTCATACAAGTTTCTCAGAGAATTACAATGATTACTGATATATGTAATTGGCAAAATCAAGCTGAACAATACTTAATTCAAGAAAAATATTCGCAAGCAGCACAGTTATATGAACAAGCAATAGCAATAGAACCAAATGCTATTTCTTATTATTGGCATTTAGGGTTACTATTGCTATTACAAGGGCAAGAAGCAGAAGCTCAAATGACTTGGATGCTGCCAATGACAGAGGCAGATGAAGAACAGTTACAAATTTGGACAAATGAACTGTTTCAAATTTTGCAAATAGAAGCTGAAAAGCGTGAAATACTGGCGGAATATTCTCTAGCTTGGTTAATTCGCCAGCATCTAAGGGAAATTAATCCTAGTCATATCAATAATTTGCTTCAAATTATTATACTTTCTATCAAGTTGCAAAAATTTGAACAACTTGATAATTTGAATGAGTGGCGATTAATTGAAACTTTAAACGCGAAAGAAAATATAGAAATTAATACCGAACTATTATTCCAACTTATCAAAGAATTTTTAAATACTGTTCCCTTACATCCAATTAATCTAAATTTAGTAGAAGCTAGTCTTCCTTATTTCTCTGATCCTCATCAATGCTTCTCGATAGTGCTTCCTGCTGCTATCAAAATCGGTCATACTTTGCGGCAGCCTTTACTAGCAGCATCTTTGTTAGAATTGCATCTACGATTGGAGCCAAATAATGTAGAAATTTTGCGGCACTTAGCGATTTTTTATCAAGATGCTCGTCATTATTCTCAAGGAATAGAGACAGCTAGATTATGTTATTCGCTATCAGAAGGCTTGGCTGATAAAATTTTTGCACTCCATTTGATGTTAAGGGGTCTCATGTCAGCAGGGGGATATTGGCAAGAGATATGTACAACTTGTGAAGAATTGGAAACTGTATATAAAGAGTTTATTAAAGCTGAACGCATTCCTTTAGAAGAAGGAAGAATATTACGGTTACTTACGCCATCTTTTGCGATACCTCACATTAAAGATGCTCCTGCTGATTTCCGAGCTATTCATAATAAGGTCGCTGAGATTTTTACTAATTATATTCAATCTTTTGCCCAATCAGAAGGAAAAAATTATTTTCACAAAACTATCAATAATCTAGATTTATCTTCTCCTACTAAGAAATTAAAAATTGGTTATATATCTTACGCTTTCAGGAATCATTCTGTTGGTTGGCTAGCTCGCTGGTTATTTCAACATCACGATCGAGAAAAGTTTGATATTCATACTTATTTTGTGAACTATCAATTAGTAGATGATTTTCTACAGGATTGGTATGCACAAAATGCAGGTAATGCTCATAAATTAGGTATGAATGGTCTAGAAATTGCTGACCAAATATATCAAGATGAAATTGATATTTTAGTTGATCTTGATAGCATCACTCTAGATATTACTAGTCAAGTGATGGCGCTTAAGCCAGCCCCAATTCAAGTTACTTGGCTGGGGTGGGATGCATCAGGCATACCTGCAATTGATTACTTTATCGCAGATCCTTATGTACTGCCAGATGATGCCCAAAATTACTATACAGAAAAAATCTGGCGATTACCGCAAACTTACATAGCAGTAGATGGTTTTGAAGTGGGTGTCCCAACTCTCCGCCGTGATGACTTGGATATTCCTATGGATGCGGTTGTATATCTCAGCGCCCAAAGAGGATATAAACGCCATCCAGAAACGACAAAGTGGCAAATGCAAATTATTAAACAAGTACCTAACAGCTACTTTTTGATTAAAGGACTTGCTGAAGAGGAAACAATTAAACGCTTCTTTTACCAAATTGCCGAAGAAGAAGGTGTAGATTGTTCTCGATTACGATTTTTACCAATAGTCTATTCAGAGTCAATTCATCGTGCTAATTTAGGCATTGCTGATATTGTCTTAGATACATTTCCCTACAACGGAGCGACAACAACACTAGAAACATTGTGGATGGGTATCCCTTTAGTGACGCGAGTTGGTGAACAGTTTGCAGCGCGTAACAGCTACACCATGATGATGAATGCGGGTATCACAGAAGGCATTGCCTGGACAGATGAAGAGTATATAGAATGGGGTGTGCGTTTAGGGAAAGATGAGACTTTACGCCAGCAGGTGGCTTTGAAATTGAAAGCATCACGGCAAACAGCCCCGTTGTGGAATGGCAAACAGTTTACCCGTGAGATGGAGAAGGCTTACGAGCAGATGTGGCAGAGGTATATTGAGGCAAAATAAGCTCTTAGTGAGGACTAGCCCTTTCAAGGTTGGTAAAATTTTGGTCAAAAAACTCCTCTTTAATCTCTTAACTATGTGTTTTCTGCGTCTAATAAGGTTAAATAAATTACTTTTAAACCGCAGAGGCACAGAGAAGCCAGTGCGTTGGGCGGGTTCCCCGACTTGAAGCAACTGGCGCAGCGCAGAGAGAAAAACAGAGATTTTACGAGTCACCTTGAAAGGGCTGGTCCTGTTAGTGAGGTGTACAGACAAGTCGAATTACCCCCCTTAATCCCCCCGATATATTGGGGGGAAACAGGAAATCTAATTCCCTCCCCTTTATAAGGCTACGGTGTATACACAAGTCTTCTAACATTACTCCACAGGCTTATGATCCCCCCAACCCCCCGATAAATTGGGGGGCAAAAACCTCTCAAAGTCCCCCTTTTTAAGGGGGATTTAGGGGGATCTCCAACGATTTTGATTTTGAACAAAGATGTGTGTACACCGTAGCCAATATATCGGGGAGGGTTAGGGTGGGGTAAAACCTTGGTTAATCAGCTATCTCAGACTTGTGTGTACACCGTAGCCCAAAGATGGGAGAGGGCTGGGGGTGAGGGAAAAGATTTAAGCAAAATTGGGATGCTCCCATTTTACATTGCCCAACATAGTTTGATTTATTCTTACCTACTTACTTAATTTTGGTTGCGTTTAGATGCGTTTGCCCTGGAGGTATGTGGGGGTAGATATGATTGCGTTTGTTTTTGGGAAGTATGTAGTTATTGTTTGATTTGAGGAAGATTATTTATGTTTACCGATGAATTAACGATGCGTTGGGTTACTCCAATCGCAACTCGGACATTGAATGATTCAGAAGATTTCAATTTGAGTCTGGAAAAGGAAATTTTGGATCTTAAACAGATTGATTCGGGTGTTAACTTAAGCAATTTCATGGGTTGGCATTCGACAGTTAACTTATTTAGCAAACCAAGTCAAGCATTGGATGGGTTAAAGGAATTGTTAGTTCAGTTTGTTTCAGATTATATTTCAGAACTCAACCAAGAGAATTGTCAGGTCTTAGTTGAACTGGTTGCTTGGGCAAATGTTTTAGAAAAAGGTGGCTATCATCTGCCCCATACCCACTCAGGGCATCTTTCTGGTGTTTACTATGTTAACACTGGCGAACCAGATTCCCACAATCCGAATAGTGGCTTAATTGTTTTCTCCGATCCCAGGTCTAACGTCAATGGAATTAATAGTTTCTATCTGGATTTTGGTTCCAGCTTTAAATATGAACCAAAGGCAGGAATGATTCTACTATTTCCTGCCTACCTACTTCATTGGGTGCATCCCTTTACGGGGGCGGGGAGGCGAATTGCTATTTCCTTTAACGTCAAATTAATAGACCCCCCTTGCCGAGAAATTTCTGTTACCCCTGTAGAGGCTGGCATTATTCAGAACTAGTGGGGTCAAGAATACCCTATTAGCCCCTGGCGGACGTTCCCTTGAGTGACGCTTGGGTGAGGAGGACTACTAACTAGTTTTTGCAGCTTGCTTCTGGTCGTCCCCCAACACCGGGAAGTAAGCTAAAACACATCTAATTTGTATATTCAAAATTAAAGACATTTTCAGATGGGGATTTAGAGGTTGTTTGAAAAGTCCTCTTCTTGGTAGTAAAACGTTCTAGATCCCCCTAAGTATAAGCAATAGTACTTAAAATAGTGCTGAAATCGGGGTCGGAAACACAATTTTTGGGCAGGCAATGCTTAATCTTTATACGCATGATTCATTCTTGCCGCATCAGTTCAGTACAAGAGTTAACTTAAAAGGAATGAACTTTGGTGACATACTCCCCGCGCCGCCACTTCGTGGACGGCGGGGGCTTCTCAGTGACTCCCGGCAACCCGTCGGACATTTCCTGAGCTTTGAAGGACGGGATGCCCCACCGCCCTATGTTTTATATTTCGCGCGGCATTATGATCACGGCAGTAACTAGCGCCACATAAACAGTTGTGCCATCTATCGGACAATGTTTTTGGAACTGTCACGCCACAATCAGAACATTCTTGACTTGTGCCTCGTGGATTAACCCCTACTACCAAACACCCAGCACTTGCAGCCTTGATATTCAGAATTTGTAGAAATTGACCCCATCCAGCATCGGTTATTGACTTGGCTAGCATAGATTTTGCTAGCCCCTTGATATTTAGGTTTTCATGGGCAATTACCTCGGCTTTTGCTAATAACCATATTGCAGTTTTATAGTGAAAATCTTTGCGCTGATTGGCAACTTTTAAATGAGTTTTAGCAACACGTTTAATCGCTTTCTTACGACGATTTGACCCTTTTTTCTTCCGAGATAAATGACGTTGCAGCCGCTTCAGTTTCTTCTCGCTTTTACGGTAGTGTTGGGGGATTTCTATTTCTTGGTTGTCACTCGTTACCAAAAATGATTTTAAGCCCATATCAATGCCCATAGTGTTGTCAGACGTGGGGATGACATCAGGTTCAATATTCGGTACAGTTACATCTTCCAGGCTAAGACTGATGTAATAGCCGTCAGCTTTACGGGTAATCGTCGCAGTTTTGATTTTAAAGCCGTCAGGAATGGGACGGTGCAAAATCATTTTCAGTTTGCCAATTTTGGGCAACTGAATAAACTTACCCGTAAGGTGTTCTGGTTTGATGGGGTAGGGAAACGCCAATGGCCAATGAATGATAACGCCCTTTACCTTTGAACCTGGGACGACCAGAACGAAAACCCTTGCTATCTAAAGGTGGTAATAACAAAATCAAAAACCTGCGCCTAGCTTGTTTTAGGTGCAACAACTTTCGAGGTAATTCCGCGCCCCAAGAAACACTAGAAATCATCACCCAACGGTCAAATATCTCCTTTCCCACTTATTGGAAAACACCCAAATACCAATTGGGGCAGCAAATGAAGGAGGGGCAATCTGATTTAAAAGCGCACTTGGTCTTGACTACCAAGTATCGCCGGAAAGTTATCACACCTGCTATGCTGACTCGATTGGGTGAATTAGTTAATCACATATCCCAGAAATGGGGTTGTGAAGTTGTCGAATTTAACGGCGAAAGTGACCATGTTCACTTGTTGTTCCGGTACTACCCACAAATGCAGTTATCAAAGTTTGTCAATGCCTTAAAATCCTACACAAGTCAGCAAATTCGCAAAGAATTTTTGATGGAAATTAGGCGTGTCTACTGGGGTAAACCTGTGTTTTGGAATAGTGCTTACTTCATCGCATCGTGCGGCGGGGTGACTGTCGAGGTTCTAAAACAATACGTCCAAAACCAAGACTCCGCGAGTTGCGCCCAAGGCAAAATGGCGCCCCGCCATTCTTCCCAGCGCCGCCATTCGCGAGAGGTTAAGGTCAGATACCGTTTGTCAATAAGCAATAGTACTTAAAATATTGCCAAAATCGGGGTTAGAAACAGAATATTTGATCGGGCGATGCCTAGGTTGGGCTACGCCTACGCGTCATCTTGATACGCATCATTTATTCTTAACCAATAATTTCGGTACATGAGTTAAATTAATACCTTGACTATTTCCAAATTTTAGGCATAATTTCTAATTGACAAAAGTAAGATTGTCTTAACCTCTCACCGATGCAGCGCCGCCCTTCGGGACGGCGTGGGGCTGCTGTCGGAAATAGCTCAAATTACTTAACTTAGATGCTAACTGCGATGAAAAACGACCACAAAAAATTCTGCTTCACTCGTTGGTTCAACCGTTCTCAATGGATATTCCCTATAATTTCGATGATTGTAGCTTTTGGGATATGGGCTACATCTTCTGCTTGGCCTGCTAATGCTTCATTTTTTGACCTGTTCTCTGGTGGCATCCAAGTTATTCAACTGTCCAATCTTTCTGATCGACAAGAAATTGACTTGGGTCGCCAGATGAATCAGCAGATTCTACAAACTCAGTTCCATGCCATTAATGATTCGGTGATAACTCAATATGTGAACAGAGTCGGACAGCACCTAGTTTCTTACAGTCAGCGTCCAAATATTCCTTACCATTTCCAAGTGGTCAAGGACAAACAAATTAATGCTTTTGCGACTACAGGTGGCTATGTTTATGTTACCACTGCTTTACTAGCCGCAGCTGACAATGAAGCTCAACTTGCTAGCGTCCTTGGTCATGAAATGGGACATATTGCGGCGCGGCATGTGATCAAACAGATGAAGCAGCAAGCCATCGAATCAGGAATTGTTAGTGCTGTGGGGCTGAACAAAAACACTGCCGTTAATTTGGGAGTTCAATTAGCATTGAACTTACCTGGAAGCCGCCAGCATGAGTTTGAGGCAGACCATAAGGGACTGTTCACTTTTACAAAAGCCGGTTACGATGCCAGTGCAATGCCAGCTTTTATGCAGAAACTCGTTAACTCTAGCTCAGTGCCAGCATTTTTAAGTACTCATCCTGCCACTCCAGACCGAATTCGCACTCTTAACCAATTGATTACTGAGAACCACTTAAGTAATGGTTCTCTTGGGCTAGGCAATACCAACTATAAAGCGGCAATTCGTTCCAGGTTAAACAGTTAGACTATGCCAAACTTGGTCTACCTGGTCTGAAGGGGTGACTGGATGACCTGCTACCACAGCCAAAAACGCAAATTTTTTGTACTCTTCGATAACTCGCCCTGCATACTCCAACGACCAACCATGATCTCTTGCAAGTCGTCTACTAAACGATAACTGGGCATCTGCTTGGTCTAACGAAAATGCTTTAATTCTTTCATCAAGTCTACTTCCTGATCTTTCATTGCTATTGAGCTATCTACATCGCAGGATGGAAGATTTTCTGCTTTCGCTTGTGCGATCGCAGATTGATTATCTGTTGCTAAAGTAATTCGAGTCTGAATTCTAGGCAAAAGAGTTTTCCATTGGGTATCACTCATCTTACCTAGCAGAGAAATTTCTGGACCCTCAGTTATATCTACATCATCTTCCATGAGCAAATTCATGGTCAAAGACGATAAAAGCATATCGGCTTCTTCTTCAGGGATATTTTGAGTATCTATCAGGAGAGTTAAGCGACTTTTATCTGGGTGAGTAGTGAGAGTAGAAATGACACTTGCTAAATCTTGATATAGTAGGTCTTCTGGCTGTGACCAGTCTGGGAAAATAACTAGGTTAATATCTCCTAAGCGGAAATTTTGACTCAGAGTATCTGCAAGATATTTACTAAATAGTTCTTGGAAGAGGCTACCTATCTTCGTTGAGTAAGAGCGACTATCTAGAAAACTAGGATTACCTTGCATTTTTTCTTTGATTTGGGCGCTCTTTTGTTGGCGTAATTCAGGATTATTGCCAAGTGCGATCGCTAAATGTATATAAGAATCTTCACTATCTGCAACTAAGTCAGGTACATCTAATGCTTGCACCATTGCAGCCCCCATTGCAGAGCGAAAACTAGTTCCCCGTCTAGCAATTACTGGTAAATTAACCTGTAGTGGTTCTATCAAAGAAGTTGTTCCAGCAAATGGAAAAGAATCTAGATAAACATCGGCAATTTTGAAGTATTCTTTAACTTCTTTGCGGTTTGGCACTGGCTGAGGATCTAAGACTATCAGCTGCTCTGCTGGTATTCCATACTTTGAAAATACTTTATTTAAGTGATTAACAAAAGCTTTTTTAGGATAACTATTTGACCAATTCGGGCCAAATGGCAGAAGCACTAAAACCGAACTGGGAACTTCAGAAATGATTTTTGCCCACGTATTAATTAGTTCAGGAATGATTTTAAAGAAGTTAGCACCAGAGATAAAAATAACTGTTTCTTCCGATATACCCAAACTTTCTCGATCAACTTTGACAGTTACATTTTCTTCTTCGTTACCATAACTAAAGCAATGAGCAGTTCCTTGCAATTTCACCAACTTTTCTTGATATTGCTGTTCTGCCGTTGCAGATGGATCGGTTAGCGTACCAGAAATGTAATAATCTATATGCCGCATTCCTGTTGTTACCACAGAACCGCCACTTGTGACTTGTATTCTAGCTAACCTATGCATTGATAAAAAGCAGATTTGATTGGTTACTGCCGTCACATTGGTAGCAATGAATAATATATCAAGATCATCAGCACGAATAATATTTACCTGTTCTGTTAAATCTTGTGGTAGTAGTCTAAAGGAGTTTGCACAGCTTTGGCAATATTGCTCTAGTTGATGACCAGTTTGATTAAGAGAGTACAAAATTACTTCAAAATCTCTACTGATATACTCATAAATAGGAAGATAAGCAAATGTTTCAGAACCAGGTAAAAAATGTGCTGCTAGGACACCCAAGCGAATTTTTTTTCTGCTTATAGGTCTATCAGCAAAGTCGTAATCAACCTCATAACCCTTGAGCTTCAGTAAAAACTCTATAATTTCTCCACGCTTAACATAGATATCTTTAAGATTATGCTCATTAAAATATAGGGGAATAAAATTAGCAATTGACGCAAAGTTATTAGCTATTTCATCCCACAAGCGAGAGTCAGAATTTTGTAATATAGATGTATGTAAGTAATCAATCCACCCCCGCATATAGTAATAGTAATGATCTGCATCACCCAGTTCTTGAAAGTCAACTGGGGAAGAAAATAGGAATTGTAAATAGTCATTAATCAACCAAGTTGGTATGCGAGAGAGGTCATGGTGTAATGGTAACTGGTCAGCACGGCGATACAGCATAGCTGCTAGTAAATGCTGAATTGCTTTTGGCTGATCAAAACCTTGAGATAGCCTTAAAAGTATATCATTAGCAAAAATCTGTTCTTCATCAGTCAGACTTTCATATTTGATGCTACTATTCACTAACATCTTATGTGTTGTACCCAGCAGACCTAGATACATGTCTGTTATCTGCTCATCTGAAACATTCAGGCATTCTTCTGCTATTTGTTTTCGCAAATTATGCAGTTCTGCATTTTGTTCACTCAAAACTGCATATCTATAAAGAGCTTGTTGTCTCGTTGCTTCAGGATATCGTGTATCACTGTAAATTGTCTGAAACAGTTTTTTATAATCTAATAAGATAGCATCCTTTAAAGCAGTATTTCGACGAGTTTGTTGTTCTGAATGTATCCTAAAATGAGATAAAACTTGATCCACAAAACCAACTTTGAATTGACTCATAATTCTGAGCCACATTTCCAAATCTACAAGTTGACAAAACTCAGGATTAAATAATCCTACTTTTTCAAAAACGTCTTTTCTAATGAGTACTGTGCTTGGCTCTCCAATTTTATTAATTGGAGACCCAAGTATATTGGGATCTAGTAAAAGTTGCTGTCCTGATTGAATTGGCTTTAATGTTGACCAAGCTTTGTGTACATCTTTAGCTTCGTGATGCATTAAAAAGTTTGAATCATAAACGGTATGACCAGTATTAGTGAAGAGTGTTCGTGGCGAAAAAACCAAACCTATCTCTTCATCTTGTTCAGCTAAATTAACCATTTCTTCAATAGCAGTTGGCTCTAGTAAATCATCTTGAAACAAAAACTTTATATACTTGCCTTTAGCTTGAGAAATACAGAAATTCCAATTTTGAGCTAGTCCATATTGACTATGTTCGAGAATCAAGAAATCAAAGGACGTTTTTTGTTTTAATGATTTACTAATCTCAACTGTCCTGTCAGTAGAATTATCATCAGATAAGATTATTTCTATATTAGGATAGGTCTGCCAGAAAGCACTGGCAATTGTTTCGGCAATAAATTTTTCACCATTATAAGTAGGAATACAAATAGTAACTGGAGGTTGAGAGTGTTTAATCAATGATATTTTATAAGTTACAGCATCAGATAATTTAAGCCCCTCTTCTTGACTCTCTTTATCTTCTTTGCTTTCATCTATTTTTGCTTCGAGGAAACTTTGCCTAAATAAAGATTTTAAGTGAGCTATTTCTACATCCTTAGTTGAGATTTGATATCTTAATTGGTGTAATAATACAAAATTAGTAACATCTAAATCCTTAGTTAATTTATATAATTTAGGTAAGCCAAAATTATATTTTTGCTTGGCGATCTCTAGTATATCCTCGTTTTGCAGTAATTCAAACAATTTTTCTGCTCCGATACACTGGATGAAATGTATATTATGTAGTAGATAGAGAAAAGCTTTTTCTAGTTCGTATTCAATTTCACTGCTAAAGTCTGGTTTTTTGAGTTGACTTGAAAATGCCTCCTTGAAGATTTCAATAGGAACATCATTAAATATATTTTTATATATTTGACAAAGCTCAAAATTTGAACGAGCTTGATTAGAGGCACTACTGAGGTTAGCATTAGCTGATCGAATTCTATACTTAATGAGTTTCTCATTTAAAATAAACAATTCATGTTTTTTAAGTAGCTTGAGCCACATCTCAAAATCTTGTAACTGAATAGATGCTAAGTTAAATAGTCCAGCATCTAAAATTAATTCTCTACATATAAAACCAGTTACAGCATTAATATAATTACCATTAAAAAAGAAATGTCTTAGTATTTCAGATCTTATTTTATTAGGATGATTAAAGAAGTTTTCTGCAAAATGACTATCAGTGATTATCTGGCTGTTTTCATCGATAAAGTCTACCCATGAAAAAACAGCTTTCTTTTGAGATGTAACTAAATAGTTATATTGTGTTTCGAGTCTATGAGTATAACAAATATCATCTCCAGACATAAAAGCGACATACTTTCCTCTAGAATCTAATATAGCTCGATTGATTGCACTACTTATCCCTTGATTCTCTTGATAAATATAAGTTATACGCTCATCTCTAAATTTTTTTATGATTTCATCAGTCTTATCGTTAGAACCATCATTTACAATAATTAGCTCAAAATTTTTATATGTTTGATTGAGAACGCTTTCTACAGCTTCACCTATATATTTTTCATGGTTATAGGTAGCCATAGTTACGCTAATTAAAGGATTAGATAATGTCATATTTGAATACCTTTAGTAAAATTTCAACAACTCTTTGCATTTCTGTCTTATGCAGATGAGGACTAATCGGTAGACTCAGTATTTGGCTAGATATCATTTGAGTAATTGGATAACTATTTAGTTGCCCATTTCTTTCTAACTCTTCTGCATAAGCATCTGATAAATGAGGCGCAATAGGATAGTGAATTAAAGTCCTAATTTCAGCAGAATCTAAATAGCGTTTTAATTTATCTCTTTGAGGATAACTGACTACAAAAAGATGCCATACTGATTCAGCCAATTCTGGTACGTAGGGTAATTTTAAATCTGTAACTTGTTGTAATGCTTTTAGATAGTATTTAGCTATTTGTTTGCGTCGTTCATTCCATTCATCCAGCTTATTGAGCTTAACTCTTAAGAAGGCAGCTTGTAACTCATCTAACCGAGAATTGAATCCTTTCACCTCGTTGTAATATTTGGTTCGAGAGCCATAGTTATGCAGTAAACGAATTTTATCAGCTAATTGGCCATTATTAGTAGTTACTGCTCCTCCATCACCAAAAGCCCCTAAATTTTTACCAGGATAAAAACTAAACCCTGCTGCATCTCCTAAACTACCAACTCGACGATTTTTATAACGTGCGCCATGTGCTTGAGCTGCATCTTCAATAACCTTAAGATTATGTCTATTAGCAATTTCATTGATAAAATCCATATCTGCTGGCTGACCATAAAGATGAACTGCTATGATTGCCTTTGTTTTGGGAGTAATAGCTGCTTCTATTTTCTTGTGGTCAATATTGTAAGTATTTATATCTGGTTCAACTGCTACTGGTGTTGCTCCTGCATAAGAAACTGCTAACCAAGTGGCAATATAAGTATTAGCTGGAACAATTACCTCATCACCTGCACCTATTTCCATAGCTCGTAAAATTAAATGCAAGCTTTCTAATCCATTACCTACCCCAACGCAATATTTAGTTTCACAGTAAACTGCAAACTCTTCTTCAAAAGCTTCTACTTCCTGACCAAGAATATACCAGCCAGACTCCATGACGCGCTGATAAGCTGCATCAAGTTCTTCTTTGAGTTCCAGATAAGGAGCTTTTAAATCAAGAAATGGAACTTTCATTATCTTTGTTCCTCACTGCTTGGATGAATTCTTCATAATGACGGTAGTAATCAGACTCATCATAAAGTTCTGAAGCTAAAGCCATACATACCGCTCCAGAAGAAAAGTTATCAATTTCCCTCCAAGTTAGAGGAGATATATAAAGTCCATAATAAGAGCGATTTAAATGATAGTTTGTTTTTTGTAATCCGTCATAAATGGTAACATCAAAACTACCAGACATTGCTATCAGAAACTGATGACATTTATTCAGCGCATGACCCGCACGATTTGAACCACCTGGTACATCATATAAATAGAAAACTCGTTTGATGTCAAATGGGATATGTTTATCACTTTCAACAAAAGTTAAGTTTCCGCGAGAGTCCTGAATTTTGGGAAGCTCAATAAGCTTACATCTGGATATATTCATGATGTTGATAATTATTTATTTTGAATTTGGGCTACTACGCCAATATTGGCTAATAAATCTTTGGGAATACAATTTGATACTTCATTTAATGCCCTCAATAAATCTTGAGAATATTCAATCATCATAGAATTTGGTAGAACTTTCAGAAAAAAACCTGTCGAATCTACCACATGATAATCGGTAGCTTTTATATCTGCTTCAAGCGTTTCCAGAGAATATACTCTCTGATGTCCCACCAATAAGTCTCTTTGGCTTAAAGTATCTAATGCGGGTTGTAAACCCATGATTACAGCCAATTTCCTATGAATAGAATTTTTATTGGGTACAATAGCTATTATCACACCATCATTGTTGATCCATTGTTTCATTTGCTTTAATAAAACTCTAGGTTGATCAATATGTTCTAAAACGTGGAGTGCTAAAATTGCGTCGAATTTTCTGACTGGTACGTAGTCTTCAAATAAGCAATTAACATAATCAACTTTTTGACCAAATTTTTCTTTTGCTTTATCTATTAGAACAGAAGACCCCTCAACTAAGGTCACGTTATAATTATCATGTACTAAAGCATTCGTAAAAATACCTTCACCATACCCTAATTCGAGAATTTTTGTTTTCCCTTGAAGGTGTTTTTTAACCCATTCAATAGTATATATCTGACCCAAATCTTCTATGTGTTTGTCTGGAATGTTTTCATTCGTATGGTAATCTAAGGCAATTTTATTTAGTTCTTCTTTTGATATTCCCATTTTTTAATTCTCCATTTGTTTAGTAATCTGTAAGCCCTGGATTATTTGATCATTTAAAGATGACGACATAAAACCAGAGCCATTTCCGATAAGTTTAATATCTGGAAATTTTCTTAATACCATAGATTTCTCCGTATTGAAGCACTCATAACTATTTTGGCTGGGAATCATTAACGAATTTTTCCAGTGCTTGCAATAAAAATACTGAATATCAGTCTTTGATTCTATAATATGTAATTTAATTAATTCAGATTCTATTCTAGTTTTGATTTGTGCTTCATTTATAACTCCTATTGATGTTGCAAAATCAGTATTAAATTCTATTACTATTTTAGTGATAAGCGAACTGCTTCCTGAACATATATTTTGATTAGTTACTCTATAAGAAATAAATTCTTCATCCAAAATAAATAAAGTACTAAATTCCCTATTTATCATATTACTTAAAATTGCTACAAAACAAATGCTTATAGATGCTTTGTCATAATTTAAGGGCTGCTGATTTTCTTGAATAAGTTTGATAAGTGGAAATAGGTCTAATCCCCACACAAGATTATTAGTCTCAACAAAATGATCATTAGTTAATTGCAATTGATAACCACCATTAAAAATGAGAGATTTTATAGTTGTGTTTTCAATATTAATTCTAGTATTATCCTGAGCTTTCATTAATAAAGCATTAACAAAAGTACCCGTATATCCCTGGTATGGATAATAAAATTCTGTATATTTTAAAACTTGTGGCGCTATTTCAAACTGAGATAAAATAGTCTCAGGATAATAAAGTGGTAGCCATACGCCTCTATGGTAAATTCCTAAAAAATCCGCAGTATTTTTATATATGAGTTTTTTACAAAAAGATTCAATAAAAAGATTGTGAAAAGTTTTGCCCTGATTTGCGAGCGATATTGCGTTAAAGTTATTAGTAAGAAATAAATTATTTTTAAGCTTATTCTTAGCATGAAGTGAAGTGTTAGGATTTATTATTATTTCTAACAGTTCTTCTTGAATAGCTTCTTTAATTCCAACACCAAGCTTTTTAAAAATACTTAGGTCATTAGAAATTATCAAATCACCAAATATTTCCCCTTGAAAAAACATTTTAGGTTGAGGAACTACTTTTGTTATTATTAAATCACTTACATAATTTTTTATTAAAGAAGTAAATTTTCCAGAATCATTTCGTAAATTTGGATTATAAGTCAAAACTTCATCAGATTGATATTGATGAAACGAATCGAACTCAAAAAACGTCATGCCACAATCAAAATGATCATTGTGAAATGTTAAACCACCAAAATGTCCACCCCAACTAGATAACGGATTTATTATCTTTACTTTCCAATCTTGATCCGCTAAGGCAATTGCAGCTACTAGACTAGAAACATTATTTCCTACGATTGTAGCTTGTCTTTCCATCATTTATTTGCCTTGATATTAACAAAAATTTCAGAACCCATTTCTGGCATATATTTAACCATCAGATACAATCCATTCAAAATTTCTTTTGTAAGAATATTCTGAGTATACATTTTTTGCATTTGCTCATGAGTAAAAGGCTTAACAAAGTAAGATCCAGATTCAATTATAGAGAAGCCATGACTAATTACAAAAGATTTTAAGTTTTCCAAATCAAAAGTTTTAAATTGTTGCATTGTATTTTGGGTAGCAGATTTTTCAAAAATATTACTTATTAAACCCATTTCGTAAGCTAATACGCGGTGAAAAGATTTTGCATTTGGAACATTAATATGGATTACAGTATTAGCAGAACTTATTTTATTAACAGACTTTAATAACTCTTCTGGATTTTCAACTTCATGTAAAAGACTACTCATGACAATATAATCAAAATTTTCTTTGGAAAGAGAAGCAATGTTCTCTTCTAATTTGCCTAAATGTACTGTGATATTACTTTTACTGTTAGCCATCCCACAAGCATTTTCATAGAATTCCAATATCGGTTCAACAATGTGTATACTTTCAAAGCTGCTTATGTAGTTAAATAAAGGATCTAAACCGCAACCAATTTCGCATATTTTTTGAGCCTTGTATTTCACCAAATATTCCAGTATTTTCTTTCTTCTATAAGAGATTTGAATCTCTTCAAAAGGAAGACTAAGATAATCTTCGTAGTATTTTTTTAAATCTCGAATTTCCATATCTTTTTATAAGTTTATTTTATTTATTCTCTGTAATTATTATTTTAGAATCTTTTGAGAAAGATAACTTAAGAGACTCTTGACATCCTAGATTTTTTTTGAATTTCATCAAGCCAATATTGGGTTCCCCTAAAATTGTTGATGTACCAAGATCAACGATTTGAAAAGCTTTTTTCTGAGCATATTCATATATATAATTAGCTAGAAGTGTTATTGGGCTATAATTTTGCATGTTGTCTATATCACCCCAAGCATAAACATAAAGTATTAAAGGATTAATTACCACACATATACTGCTACATACAATTATATCTTTATTAAATACACCAAAGAGTTTCATTTTTTCGGGAAACGTAGAAACCATTTGCAAAATTTGTTCATACTTCATTGAAAATATAAATCCTCGCCTTATCCTATTTTCTAAGATAACAGAATAAGCTTGATCATAAACTGAATAATCAAGTTCTTTGGCTGTAAAACCCTCTCTTAAACATTTATTTAACCTTTTTCTATTGCCATGATTAATTTTTGCCGAAAAGCATATATTATCCACGGCTAAATTATAATTAAGCTCATGATTTTCGACTGCATAGCCCAGCCTTATCATAATATTATAGGTGAGAGAAAATAAAGATGGATTATGACACATAGGTTGCATTATAACTTCTATTCTCTTAGCACCTATACACCATAAATAATCATCGACAGTTATAATGAACTGCTCATAAATATTGAAGTCGATATTTTCTTTAATTACAAATCCTCCAAATGTTCCTTTTGCTGGACTTTTGAATAGGTCAGAGGCAATTTCTGTAAAATGCATTGTACCCAATACTATCTCAGTATTTTTTTTACATAATTGAAAATAGAAAGCTCGTTCAGCTTGATGGATATAAAAAAAATCAGAAGTATTAAAAATATGATTTGCTTCGCTGTCGATAAAGTAATTTACCTTAATTTCATATTTCTCATCAATAGGTAAAATAAAGCGTCTGTTCATTATTTTTTATGATTAAAAAATATAAATAACTTACTGTAGCGGTTTTTGGTGCATACTCAACCCTCTAAGGCTGTGTTAAACTGTCTTCTTAGTTACTAGTACAGCACGGCGATAAATGCTTTAGAAGAAGGAAAGCTCTTACTCCCCCATTCTCTTCTTCACATCCGCCAATACAACCTTGTAATCTTGCCGCTCCGGGTGCAACTTCACCAGCTTCTCCAAAAGTTCCATCGCACCCTTAGCATCCTTCAATTGCAACCGCAGCACAGACAGTTTCTCTAAAGCAAGTTGGTTTTCTGGTTCCCGTTGTAAAACTAGCTCGTAGCCCCGCGCCTTTTGCTGTAATCCTGACTCAGCAGAAGCAGACGCAATTGCCGGGTTAGGTTGATTAGCCTTCTGGATTGCTGGAATAACTGCAAATACCGTAGAACCAAAAAACGAGAACATCGACACGATAATGACAATCTTTTGTCGTCGCTCAATCTGCTTTTTGCGGGAAATTAGGTATTCTTCGTCTGAACCAGCCATACCTCACATACTTGCTGGGGTAAATACTTAGGTATCAGCAAGCCTCCTCCTCTGAGGATACCCATCTGCTCAACTGAAACTAACATCTTTGCTAAAAATTTTTTACACAAACTTCAAATGCTGACTCTGAAGACGAGGCGACTTTATGCTAAACCCATACTGCACCGACATTTTGCCATGCGTAGTTTACCAACCTAGGCATCGCTCCCATGCTTCAAAGCAAAACCCTCTGCTGCAACTAAACAGGGCAACCCTTTAGGTCTTAGTTCTTTGAGCAAAATAACGCCGTGTGCAACTTTCTCTCAAACCTAACCCCCAACCTGACTTTTCACGTTATGTGGAAAAGTCCACCAAAAACCTAACCCCCTAACCCCCTTCCCTAGGAGGGAAGGGGGAAAATTCAAAGTCTCTCTCCTTAAAGGAAGAGAGAAATAGAAGTGAGGTTTTCCAGATGCCGTGAAAAGTCAGACCCCCAACCCCTTCCCTACAAGGGAAGGGGAGTAAGAATGAAAGCCTCTCTCCCTGTGGGGGAGAGGAATGGAAGTGCGGTTTCAAGAATTAAGTTGCACATTGCGTAAAATATTAAAATTATATAAAGATTTGCAATTAATCCACCTAATGCCAGATGTTTGCGATACTCTAAACAGCGTTTAAATAAACAAAGACAGTAGATATTTCTACTCAAGTGCAAATTTCCCTGTCATTCAAAAACTTTCAAACTAACCCGTGTCTTACCGGTTCTTCCACAAGCACAGACATTTTTTGTGATTCCAACAAATAGAATTTTCCCAGTCGTCCTCAGTCAGACTACTTTGTGCAACTTCCCAGACGACTAATTTATTCTGCCCAACATTCACAATAGATATCTTCCAAAAGGTACTGTTGCACTCTTGTGTAGAAAGTATAAACGTTAAGAAGATAAAGAAGACGGGAAAGGTTAAACTCATATCTTGCACCTAGCCCTGGCGATTAGAAATCGCGGCTATACAAACTCTCGTCCGCCTACGCGGACTAATCCAAAATCAAGGTTTTCAACCCGCGCAGGCGGGTTTTGCCTGTGTAGCCAAGCCAGTGCGTTGGGCGGCTCCGCCGACTTGTTCGCGTAGCGTCTCCCCCTGGGAGAAGCACCAGTCGCCTGGTGCAAGATATCAGTTAAAGGGAAAAGGGGAAACAGAAGCATCCCTTAAACCATTGGCCTTAACATTTGCCTCACTTCTGCAAAAAGTTTAAGGACTGCTTGGTAGAATTAAGGTTTTGTGGTGGTAATTACCGTACAAAACCCAATTTACAAGTAACCTAGTAGAGTTTATTATGGTATAGTTAAAAAGTTAAGACTAGCTTTACCAAATTACACCACTCTACGGGCCGGCAACAATTGCAGAATGGTAAGCAGTTTTAATTAAGCATTTACCAACAAAATCAGAATTCAATCGAGGTTATGACTCAAAAAGTGATTCACCCAATGGTGAAATTGCAGCGCAACGTGCAATCACTCATAGAATCGAACATTATCAAGCCAAGCGATAGCATCTGGAAAATCGCTTTGCTCTACGGTAGTGACTGGCAGCACTGGAAACAGGAACTGCTCGACTTTGGCTTTAGTATGCAAGACCCAGTTAGCGAATTGCTAGCTGTAGAAACTTGGGATGAAGAGTAGGGAATAGGATTTTTGAAAATTCACTACTACCACATCATTTCGGATAAATAGTTATAGCGGTTTGCATCTGAGTGCAATAGACTTATCCGTAAAAGAAAAAGACCCCTCTCCAAACCTCTCCCCGAAGCGGAGAGAGGCTTTAAAAACCCCCTTCCCTACCAGGGAAGGGGGGAAGGGGGGTTAGGTTTGCGTATAATTGTGTGGGATCTAAATCTTTTCTGGAGATGTCTAATACAGACCTAACCCCCAACCCCTTCCTTACTAGCGTTGGGGAGTAGGACTCAAAGCCTCTCCCCTCGTAGGCTATGGTGTACACACAAATCTTATAACCTAGCCCCACAACGTTTTGATCCCCCCTAACCCCCCTTAAAAAAGGGGGGAAAAGAATCAAAGTCTCCCAATTTATCGGGGAGCCACTGCGGTCTTGGGGAGCCAGTCCGGTCTTCTCCCAGGGGGAGACGCTAAAAGCGTTAGCGCCGGCGGCAAGCGAGTCCGCGTTCGCTTTTAGCGTCTCGTAGAGAGCGTCTGGGGTTTCCCCCTCCGGGTTCGGCAGTCCCTCTTTGTTGGGGCAACAAGACCGGGCTGCCTCACCAAGTGGAGGATCTGGCGTGTCTCCCCAAGTAGAGCAAGTGGCGTGGATTTAGGGGGATCAAGCCACATTTTGCACTTAGCACAAAGATGTGTGTACACCGTAGCCTCGTAAGAGAGAGATAAACTAAATGTCTAAATTCTTATCCAAAATTTCTCAAAGTTCATCAGTTTGATCAAGTTTAGTTTGTACCCATGCTTCAATCACTTCTCTCAACGAAGAGGCAGGGGGCAGGGGGCAGGGAGCGGGGGGAAATGACCCCTGTCCCCTGCCTAGTTTGCGGAGCGGAACA
>NZ_JBALEK010000085.1:0-62246 GCF_036917815.1 Nostoc sp. | reverse complement strand
CTGCTTCGTCAGCAGAACCCCCAGAAATCCCCGGTGTCCGAGTTATAGATGAAACCATTTTATATTTAAACACTCCACACAATCACACTGAAAAAAGGAAGTCGGCACAATAAAACCAAACCAGGTAAAGAAAGATGAACTAGGGTAAAGAGAAAATTTATTATGATGTCGTTTTACCAAAATTGCCCAACAAGAACTCTTAGAAAGATTTTTACTTTTCCTTGTGAATTATTTGAGCGAGTCTTTAAGGATTTACTACCTCAGTTCCAACTGAATTGGCAATAAGGTCAAAACCAAGTGATTGACAGTCTTTAAGTTGGATTTGTCCTCTTTTACTGCATCCTCGCACACATTAGTGCAATTACCTTAACTTCTCACGAACGGGGTGTGACTGAGCAGCAGAAAGAAAATGCAATTTCTACTCTGTTTTTTTAGAAAGTGTTGGGAACGCTATCTGTAAACTGCTTCTAATAATTCTCTATTGGATGGATTTACTGGGAGGTTAGCAAAAGGCGATATGTAATCGAACTTCAAGAAACTTTCTCTCTCCTTTCTTCCAGGAAATATGTATTAACAATTCTGTACTTTATTGTTCTATAAAGATGCATTGTGGCTTTCGTAAGTTTAAATATTATTTTCCCTAGAATAGAGCGTTTAGGATGTGTAATTCTTTCGTGTTCCTCAAAATATGTTGACATTTCATCCATGTTTGACTGTCCCTTTTGAATTTTAATCAGTTCCGTTTTGTTGTTGAAAAAGGAAATACCTGTCATCTCACTCCATCTCACTGGTAGCCCTGCTTTATAGGCAGCTAGACCTATGGCATTACCTTCGCCTTCATAAATTCCATTTAGCTCGAAATATTTGGCCAGGATTTCCCATGTTTCTAAAAATTCAATTTCTTTTCCTGTTGACTTAGTGACAGAAAACAAATACTCATGGACAAAGGTAACATTTTGACATTCTGGATCTAAATTTAAAAATTGTGCTGCTTTCTTAATTACTTCAATTTCCCTCTGAAATTTCTTGTTAGTTGTTGTCGAAGCTTTGGCAAATTTTTTCGGCATATCCATACAAGCCCTAGCACTTATCCCTGGTGCTAAGAGCCATTCCATATCTTCTGAGATTGGTGCCAAGATTCGCATATCTGAATCAATGAATATACATGAATTAAATAGAGATAAAGCCTTAGCAACAGCAAATCTTTTATCGTGGTAACACTTAACGCCCTGCTGCTGATGCTCAAATGCTAAAACTTGAGAATATTTGCTAAACTCTTGCGGGTTATCTGTGAGAATTATCAAAGCAGTGTTAGGTGCATATAGTTCTAGGTCTTTTGCTAATAAACCAGCTAACGCCCGATACACTTTACCTAATGCTAAAGTACAAAAGCAGAATTGTTGTTGACTCATATTTTTAGGATTTGAGGGTAATAACTTGAAAATAGGAAAGTACTCAATTAGCTAATACAGCAAATTGCAAATTAGTGAGGTACGGTATTTTGGTCTATAAGACAGATTAAAAACCTTTTTTAACCGAACCCTATTCACTTTCTTCTACTTTCTTCAAGAGTCTGATTTGAAAAAAATCTCATGAGGCAAAAAGAACCGCCAGAGAAAACCAGGAGGAAGTACGGCACTCGATTCAGCATCTATAGGTAAATATTGAGAACGGTAGGTTTCAATAGCCTGCTTTTTTTTAGATTGCACTTGATGAATTGCGATCCGATGAGCGCCTACCAATTCATCAAACTTCAGGCTGCGAAACAATAAAGATTTCCAAAGCAACCAAATAGCATATTGCCAGAGTTCTACTGTCACTTCTGCTTTAGTAATGGCAGCTTTAACTAGTTGATAAGTCATTTCATGATCTGCACTGCGATCCTGTTTGTGAGTGACGTACACCTCTTGTGGTTGAAAAGTACGCAATAATTGTGCCATTTCTTCAATAGTTTGGTGTTGTTCAGTTTCTGTCATTTTGTATAGTGCGCCATCACATTTATCAAGGAAGTGAATATCTTTTGATTCCACCCCTAAAATCTTCAAAGCTGCTAGCGCTTCTTGTCTACGAATTTCGACAATTTCATCACGGGTAATCTTGGCATTACCTCGATGAGAACCTCCTCCATCTGTAACAAAAACAACTTTAATTGGTATCCCTTGTTCTCGCTTGAGTGCAATCATACCCCCACAACCTAGTGCTTCATCATCTTGGTGAGGAGAAAACACAATTACCGATTTTTGGTTAAGATTTAGTGGTTTACTACCTTGATACAGAAGCCAGTAGAACTGTAGTTTAATCAGTAGTTCTTGAAATCGGTACTTCAACAACCACCACTTATTGTGCAGACCGAACTTCAAGCGGTGGAGAATATATCTTATTTTCATAGCACCAGATATGATTTGAAATTACTATCTGAGGATTTATTACCCAAATAGTATTAATATTTATTTAATCGCAGACATCAACATGGGATTGAGTCTCCATCATTGTCAAACAGAAAACCAAAATTCTTACTGTGAAGGAATTTTAGAATTTTCTTGGATCTCACTCAACTGCACACCGCTATATCTAGCATCTGGATTTAATGACAAAGATTAATTTGTATTTGATTTAGACCTTTATCTTATTTGGATATTTAATAAACTATATGTCATTAATGATTTATGTGTCAATTATACAACAAAATAGAGCTACTGATTTCCGAAACAGTAGTTAGCATTCTGTAGATTGCCTTTGGAGGTTGCGGTTCGATGGATATGACGCACCCATTCATCGAAATCGTAACAACGTGGAATAAATAATATTTCCTGTCAATTAAACGTGTTAGCCCTAAGTGTAACTACTGACTTGTCTATATAGAACCCATTTGACATCTTTTACTGTTTTAGGACTTACGCAAGAAACTTCTTAAACTCCTATTCCTCCGTGTACTCTGCGTCGCGCCAGTTGCTTCTCCCAGGGGGAGACGCTGCGCGTAGCAAGATCCCCGGAGGGGTACAAGTCTCTTAACCGCAAGGGCGCACTGGCTTCTCTGTGGTTCGATTTTCCGTTACCTGTGCGTAATATCAAGTTCGGCTAATTAGTTATAAAGAAAATATGCGTTTGTAGTTGCGCTTCAGCTCTAAGTATAGCCATAGTCCAAGAAGAAGCCTGTAAACGGGGGATTAAGGGATTCAGGGCAGCAACAAAAACAAAAGAAAGCTTGAACTTTAGCAACAGCAGTTTTAGCCCTTACTATTAGTGCTGGGGCGATGGTAGCTGTGAAACCCGAAGAACCCCACCCCGCCAAAGCTACGCTTTGTCTCCCCTCCCCGCAAGCTCTTAGGGGTTGGGGGTGGGGTGCAATGACTCTGGGAATCATAACTATTTATACGGACATGATATAAGGGGGAAAATTCAAAGCCTCTCTCCAAAAAGGAGAGAGGTTTATTCATTTGAAAACTGCATTAAGCAATGTCTTAAAATTACTGATTATGCGTTGAAAATTTCCCATGCTATTTGATGCGTTTAAAAATCGTAAATCTCCTAAAATCGAATTCATCAAAACTAACCCAACCTGGCGCGTAGCTTGGGGAACAGTTGATGTAAATTATGAAGATATAGCTTGGCGAGATGAAAAAATTTCTGTAATTATACCACGCACAACTTCTGAATTTCCGACGGAGAAATTAGCAATCAGCTCTGGAGGACGATTTGTTGTTGTTGGTGATGTTTGGTTAACTAACCGAGTGCAATTGCTGCAAAAGTTGGGAATTGAACCAGACAGCTTTCAAGGAAGTTATCTGCAACTGGTAGCTAATCTTTGGGAACGATGGGGTAATGAAAGTCTTAGCAAACTTGTGGGGATGTTTGCGTTCGTGGTTTGGGATAGGGAAAAACAGGGGTTGAAGTTGGTTCGCGATCGCATCGGTGTTCGTACCCTCTACTACACTACCATTGGTTCAGTTCGTTGGATTGCGCCTCAACTAAGAACTTTATCACCCCATCGGTCATCCGATTTAGATTTGGTGGCGTTGCGAGATTATCTTTGTTGCGCCTTTGTTCCCGGAGAACGAACCCTTTGGGAACAGGTGCGAGAACTTCGACCTGGAACTGTTTTAGAGTTTCCTGACCACAAAGTTAAAGCTTATTGGCAGCTTCAAGAACAGATTATAGCAATAGATCAACCTTTAGCATGGTATGGCGATCGCTTGCGAGAACTCCTAGACCAAGTTGTTCAAGAATATTTACCACCAGCCAATGAACCCGTTGGTGTTTTTCTTTCTGGTGGTTTAGATTCTAGCGGTATCACTGCTTTAGTGGCAAAATTCCACCAAGCACCTGTTCACACCTTCTCGATTCATTTTGGTTTGGAATGTCCCAATGAGTTAGAATTTTCCAGTCTCGTTGCATCCCATTGTCAGACGCAGCACCACATTTTAGAAATTACTTTTAAAGATATGTGGTCACGTCTACCAGAAACAATGGCCTATTTAGATGACCCCATTGGCGACCCTCTGACTGTTCCCAACCTTTTGCTAGGACAACTGGCGAGAAAAAGTGTAGAAGTAGTTTTAAATGGTGAAGGTGGCGACCCCTGTTTTGGTGGGCCAAAAAATCAGCCAATGTTAATTAATAGTTTATATGGTTCTATCACCAATCAGGATGCATTGCAAGCTTATTTAATTTCCTTTCAAAAGTGCGCTGTTGACTTACCACAACTTTTAAAACCAGAAGTTTTTCAAGCAGTACAAACAGCACCTTGGGTTTTTGAAGAAGATTTATATTCCCAAGCTAACTATTTGAATCGGTTGATGGCAATGAACATCAAATTTAAAGGTGCTGACCAAATTCTGACGAAAGTTAGTAACTTGACTCAAGCTGCTCTTTTACAAGGTCGTTCTCCCTTGTTTGACCAACGAGTAGTAGACTTAAGCATGGAGATACCCCCAGAGTATAAGCTTTCTGGAGTAGAAGAAAAAGCAGTATTAAAGCAAGCGATTACCTACGGTACGTCTTTGACGAACGCAGATATTTTACCAGACACAATTATTCATCGTCCCAAAAGTGGCATGATGGTGCCGGTGCAGTTAGGATTTCGCAAATATTGGCAGCAAGAAGCTAGAGATTTATTGCTCAATCGCAATGCGGCTATCACCCCCTACTTAAACCAGTTACCTATTCGTAATTGGTTAAACTATCAAGGAGATACTTGGAGTCGTTATGGTGTGAAGTTGTGGTTGCTTGCTAGTTTAGAAATTTGGTTGCAGGTGAATCAAAAAGCGCAGTAGTGAAAACAAATTTAGTGGTGTTATAAGAGGTTGTTTTAAAAGTCCTCCTATCGGTAGTAAAAAGTTTTAGATACCCCTAAATCCCCCGATAAATTGGGGGACTTTGATTCCGGTTCCCCCCTTTTTTAAGGGGGGTTAGGGGGGATCAATAAGTGCAAAGATACAGCCACCCACTTTTCAAACAACCTCTAAAATTATTTTTATAATTGTAATCTTTCTGAGATAATTTTTATAATAAATCAAGGAAATGTAAAATGGCTCCTACAATTTTGACAGTCAATACTACAGCCGATCAAAATGATGGCAGTGCTGCTAATGGGTTATCTCTGCGGGATGCGATTATAATTGCCAATGCAAACCCGAATACTGGCTATGAAATCGACTTAACAGGAGGAGCAACTTACAACCTAACATCGAACGGGATTGATGAAGATAATGCCCTCACCGGAGATTTAGATATTAAAAGTCGCAAAAATCTACTTTATATTGTGGCAGTTGGTGGACAAAAAGCAACTATTGATGCTTCGGGTTTAATAAATAGCGATCGCGTCTTTGATGTACTTACTGGAGGAGCCTTAGCCTTACAGAATGTAGTGGTTACAGGCGGCAATATCTCTACTCATGGTGGAGGTATTAGGGTTGATTATAATAGCTTTCTCGATTTGTCTAATTCGACCGTTACAGGCAACCAATCGTCCAGTTATGACGGCGGAGGCGGCATCTACAACGATGGTACAGTCTACTTGGAAAATGGTTCTAATATCAGTAACAATCAAGCTAACGTAAGCGGTGGCGGTATCCTTAACTCTGGCACTGTGGTTGCGATTGACTCCACAATAAGTAATAATAGCTCAGATGATGGAGGTGGAATCTACAACCTTGATACATTGACGCTGATAAACACTACAGTTAGTGATAATAGTGCAAGTAGCGCTGGCGGTGGTATCACAAATAATGGTGGCTCTAGTGCTTTAGTTAACACAACAATTAGTGGAAACAGTGCCGCAACAGCTGGCGGTGGTATAGATTCTGATGGTACGGGTGTGACAAATATACTTAACAGCACAATTACCAATAATACGGCGGGTACCAATAATACGGCGGTCAGTTTAGGAGGAGGTGGAATTTACGGCAGTGCCAATTTAAAGAACACAATTGTTGCCGGAAATTTTGGTAATTATGATAACCAGGGTACAGGCAAAGATATTCAAGGGACAGTTAACGGCAATAATTATAATCTAATTGGCTCTCTAGCTGGAGCCAGTGGCACTGTAGGCACTGGTACAGATATCGTCAACCCTTACCCCGGACTCAGCCCCCTACAAAATAACGGCGGAATCACCCTTACCCATGCCCTTCTGACTGGTAGCCCAGCCATTAACGCCGGCAACAACAACTTGATTCCTGCTGATACACAAGACCTTGACGGCGATGGCAACACTTCAGAACCCATTCCCTACGACCAACGAGGCTTGGCGCGGCTTGTTGGCGGTACAGTCGATATTGGCGCATTTGAAGTACAAGCAGCTACTGGAACTGTCCCCATCACTAACACCTTACAAGCTAGTACCACAACAACCTTAGCTAATGGTGTCGATAATCTAACTCTGATTGGAACCAGCAATATTAACGGCACTGGCAATAGTGGCAATAATATATTGACGGGTAATAGTGGCAATAATATTCTCACTGGTGGTCTGGGGAATGATACTTATGCATTCAATGCTTCCACCCCATTAGGTAGCGATCGCATTCAAGAAACTACCACAGGTGGGAATGATTCTTTAAGTTTCAATGGTACTACTACAGATATACGAGTGAATTTAGGCATCATTACCACCCAGACAGTCAATAGTAACTTGAAATTGACCCTATCAGCTAATAATGTCATTGAAAATGTGGTTGGTGGTAATGGTAGCGATCGCTTGATTGGCAATAGCCTCAATAATACCCTGAATGGGGGGACTGGAAATGATATTCTTACAGGTGGAAGTGGGGCTGATACTTTAATCGGTGGGTCTGGAAATGATATTCTTACAGGTGGGGCTGATAGCGATCGCTTTTTGTATAGTAGCGGACGAGCTTTTACTAGTAGCGATTTCGGTAGCGATATCCTGACTGACTTTACCTCTGGAAGCGATAAATTGGTGTTGAGCAAGAATACTTTTACTGCTTTGAGTAGTATTGTGGGTAATGGGTTGAGTCAAGCTTCTAATTTTACGACTGTAGACGATGATGATTTAGCTGCAACCAGCAATGCTTTCCTGGTTTACAGTCGCAGTAGTGGCAGTCTCTACTATAACCAAAATGGCAATGCAGCAGGCTTAGGAACTGGAGCCGAATTTATTAATCTGCTTAATATTCCCACCTTGACAACGACTGACTTCACAATTGTTACCTGAGTGGAATGATACAGCAGAATTCAAGAGTCAGAATTGGTGAATTCAGAAATCAAAACAGTTACTACCAATGCCCAATACAACTCTTGGAGAGGCTGCGCCAACGGCAACTCTTGGAGACGCTACGCGTAGCAAGATCCCCGGAGGGGTACGCTCAGTACAAGTGCCCAATGCAATGCCAAACTGATATCTTGCACCAGGCGACTGGAAGTCGCGCGCCAGGTGCTTCTCCCAGGGGGAGACGCTACGCGAACAAGTCGGCGGAGCCGCCCAACGCACTGGCTTGGCTACACAGGCAAAACCTTGATTTTGCATTAGTCCGCGTAGGCGGACGAGAGTTTGTATAGCCGCGATTTCTAATCGCCAGGGCTAGTAGTCCGTCAAGTTTAAATTGAGGGGTATTAATTTAGTTCGTAGTTGCGCTTTAGCGCTAAAGCGCAACTACGAACCCCTCAAAACTAGCTTGACAGACTACTAGGTGCAAGATATGAATGCCCCAAGGGGCGGGGCGGCTATCCCTCTCCACCCACAACGGGATGGATTTTCCCGCCGCTTTCAATGAATATTTCCTGACTTATGTCAGGATTTTTTGTTTTAAAAACCACTGAAAAAGCGCTTTTTCAGGTGATTGGCGATTTTTCGTCAATTTATTTTTGATTATTTACTGAGATGATCTCCATTTGGGGTGTACTCTCAAGGTACGGTAACTTATCACACTCGACCTTTGAGATAAATTACACCCAGAGGTGAATACCATGAAAAATTATGTTGATCAGCAGGAATTTATATTAAGTCAAATCACAAACAAATATTTTCAGCGCCGGGATTTTAGTGGATGTGACTTGAGGGGAATCGACCTCAGAGGAATTGATTTAAGTAGTATTAATTTCATCGGTGCGGATTTACGGGGTGCAAATTTGTGTGGCTGTGTTCTGACTCGTGCTAATTTAAGTGGCGCAAATTTGATGCAAGCTAGCTTACGTGAAGCTAATTTGTATGAAGCCTCTTTGTGTGAAGCCAATTTGACAAATGCTGATTTAACACAAGCAAATTTGTGCGGAACTTTCTTATGGCGGGTGAAATTCACAGGTAGTAATCTTTGGGGTGCTTCTTTGTGTGATGTGGATTTGAGAGAAGCCGACTTAAGTGAAGCCAAATTAATTGAAGCATCGCTGATTGAAGCTAACTTAAGTTCTGCAAATCTCGCAGAAGCAAATCTTGCAGGAGCAAAATTACTAGAAGCTAATTTGACTGATGCTAACTTAACAGGTGCAGACTTGACATGGGCAAATTTAACTAAGACAAACTTGAGTAAGGCAAACCTTTGGAAAACAAACTTAATGTATACAAAATTCCGGGATACTATCATGCCTGATGGCACAATTGAGCAACCTCAGATAGTCATTTATTAGTTAGCAGTTAGAGGATGTTTGAGAAGTCCTCTTCTCGGTAGCAAAAAAATCTATATCCTCCTAAATCCCCAGATAAATTGGGGGACTTTGATTCCGGTTCCCCTTTTTAAGCGGGGTTATGGGGGATTAATCAGTGCCAAAAATTACAGACAACTACTTTACGGACTTTATCCTAACGCACCCTACAATACCTAGTTTTTTCATAAATTAAACCGGATTACTATAGCTGATTTATACTGCAAATGAAGAAGATTGTTTCTTTTTATCCTTAATCCTTATTTCTTTAGTATCTACTACTGGGGAAAAGTAGAATATCTATTACTTCACCTACTACCAAACCTAATACCGCTATGACTGTTAAAACCCAAAATGAATCTAGCTTGTTGAAGTCAGAAAACCGCATTTCCAAATCAGCTAAAAGCGTAGTGGCTAGTGGTATGAGAAAAAGACCGAATAATAATGACCAAGTTGCTACTAAAGCAATTGATATACTTAAGAATAATATCACAATTAAGGTTTGAGAGCCAAATTCAACTAACCGCTCTAACCAAGAAATACTCTTTCGCACTACAGCTATAACCATAGCAGCCACAAAAGCTCCTACTAACCAAATAATATGATTAGTGGCAAGATACCACCCCAGGAGAGTATAAGCCAATAAGAGTAATACTAAAGGCATCAAAGGAATCCTATTAAAAAATTCCACATTCATACTCCTAAAACTGGTAAAAACACCAAGTTAATATTTGACTTAATCGTAGTCAAATATTATTACTGCCCCGACTTCTAAACATACCAACTTCCCTCAGGGTATTCCTCTATCTACAGAGCAAATTTTAGGACATACTCTTTCATCATGACCGAACAAGGCAAAAGTAAAAAGTAAAAAGGCACTCATCAAGAAAAAGAAAAATGGTTTGAGAGCAACTAAATTTATTTATGGAATGAAATAAAAACATTTATTTCGATAGCGCCGGCGGCAAGCGAGTCATCGAGCGTCGTGGCGCAGCGCGTTCGCATGATTGCGTCTCGTAGAGAGAAATAAGGTGTCATTATTAAATCCCCTCAATTTATTTATGGGGATTATCTTTTTACTTTTTACTTCTTAAAATATATAGCCTTACTTAATCAACACTTAGAGAAGTTGAGAATCTGAGCCTTAGATGCTTATAATATCTCTGGCAACAACAGCTTGCTAAATCAAAAATTTTATACTTGCAATCTAATTTAACTTACTTTGATGCGATCGCTCGGCAGCCTAACTAACAACTCAGGTTAGTATTTAGAGTATATTTTTATACTTAGTAGATCATAAGCAAGTTATATTTTAGAGATAAATTTATTGATTTAAGAACAATAGTATTAAATTCTCAAATACTAGTAATCTGTAAACAGATTGACTTTGGCTCTCACCTATTTGCCATGAAATTTAATGAAGAGGTCGTTACAATTCATGGTGTACAACTTTGACAACTGTCCACAATACCCTTGCATGTCTCAAGGTCATGGTAATATTATTTTACTGCCAGTAGATATTATTTTATACATCAAATTAAAACCATGCTGAAACAGCTAGTTAGGTGTGCTACCTCCAAAAAACAAAAAATTATTCAACCCACTCAGAAAATCAACAAAAGCGCTAGTATACAAAGCACAGAGCTTTTGAAAGTCTGCTTATATAAGATACTAAATAGCTGAAAAAGCCCTTTTTTAGAAATTATGAAAGCCAGTGAAAAAGACATAAAATTCTCTTGTAATTGCAAAAAATTAGACAAGAGTCCATAGGGAACTTTTGACACGATCTGAATGAATTGTTTTTTGGATATGTGAAAATATCAAAAAGCTCAATTTGTCTTTCAAAACAGACATCAGTATTGTCTGTTTTCTTTAGATATTGGTTTTCTTTGTGCTTAGTTACCTATATATAAAAGTCCTATTTTATTAGTGAAAATTTAAGCTAACCTCGACCAAATGAGGCAAACTATTAAATTTAACAAATGATTTAGGACTGCTAGATCAATGCTGATTTAGCAACGACTTGATTATTAACAACGTCAGCAAGAGTAACAGGAAAAACATGAATATCATTCTTCGTTTATTTGGAGCGATCGCTCTTCAAGTATCTGCGTTGGCTGCGATGTCTAGCATGGCAATGTCTGACGAAAATCCCTTACCCTTCCATACCCAGCAGACTCCTGCTGTTTCTCAACGGAAAACAACACAGAGGATTTGCTCTTTAGATCCTATTGAGGATTTATTACCTCCACCACAAACCAAGGCAAATAATTCTTTGCTTTCTTACCTTGCGGAACAAGGTTTTACACAGAATCAAGAGGGTTCTTGGGTCTGTTATGCGAATGATCCTAAAAAAGAAGGGCGTTACTTTACTCTGTTTAAGGTTAAACAAGTTGATCGCAGGCTCATAGCAAGTTCTTTTCTAGATGAGGGGAGTCTGATTCAGGGGCAGGAAAATCGTAGCTTGGACTTCTTTATGATGCTGATTGAGCATCATACGAATACTACTCAAGAGAACCGTCAGGGTATACGTAGATATTTAGAAGCCTTCGTTTCTTTGGTAAAGGAAGGGAAGATCAAACCCACAGCCCGTGGGTTTCTTTTCGACCAACCAAACCGGGCATTGGTCTCATATCACACACTCTCATCAGGAACTCTCAAAGGCACGGGAATCACGATCAATATTTATTTACCGAAGAAGATGTTTGAAAAGCCGCAAAGTGTACTAAAAACCCCTCTCCAAACCTCTCCCCCACAGGGAGAGAAGCTTTGAAACCCCTATTCTCTTTTAGGGAAGGCTTGCTGGGGAGTTAGCTTTCCGAGGCTTTGATATTACGAAAAATACTTTTCAAACATCCTCTAAGAGTTGAAGTGGGAGTGGGGGAGAAGAATTAATAACCAATACCGAATGGCACGAAGACAAGCCTTTGGGCTTGTCTCACCTAGTTCCCAGCCTGGAGCCTGGGAATGTCTTCTGAGGGGCTGCTGCCTCTGGTCAAGCTGCTGGAGGCGGCAGCCCCCCCAGAATGGGTTCCCAGCCTCTAGGCTGGGAACCAGTCAGGTCAAGGGCTGTATCTTTTCTTAGTGCCATTCGCCATTCAACCAATACCCAATTAAATTGCTGTCGTTTAGTGGAGGTGCATCTTGCCTAAATCAATTGTTCAAAGAATTGCGATATCGAAGGCGGCTCGCTTTGCGGCCATCGTATTTTCGTCTGTTGCAGTAGTACTCACTACGTGTCAGTCTGCTTTTGCACAGCTAAATATTGGACGCTATGGTATCCAACAAGGACTGGAGTCTGAGTATCTCCAATACCAAATCAATAATCCGAATCTGAGCCAGATGCAAGTCATTCCTGGATGTGATGTGGGATTTGGTCTGAGCTGCAATAAAACTGGATCGGTAATCCAGCAGTTAGTGGAGTTAAACAACGGGACTACCTATCAAAACCTCCTGATCAGAGCAGCCGGTGGGGAGAAAAACTTCCAGGATTTCGCTAGCTTTTACGGCAATAATCCCAATCTCTCTGCGGTGCCTTTCGCTTCATTTTGGAAAAATGAATCCCCCGCAATTATGGATGGATCTCAATACCTTCTTGGACAAAGTTTTGGTCGTAACCCCGTCGAAGGACTCGGACTTGTAACCAAGCAGTTCTACTGGGCACCTTACTCAGGAGTCAATAACTCCCTCAGCCCCCGTAATGGATTACTAGACTTGAAAATGTCATACGGACGACTGCTGTTTGAGGAGGCTTCCAAAATTCCCGACATTAAGGAGCAGATTCAGTCTCTAGGTTTGTCGCCAGAGATGACAAATTTTTATTTATATAAAATCTCTACAGGCTTGGATGCGTTGAATTCTGGAGATCAGAAACAACTCCAACAGAGGATTTTTGAAGTACTATCCTTTCCATACTCTGAAGATGGTGGGGAACTCGGACGTCCCAATAACGGGATTCCACAGGAATTGAATCAACTTTTAGGACAAGATATTGCAGGAGATATTTTACTGACTGACAATCCAGTACCGTTGGCGGGAGAAGCAATGAACCTTGATACTTTTCCTGCCTCTGCGGGAGATGTCTTGGTACCAGAGAGTTCTGATTCCTTTCCACTCTGGCCAATAATCGGAGTTGGAGGCCTTGCTTTAATTCTGCTTCTACTACTGGGTGGCGATAGTTCTTCAGCACAACCATCTGTTTCTTCAGTAAATACACCTTTGTCTCCCACCAACACTCCTTTGTCTCTGACTAGCAAAGGCGAATGTGATCTGAATCCTACTGGTAATGGTTCTGATCACACACAGATGATTGAGATTCCGTGTAATGTTACTCCTAAACCCCCTACGGAAGTGAGGAAGGTAGTGGAGCCATCTATGATCAAGGCGCTTTTATTGCTAATTGTTCTACTATGCATAGTCCGTTACAAACACCGGTCTTTGAAAATTCGTAATGACGCTCGATGACTCGCTACCGCTACGCTAACGTAATTCGTAATGACGCTTGCGGACTTGCTACTGCTACTCTCATGTAATTAAGTTTTGTAACAGCGATTTAGAAAGAGCCACAAAACTTGCTACTTGTTAGTCGCGATGAAACTTAAACCCCAAGAATTAGTTAAACAAAGACGTAAGCGGCATCGAGAGATTGACGCTTAGACAAGTGGCAGATCATTTTTCCTTGATATGATCCCCTTCAAATCGAAAAACTATTTGTTGCCCTCGTTGTTTTGGGTTCCAGCCTTGATCGATAGCATATAAGATGGCTTTCCTCAACAACCAGGGGGAAATAATGTTTCCTTGACACTCCACAACAACTGCCATCCCAGGTTCATCGTCTGGTTGCACGACCCAACGGTATTCAACACCATCAACTTTAATTAGCCTTGTGCCTTTTTTAGCAAGCGCCATAGTCGTCAAATTCTTTTGTCTTAAGTTATAGCTGTAAAATAAATTTGCTGCGGCTCTTTAGCTAAATTAAAATTCTGGAGTTTTGTGACTCTGTGCTTACTCAGTTACCGACTATCAATGCCCTGAAAAAACCCACTAGTTTGGCTTGGGTTGAACAAGCGATCGCTAACTTAGATATCATCTTACTCGACCACTCCCACTGTGAACGCAAAGCAGCAGGCGTGGCCTTGAACTTGATGTTTCGCTACCCTTCTAATAGTAAAATGGTACGGGAGTTAACAGCGATCGCCCGCGAAGAACTAGAACACTTTGAGCTAGTTAACCAATGGTTAGAACTCCGCAATATTCCCTTGGCTCCCTTACCACCGCCTCCCTACGGCGCGGGTTTAAAAGCTAATGTCCGCCCCAAAGAACCTGAGCGATTTTTGGATTCCTTACTAGTCACTGGTTTAATTGAAGCTCGCTCTCATGAACGCCTGGGATTATTAGCTGCTCACTGTCCAGAGCCAGAATTAGCAAAATTTTATCATGGGCTAATGGCGTCCGAAGCGCGTCACTACGGTATATATTGGGTTTTAGCTGCTACTTACTTCGACAGAGAAATTGTCATGCAACGCCTTGATGAATTGGCAATTGTCGAAAGCGAGTTGCTGGCGACTTTGCACCCAGAACCTAGAATTCACAGTTAGTAGACTAACCTAACAGGTATGAAGCTTCAGTTAACACATCTGAGACTGCTTGTATCCAACTACAAAGATTCTTTTCTGTTCTATCGGGATCTGCTGAAATTTGATGTCGATTGGGGCGATGAAGATAGCGGATATGCTGAGTTTAACACCGGATATCTCAAGCTGGGTTTGTTCAAAAAAGAATTAATGGCTGAAGTAGTCCCCAGAATCGAACAGCCTTCTTATGTTGTCAATCGAGATAAAATTGTCTTGATTTTTGCAGTCGATAACGTGGATGAGGTCTATGAGCAAGTAAAAGATCACAATGGGATCGTTGTGACTCAACCACAAGATCGCCCAGATTGGGGAATTCGCACAGCTCATTTCCGCGATCCTGATGGCAATCTCATCGAAATCTACAACAATCTCGGAATTGTCATTTAACGATAGGTAAAAGTCGCCACCGCTACTTCCTAGAGGGGTGGGTAGTTCATAGATGACTTTTTTTAGTACTGTTACAATTCAAGCCTTGAGAGTACCGCCTAAAATCGACTCTGCCAAAAAAGCTATTTGCTGGGTAAATTGGGATATAGATGCTCCTAAATTTTCTGTGTAAACTTGACCAGCAAATGGTAATGAAAAACTCTTATCAAGATTTTATAATTCGTGATTGGGTTGAAAGCGATCGCACAAGAGCCGCCGAAGTCATCAGTTATGTATTATCAGAATACGGTTTGGGCTGGGAACCAAACGGTGCTGATAGAGATGTACTGCGAGTAGAAGAATTTTATTTAGCTACTGGGGGAGAGTTTTGGGTAATTGAACACCAAAGCCAGTTAGTAGGTACTGGGGCATACTACCCCATACACCGTGGTGAAAAAGCTGTAGAAATCCGCAAAATGTATCTTTTGCCCAGCATCAGGGGTTTGGGATTAGGAAAATATTTGTTACAACAGCTAGAAGCAGCGATCGCAAAGCGTGGATTTGGGCAAATTTGGATTGAAACCGCCAGTGTTTTGGTGGAAGCAGTCAAGCTGTATGAAAGCAACGGCTACATTCCAGCAAGGGTGGATGTAGAAACAACAAGGTGCGATCGCGTGTATGTTAAGTCATTGGTCAATGGTCATTAGTCATTGGTCAAAGACTAAGGACTAAGGACAAATGACAAAGGACAATTCTAAATGCACACTTGGATTAAAAATCTCACAGGCTTACTCAATCTTTTTCTCCAATCCCATTGCCCTCTGTGTCAACGTGCAACTTCCCAAGAGTTGTGTCATAAATGCACCAGACAACTGCAAAAATGTCAACGTCAAGACCCGATTTCTTTGTGGCAAGAGCCACTACCAGTATTTGGCTGGGGCGAGTATGGTGGCCCGGTGAAACGGGCGATCGCAGCGATGAAATACGAAAATCAACCTCAAATAGCTCGTCCTTTAGGTCAATGGTTAGGAGAAGCATGGTTATTAAATTCACCGAGGCGAGATAGCCAGCCTGTGGTAGTTCCCATCCCACTCCACGCTAGCAAACAAAAGCAACGTAAATACAATCAAGCCGCACTAATAGCACAAAGCTTCTGTGAAATAACTGGATTAAAATTGAAACTAAACGGTTTAGCAAGAGTGCGAGAAACTGAAGCGCAATTTGGTTTATCGGTATCTAAACGAGAAAAAAACTTAGCTCAAGCTTTTGCTGTGGGGCAAGAATTTCGCGATCGTCCCCCAAATGTCCCAGTGCTGTTAGTGGACGACATTTATACTACTGGTGCTACTGCCAGGTCTGCTGTGCAAACACTTCGTCAGTATGGAATTGTAGTCTTAGGATTAGTAGCTGTAGCCACTGCCATCAAAGACGGATAAATGAAGGATTAATGGGCAAGCTTTCATAGATAATTGCATAAATTGACCGAATTACCCTATTTTTGTAGAAAAATTGCTTGAAATGTATGAATAAAGTTTTGGTGGCGGGTTTAAAGCAACTCATGATCATTCCTGCCGCATTGCTGGCAATAGGTATAAGTACAAGTGCAGCTTTTGCTCAAAATAAGTTGTATAGTCCAATCCCCTTATCTAACAGTACGGAAATTAATGATACCCTCTCAGATAAAGACATTCCCACTGGTCAAGGTGGGTTTGCCCGTGATTACGTAGTGAAGTTACAGAAGGGCGATAATTTAGCAGTTGACCTGTCATCTGAAAACTTTGACAGCATCATCACACTGCTGGGACCTGATGGTTCGACTGTAGGAGAAAATGATGACGGTCCTGATGGTACTAGCAATTCCCTACTATTTACTCGCATCGTAGAGACAGGGAATTATGTTATTCGTGTGCGGTCTTTTGGAGAAACTGGGGTTGGCGCTTTTAAACTCAAGGTGACGAAGTTGCAACCGATTAAATGAATTAGTCATTAGTCATTAGTCAGGAGTTAAAAATTCTTTTTCTGCGCCTCTGCTCCTCTATCCCCCTGATCCCTC
Source organism: Nostoc sp. (assembly GCF_036917815.1). Taxonomy (GTDB): domain Bacteria; phylum Cyanobacteriota; class Cyanobacteriia; order Cyanobacteriales; family Nostocaceae; genus Nostoc. The sequence goes on along the minus strand of NZ_JBALEK010000085.1, from coordinate 45,095 downwards.
ATCTTCCTCATTTTTTAAAAGGCGGTCAGCACAGAGAGAAATAAGGCTTCAGTCCACTCAACGACTGCACCGTAGGTATCTCCAGTGTGTCCGCCTAGTTTGTGGTTGAACCATGCACCAGTTAAAGTGGCGATCGCACTTCCAACAACGATCATTGCCATTGGAAGAAATACCTGGTGTTTATCTATCAGCCAAAGTAACCCACTCAAACCAAACAACAACAACAATCCTGGTAACAAATCTTTGTAAGAACGAATGGCTTGTTTGTGAAATGCACCTTTACCAGTTGGTTTCAGATAAGGGTATCGCGCGATCGCTAGCTGTTGTCCCCAACGTCCCCAGCCACAAGCCGCCATCATCAACAACCAACGGTTTTCTGATATATCTGTCAAAGCTGTTGTTTTCAGTATCACTAAGGCGATGGCAGCCATTGCCCCAAATGCTCCTGTGGCACTATCTGCCATCACTTCCAATCGCCGCTCTGGGTCGCCCACTGCCAAACCATCGGCAGTATCCATTGCCCCATCTAAGTGCAATCCTCCAGTTATGGCAATCCAAACACTTACTACCAAAGCACTACGAGTTAGCACGGGCATACCAATATAATCCATCCCCATATCCAGCAACCCTAAAATTCCCCCAATTATCAACCCTACAAGGGAAGCAAGACGCGCCACTCCCCGAAAGTCTAATCCGTTCAAATACGGTAGTGGAATACTTGTGTAAAATATAATACTAGCTGCCAGTTTTAACAGCAGCTTTTTCCACCACTGTTGCTGTTTCGTCATCGGAATTAGATTAATATTTGGTAAACTACTGGATAATAGTCTTGATTTCGGTACAACCGACATGAACAGACTTTAAAACTTTAGATAAGATTTACTTCTATCAGATATTCTCCTTGAAAATTTTGTTATGCTGGTCTAAGTGCTACAGTAAATAATCTTGAGTGTTTTTTATACAAAAAACGAATGGTTTAGGAAGTGAAAATTCCATCAAGGAGCAAAATTTGTGTTTTGTATTCGTTAACTAAAAACTTACTCAAAATTATTTAGACGATTGCCCCACAAAATTGATATTTTTTTAAATGTAGGAAGTAAACAAGCTATTCAATTATGACAGTCTAGCTATGTTGTCGCTCTCCTTAGCTCAATCGCTATTTTCCTATGAGTCACCATCTACCCGACACCAGGATACCAGCTCCGTGCATTATTAACACGGGCATCATTGTGAATAAGCTCGACATCCGGCGATTGCTGACAGATTTAGGTCGAGTCCACTACATCTACACCCAAGAAGATAAGGTACTGAGCGAGGGTGAAGGGGATGTGATGGAAGTTTTTGCTAATCCACAAAGGTCTACCTTAGTGGCTAACCATGCGCTATATCTGAATGTTTGTAGTTTTGATTACTTGGAACTAAAACAGTCGTCGCAACAAGAAACCTACTTCGATTTGATGCAAGAAGGAGTGTGTCTGCGGTTGATTCCCCGCTCAACCCCTTTACAAGAGCGGCGAGAGCGAGGCTTCAATGTCAGCGCCATAGAAGCAATGATGGAGCAAGTACTTTCAGCCAGGTGGGATGCAGAAATTGACGATGACTGTTCTGATTCTTTCTAAATAACAATTATTTCAGTATATACTCGTAAAGTTGGTAACTAGGTTAATAGTGAATCCTTAAGTGTTCACTAAAACCCAATTACCAGTTATTATATTTGTCCATAATTTAGCCAAATAATATTAATTTTGCCCTAATACCTTATGGTTTTATGGCTGCTAGTTATGGATTTCTGAAACTCTTTACCGATTATAGGACTAGCCCTTTCAAGGTGACTAACGAAGATACGTTATTTCAGTGCTATCATCTTGAATCCTCCGCTCAGATTTTGGGCTTTTTGAAGGTTGAAATAAGCAATCTTCGTTCCAAATTTCACCACCTTGAAAGGGCTAGTCCTAAATTAGGGTTTCACAATCCAAAATCTAAAATCCAAAATGGCATGAGTGCGAATTTTTCTTTTCAATGTCTTGCTTGTTGTAGTCAAACCAAAGCTAGAGCCGGAGTGTTTTTCACTCCTCACGGTGTTGTGGAAACCCCCAGATTTATGCCCGTGGGAACGCTGGCTAATGTTAAAACTATCACCCCAGCACAGTTGCGAGATACTGGGGCACAAATGATCTTATCCAATACTTATCATCTTCACCTCCAACCAGGGGAAGCGATCGTGGCTGGGGGTGGTGGGTTGCATAAATTTATGGGTTGGAACGGGCCGATGCTCACAGATTCGGGTGGGTTTCAGGTGTTCAGCTTAAGCGAGATGCGAAAAATTACTGAAGAAGGCGTAACTTTCCGATCGCCCCACGATGGACAAATTATTAATTTAACACCAGAACGCTCCATTGAGATTCAAAATACTTTGGGGGCGGATGTAATCATGGCCTTTGATGAATGTCCGCCCTACCCAGCGACTCGCCAAGAGGTAGAAACTGCAACTGAGCGCACTTATCGCTGGTTAGAACGCTGTATCAAGGCTCATCAACGTAGCGATCAGGCGTTGTTTGGGATTGTGCAAGGGGGCGTGTATTTGGATTTGCGTTGTCGTGCGGCGGAAGCTTTAGCTAAGTTGGATTTGCCTGGATATGCTATTGGTGGGGTAAGTGTGGGAGAACCGCCAGAAATGATGGCTGAGATTGTCAAAGTCACAGCACCGCTTCTACCTGCCGATAAGCCGCGTTACTTGATGGGTGTGGGTACTTATCGGGAAATGGCGATCGCGATCGCATCTGGTGTAGATTTATTTGATTGCGTAATTCCCACACGCTGGGCGAGACATGGTACAGCCATAGTCCAAGGCGGACGCTGGAATTTGAAAAATGCGAAGTTTCGTGAAGATTTTACGCCATTAGATGAAACTTGCCCATGCTACAGTTGTCAAAATTTTAGTCGTGCTTACATATCTCATTTAGTGCGATCGCAGGAAATTTTGGCTTATACCTTGTTGAGCATTCACAACATTACCGAACTAATTCGCTTTACCCAAAAGATTAGAGAAGCAATATTGAGCGATCGCTTCACCACAGAATTTGGTCACTGGCTCAACTCATCTGAAGCAGCACCAGATGAGGGGGAAATTACAAATGACTATTGACAAATGATCAAGACCCAAACCATGTTAAAATACTTCTCAATTATGAAAGCTGTGTTGGATAGGTGGATTTAAACAAACATGGAAGCAGCACTTTTATTAGCAAAACTGCCTGAAGCATACCAAATCTTCGATCCTTTGGTAGATGTTCTCCCAGTTATCCCCGTATTCTTCTTGTTGCTTGCTTTCGTTTGGCAAGCAGCCGTAGGATTTAGGTAAGTTAATCTATTTTTCAAAAAATAGGACAGGTGGAGTACCTGTCCTATTTTTTTGTAGCGCCATATTTTACAAAGTTAATATTTATTAATATCTTGTAATGAATTGAGATAATAAATAAGATGTTAATCAAGCCATGTCAATATGAAGCCTTGAAAGCCAAGCTTACAGTCAAGGAGGAATCAGTTATGGGTAATATCAAATTCGTTAAAGAGAATAAAGAAGTAGTGGCGGCAGATGGTGCAAATCTTCGGCTCAAAGCCATGCAAAATGACATTGATATATATACATTCATTGGCAAGATGACGAATTGCGGTGGTAATGGTCAGTGTGGCACTTGCGTTGTCGAGATAGTCGAAGGACTAGGAAATCTTTCCCCCCGCACAGACGTAGAAAACCGGAAATTCAAGAAAAAGCCGGAAAATTATCGCCTTGCCTGTCAAACTTTAGTGAATGGCTCAGTCAGCGTAGTCACCAAGCCTTAAATTCTCAAATCTTCCATTAGTTCAAGTTGTATCCAGTCATAAGTAAAAATACTTACCAAAATAGAGTTTACTCATTTGGAATTTTGAATTGGTATAACTCTGTCATTGATGATGCTATCCTAATGTTGTTGACTGGAAATTTAAGAGAGGTTTTCTTGCCATGCAAGTTAATGACCTAGGGTTCATAGCGAGCATTTTGTTCGTACTAGTCCCTGCTGTGTTTTTACTAATTCTGTACATCCAAACTGCTAGCCGAGAAGGTGGAAAAGATAGTTAAGAGTTTGTGTATAAAATAAATAACCCCTACACTATTGGTGCAGGGGTTTTTATTTATCAACTTTTCCAGGCTTTCATTGAAAGCGGCGGGACGGCTATCCCTCTACAGACAGATGGGGATGGAGTTTTTTATTTCTCGGTATCCTAGTGTAAAGGCTTTAGGCGTAGCACCAGTATATAGGATTCCTATTTGATTTTTGAACAAAATTAGGTACTGTAGGGTGCGTTAGGATGAAATCCGTAACGCACCATTCGTAAGGATTTAGTGCGTTACGCTGTCGCTAACACACCCTACGTATCTTTTTGAAAATCAAATAGTAGTCCTATAGCAATCCTAAATGAGTTGTGAAAATGCGCGATGTCCAGATACCTGACTTCTCGAAGAAGTCGGGGATCTAATTTTTCACGAATGATTAAGGATTGCTATATTTATTAGCTTTTATTAGTAAATGATTTCTTATTTTCGTCTATTTTAAATGAGAGAAGAGCATTATTTTGAGCAAATTTCTGCTGCGCTAGAGAGATTTCGGGATAGTTTGTCTGCGCCCATGAAGCAAGCGCCTTAACTGGTTCTAGAAGTGTTCGTCCCAGTGTTGTTAGTTCGTAATAAACACTGGGCGGTAGTGTTGGCGAAACTGTGCGCGTCATTAACCCATTACGTTCAAGCTCACGCAATGTGCGGGTAAGCATTCGCTGAGAAATGCCATCAATTAGTCGGCGTAATTCACTGAAACGTAGTGGACCATCACTGAGTATCACAACAATCAATACACTCCATTTATCACCAACAAGACTTAACACTTCGCGCACGGGGAGACAGTATTGTTCAGTATGGTTGATATTTTTAGAGGGAGGAACATTGTTGTAACCTTCTGACATAATTGTGCCTTCTTGCGGTCATTTTTCTTAGTTACTATAATATACCTTGTTACCTCTAATAACTAGGTAACTTGCAATAACTTCAGCTTTGACAGACGCGAAAAACAGGCAAATGAAATATCTGAATAAGGCAGCCTAATGATTATGGAAAAATCAAGCATCACACCTTTGCATTTGAAAACAGTAGACAGTATCTCCTCAAACATTTCCACGCGCCGGATCATTCATCGTACCTGGGGGCAGCGAAACGGACAGATCACTCGTTTGGTCAGTCCATCTGATGTTGGAGAGCTAATCAAGCCGTTCGTATTCCTCGATTATTTTGAGGCGCAACCTCTGAGCGCATCTGGCTTTGGCTGGCATCCGCACTCAGGCATTGCGACAATTACCTTTATGTTGTCGGGTGAAGCATCTTATGAAGACAGCACGGGAAAGCAAGGTATTCTTCCACAGGGAGGTGTTGAGTGGATGCGTGCTGGTAGTGGTGTCTGGCATCAGGGGGGAACTATTGGCGGCTCACTCATGCAGGGCTTTCAACTTTGGATCGCCTTACCGCCTGAGCAAGAGCTTGCTCCTGCACAAAGTGTCTATCTGCCTCCCCATGAAGTAGAGGAGTCAGGGGCGGTGCGTGTGGTGTTAGGTCGCTACGGGACTGCAAAAAGCCCTATTGCTGCACCGCCATCTATAAATTACCTCGCCGTGCGACTGAAAGATAGCGAACACTGGCACTTTGAACCAGATGCAGGTCACACCGTGTGCTGGGTCGCTGTACAGGCTGGAATACTGCATACTGACGATCAGACTTTGGCATCTGGTGAGCTTGTGGTTTTTGATGAATCAGATGCTGCTATCGATTTCCATGCCCAAGGTGACACTACATTTGTGCTTGGTTCCGCCATCAAGCATCCACACGATCTGGTGTTGGGTTACTACTCGGTTCACACCAGCCCTGATGCCTTAGATCAAGGCGAAACTGAGATTAAACGCATCGCTAACAGGCTTCGGAGTGAGGGACGCTTGCCCTAAGTATGTGTGTCATTTCGGATGAAGTACTCCTGACTACTTAGTTGAGTCAGGAGTTTCTGGCACTTTGTTTATAGAGATTATCTAGAGGTGCTGCCTTGATAGGGCGATCGCACCCTTAAAATCAGAAATGTCCAAAATTGTTGATCGCGATCGCCCTATTGAGTGTGATATATGCGTGAAATTTTGTCCAGAGCAATAATTGTCGCCTCCTGAACCTCAGTAATTAATGATTAAATTATTCGACCTGTCCCCTTGTCTGGGCACCATGAGGTGAAAAAAATCTGCTGCCTTAATTAAGTGGATATCGAGCTTCCATATAATAGTTAAAGAAGTGCAACAAAATGAAACATCAAGTAAAATCCCTCCTCTGTCACCCTTAGAATTCATTGTGAATTCTGACTCCTAACTCCTGAATTCTGTTATAAATTGGGTCTAGTTGGCATCTGAGCGGTTCAATTCAAAATTTTGCCTTCGGCAGGTACACGAACACAACAGGAGAACACGAAATCTATGACCAGACTAGAAACCCGCACTGAACCTATGGTGCTAAACATGGGGCCACATCACCCTTCAATGCACGGGGTTCTGCGGCTAATCATGACTCTGGATGGCGAAGATGTCGTTGATTGTGAACCGGTTATCGGCTATTTGCACCGGGGAATGGAAAAAATTGCCGAAAACCGCACTAATGTAATGTACGTCCCCTACGTTAGTCGCTGGGACTACGCTGCGGGAATGTTCAACGAAGCCGTAACTGTCAACGCCCCAGAAAAGCTTGCAGGTGTCGCTGTCCCCAAACGCGCTAGCTACATCCGCGTCATCATGTTGGAGTTGAACCGCATTGCTAACCACTTGCTGTGGTTTGGTCCGTTCCTGGCTGACGTGGGCGCTCAAACTCCTTTCTTCTATCAGTTCCGGGAACGGGAGATGATTTATGATTTGTGGGAAGCCGCTACAGGTTATCGGATGGTGAATAATAACTACTTCCGCGTTGGTGGGGTAGCAGCCGATTTGCCTTACGGTTGGGTAGATAAGTGTCTGGAATTTTGCGACTACCTCTTGCCCAAAGTTGATGAGTATGAACGTTTAGTAACCGATAATCCCATCTTCCGGCGACGTGTTGAAGGTATTGGTACTATCACCCGTGAAGAAGCAATTAATTGGGGACTTTCTGGCCCAATGTTACGCGCATCTGGCGTGCAATGGGATTTGCGAAAAGTTGACCATTACGAATGTTATGACGATTTCGACTGGGATGTGCAGTGGGAAACCGCCGGTGATTGCTTTGCCCGTTATGTGGTGCGGATGCGAGAAATGCGCGAATCTGTGAAGATTATTCGCCAAGCAATTAAAGGACTTCCTGGCGGCCCTTACGAAAATCTGGAAGCGAAGCGTTTAGCCGCAGGTAAAAAATCAGAGTGGGACGCATTTGATTATCAATACATCGGCAAAAAAGTTTCGCCCACCTTTAAGATTCCCAAGGGTGAAATCTACTCTCGTGTCGAAAGTGGCAAAGGTGAATTGGGAATTTATCTGGTTGGCGATGATAATGTTTTCCCCTTACGGTGGAAGATTCGCGCAGCAGACTTCAACAACCTCCAAATTGTACCGCATTTACTGCGCGGCATGAAAGTTGCAGATATTGTGGTGATTCTTGGCAGTGTTGACGTAATTATGGGATCTGTGGATAGGTAGAAAATATTTATCTAAACATTTTTTAGAGCAGTTGTATTATGCAACTGCTCTTTTTTTTATAATTTTTGAAGACGCGATAAATCGCCGTCTCTAATCTAGCATAAAAATTTTTTACTCGTATAACAGATGTACGAAATATTTATAGAGTTTTGAGTAATGCCCCGTATCTTTGACAACATTGATTTACAATTGCTACCGATTTTACGAGAAACCCTCAAAGTCTCTTACCGAGCAGATTTTTGTGTTGGCTACTTCAACCTCAGAGGTTGGCGAAGAATTGATGATTTGATTGAACAGTATGTTGGTAGTGAAAATGCTTGTTGTCGTTTACTAATTGGGATGCAAACCTTGCCCAGTGATGAAGTTCATGCAGCATTTAGTTTTGTTGGTGGTGATGGACGGATTGATAACAGTAGCATCGTGCGGTTTAAAAAACGGATGGCGGCGGAATTTCGCCAGCAGTTGACTATCGGTGCGCCGACTAATCAGGATGAAGCGGGGTTGCGGCGGTTAAGTCATCAGCTAAAAACTCAGAAACTAATTATTAAACTGTTTCTGCGCCATCCCCTCCACGCCAAATTATATCTTGTGCATCGCCATGACCCCAATACTCCAACGGTGGGATTTTTAGGTAGTAGCAATTTAACTCTTCCCGGACTGGCAAAACAAGGGGAGTTGAATGTTGATATTTTAGACCATGATGCTTGCAATAAACTGCAAAAGTGGTTTAGCGATCGCTGGCAAGATTACGGTTGTGTAGATATATCTCAAGAATTGGCTGAAATTATCGATCAAAGTTGGGCGAGATATGAGTTGGTCTCACCTTACTACATCTACCTGAAGATAGCTTACCACTTATCTCATGAAGCGATCGCTGGAATTTCCGAATTCCGCATCCCCCGCGAATTTAACAATTTATTTGATTTCCAAAAAGCCGCCGTCCAGCTAGCAGCACGTCATGTAACTAGGCGTGGTGGCGTATTAGTGGGTGATGTGGTCGGTTTGGGCAAAACTTTAGTTGGAACCGCCTTAGCTAAGATATTACAAGAAGATTGTTTTTTAGAAACACTAATTATTTGCCCAAAAAACTTGGTGCAAATGTGGCAAGAATATGTCAATAACTATCGGCTACTTGCCGAAGTTATGCCCATTAGTCAAGTCCAAAATAAATTACCGAAACTCCGCCGTTATCGAGTTGTGTTAATTGATGAAAGTCACAACTTACGGAACCGCGAAGGCAAACGTTATCGAGCAATTATAGAATATATTGCGGCTAACGAAAGTAAATGTATTTTATTATCTGCTACTCCTTACAATAAAAGTTATCTTGACCTTTCCGCCCAACTGCGGCTATTTGTACCAGAAGACCAAGATTTAGGATTAAGACCAGAAGCTTTAATTAATGAACTTGGTGGCAGTTCTATCGGAGAATTAGAGTTTATTAGAAAACATCAATGTTCAGTCCGTTCTTTAGCGGCTTTTGAAAAAAGTGAACACCCTGATGACTGGCGAGAATTGATGAAGCGTTACATGGTGCGACGCACTCGCTCTTTTATTAAAGATAATTATGCCCACACAGATGAAACCGGGCGTAAATATTTAGAATTTTTTGATGGGAGACGTTCTTATTTTCCCCAGCGTATACCTCGCAGTCTCAAGTTTCCTCTAGAAAGTTCTAACACTGACTCTTATTCTCATCTTTACTCAGAGTTAGTAGTAGAAGTAATTAATCAACTTAATTTACCTCGTTATGGGCTAGGAAATTATATTATTGCTAAACCCAAACAATTACCTACAGATATCGAGCAACGCTTTCTTAATAGCTTATTTCGTGGCGGTAGGAGGTTAATGGGTTTTTCTCGCACTAACTTATTTAAACGTTTAGAAAGTAGTGGTGTTGCTTTCCTTCAATCAATTGAACGCCACATTTTACGGAACTTCATTTATTTGTATGCTTTAGAGAAGGGGCTTGATATTCCCATTGGAACTCAGGAAGCTGAGTTATTAGATACAAGTAATAATGATGAAGATGCCGATTCTGTAGCAGCAGCTTTGTTTGATACAGAAACAGAAGAAGATGATTCTGACAATTCAGGTGATGTGGAAAAGCTAACGCGGAACCTAACCCCCCAGCCCCCTTCCCTACTAGGGAAGGGGGAGAATTCAAAGCCTCTCGAAAAGCAGGAGAGAGGTTTTCCAGATGAGGATGAGAAGGCATTTAAGACAGAAAAAGTTTTTCGTCAAAGAGCAGAGTCAATTTATCAAGAATATACAACTCGATATCAACGACGATTTAAGTGGTTGCGGTCTACACTTTTTGACATTAAAAAACTGAAACGGGATTTGCTAGAAGATGCCAAAGCACTGATTAATGTCCTGCAAGAGTGTGGTGAGTGGAATTATCAAAAAGATGAAAAGCTTGCTGCCTTAATCAAACTGCTAACAAAAACTCACCCCAAAGATAAAGTACTGATTTTTACACAATTTGCCGATACAGTCCGTTACCTTACAGACAATTTGCAGTTGAGTCATATTACTCATATTGCAGGGGTGACAGGTCAATCTAAAGACCCGACAGCAATGACGGGAAGATTTAGCCCTGTGAGTAATGGAAAACGCGAGGAAATTTCATTATCAGATGAATTGCGTATTTTAATAGCTACCGATGTTTTGAGTGAAGGTCATAATTTGCAAGACTGTGCAATTATCGTCAATTGGGATTTACCTTGGGCGATTATTCCTTTAATTCAACGTGCAGGGAGGGTAGACCGCATTGGGCAAAATGCTGATAAAATTCTCTGTTATTCTTTTTTACCAGCTGAAGGGGTAGAACGGATTATTAATTTGCGGGGACGACTCCGCAAACGACTACAAGAAAATGCTGAAGTCGTGGGAACTGATGAAGCATTTTTTGAAGATGATGATGCACGAGTAATTCTCGACCTCTACAACGAGAAATCTGGAGTTTTAGATGGGGAAGAAGACACAGAAGTTGACTTAACTTCGGAAGCATTTCAAATTTGGAAAAAAGCCACCGATGGTAATCCAGGTTTGAAAAAAACCATTGAAGAAATGCCAAATGTGGTTTATTCTACTCGCGCCCATACTCCGCAACCTGTGCAACCGGAAGGGGTATTGCTGTATATGAAAACCACTGAGGGGAATGATTCTTTGATTTATGTTGACCGTGATGGAAATAGCGTTACTCAATCGCAATTAGCAGTTCTTCGAGTGGCGGCGTGTGAAGAATCTACCCCAGCGATACCGAGAGATAAACAGCATCACGAGTTAGTGCAAAAAGGTGCTGAGTTGATTGCTGAAGAAGAGAAAAATGCCGGGGGTCAATTGGGGCGACCATCAGGTGCAAGATTCCGCAGTTATGAACGACTGAAGAGTTATGTTCAAGAAATGAAGGGAACACTATTTGTTAGCGAAGAACTTTTAAAAGCAATTGATGAAATTTACCGTTATCCTTTGCGACAGTCAGCCATTGATACTCTCAATCGTCAACTCAGAAGTGGTATTAATAATCAGCAGTTGGCTGAGTTAGTAGTGGCGCTACGGATGGATGACCGTTTGTGTATTGTCACAGAAGAACTTGAGAAACGAGAACCTCAAATTATTTGTTCTTTAGGATTATTTCAAGATTAGTAAATTAAAGTTTGTAGTAAGGGAGCATCCCAATTTTGCTTAAATCTTTTCCCTCACCCCCAGCCCCTCTCCCATTTTTGGGAGAGGGGAGACATAATTCTAGTTCTCCTTCTCCCATTTTTGGGAGAAGGGGTTAGGGGATGAGGGCTATCAAGGTTTTTGCACATTTGGGATGCTCCCTGTAGTCAGGACTTTACTGACTTTTCACGTCATGTGGAAAAGCCGATGAAAGACCTAACCCCCTAGCCAGCTTCCCGACACGAGAAGGGGGAAAATTCAAAGTCTTTAACGCCACGTGCAACAAGAGTGGCTCGCCGCCCAACGCAGTGGCTCCTCCTTGTAGGAGAGAGATTTAGAGAGAGGTTTTCAAGATATAATAAAACTATTTTAGGAGTAATTTTTATGGTCGTATTATCATCTAATCTTTCTTTAACAGAGTTTCTGCAATTACCAGAAACTAAACCAGCTAGTGAATATATTGATACAAAAACCTACCAAAAACCAATGCCACAGGGAAAACATAGCAGAATTCAAACTCGTTTATCAACGGAAATTAATCAGGTAAGTGAATCTCAGGAAATAGCTTTAGCATTAACTGAATTACGCTGCACATTTGGAGGACGTTCTTTAGTTCCAGATATTGCTGTATTTGAGTGGTCACGGCTTGTTGTTGATGAAGATGGAGAAATTGCCAATAAGTTTGAAATTTATCCAGATTGGATAATTGAAATTCTATCCCCTGACCAATTTCCTAACCGTGTGATTGATAAAATCATTTTCTGTATTAATCATGGTACAAAACTAGGTTGGTTTATTGACTCTAACGATAAATCGGTGATGGTATTTCAACCTAATAAATTGCCAGAAGTAAAATATAATAATGATAAATTGACTGTTCTTGATGTATTAGCAGATTGGCAAATTACGCCAGCAGATATATTTAGTTGGTTAAAAGTGAAATAGTTCATAAAATATAGTTCTTCTTGGTAGCAAAACGTTTTAGATCCCCCTAAATCCACGCCACGTGCTTCTCCCTTGGCGCTAGCCTCTCCCTTTGGGAGAAGGGGAGACGCTGCGCGAACAAGTCGGGGAACCGCAAGGGCGCAGTCGCTCCCCTTAAAAAGCAGGGCTGATTCATTCCCCAAAAGACCTTAATTTACAAGCGTATCAGTCAAAAAAATCAGGTTTTTAAACACTCTAATTGGGTCAAAAACCAGGCGATCGCACTTAAATTTACCGATTGAAACAGTAATTTTTCGATTACCAACTCACTAAATTTTCTGGTTGATACTCTTGACAAAATTCTGATCTGAACGAATGAAACAGCCCTGCCTTAAAAAGGGCGACTTTGACTCCGTTTCCTCCCTTTTTAAGGGAGCTAAATTTACCAGCTTTACGACTCATATTTAATAGGACTTACGCAAAACTACACGCGCTCAGGGGCAATTCATGAATTGCCCCTACCTAAAAATCAGGGTTTTAGCTATTGTTTGCGTAAGTCCTGTTTAATTTTTGAAATACAGGTAGGGTGTGTTATCGCGTCAGGGTAACGCACCGTCAGAGGTTTTCGGTGCGTTAGGACTAAAGTCCATAACGCACCCTACCAGATTCTCTCAATTTTTCTTTAGTTTACGTTCGCATAGCCGCGAATTCTATTCGCCCTGGCTCTAAGAGGATGTTTGAAAAGTCCTTAGCTGTGATTTTAGGCACTGATTGATCCCCCCTAACCCCCCTTAAAAAGCAGGGCTGTTTCATTCGATCTCTTAGAGATTTTGTCAATAGTATAAGTCAGAAATTTGCTTGATTTGGTTATCGAAAAGATACCACCTCAACGAGTAAATTTCAGTGCGATGTCTACGACGGGCTACGCCTACGCGATTTTCTCGCCCAATCAGATTTTTTAGTCACCTGACTTTTTTGCTTGAAATGCTTGTAAATCAGAGTCTTTTAGGGAATGAAACAGCCCTGCCTTAAAAAGGGGGGAACCGGAATCAAAGTCCCCCAATTTATCGTGGGATTTAGGGGGATCTTACGATGTCTTGCATTGTGTACAAAGATGTGTATATACCGTAGCCTTTTAACAGAAAGGTCAAAGTCTATTGCATACAAAGGAGCAATCGCTATATTTATTGCCTCAAACTATAAAAAATTGAGCATATTATTTATATATTTGCAAAAATCTTAACTTTTAAGTTATAATTAGGGATTTTCTTTGGTGAAAATTAAAATTGTAATTTCTTAATAATTTATTTTAAATTCACGGAAGAGGTTGACTAGTACGACACGGTGTAAATAAAGCAACCATTTTAAATAGCCAGAAAGCCTACAAAATAAGCATTCTTTCTTTTTACTTTTGCCTTTTTACTTTTGCCTTCTTGTACTAGTGTTATGTTTTGTTAAAATGGGGTTGCTACTATAAATACTAGATATGTATTTAAATAAGGTCTAATAAATTACTATATAAATCCGGCAGCATTTACCTAGTCGTAATTTGAGAACCGTGCAAATTCATCCTCAATCAAAATTTAACCAAAACCGCGATCGCCGCGAACAGGGTTTGCAAAACTTGCTCGATCGCCTTGTTAAATCAATGCACCGCGATGAGTTAGTCCGGCAAACAACGAACCAACTCAGAGAATCGCTTCATGTTGATCGGGTGGTGTTGTATTATTTTTACGGGCAGTGGCAAGGACAGGTGACTTTTGAATCTTTGAGTTCTAAAGAATTCTCAATACTTGGTTCAACTGGCCCAGATGGTTGTTTTAACGACCAGTATGCTGCTTTATACTTAGCAGGACGGGTAAAGGCGATCGCTGATATTGAATTAGAGCCAATCGAGCCTTGTCACCGAGATTTTCTCAGCAATATGCAGGTTCGTGCCAACCTAGTTGTACCAATTTTGATTCCTAGAGGATTATGGGGATTGCTAGCGGCACATCATTGTCAAGGGTCTCATGATTGGTCGCCATCAGATATAGAAATGATGCAAACAGGGGCGCAAATTCTAGCAACAGCCCCTTACATCCTAGAAAGTTAAATATAATTCGTAATTCATGCCGCGTGCAACTCAAACCTAACCCCCAACCCCTTCCCGACAAGGGAAGGGGAGCAAGAATTAAGTTAAAAGGGCGGTTAGAAACCGTGGCTACATGAGGCAAAACCCACCGACCTGGGTTGAAAATACTCAATTTGATTTTTCTAATCAGGAGAAAGAATTATGAAATTTGGTTATACGGTCATCTGGGTAGACGATGTAGTTAAGACGGTTGAGTTTTACGAAAAAGCATTTGGTCTGGTTCGTCGCACTCTCGAAGATAGGGGGCAGTTTATTTGGGCTGAAATCGAAACCGGAAACACTACACTAGCTTTCTCTTCTAGTAGCGAAGCCCAAAAGTTATTTCCTGGCGGCTTCCATCCCAACGATGCCACACAACCACCGGCATTAATCCAGATATCATTTATCACTCCTGATGTTGGCAGCGCTTATATCAGAGCGATCGGAGCAGGTGCAAAAGCATTAGATGCTCCTAAAGCCCAGCCTTGGGGACAAACAATTGCTCGTGTCCGCGATCCTAATGGTGTGTTGGTGTCGTTGGTGAGTGGCTAAGTAGTCAAATAGGACTAGGGCGTGTTTTCAAAGTCTTAGATCCCCCCAACCCCCTTAAAAAGGCTTGCTCAGAGTCTCTTAAAGTCCCCCAATTTATCGGGGGATTTAGGGGGATCTAAAAAGTTAGGAGCCTAAGGGATTTCCAAGAAATAAATTATCCAAATAAACGTAGACGCTGCATCGGCTTGCCGCAGGCTACCACAGAGACAAGGCAGCGCGGTCTTCTCACATTGGGAGAAGGGGAGACGCTAAAAGCGATAGCGCCGGCGGGAAGCGAGTCCGCGTACCCTTACAGGGAAGCAAGCTACGCTTTTAGCGTCTCGTAGAGAGCGTCTGGGGGTTTACCCCATGAGCGACTGCCGCGCAGAGAACACAGAGAGAGGATAAATAGAGAGGGTTTTGTGTCGGTTTTGGGATATTTTTTTATTTGTCAGTCCCTAAACAAGTAGTTTAAAAACACACCCTAGTAGTCTGTCAACCTAGTTTTGAGGGGTTCGTAGTTGCGCTTTAGCGCTAAAGCGCAACTACGAACTAATTGACGAATAAATTTTCTGTAGAGACGGCGATTTATCGCGTCTCTCTAACCGTCAAAATGAATTTGACACACTCTAGTCCTATTCAATTATTTTCTTTTGTCCCCAATCTCAAATTTTATGGATTCAAATCCAGCATTATGTGTAGCGATCGCAAATCACATTACCAACAGTCCCCAGCAGCGAATCACTTTTGCTGAATTCATGGATATGGTATTATACCACCCTGAACATGGCTACTATTCCAGCGATGCAGTGAAAATTGGCTTTGAGGGTGGTGATTTTTTTACTTCTCCTAACCTCTGTGCTGATTTTGGCGAGTTACTAGCAGAACAATTTTTGCAAATGTGGGAGATTCTAAAAAAACCTGTACCCTTTTCTCTGGTAGAAATGGGAGCAGGTCAAGGACTGCTAGCTTTGCATATCCTCAAATATCATCAACTGCACTACCCAGATTTTTTTACCGCGCTGGAGTACATCATTGTTGAAAAGTCGCCAGTTTTAAGACAAGAACAGCAGCAACGCTTGCAAGATTTCCCTGTACGTTGGTGCAATTTAGAGGATATACCACCAAATGCGATCGCAGGCTGCTTTTTTTCTAACGAATTAGTAGATGCTTTCCCCGTTCATCAATTCATCCTAGAAACAGGAAAACTCCGAGAAATTTATGTGACAACACCACAAAACCTAACCCCCCAACCCCCTTCTCTTCTAGGGAAGGGGGAGAAAGACTCCCCTGCCCTCATAGGGGAGGGGTTGGGGGAGAGGTCAAATTTTGCATTTGTAGAAGTCACAGGGGAACCTTCAACACCCCAACTAGCTGAACATTTGGATTTAGCGGGAATCGACTTGAGCCAAAGTGCATATCCCGATGGCTACCGTAGTGAAATTAATTTAGCGGCTCTAGACTGGTTGAGTATAGTAGCAGACTGCTTGCAGCGCGGCTATGTGTTAACAATTGATTATGGTTACCCCGCCAGTCGTTACTATAATCCCAGGCGATCGCAAGGAACGCTACAGTGTTATTATCATCATCGTTTCCATGACAATCCCTATATCAATATTGGGCGACAAGATATCACTGCCCACGTTGACTTTACAGCCTTGGAACGCTGGGGTGAAAAGTGCAATTTAAAGAATGTTGGTTTTATCCAGCAGGGATTATTTTTAATGGCGTTGGGTTTAGGCGATCGGATTGCAGCCCTTTCTGATCAAAAGCAACCCCTCTTGCAGTTACTACAGCGACGGGACGCACTACACCAACTTATAGATCCCACAGGACTGGGCGGTTTTGGAGTTCTAGTTCAGAGCAAAGGTCTGGAAGACACAGAAATTTCTCAACCACTAAAAGGATTGACCGTGCCAGAGTAAAGGTAACTTTAAAAAGTTAAAACTCTATTTAAGAATGGAGTATCAATCTTATTTAGACTAGGATAACAGTGATTAGTGTAAACTTAAACACAATACAAAAGTAATAATTATGACGACTCATGACTTGCTAATGCTAGCAACACTACTTACTCCAGGTATTTTACTTTCAGTGATAATTATGGCAACTTTTGCTGCTGGTGGTTGATTGTCACGTGAACGGATTTTAGATTTTAAATTTTGGATTGAAGATTTAAACCTCAAAAAGGTTTATATGCGAACAGCATCTCCTTGGCGCAGCCTCTCGTAGAGAAGAGTTACCCCTGAGTTTATACTCGTTCCGCGAGAAGCAAGCTACGTGGAATAAATCTAAAATCCCAAATCTAAAATTAAATGACAGAGCCAATGACTTGATTGCTAGAGTCAATCTAAAATCCCAAATCCAAAATTGTTTGACGCTGTATTAAAGGAACGTGAAAAATGAAGGTGGCATTTCTGGGAACTGGACTAATGGGACTACCAATGGCTCAAAGGTTATTAGCCGCAGATGTACAGCTAGTTGCCTACAATCGTACCCCAGAAAAATTAGCACCACTACAAGCAGCTGGGGCTGAAATTGCTACACATCCCCGCCAAGCCATTCGTGCTGCTGAGTGCGTGATCCTCATGCTTACTAATGCCCCGGCCATTTATAATGTGTTGCTTTCAGATACGGCTTGGCAAACTTTGGAAGGTAGCACAATCATTCAAATGGGAACAATTACTCCCACAGAAAGCCGGGAAATTAGAGATGCAGTTGTTGCTGGTGGTGGTGAGTATTTAGAAGCACCTGTATTAGGGAGTATCCCGGAAGCCAAGGCTGGCAAGTTGAGTGTTATGGTAGGGGCAGAGCCAGAACAATATGAACGCCACTTAAAGTTACTCCAAAATTTTGGCACAGAACCTTTACTTATAGGACCAGTGGGATCTGCGGCGGCTCTGAAATTGGCACTAAATCAACTAATAGCTTCCCTAACAACTAGCTTTGCTCTGAGTCTAGCTTTTGTCCAGCGTCAGGGTGTCGATGTGGATGTGTTTATGGAAATATTGCGCCATAGTTCACTCTATGCACCTACCTTTGACAAAAAGCTACAACGGATGTTGGATAAGGATTATGCTAATCCCAATTTCCCCACAAAACACTTGCTTAAAGATACAGAATTGTTTATCTCAGAAGCAAAATCTCAAAGTTTGGATCTCAGTAGTATTAAAGGAGTGCGGCAAATCTTGCAAACAGCCGTAAAAATGTCATTTGCTGATGATGATTACTCATCACTATTTTCTGTGATTAAGGAATGGGGAGAAGCGATCGGGGAATAAATTTTTGTATTGCTTTAAAACCTCCTTCTGAGTCTCTGGCTGGAAATGCACCTCAGTACGGCTCTGCTGCAAGTCAATAGGCAAAGCCTCCCATTAGACATTTCCAGTCATATCATGTCCGTATAAATAGTTATGATTCGCACAGTCATTGCACCCCACCCCCAACCCCTAAGATATCTTCGGGAGGGAAGACAAAGCGTAGCTTTGGCGGGGTGGGGTTCTTCGGGTTTAATAAGTAATCAAGCGGACATGATATCAGAGACTGGGAACGAGACAAAACCCTGATTTTTCCTTAGTTCGCGGAGGCGGACTTTGTTTGTGTAGCCGCGACTTCCAGGCACCCTGGCTCTAAGTTGACACTACTGCCCATTAGTAGTAGATGGAGAAAATGGTGTAGTCGTTGATGGAGGAAATGGTTGAGATTCAGGCTGAGGCTCAGGTTTCGGTTGAGGATTGAGAAAATCCTGCCAAGTCTTAATTTGCTCTTGCGCTGCACTGTAAGCAGCACTACCGCGTGGAATCGATTTGGCAATGTCAATGCCTCTAGCAATATCAGACTGACCTTGAGAGCGGGCGATTTCTAACAATTGCTGACTCCACTGATCGATAGCCTGATTCGCATCCATACGTAAGATGTTATTGTTTGAAACCCGATCCGCCAGCCGTATTGCCTCAACCAAGGCTTCTGGCGTACCAG
Source organism: Nostoc sp. (assembly GCF_036917815.1). Classification (GTDB taxonomy): domain Bacteria; phylum Cyanobacteriota; class Cyanobacteriia; order Cyanobacteriales; family Nostocaceae; genus Nostoc. The sequence continues at coordinate 26,161 of NZ_JBALEK010000085.1, read as the reverse complement.
CCGCCCCCACTTCCTGGGCTTTTTTCCAGTTTTCTTTGGTGCGGATTTCCCCTTCCCAATCATTGATCGCAGCTTGTGCTTCCCCAGAAAGCGCCCTTCCCGACGAGGCAATTTGTTGAGCTGCGCCAATGGCGGCGGTGAGATTTCCACTTTGAGCCAGTTCTCGTGCTTGATCTAAGTAGGGCTGATCTTGAATTCGCTGAATTTTTCCGATCCAAGTCCGAATTTTTTTCCGTGCTTCTGGATATAATGCCCGACCTCTACGAATTTCATTCGCCTGGTTGATCGCAGCTTGCAAGGAGTTAATATCGTCGAATACTGCTATCTGTTCGGCGCGATCTAAATAAGGTTGGTCTTCAATTGTCTCTACTTGGGCACTCCAGCGATCTATCTCTTGCCTCGCTTCTGTAGCCCTGGGATTACTCGCAGGGATGAGCTGTACTTGGGCGATCGCTGCTGTTAAATTGGGGATTGTTCCCTGACTAGCCAATATTCTCCCTTTTTCCAGATTTGCAACATCTTCGATTTCCAACTGCCAACGAGCAATAAGTTGCTGTGCCTCGTCATAAACTGGTCTGGAAGGATCAATTTGTTGTGCTTGAGCGATCGCTGCCTGTAAACCAGAAACGTTACCGATCCAAGCACTCCTTTTCGCATCAGCTATGGCAATAAAGTCATCGGTTTCGCCTTGTAGTTTCGTACTTTCTGGTATTTGCCTAGCAATATTCAGCGCTTCATCCGCATCCTTCTTGTCTAGTTTTGCCTGTGCCAATCCCAGCATTTTGCGTCCAAATGCGGGAATCGCTTCCTGAGCTTTTTGGTAAAGGTAACTTTCTTGCCCAATGGACTCGGCTAACTTGATCGCTTCTAATAAATTATCGACAACTTTGCTGTCTGCTAAACTTTCGGCTTTTCCTAACTTATCGCCATCTTCCCGCGCTGTGGCGATTAGACGATTCAATTGGTCGTATTTAGTACCCGCCCAGTATTGATTATCTACACGCAGCATTTTGGCGGATAACATAAACGCCGATTGCCAGTGCCGTTCCTTGACTTCGGCGATCGCACCGTTGTATGTCGCTTCTGCCTTTGACCAAATTGTTTGCCATTTGTCAACTTGTTCATCGACTAATTTATAAGCGGCTACGTCTTCGGGGATTTTCTTGGCAGTAGCGATCGCTTCCTCTAAATTCCCAGTTTGGAAACTTTGATCGGCTAGCTTCAAAATATCCCGCGACCATTCTTCGATGAAACGATCAATTTCTCCATGCAACGGGTGATCTTGTGGTAGTTGCTTCACCAGAGCGATCGCTTGCAACAGGTCATTCACAGTCTGCTTAGAAGCCGCCAACTGAGCGCAGTGTAGTCGCACCGAAGCACTAGCTAAAGGCCAGAAAATCGAGGGGCAATTAGGGGCAGTGGGCAACTTTAGTAGCATTGCCATTGCCAAGAATCCGACACTGCCAGGAATCAACAATAGCAGTACTAGCCATAATGTCCAGCTTTTCATCCAGCGTGGCCATTTCCCCGAATTACTACTGAGTTGGGCAGTTTCTTCTGAATTACTATTTATAGGTAATCCTTCCCGATGGTTTTTTTTTCGCCGCTTCACTGACTTGGAGTTATAACCAGTAGCTGGGACATCAAATGGCTGAGTTTCACCGAATTGTTCTGTTCGGGATAAGCTTTCGTTTTGATCTGGCTTTCTTCCACTGGCTGAAGACCAACTGTCTGGAATATCCCGCTCTGTCATCTCTCACACCAAAATAATTGAATAGCGCTCTGTTTTAAGTCGATAATTCCATTGTTGACATAGTAACTTTCTGATGATTAAAAAGCTACTTTTTTGATTATCTCTCTCCACAGAGTACCATTATCAATCTAAAAAATCAGTGCTATTTTATACTTTATCCTAAAACAGCAGATTCAGCTTGCAAATCGGCAATTAGTTGAGCTAACTGCTCGCTAGTTGCCTGGTAGACGTTGCCGCAAAAATCGCAAGTTGCTTCAGCCCCATCATCTTTAATAATCATGTCTTGCAATTCAGCTTCTCCTAAAATCTTCAGTGCGCCTAAAACGCGATCGAAAGAACAACCACAATGGAAGCGCAGCAATTGCCGTTCGGAAAAGATTTCCAGCCCCATATCTCCCAACAAGTCGCCAAAGATTTCCGGTAACGTCTTCCCAGCTTGCAACAACGGCGTAAATCCTGCTAGACCGGCAACCCGTGATTCCAACGTTTCTACCAAGGCTTCATCTCTGGCAGCTTTGGGTAATATTTGTACTAGTAATCCTCCAGCCGCACTTACTCCCCCGGCTCCCACGAACACACCTAAAACTAAAGCCGAAGGTGTTTGTTCGGAATTCACCAGATAATGAGCGACATCATCACCAATTTCCCCAGAAACTAGTTCTACCGTACTAGAGTAAGGATAACCATAACCGATATCCCGCACAACATAGAGGTAGCCGCCACCTACCGCACCACCAACATCTAGCTTCCCTTTGGCATTGGGCGGCAATTCCACAGATGGATTCCCGACATACCCGCGTACCGTACCATCTAAGCCTGCATCTACCAATATCCCACCCAAAGGCCCATCGCCCTTTACCCGGACATTGACCCTCGATCCAGTTCGCTTCATACTAGAAGCCATTAACAAGCCCGCCGCCATAGTCCGGCCCAGTGCTGCCGTTGCCACATAAGAAAGCTTGTGGCGTTGCCGTACTTCTTCTGTTAAACGTGTGGTGATCACACCTACGGCACGAATTCCACCTTCGGCTGCTGTTGCACGAATTAACTGATCCGCCATGAATCACCTTACATTTCTTAACAAGTTCACATTTTCTATTCTAAGTTCTCTGCTGGTAGAAAAGTAGCTTAGTAGGGTGCTACGCAAATAAACGTCTGTCATTGATCATTGGTCATTAGTTATTTACAAAGGACTAATGACTAAAACTATTTGCAATATTAGAAATAGCGATGTCTCACCTTTAGGTAATCCGATAAAAATGCTGGGTAATTTTCAACAAAGCCAACTGCGGATCGAAATCGAAGCCTCAACAGATGCAATTCGTGACAGTCTGCTGCATCCGGTGCAACTAGAAAAATGGCTCTTAGGGCAACGCTTTGCGCCAGGAATGCCAGAAGAACTGCTTCCCGGATTCCAGTTTACAACCTGGACTGGGCCAGTGGCGATTCATCATCAAGTAAACGTTGTCAAATCCAACTGCCTGCGCTTGGTACTTAGTGGAGGTATCGACGGGTTCCACGAATGGTACTGGGGAGAAGGTTGGGTACAGTCCCGCTTGGAAGGAGTTTCAATTTTGCCCTTAAATTTGGGTCAAACGCTGAGTTTGTTTAGCTTGCGTCAATTTCTGGCGACTCAAGGGCGTTGAATTGACTGAATGTAGGGACAAGGAAAATCCCCTTGTCTCTATGTGTCTTTGCCTTGCTACTATTGCCAAACACTATAAACGTAATCTAAGCATCAACCGCATCCGCGAAGCAGTAGGAACAGGACAACAAGGAACTACATTATTAGGTTTAAATCCTTAAATTATTTTTAAACGTTTAGGACTTAGAAATAATACCTACAATAATTTTTATCAGCGTAGATAAATCTTCTGGAACTTGATAGCGTTTCTGATCTTGAGTCACCTGACGATTCCCACGATGGTAAACCCCAAAACGCCAGTCTTCACCAGTCGTAACTGCACCATATAGAAGTTCAGATGTAGATTTAGTCCATTGATCAAGTGCTACTAATTCAATGGCGAGTTGAGTAAATCCTCTAACTAAATCTGATTGTTTGGCTTCGATAACTAATAAATTTTGAGGTGCTGCAATATAGTAGTCGAGAGTCCCTTTCAGATAGTCGTTGACAGCAATAGAATACTCGATATTGAGTCTCTGATTAGTTAAATGGCATACTTCAAACAAAATTGGGCCAATTAAAGCTTCGCGTCTAGTAGTTTCATTAACTAAATCAATATGAGAGAAATTACGCCGAAGTTGCTGCTGTAAAAATTGGATATCTAAAGTTTCTGATGATTCAGGTAATGTGAGATTTTTCCTTTCAATAGTGCAATTTAATTCGGCTAAAATATCATCAATCGTGAAAGGCAATTCAAAATATCGGCTGAAAGTATAAGATTCACCAACTTGAAGAATGCGGCGGGAACTCATAAAAAACCTCAGCCAGATTTATCCTGTTAATTTTATACAAACTTAGTCAACTAACTGCCAATTTGAACAATGATTGCGTCTGTTACCGCCCCATGTTGTCCACTTCCCAAACTTATGGGAATTAGTTCTCTATTGACCAATTCATAGCGGGTATCAGTGCCATCATCATATTTCAGATATTCTTCAAAGGTTAGTTTTGGGGTGGTTCTAGTCATTGCTTCCCCTGGCAAATTTTTACCTTGATTTTACGACTAACACTGAACATTTAGCTTCTTCTACAACTTGACTGCTAACAGAACCCTGAACAATTCGCTTCATTCCCATCAACCCCCGACTGCCAATTATGATCAACTCAATTTTGTAAATATTGGCAAGGCGAATAATCTCTTCGGCAGGATCACCAGTTACCAATTCTAACTCACTTGTGACTAATAACTTTTCCTGATAGGATTGCAACTGTTTTTCAATATGAAAATAAGAAAATGTTGGGGAATCTGGCTGAGGACCATCGGCGGGTAGTTCCATCTCTGACTCTGGTGTGGGAAATACATGACAGAGAATAACCTTGGCATCTTTTGACAACGCCAAATTATCTAAAGTCTGAATTACTCGTTCTGAAATTTCCAAACCGTCCAGAGCTACCAAAATATTGTTTAGCACCGCTCTTGTCTCCTAAAAAGTAGACTCCTTACATAAGTATCTAGCAAAATTAGTCGGCAGCGACACTAAACCAATTTTTTATTTGCCAACTTAGTTTATGTAGTTTATGTCTTGAGGCTGCTTGCGTTGTAGCAACTGCTCTGGAGAAGCTTTTCACGAGTTTCTAGGAGAGGTTTTTCCTCTCCCAGAAACTACCGTCGGCAATGCCCGACTTGTGGACGCATAAGAAAAAAATTAAGCATTCCAAATCACTCTTCTCGCTGAACTCGGCGTCGGACTGAATCAGCATGAGAAGGTAAACCCTCTGCTGTTGCTAACACATCAATAGCACCAGCCACATTTTGCAGTGCGGTTTGGGAGTATTGAATAATACTGGAGTGCTTGAGGAAAGTTTCAACCCCTAATGCCGAAGCATAGCGGGCAGCACCAGAAGTTGGCAAGGTATGGTTAGGGCCTGCCAAATAGTCTCCTACGGCTTCTGGTGTTGAGTAACCTAAAAAGATTGCCCCAGCGTGGCGAATCTGTGGTAATAATGCCCACGGATCTTTGATTTCTAGTTCCAGATGTTCGGGGGCAAATTCATTTGAGAGTTCTGCTGCTGCTTCGAGGGATTCCACAACGACAATCAAGCCGTAATGAGCGATCGCTTTTTCTGTGTCTATTCGCCGTGGGTGATCCACTAGCTGTCTTTCTAAGGCTAATTGCACGTTTTTTGCCAACGCAGCATCCGTCGTCAGCAAAATTGCTGCTGCCATTGGATCGTGTTCGGCTTGGGCTAGCAAGTCAGCAGCTACATGCACCGGATTTGCGGTTTCATCGGCAATCACTAGCACTTCGCTAGGGCCTGCCAAGGAATCAATGCCGACGGTGCCATAGACAAGTTTTTTCGCTAGGGTGACATAAATGTTCCCAGGTCCAGTAATTACATTCACTTTCGGAATCGTTTCTGTACCATAGGCTAAAGCGGCGATCGCTTGTGCGCCCCCAATGCGATAAATTTCTTGCACCCCTGCTTCTTGGGCAGCTACCAACACTGCTGGGTTAATAGCACCCCCTAGACCTGGTGGTGTCACCATCACCACGTGGGGTACAGCAGCAACATGAGCCGGAATTGCATTCATCAGTACTGTACTGGGATAGGAGGCACGGCCACCAGGCACATACAACCCGGCTCGATCTACGGGGGTGTAGCGTTTGCCCAGCACTACTTCATCATCGCCAAAGTGTACCCAGCTTTTTGGGACTCGCTGACGATGAAACGCTTCAATTTGGCGGCAAGCTAGCCGAATTGCGCCCAACAACTCCTTTGACACCTGTTGATAGGCTGCATCCAGTTCCGAGCCTGTAACTCGGAGTTCTTCTGCTTTGAGGGTTTGTTTGTCAAATTCGGCTGTGTAATGCAATACAGCTTTGTCGCCTTGGCGCTTCACTGCTTGCAAAACTTCCCGCACCGTTGCTTCTTTGTGAATAACCTGTTCGTCATGGGTGCGATCGCAGATCCGTTGTAGTTCTGCTCTGACGTCTGCCTGCTGAGTAATGATTCGCAGCATGGAGTAAGGAGAATGCCAAAATTATAATATTGCCATCTGAGATTTAGTATTGCTCTTGACCCACTGGGTCGTACAAGCTGACTCTAATTCTCTTCTCTAGCTTAACCTGGATTTTTTTGATACTCTCAAGGCTGCCACCATTGATTATTCATTCATCCATCTCAAATGCCCCATAGCCAATCCCAGAAATTTTTTAGGAAATTATAACATTGGCAATTTGGATGCTATATTAGTAAGTCTAGTAGTGTGTGTACATAATTAATAGTATTTTTGGAATTGACTGTGGCGAATACAAAGTCTTCTCTCAAGCGTGCCGAAATCGCAGAACGTAACCGACTGCGTAACAAAGCTTATAAATCAGCAGTCAAGACGCTGATGAAGAAATACTTTAATGCTATAGCTGCCTATACAGCTAATCCTACCCCAGAATTAAACCAAGAAGTTCAGGCTCGGTTATCTGAGGCTTACGGCAAAATCGATAAAGCGATCAAACGGGGTGTCCTTCACCCCAACAATGGGGCAAGGAAAAAGTCAAGATTGGCTCACAGGCTAAAACCCTTACAAACAGCTGAGTAGTCATTGGTCATTTGTCCTTAGTCATTAGGTCATAAGACAAAGGACTAAGGACAAACAACAAAGGACAAAAGATGCAACTGATAGACACGCACGTTCATCTCAACTTTGAGAGTTTTCAGCCGGATTTAGCAACAGTGCGATCGCGGTGGCAAGAAGCAGGTGTAGTGCGTTTAGTACATTCCTGTGTTCACCCGGAGGAATTTTCCAGTATTCAATCCATCGCCCAAGAATTTCCCGAAATCAGCTTTGCTGTAGGGTTACATCCCTTAGATGCTGATAAATGGAATAGCGAGACAGCCGAGAAAATCAAAACTTTAGCAAGTTCTGACTCGAATGTGGTAGCAATTGGGGAAATGGGGCTGGATTTTTACAAAGCTGATAACTCCGAGCAACAGTATATGGTGTTCGAGTCACAGTTAGCGATCGCGTCTGAACTCAACTTACCAGTGATTATCCACTGCCGCGACGCTGCTGTGGCAACTAGAGAAGTGTTGCAAAAATGGCGGGAACTCAAAGGAGAAAGAGTCCGGGGTGTCATGCATTGCTGGGGAGGAACGCCAGAAGAAACTCAATGGTTTCTCGATTTAGGGTTCTATATCAGCTTTAGCGGAACGGTAACGTTCAAAAACGCCAAAGCAATCCAATCATCAGCAGCGATGGTGAGTAGCGATCGTCTACTGATTGAAACAGACTGTCCATTTCTGGCTCCAGTTCCCAAACGGGGCGAAAAGCGCAACGAGCCAGCCTACGTGCTTTATGTAGCCGAGCAAGTAGCGAAACTGCGCCAGGAAACAGTAGAGGCGATCGCCCATCAAACCACCCAAAATGCCTGTGAGTTATTCGGTCTGTCAATATAAAATGTGCCCTAGGTCTTTTGTTAAGTTGTGCTAAAAAAATAAAACTTTAGGGGGAAAAAAATATGCTAATATTATTCCCTCAAAAACATTTTGCTTGCGCCATAATGATAAAGGAAGGAACCTAAAACTTCTCATCTAAATTTTCCGTGCTGTTATGGCTTGGCCATCCTCCAAATCTCTACAAGCGGATGCTCTCCAGATAATCACTAACTGTGCCAACCCAAATTGAGCTAGACTTTTGCCAAACATCAGCCTGGTGTGTATTGAACCTATTCAAAATCGTTAAACAAAATTGCCTTGTGAGTACAATTCAGCAAAATGAAGTGATTCTGATTCCAATCCGGCAAGGTACGGATCATTCCCTCCGTCTGAGGATATCTAAATTCTCACTGAGAGTATAGACATCGGAGTGGATTTTAAGACACACCGTGTGGAGCTGCGTCAGCAAATTAACGCGCTTTTTGGAGGGGAAATGAGGAAAGTAAGTCAAACTCAGGAATATTTCAATTGTATATTCTTTTTGAAATGGGGATTGAGCATGAAGCATTGGGTACAGAGTGGAAAGACTTTCAGCAAATTATTTGCTACTCCTGTGATCCCCAAGTCCCTAGTACCCATTACCCAGACACTATTAGGGGCGATTACCCCATTGTCAAAATTGCTCATTCCAGCCAGCTTTCATCGCTGCGTTTGTCCACACCTGTAAATAGCAAGTGTGTAACAGAAAGTTCCCAAACAGCTAAGGACACTGGCTAGCAGTGGGAAGCGTCAAATAGCAGTGTCCAAGGAAAAATTTATTTAACCAGGTTGACAAAGGTAGAGGCATGACTAAAGAAACATATATGGAACCGGCCTTTCTGTTGCCCGACTTGATTGAAATCCAGCGCTCAAGCTTTCGCTGGTTTTTGGAAGAAGGGTTGATAGAAGAACTTAACTCCTTTAGTCCGATCACAGATTATACGGGCAAATTAGAACTGCACTTTTTGGGTCATAACTACAAACTCAAGGAGCCAAAGTACAACGTCGAAGAAGCCAAACGGCGGGATAGTACTTATGCCGTCCAAATGTATGTTCCCACAAGGCTGATTAATAAGGAAACCGGGGAAATCAAAGAGCAAGAGGTATTCATTGGTGATTTGCCTTTGATGACCGATCGCGGCACGTTTATTATTAACGGAGCCGAACGGGTAATTGTCAACCAAATAGTGCGATCGCCAGGAGTCTACTACAAATCAGAAATAGACAAAAACGGGCGACGGACTTATTCAGCTAGCTTAATTCCCAACCGGGGAGCATGGCTGAAATTTGAAACAGACCGTAACGATTTGGTGTGGGTACGCATTGACAAAACCCGCAAACTCTCAGCCCAGGTACTCCTAAAAGCTTTAGGCTTATCAGACAACGAAATATTTGACGCCTTACGCCATCCCGAATATTTCCAAAAAACCATCGAAAAAGAAGGGCAATTCTCTGAAGAAGAAGCCCTAATGGAGTTATATCGCAAACTCCGTCCGGGTGAACCACCCACAGTCTTAGGTGGACAACAACTCCTAGACTCTCGTTTCTTTGACCCGAAACGTTATGACCTCGGTCGCGTCGGACGCTACAAGCTCAACAAGAAATTGCGCCTTTCTGTCCCAGACACAATGCGGGTATTGACTGCTGGCGATATTTTGGCAGCCGTAGATTACCTGATCAACCTAGAATATGACATTGGTAATATCGACGACATCGACCACTTGGGCAACCGCCGGGTGAGAAGCGTCGGTGAATTGCTGCAAAACCAAGTGCGGGTCGGCTTAAACCGCTTAGAGAGAATCATTCGGGAACGGATGACCGTATCCGATGCCGAAGTGCTGACCCCCGCTTCCTTGGTGAACCCCAAACCATTGGTAGCAGCAATTAAAGAATTCTTTGGTTCCAGCCAGTTAAGTCAGTTCATGGATCAAACCAATCCTCTGGCAGAACTGACCCACAAACGCCGACTCAGTGCCCTAGGTCCTGGTGGTTTAACCCGCGAACGCGCCGGCTTTGCCGTGCGGGATATACATCCTAGTCACTATGGACGCATTTGCCCCATTGAAACACCAGAAGGCCCCAACGCCGGATTAATTGGCTCCTTAGCAACCCATGCGCGGGTGAACCTGTACGGATTCCTAGAAACACCGTTTAGACCTGTAGAAAATGGGCGAGTCAGATTTGACGTGCCTCCAGCCTACATGACAGCCGATGAAGAAGACGACTTGCGCGTTGCTCCTGGGGATATTCCTGTAGATGAAACTGGGCATATTATCGGGCCATTAGTGCCAGTCCGCTATCGCCAGGAATTCTCCACCACAACACCAGAACAGGTAGACTACGTAGCCGTATCTCCAGTACAGATTGTATCGGTAGCAACCAGCATGATTCCCTTCTTGGAACATGATGACGCTAACCGAGCGCTGATGGGATCGAATATGCAACGGCAAGCAGTACCGTTACTCAAGCCAGAACGTCCTCTAGTGGGTACTGGTTTGGAAGCCCAAGGAGCCAGAGACTCTGGGATGGTGGTTGTATCGCGTACCGATGGCGATGTCACTTATGTCGATGCCACAGAAATTCGCGTCCGTACTTCTCTACGAGAGGCTGCGCCAACGGCTACGCTCAATAACCATACTTCTCTACGAGAGGCTGCGCCAACGGCTACGCTCAGTAACCATCCGAAACCGAATACCCCAGAAATTAGATACACCCTTTCCAAATATCAACGTTCCAACCAAGATACCTGTTTAAATCAGAAACCTCTGGTCCGCATTGGTGAGCGGGTTGTTGCTGGTCAGGTGCTAGCTGATGGCTCCTCTACCGAAGGCGGTGAACTGGCGCTAGGACAAAATATCGTCGTTGCCTATATGCCTTGGGAAGGCTACAACTACGAAGACGCCATTTTAATCTCTGAAAGACTGGTGCAGGATGATGTCTACACCTCAATTCACATTGAAAAATATGAAATTGAAGCCAGACAAACAAAATTGGGGCCAGAAGAAATCACCAGAGAAATTCCCAACGTCGGGGAAGATGCCTTGCGTCAGTTGGATGAACAGGGAATCATTCGCATTGGGGCATGGGTAGAAGCTGGTGATATCTTGGTAGGAAAAGTCACACCCAAAGGTGAATCTGACCAACCGCCAGAAGAAAAACTATTGCGGGCGATATTCGGTGAAAAAGCGCGGGATGTGCGGGATAATTCCTTGCGAGTCCCCAACGGTGAAAAAGGGCGTGTAGTTGACGTGCGCTTGTTTACTCGTGAACAAGGGGATGAACTACCACCAGGAGCCAATATGGTAGTCCGGGTGTATGTTGCCCAAAAACGTAAAATCCAAGTTGGCGACAAAATGGCAGGACGCCACGGTAATAAAGGGATTATTTCTCGGATCTTACCGGCGGAAGATATGCCTTATTTGCCCGATGGTTCACCAGTGGACATCGTACTCAACCCGTTGGGTGTACCCAGTCGGATGAACGTTGGACAAGTATTTGAGTGCCTCTTAGGTTGGGCTGGTCAGACCTTGGGAGTACGATTTAAGATTACTCCCTTTGACGAAATGTACGGTGAAGAGACATCCCGGAGAATTGTACATGGCAAATTGCAAGAAGCCCGGGACGAAACAGGGAAAGACTGGGTGTATAACCCAGATAATCCCGGCAAAATCATGGTGTATGACGGTCGGACAGGTGAACCCTTTGACCGAGCAATTACTATTGGTGTGGCTTACATGCTGAAACTGGTGCATTTGGTGGATGATAAGATCCACGCCCGTTCAACTGGACCTTACTCACTGGTGACACAGCAACCCTTGGGTGGTAAAGCTCAACAAGGTGGTCAGAGGTTTGGGGAAATGGAAGTGTGGGCATTGGAAGCCTTTGGCGCCGCTTACACCTTACAGGAATTGCTGACAGTTAAATCTGACGATATGCAAGGACGGAATGAAGCGTTAAATGCGATCGTTAAAGGTAAGGCAATTCCTCGACCTGGAACTCCAGAATCCTTTAAGGTGCTAATGCGCGAATTGCAATCATTGGGGTTAGACATTGCCGTACACAAGGTAGAAACCCAAGCAGACGGCAGTTCCCTAGATGTGGAAGTGGATTTGATGGCAGACCAATCAGCCCGTCGCACACCTCCACGACCCACTTATGAATCTCTTTCCCGCGAATCGCTGGATGATGACGAGTAAAGAAGTCAAAAGTTAAAAGGCAAAAGGCAAAAGAAGAAGAAAACAATCACAGTTTTTCTTTGAGCTTTTTTCTTGACTTTGCCTTTTGACTTTCTCATTCTTTTACCTTTTTACTTTTTACTAAAGAAGTCAAAAGCTAAAAGGCAAAAGGCAAAAGAAGAAGAAAACAATCACAGTTTTTCTTTGAGCTTTTTTCTTGACTTTGCCTTTTGACTTGATCATTCTTTTACCTTTTTACTTTTTACTTTTTACTTTTGTATGAGACCTGCCCAAACTAATCAGTTTGACTACGTAAAAATCGGCTTGGCTTCCCCAGAACGCATTCGGCAGTGGGGCGAGAGAACATTGCCCAATGGTCAAGTAGTCGGTGAAGTTACCAAGCCAGAGACGATTAACTACCGAACTCTCAAGCCAGAGATGGATGGCTTATTTTGTGAGCGCATCTTTGGTCCGGCGAAAGATTGGGAATGTCATTGTGGCAAGTATAAAAGAGTCCGTCATAGAGGCATTGTTTGTGAGCGCTGTGGGGTAGAAGTTACCGAGTCACGGGTGCGTCGCCACCGCATGGGCTACATTAAACTCGCTGCCCCAGTAGCTCACGTCTGGTATCTCAAAGGCATTCCTAGCTATATTTCCATCCTGTTGGATATGCCCTTGCGGGATGTGGAGCAGATAGTCTATTTCAACTCTTATGTTGTGCTGAGTGCAGGTAATGCCGAAAGTTTAAGTTACAAACAGCTACTGAGTGAAGACCAGTGGTTGGAAATAGAAGACCAAATTTATAGCGAAGATTCTGTGCTGCAAGGCGTAGAAGTCGGGATTGGGGCGGAAGCGCTGTTGCGTTTGCTTGCCGATATTAATTTAGAGCAAGAAGCGGAAAGCCTACGGGAAGAAATTGGCAACGCTAAGGGACAAAAGAGAGCCAAACTAATTAAGCGGTTGCGGGTAATTGATAACTTTATCGCCACTGGTTCCAAACCAGAGTGGATGGTAATGGCAGTTATTCCGGTGATTCCCCCCGACTTGCGCCCAATGGTGCAACTAGATGGCGGACGCTTTGCCACCAGCGATTTAAATGATTTGTATCGGCGGGTTATTAACCGCAACAATCGTTTGGCACGCTTGCAAGAAATTTTGGCACCAGAGATTATTGTGCGGAACGAAAAGCGGATGCTGCAAGAAGCAGTGGATGCTTTGATTGACAATGGTCGTCGGGGACGCACTGTGGTAGGGGCAAATAACCGTCCCCTAAAATCTTTGTCTGACATTATTGAGGGTAAGCAAGGACGTTTCCGACAAAACTTGTTAGGTAAACGGGTTGACTACTCTGGGCGTTCGGTGATTGTGGTCGGCCCCAAGCTGAAAATTCACCAGTGCGGTTTGCCTAGAGAAATGGCAATTGAGCTATTTCAACCATTTGTGATTAACCGCTTGATTCGTAGCGGCATGGTAAATAATATCAAAGCTGCGAAAAAGCTGATATCGCGTAATGACCCCAGTGTTTGGGATGTGCTGGAAGAGGTGATTGAAGGACACCCTGTAATGCTAAATCGGGCACCAACGTTGCACCGTTTGGGTATTCAGTCCTTTGAACCAATTTTAGTAGAAGGTAGAGCGATTCAATTGCATCCTCTGGTGTGTCCAGCATTTAACGCCGACTTTGACGGCGACCAAATGGCGGTACACGTACCGTTGTCGTTAGAAAGTCAGGCTGAGGCGCGGTTGCTGATGTTGGCTTCTAACAATATTTTGTCACCAGCTACAGGTAAACCGATCATCACACCCAGCCAAGATATGGTGTTGGGGGCTTATTACTTAACAGCAGAAAATCCCGGCGCCACAAAAGGTGCAGGAAAGTACTTTTATTCGCTCGATGACGTAATTATGGCTTTCCAGCAAGACCAAGTTGACTTGCACGCCTATATTTACGTGCGGTTTGATGGTGAAATAGAATCAGACCAAGCGGATATAGAACCCCTGGAAGTGACGGAAAATGACGATGGTACCCGAACATTACTCTATAAGTTCCGCCGAGTAAGACTTGACGCTAAGGGCAATGTACTTTCCCAGTATATATACACAACTCCTGGCCGCGTTATTTACAACAATGCCATTCAGGAAGCACTAGCAAGCTAAGGGAGTGGGGGATTAAGAAGTAAAAAGTAAAAAGTCAAAAGATAATCCCGATAAATAAATTTAGGGGATTTAATAAGGACGTATTATTTCTCGTGCTATGCATCTCGAAATAAATGTTTTTATTTGATTCCATAAATAAATTTAGTTGCTCTCAAACCATTTTTCTTTTTCTTTCTTTTACCTTTTTACTTTTTACTTTTGCCTTGTTTGGTGATGAGTTAGGAGTTAGGAGTTATGAGTTTTTATTCCTAACTCCTCACTTTTAACTCCTAACTATTAATTTAGGACTAATGATTAATGACTAACGAAAAAATGATTTTTCGCAATCGCGTGGTTGACAAAGGTCAACTGAGAAATTTAATTTCTTGGGCTTTTACTAATTTTGGTACGGCGCGAACCGCAGTGATGGCGGACAAATTGAAAGATTTGGGATTTCGCTACGCTACCAAAGCAGGGGTTTCCATCAGTGTAGATGACTTGATGATCCCACCAACTAAGCGATTGCTCTTAGAAGCAGCCGAAGAAGAAATTCGGGCTACTGAAATCCGTTACCAACGAGGAGAAATCACTGAAGTAGAACGCTTCCAAAAGGTAATCGATACCTGGAATGGTACCAGTGAAGCCCTGAAAGATGAAGTAGTCGTCCACTTCAAGAAGACTAATCCCCTGAACTCCGTATATATGATGGCATTTTCCGGGGCACGGGGTAACATCTCTCAAGTCCGGCAATTGGTGGGGATGCGGGGACTGATGGCAGATCCTCAAGGCGAAATTATCGATTTGCCGATCAAAACCAATTTCCGAGAAGGGCTAACTGTGACGGAATATATTATTTCGTCTTACGGTGCCAGAAAAGGATTGGTGGATACTGCTTTGCGGACGGCTGACTCTGGTTATCTCACACGGCGGTTAGTGGACGTATCCCAGGATGTAATTATTCGGGAATTTGACTGCGGTACCACCAAAGGTCTGAGCATTCGACCAATGACAGAAGGTGCCAAAACCCTGATTCCTCTAGCAACCCGCTTGATGGGACGGGTAATTGGCGAAGATGTGCTGCACCCGGTAACAAAAGAAGTGATTGCAGCCCGCAATTCCCCAATTTCTGAGGACTTGGCGAAGAAGATTGAAAAATCTGGGGTGGGAGAAGTTGTGGTGCGATCGCCACTAACTTGTGAAGCCGCACGTTCTGTCTGTCAACACTGCTACGGCTGGAGTTTGGCCCACGCTAAGATGGTAGACTTGGGAGAAGCTGTGGGGATTATTGCTGCCCAAAGTATCGGCGAACCTGGTACCCAATTAACCATGCGGACATTCCACACCGGGGGTGTGTTTACCGGAGAAGTGGCGCAACAAGTTCGTTCTAAAATCGACGGGACTGTTAAGCTTCCCCGGAAATTGAAGACGAGAACATATCGTACCCGCCACGGGGAAGATGCCCTCTATGTTGAAGCTAATGGCATCATGCTTTTAGAACCAACAAAAGTAGGTGATGTTACCCCAGACAACCAAGAGGTTCATCTGACTCAAGGTTCAACACTATATGTATTTGATGGAAATAAGGTAAAACAAGGTCAGTTGTTGGCAGAGGTTGCCCTCGGTGGACGGACAACTCGGACTAATACAGAAAAAGCAGTTAAAGATGTTGCCTCTGACTTGGCAGGGGAAGTACAATTTGCCGAAGTCGTTCCCGAACAAAAAACCGACCGTCAGGGTAACACCACAACCACAGCCGCACGGGGTGGTTTGATTTGGATTTTGTCTGGGGAAGTTTACAACTTGCCACCTGGCGCAGAATTGATTGTCAAAAATGGTGATGCGATCGCCTCGAATGGAGTGTTAGCAGAAACCAAGTTAGCCAGTTTACATGGCGGTGTGGTGCGCTTGCCCGAAGCTACCCCAGGTAAAAGTACTAGGGAAATTGAAATTATCACCGCTTCTGTAGTCTTAGACAAGGCTTCGGTGACAGTCCAAAGTTCCCAAGGTCGCAATAACTACTTAGTCTCCACTGGCAACAATCAGGTATTTAACCTCCGGGCCACACCAGGCACAAAAGTGCAAAATGGTCAAGTAGTCGCTGAGTTAATTGATGACCGCTATCGCACAACCACTGGTGGATTCCTAAAATTCGCCGGTGTCGAAGTCCAGAAAAAAGGCAAAGCCAAGCTGGGTTATGAAGTTGTCCAGGGCGGTACTCTGTTGTGGATTCCCGAAGAAAGCCACGAAGTTAATAAAGATATCTCGTTGCTGTTGGTGGAAGACGGTCAGTTTGTCGAAGCTGGTACGGAAGTAGTCAAGGATATCTTCTGCCAAAACAGTGGTGTGGTAGAAGTGACCCAGAAAAACGACATCCTGCGGGAAGTGGTGGTGAAGCCAGGGGAACTGCTGATGGTAGACGATCCAGAATCAGTGATCGGGCGAGATAACACCTTCATCCAACCAGGTGAGGAATTCCAAGGCAACGTCGCCACAGAATTGCGTTATATCCAGTATGTGGAGACACCAGAAGGACCTGCCCTGTTAAGTCGTCCAGTAGTCGAGTTTGCCGTACCGGATAATCCAGATGTGCCATCAACGACATCGGTAAGTCAAGAAACCGGGCGATCGATTCAGTTACGGGCTGTGCAGCGACTACCTTACAAAGATTCCGAACGCGTCAAATCTGTTGAAGGTGTAGAACTGCTGCGAACCCAGCTAGTGCTGGAAATTGACCAAGAAGGTGAACAAGACCATAATGCTTCGCCCCTGGCAGCAGATATTGAATTGGTACCGGATACTGAAGATGCAGAAGTTCAGCGTTTGCAACTGGTGATTTTGGAATCCTTGGTAATTCGTCGAGACATTACTGCCGATGCCACCCAAGGTAGCACCCAGACGACACTTGAGGTACACGATGGGCTAACCATCGCCCCAGGTTCTGTGGTCGCACGTACCCAAATCTTGTGTAAAGATGGGGGAGAAGTACGGGGTGTCCGAAAAGGAACCGAAAACGTGCGTCGCTGCTTAGTGTTGCGCGACGTTGACAGGCTGATCACCAATACTAGTACTCAGCCCAAGGTGAAAGTGGGTGACTTGCTAGTAGAAGGTACAGAAGTTGCTGCTGGGGTTTTTGCCCCAGAATCAGGGCAAGTAGTAGATATCAAAAGTGCTGCTGCTGAATCTGCTGGGGAATCAGCTTTGAGTACTAAAAACTATGTTATTACTACCCGCATTGGTCGCCCTTATCGAGTCAGCCCTGGTGCTGTGTTGCAGATAGAAGACGGCGATTTGGTACAACGGGGCGATAACTTGGTGTTGCTGGTGTTTGAACGCGCCAAAACTGGAGATATCATTCAAGGTTTGCCCCGGATTGAGGAACTACTTGAAGCTCGTAAGCCGAAAGAAGCCTGTATTTTATGTCGGCGGGCGGGTGAAGTTAAGGTAGTTTACGCTGATGGTGGTGATGAAGCGATCGCCATCAAGGTCGTAGAATCAAATGGCGTGGTGACAGATTATCCTCTGGGGCCTGGACAAAATTTGATTGTGCCAGATGGCTCAATGGTATTAGCTGGACAACCGTTGACTGATGGCCCATCCAATCCCCACGAAATTTTGGAAATCTTCTTTAGCCTGGGTTCTGAAGACGGAATCTATGCTTGTGCTAGCATTGCCTTGCAGAAGGTACAGACATTCTTGGTGAATGAAGTGCAAATGGTGTATCAGTCCCAAGGGATTGATATTTCCGATAAGCACATTGAAGTAATTGTTCGCCAGATGACCAACAAAGTCAGGATTGATGATGGTGGTGACACCACAATGCTTCCCGGCGAATTGGTGGAACTGCGCCAAGTTGAGCAGGTGAACGAAGCAATGGCAATTACAGGCGGTGCTAGGGCACAGTATACTCCAGTATTGTTGGGTATCACCAAAGCATCGTTGAACACCGACAGCTTTATCTCTGCCGCATCCTTCCAAGAGACAACACGGGTACTTACCGAAGCAGCCATTGAAGGCAAATCTGACTGGCTGCGCGGGTTAAAGGAAAACGTGATTATCGGGCGATTAATTCCGGCGGGTACTGGGTACAATACCTATGATGAACCCGGTGCGATCGAAGACTATGCTGCTGAAATTACCAGTAGTGTCTTAGATGAAGTTGATGATCCCCTGGATATGGTCTTAGATGACCGCACAGCTCGCACCTATAATTTAGATTCTCCTACTCTTGGGGAATCTGGTTTTGGCAGCAGACGTGCAGAAAGATCAGTTCTAGATGAGGAAGATGAGTTAATCGCCGATGAAGTCGCAGATGACGACGATTACGAGGAAGAAGAGGAAGACGACGACGAAGATGATTTCGATGAGGAATAGAGACTTGAAATTTTGCGTCTCTATTAAAGGCTAAAAAGTAAAAAGGCAAAAGAAGATTTTCTTTTGCCTTTTTATTTTGCTCTCTAAAAACACATTTTTAAATCCTCAAGATTCTGGTTTCTGGCTTTCTAGCTAGTAGTCTGTTAATTACGGCGATTCAAAAGTAACATCCTCATATAAATCTGCAACAGCACACCGAAAATCTACACTTGCCAGATGAATTATATCTTCTTGCCCATAAGGATAAAGTACCCATTGTCTCTCTGAGTTACGGCGAAAACACTCAACATTTAACCGAGTTTGACTCACAAGCACATATTCCTGAAGTGACTCCATCTTTCGGTAGTCAGCAAATTTATCACCTCGGTCAAAGGCTTCTGTTGTTGGAGATAGCACTTCTACAATTAAGGAAGGGTAACGCAGAAAGTTGTTAAAAGCTTTATCTCGTTGGTCACAACTTACTATAACGTCGGGGTAGTAATAGATATTAATCGACTCAATATGTGCTTTAGTATCTGAGATATAAGCCTGACACCCACTCCCGCGCAAATGATTTCTCAGCATAGCAAACAGATTTCCGCTAATAATTACATGGGTATTACTTGCCCCTGCCATTGCATAAACCTGTCCCTGTCTATATTCATGCTTGATAGGACTGGTTTCTTCTCCTTTGAGATAGTCTTCTGGGGAAATATAGCTAGAATTTGGAGTTGCAACCATCTGTAATGACCTTGTGTGATGCCTTTTATCTAGTTTAAGAGTAGCTTTACGGCTAAATCCGCATAAATCTAGCTATTGCTAGATGCTGTAATTCTCTCAAACGCTATAA
Source organism: Nostoc sp. (assembly GCF_036917815.1). Lineage (GTDB taxonomy): Bacteria > Cyanobacteriota > Cyanobacteriia > Cyanobacteriales > Nostocaceae > Nostoc. The sequence goes on along the minus strand of NZ_JBALEK010000085.1, from coordinate 6,800 downwards.
TCTACATCTGTTACACCGAGAGATTAACTTGTGGATGTCATATTAGAACGATCGCACCAATTAAAACAAGCCTTAGTTGATTTTGTCCTTGATGCTGAAGGCGAACTGGCACAAGCATTGGAAACCTATGCAGCCGCACAGTTGCGCCGTGGAAGTGGGGATACTACACAGCAGGACTTAATCATCGATAGCTTTCTGACAGCCGGGAAAGTCGGTGATAAGTCGCCATTAAAGTTGTTTATCGAAAGCAATCCAGATTTAGAAGAAAGCGATCGCAGCCTGATCAACAGCTGGCATCATAGTTTTATTGGCTTATTTGCCATAACTAATATTCTACCTGATGGCTTTGAATTGACTAACTGGTTGACAGATAAACGCTACATCGTCAAGCCGAACAATACTCAAACATTACAGGCAATATCTCGGTTGAAAGTCGGGGAAATCTTGCTAACTCGCATTTCTCCTGTCACCGATAGCTACTGGATGTTGTCTGGCCCTTACACAATAATGGGTAAATTGGGTAAACCAAAACTTGCTGTAGCAATTGGCAATTTCAAAGAAAACTATAAAAGTAATCTTTATAGCGATGCTCCAGACTTGCTAGAAGAAGCTTGGCAGTCAGTAGGACAATATCATCAGCAGTTTGTGGACTTTTTTGGCACTGATGAAATCACACTATCTGGATACCACCTTAATAAAAAAATAGCCGAGTTTCAAGAAGTAATTACTGAAAAAACCTTTGCAGCCGCAGGAATTGATACTTCTAAATCTCTGGCTGAAGTGGCAGAAGCAGCTGGCATTGGAGACGAGGAAATCAAAGCAGTAGCAGAAGAATTTGGTGCTGATTCCAACGTAGTCTCTCAGATGTTTAACAGCAAAAGCGGCAATAGCAAAATGGTGATGCCAAAGGTTGATTTGCCTGCTGAACTCAAGAAAGCAGAACAGGTAACAGCACTTTCTCATCCCCGTTGGGGACAAATGTTTTTACCAACATATAGTAAGATACAAGCAATCTTATCAGCAGAGGACTGGCAAAGTGTTCAAGGGTCTGAAAAACTAATTCGCTACTACCTTGAAGATAAAAGTATTAATGCCTTTATCTGGCATCGATTAGCGCAACAGTATCCAACTCAATTAGAAAAGGTGTTGCAAATATTTTTACAACGCCCAGAGTTTAGGCTGGAAAGTGACTTGAATCCACTTTTGCAAGAATTCCACAAACCTATTGAGCCAGAGTTACCAGACATTGCTAGTGTACCCATACATTTGCATAACTTATTTCAGGAAGCTTTAGGAGAAGTTAACAAATCTAAGCCAAAGGGTAAGGGGCAACAAAAGCCAGCAAAGGGTTTTCAACGAGGTTAGCAAATCTATGATCAATAAACACATCTCGAAACATCCCAAAAATTGTGGAATTTAAAGCCACATATAGGATTAATATTTGATTTTTGAACAGATACGTAGGGGAGCTAGTGGGTTGTGAAAGTTACCGACGCTCAATGACTCGCTCTCAGCGTTGGCGCAGCCTAAGAAGAGAAGCTATGCCGTTAGCCTTCATGTAGCGTGTCGCAAACAAGCCTCTCGAACGCGAGTGCGTCTCCCCTTCTCCCAAAGGGAGAGGCTAGCGCCAAGGGAGAAAAGAAGGCTTGACGTTGCGCTATCCGTTGTAGCAACTGGCGCTGTGTTAGCGACAGCTTAACGCACCATTATTAAGGGTTTGGTGCGTTACGGACTTCATCCTAATGCACCCTACAATACCTAGTTTTTTCAAAATTCTAAGTATTTTTAGGGTATCTTACAGCTTCCGTATCATTCTATTTATAGGATACAAACTATATAATGCAAACTATTGTGTCGCACACTCAAAGAGTAAAGATTTGTGAAAGAATCCTTAACATCTTCACCTGGAACTAATCCAGAGTCTTCATCCGGTGGGAATGCACACTCCAAAATGCACATACCATCCCTTGATGGAATGAGAATTCTTGCTTTCTTAATTGTTTTTTTATCTCATACAGGACTTGCGAAGGCTTTTCCGGGAAGTTTCGGCGTCACAGTATTTTTCTTTCTCAGTGGTTACTTAATTACAACTCTTCTCAGGCAAGAGTACGATCGCTATGAGACTATTGATTTTAAGCTCTTCTATCTAAGACGAATCCTGCGTATTTGGCCGTCCTTTTATCTAGTCTTGGGGTTAGGAGCTGGCTTAACTCTCTTAAAATTACTTCCGGGAAAAATTCTCCTCCCAGCATTCTTGGCTCAGTCTCTTCACTATACCAACTACTATGGAATTTTTTTTGGCGGTGGAATGGCTGCTGGTAGTTGGGTATATTGGTCTCTCGCTGTCGAAGAACACTTCTATTTACTTTTTCCACTGTTTTACATAACTCTACGCAAACTGCGTGTGAGTTCACGTGGGCAAATGCTAATTTTTTGGGGATTATGTTTAGCTGTCTTAGTTTGGCGGTGTGTTCTAGTTTATGGTTTTACAGTACCTGAACTACGTGTATTTTGTTCAACAGATACCCGGATAGATAGTATTCTCTTTGGTTGTGCCTTGGCAGTCAGTGGTAATCCAATGCTGGATACACAATATTTATCTAACAAACTCTGGAAGTATTTATTTCTGCCAATAGGAATAATTTTGATTATTCTTTCATGCCTATCTCGCTCATCGGAGTTTCGAGAAACCATTCGTTATACCATACAGGGAATTGCCTTATATCCAGTCTTTATTACTGCTATTCGCTTTCCCAGTTGGGGATTATTCGCAGCCCTAAATCTAAAGTGGATGGGTTTTCTTGGTGCCCTATCTTACTCTTTGTACCTTGTTCATTATAGTGTTATTTTCTTGGTTTGGAGGTATCTACCCCAATTACCTAAATTTGTCCAAGCAGGAATTTCTCTATTAATTTCTTTTGGATTAGCATACCTGATTTACCAGTTTATAGAACTTCCAATTGGACAGTTACGCAAAAAGTTATAAGGGAGATAAATTGGCAGATAAAGACATCATTTACCCAAATTTGAAGCAGATCGGTGTTAATATTTTTAGTTGTAATCAAGCAGGTATAGGACTTACGCAAAATTATGCGTGGTAGGGGCAATTCATGAATTACCCCTACCGTAAAACAAGGGTTTCAGCTATTGTTTGCATAAGTCCTAAACTATTGACGTTTTTCTAACCTTTTAAAAACGTTGAGAACCAAAAAAGCCAGGAAAGCACCAATTAATCCTAACTGCCATAAACCACAGCCGGCAGCAATTCCCAATGCAGATGAAACCCAAATAGCGGCTGCTGAGGTGAGTCCGTGAATTTCAAGTTGCTGTGATTCTTGGGAAGATTGGCGCACAATTTCTCCAGCACCGATAAATCCTACACCAGTGGCAATTCCCTGAATCACGCGGCTAAGTGCATCAGGACTAGCTTTCAGTCCTCCTGTTTGCATAATTATCAAGGTAAAGACGGCTGAACCAAAACTCACCAGTATATGAGTTCTTAAACCGGCTGGTTTGCGGCTAATTTGGCGCTCTAAGCCAATCATTGCTCCAATAAGCAATGCAATGCATAGCCGAAAGCTGATATTCAGCCAATCATTAGTTGTAAGGTAGTAAGTGTTTGGCAATGCTTAGTTATTAAAATGATTTAGATATAAAATTATACCTTAAGTTGCTAGATTTAACTCATACACTCAATAATTAAATATGATATTGCCATGTACAACTCGATCAAAGAACTAAACCGCCGGTTTTAGGAAAGGGAGGCAAAATGAAGGAAAAAATTTGATAGTCGTATTCACGAGTGTTGAGTAACCTCATAGCGAAACGGGGGGATTGAAATAACCTATAGCGTTTCTCGACCTAGTTAGGTACACCCGTAAGGGCACGGCACTGCCGTGCCCCTACACCTAGCGATATAATGTTGTACCGCATCTGAATGGGAACCGCTATATCAGGAAGAAATAGCCGTGGCTACAAATAGACAACTGACAAGTAACAAATTGAGTGGATAAACTCTACTGGCTAGACCAAATTAAACTACAAGACTGTGCCAAAGTAGGGGACAAAGCCTTTCACTTGAGCAAAATTACCCAACGTGGCTATCCGGTGATGCCTGGTTTTGTCATTTCGGCGGAAATTTTGCAAGAATTTCTCGAAAATCTCAACAGTTCAGAGTCATTAGTGGCTGACTTACCCCATTCTTCGTTACACCTGGATGTCACTAATTGGCGTCAACTTCAGCAGGTGGCTAGTCGCTTACGTCAAGAAATTCTGACTGCGACTGTGCCCCAGCAGTGGGTAAATACAATTTTCCAAGCAGCTAGAGAATGGCAAATTGGCTGTTTAATTTTTCGACCTACTTTGGCAGTATCGACTGCTACGCCAGGGATGAAAAATACATCTGGGTTGTTGGAGTCGGTGTTTTGCCAATGTGAACCGGAAGCGATCGCACTGGCTCTAAAGCGTACCTGGAGCCAGATATTTCGGGCTAGGAGTCTATTATATTGGCAGCACTCAGGAATTAATCTGCAACAAATTAATCTGGCAGTTTTGGTGCAACCTGTTGAGAATGCGATCGCCAGTGGTTTGCTAAACGTCAACCCTTCTGGGTGGGAAATTGAAGCTACTTGGGGATTAGGAATTGCGATCGCTCTTGGCGAAGTCCAGCCAGATGTCTACTACATTCAACCGGAAACTGGGGTTGTACTTGAGCAACAGATGGGCAATAAAATGCTGGCTTATGGTGTTGATGATGCCGCGCCTAGAGCTTTTTCGCAACCCGTACCCAATTCAGCGCTAACACCAGATCACACTTGTCTGATTACATATCTACTTCCAGAAGCCCAGCAAAAACAGTACTCTTTACAAGAAGAATACTTACAACAAATAATTGCTCTGGGAACTCAACTGGTGAGTGAATTAGGTAAAACCTTTACCATTAAATGGACTATCGCCGGGCAAACTACATCTGACAAGCTTTACATAACACAAGTTAGTCCTTCCCAATCGATAATTCCCCACGTACACTTCATTCGGGGATTAGGGGCAGCAGGGGGACGTGTTGTAGCCACTGCCCTGGTAATTATTAATTCTCAACAGAAACCCGAACAACTACCTAAAGGAGTGATTTTAGTAGTACCAACAATTACACCTGATTGGTTGCCATTACTGCGACAAGTTGCTGGTATTATCACAGAACAAGGGGGATTAACTAGCCACGCGGCAATTCTGGCTAGAGAATTAAGTATTTCAGCAGTAGTAAACGCCACATCTGCCACAACTTTAATCCAAACTGGCGAACGATTACTGCTTGATGGGGACAGAGGAGAAGTTTATCGGATCAAAGGAAACTCAAAGGAGGACATGGAGAAAGGGAGAGAAGAAAATCTTTTTTCCCCCGATCAGCCCAAAGCGTCCCATCCGCCTCTTACTTCTCATCGACCGATGATTGCTACCCAACTGCTAGTTAACTTGAGTCAGTCCACTTTAATAGAACAAGTGCGAAGCTTACCTGTGGATGGGGTGGGATTGTTGCGCTCAGAATTGATGGTACTAAATATATTGTCTGGACAACATCCTAATAGTTGGATTTTAGGCGGGCGTCAGGCAGAATTATTAGAGTTATGGTCTGAGCAGATTATGCAGTTTGCCCGTGCCTTTGCACCAAGATCAGTTTTTTATCGTTCTTTAGATTGGCGATCGCCAGATTTACCATCATTAAGTGATAGTTTAGAATCTTCGCCCCAGTCGATGTTAGGTGAACGCGGCACCTTTAGCTATTTACAAAATCCCGCAGTATTTGAACTGGAACTGCAAGCTTTGGCAAGTGTGCAGCAAGCTGGCTACACCAATATCAACCTACTGTTGCCCTTTGTGCGGACTGTGGAAGAATTTATTTTTTGCCGTCGCAAAGTTGAGCAAGCTCTTTTAACTGAGGTGGCGCAATTTCAATTGTGGATGATGGCAGAAGTGCCAAGTGTACTATTTTTACTGCCAGAATATGTCAAAGCAGGTGCAGCCGGAATTTCCATTGGTACAAATGACCTGACGCAATTATTGCTAGGAGTGGATCGAGAACAAGGACAGCTAGCAAAAGTATTTAATGAACGTCATCCGGCGGTGATGAGTGCGATCGCGCAACTGATCCAAATGGCTGAAAGTGCCGGTATACCTTGTTCAATTTGTGGTCAAGCACCAGCCCTTTATCCAGAAATCATTGATAAGTTGGTGGAATGGGGTATTACTTCCATTTCCGTGGAACCGGAAGCTGTGGAGCGAACATATCAGGCGATCGCTCGTGCCGAACAACGTCTAATTTTAGCAGCAGCCCGACGAAAACTGCATTAGTTAGGAGTGATTTAATGATTCTAGGCGTGATAGCCATGTGTTGAAGTGGGGACACCTGCTCCGAATTACTTCTAGTCCAATTCGTTCAGCCAACTGTGGTCCAAAAGCAGACTTCGCTCTTCCATAATCAGGAAACTGAGCGATAATGCGTTTACTCGGAGCTGTCTGCTGTCCGTCGTTGATCAACTCAGGTGTATCATATTGATTAGCGATCGCCTGGAGAGCCTCAATCTCCTTTGTACGACTAGCATCAAGGTATTCAAAGCACGTTGGATCAGCAAAAAGGTATGCCTCATATTCATGTAACTGAATGTACGGGATGAATCGGTAATCGTTGATATCTTCTGCAAAGCGTTGCTGCTTAAAAATACTTACCTAAACCTGCTTAGACCTGTTTAGAGATTTCTTCTCCCTTCAACCAAGGCAGTCGGCTGCTTCTTGTCCAGGAGCGT
>NZ_JBALEK010000084.1:0-25973 GCF_036917815.1 Nostoc sp. | reverse complement strand
GCCTCTGGACAAGAAGTAGCCGACTACCTTGGATGAAGGAGGAAGAAATCTCTATTCTCAGCTTTGGCTAAGTTTAGGTAAGTATTTTGAAGCAGGTCATAGCTGTAGTGAACACAAGCCAGAACCGCCTAAACTTTGCAAGCAGATAACGCCGCAGCTAATTCCTTTGCAGTTTGATAGCGATCGCGTGGCAATGGTTCTGTAACGCGATCAATCACATCTCTTAATTGGGAACTAATAGTGGGAACTTTTGCCACATCAAACCTGAAGTTTCGCCCTCGTTGGCGATAATACTTGAAGGGGTTTTCGCCTGTGAGCAGAAAAATCAGCGTTGGCCCAATTGCATATAAATCAGATTGAGTCAAAGGTTGTCCCCGCTCTTGTTCAGGAGCGCAATAACCTTCTGCACCAATTCGAGTACCGGGCGCTGTGCCAATTTCCTTAACTGCCCCAAAATCCAGCACCACTATGCGATTTACTGAACCTCGCACCATTAAATTGGCGGGTTTAATATCGCGGTGAATCAGTGGAGGGCTTTGGCTATGAAGATAGTCTAAAATATCGCAGGTTTGGATCATCCAAGCGATCGCTTGATTTGGTGTCACTGGCCCAGTGGTAAAAATACGTTTCTCTAAATCTTGTCCGTGGATTAGTTCCATTGCCAAGTATTTTTTCCCGCCTTCTACAAAGAAGTCGTAATACTTGGGAATTCCAGGATGGTTAAGGGATTTGAGAGTGTACGCCTCTCGCTCAAATAACTCTTGAGCTTTGGCAATTCTTACCATATCAGCATTCATTTGCTTTAAAACCAGCAGTTGTGAGATACCCACAATCTGACCAGTCGCATCCCAAGCGAGATAAGTAGTACCCATACCTCCTTGTCCGAGAGTTTGCAACACCTGATAATGGCGAATCTTCTGTTGCACTGAGAGAGGTTGACCACAGTGGATGCAAAACAGATTGTTCGGAGAGTTGCCTTCGTGAGTGCAAGCGGAGGATAAATTTGCTCTATTTTGGGCTGAGTAGACTGTTTCGGCAGCGTTTTCTTCTGTTCCTGGTATTTGTTGCAAACCAGTTTCCAGTGCTGTTACATCCTGAATTTGGAATTGCAGTATTGGGCCTCCCTGTGCCAATTGCAAAAGAGAATTATCTGGTAAAGGACTCTGAATTACAAGGATACCGTTGAGAAAAGTCCCATTTGTACCCTGACTAATCAGCCGCCAAGTATCGCCATTGTTAGCGGAACCGACTTGTCTCAGTTCTAGATGATGCCGCGAAACTAAACTATCAGTTAAAACAACGTGATTATCTGCCCCTCGACCAATCCGAATTATGGAGGAGTTCTCAAAGCACCACTGCTGGAGGGGCGTTTTCTGTTGCGGTTCTAACAGGGTCAGACTAACCACAATACAACCTACAAGGTAAGAGGAACAGGGAGTGGGGAGTGGGGAGTGGGGAGTAGGGAGTAGGGAGTAGGAAAATTATTTCTTAATCCTCATGCCCCATTCCCCATGCCCTATTCCCCATACGCCATTTTTTTCAACTTTCCAAATTTGGGCGGACTTTTGCCCGAATTAGTATACCAGTAATGTTGTCATGACCATTGTGTTGGTTCGCCAAATCAATTAAATCCGTAACACCCCGTTCTAAGTTAGCGCCAGAACTAAGTAAGGGTTCCAAGTGAGTTTGCCAATGGGTTTCGAGTAAATCATTATCTGATAGACCGTCCGATGCCAACAGCAGAAGGGTATCTTCATTGATGTCGAAAAAGCCGACATCGGGATCAATGGAGTTTTCATCACGAGGCCCCAAGGCTTGGGTGAGTTGGTAGGCATCTGGGCGGGCGTAAGCTATGCTTGCTTCCACTCCGCGGTTAATTTCCCGTTGCCCAACTTCGTGATCTACTGTGACTTGTTCTAATCCCTGCTTGCGCGTCACCCGATAGAGACGGCTATCTCCCACATGAGCAACTGCTGCTTGAGTATCTTGAATTAACAGCATTACCAAAGTTGTACCCATACGCCCCACTCCAGAACGAGCATCTTGTTGATTCAGCTTGTAAATCGCCTCATTAGCTAAATACACTCCTTCACGAATGCTCTCTTCTGTTGGCAATTGGTTGGCAATCCAGTGTTCTTGAAAGTATTGCCGTAGGGTGTTGACTGCTAACTCACTGGCGATTTCGCCGCCAGCGTGTCCACCCATCCCATCACAGAGAATATACAAACCATACCCTTCCAAGACTCGACTTTTGGGCAACTCCAGTTTATGGATTTTGGTTTCAATGCCAAAGTAGTCTTCGTTATGATGACGTTGACGACCTACATCTGTGCGTCCTGCATCTTCCAAGCTACTTAACTGCATAGCTAGTACAACAGTTGGCATATCATTAGCAAAGCTGATGATATCTTCTGGCTCATCTGATGGCGGGATAATGGGCACAGCAGTATTTATCTCCTTGATTGGGGGCAAAGTTGCGGTTACTAGCGCTTCTAGTTCAATAGAGATTTCCTCCAAACGCGATCGCAATTGGGCGATCGTCTCAATCTTACCTACCTCTAAATCCCCCAACATCTGGACTACAGAGCCAAATTGAGTGCGTTGAGACTGTCTAAATAGCCCTTGCCAAACCCGCCCCAAAGCTTGAATAGTTAACGGCTCCTCTGGAATAGCAGATATTTGGGCTTGGGCATCTTCTGGCGACTCAGTGGCAGGCTGACAATTCGATGATTCCACATACAACCTTTGTAACGCCAGCGTTTGGTCTTCATCCAATCGCAAATTCGACAAATCTAAAAGGCTTTGACGACAATTTATTGGTTCCAGTAATGCCCAAAGTTGGGTCATTTCATAACACCAGTGTAAAATTTTTAACGAACTAGTTGTTTCTTCTTGCCACAGTTCGAGTAAATGCTGCCAATTTGAACGGTCTTCGATTATTACTACCTGCATATCACCCTGCTGCCATGCATCGTGAATCGGCGGTATCTCTCGTTGACCTTCGGATTGTAAGGCAATATAAAGTTTAGCAATGCGAGGAATTCCACTTTCTTCCACTGATGGCGTTAGCAAATCTGATTCCTGACTTGCTAGTATTGCGTCAATGGGTGATATTTGATACGGCTGGCAGTCTAAAACTCTCACACCTACATCAGTAACGATTGCAGTTTCTGTTTGGGCAGGTAGCGGATCTAACAATTGATAGCGCTCTTCGGAGTCTAAATAGGAGCCTAATGCAATCTGAGAACTAAGGGGTAAAGGAGATAAGGAAGATATTGCTCCCTCATCTCCCTCATCTCCGATATCCCCCTCTACTCCCACATCTCCCAAAGTTTCCCCAGTCGTATCCTTGGCAATAATTGCCCAAAACACTGTTCCACATTCCATGCCACAGTTATGACAACTTAGTGCATTCACAGGCACATCATCGGTACTGCATTCAGGACAGACTTTGTGAGTCAGGGACGTGCCACATTTTTGACAGAATTTGTTGCTATTGGGGTTTTCAAATTTACACTGAGGGCAAATCAGCATAGTGGAAGTTCCTTTATTCCCGTTCCAAGGTGCTTCTAGCCACTAAGATCCAAGGTGCCACAATTGGCTGCCCCTGACTACAGTAGACCTACAAGAGATTGTAGTTTATCAATGAATTTTGGTGGCAGTATTAATTGTGACGCATATTAGATCAATATTTAATATATTGGCAACTAATTCCTTATAAATAGATACGTAGGGTGTGTTAGCGACAGCGTAACGCACTAAATCCTTACGAATGGTGCGTTACGGATTTCATCCTAACGCACCCTACAGTACCTAATTTTGTTCAAAAATCAAATAGGAATCCTATATTGGCAGCTAATTCCTTATAAATAGGGAGTAGGGAGTAGTAGGGTAAGAAAAATTATTGATTTTGCATTAGTCCGCGTAGGCGGACGAGAGTTTGTATAGCCGCGATTTCTAATCGCCAGGGCTAGGTGCAAGATATGAGAAGAGGCTTTGTCAACGCGTCTACGTTAAAAAATTGACTTTAACAAAGAGTTTTAGCATTAACCCAAGCGTATTGTGCCATAGTGTACAAACTAATTTTTAGGTTTATGCCTCAAGGGATTGAATGACACTCAATAGCTGCTCAGGCGTAAGTAAGTCGGTGCTAATATTTCCAGCTATGTTAAGGAATTTTCATGTAGGGTGTGTTGTCGCCAAGCGCCGCACCGTCAACAATCTCAGGTGCGTTGCTATAAGGCATAACACACCCTACAGCTAATTTATATTTCTTCATATACATTGAATTTTTCTCACCGACTTACTTGTATGGCTTAATTATGTAGGCATCAGCACCTTGCTTTTTTGCCCACAAGCGATGGTTTGTCTGATTTTTACGACATCAGTAACAATCGCATTTGGCTTTTTTTCTAAGATTATTTATAGCGACTAATTAATTTCAATAGGACTTACGCAAAACTACACGCGCTCAGGGGTAATTCATGAATTGCCCCTACCTAAAAATCAGGGTTTTAGCTATTGTTTGCGTAAGTTCTGTTCAATTAACTCAGACAATCTTCTATAACTAGAATAGTAGCGATCCAAGTAATACTTAACCTCAAACCTCCAAAATAATATGTTGGTTAAGTGGAGTTGTTTTTTATATAAATCAATTAAACAATATGTTGAAAAATAACTTTTAGTAAATCTCCTTGTGTAAAAGGCTTAGTTAAATAGCCTGATGCTCTAACCATCTTAGCTTTAGCCCTATCTATAAATCCTACTTTTTCTGACACCATAATCACAGGTGTATTTTTAAAATATGAGTGTTTACGTAGCAAAGAGCAGAGTTCATATCCATCTAAATTAGGCATCGAAATATCCAACAAAATTATGTCAGGTTTTATGCGAACAATCTGCATTAAGGCTTTTAAAGAATCAGTGACTCCAATAACAGAAAATGTTTGCTCATCTAAATAACTTTTAATAGCATTCAATATCGTAGGATTGTCATCAATACAAAAGATTGTGTAGATTTTTTTGTCAGCAGGCGGTTGAATGATTCGCTGACCCCTATGATCATTAGTATTGATAGGGTAGGCTGCTGGTTTATAGCCATTTGTACTAGGCAGCTTTGGTGTAGTTTTGGCTTTAGGTTGTAGTTCATTTATTTGGAACAATTGCGAGGGATGCGATTGAGAACTTGGCGATGTCTGACGATAAGCCGCTTCTCTACGAGAGGCTTCTCTTTCAGAGACGCTAACGCCAACGCCTCGAGGCATTTGACATCTTTCAACTAGTAAGCGGACATTTAGATGACAAAACTTTGGCATATCATCCAGAAAGCTTTCAGGAATAAATTCATAACTCCCCTCTTCTAAGTTCAGAAATGACTCCAGAACTTCTAACGCCAATTGCTCTATCAATATCGCCGCTTGAGAAGGACTGATATATTTCTGATTGACTAACCAACAAATAGCCAGATAATCTGGGTTCGGTATTGCCTGATTTTCAATACCAGTTTCAAATATTGCCCGCAACTGTTCTTTGATTCCGTTAGGGAGAGTAGAAATTTGCTGACTCAAGCGTTGCAAATTTCTGTAAAGCGGCTCAAACATTTTCTCTGAGTAGCAGGCATAAATTAGTTTACCTTCGTCCATATATATTGACCAAGAGCCGGACGTGCTAAACACCTGCAAACAACCAGTAACAGACTTACCAGTGATTTTTTTCAACAAAGATAGGGGCTGGAGCTTTTGAAAAAATCTGTATCTACTAATTGGAAGTGTCTTCATTGCGATCGCTATGGAATAAAATTAATATTTGTTTGCAGGCAAAATTAGTGAATTACCTTTTCGGAATTCACCGCGACTTTGTTGGAAGCACTGTTAGATAAATATAGCGGTCACATTTGAGTTAGTACAGAGATTCCACACCCCCCAACTCTTAATTCACCAATCTCTGTTAAACTACAATCCACGAGTTACAACTAAACCAATTCATGCTATTTCCCAATAGCAAAATTGCCCGACTAGTTGCCAGGATATAGTATTTCAAAAATTAGATTGGTTTTCTGTATCTTTCGCTAATCTAGCCAATCTAACAGTAACTCAAGTGCGACGCATAGACTATTGGCTCTCGCCCATCAGTCACAAAAGCATCATTGTTATACGTATTTTGCCGCCTAAAATTGCAGATACTTTAGTTCTCTTGCAAAACTTTTTTGCCGGTAATGTTGAAGTCTGGAGCCATCAAAATCTCCTGTAATGTAGACGTAAATGGCTCATAAGCAAGGCTTTTAGGCATTAATTCTGCGCTAACTAACTATGTTTTTGTAGCCGTGACGAAAGTCGTCGGGTACTTTTCTAAGAAGTTTATTCTTGAAGGAAACTTCATCAAGAGAAAAAGTATGATTAAAAACTAAGCATTCAAAAAGCTTAATGTCTTACTTAGGTTTGTGATTGTAGAGCCAATATGGTTCGGTTAAGGTTAAGTAAGATCCCCCCCACCTGTGGTGACACACTTTTTAAGCGGGTAAAAGAGGGTTATAAGCAAGCCTTTTTAAGGGGAGCCAGCAGGTATTCTGCCTTCGTCTGGTAGAGAGCCTCTGGGGGTTTCCCCCGTGAGTGACTGGCCTGGGTTGGGGGAATCTTCAAAAGATTAAAACGTTAAATGAACCGTATTGAATCTAGAGCAACTCTTAGTGTTGGGATTGGGCAAAATTATCACTTTCACAATATGAGTTGAAGAAGAATTCAGGAGCGGAGGGAGACGTTTCCGTTGCTCCGGTCAGAATCCTCTCTACGAGACGCTACGCGTAGCTTGCTTCTCTGTAAGAGTACGCGGACTTGCAGTAGGGGATTCAGACCCGCGACTGAATTGTTGCACCACCAAATTGAAAATTTGATAGGGGTCTTAGGGACTGACAAGAAATAAATTATCCATCTTGTGGGGTGGGCAACATGAGCGCCCTAAATCTGGGACCTGACTTTTCACGGCATCTGGAAAACCTCACTTCTATTTCTCTCTTCCTTTAAGGAGGAGCCACTGCGTTGGGCGGCGAGCCACTCTTGTTGCACGTGGCGTCAGAGACTTTGAATTTTCCCCCTTCCCTCCTAGGGAAGGGGGTTAGGGGGTTAGGTTTTTCGTGGACTTTTCCACATAACGTGAAAAGTCAGACTGACTTCTGACTCCTAACTCCTGAATTCTGTTCGGTAAACCTCCGGCCAAGGATGAGTTAGCTGATAATTGTCGCCATGATGGTGTGTGGTGAGATGCACAGACGACCAGTTCAGCAGAAGGGAATCTCTTCATAAGTACTGGAAACGGTTTCTAATGTTATGTGGGGCTAACTAAATAGTCACCCTGCACAATTTGAGGCGACAAATTCAAGAACTTACAGCGAAATTGTTGATTAGTAGTACATACCTGCAAAATAGCTACTTTAAGCTAGATGGTAGATAACAAGTAAAGTACTCACTAAAATTCAGGTTACTATAATTTTCAAAAAAAGTTAGCAGAAATATATAAACTTCATGATAAATCAGTAAAGTAAACATGAAAACTAATCAATATCATCTTCCAGACAATTTTCATAAATATTTATTTGTTTGGATGTCCGGGAAGGCTAAAAATATACAGTAAAAGATAATAGCGCAGCGTCTTGTAGAGGGCATCATTACCAATGACTAATTATTTTAACCCATAAGATATATGTAGCAAAAAGACGCAAAGAATTTCTGTATCCGCTCAATACTTCGGGGTAGTGAGTTATCCTGGCATCGATGACCAAGCAAAGGGAATAAGCTTTTGCGTCATCTGTCCTATTTTATGACACTGTGTGTACCTCGCTTCACTTCTTTTCCTCTGCTACCCCTACTTATTGAGCCGATACATCTTAATGATGATCGCTTGTACCTTGCTCAGTTTCTAGTAGCCGTGAAATCAGCATATCTGGTTTTCTACTAATAATAGACCTAACTTTATCAATAGCAATTACTTCACTGATTTTCACAACCATTTCCCAGAAAGTATCCTCCTCTGTATCTTTATTGTAAGTCCTATGTTTAAAGCACAACACATCATCCCAAACTCCGATAATTGTGGCGAAATACCATTTATCTCTTATCAGTATCCAGATTTCTTGTTCTAAGTAAGTCTGTAGAAGAGGTTTCACAATCGCTAAGATAATGAGAAATATTGTGCTACATATTAAGTAAGTATTAACAGCTAAGACAACAGTTAAAATACTGAAAGTGCGTCAAAAAAATCAAAGGCTGTATCATCAAGATGACTGATTCGTTGATAAAGATTACCACGATCATTGTCGGACTCTGAATAATAGTTGAAAGCTCTGGCAAAAATAAGGCATAATTTCACCTCTAACTCAGTCTAGCTTTGTATCTACCGTGAAGCAGTCGGACTTTTATGCAATCCCCTATCTAAATATGTAAAATGGTCAGCGTATCAAGCTTTGCTCCAGGCGATCGCACATGGCCATTACAAAACGGCGGCTACCGACATTTTTACAGTTTGGCAACAGTCTCAATCTTTCCCAAAAACTCATGCTCATCGGGTTGGCCATTACCCTATTTTTCATCTTCCTGGCATTCTTCGCTCCCGTATTCCAGGCTTGGGGATGGCTGCAAAACCCCAAAGATTTTCTCTCTAATCCAATTCACGAGCCACCCTCAGCTAAACATTGGTTTGGTACTAGTCGTCTGGGTTATGATGTGTTTTCCCGGACATTGTTCGGCGCTCAAGCTGCTTTGCAGGTAGTGATTTTAGCAACGGCGCTGAGTATGATTATCGGTGTGCCTTTGGGGATGCTGAGTGGTTATCTCGGCGGTAAGTTAGATAAAGTGTTGCTGTTTATTATGGATAGCATCTACACTCTACCAGGGCTACTGCTGTCTGTGACACTGGCCTTTGTGGTGGGGCGTGGAATATTAAATGCAGCGATCGCTATTAGCATTGCCTACATCCCCCAATATTACCGCGTTGTTCGCAACCACACCGTCAGCGTGAAAACGGAAGTGTTCATCGAAGCTGCTCAAGCAATGGGCGCTTCTACTTGGGTTGTGCTTTCTCGTTATCTGTTTTTCAACGTCATTCAAAGCGTACCCGTTCTATTCACACTCAACGCTGCTGATGCGATTTTGGTGTTAGGCGGTTTGGGCTTTTTGGGGCTAGGACTTCCCGAAGAAGTGGCAGAATGGGGACATGATTTAAAACAAGCCTTAGAAGCTCTGCCTACTGGCATTTGGTGGACTACGCTTTTCCCTGGTTTAACGATGACATTTATGGTAGTAGGGTTATCACTACTTGGTGAGGGGTTAAATGAATTTGTCAATCCCCGTTTACGGAGAGAAAATAGAATCCAAAAGTAGTCATTAGTCATTGGTCATTGGTCATTAGTTTTAGACAAAGGACAAATGGCAAAGGACAAATAAACAATGGTCATTGGTCATTAGTTTTAGACAAATGACAAAGGACAAATAAACAATAGAGAGATTTGTATGAAAGATAATCTAACGTTAATTGCTGCCGCTACTGGCGGGTTTATCCTTTCCGTTGCTCTTGCTGGTATTTTACGAGGTGCGCCAATTACAGCTTGGCAGGAGCGATCGAGTTTTCGTACCACGACTGTTGCTGATTTACGACTCACACCCAATAAGACGGAAAACTCAGCATTTTTTCGTGCAAAATCCTAAAACCCTGACGAATTGTTGATTTTAAACTCGATGATCAAGAATGGGTGATAACTGTTCACCAATTACCAATGCCCCATACTTCTCTTCTTAGGCTGCGCCAACGACTGCGCTCAGTACAAGTGCCCAATGACAAATGACAAATGACAAATGACAAAATTCAAGTAATTGGCATTGATGTGGGGGGAACAGCGATTAAGCTGGGGCGCTTTGCAGCTGATGGTACTTGTCTCTTATCTTTGACTGTGGCTTCTCCCCAACCGACGACACCAGAGGATGTGCTGACGGTGATAGTAGATGCGATCGCGCAAATTGATCCAGATAATCAAGCTGTTGCGATTGGTGTTGGGACTCCTGGCCCATCTGATGCAGCAGGACGCATTGCCAAAATCGCCATTAACTTACCTGGATGGCTCGATGTACCTTTAGCAGACTGGTTAGAAGCTAAAACTGGTAAACCCACTGCGATCGCTAATGATGCTAATTGCGCTCTTTTGGGAGAAGCTTGGCTGGGAGCCGGTCGCCATTTTCAAAATCTGATTCTGCTAACTTTAGGTACTGGGGTTGGTGGCGCAATTATGCTTGATGGCAAACTATTTGTTGGACATCAAGGAGCCGCCGGAGAATTGGGTTTAATTTCATTAAATCCTGATGGGCCAATTTGTAATAGTGGCAATCACGGCTCTTTGGAACAATATGCCTGTGCGACTGCAATTCGCCGCCGCACTCTCAAGGAACCCGCCGAATTGGGTTTTCTTGCCCAACAAGGAGATGCCGCAGCATTGACTTTTTGGCAAGAATATGGTAGTTATTTAGGAATTGGCTTGACGAGTTTGATTTATGTACTCACACCGCAAGCGATCGTCATTGGTGGCGGTATCAGTGGCAGCTTTGAGTTTTTCTTACCAGGTGTGAAGGCAGAAATTCAGAAGCGAGTGCAGCCTTTATCACGAGCGGGTTTACAAATATTGCCAGCCGAGTTAGGCAATTTTGCAGGGATAGTAGGTGCAGCAAAGTTGGCATTGCAACACTATTCGGGATTTTAGATTATGGTTCAAACCATCCCAGCTAGAGATATCAGTCTTTACGAATTAGAAGAAAAATTTAGTTTGCAACTTTCCCCAGACATTAATTTCTTTCCAGAATGGACTGAAAATTTACCAACTCTGACTGATGATGAACAGGAAGCGATGTCTACGACGGGCTACGCCTACGCGCGAGTCAAAAGCAACTATTTAAACTTGAATAAGCACCGTCTAATGTCAGAAGAGGCGGTAAAGATGGTAGTGCTATCTCCTTTACTCGATTTAGCTGGGTTTTATCAACCTCCTTTTGAGATTGAAACCGAGACTTCTGTGGAGATTTCTGCTAAAGACGAAAGCTTTCTCGTTAAAGGAAATATTGATGTTTTTGTCATCCAAAAAAGTTTTTGGGTACTTGTCATCGAATCTAAAAGTAGTAAATTTGATGTGATGACAGCCCTACCTCAATCACTTGCTTATATGCTTGATTGTCCAAATCCTACACAACCGACTTTTGGTTTACTAATCAACGGAAGGGAATTTGTTTTTGTCAAATTGATTCAACAAGAACATTCTTGGTATGCCGGATCTTATGCGCTATCAATTGAACGTGATTCAGAACTACATCAAGTACTCAGTATTTTGAAGCGCCTTGGAGAATTAATTGTGCCTTTATCCCCTGAATAACCAAATTGTTGACAATGCAGTAAGTAGGTATAGCGGTTCTCGTTCACGTGAGGTACACCCGTAGGGGCAATTCATGAATTGCCCCTACACTTTGCGATATAATTTTGTACTGCATCTGAGTGGAAACCGCTATAAGTGGGAATATTTATAACTATGTTGAGAAATTTTAATTGTAGGGTGCGTTAGCTGAAAGCGTAACGCACCTGAAATTATGGATAGTGCGTTACGCTGTGCTAACACACCCGACGTTAATTTATATTTGTTTACATATATTATATTGAAATTTTCTTGCCAACTTGCTTAGGCAAAGTCATGCCATCAGGCTTATCACCTACCTATACTTGCAACTCAAATCCAGGTAATATATCTTCTCCAGAAAGAATCGCCGGCATTTGCATAACTTCTACAGCTTTCAAAAGTCGGTAAATTTGCACTTGGTTATCTTGAGGATTAATTAGCCAACCTAAACGCAAACCATTTTCGATGTATTCCTGCATTTTCGCTTGGATAGGTGCAAGGCGATCTGTCTCGGAACGAAGTTCAATTGCAAAATCGGGTACAAGTGGCGGAAATTTTTTTCGCTGTTCTAGTGTTAAAGCTTCCCACCGTTCCAACTTTACCCAAGCCGCATCAGGGGAACGTTTTGCACCATTTGGAAGTATAAATATAGTTGAAGAACTAAAAACTTTGCCTAATTTAGCTTGACGATTCCAGATTTCTAAATCAGTGATTAGTCCAGCTTCTTGATTTCCACTTTCTCCTCCTACTGGTGGCATAATTATTAACTCTCCTGTGGCATTCATTTCCAGGCTTAAATCGCTATTGGCAACGCATAATTGATAAAATTGCTCATCGGTTAAATGAGCAATGGGTTCTAGATTAAGCACAACAGTATTCATGGAATCTTTCCTCGTGCCTCACGTTAACAATTAATACTAAGATAAAGAATATCCTGTTGCTTTCTTAACGTATTTCACAACTTTTTCATAAGATTCAGGATTACTCACAGGGTTGATGATGATGGGGATAGTGCCATCTGGCAACCAAAAAGTTATCCTACCATTCGGTTCATGACAAAAGGAACTGATGCAGTTGAGATTAATTACATATTCATTTTTTTCGTAAATTATTCTCACCCAGTGGGCGTGATCTAATTCTAATCCTGTCACACATTCTAAATAATCGAAAATCTTTTGATAATCTTCCAAGTTACTTTGCGGGTTAATCACTATGGGAATAGCGCTATCGGGTAGCCAAAAAGTAACCCTGCCATTGAGTTCATAACAAAAAGCATGGACACGCTCAAAATTCACTACATATTCTTTCCTCTCGTAAAGGATTTTCACCCAGTACGCCACAACATCTCCTCAAGTCCGAAATTTACGAATGATGCACCCTGGATGTTCAAATCTACTGAAACCTTAAGTTAATGTTGCAATTAATTTTGTTAGCGAGTCTTCTCCCTACAGCCCTTCTCCTAAAGGAAATACCACGCGAACGGGCATCCTACGGCAGGCGTTAGCCTCTCCCTTTGGGAGAAAGAGAGACGCTAAGAGCGTTAGCGAGTCATCGAGCGTCACGAGCGTCATTTGGAATTATTAAGACACCTCCAATGGTGTTGGTGTACCAGATGTGGAAAGAGAAAGAGCGATCGCTGTTTGAATGAATCCTTTAAATAAGGGATGAGGGGTACTGGGGCGCGATTGAAATTCTGGATGAAATTGACAAGCAAGAAAGAATGGGTGCTTGGGTAATTCCACAATTTCAACTAAGCGTCCATCAGGAGAAGTACCACTGATCACATAGCCGGACTTTAACAACAGATCGCGGTAATCATTGTTGAACTCATATCGATGTCGATGTCGTTCATAAATCACATCTTCTTGATAAAGCTTAAAAGCTAAAGTATCAGGGAGAACACGACAAGGGTATAGTCCTAAGCGCATTGTACCCCCTAAATCCACTACTTCCTGCTGTCCTGGCAATAAATTAATTACCGGATCGGTTGTATAGGGGTCAAATTCAGCACTGTTGGCACCTGTTAATCCCCCTACGTGCCGCGCCCACTCAATTACAGAACATTGCATACCCAGGCATAAACCCAAAAAGGGGATTTGGCGATCGCGCGCGTATCGAATGGCGGCAATTTTGCCATCCACCCCCCGAACCCCGAAACCTCCTGGCACAACTATGCCATCGACACCCTCAAGATAATTTTCGGCTGCTTCACCTTCCAAATCTTCTGAGTTGATCCAACGCAGACGCAGTTTGCCGTAGGTGGAGATTGCCGCATGGTTCAGCGCTTCCACTACCGATAGGTAGGCATCACTTAACTGTACATATTTCCCAACGATGGCAATTTCTACCTCGTGCTTGGGACTATGTAACCGTTGTACCAGGGTTTTCCACTGCGTCAAATCTGGTTTACGTTGTTCCATTTGCAGCAAGTTCAGCACTTGTTCTGCCATTCCTTCCCGTTCCAGATTTAGCGGTACTTCATAGATACTTTTGGCATCTTGGGAAGTGATGACGCATTCTTCGGGCACATCGCAAAATCCCGACAATTTTTGCTTTAATCCATTTGGTAAGGGGCGATCGCTGCGACAAACTAAAATATCTGGTTGAATGCCAATGGATCTCAGTTCTTTAACTGAATGTTGTGTCGGCTTAGTTTTCATCTCACCCGCAGAAGCAATCCACGGTACCAGCGTTACGTGCATATACAGCACATTCTGCCGTCCCACCTCTTTACGAAACTGGCGAATTGCTTCCAAAAACGGTAGTGATTCAATATCTCCCACCGTGCCGCCGATTTCTGTAATTACTACAGAGGGGTTTGTACTTTTAGCAACTCGCAGAATCCGGTCTTTAATTTCATTGGTAATATGAGGAATTACCTGTACAGTACCGCCATTGTAGTCTCCGCGCCGCTCTTTATTGATGACTGCCTGGTAAATTGAGCCAGTAGTAACACAGTTCAAGCGCGACATCGAGGTATCGGTAAAGCGTTCGTAATGCCCCAAGTCCAAATCTGTCTCCGCCCCATCCTGGGTAACGAATACTTCCCCATGCTGAAAGGGACTCATGGTGCCAGGATCGATATTAATATAAGGATCGAGTTTGAGAATCGACACCGAATATTCTCGCGACTTGAGCAAACGCCCTAGACTTGCTGCTACAATGCCTTTACCAATACTGGAAACTACGCCTCCAGTAACAAAGATAAACTTAGTCATAGTAGTTTGAATTTCTAACAACTTCTAAAAATACATCCCGTCATTGTGCCACAGTTATTGTGGTGTAATCTTCTGTGATTTGCTGTGAAAAACCTTCTAGGACTAGTAATATTAGGCTTTATTCTCTCCTCCTCAATAGCATTGGCACAGCCATCTCTTATAGTTATTTTTCCCCAGACAAACTACCAGACAAGTGCCCAAAAAATCTTCTTTCTGGGCACTGCACCACCAGATGGTCAGGTTTTGATCAATAGTAAGCCAATTACCCGCAGCAAAGCTGGTCATTTTTCCCCTAGTTTCCCCTTGCAGTTGGGGGAGAATCTTTTTACTGTGCGTTACCACAATCAAGAACTCAAGATTGAAGTGACAAGGCTTACCACTAGCCCTGAGCTACCACAGGGGGTAGCCTTTGCTAAAGATTCCCTGACTCCCGCAGTTGACATTGCCAGACTACCGGGAGAACTCATTTGTTTTAGTGCGTTAGCACCCCCCAATGCCAATGTCTCTGTTAACCTAGCTAATCAAACTGTTGTGCTTTCACCCCAACCCGAACAGGCAGAATTACCAAATAATTTTGCAGCTTTGACAGGGCAAAATCAGCCTCATGCCCAGTCTAGCGTAGGCAATTACAAAGGTTGCACCACCGGGGCAACAGCTGCCGATCTGGGACAACCCCAGTTTCAACTGACGCTCAATGGCAAGACAATCACTCAACCAGGATCTGGTAAAGTTCAAATCCTCTCCAGAGCAGAGTTACCAGTTGTTGAGGTGTTGGTAGACGCAGGTGTAGCCCGCACTGGCCCTAGTACCGATTATTCTCGACTCACACCATTGCCCAAAGGTACACGCACAACAGTTACAGGTAGGGAAGGTGAATGGTTGCGCCTAGACTATGGCGCTTGGATTAATAGTAAAGAAACCCGCATTCTACCTGGTGCCGTTCCGCCACAGACAATAATTCGCAGTGTCGGATACCGTCAACTCCCTAGTGCCACAGAGATAGTTTTCCCTTTAGAAGTTTCCGTATCTGTGAGCGTGCAACAAAGTGAGCAAGCGATCGCTCTTACTCTCTACAACACCACTGCCCAAACAGACATTATTCGCCTGGATGATGACCCCCTAATTGATCGCCTAGACTGGCAACAGGAAGCTCCAGGACAAGTAAAATACACCTTTAAACTCAAAAAAGCTCAACAGTGGGGATATAAGCTGAGATACGACGGTACAACCCTGGTTTTAGCTTTGCGTCATCCGCCTAAAATTGGGAACACAAGACGCAAACCTTTAGCTAATTTCAAAATTGTACTAGATCCAGGGCATGGCGGTAAAGAAACTGGTGCCAGTGGCCCAACTGGATATTTAGAAAAAGATGTGAATTTGGTGGTATCTAAGTTGCTGCGCGACGATTTGATGAAGCGAGGAGCAACGGTGGTGATGACGCGGGAGGACGATCGCGAACTTTCTCTAGCAGAACGTCAAGCAATTATTAGTCGAGAAGAACCTGCGATCGCACTTTCCATACACCACAACTCCCTACCCGATGATGGCGATGCCGAAAAAACCAAGGGATTCGGCGCATTTTGGTATCAACCCCAAGCTCATAACCTTGCCATGTTTTTACACAACTATGTAGTCAAAAAACTCGGTAGACCTTCTTATGGTGTATTTTGGGATAACCTGGCGCTGACACGCCCAACAGCTGCGCCATCGGTGTTACTGGAATTGGGTTTTATGAGCAATCCCGATGAATTTGAGCAGATGGTGAACCCACGAGAACAGAAGAAGATAGCCGATGCGATCGCTCAAGGGATTACTGAGTGGCTGGGGAGCGTTAAATAAATTTGGAGTTTTAAATCATATCATGTCCGCTTGAATACTTACTAAACCCGAAGAACCCCACCCCGCCAAAGCTGTGCTTTGTCTCCCCTAAGAGCCGGCGGGGAGGGGTGCAATCAATACAGTTCAGTTAAGCATTTCCTCCTTCTCTCTGCGTTCTCTGTGCCTCTGCGGTACCCTGCGGGAAGCCGTTCGCGTAGCGTCTCGTAGAGAAGCGTCTACGTTAAAAAAATTAACCTTCCCAAAAAGTTTGAGCCTTAACCCAAGCGTATTGGGGGTGCAATGACTGTGGGAATCATAACTAATTATCCCGACTTGATATCATTGGTAAATAAGCAGAACCCCAACTTCTTAGAGAAGTTGGGGTTCTGAGTCTGGTGATTTGAACGAAATCAAATTTGAATTTCTCAAAGGGGTTTATCGTTTTGCCAATTCTGGAGTCCGCCCTTTCAAGCCAATCATCAATTTCAGCATGAATACCTTTAATATAGGTACTCGCTGCAAAAACCATAAACCCAGGCGACGAATCACTACCACAGGGAAGAAATTATTAGAAAACATCCGATCTAACAAATCGGTGAAACCTAAAATCGTCAGGTTTTCTAGCTTGCGCCAGCGTTCATAACCTTTGAGAATCTCAATATCACCAATATCTTTACCCGTTTTATGGGCTGCTTGAATTACTTGCGCCAAAGCTGCTGCATCCCGAATACCGAGATTTAAACCTTGTCCGCCGACGGGATGGCAATTGTGCGCCGCATCACCTATTAATGCTAGTCGCGGGAGAACGTAGCGATCGCTTTGCATGAGTTGTACCTGAAAAACAAAGCGATCGCCTAGTAATTCCAATTTCCCCATCTGATCGCCATAGCGGCGGCTTAGTTCTGCCAAAAATTGCTGATCGTTTAAAGCACACAAAGCTTTTGCTTCTTCGTGGGGCGCTGTCCAGACAATGCGGCAACGGTTCCCCGGTAGAGGTAAAATCGCAAAGGGTCCACTAGACCAAAATCTTTCGTAAGCGGTGTTATTGTGAGGTTTTTCTGGTTTGACAAATGCCACGATGCAAGACTGCCAATATTTCCAGCCAGAAGTTTTGATTCCAGCCGCTTGACGAATTGGCGATCGCGATCCATCTGCTGCTACAACTAATTTGCTACGAACTGTCCTTAGCTGATCGGCAACTTTTATCTCTATGGCAACTATATTCTGCTGGTATTGCGTATTTACCACTTCCGCCGGACACAGATAAGTCACATTTGGGCAATCTTGGACAAAATCTTGCAACGGCTGCAACAGCGCTTGGTGTTCCGCCACATAACCCAACTCTGCTGTATTTATATCGTCTGTGGTAAATTCCACCACATTGGGATAATCGGCATCCGAAAGACGAACTCGGCAATACTTGGCGATTTGAGGCAACATTTTGTCCCAAACGCCAATGCCTTCATAAATTAGTGACGAAAGTTTGTGAACTGCATAGGCTTGTCCCTTAGCTACCGCCGCCGATGCTACTTTCGCCTCAATTAGCAAGACACTCAAGCCAGAATCTTTTAAAGCAGAGGCTAGAGTTAACCCAATAATCCCACCACCGACAATTACCAAATCATATTCATATCCCCGCTCATTTGGCGGTGTTGATTGAGGGGAAAGAATTTGTTCAAGCTGCGTTGGGGTCATTGTTAAGTTAGGTTACAGCGTCTTAACTCTTATTTTGACGCGATCGCGCCTCCTTGAGCAACCTTAAAAGCTAAACAACAGGTAAAGGGGACTGGGGATTAGTTTTGTAGGGTGTGTTATGCCGTAGGCTAACGCACCATCCCACTTGTTTGTACACCGTAGCCTTTTTAACCAGGGAATTTCTAGCTTACTTTTCACGTTATGTGGAAAAGCTAACGATTGACCTAACCCCCTTAAGAGCTAGCCTTGGGGAAAAATTCCAAGTCTCTCTCCTAAAAGGAAGAGAGATTTAGAGAGAGGTTTTCCAGATCCCGTGAAAAGTCAGAATTTCTAGAGCCAGCTTTTTAAGAGGGATGGGGGAAGTGCATAAACCCTAAATTATTTGCTAACTCGATAAATTGGTCTAACCTGACGATAAGTATTAAGTAAGCTCAGAAATTTATTCCCATCAAAATTTATCGGGTCAACTTTTTTACCAGAACGGTCTACTAAATGGTGCGTAGTAATGCGATGGTCTGGAACTTGACTTTGAGCAATTAACCAAGCGAGAGAATGATATTGAGCTTCCGTGTAGCCGCTATGGGTTTGTTCGCTGCTACTGTCATAACTATCTGGCGGTGTTTCCAAAGAAACGTGATAAGCAAAATTATTCACCGACGCCGGCAAATGCGGATTAGTCTGCACAGTTTCCACTCCCTCGGAACCATCAAACACCGAGTTAGCTGCACCAAAAGCCCGTTTTTCTGGCGGTACTAGATAAACCACTACCCCGTCTAGCTTGATTAAAGCGTGATAACTTGCCTGCACACCTTCATCGTTATGGGCTTCTTGAAAAAAATTAACGGCACTGGAAGCAGAATAACCAGTTTCATGGAGGACGATAATTGGTTGATTGTTGACAGGAATGCCGTTAACATCTTGGGTGTACCGTTCACCATAGTTACTGGGGTCAACTGAAGCAACTTGATAACTAGGTCTGTAGTGTGTAAAAGCTTGAGTGGTTACATACCTTGCTACAGACTTGTTAATCTTGACTGGGGACTTGATAACATTTTGAAATTTATTCTCTGGCTCTTTCGCTGATTGGAATTGCACCTGTGGATATTGACTGAAGGCCATAACCCGTGGATTGGATATCTGGGATGTTGTCGGATTATGTTGTAATTTTGTTGCTCGTCCAATTAGCAGCACTACAACTAAAGCCATGAACATTAGCGAGATTAGTAGCACCCTAGTCGCCCAGTCTTTAAACCTCATTTTTCTAATACCCGTAAAACGGTAGATATTAATTTATAGCTAAACTGGCGTGTCCCTTGTAGAGGCGCACTTCTGTAAACCCCTACCGTAAATGGTATCCAAACAGTATCGCTATAATACCTTAATTCTAGTCAAATATACCTTTATAATTTCTGCAATAGTGCTGTTACGAACCATTTAATAAGGATGTTTTACCTACACCCCCTTCACCAACTACTAGCAGCTTAGAAAGATATTATTGTTTAGTTTCTAACCTGGCTCGAAGATAGTTCAAAATGGCCTGCGTTCCCAGCTCAAAAATTGCGAGCTTAATTGTGGATTGTGAGAGAGGTCTAGGTCAAACAAGTAGGGGAGTTCGCTGATTTCTAGCGGCAGACTGGACAGTTGATTGTGAGAGAGGTCTAGCTCAGTCAAATAGGAGAGTTGGCTGATTTCTGGCGGCAGACTACACAGTTGATTGTTATCGAGCCATAGATAAGTCAAGTTCGAGAGTTGGCAGATTTCTGGTGGCAGGCTGCACAGTTGATTTTCAGAGAGGTATAGCTCAGTCAAATTGGAGAGATGGCTGATTTCTGGCGGCAGGCTGCACAGTTGATTGTCACAGAGGTATAGCCTTGTCAAATTGGAGAGATGGCTGATTTCTGGTGGCAGGCTGCACAGTTGATTGTCACAGAGGTATAGCTCAGTCAAATTGGAGAGTTGGCAGATTTCTGGCGGCAGGCTGCTGAGTCTCTTGTTATGGAGGGATAGCACCGTTGCTTTTTCGCTGGCAGCTCGTTCAATAATTTGCAACAGTTCTTCGTTTGTCATCAGCAAACCTCACCAACTTTGTAGCGATATTTACCAGCTTAGTGCATCGCAGGTTATGGGGAGTGAGGCTAGATTAATGTGTTCTATCTGCGTAGAAAGGGCTGTAATATTTAAATTTGCAGGGTGCTTAGGACGCAATACTTGCCGTAGGCGATCGCCTGGCAATAACACTCACTCGTTAACGGAGCTAAAAGACTCATTCACGGAGTTCAAAGACTCATTCACGAGTATAAAAGGTGCGTTACGCTTTCGCGCTAACACATCCTACTGGCGTGTCAAGCTTAAAATAGTGCATTAAACGCAGGTTGGGTGGAGCGGAGCGCAACCCAACATATATCAGGACGTTGGCTTTGGCAAAGCCTCCACCCAACCTACAATTTTTTTGCAACATTTTAGCCTTGCCACGCCACTACGACTACGATCGCTTTATAATTGCGATCGCACTACCAAAGCTACAGGCGATCATCCCTTCTTAGATGAGGTCTAGTAAACACTCTTCCCTAAGTATTGAAAAATTATAGTTTACTACTCTAAATGCTTAACAGGCATTGATACCAAGTTTCCCAAGCAATGAGCAACTTCTTTCCGATGACAGCGATTCGGGTTCATTTCAGCACACAACAGTAAAACATTACCCGTTTGAGCAATTTGTGCAATTTCATGTAGAGCTATATCTGCTTCTTCTTGATTTACTGGAATCCAATTTTCTTTACCAGATGTGTTACCTAAAGCGGTTTTAGAAATATATTCAATATTATTTAATTCACAGAATATTTTAATTTTATCGCCGTACCATTTACGACTCCAAGCACGAGGAACCATTCTGACATCAACAACACATTCAACATCAAACTTTTGCAGGTATTCCAAGAAGGCATCGTAGTCTTTGCGATTGCCATATCCAAAAGTAAGTATACATCTTGTTTTAGCAATATCTTTAACTCTCATTTTTAATTCCTGGAACAATCAAGTTTCAATATTATATTTTTATTAATGGTGGGTAAAATATCCCAATAATCATAAAGCTATTTTTGTGACTTTTTAGGTTCCCCATGATAAAGTATAAATCTTTTTTGGTTAAAAACTCGTCCTCTAGTTTCTGGCGTACTTTTTCTAAAGCCTCCTTTTCTTTATTCTCCATACTTGTTTCATTTGATCTATCTCTACAATTTCTATAAAGTTGTTGAATTTCCCAATCGCTTATTGTACAACGATGCTTATCTCCATCTTGAGAAATAAACTCGTAACCAAAATTGTAAGGGATTTTATCTAACTGTACTGAAGGCTCAAACAAGTCTAGTTGATCCAAGATTCCTTGTTGTTTTGGGTTCCATTCTCGTTCTGTCTCGTTGCAGAAGTATTTTTTTATAGTTTGTGGTTTGATAATACCGAGAGACTTACCTTGTTCTTTAATCTCCCGAATAGATTTGAATTCTAGCGGCAGAACCAAGGCTTTTCGCTCTTCCCAGTTTTTGCGAGTATCAATTTTTCGTATTACTTCTATTGAAGAATCATCTATACGAAAACTTTCTCCTCTATAATCTTTGTCATTTCTTTCTATTTAGGACTTACGCAAAACTACACGCTGTAGGGGCAATTCATGAATTGCCCCTACCTAAAAATCGGGGTTTTAGCTCTTGTTTGCGTAAGTCCTACTATTTTAGCACTTATAATTGACCATCTTGGATAACGTTTATCAAAATCTAATTGACGAAACCGAATTGGATAAATGCGAATCCACTGAACTGGTTTTTCATCATCGTCTAACAAAACTCCTGCTGTACAGACTGTTTCTTGATATTTGGTGCTAATTGAAGGGTATGTTTTAGTTGCAATTAAAATTTTCCTTCTTTCCATACAACAACCTCTATATGAATTAGCTAACTAAGTGATATTATAGACACATTATTACTTTCAGTATGGTATCAAAATTTTCCATTATATACTGCCGAAACTCTCAAAATTTGGGAAAATAATAAAGTAAGTCGAATATTATACGACTGACCCAAATTCTTCTAGGAAAATATGACTCATCCTTTCCTTGAACGCCTGCGTAGTCCAGATAGCCCAGTCCTTGTTTTCGACGGGGCGATGGGAACCAATTTACAAACCCAAAACCTGACTGCTGAAGACTTCGGCGGCGCACAGTATGAAGGTTGTAACGAATACTTAGTCCACACGAAACCCGAAGCTGTCGCTAAGGTTCACCGAGACTTTCTCGCTGCTGGTGCTGATGTCATTGAAACCGATACCTTTGGCAGTACGTCTCTGGTGCTGGCAGAATATGACTTGGCAGACCAAGCTTACTACCTCAGCAGGACAGCCGCAGAATTGGCGAAGCGTGTAGCTGCGGAATTTTCCACGCCAGAAAAACCCCGGTTTGTGGCAGGTTCTATCGGCCCCACAACGAAACTTCCTACTTTGGGACATATTGACTTTGACACCATGAAAGCTACTTTTGCTGAACAAGCAGAGGCGCTATGGGATGGTGGTGTCGATTTATTTCTGGTGGAAACTTGCCAAGATGTGCTGCAAATTAAGGCGGCGCTGAATGGAATTGAAGAGGTGTTTGTTAAGAAGGGCGATCGCAGACCGTTGATGGTGTCTGTGACAATGGAAAGCATGGGGACAATGTTGGTTGGTTCCGAAATCAGCGCTGTGCTGACAATTTTGGCACCTTATCCAATTGACATTCTCGGTCTAAACTGCGCCACTGGCCCAGACTTGATGAAACCACATATCAAGTATCTGGCAGAACATTCACCTTTCATCGTTTCCTGTATTCCCAACGCGGGTTTACCTGAAAACGTCGGCGGTCAAGCGCACTACCGCCTGACACCGTTGGAATTACGGATGTCATTGATGCATTTTGTTGAAGATTTGGGTGTCCAAGTGATCGGGGGTTGCTGTGGGACGCGTCCAGAACACATTCAACAATTGGCAGAACTTGCTAAAGACCTGAAGCCAAAAGTTAGACAACCTAGCTTAGAAGCGGCAGCAGCATCAATTTACACCACTCAGCCTTACGACCAAGATAATTCCTTCTTGATTGTTGGCGAACGTCTGAACGCCAGTGGTTCCAAGAAGTGCCGCGATTTGCTAAATGCGGAAGATTGGGATGGACTCGTTTCAATGGCGAGAGAACAAGTCAAAGAAGGCGCACATATCCTCGATGTCAACGTGGATTATGTGGGACGTGATGGTGTGCGGGATATGCACGAATTAGTTTCGCGCATTGTAAATAATGTCACACTGCCGTTAATGCTTGACTCCACCGAATGGGAAAAAATGGAGGCAGGTTTAAAGGTTGCCGGTGGTAAGTGTTTGCTGAACTCCACCAACTACGAAGATGGGGAACCGCGCTTTTTAAAGGTGCTGGAGTTAGCGAAGAAATACGGTGCTGGTGTAATCATCGGTACTATCGATGAAGATGGGATGGCGCGGACAGCAGACAAAAAGTTTGCGATCGCCCAACGTGCATACCGTCAAGCTGTAGAATATGGCATACCACCCACAGAAATATTCTTTGATACCCTCGCGTTACCAATTTCCACCGGGATTGAAGAAGACCGAGAAAACGGTAAAGCTACCATTGAATCTATCCGGCGCATTCGTGAAGGATTGCCTGGATGTCATGTAATTTTGGGTGTTTCCAATATTTCCTTTGGTTTGAATCCAGCCTCGCGGATGGTGCTGAACTCGGTGTTTTTGCACGAAGCGACGACGGCGGGAATGGATGCAGCCATTGTCAGCGCTAACAAAATTTTACCCCTCTCTAAGATTGACGCCCGCCATCAAGAAATTTGTCGGCAGTTGATTTATGATGAGCGGAAGTTTGAGGGTAACGTCTGCGTTTACGATCCTTTGGGAGAGCTTACCACAGTATTTGCTGGGGTAACAACTAAGCGCGATCGCTCCTTAGATGAAAGTCTCCCCATCCCAGAACGTCTCAAACGCCATATCATCGACGGCGAACGCATTGGCTTAGAAGAACATCTGAAAAAAGCCTTAGAAGAACATCCCCCCTTGCAAATTATCAACACCTTCCTGCTAGATGGGATGAAAGTTGTCGGGGAATTGTTCGGTTCTGGACAAATGCAACTACCCTTCGTTTTGCAATCTGCGGAAACCATGAAAGCGGCGGTGGCATTTCTAGAACCGTTCATGGAAAAATCTGAATCAGGCAACAATGCCAAGGGAACCTTTATCATTGCCACAGTGAAAGGGGATGTCCACGATATTGGTAAAAACTTGGTGGATATTATCTTGTCCAACAATGGTTACAAGGTGATTAACCTGGGAATTAAACAGCCAGTAGAAAATATCATCAACGCTTACGAACAGTACAAACCTGATTGTATTGCCATGAGTGGTTTGCTGGTGAAATCCACCGCCTTCATGAAAGAGAATTTGGAGGTATTCAACGAAAAGGGAATTAGTGTCCCTGTGATATTAGGTGGTGCGGCGCTGACTCCCAAGTTTGTCTATGAAGATTGCCAAAAAGCCTATAAAGGTAAAGTTGTTTATGGCAAAGATGCCTTTTCTGACTTGCACTTCATGGATAAATTAATGCCAGCAAAAGCTGCTGATAACTGGCAAGATTTGCAAGGATTTTTAAATGAGGTCGAAACGGCTGAAGTTTCCACGAATGGTAACAAAGAATCAGTAACTACAACTGATGAGAAAACAACATCTGGTGAACCAAAAGAAGTAGATACCAGACGTTCTGATGCTGTGGCGATAGATATTGAACGTCCTACGCCGCCTTTTTGGGGAACGCAGTTATTGCAGCCTAGTGATATTCCCATCGAGGAAATATTCTGGCACTTGGATTTACAAGCTTTGATTGCTGGACAGTGGCAATTCCGCAAACCAAAGGAACAATCTAAGGAAGAATATCAGGCTTTCTTAGCTGAGAAAGTTCACCCAGTTTTAGAAACTTGGAAACAGCGAATTATTGAGGAGAAGCTGTTACATCCCCAAGTGATTTACGGGTATTTCCCCTGTCAAGCTGAGGGGAATTCTCTACATATATATAACTCAGAAAACCACTCACAACAGGTTGCAACTTTCGAGTTTCCTAGACAGAAGTCTTTAAGGCGGCTGTGCATAGCAGATTTCTTTGCACCAAAGGAGACGGGAATTATTGATGTGTTCCCAATGCAAGCGGTGACTGTGGGTGAAATTGCCACAGAGTTTGCCCAAAAGCTGTTTGCTGCGAATCAATACACTGATTATCTGTATTTCCACGGGATGGCAGTACAGGTTGCAGAGGCGATCGCTGAGTGGACACACGCCAGAATTCGCCGGGAGTTAGGCTTTGCTGCTGAGGAACCGGATAATATTCGGGATATATTGGCACAACGCTATCGTGGCTCACGGTATAGTTTTGGTTATCCGGCTTGTCCAAATATTCAGGATCAGTACAAGCAACTGGAGTTATTGCAGACTGACAGGATTAACTTGTATATGGATGAAAGTGAACAACTTTATCCAGAACAGTCTACCACTGCCATTATTACCTATCACCCGTTAGCGAAATACTTTAGCGCGTAAAATCAACCCAATGCCCTTGGTATAAGTGATATTTGGCCCTGGAAGATCCCCCTAAATCCCCCTTAAAAAGGGGGACTTTGAATGGCTTTTGCCCCCCTTTTTAAGGCAGGGCTGATTCATTCCATAAGAGCAAGAAGTTTGTCAATATCATGAGAGATAAATCTTTGGGCAGTTGTGATGGAAGCATAACCATTCCGCCG
>NZ_JBALEK010000083.1:0-29540 GCF_036917815.1 Nostoc sp. | reverse complement strand
ATCTGCTTAGTACTGTAGATTTTCATATCTGAAGTCTGTTTCTTTTCAACTCAACGTTGCTGAGTCTTTTCTTGATGCCTAGTCTAAACTCCAGTCATAAGGCATGTGTGCATAATTGTTTACCCATCCTAAGAACGCTTGTAATCTAACTCCTAAATCTTGCCCTGGAACGATATCTGGCGACCATGAGGCTGTTTGTACATTTCCACAACACTCACACACGCAGGTATGGCGTTGATATTCCACTATTTCAATGGGACGTTCTACTAATTGCGCTACAGACTGTTTTTCTATTTTTACTGCCACAGTCGCAAATGTTTTTTGACCGCAGTGAACACAATCTTCTGGACGTAAGATTTCATAACGATCTACTCTGCCAAAACCCTTACGCGTTTTTCCCTGATGCCCTGGTTGCCCGCCTGGTTTCCTTTTGGGATGATTCGATTCTCCGTCCAGGGATGCTTTTTTGTTTTCGCTCTTTTTTAGAATATCCCCAGATGGTGGTTTCGATGAGGTAGAACTATTCTATTTCTCGGCTGACTTTTAAACGTTCTACTTCTTGCTGTAGTTCTAAGATTGTTTTCTGTAACTCACATATTGCCTTGCCCTGCTCAATAATTATCTTTACCAGTTCTTCTTTTGATAACTGGTTCAAGCTTTCTCGGTCTAAATTTTGAGGCAGGTTTTGGTTCATATTTGTGATACTCTCCCTCAAGCGTCCCCTTTGTCAATACCCTGCCACCTGAATCCTTACCATTTCTTGAATAACTTATGCAAGACAAGAATCAAAGCAACTCCCCCTCAGCAGCCTCAAGCCCTTTAGAAAAGTTAACAACGAGTGCTGTTAACTTTATTAACAGTTTCTCTTAAAGCTTTAAACTATCAGAACGCGAACTACTAGTTCAAAAACAGTGGCTACATAATATGCAGACTAGTAAGCTTCTCAAAGAACAACAGGATTTCATCAATGAAGCTAATCAACAGATGCCTATACTGTTAACTTCCAAATCAAGATTAATAATTCTTGAAGCAATACTTGTCACTCGTGCTAGAAATGGACAACCTATAGATGATTTAGTGACAGCAATTGAAGTAGTCAGGAAGAACGTTCTTGAGATAGATATCCAGCCCAATCTCAATTTAGAAAAGGAGCAAAAAACTCAGCCTCAGAAAAGCAAGGATACACTAATTACCCATCGTCACCAATACGAGTTACCTGTTCTGAGCGAAGTTGGTGATTTAATCACTGATGCCCGAAACCTTATATTACTACCTCAGCCTCACGGCAGTTGCTTTACTGGCAGAGAAGTCAGAGCAGAGGAAACCTCCGCTTTGAACTTCGGGGGAAACCCCTGTGTACCCGTCACTGCCTCCCCAGTTCACCCAGCTTTGCTAAAGTTGGCAAAGAAAGCTTGGAGTAATTTATCATCTACTCGGGGCCAGCGAATGCCAGTATCTGCAAGTCCATTGAGGGTATTTTGGCAATCGAATTTTAAGCTAGATGCTGCTGTATTTGCCCTTGACTGTGAAGATGTATTGTCTCCAGCCAGCGATATAGCTGAATACAAGGCGTTATCAGTAGAAATTTGGGTATTGCGAAGTAGTTCAGCTTGCCAATCCTCATAGGACATCTGTTGCAGTGGGTAGCCAAAAGACTTGATGGAGTTAATAAATTGACTCCAAGGAGCAGAATGGGAATTAATTAGATGAAAGGCTTTGCCTAAAGATTCTGGCTGCTGCGATAGGCAGATTAAAGCTTTGGCGAGATAGTCTACAGGTGTAATTTCTACCATGCTGTTCATCTCTGGCGCACTTTTTAGTTGAATGCAGCTTTTGATGAATCTGTAAAACATGTCATTTAGATTCCAAACGCCGGTTTGACTATCCCATGTTATTCTACCAAGCCTGTAGATACTGCAAGGCAAACCGCGATCGCGTGCCATCATGACAATCTTTTCTGCCACCCATTTACTTTGGGTATAGCCAGCAAGAAGTCCTTGAGAGTGTTCCAGAGGATCGTTTTCTTGAACCACCTCTAATTTTAAATACTCATCTGAAGAGAAAACGCTAACAGTAGAGATGAAATGCACAGGCTTGATTTTGATTTGGCTAGCTAATCTCAAGACTTCCTCAGTGCCACGAACATTTGCTGCTTTTAACAAAGCGTATGGATAAACATGATTCACCAAAGCGCCATTATGGTAAATTGAGTCAATATTCCTAGCCATAAGGTGAAACTGCTCATCACCAAGACCCAGAAGCGGTTGAGATAAATCTCCTAATACTGGAATAATCCGCTCACTGAAAGATTCCTCCCAAAGTAAATAAGCTTTCAGGGTTTCTTGGAGGCGTTGTTTACCTGCGCTCAAGTTGGCAGCACGCACCAAACAATAAATATCTGCTTGAGTTTGTTGTAATAATTCCGCCAGCAAGAAAGCACCAACAAAGCCTGTTGCACCCGTGAGCAGAATAGCCTTTGGTTCACTTACAGGTTGATAAACTAAGTTAAGAGGCTTGATTGTCTCGTCTAGGACGACTTCAGCCTGTAAGTTGACGCTAGTAATTTCATTGGCACTGACAGTAGAATCTGTTCCAGGAGTAGATTCAATGGTTTGAGCCAGTTCAGCGATAGTTGGCGCAGTAAATAAGTGGCGCAACGGCAACTTCATCTGGAAAGTCTCATTTACCTGGGACATCACCCGAATTGTAGAGAGTGAATGACCTCCTAACTCAAAGAAATTATCCAGAACACCCACGTGTTCTAAATGCAGTACATTAGCCCAAATATCTGCCAATACTTTTTCTACAGGGGTACGTGGTGCTACAAAATTCACTGCCAACTGGGTATTATGGGAATCAGGAACAGGTAAGGCTTTGCGGTCTACCTTACC
Source organism: Nostoc sp. (assembly GCF_036917815.1). Taxonomy (GTDB): domain Bacteria; phylum Cyanobacteriota; class Cyanobacteriia; order Cyanobacteriales; family Nostocaceae; genus Nostoc. Next base: position 26,649 of record NZ_JBALEK010000083.1, on the reverse strand, counting down.
ATTGGGAGTTAAAGGTAAACACTCTAACCTGACAAAAGCACTTGGCACCATATACTGTGGTAATTTTTCTTTTAAGAAAATGCGTAAGTCATTGGTAGTTGGTGTTTGCTCCAACTGCGGCACAAAATAAGCTACCAAGCGTTTCTCTCCTGGGATATCTTCTCTCGCCACTACCACATTTTCCCTAACTCCTGGATGGTGACTCAGTATTGCCTCAATTTCCCCTAACTCAATTCGGAAACCTCGGATTTTTATTTGATTGTCGATGCGCCCCAGGTATTCTATGTTTCCATCTGGCAGATAACGAGCCAAGTCCCCTGTTTTATATAATTTTGAATTTTGAATTTTGAATTTTGAATTTTTGAAGGGGTTGGGGATGAATTTTTCTTGTATTAACTCGCTTCGGTTGAGGTAGCCTCTTGCTAATCCTGCACCACCAATGTGTAACTCTCCTGTTACACCAATGGGTACTGGTTGTAAATACTTATCTAAAATGTAGATATGGGTATTGTCAATTGGACGACCAATGCTTGGTGATGTCTGATCTTGTTTCTTAGCAACTACCAGCCCAGAAGTTGTGACAACAGTATTCTCTGTTGGGCCATAATTATTCACTACTTGGAAGGGGACTGAGGCTGGTGGATACTGATTAAGCTTATCGCCTCCTGTCAGGACGTAACGCAAAGCTAAACTTTCCATAGTCCATTCTAAAGACAATAACTCCTGTATTATTGGTGTTGGCACAAAACTGATAGTAATCTGGTGTGATATCAACCAATCTCGTAGATTTACTGGCGAAGGGAGGATCTCAGATTTAACTAAGTAGAGACTTGCTCCTGCTGTTAGGTAAGGCCATAATTCCCATGCAGCCGCGTCAAATCCTGTTCCTGCTAGTTGGGTGGCTTTGTCACTTGAGGTGATTTTAAAAGTACGCTGATGCCATAACACCAGATTTAATAATCCTTTATGGGCAATCAGTACTCCCTTGGGTGTTCCTGTAGAACCGGAGGTATAAATCACATAAACCAAATTAGTTGCTTGTATTTCAGTGATTAGATTATCCTGATTTAACTGAGATATAAAGTGCCAATCAGTATTTAAACAAACAACCTGTGCCTGATGGTTTTGTAATTTCTCAACTAGATGCTGTTGGGTAAGTAGCACGGAAACTTGAGCGTCTTCGAGCATAAAACTCAGACGGTCTTGGGGATACTCAGGGTCAAGTGGTACGTAAGCCCCACCCGCCTTAAGAATTCCCAATAATCCCACCACCATTTCTAAAGAACGTTCTACACAAATACCCACTAGCACATCGGCTCCCACTCCCAAAGACTGCAAGTAATGCGCCAACTGGTTAGCACGACAATTCAACTCGCGGTACGTCAATTGTTGATTGTCAAACACCACCGCTATCGCATCTGGGGTACGGTCTACCTGCTCTTCAAACAACTGATGGATACATTTATCTTGGGGATAATCTACTTGAGTATCATTCCAGTCAACTAATAATTGTTGCTGCTCACTTACTGTAAGTATTGGTAATTGGGAAATACGCTCATTAGGATTTGCCACAATTGCTTCAAGCAGTGTCACAAAATGACCAGTCATGCGCTCAATGGTGCTGCGAGAAAACAAGTCAGTGTTGTATTCCCACCCTCCCACTAGTTTAGTGGTGGTGTTTTCCATTGATAAAGTTAAATCAAACTTTGCCGTGGAACTTTCTATTGGCAAGGAACTGACAGTTAACCCAGTCAACTCTATTTCAGACATCGGAGCGTTCTGGAGAGCAAACATCACCTGAAATAGTGGTGTATGACTCATGTCTCTTTCTGGCTGCAATGCTTCCACGAGCATTTCAAAGGGCAAATCTTGATGAGCGTAGGCGGACAGTGCCATTTCCCGGATACGCGGGAGTAATTCGTTAAAACTGGGATTAAGAGATAAGTCAGTCCGCATCACTAAAGTGTTGACAAAAAAGCCAATTAACCCTTCTATTTCGGTGCGATCGCGGTTAGCAATTGGTGTCCCCACCAAAATATCTTCTTGTCCTGTGTAGCGATAAAGCAGGGTATTATATGCAGCCAACAAAGTCATAAACAAAGTTACCCCTTGCTGTTGACTCAGTTTGGTCAGTTGTTGAGTTAACTCAACAGACAGGGCAAAGTCCATATTTGCGCCGTTGAAAGTCTGCACAGCAGGTCTGGGTCTGTCTGTGGGTAATGGCAAGAACATAGGTGCATTTGCCAATTGTTCTTTCCAGTAACTCAATTGGCTCTTCAGTACTTCCCCGACTAACCATTGTCTTTGCCATAAGGTAAAATCTGCGTACTGAATTGGTAGCGGCAATAGAGATAATGGTTGACCGATTGAATAAGCATTGTACAGTGCTTGTAACTCCAAGGCAAACACACCTATTGACCAGCCATCACTGACAACGTGGTGCATACACACTACTAACCACTGTTCAGTAGGAGATAGCACCACTAATGTTGCTCTGATTAATGCTTCTGACTCTAAGTCATAAGGAAGAAGCGCTTGTTGTTGGACTAATTTCTGTGCAGCAGATTTTTGTTCTATTAAAGGTAAATGCTGCAAGTCAACAATTGCAACTGACCAATTTGTTGCAGTTTGAATAATTTGAGAAGGTTTTCCATCAACAGTAACAAAGTTAGTGCGTAATGCTTCGTGGCGATGAATAATTTCAATTAAGCTTTGTTCTAATGCTGCAATATTCAGCGTTCCGACTAAACGCAAAGCTACAGGTATATTGTATGAGGCACTGTTCGGCTCCAACTGGTCTAAAAACCACAACCGTTGTTGCGCGAATGACAGTGGTATTTCTGCATTTTCTGCCCGTTTTAAAATGGGTGGTGCAGCAAGTTCTATATCTTGCTGCTGTAATTGCTCAACTGATTGCGCTAATTCGGCTACTGTCGCTCTAGCAAACAACTCACGTAATGGTAGTTCTAGTTTGAAACTGCTGCGGATGCGTGAAACCAGTTGCGTTGCTAGCAGTGAGTGTCCCCCAAGTTCAAAGAAATTATCATGAATACCCACTTGCTCTACTTTCAGAATTTGCGCCCAAAGGAGTGCAAGCATTTCCTCGATGGGTGTACGCGGGGCAACATATTTTTCTAGAAGTATGGTGTCTAATTCTGGTTTTGGCAGGGCGCGGCGGTCTACTTTGCCGTTGGGAGTCAGGGGTAATGATTCCAAAATCACAAAAGCATTTGGCATCATGTAATCTGGCAGTTTTGTTTTGAGGAACTGACGTATTTCGCCTATCTGAGGTTGGCAGTTCTGATGCGTTACGATGTAGGCGACTAAACGTTTATCTCCACGAGTATCTTCGCGGACAATGACACAAGATACCTGCACATCATTATGTTGGCTCAGGACTGCTTCAATTTCGCCCAACTCAATCCGTAAACCGCGTATTTTTACTTGGTTGTCGATGCGCCCTAAGTATTCAATATTGCCATCGCTTAAATAGCGTGCTTTATCCCCGGTTTTGTAGAGGCGTGAATGGGGATCAGAACTAAAAGGATTGAGGATGAATTTTTCTTGTGTTAACCCGGTGCGGTTAAGGTAATCCCTAGCTAGACCATCTCCCCCAATATAAATTTCTCCCGGTACACCAATGCCTACTGGTTGCAGTTGGGAATCTAACAAATAGATTTGTGTGTTGGAAATCGGTTGCCCGATGGGAATAGTTGTCGCGCCTTCTGGTACATCCCGCACCAAGTACCAGGAACTAAACGTTGTATTCTCTGTTGGCCCGTAAACATGGAGCAGTCGCTGCGGCGCACCATTGTTAAGTACTTCTTTCACCCATTTAGGATCGACAGCCTCGCCGCCAAATAGAAGATGCCGTAGTGAATTGAAAGCAGAAGGGACTTCTTGAGCAATTTGATTGAACAGAGCAGTTGTTAAGAATAACACACTGATACTTTGCGATCGCAAAAAGTCTGCAAAATCTGTTGGCGAAAGTACTAAATCTTTGCTTACACCTACCAACCGCGCTCCGTTCAGTAACGCTCCCCAAATTTCAAAGGTAGCAGCGTCAAAAGCGTGATTTGAAGCTTGTGCAATTACATCACTAGCAGAAATGCTAACATAGTTGGTTTCTTTGACTAAGCGAACTACACTTTGATGGACAATGCTCACACCTTTGGGTTGACCTGTAGAACCACTTGTGTACATTACATAAGCTAAGTTATCAGCTTTGACGGTGTTAGTCGGGTTCTGTTGTGTTTGTTGATTGATGATATCCCAGCTTGAGTCTAAGCAAATTACACTAGCTTTGCGATCGCCTAGCTTATTAACTAATTTCTCTTGAGTTAAGATGATTGATAGCTGAGTGTCTTCGAGCATGAAGCTCAATCGCTCTTGAGGATATTCTGGGTCAAGTGGCAGGTATGCACCACCAGCCTTGAGAATCCCCAATAGTCCCACAACCATTTCTAAGGAACGCTCTACACATATTCCCACCAGCACATCAGCTTTCACACCCAAAGAACGTAAGTAGTGCGCCAACTGGTTAGCACGGCTGTTCAATTCGCCGTATGTGAGATGTTGATTCTCGTACACCACTGCTACAGCATCGGGTGTAAGCTCTACCTGCTCCTCAAACAACTGATGAATAGATTTATCATGGGGATAATCCACCCGTGTATCATTCCACTCAACTAATAACTGATGTTGCTCAGTTGCTGTAAAGATTGGCAATTGCGAAATTTGCTCAGTAGGGTTAGAAACAATACCTTCAAGCAATGTCACAAAATGACCAGTCATGCGCTCAATTGTGATGCGAGAAAACAAGTCAGTATTGTATTCCCACCACCCAAAGAGTCCAGTGGCAGTGTTCTCCATTGATAAAGTTAAATCCAACTTTGCCGTAGAACTTTCTATTGGCAAGGAACTGACAGTTAACCCAGTCAACTCTATTTCGGACATCGGAGCGTTCTGGAGGACAAACATCACCTGAAATAATGATGTATGGCTAAGATCCCGTTCTGGCTGCAATGCTTCCACGAGCATTTCAAAGGGCAAATCTTGATGAGCGTAGGCGGACAGTGCGATTTCCCGAATACGCGGGAGTAATTCGTTAAAACTGGGATTAAGAGATAAATCAGTCCGCATCACTAAAATGTTGACAAAAAAGCCAATAAGTCCTTCTATTTCGGTGCGATCGCGGTTAGCAATTGGTGTCCCGACCAAAATATCTTCTTGTCCCGTGTAGCGATAAAGCAAGGTATTATATGCCGCTAACAAAGTCATAAACAAAGTCACCCCTTGCTGTTGACTCAGTTGCAACAACCGTTGAGTTAGTTCATCAGACAGGGCAAACTCCATATTTGCACCGTTGAAAGTCTGCACAGCAGGTCTAGGTCTGTCTGTGGGTAATGGCAAGAATGTGGGTGCATTTGCCAATTGTTGTTCCCAGTAACTCAATTGGTTTTCTAGTACCGAGCCTTGCAACCATTGTCTTTGCCAAATTGCAAAATCTGCGTACTGAATCGGCAGTGGCAACAGAGTAGGGTGTTGACCGATTGAATAAGCATTGTACAGTGCTTGTAACTCCTGGAAAAACACACCTATTGACCACCCATCACTGACAACGTGATGCATACACACTAATAACCACTGTTCCGTCTCGGACAGCACTACTAATGTCCCTCTGATTAATGCTTCTGACTCTAAGTCATAAGGAAGAAGCGCTTGCTGTTGGATTAATTTCTGTGCAGCAGTTTTTTGTTCTGTTAAAGGTAAATGCTTTAAGTCAACAACTGTAAATGTCCAATTCGTTTCTTGTTGAATGATTTGAGTAGCTTGTCCATCAACTGTAATAAAGTTGGTGCGTAAGGCTTCGTGACGATGAATAATTTCAACTAAGCTCTGTTCTAAGGCCGCTTGATTGAGGTTTCCTAATAGACGCAACCCGAAGGGGATGTTGTATATGGCACTGTTCGGCTCGAACTGGTCTAAAAACCACAACCGTTGTTGCGCGAATGACAGTGTTATTTCTGCATTGTTTGCCCGTCTTAAGATGGGTGGTGCGGCAAATTCTAAGTCTTGTTGCTGTAATTGCTGAATTAATGGCGCTAACTGGGCAATTGTTGGTGCAGCAAATAACTCACGCAATGGCAGTTCTACTTTCAAGCTGCTACGCACACGGGAGACGAGTTGCGTTGCGAGTAGCGAGTGTCCTCCCAAGGTAAAGAAGTTATCATGTCTGCCTACAAGCTCTACTTTCAGGACTTGTACCCAAATTTGTGCAAGGATTTCTTCAATTGGGTTACGTGGAGCTACATATCTCTCTCTTGATTCACTACTTGGCTCTGGTGCTGGTAAGGCGCGACGGTCTATTTTGCCGTTGGAGGTTAGAGGTAAAGATTCTAAGATGACGATCGCACTTGGTACCATGTATTCTGGTAGCTTGGATTTGAGAAAGCTACGCAGTTCTCTAACTGTGGGTGTCTGTTCTGGTTGCAGTACGATGTAGGAGACTAGGCGCTTCTCACCAGGAATGTCTTCGCGGACAATGACTACAGAGGTTTGCACATTTTGATGTTGGCTTAGTGCTACTTCGATTTCTCCCAATTCGATGCGGAATCCACGGATTTTTACTTGGTTGTCGATACGTCCCAGGTATTCGATATTACCATCTGGTAGATAACGAGCCAAATCTCCGGTTTTATAAAGGCGGGGACTGGGGATAAGGGGTAATGGGGATTGGGAACTGGGAACTGGAAATTGGGCTATTTTTCTCCTCCGCTCCCCTGCTCCCCTGCTCCTCTGCTCCCCTGCTCCCCTGCTTACACCGAAGGGGTTGGGGATGAATTTCTCTTGTGTTAACTCTCTCGCGTTGAGATAGCCTTTTGCTAATCCTGCACCACCAATATGCAATTCTCCTGGTACACCCACAGGTACTGGTTGTAAGTTTTGGTCGAGTATGTAAATTTGCGTATTGGAAATTGGGCGACCAATAGGCACAGTCTTCAAATTGCTCTCTGGTTGACATTCCCAGAAAGTGACATCAATTGCCGCTTCTGTCGGCCCGTAGAGATTATGCAATTGACACCCTAAAGAGGCAAAAAAGCGTTCCTGAAGTTCTTTTGGCAGTGCTTCGCCACTACAAATAACTCGCTTTAAGCTACTGCAATCTTTTAAACCTTGTTCTTCTAGAAAAATCTGGAACATCGAAGGGACAAAATGCAGTGTAGTGACTTGTTGTTCTAGTATTAGGTTGACCAAGTAACCACTATCTTTATGTCCACCTGGTTTAGCTACAACTAAACGCGCTCCAGTCAATAATGGCCAGAAAAACTCCCAAACGGAGACATCGAAGCTGAAAGGAGTTTTCTGTAAAACGCAGTCTATTTCTGTTAATTGATATGCTTGCTGCATCCATAGCAGGCGATTGCAAATCCCTAGATGCGTATTTATCGCTCCTTTAGGCTTCCCGGTGGAACCCGAAGTGTAAATTACATAAGCCAAGTTACTAGCTTGCACACCAGTGATTGGATTTTGCTGATTCGACTGGAGAATGATTTCCCAGTCGGTATCTAAGCAAACAACACGCGCTTGATGTTCAGGTAATTTCTTAACTAATTGCTGTTGACTCAGTAATACTGAAACTTGAGCGTCTTCGAGCATAAAGCTTAAACGGTCTTGGGGATACTCAGGGTCAAGTGGTACGTAAGCCCCACCCGCCTTGAGAATCCCAAGTAATCCCACCACCATCTCCAAAGAACGCTCGGCACATATCCCCACCAGCACATCGGCGGACACTCCCAAAGAACGTAAATAATGCGCCAACTGGTTAGCACGACAATTTAACTCGTGATACGTCAATTGTTGATTCTCAAACACCACTCCCACAGCATCGGGTGTACGCTCTACTTGCTCTTCAAATAACTGATGGATACATTTATCTATTGGATAATCTACGCTTGTATTATTCCACTCAACTAATAATTGCTGTTGCTCAGATGCTGTGAGCATTGGTAATTGAGAAATTCTCTCTTGGGGATTAGCAACAATAGCTTCAAGCAGTGTCACAAAATGATCAGTCATGCGCTCAATGGTGCTGCGAGAAAACAAGTCAGTGTTGTACTCCCACCACCCCACGAGTCCATTGTTAGTGTTTTCCATTCCCAAGGTAAGATCAAACTTGGCGATCGCACTTTCTATGGGCAAGTCACTGACACTTAACCCAGTTAACTCTATTTCAGATATAGACGCATTATTAAGAACAAACATCACCTGAAATAGTGGTGTATGACTCATGTCTCTTTCTGGCTGCAATGCTTCCACGAGCATTTCAAAGGGCAAATCTTGATGAGCATAGGCGGGTAATGCCATTTCCCGGATACGCGGGAGTAATTCGTTAAAGGTGGGATTAAGAGATAAATCAGTCCGCATCACTAAAGTGTTGACAAAAAAGCCAATTAACCCTTCTATTTCAGTGCGATCGCGGTTAGCAATTGGTGTCCCCACCAAAATATCTGTTTGTCCTGTGTAGCGATAAAGCAAGGTATTATATGCCGCTAACAAAGTCATGAACAAAGTCACCCCTTGCTCGTGACTCAGTTTTCTCAGTCGTTGAGTTAACTCGACAGACAGGGCAAACTCCATATTTGCGCCGTTGAAAGTTTGCACAGTAGGTCTTGGTCGGTCTGTAGGTAATGGCAAGAATGTGGGTGCATTCGCCAATTGTTGTTTCCAGTAACTCAATTGGCTCCTCAGTACTTCCCCGACTAACCATTGTCTTTGCCAGATAGCAAAATCTGCGTACTGAATTGGCAGTGGCAACAAAGGTGATGATTCACCTTGAGAATAAGTATTGTACAGTGCTTGTAACTCCTGGACAAACACACCCATTGACCAGCCATCACTGACAACGTGGTGCATACACACTACTAACCACTGTTCTGTCTCGGACAGTATCAGTAATGTCGCTCTGATTAATGCATCCGATGCTAAGTCAAAAGGAAGAAGCGCTTGTTGTTGGACTAATTTGTGTACAGTAATTTCTTGTTCGCTTGCTGGTAGATGTTGCAAGTTAACAACTGCAACTGACCAATTTGTTGCAGTTTGAATAATTTGAGTTGGTTTTCCATCAACAGTAACAAAGTTAGTACGTAATGCTTCGTGGCGATAAATAATTTCAATTAAGCTTTGTTCCAAGGCGGTAAAATTAAGAGATCCGACTAAGCGCAACCCGAAGGGAATGTTATATGAGGCACTGTTCGGCTCCAACTGGTCTAAAAACCACAACCGTTGTTGAGCATAAGACAGTGGTAAGTTTGCATTCTCTACCCGCTTTAAGATGGGTAGTGCTGACAGTTCTATATCTTGCTGCTGTAATTGCTGAATCAATAGCGCTAATTGGGAAATTGTTGGTGCTGCAAATAATGAACGCAATGGCAGTTCTACTTTCAAGCTGCTACGCACACGGGACACCAGTTGTGTTGCGAGTAGGGAATGTCCTCCTAGTTCAAAGAAGTTATCATGTCTGCCTACAAGCTCTACTTTCAGGACTTGTTGCCAAATTAGTGCCAATATTTCTTCAATTGGGGTGCGGGGAGCGACATATTTCTCTAGTAATTCACTACTTGGCTCTGGTGCTGGTAGGGCGCGACGGTTGACTTTGCCACTAGGGGTCAACGGTAAGGACTCCAAGGTGACGATCGCACTTGGTACCATGTATTCTGGTAGCTTGGATTTGAGGAATTGCCGCAGTTGGTTTACTGTGGGTGTCTGCTCTGGTTGGGGTACTATGTAAGCGACTAGGCGTTTATCCCCTGGGGTATCTTCGCGGACGATCGCACAATTGGCTTGTAGAAGCTCATATTGGCTCATTACGGCTTCGATTTCTCCCAATTCGATGCGGAAGCCGCGTATTTTTACTTGGTTATCAATTCGTCCCAAGTATTCAATGTTGCCATTTGGTAAATATCGTGCCTTATCCCCTGTTTTGTATAATCTACTTTCTTGTGACTTCTCAAACGGATTGAGAATGAATTTTGCTTGTGTTAATTCGTTTCGGTTGAGGTAGCCTCTTGCTAAGGAAACACCACCGATGTGCAGTTCCCCTGGTACACCCACAGGTACAGGCTGTAAATACTTATCCAGGATGTAGATTTGCGTGTTGGCAATGGGACGGCCAATTGGAGGAAGTGGCGGCCAAGTGTTTACTGAATTAGTTAGAGTAAAAGTGACGACCACATGGCTCTCCGATGGCCCGTAATGATTGTGCAGAGTACAATCACTTAGCTGACTCAGCCACTTGGAAATGGCAGGAGTAATCTGTAACTGTTCCCCAGCAGTAATGATTTCCTTCAGATTACTAGTAACTAATTCACTACTAACAGCTACCTCCGCTAGTTGCTGTAAAGCAACAAAAGGAACAAACAATCTTTCAACAGCTTGTTCTTGGAGTAAATTTAATAAAGCCAACGGTTCTCGGCGCAATTCCTCCCCAATCAACAGCAATGTGCCTCCAGAAAACCAGGTAGAGAACATTTCTTGAAAGGAGACATCAAAGCTGACAGGAGCAAATTGCAGAGTTTTTACTCCACTAGAAGAAATTGGCGAATTTTGCAGTTGCCACAGTAGGAGATTGCAAAGAGCAAGCTGATTTATGGCTACACCCTTTGGTTGACCCGTAGAACCAGAGGTGTAAATCACGTAACCCAAGTTATTCTCTTGCACGCCAGAGATAAGATTCTGCTGACTCAACTGGGAAATGGGTTGCCAGTCGGTGTCTAAGTAGACGACACGCGCCTGATGCTCAGGTAATTTCTCAACTAATTGTTGTTGGGTAAGCAGTACTGACACAGCCGCATCTTCTAACATGAACCGCAAACGGTCTTGGGGATATTCTGGGTCAAGTGGTACATAAGCGCCACCTGCTTTGAGAATTCCCAGTATTCCTACTAGCATTTCTAGGGAGCGATCTACACATATCCCCACTAATACATCTGGTTTTACACCCAAGGACTGCAAGTAATGCGCCAATTGATTAGCACGACAATTTAACTCGTGATATGTCAGTTCTTGATTCTCAAACACCACCGCCACTGCATCGGGTGTACGTTCTACCTGCGCCTCAAACAACTTATGGATACATTTATCTTGGGGATAATCGACCTGGGTATCATTCCACTCAACTAATAACTGTTGCTGCTCAGATTCTGTTAGCATTGGCAACTGGGAAATTCGTTGCTGAGGATTAGTAGCGATCGCCTCAAGCATTGTTCTAAAATGACCCAGCATCCGGCTAATCGTCCCATCTTCAAACCGACCAGTATCGTACATCACCCTCAGCGACAACTGTTCACCAGGGGAAACTAAAACCGTCATCGGATAATTTGTTTGTTCAATCCACCTAAAATTCGAGAGGGAAAAATCGCTATTGCCTTGTAGAACAGCAGTATCAACAGGATAATTTTCAAAAACAACAATACTCTCAAATAAAGATGTACCCCTGGGAACATCACTCAACCCCTGAATCTCTACCAATGAGCTATAGGAAAATTGCTCAGAATCCAGTTGTTGCGCCTGTAAATCCTTCAACAAACCCAGCAATTGAGTCTTCTCGGAGATTTGCACCCGCACTGGTAGAGTATTGATAAATAACCCCACTATCGACTCTACACCAACAAGTTCAGGCGGACGACCAGAGACAGTTGCACCAAAAACCACATCTGTTTCTTGGCTGTAGCGAGACAGCAACAATCCCCAAGTCGCCTGCACCAAATTACTCATCGTCAATTGATGCTGTCTGACAAAAGACATCACGGCTGCTGTCGCTGGTACAGTTAACTGAATTTGTTGTTCACTGTAGCCCGAATGCTGCTCGCGCATTGACAATGGTTTATCCACAGTCAAAGGAGTTGGTGTAGTAAAACCTTGGAGTTTTTGTCGCCAAAATTCTTGAGCTAAATCTCGATCTTGTTGCTGTAACCAAGCAATATAGTTGCGGTAGTTGACAGTTCCGATATTAGATAAACTTTCACTCTGAGAAATAGCTTGATAAAACTCCAACAGGTCTTTGAAAACCAAAGGTGACGACCAGCCATCAAGTAATAAATGATGATGACACCAAACAAACTGATAAGTATTCCTATCCAACTGGATTAGATGTAGACGCATCAATGGCGCTTGCGACACTTGGAAACCCTGTTGTCGCTCCGAATCCAGAAAAGTCTCTAATTGCTGTTGCTGCTCTTGTGTAGATAACTCCTGCCAGTCATAAGTTTCGACTGTCACCTGAACCTGTCGATACACCACTTGAACTGGCCGACTTAAAGACTCCCAAAGGAAAGCTGTGCGGAAGACCGGATGTCGAGCTACCACTTGCTGCCAAGCTTGCTCAAAGGTTTTTACATCTAGGTTTCCCGTCAAAATGCAAGTTATCTGCTCAAAATATACGCCTGAGTCTGGAGCATACAAACTTTCAAACAGCATCCCCTCTTGCATCGGAGATAAGGGATAAATATCTTCAATATTTTGTCGGTTAGTTTTGTTAAGTTCTAATTTCATAAATTTTGAAATATCTGATCGAGTTCTAGTTGGTTAAGGTTAACTAACGGGAAATCTGTAGGCGTATAACCTGCATTTTCCAGTGATAAACAATGAGCAATGAGCTTCTGCAACGTTTCGACAAATTCTTGGGCAATATTCTCAATCGTTTCGTGATGATGGATATTGCTGCTGTATGTCCAATCTATTTGCAGTTTTTCGTTGATAATGATGGCATTAATATCTATCAAACAGTGGCGCTGACCTTGTAAACTCTCGCTGTTTCCGCTAGGCTCATTAGCTATTTGCATCAGAGAGGATGTATTCATAACTTGAGCAAATTGTCCCAAATAATTGAAACTAATTTCTGCTTGGGGAATTTCCTCTAGTTGGGCGCTAATTTCTGCATCAACATTTAAATAACGCAATAAGCCATAGCCAATGCCTTTATTAGGAATTTCACGTAATTGTTCCTTGACAGATTTTAATGCAGTACCCAGATTATCTATATTTCCCAGTTCCACAATCACCGGGAAAATCGTTGTAAACCAACCAACGGTGCGTGATAAGTCTACACCATCGATAATCTCTTCCCGCCCATGACCTTCTAAGTTGAATAACACTGAATCAGAGTTAGTCCATCCACTCAACACCAACGCTAAAGCAGTTAGCAAGATATCGTTAATTTGTGTTTTGTAAGCTTTCGGGACATCTTGCAAAAGGGAAAGGGTTTCGACTTCATCTAATAATACTGATATTGTCCTAGCCGATGCAGTTGTGTTTATTCCTTGTGCATAGTCTACTGGGATGGAGTCAACTTCATCGTAAGATGCACTCAACCAATAATCTAGTTCTGATTTCAATACTTCTGCCACAGCATATTCTGTCAATTGTCGCGCCCAATCTTTGAAGGATGTGGTTTTGGTAGGTAGTTGAATGGTTTTGCCTTGACTTAGTTGCTGGTAAGCTGTCTGCAAATCTTCTAACAATATCCGCCAGGAAACACCGTCTACTACGAGGTGGTGAATTATTATGAGTAATCGCGCTTTTTTATCAATACCTAGCCAGAACAATGCTACTTGCACGAGATTTTCTGACAGATTTAAACTCGCCTGTAATTCATTATCTGTGGTTTCAATGACAGTTTCTATCTCAGTTTCTGGAACTGTCGATAAGTCAAAATGGGGGATAGTAATATTATCGGTTGGGGCGGCATGAATCTGCTGCCATATTGTATCTGTTTGGGTGAATCTTAGCCTTAGAGCATCATGATGTTTTAGTAATTGCTGCCATACTTGCTCTAATATTTCTAAGTTGAGGTCTGAGGGTACGGTGAGGAGAAATGATTGATTGAAGTGGTGTTTCTCTGGTAATTTCTGCTCGAAAAACCAGTGTTGAATTGGTGTTAGAGGTAATGTCCCTGTGACTAATCCTTGTTCAATTGAGAGTGCTTTTGTTGTGCCTACGACTGTGGCTAATTGGGCGATGGTTTGATTGGCAAATAGTTGTTTGACTGTCAGTTTTATTCCGGCAACTTTTGCTCTGCTGATGATTTGAATGCTGAGGATGGAATCTCCTCCTAGTTCAAAAAAGTTATCGTGTATGCCTATTTGCTCTACTCTTAATACTTGCGCCCAAATTTGAGCTAGTTTTTCTTCAATGGGGGTGCGTGGTGCTATTAGGCTGCTTTCTATTCCTGTGCGTGCTTCTGGTGCTGGTAGGGCGCGACGGTCTATTTTGCCGTTGGGGGTTAGGGGTAGGGATTCTAGAGTGACGATCGCACTTGGTATCATGTATTCTGGTAGCTTTTCTTTAAGGAAACTACGCAGAACGCTTACTGTGGGTGTTATCTGTGGCTGCGGTACTACATAAGCGACTAGGCGTTTATTTCCGGGAATGTCTTCGCGGATGATGACCACAGATGTTTGCACATCACTATGTTGGCTTAGTGCTGCTTCAATTTCTCCCAATTCGATGCGGAATCCCCGGATTTTTACTTGGTTGTCGATACGTCCCAGATATTCGATATTACCATCTGGTAGATAACGTGCTAAGTCCCCTGTTTTATATAATTTTGAATTTTGAATTTTGAATTTTGAATTGTTGAAGGGGTTGGGGATAAATTTTTCTTGTGTTAACTCGCTTCGGTTAAGGTATCCTTTTGCTAATCCTGCACCACCTATATGCAGTTCTCCCGGTACACCTACAGGTACTGGTTGTAAGTTTTGGTCGAGTACGTATATCTGAGTATTGTCAATTGGGCGACCAATGGGGACAAGTTGTGGATAAATCTCACGCTGACAATTCCAGAAAGTTGCATCAATACAAGCCTCTGTTGGCCCGTAGAGATTATGTAAATTTACATCTAGCTTACTTAATAAGCCTTCTTGGAGAGTAACGGGTAAGACTTCACCGCCACAGAAAACATGTTTCAGGGAGTGACAAGTTTCGATTCCTCCCTGTTCTAAAAGCATTTGCAGTAAAGATGGAACAAGTTGAACAGTAGTTACCTGCTGCTGGGCAATTAACCTTAAGAGATAAGCACTGTCAGTATGACCTCCTGGTTCAGCTATTAACAACTGTCCACCTGCTAACAATGGAGCGTAGAATTCCCAAACTGAGGCATCAAAGCCAAAGGGAGTTTTTTGCAGTACTTTGTCTTTTTCAGTCAGGGGGAATGTTGCTTGCATCCAGAAAGTATGGTTGCAAAGGTTACTGTGAGATAACATTACCCCCTTTGGTTGACCAGTAGAGCCAGAAGTATAAATCACATAAGCTAAGTTACTAGTTTGCACCTCAGCAATTGGATTCTCCTGGCTAGACTTAGCGATCGCAAACCAGTCTTTATCTAAGTGGACTACACGCGCTTGATGTTGAGGTAATTTCTCAACTAGATGCTGTTGAGTAAGCAAGACTGAAACTTGAGCGTCTGCAAGCATGAAAGTCAAACGGTCTTGGGGATACTCAGGGTCAAGTGGTACATAAGCCCCACCCGCCTTGAGAATCCCAAGTAATCCCACGACCATCTCTAAAGAACGCTCCACACATATCCCCACTAGCAAATCAGCTTCCACACCCAAAGGCCGCAAATAATGCGCCAACTGGTTAGCACGACAATTCAATTCGTGGTACGTCAATTGTTGATTCTCAAACACCACTGCCACTGCATCTGGCGTGCGCTCTACCTGCTCCTCAAATAACTGATGGATACATTTATCTTGGGGATAATCTACTTGAGTATCATTCCACTCAATTAATAATTGCTGTTGCTCAAATGCTGTGAGAATTGGTAATTGCGAAATGCGCTCTTGGGGATTAGCAACAATAGCTTCAAGCAGTGTCACAAAATGACCAGTCATTCGTTTGATAGTGCTGCTATCAAACAAGTCTGTGTTGTATTCCCACCCTCCCACTAGTCCAGTGGTAGTGCTTTCCATTGATAAAGTTAAATCAAACTTAGCGATCGCACTTTCTATTTGCAATGAACTGACAGTTAACCCACTCAACTCTATTTCAGTTATAGGCGCATTATTAAGAACAAACATCACCTGAAATAGTGGTGTATAACTGAGATCCCGTTCTGGCTGTAATGCTTCCACCAACATTTCAAAGGGCAAATCTTGATGTGCGTAGGCTCCGAAAGCCATTTCTCTCAGGCGCGGGAGTAATTCGTTAAAACTAGGATTTTCAGATAAATCAGTCCGCATCACTAAAGTGTTGACAAAAAAGCCAATAAGTCCTTCTATCTCGGTGCGATCGCGGTTTGCAATTGGTGTCCCCACCAAAATATCTGTTTGTCCTGTATAGCGGTAAAGCAGGGTATTATATGCTGCCAACAAAGTCATAAACAAAGTCACCCCTTGCTGTTGACTTAACTGCAACAACCGTTGAGTTAGTTCACTAGACAAAGCAAACTCTTGATATGCGCCATTGAAAGTCTGTACAGCAGGTCTAGGTCTATCTGTGGGTAATAGCAAGAACGTGGGTGCGTTTGCCAATTGTTGTTCCCAGTAACTCAACTGGTTTTGTAGTACCTCCCCTTTCAACCATTGTCTTTGCCAAATTGCGAAATCTGCATACTGAATCGGCAGTGGTAATAAGGGTGAAAGTTCACCTTGAGAATAAGCGTTGTACAGTGCTTGTAACTCCTGGACAAACACACCTCTTGACCAGCCATCACTGACAATGTGGTGCATACAGATTAATAACCACTGTTCTGTCTGGGACAAAACTATTAATGTTGCTCTGATTAATGCTTCTGAGGCTAAGTCAAAAGGCTCAAATGCTTGTTGTTTAACTAATTTCTGTGCAGCTATTTCTTGTTCTGTTAAGGGTAAATGCTGCAAGTCAACAACTGATAGTGTCCAAGGTATATTTTCCTGTTCCCTGCAATTGTGAATGATTTGAGCAGCTTGTCCATCAACTGTGATGAAGTTAGTGCGTAATGCTTCGTGGCGATGAATAATTTCAATTAAGCTTTGTTGTAGCGCGTCAACATTCACACTTCCGACTAAACGCAACCCAAACGGGATATTATATGAGGCACTGTTCGGCTCGAACTGGTCTAAAAACCACAAACGCTGTTGAGCATAAGACAGTGGTATTTCTGCATTTTCTGCCCTTGGTAATATGGGTGGTGCGGCAAGTTCTAAGTCTTGTAGCTGTAACCGTTGAATGTTATATGATAGTTCAGCAATTGTTGGTGCAGCAAATAGCGATCGCAATGGCAGTTCTACTTTCAAGCTACTACGCACACGGGAAATAAGTTGCGTTGCTAATAGTGAGTGTCCCCCTAGCTCAAAAAAGTTATCATGTCTGCCTACAAGCTCTACTTTTAAGACTTGTTGCCAAATCAGTGACAGTATTTCTTCAATGGGGTTGCGTGGGGCGACATATTTCTCTAATAATTCGCTACTTGGCTCTGGTGCTGGTAGAGCGCGACGGTCTATTTTGCCATTGGGGGTTAGGGGTAAAGACTCCAGGATTACTATTGCCGAAGGAACCATGTAGTCTGGTAACTTTTTCTTAAGGTCGCTACGTAGCTCGCTAATTACGAGTGTTACTTGTGGCTGCGGTACAATGTAGGCAACTAGGCGCTTATCACCCGGAGTATCTTCACGGGCTATGACATAAGATGCTTGCACATGGGGATGTTGGCTTAGTGCTGCTTCGATTTCTCCCAACTCAATGCGGAATCCCCGGATTTTTACTTGGTTATCGATACGCCCCAGGTATTCTATATTTCCATCTGGTAAATAACGAGCCAAGTCCCCAGTTTTATATAATTTTGAATTGTTAAAGGGATTGGGAATGAATTTTTCTTGTGTTAATTCTGGTCGGTTCAAGTAGCCTCTTGCTAATCCTGCACCACCGATATGTAACTCTCCTGGTACACCTACGGGTACTGGTTGTAAGTTTTGGTCAAGTATGTAGATTTGCGTATTGGAAATTGGGCGACCAATAGAAATCAAGCTCTCACTAGATTCGAGTTGACATACCGATGACCAAATAGTAGTTTCTGTTGGCCCATAAAGGTTCCAGAAAGAAGCGCTCCTGGCAAGCAGTTCATTAACTAAATCCCAAGGTAAAGCTTCACCACCGCAAAGTATTTTTAGATCGCTAAATTGGTAGTTGGAGTCTAAAAGCAATCTCCAAGTAGCTGGAGTTGCTTGCATAATTGTTGCTTTAAACTTAACTAGCAAGTCAAATAATTCTCTTCCATCAAGGGTCACGTCACGACGGGCTATGACCACAGACGCACCTACAGTTATAGGCAGAAAAATTTCTAAAGCAGCAATATCAAAGGAAATTGTAGTGATTGCAAGCAGTGTATCTTGTTTTGTTATTCCTGGGCGCTGCTGCATGGCAGATAGGAAATTGCTCACAGCACTATGTGAGATTTGCACACCTTTGGGCTGACCTGTAGAACCGGAAGTATAAATCACATAAGCTAAGTTACTAGCTTGGATATCAGTGATGGGATTTTCTTGAGTCAACTGAGAAATCAACTGCCAATTAGTATCCAAGCTTATAAGCTGCGCTTGACACTGGGGTAATTTCTCAACTAGATGCTGTTGACTCAGCAGCACTGAGACTTGAGCATCTTCCAAGATAAAGCTCAGACGCTCTTGGGGATATTCTGGGTCAAGTGGTACATAAGCCCCACCCGCCTTGAGAATACCAAGTAATCCCACGATCATCTCCAAAGAGCGCTCCACACAAATCCCCACCAGCACGTCGGCTCCCACTCCCAAAGACTGCAAGTAATGTGCCAACTGGTTAGCACGACAATTCAACTCGTGGTACGTCAATTGTTGATTCTCAAACACCACTGCCACAGCATCAGGTGTACGTTGAACTTGCTCCTCAAACAACTGATGGATACATTTATCCTGGGGATAATCTACTGCTGTATCATTCCACTCAACTAATAACTGCTGTTGCTCAGATGCTGTGAGCATTGGCAATTGGGAAATACGCTCATTAGGATTCGCCACAACTGCCTCAAGCAGGGTCACAAAATGACCAGTCATCCGTTCGATAGTGCTGCTATCAAACAAGTCAGTGTTGTACTCCCACCACCCAAACAGTCCACCGGGAGTGTTTTCCATTGATAAAGTTAAGTCAAACTTTGCCGTAGTGATTCCTATTGGCAAGCCACTGACACTTAACCCAGTCAACTCTATTTCAGACATGGGGGCGTTCAGGAGAACGAACATCACTTGGAACAATGGTGTATGGCTGAGATCCCGTTCTGGCTGCAATGCTTCCACCAACATCTCAAAGGGCAAATCTTGATGAGCATAGGCGGATAATGCCATTTCCCGGATACGTGGGAGTAATTCGTTAAAGGTGTGATCGCCTGAAACTTGAGTTCGCATCACTAAAGTATTGATAAAAAAGCCAATAAGTGATTCTAGCTCAGTGCGATCGCGGTAAGCAATTGGTGTCCCCACCAAAATATCTTCTTGTCCCGTGTAGCGGTAAAGTAGGGTATTATAAGCCGCCAACAACGTCATAAACATAGTTACACCTTGCTGTTGACTCAGTTTTTCCAACTGTTGGGTCAACTCAACAGACAGCATAAACACATGATATGAGCCATTGAACGTCTGCACAGCAGGTCTTGGTCTATCTGTGGGTAGTGGCAAGAATGTGGGTGCATTTGCCAACTGTTTTTCCCAGTAACTCAACTGGTTTTGTAGTACTTCTCCAACTAACCATTGTCTTTGCCAAATCGCAAAATCTGCGTACTGAATTGGTAGTGGTAACAGGGGTGATGGTTGACTTTGAGAATAAGCATTATACAGTGCTTCTAACTCCTGGACAAACACACCTATTGACCAGCCATCACAGACAGTATGGTGCATACACACTGATAACCAATGTTCTGTAGGAGACAGCACCACCAATATCGCTTTGATTAATGCATCATGAGCTAAGTCAAAAGGCTCAATTCCTTGTTGTTCCAGTAATTTCTGTGCAGCCGTTTTTTGTTCTGTTACTTCTGCTGAGGCAGAGGCTTCGCTCAGTACAAGTGTTGATAAATGCTGCAAATCAACTACTGTTACTGTCCAATTCGTTACCGTTTGAATTATTTGTAAAGGCTTTCCATCAACAGTAACAAAGTTGGTGCGTAATACTTCATGGCGATGAATAATTTCAATTAAGCTTTGTTCTAAAGCTGCAACATTAAGAGTTCCTACTAAACGCAAACCTATGGATAGATTGTATGAGGCACTGTTCAACTCTAACTGGTCTAAAAACCACAAACGCTGTTGAGCAAATGACAGTGGTATTTCTGCATTTTCTACCCGCTTTAAAACAGGTGGTGCTGACAGTTCTATATCTTGCTGCTGTAACTGCTGAATCAATGGTGCTAACTGGGCAATTGTTGCTGCTGCAAATAATGAACGCAATGGTATTTCTACTTTCAATTTGGTACGCACACGGGAGATGAATTGCGTTCCTAGTAAGGAGTGTCCTCCTAGTTCAAAGAAGTCATCATCTCTGCCTACAAGCTCTACTTTCAGGACTTGTTGCCAAATTTGTGCAAGGATTTCTTCAATTGGGTTACGTGGAGCTACATATTTCTCTCTTGATTCACTACTTGGCTCTGGTGCTGGTAGAGCGCGACGATCTATTTTGCCGTTGGGGGTTACGGGTAAAGCTTCTAAGATGACGATCGCACTTGGTACCATGTGTTCTGGTAGCTTTTCTTTGAGGAAGCTACGCAGAACGCTAATTGTAGGTGTCACCTGTAGCTGCGGTATTATGTAGGCTACTAGGCGCTTGTCACCCCTGTTATCTTCACGGGCTATGACACATGATGCTTGCACATGGGGATGTTGGCTCAGTACTGTCTCAATTTCTCCCAACTCAATGCGGAATCCCCGGATTTTTACTTGGTTGTCGATGCGTCCCAAGTATTCGATGTTGCCATCTGGTAAATAACGTGCTAAGTCCCCTGTTTTATATAATTTTGAATTTTGAATTTTGAATTTTGAATTGTTGAAAGGGTTGGGGATAAATTTTTCTTGTGTTAATTCTCTTGCGTTGAGATAGCCTCGCGCTAATCCTGCACCACCAATGTGCAGTTCTCCTGGTACACCCACAGGTACTGGTTGTAAGTTTTGGTCAAGTATGTATATCTGAGTATTGTCAATTGGACGACCGATGGAAATTTTTTGATCTAGTGGAGTGCATTTGGCGATCGCTGCACAAACACTCGCTTCTGTCGGGCCGTAGGCGTTGAAAAAGTTTCTTCCTTTTGACCATTGTTGCATCAGTTCCAGGGAACAGGCTTCTCCAGCGACAACGATCGCTTGCAATGTTAGCAGTTCTTCTTGTGGCAGGACTGCTAGGGCTGATGGTGGTAGGGTGACATGGGTAATGGCATCATTCTTTAATCGCTCAATTAAAGGCATACCCGGCATGAGATCCGCTTTTGTTCCTAAGTAAAGTCTTGCCCCCGATCCCAAAGCCATCAAGATTTCTGATATGCAAGCATCAAAACTGAAGGAGGCAAACTGGAGAACTCGACTATCACCATCCAAACCGAAAGCCTGAATTTGAGCTTGAGCTAGATTGCACAATCCACTATGCTCAACCATTACCCCTTTGGGTTTGCCTGTGGAGCCGGATGTGTAAATCACATTCGCTAGATGAGTAGGCGTTACTACCTCAATCGGGTTATTCTGTTTGTTTTGCAGAATTTCTGACCAGACTTCATCTAAACAAATCAGTTTTGCCTGAGACTGGGGTAGTCGCTCAACGAGTCGCTGTTGACTGAGTAATACTGGAACTTGAGCATCTTCAAGCATGAACTTAAGACGGTCTTGGGGATATTCTGGGTCAAGTGGTACGTAGGCTCCACCCGCCTTGAGAATCCCCAATAGTCCCACCAGCATCTCTAAAGAACGCTCCACACAAATCCCCACCAGCACGTCGGCTCCCACTCCCAAAGACTGCAAGTAATGTGCCAACTGGTTAGCACGACAATTCAACTCGTGGTACGTCAATTGTTGATTCTCAAACACCACTGCCACAGCATCAGGTGTACGTTGAACTTGCTCCTCAAACAACTGATGGATACATTTATCCTGGGGATAATCTACTGCTGTATCATTCCACTCAACTAATAACTGCTGTTGCTCAGATTGTGTGAGCATTGGTAATTGGTCAATTCGTTGCTGGGGATTTGCCACAATTGCTTCGAGCAAAGTTACAAAATGCCCCATCATCCGCGCGATCGCATTGTCATCAAATAAGTCAGTGTTGTAATTCCATGTACCTTTGAGTGAGGCTGGCTCCTCAAGAATAGTTAAGGTTATATCAAAGGCGGCTCCTTTAGACTCTGAAATTATTGATTCCAAAATCAAACCATCAATATCTATACTCTGGTGAGAGCGATCGCAGATGAAGGCTACCTGATAGAGTGGCGAAAAACTGGGGTTGCGGACAGGTTGCAGTTGCTCTACCAACAGGGGAAAGGGATAATCTTGATGATCTTGGGCATTTAACACACAAGAGCGCGATCGCCTAAGCAACTCTTCAAAGGTCGGTTTTCCTGAAAGGTCTCCTCGCAAGACCACAGGATTAGTAAAGTGACCCACAATATTTTCAAATTCTGAACGGTTCCGATTCTCCATTGGAGAGCCAATTAAAATATCTTCTTGATTGGTATAACGTAGTAATAGTATTTGTAATGCTGTTAATAAAAGGATATACAGAGACGCACCTTCTCTGTTCGCCAATTCTGTGAGCAATTGCCGCAGTTCTTCTTCAATAGTAAAAAAGCGGGAAGCGCCGTTATAGGTTTGGATTTGAGGTCTTGGTCGATCTGTTGGCAAATTTAGCAATGGCAACTCACCAGATAGTTGTTGCTGCCAGTAAGTCCACAAACTTTCTCCATCTGAACTAGCGAGCATTTGCTCTGACCACTTGACGTAATCTTGATATTGATAGTTCTGTGTTGATAGTTGGGCTGCTTCACCTTTTGCGTAGGCGTAGCCCGTCGTAGACATCGCTTTATACAAAGCGCAAAGTTCACTGATCATGATTTCTAAAGAACAGAAATCTCCCACTATCTGATGTAGCGTGATTAAGAGAATATGTTCTTTTGTTGCTAATTTATCAGTTTTAATGTGGTTAATTAATAAATCAAAGCGCAATATCGGGCCTTGTTCTAAGTCGAAGGGGCGATCGCTTTTTTCTGAGAGCCAGTTGTTTACATCATCTTGGCTAAGGGCGAAAGCGTCTTGGATGCTAAAGTCAACTTGCTGATTTTTGTGAACTCTTTGCACTGGTTCGCCGTCAATGATTGCAAAGGTAGTCCTTAAAACTGGATGCCTTTCAAATAAAGCTTGTGCTGCTTGCTTTAGGGCGGGAATATCTAAATTTGTAACTAATTTTGCTGTATATGTGACGTTGTAAGCAGTACTGCTGGGTGCTAATTGATATGAAAACCAGAGTGCCTTTTGACCGTGAGATAACGGATAATTTGCAGCCTGCTCGGTACTCTGGGATAAAATTTGGATAATTTTTGGTTCAGATTGCTTAATTTTCTCCAATAACTCAGGGGTTAGTGAATGGTCAGGCGATCGATAGCGCAGTTTGTCTTCATCAACCCACAGTTCAATATTCTTTGCTAAAAGATTTTCTAGAAGCTCTATTAGATTCATAATCTTACTCTAATCAATGCTAATTTTAATAAATTAATAATTTACTGTAAAGCTACCTTAAATTCCTACAGTTTTAGCTAAAGACAAAGTTAACTTGGCTATAAGTTTTAACAATTACTACTATCAAAAATTTGCTTCTCTAATCAGATATTTTGCTAAATCTTAAGTAATGTTTACTTTTACATTAACTGAATTTATTTATTTAAATCTGTACTTTTTACTTGGATTTATGAATTATCTCACCTTAGCCAACAAAATACAATACCAAATTAAGACAGTTAAGCAGACAGTTAAGACAGTTAAGACAGTTAAGAAGTATCCGCTCGGTAAATTGGGGTAAAAACAAAAAATCAAAATGTAAATTGGTATATACTGCGTCATAGAATATGACACATGGCACAAAAATTATCTGCTGAAAAACTTATTAACTGCTGTCGACTATGGACACCAAGAAAATTACAGCAAATGATTCAATGCGTCAGTTAATACAAATATTGAGTTCAATAATACTTTCACAAGCATATTTACCGAATTGTATGAGAAAGCTTATCATTCTCCAAAATCCCAACAATTGCACTAGGTCAATTTCCTACTTTATTTCTAGCTACAATGCTTATTTGGTAAAGAATTGACCCTTAACGCTACTTCCATATAACTAGCTTAATTATTAGTAAAATCTTAGTTTAGTTTCAGAATATGCCAACCCAAGTTGTTCAAGCTCAACCTTCAACAAATGCTTTTTTAGGTTTTTTTCAATTTTGGAAAGACGTAAAAGCAGTCGCCCAACCTTACTGGTATCCAAACGAGCCAGGAAACAGAGCATTCTCAGACGTGATTCGCTCATGGGGAATGCTCATTCTCTTGATTTTATTAATAATTGCACTTGTAAGCGCAAATGTTTTTAACAGCTTTATTACTCGCTATTTACTCGATATCATCATTCAAGAGAAGGACATCTCTAAGTTTTATGATACTTTACTGCTTTTTGGTTTAGCTCTGGTATTGGTAACTCTCTTGGTAGGGTTCTCCAAACTAGTGAGAAAAAAAATTGCTCTTGATTGGTATCAATGGCTAAATAATAAGATTTTATCAAAATATTTAAACAATCAAGCTTATTACAAAATTAACTTTAAATCTAATATTGATAATCCAGATCAACGTTTATCTCAAGAAATCGAACCCATTGCAAACAATGCTTTAAGTTTTTCAGCTACTCTCTTAGAAAAAATACTGGAGATGACAGCTTTTTTGTTAGTTCTCTGGTCAATATCTCAGACTGTTGCACTAATTTTGGTTACTTATACAGTTATAGGTAATTTGATTGCTGTTTACTTAACCCAAGAATTAAATAAAATTAATCGAGAAGAACTCGAAGCGAAAGCTGACTACACCTATTGTCTAACTCACTTTCGCACTCATGCTGAATCAGTAGCTTTTTTTCGAGGAGAGAAGCAAGAATTAAATATTATTGTCCGGCGATTTAGTCATTTGATAGAAAATGCTAAACGCAAAATTGATTGGGAGAGGAATAATGAGATTTTTAATAGAGGTTATCAGGCTGTAATTCAAATATTTCCATATATAGTATTTGGGCCTTTACAGATTAAAGGTGAAATTGATTTTGGAGAACTTAGCCAAGCGTCTACATGTTGCTATTTTTTCGCTAATGCTTTGGGTGAGTTAATTAATGAATTTGGGAATTCTGGAAGATTTTCTAGCTATGTTGAACGGTTATCTGAATTTTCCGATGCGTTAGAAGCTGTTACTAAAAAACCAGAAGATGTAAGTACTATAAAAACAATAGAAGAAAATCAAATCGTTTTTGAGAATGTCACTTTACAAACACCCGACTATGAACAGGTGATTGTTGAAGGTTTGTCACTGTCTGTCAAAGCAGGAGAAGGTTTATTGATTGTTGGGCCGAGTGGTCGAGGTAAAAGTTCTCTACTAAGAGCGATCGCTGGTTTATGGAATGCAGGTACTGGTCGCTTGGTGCGCCCCCCCCTAGAAGAAGTTTTATTTTTGCCCCAACGCCCTTACATAATTTTAGGAACCTTGCGCGAACAATTGCTTTATCCTACTACAAATAATCAAATGACCAACGCAGAACTTAAAGAAGTTTTGCAACAAGTCAACCTACAAAACTTGCTAAGTCGAGTCGATAGCTTTGATACGGAAGTTCCTTGGGAGAACATACTATCGCTAGGAGAACAACAACGTCTGGCTTTCGCACGATTATTAGTTACTCATCCAAGATTCACGATATTAGATGAAGCAACAAGTGCCTTAGATTTGGAAAATGAAGGTTATTTATATCAACAGTTACAAGAGACGAAAACGACGTTTATTAGTGTTGGGCATAGAGAAAGCCTATTTGATTACCATCAATGGGTATTAGAACTTGCACAAGATTCCAACTGGAAACTTATGAAAGTACAGGATTATCGTAATCAAAAAGGTCAAAAAGTAAGTATTACTAAACCTACCACAAATGTTCAAATCAAAATAGACGACTCATCTCAAGATAAGTCCCAAAATGAATTAGAGAGCAGCACAATCGAAAACCTTTCTCATAAGGAAATGAATGAATTAACCTACTATTCCGTTTCTACTATTAGAAGTAAAGCCCGCAAAGGGGAGTCTATCACTACTAAGGACAGCGTTACCTATCAATACGACAAAGATCCCAAAGTACTGAAATGGGTCAGAGTTTAGTGGCTAATACCCATGAGTTTAAAACGTAAAGCACCTTTTGCCAAACAGTTAAAATATCCGTTTGAGCAAGCGGGAATCAGTTGAAAGAAAACCATAAAACTGAATTCTAAAGCGAATATTACTAGCGTATCGGCTCAATAATTAGGGGTAGGCAGTTATTCCGTCTGCCAGGACCAACCAAACAGATTAGAAGCAGTCTTGTTCCGAATTATTTGAGCTA
>NZ_JBALEK010000082.1:0-172238 GCF_036917815.1 Nostoc sp. | reverse complement strand
GTCGCGGATGCTTTGAGGCTGACAAGATAATATTTTTAATCTCTAATTCCATTTGATTTGCCTTCTCTCATATCGCTTTTAGTCTAAACTCCAGTTATTAGACATCTCCGAAAAAGATTTAGATACCACAAATTTGCACCCAGACCTAACCCCCCTTCCCCCCTTCCCTACGAGGGAAGGGGGGTTTTAAAGCCTCTCGACCTTTCGGGGAGAAGTTTGGAGAGGGGTCTTTTTTCTTTTCTGGAGATGTCTATTGCATATGCTTAAATTATAAGTGTAATTTATTACAAGTTATTGAGTAAAAGTATTCACAAAAATGCTAAAGATATGAATAATACTAAAGAAGATAGGAATTACACTTGATATATAGTGTAAAAACCCTGATAAAAGAAATTTTCTTTTTATAATGCTTATGGATTTAATAGTTGAAGATTTAGCCGCAATTGATGATAAACTTTCCCAGCGTCATATTGACCTTGATCCTGGTGGATATTTCATTATTTACTTAGATCGAGAAGCGGGGTTAATTTATGCCAAGCATTTTACAAATGTGATTGACGATCGCGGTTTAGCTGTCGATCCAGAAACAGGAAAGGTAATTCCGGCGCGAGAAAAGGTAGAACGAACTCAAACGACGGCTTTTAGCGCGAGGACAGCGAAAGAACTTTGCGTCAAGATTTTTGAAGAAACTCAGCCCTCTCCTGTAACTCAATTAAATCATGCCGCTTATTTGGGTCGAGAATTTGTTCGGGCTGAGGTAGCTTTAGTCACAGAGCAAGAGTATGTTCAAGATTAAAGTTAGGAGTGAGGAGTTAAAAGTTAAGAGTTAGAAATTCATAACTCCTCACTCCCCACTCCCCACTCCCGCATTACCCATCAGATGATGGCTGATTTATCTGATAAATATAGTAAGTCGCCATTGGGATAACGGTGGCGGCAATTAACAATCCTACTACCCAAGCAGTAGCATTACCTTGGTTGGTTTCTTCTGCTTTCTTGAAAGTGCCTTCTACCTGTACATTGTCAGTTATTTTGGGTGGACCTGGATCGGCTTTACCAGAGAGAACAGCGACAAGGCGATCGCTAGCATCTAGAAATGCCTGATTGTATTTGTTACCATTGCGTAAGGGCACAGTTACTGTTTCAGTAGCGACACTCTCGGCAATAGAGTCCGTGAGCAAGGGCTTAACTTGATCCCCAGTAATAATGGCAGTACCATTGGTAACAGTATCAAGAACCAATAAAGTTTGATTAGCTTGGGCTTCTTTTGTAGGAAACCATTTTTTAAACAGTTCTTTGGTGAAGCTTTCCGGTGTTTCGCCGTAGTCGAGGCGGCGAACAGTGACAATTCTGACTTCCTTATCAGTTTGCTTGGCCAAATCCTTGAAAGCGCTGCTAATTTTGCCTTCATTCAGACGGCTGATTACTTCACCTTGATCCAAAACCCAGGTGTCATTTGCTGCTGTGAGGTTGGGTATTTGATACACACCTGTAGCTAAAGCAGGTGCGGCAAACAGCGAGGCTGCTAAAATAACCGTCACCAAAGGTAGAATTAGCCAGATGAGGTGTTTTTGACTTCTAAATACTCGTTTGAGGAGCTGTTTCATCGCGTGATCCCTAAGACAGACTTGCACCAAAAATACTACATAACCACTGCAAAAATCACCTTGTTCCCGGTTTTCTACAGGATGAAATTTCTGATATTGCCAGCAGATATATATTTTACGGGATTTTTTGATTGCACAAACTTGTTTTGAGGGCGGTTGCAAGGATTAACTTGTTGCTAACACTCTTACTAGTTACAAGAAATACCGCCCATTTTGGGAATTAACCCAAAATGGGCGGAATTTGCAAACCATCTCAAGATGATATCGTATGATCAATATTTTTGGCAGAATCTAGTAGACAGTCGGGGAGGAATGGCGCGACCCGGTGAAAAAAAATGTAGAGACGTAGCACTGCTACGTCTCTACAAGGGTTATGGGTAACGCATATTTAATTTCTGGAGATGTCTAGTATATTTTTTCATATCTGCAAGTAACTTTTTCTACTCTACCGATTCATGGCTGATATCTGCATTTTTCTGATATTTTAGCTAAAACTACATCAATAATATATACATGACTATAATTTTAACTAACGACGACGGCATTGATGCCCCCGGTATCCGAGCGCTGCTCAAAGCTGTAAATGGCAAAAATACTATTATCGCTGCCCCTGCTGATCATCAGTCTGGCTGTGGACATCAAGTTACTACTACTCGTGCTATCAAGCTCCAGCGACGTTCTGAAACTGAATATGCGATCGCAGGTACTCCCGCCGATTGTGTAAGAATTGCAATAACACAAATTATCACAGATGTCAAGTTTGTACTTTCAGGTATCAACGCTGGGGGCAATTTAGGAGTAGATGCCTACATTTCTGGGACAGTGGCCGCCGTGCGGGAAGCCGCAATGCACGGTATTCCTGGAGTTGCCATTTCCCAGTATCGCAAAGCCAAGCAGAATTTTGATTGGGATTTAGCCGCTAAATTGACAGATGAAGTTTTAGCGGACTTACTCAAACGTCCCCTAGAACCGGGAAGCTTCTGGAATGTGAATTTGCCGCATCTGCAACCAGGAGAACCAGATCCGAATGTGGTGTTTTGCCAACCCTGTACCAAACCTTTGCCCGTGAACTACCGAATTGAAGGCGATGATTTTTATTATGTAGGCGAATATGGCAAACGCGATCGTACTCCTGGTAGCGATGTGGATGTATGTTTTTCCGGCAATATCGCGGTAACTCAGTTAAGGGTTTGACATTCAGTTAACAGTTACCAGTTTATATAGGAATCCGGTTTGATTTCTGAAAAAAATTAAGTATTTGTAGGGTGCATTAGACTAAAGTCATAACGCACCAAACCCTTGAAAATGGTGCCGTACTCTCGGCGATAACACACCCTACGTATTGTTCAAAAATCAAATAGTAATCCTATAGGGTAATAAGTAATAACTTTTAGTTACTCCATTCAGCAATTACGAATTACGTTAGCGTAGCGGTAGCGAGTCCGCGTTCGCTTTTAGCGTCTCGTAGAGAGCGTCATTACGAATTATTTGAGTCATCTAATTCTTGAATTAAGGAAATAAACCGATCTACAGTTTGTGTTAGTTGATTGAGTTTTTGTAGTGAATTATGGTGAGATTCTGTAAGAGTCTGTACCGCATCACACAACGCGACAATTTGATAGCCTTGCTGTTGCACCTGCTGTCCCTGTGCCTCAACTTGGATGCTGAGAGTCTCCAATCTTTCTGCAAGACGTTCAATTGTCTCAGTTGTAGAGAGTACTGCTTCCCCAATTTGCTCAACAATAGATTCTAAGCGATTTATTTTTACTTCGACTCCTGCTGAAATCATTTCTTTACACCCTAATTTTGAGATTTTTAGTAAAATTCCTAATACCAATTGAAATAATTAATCTCAGTACAAACATTAGATAACACTGCCATTATCATAATATGTGTAATTTGATTTTTTTGATGCTTCTACCCAATGTTGTATTTAGCTACTTATAGGTAATTAATTGATTAAAAATTTTAATCAAAATTATTGACTACATATCTAAAATGATTAGTCACCCCTCCTCAGATATAGTTAATAAAAATTAGCTTCAGTTTATCCAAAGTTGTGCTTCCCAAAACTTAACCAATATTAAGTTAAATCTAGTTAAAATTGATACTCTTAATCGAGCTAAGTTTTTAGTCTAATTAAGTCCCAGTAATTATATCCTTGTTGCTTGCATTTGGCTCGACAATTGACTAAACATTAGTCACAAACATCTGCCTAAGTGTAGTTTTCATAAACCTAGAATAAAAATTTACTTTCTTAAATTCAGTACAGCCTAATTTAGACATTGGGGAGAGCTTGTAGAACTATTAATCTTATGGCTATTGTTGGTGCGATCGCGATCAAAATTTTCAATGATTTTGAAATCTGGTAAAGTTTCAGTGGTACTGAACACTAATTTCAAAAAAAGGAGAACAATATGCAGTTTCTCAAAATTGTTCTTGTCGCTCTCGTATTGATGGTGAACCTGATAATTGCTCAACCCTCTTGGGCAGGTAAGGATTTTACCAAGGGGGCCGACTATACTGAGGTAACTCAGGCGCTCAATCAACTTCTAACTGTAAAGGATACACCAGAGCAAGCTGGCTATACACCTGAGCAGTTCCAGCAACGACTAGCACAATTGCAGTCTCAGAAAAATACCATAGAAACAGCTACGAAGCGGGCACAGTGCCGCAATGAAACTGGAAAGACGTTGGCTGTCTATGCCAATAAACCGAAAAAATCTCCAACCCAACTCTACTTCCTGGGCACAGGAACAATCACAGATGATGATTGGGATTGCGATGGCATTTACTTACCCGTAGGTTCTCAAGTGGTTCTCAGCCCGAACGCTCAACCAGAAGAACTGACTGAAGCAATTGCCGTCAAGTTTGTTGATGGTACACAGTCTATTGCTAGAACCAATCCAGCCACAGGTGCAATTGAATTAAATATTGAACCTGCCAAAGTATTCAAGGCAGGTGAGAGTAGCTGGTTGCTTCCCACTTATTCCCAAGCAGATATCGATACCCAAATTCCCACCCCACAACTCATTGACTAATCTTATCTATAGGACTCATATTTGATTTTGGAAATATACGTAGTGGCGTGACAAGGCTAAAATGTTGCAAAAAAATTGCTTTGTTGGGGAGCCACTGCGTTGCGCGGGTTTCCCGCGTTGTAGCAAGTGGCGTTGGAGGCTTTGCCAAAGCCAACATCCTGATATCTGTTGGGTTGCGCTCCGCTCCACCCAACAAAAGTCTAATACGCTATTTTAGCTGTGTTGTTCCAGTCGGGTACGTTATGCCTCTGGCTAACGCACCATCCTTTATGCTTTGGTGCCGTACTCTCGTCGATAACACACCCTATACATACTTAGATTTTTTCAGAAATCAAATCGGATTCCTATAGATAAGGGACTTCCAAGAAATAAATTATCCAAAGAAACGAACCACAGAGACACAGAGAACACAGAGAGAGGAGAAATAGAGAGGGTTTTTGCCTCAGTTTTCGGATATTTTTTTATTTGGAAGTCCCTAATTCAACTTTTATGCATTTACCGCATAAAAGTTAAACTAAAGTAATAGGAGATGTAAAGGAAAATCTTCAACCATTGAACAATCAACTTTTAATTAAGGAAAAATTACAAGCCAGACTTGAGAAGATTCAAACCAAGAGCGATGGCTCTCCCGTTACCGATTTGCAGCTAGACAAAACCTTAGCCAAAGAAATTGAACAATTGACAACGGAACTGGAGAGCGTTAATCCCAATCTCAATCCTCTTCTCTACGCTACTTCTTTGCTGGAGGGTGTTTGGCAACTGCAATACTCCACAGCCAGAGAAATCCGTTCTTTAGCTTCCCTCCCATTGGGATTAAAACTGGGTAAAGTTTATCAAGTGATTGATGTTGCAAATAAATTGTTTTTCAATCTAGCTAAAGTTAAACATTCTCTTGGAATAGTATCGGGATATGTCAAAGTTACAGCTAGCTTTGAGCCAGCCAAAGAAGATTTAGAGCCTCTACAGAACAAACGCCTCAACGTTTATTTTGACAAACGCTACCTATCGATTGAGAAGATTGTTGGCATTAATACCCCCCAACTAAACCCATTTAAGGTTATCCCAGCTAATAATCCTACCAGCAGAACTGCCACACTTGACATTACTTACTTAGATGAAACCTTAAGAATTGGACGTGGAGGAGATGGAAGTTTATTCATTCTTACTAAATCCCATGATTTACCTGACTTCACCGAATTTTAAATTTTGGATTTGGAATTAAAGATTATTTATGGGAAGATGCCACCATATATCTCTCAAACTCTTATTTCTCCGTGTCCTCTGCGCCTCTGTGGTTCGTTATTCCGTAACTCTTGCGTAAGTCCTATAATGTAATTATCATGGATATTTACAATATTATCCTGGATTGTGGAAGGAGAAATACATCATTTAATCAACATAAGCTGATGTGCCGCTAAATTTTATAACAAGAAAACCCAAAAATATTGTAGTGCGGGCATCTTGCCCGCGTCCAATATACAAATTAAATACGCAACAACATAATCACTGATTTTTTATTTGTTTAGATGTCGCTTCCATAAAGTCAGGAAAAACTTTTATTATCTGATGGATTCCCTCGCTACCGCCTGCAATTAAACCTCCTGTCAGCAATGCATCTAAACAACGGAAAATAACTACTTGAATTCGATTATCTAAATCAATAACTACAAGCGGCTCGATTGAGCGAACACCTATTGCACCAATTAAAAGACCAAATAAAAGGGATGTCCATAGAGCAATTATTCGCGTCTCAGATTTATAGGCTGTTCTTTGGCGCTCTTTTTCATTTATATCATCAATTTGGGGCTTGAACATTTTTAATGAGTCTTGTTGATTTTGTGTATAGTTTTGAATTATTTGCTGTTCTAAACTCATTCCTTCAGGTGGTAGTCCACTGACTTGATTGGATTCTAAAGAAGTAAATTGTTTCTGTTGGGTTTCTAGAAGTTTTATCTGTTCAGATATTCGAGCCTTTTGTTGCTGAATACTAATATCTAATTGCTCGATAAATGGACCACGCCAAGTAGTTATAAAAACTTCTAAAGAACGCTCTAACAACAAAGAAATAAATAACTGTAATGTAAGTAACTGAATAATATCATTAACCCCAAATGGTTTTAAAACGAATGGTTTAGATGATAACCAAGTTGACAAAGTTACTACTAGAAAACTAATAATGATTAACACAATAAATAGAGGAGACTCTGGAGAAAGCTTTAGCAACGTATCTAGACTCCTGTTTAACGTCACAATATTTAACACAGCCTGGAGGTGAGAACTACACCTGCTGAGTAACTTAACAACGTTAATTTGATAGAACAGTAAGTAATACCAATTATTTGTGAAACTGCACAAAATCAAGCTTGGTGAGACAAGGGGCTTAAGCTCTTTGTTCTAAGTAGCTAGTCACAGTAATATAAATGTACTAATATAATTCAAAGCAGGGAGAGTCACACCATGCCAAAAAAAACAGGAGGATGGTTATTGCTTAGAGACTGATGCTACCTTAAAGCCACAATTTGATTCACCATCACCACCAATGCCAGCATACCCAAAATCGTCATCAATCCCGCAGGCATAAATTTACGTGTTTTTGCCAATCGAAATGCAAAGAAGACTACTAAAACAGCAGTAACTAACAGCGCTAAAATTGAACCCCAGCTTTGCCCTTGGAGTTGAAAATAAGCGGCAAGTATTAGTAATAGACCGCTAATGCTACCACTTAGGAGTGAAACTATACTTGTAGCCTGAATGTAGCCAATAATGCCACCAACAATCGCTAAGATGCCGTAGGCAAAAGCA
This sequence comes from Nostoc sp., assembly GCF_036917815.1. GTDB lineage: Bacteria > Cyanobacteriota > Cyanobacteriia > Cyanobacteriales > Nostocaceae > Nostoc. Next base: position 164,788 of record NZ_JBALEK010000082.1, on the reverse strand, counting down.
GCAATTATACTTAAATTCATTGTTAAAACCTATGTAGACTTTGACTTTACTGCCAGGGTCAGCAGACAATTTACCATAGCTATTTAGCTATATCACACACTTGATTGATGGATAATCAAACGATGTCAATGGCAAGTACTTCCTCATATACAAAGGTTCAACATCTCCAGCGCCAAGCAGCCTCACTTTTACTGTACCAATCTGTTCTGCAAGGCGAAGTGGGGATGGCATTTCTGGAACTGTTGCAAGCTATACGTTACATTAACGCCGATGCACGCGGTTGTCTCCAAGCCTACGGTATTTACTTCCACGCTTTGGCTGCTATAAATCAAAACTGGGAAGACTACTTAATTACTCAACTTCTCTTCTCTGAGAATCCTTTCACAAGACTGGCCCAACAGCGAGAATTTGAAGATTTACCTCCGGCTTTAGTAGCAGCAGTTCAGCATGATTTACAAATATTGCAAAGTCTCTATGAATGTAGTAGCGCTTCTTTAAGCGAGTGGGTACAAGGCGTTGCTAATATGCCGATTTCGCCAGTAGTGTGGTATAAAGGGCAAGAATTGGTAGGAGTAGAGACAAAGTTCGCTACATATCTACAAGAGTTAGACAATTGGGGTGATGCTGTAGAAGAGTTAGCAACTTATTATCGGCAATGTGGCTCTGGTTTATTTGCAGAATATCGCGCTTTACGCTGGCAAGGTGGCCAGTTTATCGGTATCCGGTATTCTGACCCAATTAAGCTGAATGCCCTTGTAGGTTACGAGTCTCAAAGAGATGCTTTACTAAAAAATACAGAGTTTTTATTATCAGGAGAGATGGCACTGCACGTATTACTTTACGGTAGTCGCGGTTCTGGCAAATCTTCTTTGGTGAAATCTTTGTTAAATGAATATAGTAATCGTAGCCTCCGTTTGTTGGAAGTAGCAAAATCTGACTTAAAAGACTTACCAAAAATTGTGGAACATTTACGGGATGCGTCACAAAAATTTATTATTTTTGTCGATGACCTTTCCTTTGAAGAAGATGATGATGCTTTTAAATCCCTCAAGGTAGTTTTAGAAGGTAATTTAACCGCGCGGCCGCAAAATGTAGTTGTGTACGCTACTTCCAATCGCCGTCACCTGATTCGGGAGTTTTTTGTGGATAGACCTACGCCCAAGGATAACGAGGAAGTCCATGCCTGGGATACGATGCAGGAGAAGCTTTCGTTTAGCGATCGCTTTGGTTTAACCTTGACCTTTGAACCAGCCAATCAGAAAACGTATTTAAAAATTGTACAACATCTCGCCGCCCAAGCTGAAATTAATATTACCGAAGAAGATTTGGAATTTCAAGCATTACAATGGGCAACTCGCCATAATGGTCGTTCTGGACGTACCGCACGGCAGTTTGTTGATTTTTTAAAAGCAGATTTAACACTTTTTCATGCAAATAACAATACAGACAACACTTAACATTAAAATTAATCTATTTGTTATTTACAGAACAATGTTAGGCACCAGTAACTCCAACTAGAGATTTAAGAACGACTATGAGAGGGGTAATGACCTTAAGAACCACTTATTCTGATAATTTAAATACCCTAAAAAGCAGCAATATGCAATCAGTAATGATCAGCAATCGATTTATACTAGTGATAGTTGCCTTTAGTGTGAGTTTTGGACTTAGCCTTGTCCCAAGCTGGGATTTGAATAAAGCCTTTCTCACAGGTGTAATTACTGCCGCTACTATCTATACAGCAGCAGTATTCGTAGATAAGCGACGCCGAAATTATGAAATGTTTGTTTTAGGTTCTCTCCGCAAGCGAATTAAAGAGATGGAGGGATTAAAGGCTCGTGTTGTCAGAGAAATCAATCAAATCGAAGAACATCATAATTTATTATATGCTGAATCACAACAACTGCAAAATCAAGTTACAGAAAGCCGTAATCAAAGGGATAGTCTACATCGAGAATTAAGAACATTTACCGGACAAAAGAAGCAATTAGAAAGCGAAATCAATAGCCTGCAAACTGAAATTAATAACTTACATAAAAATCAAACAGAATTGAACAATGCTTTTTCTGTTCTCACAGCAGAAAAGCGCCGTCTAGAATCGAATTGTAATGTATCTCGTGCTGAAATCACCCAGTTGCAAAGTCAAATTTCTGAACTGCAAGATGAGAAACAAGAAGTTGAAAGCAATTTAACTCTTCTAGGCAGACTCAAACCCCAATTAGAAGAAAAACTATACGAATTGCGAGTTGCAATTCAAGAGCTAGAAGTTGAGACAAGCCAAAAAAATCAATTGCTTGTAGCAACAAAAGCTGAAACAGAAAATATCCAAGCTATCCTGAATTCTTCACAAACCCAAATAGCAGAACAAAAAGCCGAATTACAGCAGTTACAAGGGCAAATTTCATTATTACAAGAAGAACGAGACTCATTACAAAATCAAGTATGGGAATTACTCCAACAAGTAGAAACATTTAATCCAGAGCCTTTATCTGAGAATTCCCAAGAAGATGACATTGAATTGTTTCCTTTTTCTGAAATAATTGAAACTTCAGCCATTATTGACACTTCAGAAGTTGATACATCGGAGAATATACCCGAAGAATGGACTAATTTTCTAGAAAATCTCCCAGGATATGAGTTACAAGTATTAAAAGCGATAGTTGAACAAGATAATCCCAATGGTGCTATTAAAAAAATCGCCGAAGCAAACATCACTATGCCAAATCTATTAATCGATTCTATAAATGAACGGGCAAATGATACTATTGGTGAATTAATAATTAATCCAGATTCAGAAAGTCCAAATCTTTACCCTGAGCATATAACCCATGTCAAAAAAATGATTGCAATGTATGAAGACCTCATGGCTAGACATGCTTCGTCAAATTAAATTATTATTGCCGTCGTCGGATTAGTAGTAAGGTGAATATAGGACTAGTATTTGATTTTTGAAATGCACGTAGTGGACCCTCTAGGCTAAAATACTGCATTAGACGTAGACGTAGGTTGGGTGGAGCGGAGCGCAACCCAACATATATCAGGATGTTGGGTATCAGGATGTTGGCTTTGGCAAAGCCTCCACCCAACCTACAATTTTTTTGCAACATTTTCCTAGACTCTAGGAATTTGAAACCCACGGAGGTGGGTTTTGTCTGTATAGCCGCGAATTTTATTCGCCAAGGCTAAGTACTGCGTGCTTCTGCGTTTAGAATAAAGTGAAGTGTAATACATGGCAAAGCTCAAAATCTCGAAAAAAATCTCCACTGCTTTAATCAATTCCCTTGGTGCGGGGGTAGTACCAAGAGTGGGAGTTGAATATATAGCAGTAGGTCGAGAAAAAGAACTCAAAAGCCTATTACAAAATCTTGATGATATTGCAGAGGGTGTAGCAGCATTTCGCTTCATCATTGGTAACTACGGTTCCGGTAAAAGTTTTTTATTGCAACTAATTCGTAATCGCGCGATGGAGCAAGGTTTTGTAGTAGCTGATGCAGATTTATCCCCGGAACGCCGATTAGCAGGAAGCAACAATGAAGGTGTAGCTACCTATCGAGAATTAATGAGTCACCTAGCTACAAAAACTCGTCCTGATGGTGGTGCTTTAGTCTCGATTTTAGAAGGATGGATTAATAAAATTCAACAAGAAGTGGTTAAAGAAACTGAAATGCGTCCCAATGACGATGGTTTTGATGACCAAGTTGAATCGAAAATTAGGGAAGTAGTTCAGTATATTGAAGATTTAGTTCACGGTTTTGATTTTGGTAGTGTGATTATCGCTTATTGGCGTGGCTATCGATTGGATGATGATGATTTAAAAAATGCGGCGATGCGCTGGTTGCGGGGAGAATTTACTACTAAGGTTGAGGCGAAAGCAGCTTTAGGAGTGCGCGTGATTATTGATGATGATAGTTGGTATGACTATATAAAACTGTTTGCGAAATTTGTCGCGGAGATTGGTTATAAAGGACTGTTAATTTTAGTTGATGAAGCTGTACATTTATATCAAATATCTACTACGGTTACACGGGAAAAGAATTATAATCGACTTCTGGCAATGTTTAACGACACCATGCAGTGCAAAGCTGAACATCTTGGCATTGTCGTTGGTGGAACAACTAAGTTTTTAGAAGACCCCAAACGGGGACTTTTTGCAGACCAAGCTTGGCAAAGACGTACCAAAGAAAGCCGTTTTGTTGCCCAAGCTAATATTCAGGAACATTTAGGGCCAGTGATTCGGCTAAATCCGTTGAGTGAAGCAGAAATTTTGACGCTTCTGCAACGTTTAGCTGAGATTCATGCACTCAATTTTGGGTATGAACAGACTTTGACAAATCGTGAGTTGAAGGAGTTTGTACAAGAAGTTATTAATCGCTTGGGTGCAGAAGCATTACTTACACCAGGGGAAATTGTGCGAGATTTTATGAGTGTGCTGAATATTCTTCACCAAAATCCAGGAATTGCGTTTGCTGAATTAATTCATGGTTCTAAATTTAAACCTACTGCTATGGGTGAAGATGCAGATGTAGATGAGGATGGGGCAGCCGAATTTAGTTTGTGATTAATATAAATTTTTTTAGTGACTTACAATTTGTTATTTTTTAAATTAAACGAGTTTTTTATCTGTAATATAATCATGCTACAAAATTTATTTCTTAGTAATTGGTAAGCCAAGCCAATCGCTAATCTCATGAGCTAGCCAGTCAAGTTCTAAAAGAGTTACAGTAAAAACATCAAGTTCACTACTGGAAATTACATATTTTTTTATACCTGCCCATATTGTCAAGTAATATCTATTGAAATCGCTTTTGTTTATTTGCTCATGACTCCAAAGCTTTGTTGCTTTTATAGCTTTCCTATTTGTTACGGCCCCACTGTAAGATTACTTAAGTTAGCAACAAGCATTAGGGAGAGTATTTTTCTGAAATTCGACCTATTAGTATGTGAAAGCTAAAATATTGCAAAAAAATTGTAGGTTGGGTGGAGGCTTTGCGTAACCTAACATCCTGATATATGTTGGGTTGCACTCCGCTCCACCCAACCTACGAATGCGCTATTTTAAGCTTTCGAGACGCGATAAATCGCCGTCTCTACAAGGTTCAATCGTATTCAACTACGGGGGTGACTGCACTCTCTGGAAACAACCGACTCAAGTCTAATAATGCATCTTCAAATCCAGGAATCACCACTGACTGATTTGATAGAGAAATCTGCTTGCTGAGATAGCTAAATTTATTTTGAGCATTTTGATACGGTTGGCTGTGACGCTCAACTTGACGAGCCGGCAAATTTACAATCCAGTAATGAGAAATTCCGGCTTCTGCATACAAAGACAACTTGGTTGTTTGATCGTAATCTATGGTTTTATCCGAAATTTCGATTACTAACAAAATATCTTCGGGATATGGATGATGAGCGAGATAATCTTCATCTCTTCCTCTTGCAATGACAACATCCGGTTCAGGCTCACTTTGATTAGGAAGGGTGATGGGATCTTGTCCACGGATGACTGCTCGATCGCCTAATAGCCGATCCAATTGACGGCATAGGATAGAACTACAAACTGTATGAGGCGTTCCCTTTGCTGTCATTTGAATCAGTTCCCCTCGAATTAATTCAATACGATCGCCCTCTGTGATAAATCCGAGTTCAATCAATTGATGGTATTCTGCGATCGCAAATCGTTTAGGTGTCACAGCATTCATGAGACATCTTTCCAATACTATTTGTACAGTAACAGAGATTAAACTGACTGCGTTGTTACTGCCGCAGGCGTTGCAATGCCTCAAATTGCTGCCAACATAGGTACAATGCACGCGGGACGTGAAAACATCCTTTCCATTTGCCACCTTTAAGGTTCAACAATACTTCTCCACGCCGATTCAGATAGCCAAACCATTCACCGTATTCTGAATCAGCAAAATGTGACCAGGCGTAATCGTGCATCTTTTGATACCGTTCCCAACAAACCTCACGTCCGGTTAGGCGATAGCCCATTGCTAATGCAACCAAAGACTCTAGGTGAACCCACCACAGTTTTTGATCCCATTCCAATTGTTGTGGAGGATGACCGTCTGCATCCATATAGTAATACAATCCGCCGTACTCGCTATCCCAAGCAAAATTCAGGATATTTAGCACCACATCAACGGCTTGGTTAATCGTTTTGGTGTCGTTTTTCCGACGCGCAATATCCATGATAAACCACATAGCTTCAATACCGTGACCTGGATTAATCACCCGTCCCTCAAAACAATCTATGTGGGAACCTTCAGGGAAAACGTTTTCGTACATTAGTCCCCGTTCTGGGTCGAGAAAATCGGTCATTACTTCGCGGACGGTTTCAGCTAGGACATTTTCTAAGGTTTCCTTTGGCAGCAACCATTCCATTTCTAGAGTTAGGTTGGCTAAAATCATTGGTACAGCCAATGATTTCATTGGGCGTGTGCCGGGATAGGTTTTATTATATTTGCCCTTGGGGTTATCCTTGCGGCGTAATACGTTGTTGTAAGCCTGTATTGCCACATCCTTTGCCCATTCTTCGCCGCCAGCGAGTGCATATTGACTAAATGCCATCGCCGCAAAGCAATCAGAAAAGATGTTGTAAGGTTGAATTAATGGTTTACCTTCACGGGTGAGGGCAAAGTACCAGTTACCATCGCTATCTCTGCCATGTTGGGCGAGAAAATTAGCACCATTGCTAGCAATTTTTAGCCAGTTCTCGCGCTTTTCTAGCTGGTTGTAAAGCATCGAAAAAGTCCACACTTGGCGGTTTTGCAGCCAGATGAATTTGTCTGTATCATAAATTTTGCCTTGGCGATCGAGGCAGGTGAAATAGCCGCCTTGCTGCCAATCAAGAGAATATTTTTCCCAAAAGGGGAGTACGTCGTTGAGGAGAGCGTTTTTGTAAAGTTCTGCGAGCGCTTGAAAATTATACTCCATAAATTTCCTTCCCTTTTGTACCAAAACCAACAGCTTAACAGTTATCATATTTTGGCTCGAACATGGAGCGTAGGCGTAAACATCGCGTCAGTCTTTTACAAGATTTAGTCAGCAGCAGGTATACTTCTATCTTGTATCTTGCACCATTCTCAATAACCGTAGGGGAGCCAGTGAGGTTGTTATGAGTCAGATTAAACGAGTTGCGATCGTTGGAGGAAACCACGGTAATGAGTTAACAGGAGTACATCTAGTTAAAAAGTTTCAGAAGTTTCCTAATTTAATCAACAGAGCAAGTTTTGAAACTCTGGCATTACTTGGCAATCTCAAAGCTATTGAAGAAGGCAAACGATACATTGAAAAAGATTTAAATCGTTGCTTCACCAATCAAGGCTTACAAAATCCCCAACTCTCAAGTTATGAAGATACGCGGGCAAAAGCAATTCACCAAATATTGCAACCCCAAAATCAGCCCTTTGTCGATGTAATTGTTGATTTGCACAGCACAACTGCCAACATGGGGTTAACTCTGATTTTTTGTGATATGCATCCTTTATTACTTCGGTTAGGTGCTTATTTAAGTTCTATTAATCCTTTGGTGAAAGTCTGTATTAATCAGGAATCTAAAGAAAATGGTTTTCTCCGTTCTTTGTGCGAATTGGGTTTTGTGATAGAAGTTGGTGCTGTGGCTCAGAATGTTTTAAGCGCCCAATTATTTCAGGAAACAGAGCAGCTTATTTATGCAGTTTTAGATTATTTTGAAAGGTGCAACCAGGGGAATATTCCGCAGACAAGCAGCCAGCTTACACTTTATAAATACATTGGAACTGTCGATTATCCTAGAAGCGATGCTGACGGTAGGCTGAGTCTACGAGGGGAGATTCAAGCCATGATTCATCCCCAACTTCAGTTTCGGGATTATGAACCTCTGAATCCCGGCGATCCAATGTTTCTGACTTTTGAAGGAAAAGATATTTTCTATGAGGGAGCTTCTACTGTTTATCCTATTTTTATTAATGAGGCAGCTTACTACGAGAAAGGAATTGCCATGTATTTAAGTCAAAAGCAGGAAGAAGTAGTTTAATTTATTCGCCCTTGTAACCAAGATTGCAAATCAGCTAAGGTAGTAAAATCAAGCAGTGCATCGCTCAAATCTGCGAGAACAGACAAAGATAAACCAGAAACAGAGGAGCGCATTTCCTCAGACAGTTCTCCAAGGCGCTTAGTCAATTGTCGGGAAATAGCATTAGCCATAACTTCTCGTCCTTCTTCTCGTCCTTCTGCCTTGATTTCTCGGTAAACTCGCGTTTGCTGTAGTGTTATTTCTAGCATAGACTCTACCTGCGCTTGACTCAATTGTTCAAATCTGTACATCATTATCGTTGTTACCATTTCTATTATGGCGCGACTCGCTGCTAATGGTACTTCTTGCCGAGTTCTCGTTAACAAATACCTTGCTTCTTCAGGTGCTTGTTCTTCCTCTACCGTAGTTAGTACCATCAGTGCCACCCATAAAGGTAATTGGCGAATATCGCCTAATTCATCCAAATATACCCGATGTACTTGGTTACTGTTCAGAAATCCCCGATGATTTTACATAATCAAACGCGCAGAAACAAGATCCCCGACTTATCAAAGAAGTCGGGGATCTGCGGCTTGGTTAAGCTTAGAGTCAAGGCTGTGTTCTATCGTAATTGCTGTAAAGACTCACCCCGCCAGCCGATACATAATCACTTTTCCTTTCCAATTTTCTTCTACAAATACCAAATACTCACCATTGGAACGCCGAAAAGCCCGGATACCATAAGGTATATCAATCCAGCCACTTTCGCTACCAACTTCTGGGCCTGGTTTTAACTGTTGTACTTGTATTCCCGTCGTGGCATTGTAGACATATACCTCTGCGGTTTTAACTGTCACGGCAAATACATAATCTTTTGCCACACTGATTGCGGCTGTAGATACTTCACGTTTGCCGGTGCTGTCGTAAGGAATCACAACCCGCCATGCAGCAGTACGATTACCTTGACTCCAATTGTCAAAACGGGCAATCTCAGATCCAGCAACTCCTGTATCGTCGCCGAAGGCGGGGTGATCTGCTGTGAAACCTGACAAATACATGGTATCTGTTTGCGGGAAATATTCGAGCCGCCGCAAGTCGTTAAATATTTTGGGAGTTGTTTGCTTTTCCATCGAACTATAGCTGTAGATGGGATTGCCTTTGGCATCTATTCCTTGTAAAGGATAGTGTCGGATACCATTGCCATCTTGGGTTCGCAAAGCTTTCCAAACATCTCCTTTGCTGTCTACCCACCAGCCGCCAAGATAGGGATAATCTTTGCTGCGATCGTATTCGTTCTTTTCAAAGGCACCGTTTCCATTACTATCCCGCCAAATCCATTCGCCTTGTTCTGGTTGATGGGGTGGCCAATTTCCCGCTATTGATTTTTTATCGCCATTGGTACCAACAAACATTCCGGCGGGGATGGCAATTTGGCCATCTGTGGCTGGATTAAAACGGTATATTTGCAGAAAGCTGCTATACATATCTGTGAGGAACAAAAACGGCTTCCCTTGGATACGGCGAACAAAGGTTCCATCTGGAGATGTATGCAGTCGTGCATCTTGAGGATATTTGAAAGGATTTAAAGTGTAGCCTTTGTAAGTCCATTGCTTACCAGCAGGCTGACTGTAATCCATGAGATAGTGTTCTTGTTTGGTGAATAAATCTACACCATCAGTTTTAGGATCGGCATCTGCATTATCCACAAATATCAATCCTAGCGATCGCCACAGCAGTTTACCCGATGGCGAAAATTTCCGCAAATCTGTTCCCGATTTGTTGAAACCATTACTATTTATATAGATATTACCTGAAGCATCTGTACCAACTCCAGTAAGTCCATAAAGTTTCAAATCTCGAACTTCACCAGAAACTCCTGCATAAATACCGCCTTTAGAACCAAAACTACCGACTTGCACCGGCTGATCTTTGATGTCATAAATCAAGATTTGCTGACGTGAACCATTTTCTGCTACTAACAGCTTACCTTCATGATTAACTGCGATCGCAGTTGGTTCAACGATATCTGCAATCTGTTGGGGTAATTGCTTTCCACTTTGGGAATAATGTACAATTTTCGCAGGATTACTACCATTTTTAGTTTGAATAATCCAGAGATTTTTTTGTTGATCAATAGTTATTGCTCCTGGATTAGCAAAGGTAAAGCTGCGGAGTTCTTTCATCGTATCAGTATCATAGACACGAATGCGGTTAGCAGCAAAATCACTCACATACAACTCGCTTTCCACAGTTGCTAATCCAGTGACTTCACTTTTAGTACTAGTAATCAACATACTTTTATCCCAACCACGCCCATTCGGAAACGGCGCAGGTTTTCCCGACAAGTCATAACGTCTAACGCTATGCCAATTTGTTCCTTCTGATGGGTAATCTTCATTTATCTTACCCCTCGAACCTTGAGTCATAGCAAGGTAAATATATTTACTATTTGCTGTTACAGCTATGCCACCTCCACGACTCCAGCCGTGAGTATCCCCAATGGCACCAATAACCTTACCATCTTTATATATGGCTGCCTCCATTCCCGCCTCATCCCAATGGCTGTTGGTATAAACTGTGCCATCAGGGGCAACATACATTGCCTCAATATTGTTTTGTATTCGCAGATTCCCACTGCCAATAGTATTACCTATCCACGATGTTTTGTATGTAAGCTTGGGTGTTGCAGTATTGTTTTCTACCAGCAGATTTTCACTGCTAATAGTATTAGTTATCGACGATGTTTTATATGTAAGCTTGGGTGTTGCAGTATTGTTTTCTACCAGCAGATTTTCACTGCTAATAGTATTACTTACCGACGATGTTTTGTAAGTAAGCGTGGGTGTTCCAGTTATCGCCCAGTCTGTTGTAATTCCAAGGGTAGTAACAATGACTGCAACTGTCAGACTGAGTGAAAAGTTGAAAGTTTTACTTTTTTGTAAATATCTAGTCTTAGATAATTTTTTGATGTGCTGATTGAGATTTTGACGGAGTTGTACCAACTGCGTCAGTAATTTATTTATCATATAATTTTTCAGCTTTTAATTATTTATATACAATTAGGATTTATGAAATCCGCACAAAATATAACTATTTTTAAAGTGAATAAGATACAAGCTATGTAGGGGTGCGACATCTGATGATCTATCAACAAACCAAAAAAGTTATTATTTACATAAACTTTATAGAAATCACATGATTATTTAAAATTCTAGGAAATATATTAAACAATATTTTTCCATGTATTAATATTTACTTGGGATTAAATACTAATTGTAAATATTAATACAATATTCTTTATTCATCAGTGATTTTTTCCTTTCCCTGTCTACCACTTAGCTTCTTGACTGTCAGGTATAGTATATAGCGGTTCTCGGTTTAGTGAGGTACAAGAACCCCACCCCCAACCCCTCCCCGCTCTTCGAGAGGGGGCTAAGATGTACATCATATGATTAGGAAACGCTATATATCGTAGTCAGTGTTATTTAGTTAAGAAAAATACAGGTTTGAATTCATTATTGACGTTGGCATATAAATAGTTTATAAATTGGTGTTCTATCAAAAAAATCTTACTAGTAATGTGTATTAGGAAATTATAGTAATCAAGATTGGGATACAACACGCTGTAGGGGCACAGGTTAAAAGGGCGGTTAGAAACCGCATCTACACGGGCAAAACCCACCTAAGTGGGTTGAAAAACCTTAATTTTCTCTTAGTCTGCGGAGGCAGACTTTGTTTGTGTAGCCGCGAATTATATTCGCCAAGGCTGAAGTTAACTAACTGTTTTAATACATTTATATAATACACATTGATGGAAAATAAACAAGAAAATTTTCATTCAGAATCAGCATCTATTCTCACCCTTGGGTTAGGCTGGTTTCCCAAAAGTCCCGGAGGATTAGAAAGGTATATTTATGAATTAACTCATAAATTAGCAGCAAATAAAGACGAGGTTGAATTATGCGGAGTCGGTTTACCGGAGGCTGAAATCAATTCACCGATTAAGCTAACTAACTTGGCTTCTCCCGATAGTGCTATTTGGCAAAGATTATGGTCGATTCGCACTAATTTTCAGAAAACAAGAACCAGCAAACCAGATGCTATTAATTTGCACTTTGCATTATATAGCTTTCCTATTTTAGATATTTTACCCAAGGGAGTACCAGTTACTTTTAACTTTCATGGGCCTTGGGCTTCTGAGAGTCAGGAGGAAGTTGTTAATAAAAACCTCAGTCTTTTAATTAAGCACTGGCTAATAGAACAAAACACTTATAATCGCTGCGATCGCTTCATTGTTTTAAGCAAAGCATTTGGTAAAATCTTACATGATAAATATCAAGTACCGTGGAGCAAAATTAATATTATTCCTGGTGGAGTTGATATTAATTGGTTCCAACCAAACTTGTCACCCCAAGAGGCTGGTGCAAAACTAGGCTGGCCTAGTAATCGCCGGATTATATTTACATCACGTCGCTTAGTACATCGAACGGGAGTTGACAAATTATTGCAAGCTCTGGCTATAATTAAGCCTAGAATACCAGATGTTTGGCTAGCGATCGCAGGTCGTGGTCACATCCAAGCTGCACTACAACAACAGGCTACAGAATTAGGACTAGACGACAACGTTAAATTTTTAGGTTTTCTACCTGATGAGCAATTACCTATCGCTTACCAAGCTGCTGAATTAACTGTTATGCCTAGTCAATCTTTTGAAGGGTTTGGATTAGTAATAGTTGAATCTCTGGCCTGTGGCACTCCCGTTTTATGTACGCCAGTTGGGGGAATGCCAGAAATTTTATCAGAATTTTCACCCGATTTAATTACTACTTCAACAGAAGCCTCAGCGATTGCTGAAAAATTAGAACAAGCGCTTTTGGGTAATATCCCCATACCTTCACGATCAGCCTGTCGCCAGTATGCAACTACACACTACGATTGGAATCAAATCGCTCAAAAAGTACGGAATATTTTATTAGCTTAAAGAAGTGAATTTAATAAATATTAGGGGCACTACGCAGGTAAAATTAGATAAAATAGAGGTTTAATGAGAATTCTTTTCCTAGATCAAAGCGGTAAACCAGGCGGTGCCGAATTATGTTTAATAGATATTGCTAAACCCTATGGCGATCGCGCTTTGGTAGGTTTATTTGCAGATGGCGCATTTAAAGATTTACTACAGCAAAATCATATCCCAGTAGAAGTTTTGGCAACTCAAGCAATCCAAGTTCGCAAAGAAAGCAGCTTGGTACAAGGATTAAAGAGTTTGGGACAACTTGCACCTCTAATTACCAAGGTAGTTAAAATAGCGCGTGAATACGATTTAATCTATGCCAACACTCAAAAAGCATTAGTTGTAGGAGCGTTAGCAAGTTTTTTTAGTCGTCGTCCTCTAGTTTATCATTTACATGATATTCTTTCCAAAGAACATTTTAGCCAAACTAATCTTCGTATTGCTGTTAACTTAGCTAATCGTTTTGCATCATTAGTAATTGCTAATTCCCAAGCTAGTCAAACAGCCTTTATACAAGCGGGAGGACGCGCAGATATCATCGAAGTTGTCTATAACGGCTTTGAACCCAAAATTTATCAAACTGATGAGTCTGACATTAAGCAATTACAGCAAAACTTAGGATTAGAAGGAAAATTTGTCGTCGGACACTTTAGCCGCCTTGCACCTTGGAAAGGACAACATATTTTAATTGATGCCCTTGCCAAATGTCCGCCAGAGGTGATAGCAATTTTAGTGGGTGATGCACTGTTTGGCGAACAAGATTATGTCCAAAAGTTGCATCAACAAGTTGCCCAACTGGGACTAGAAAACCGTGTCAAATTTTTAGGATTTCGTTCAGATATTCCTCAGTTAATGGCAGCTTGTGACTTAGTAGCACATACCTCTACTTCCCCAGAACCCTTTGGTAGAGTAATTGTTGAGGCAATGCTATGTGGAAAGCCTGTAGTTGCAGCAAAAGCTGGGGGTGTAATGGAATTAGTAGAGCATGGACTTAATGGTTTTCTAGTGACACCAGGAGAATCTCAGGAACTTGCACAAGTGATTACCACCTGTCTTCAGGAGACGGAAATAACTAAAACTATAGCCAATAATGCCAAGAATATGGCTAGTCGGCGTTTTGATGTTGCAACTATTAATCAGCAAATTGCCCAACTGCTGTCCCAGAGATTCTAGTCGTCTGTTTGATTAATTTTGATGAGTTTGTAGTAAGTACTTCAGGGCTTAAAAATCTAGGACTAAAGTCCTTACTACGAACCCTTTTTAGGGACAGTGAACTGGTTATGCAGATATTTTAGGCGATCGCATCGCATCAAGCCACTTCTCGCAGTTGTGGTTGTGACGGCACACTCACCTCTGGAAATGAAAGGGAGAGTTGTTCGGCTTGAGGTACTGCGGCTTGCTGCAAAACTTGAACTTCGATATTCACGCTTACTAAATAACTGCCTGTATCAGCACCAACCGCTTCAGCAATTAATTTGGCAATGTCTGGGCGTTTGGCAGTCAGGGGATCGCGTAAAATACACCGATCCCATTCATGCTTGGCAGTCGGATTGAGGTTGAGAATGTAATGCTTCATCATCGAACTAACCCTTAAATCCATCTTCCAGAAGGTTTTCACAGAGCCGTTATCCATTTGGCTAGGCTTTGTGAACGCTATATCCATTATAGTATATTTGTACTAAGATGGGCAATAGTCCGAGTGAGAAAGTAGGGAGTATAGACCATTACCAGAAAATCTGCCCATAGGTAATTCCTAATAAAAAGCTATTGCAACTAAGCTGACAAAGCAACACCCAAATTTTATACAAATAGCTATATGGTAGATATGTATATTATTGACCTATTTGTGATTGGTCTACTTTTGCTGATGGTCACATTAGGGTCAGGTTGGATTGCTCGCTTACCTCTTTCTTTTGCAATTATCTACCTACTGGTTGGCATTTTTCTAGGCCCTTATGCATTAGGGCTGATTCAATTACGTCGAGATCAAGTTTTCAACAACGAACTGCTGGAGAGAATAACAGAACTATTAGTGATTATCTCTGTGTTTGGCTGCGGCTTAAAAATTATTCGTCCTCTAAATTTGAGGGTTTGGGATATTACGGTACGATTGATTATCTTTCTGATGCCAATTTCAATTTTTGCTCTGGCTGCTGTGGGTAAATTGTTTTTAGGGATGAATTGGGGAGAAGCGATTTTATTAGGAGCAATTCTCGCACCAACAGATCCAGTATTAGCATCAGAAGTACAACTAACCAATATAAACGACCAAGATGAGTTGAGATTTGGTTTAACTTCTGAAGGTGGGTTAAATGATGCTTTAGCTTTCCCCTTCGTTTTTTTTGGCCTTCATGCATTAGAAAACGATAACTGGGGTAGCTGGTTTAAACAGTGGATTGCAGTTGATTTAATTTGGGCGATCGCATCTGCTATTTTTATGGGAATTGTTGTTGCTAAATCAATAGTTTGGATTGACGACAAAATTCAAAATAGTCTACCTTCTAATGAGTTGATGGAAGATTTCATTGCACTCAGTATAATTCTGCTAACTTATTCATTAACAGAATTAGTTAATGGTTATGGATTTTTGGGAGTGTTTGTGGCTGGGTTAGTTGTCCAACGCAGTTACAAAAATCATGAAAAACCGCTAGCACAGTTAGAATTTATTGAGGAAGCTGAAAAGCTACTAGAAGTTGGGACAATTTTGCTATTGGGTTCAATATTATTATTTAAACCAATGCTCAACTATGCTGTGCAATCTTTGTTAGTGATAATTTTGTTATTCTTGATTATCAGACCTGTAGGAGTTTGGATTAGCACAATAGGTAAACGCCCTCTAGAATCACGCCGCCGAACCTTCCACCCCGGAACTCGTTGGTTATTTGGATGGTTTGGTATTCGCGGTGTTGGTTCTTTATATTATCTCGCCTATGCCTTTGGTCATGGCTTAAAAGGTGAAGTTGCCGAACAAATTGCTTGGATAACTTACACTACTATTGTAGTTTCGGTGATTGTGCATGGAATTAGTGCAACTCCATTAATGAAGTGGTATGAGCGGAATCTTGCTAATTAGAGAAAGACTACTTCAAAAATGTAGGGTATGTTCCTTAAATTCTTAATAATGCCGGACTCTCGACGAGAACATACTCTACAATTTAAATTTATTAACTATTTACCTGTCACCTTTTGAATAACTTCTTTCGCTTTTTCACCAAAACTTTCTGGGGGATTTTGTTCTTTCTCAGCTTTCAAATTCCTTTCGTAAGTCTTCTCTATAGTATTAAGGTTTGTTGAATCTTTTTTTGCTTGTTCATAAGCTTCTTGTCGTTCTTCTTCTTGAGCGCCAATACCTGGATCATATTCGTTAGCCCGATTAATCTTTTCTCCAGAATTTGGTTTGTAGTCTGGAGGTATTAGCTTCAATTCTTCAAGAGTAGTTGCATAACTAGCTTGCTGAACGAAAATAAACGAACCTGACAAGCCGATGAAAATCATCAAGCCAACAACTAAAATACTTGAAAATACTTGCTTTAAAGTTAATACGATTTTTTGCATGGAAAAACCCCTTAATTTTCTGTGATGAGTCTCTATCGTGTATAAATAGATTCGATATTCAAGACTCACAGGCATCCTAAATGTTTAGGTACAGTTATTACTTCTATCCCAGGGTATATTAATTTTTAACGGGAGCATCTCACTTTCGTAAAAATATATCTAGCCCTGGCGAATAGAATTCGCACGCCAGTTGCTCGTGGGGGAAACCCCCTTGGCGCTAGCCTCTCCCTTTGGGAGAAGACTGCACTGGCTTGGCTATACAAAACCCACCTCCGTGGGTTTCCAATTTCTTGAGTCCGCGCAGGCGGACTTGGTTTGTGTAGCCGCGATTTCTAATCGCCAGGTATATTTGCTCGGTCGATCTGATTCTGACTTTTCACGGGATCTGGAAAACCTCTCTCTAAATCTCTCTCCTATAAGGAGAGAGACTTTGAATTTTCATCGGGAAGGGGGTTAGGTGTTTCGTGGCTTTTCCACATAACGTGAAAAGTCAGGATCTGATTACGGTAGTATTTGGTAACTAGCGAATTTCATCGCATTTCCGAGTGAATATCCACAGTTATTAGCTTTTTATCAAACGTATAAAATATAGTAGCAAAGCAGTAAATTGGGTATAAAATACCTGAATTTAATTCTTTAACTCCTCCAATTGCTATTTGGGCTACATAATAATTACCAAAACCAATCTGATAATTATTTTGCCTATAACTCTTAGATACTACTTCTAGTAGTGTATTACGATAAACTAAAAATTTTCCCCGTTCCAACTCAAGCTCACACTCTAATTCGTCTTCCCATATAGTATTAATTAAATCTTCTTTAACTTCAGAATCAGTTAGAAAATTATCAATGAATATAGCCATAAAATCTTGTCATTTCCATTACCAGATTTTATTTCTAACACAAAAATATTAAGCTATAGCGGTTTCCATTCAGATGCGGTACAACATTACATCACAAGGTGTAGGGGCACGGCAGTGCCGTGCCCCTACGGGTGTACCTCACGTAAACGAGAACCGCTATATAACCAACTGTGATTAACTTTAATTCCTCGGCTTTGCATTGCCTCTTCAAATAAATTTGTCGGTAGTGCTTCTTCTACAGCAAATACTCCTGGTTTATTGAGTTTACCTTCTAGCATCAATTGGGCAATACTACCCGTACCACAACCAGAAGCCACGGCTGTATTGTCATGCACTATCGTTGAACAATAAACGGCGGTTTCACCATTTTTTTGCCCTGTAACTTCAGAACGAACTGCTACCCCAATTCCACTAAAATTATTAGTCACATCTGTCATCGAATGGCTGACATGAGACAGAAATTCAATCATGTAACGACGCTGCATTAACCACTTAGGAAAAATGTGTGCCGCAATCCAAGTTAGGTGATTGTAAAAATCTGGAACAGAGCCAAACTTAGTAATTACAGTTTTCACTGATGGGAAGGCGTGAGGAAGTGTAAAGGTTTCTGGCATATCAAACCAGTAAACTCCGTTGCGTCCATAAGTAGATGGAAACTCAACTATTTCCCTTTCACTATAAGGCTTGACTATCTCCCATTTTCCATCTATCCAAGCCTCAAAAGGATACTGTAACCCCAGAAAAGTTGTTCGCATCACTGTAATACCAGCACCGCCAGAACCAGAAACTAAATAACTTAAATGAATCTTTTCTGGTTGATCAAATTGTTCAACTCCCTGGCGTACCATGCTGTTAGAAATACCAGGAAAAATGCCAGTATTAATAATTGCTGTAACCCCAGCAGCAACCGCTTGTTGATGATAATTTAGAGCTTTGCTGGTATAAGAACGATGATCGCTGACATCTACATAATTAACGCCTTGAGCAATACAGGTTTCAAGAACATTAGTATCTCGATAGTGAAATGGCCCAGCACAATGGATGACTAAGTTAGAGTTTGCGATCGCACCTCGCAACTTGTCAACTTCTGCCAAGTCCAATATCAGAAACTGCACTTGCCCCCCCGAAGACAAGCTAACAGCCTTGCCAAACTCCGCAGAACGTCCAGTAATCGTAATTTGTGCTTGCGTATGGGTAGCTAGATCCTCAGCAACACTGCTACCAATCCGCCCTCGTCCACCAAGAATTAAAACTCTGTCTGTCATTACTCCGGGTCAGCAACACTAACCTTATTTCATCAGTTTTGCGTCCTGTTTGCCATCGGTTATAAGTATGATTTATACCATTTAATAAAACTTCTGCTCTAATACTTGTTTGTAGTAAGGACTTCAGTCCTTATTTTCTAAGCACTAAAGTGCTTATAGCGGTTCTCGGTTTAGTGAGGTACAAGAACCCCACCCCCAACCCCCTCCCCGCTCTTCGAGAGGGGGCTAAGATGTACCTTCTATGATTAGGAAACGCTATACTACAAACTCTTCATTACTAACTTGACAAAATACTATATTTGGGATTCAATTTGCCTGACAACTGTTAGCGCTGAGTAACTCACCCCAGCAGTGCCTTCCCCTGGATGGGTGGAATCACCAACTAACCATAAATGCTCAATGGGTGTACGATTGGCAAAGCCAAAGGGGCCAAAGGTGGGGATTCTTTGACCAATACCGCCAACTATACCGCGATCGCGCCCTGTGAAATGGGCAAAGGTGCGGGGTGTTGCGGCTTCTTGATAAATAATCGTTTCTGGTTTGAGATAAAAGTATTGGGCAAGCCGGGCGATCGCTTCTTCGGTAAACTTTTGTTTTAGTCCTTCATAATCATCAGTCTCCCACCACGGCGCAGGATCGACAAATGAAGAAGCGATAATCGTTGCTTTCCCCTCCGGGGCGCGACCGTCTCCAGGATGACTCACGGAAACAAATAGGGAATTATTCTCGCCAACTGGGCCATCAGCATCATACAGAAATTGGAGATGAGGAGGACAACCAGGCGGAATCGCGCTGGCATCTACACCCAAATACACCACAAATGCACCCGATGCTTGAGGTAATTTTTCCACGCGGTTTTTATAACCAGATGGCGCTTGTTCTCCCAATAACTGCACCAAATTTTGCACGGTGATATTGCTAACTATGTGGTCGGCTGCTTCTGTCCACACTTCGCCAGTTTTCTGATTTCTAATGACTACAGCATTGGCTTTACCGTTTTCTACTTTGATTTGTTCTACAGTGTGGCGCATCAACAATTTGCCGCCATCTCTTTCTAAGGATTGTACCAGGCGATCGCT
The DNA here is from genome assembly GCF_036917815.1 of Nostoc sp. Lineage (GTDB taxonomy): Bacteria > Cyanobacteriota > Cyanobacteriia > Cyanobacteriales > Nostocaceae > Nostoc. Next base: position 145,016 of record NZ_JBALEK010000082.1, on the reverse strand, counting down.
TAATACTTGCATACTTCCCTGGAGGTGAAACAATCCTTGGGGCAATTGCGATACACTCAATGCTGTGGCGGCATAAAGTAATGCTGTCTCTTCTGCATCCACCTGGGAGTATAGCTTCAGTTGCAAATCTAAAAAAGTCCTAAGTCGTCGGTCATTTCCCAATCCACATAAACGTAAAGCATCTCCTACCGTAAATAAGGTGAAAGGTACGGTAATTAATGTACTGAGACGCACCGCTTGTATTAGCTGCCACAAATCCCATAAATTACGCGGTGGTAACACCGGGTCGCGTCCTTGAAATTCCCAACTAGCATCAAATAAAGTTGCCATCAACTGCCAAAATGCTTCGCTACCAGGAAATTGTCGTTGTTGTTCCTCTCGCCATTTTTCTGGATCGCGCCAGACGTTGATTGGTGTCGCTTCCCCAGGAAGATAAACCGCACAAGCCGGATCGCAAGGCGTTGCTGCGGGTAAATCTATTGACAATTCTGAGAAAACGCGGTGGTGAATTCCCCCTGGTTCCAACCCCGCCACCTGAGTTGCTCCCACATCAAAGGTAAATCCTTGGCGTTTAAATGTCGAAGCACAACCTCCCGGTACCAGGGCTTGATCTAAAATTAAGACGCTGTAACCTCGATGAGCTAATAATGCCCCAGCAGTCAGACCACCGATTCCTGCACCGATAACGACAACACGAGTTTTACTTTTGTCAACATAAATGCTGGACATTGATATTTATCTTTACAATCTTCAATATTACTACTCATAAGTAGGGAGTTCCAAGAAAATAGCCAAATAAACGAACCACAGAGGCGCAGAGAACACAGAGAGAGGATAAATAGAGAGGGTTTTGTGTCCGTTTTGGGATATTTTTTTATTTGTCAGTCCCTAAGTAGGGAGTTCCAAGGAATTAATTATCCAAAATCTCAAACTAGCTAGTTGACACTTTACCGTCTGGACGGTACTATATATTTGCTGAACCGTCCAGACGGTATTTAAATAGTAGATACTTGAATCCAATCTCTATCAATCTTGGATTGAGAATATTATGTTTACCATTGCAGATCCCTTTGCTAATCAAACTGCTTTCAGTTCCCATAGCAATTTGCTGCTGTCTCAAAATTTTCAGCTTCGACGTGCTACGGATTTGTTGGATGAAACTTTATACAGTATGATTGCATCCCACCGATTTTCAAACAGAGCAAGTATACCCAATAAATTTAATTATAGCCTTGCTGCCCCACAGATAAAGCAATGAGAGAAAATATTGACAATCTCGTTGCCAGATAAACTGTGTTCACCGGACAATTTATCTAGTTCCATCATTCAAGCTCTATGACTGCTACCAAAAAAACAAAATCTACGTCTGTCACCCGTAATGCATTGCTAGAAGCAGCAGGGCGAGTGATGGTAGCACATGGTTCAAAAGCATTAACGTTGGAGGCAGTTGCCCGCGAAGCAGGTGTCAGTAAAGGTGGATTACTTTACCACTTTCCCAACAAAGAAGCCTTGATTGCTGGGATGTTGCAACAGCTAATTGATCAAAAGGCAGTATTACTAAAGCATGAATTAGAGCAAGATGATGCACCAAATACACCAGGACATTGGCTCAGAGCCTATATCCGGTCACATGGAAAGTTTGATGGTCACTCTAGTGCAATTCAATTCAGTTTGCTAGCAGCAGTTGCTGAAAATCCAGAATTACTGAAGCCAGCTCAAGAAAACTTTGCTGATTGGCAACGGCAAATTGAAGCAAGTGGACTCGATCCAGCGATCGCAACTGTGATTTATCTAGCGATCAATGGTCTATCCTTTGTCCACCTCTTTGGTCTTGGAGTCCCGGAGGAGTCTTTGCAAAAGCAGGTAATTGAAACTCTGCTGAAACTAGCGCGAGAGTAATTCGTAATTAAGACAGTTTTAAAAAGGCTTGATTTGGGCGCTTTCCTAAGAAGTTGTTTGAAAAGTTCTTGTGATACTAATCGAATGATTACCCCCCTTAATCCCCCCTTATAAAGCAGGGCTGATTCATTCCCTAAAAGGCTCTGATTTACAAGCGTTTCAAGCAAAAAAGTCAGGTGACTAAAAAATCTGATTGGGCGAGAAAATCGCGTAGGCGTAGCCCGTCGTAGACATCGCACTGAAATTTACTCGTTGAGGTGGTATCTTTTCGATAACCAAATCAAGCAAATTTCTGACTTATACTATTGACAAAATCTCTAAGAGATCGAATGAAACAGCCCTGCCTTATAAAGGGGGGAAACAAGGAAATCCGGTATAAAGGGGGGAAACAAGGAAATCCGGTTCCCTCCCCTTTATAAGGCAGGGCTGATTCATTCCCTAAAAGACCTTAATTTACAAGCGTATCAGTCAAAAAAATCAGGTTTTTAAACACTCTAATTGGGTCAAAAACCAGGCGATCGCACTTAAATTTACCGATTGAAACAGTAATTTTTCGATTACCAACTCACTAAATTTTCTGGTTGATACTCTTGACAAAATTCTGATCTGAACGAATGAAACAGCCCTGCTTTATAAGGGGAGGGTTAGGGTGGGGTAAAAGAATATTTGATACATCAATCATGACTTTTCAAACATCCTCTAAGAGGGTGTTTGTGTCTAGAGATTTTTGTCATAGCTGTGTTGATTACATCTGGAGTCAGCGCGATTGCTCTACCCCTGACTCCGTAATTACACAACAGATTTTTCATAGTCGATGATGTGCCAAATGGTAACAGCATCTGGCTCAGTTCAACCTGCAATTTTTTACACAATAAAGGAGATTTTTATGACTGCCGTTTTACAATTCTTACCGAGCGATTCACAATTCCTACTCAGTCCTTTTTCTTGGTTAGCTAAAATGCGTCGAGAAGCACCTGTTTTCTACGACACAGAGCATCAATGTTGGATGGTGTTTCGCTATGACGATGTGGCACGGGTATTAAGCGAATGGAAAACCTTTTCATCTAAAGTGCCGCAACCCCCCGAACAAAAAGATTTAACTCAGTCTTTAGCCTCCACCGATCCGCCTAAACATAAATCACTGCGCTCAATAGTACAGAAGGTATTTACTGAAAATCGAGTTGAAGCATTGGCTCCTCGGATTACCGAACTTACTCACGAGTTGTTGGAGCAAATGAAGCAACACAAACAGGTCGATTTAGTACATACTTTCGCAATTCCACTGCCGATAATCGTGATTGCAGAAATTCTCGGTATACCCTTTCAAGATCGGGAAGATTTCAAGCGCTGGTCAGACGGGATCATAGCTAGAGATCAAACTGCTATTAAAGATATGGCTGACTATTTCCGGCAATTACTGAATGAGCGGCAAAAGCATCCAAAGAAAGACTTAATTAGTGATTTAATTACGGCTTATGAAGGGGGAGAAAAGTTGACCGCACAGGAACTCGTTGATTTTTGCATGATCCTCTTGGTAGCTGGGAATGAGACCACAACTAACTTAATTACAAATAGCATTTGGTGTCTGCATGAGCATCCTGAGGAAAACCAACGATTACGGAATGACTTGTCTCTATTACCGACTGCAATTGAAGAAGTACTGCGTTATCGCTCCCCGATTACTCACTTACAACGATACACCCAAGTAGAAACCCAAATTGGAGACCAGATAATTCCTCAAGGGCAACTTGTGTGGCCATGGATAAGTTCTGCCAATCGAGATGAACTTAAGTTTGAGAATGGCGATCGCTTCATCATTGATCGAGAACCTAATAAACATCTTGCCTTTGGTAATGGAATTCATTTCTGTTTGGGCGCACCTTTAGCTCGACTAGAAGCTAAGATTGTGCTGAAAGCTTTGCTGGAGGAATTTCCTAACCTTCGCGTTGACTCAACCCAGACTCTTAAACCAATTCCAACACTGTTGGTGCATGGAATGGAAAGCTTGAGTGTTCTGTTATAGGAATAGTAGGGACTGTTTTCAAACTTGAAGATCCCCCCTAACCCCCTTAAAAAGGGGGGAAAAGAAACTCTAAGAGCAAGCCTTTTTAAGAGGGGTTGGGGCGATCTCCAATAAAATTGCATGGGATGCAGTAATGAATTAATTAATTCTTTTTTTGAGAATTAATTAAACGAATATTCGGTTAATTAAGTAGGAGTAAATAAAATGAAAAATCAAAAATGGAACGCAGAAAATATTCCGAGTCAAAAAGGAAGAGTAGCAATTGTAACGGGTTCGAGTAGCGGGATTGGTTATGAAACAGCGCGGGTTTTAGCTAATAAACAAGCGTCTGTAATCATTGCGGTTCGCAATTTGGACAAAGGAAACAAGGCATTGGCAAAAATTCTTCAACAGAATAAAGATGCGGACGTAAAGGTGATGGAACTTGATTTGGCGAATTTAGCATCAGTTAAAAATTTCGCTGAAAACTTTCAGAAAAATTATTTGCGTCTGGATTTACTGATTAATAATGCGGGTGTGATGATTCCGCCATATTCAAAAACGACCGACGGTTTTGAATTGCAGTTCGGCACTAATCATCTCGGACATTTTGCTTTGACGGGACAGCTTTTGCAACTTTTGATCGGCACCGAAGGCTCACGAATTGTCAATCTTTCGAGCAGCGCACATATTATGGGCAAGATAGATTTCGATGATTTGAATTGGGAAAAGAGAAGTTATGACAAATGGAAAGCCTACGGTGACAGCAAACTTGCCAGCCTTTATTTTACCTACGAACTCGACCGAAAACTAAAAGATAATGGTATCGACATAATTGTAACCGCCTCGCATCCGGGCTGGACGGCAACGGAATTGCAGAGAACTTGGGGCTTTATGGAATATCTCAGCAGCATCTTTGCTCAAGATATCACGATGGGCGCATTACCAACTCTACGGGCGGCAATCGAAGCAGACTTGAAAGGCGCGGAATTTTTCGGTCCCAATGGGTTTATGACGATGCGCGGCTATCCAATAAAAGCCGAAACGAACAAATTATCCAAAGACAAAGCGATCGCCAAAAAACTATGGGTTGTATCGGAAAAACTAACCGGTGTGAAATTTGAATTTAAGAAAAAGATTTCCTCATCTTCGCGTTGACTCAACCCAGACTCTTGAAGCAAATCCAACACTGTTGGTACATAGACTGGAAAGCTTGAGTGTTCTGTTATAGGAATAGTTGAAATGGGCGTAGGCGTAGCTCAACCCAGGCATCGCTTCTCATCATCATTGGATAGAGAGGCGATCGCTATGTAATCATCTCCAGAAAAGATTTAGATAAGCTGTCGCGCATTTAATTTGCACAATTAGGGCGCTCATGTTGCCCACCCCACAAGAGATTCATTTTTTTGAGGATGCAAATTAAAAGATTTTTAGCTTACCAATTATAGGCAGACCTAACCCCCCTTCCCTGGTAGGGAAGGGGGATTTTAAAGCCTCTCTCCGCTTCGGGGAGAGGTTTGGAGAGGGGTCTTTTTCTTTTCTGGAGATGTCTAATTACGATGCTTATTTTCAGTCGCAGATAAGATAAAGAAGTAACATCGCTCCTCACGCACAAGTAGCAATGACCTCAACCCTGCGGAAACTTCCCCGTCTCAATGCCCCAACACTGCACCAGTTGCCCAATGGTTTGACAATCATTGCCGAGCAAATGCCAGTTGAAGCCGTAAACCTCAATTTATGGATTAAAGTTGGCTCCGCCGTAGAACCTGATGCGATTAACGGCATGGCTCACTTTTTAGAACACATGATTTTTAAAGGAACAGAACGACTGGCTAGCGGCGAATTTGAACGTCGAATTGAAGAGCGGGGTGCTGTTACCAATGCCGCTACTAGCCAAGACTATACTCATTACTATATAACTACTGCCCCCAAAGATTTTGCCGAGCTTGCGCCATTACAAATAGATGTCGTATCCAATGCGAGTATTCCTGATGATGACTTTGAACGTGAGCGATTGGTAGTTTTAGAAGAAATTAGGCGTTCAGAGGATAATCCCCAACGGCGTATATTTCGGCGGGCGATGGAGACGGCCTTTGATCAGCTACCCTATCGCCGTCCGGTATTGGGGCCAGAATCGGTGATTGCCGGACTTAAACCCCAGCAGATGCGAGATTTTCATCGTAATTGGTATCAACCCCAGTCAATTACGGCTGTGGCTGTGGGCAATTTACCCGTAGAAGAATTAATTGCAACTGTTGCGGAAGGATTTACAAAAGCCACTGTACAGACGCGATTAATCGCGTCTCTCCCCAATACAGACGCGATTAATCGCATCTCTGCCCACTCTCCACTGAATCCTGAATCACCATTTACAGAAATTGTTCGTCGAGAATTTATCGATAAAAGTCTGCAACAAGCAAGGCTAGTGATGGTTTGGCGGGTTCCAGGAATGACCCAGTTAGATCGCACCTATGGACTGGATATTTTAGCAGGAATTTTGGGACATGGACGGACATCAAGACTGGTAAGGGATTTACGAGAAGAACGGGGATTAGTTTCTTCAATTTCTGTGAGCAACATGAGCAATAATTTGCAAGGGATATTTTATATTTCAGCTAAATGTGCAGTGGAAAATTTATCAGTTGTAGAAGATGCCATCGCTCAACACATTGGCAAACTACAAACAGAGTTGGTAACAGAATCAGAAATTGCCCGTATACGGCGGCGAGTAGCTAACAGATATGTTTTTGGTAACGAAACACCAAGCGATCGCTCTGGGTTGTATGGTTATTATCAGTCTTTGGTAGGAGATTTGGAACCCGCCTTTAACTACCCAGCGATCATTCAGAGCCAAGATGCAACAGACTTGATGCAAGCAGCCAAAGAGTATCTTTCTCCAGATGCTTATGGTGTAGTTTTCGTCAAGCCCTGAACTACTCACACTAGTACAGCATAAATATCAAGTCAAAGGTGCAGAACTTACCGGAGGTAGTAATGGTGCGTAAACGGTTGATTATTGAGATGGGGATGGGAATAGATCAGCATGGACAAGAACCAACAGTAGCAGCATCTAGAGCAGTACGAAATGCGATCGCTCACAATGCTTTACCTGGGGTTTGGGAAGTTGCTGGCTTAAGTCACCCCAATGAAATGATTATAGAGGTTCAGGTAGCAGTTCCATACCCAGAGCTAGTTAGAGAAGAAGAAGTATTAGCTGTATTACCATTTGGTCGAAAAACCCTCACTGTAGAATCTGGGGGGATGATCGTTCAAGGGCGGGCGATTCCTGAACTCAACGATAAAAATGACGAAATGTTGATTGCGATCGCAGCCGTTACAGTTCTGATCGAAAATGAGTAATTAAGGTCAATACCTAAAATCGTGACCTAAAATCGTGAAATGAACAAAAAGAGTTCCCTGTTCCCTTTCATTTAATAAAATGACCAATCTCCAAGAGCAACACTGGGAAAAATTATTTGCATTCCTCACCACAGAAGGACAGTCTATGTATGGTATATGGACTGTTTACTCACCAGCAAAAGAAATCATTAAGTCTTCTCAAGGTATTAGAAATTTGCGCCCCAATGCCGATAAAACGGTAATTACTCACACAAATCAGTTTCCTTCACCAGACGGGACTACGCTAGAAAAACAATGGCAAATTCACAAGGAAACTTGTAATCAGCCTGATGGATTATTGCATCCAGCAGACCCATCTAAAAGGGCATTAGCTCTTGTTGATTATGGTTCCAGTACTTGGCTTACCAGAAAACTGGAATCGGGAAGTAGTTTCTCCGTTGAGTTATTTTTAAAGCATCAAGATTGGAATACTAGCATAGGTAGTATATATACAGAAAATGGTGATTTAGAGAAAATTCTACATCTACGCGAACATTTAAATAGTTTTCCTGACAGCAGAACAAGTGAGGAAATAACCAGTCTATCAGGAAGTTGGATGGGCACAAAAGAATCTATTACCTCTGATTTAAAAGTTTCTGATCCAGAAGAAATTAGCGAGATGATTTTAGACCCGACTAATGGCAAAAATGAAACTTTTCACTTACCCGATAGTGTAGTTTTAAATATTCCTAAAAAGTTGCCTGTGGGAGAAGAATTTGAGATAGTAGCTGGGAAGTTATTTGCAGAAAACGAGTATAAACGCCTTACGGCTAAATACGATGATTCAGGTGCATTCACATTGTTGATTTCTGAAGTGTTTCGCTTGCAAGATTAGCAGATGAAACAGTTGGCTGATCATTACCAGGTTTTACATTTGTGAAAATTTCAGAAACATTCTATCTCTGGGATTAAGCATTTGCTAATACAAAGGTCTAAAATAATAGAAAAATTGCGAAACCTATGTCATTAGAAACAGAGATTTTACAAGCTACGCCAACAACTTCTGCCTTTGAGACACCTGAGAATAAGCAAGAATTTAACTGGAGACAATCTTGGTATCCTGTCTGTTTTCTCAAAGATTTTCCCACAAATCATCCTTATACTTTTTCGTTGTACGATGAACCTTTCGTTTTGTTTAAAGACCAAAATGGACAGCTTATCTGTTTAACAGATCGTTGTCCTCACCGTGCCGCGAGACTTTCTGATGGACAAATTATTGACGGTAAAATAGAATGCTCATACCACGGTTGGCAGTTTGGCAATAATGGTCAATGTCTACATATTCCCCAGTTACCAACCGATGCCAAAATTCCGGTAAATGCTTGCGTGTCATCCTTTAAAGTCTTGGAAAATAAAGGGATCATTTGGATGTGGGCTGGGGAAGCTGAAACGGCTATTGATGCACTAATTCCATCTCTACCAGATTGGGATAAGCCGGAATGCTTCAACTTAGATTATGTACGTGACCTACCTTACGACCAAAGTTATTTTATTGAAAACATTATTGACCCAGCTCATGTTCCAATCAGCCACGATGGGATCATGGGAAGTCGAAAAGATGCCCAAGCGCTGGAATTAGAAGTCATTGACAGCAACATTCAGGGAATTAAAGGAAGGTGGCGGCGAACACGGACACTCAATCAACCTTGGATTTCATTAGATTTTATTGCTCCTAATTTGATTCTCTACAAATTTGGTAATGAACAGCAAGGTAAGTTTGGGGGCACAGCATTGTATTCAATTCCACTAGGTAAGAATAGATGTCGGATTCTGATCAGAAGTTATGGTAACTTGTTTACCAAAAAAATTAAGCTGACGCCTCCCTGGTTAGATCACATATTACTAAGAAACAAAATATTAGAAGGTGATTTGCAATTAGTCGTTGAACAAAAAGCACAAATTGAGCGTTTGGGACAAAATCTCAAAGAGGTGTATTTACCGCTCAAAACATCTGATACTTTAGTAGTTGAGTATCGCAAGTGGCTAGATAAATTTGGGACATCTTTGCCGTTTTATCAAGGTTATTCTACCTCAAAAAATGTCGGTAGTAGCGATTTCGATCAAAAGTTGATCACCTTAGACCGATTCTCGCAACATACACTTATTTGTCATTCCTGTAATCAAGCTTATCAAGTGACAAATAGGGTCAAACAAAGTTGTATAGGGGTAGCGATCGCTCTAGCTGCTGTAGCAATACTTGCAGATGATTCTAGAATCAAAATAGCAGCAATATCGCTTTCTCTAGCAGCAGTTGCAATATCCACTACGGCACAGAGATTCAAAACTTTCTTTGAGCGTTCCTACACTCGTCACTAAGAGGTTGTTTGAAAAGTAGTTAGGTGTGATTTTAGGCACTTTTAGATCCCCCCTAACCCATGCCAGTCGCTCTACTTGGGGAGCCACTGCGTTGGGCGGCGAGCCACTCTTGTTGCACGTGGCGTGGATTTAGGGGGATCTCCAAGGGTTAGGCGTATAAAAAAACTTTTCAAACAACCTCTAAAATAGCGTCTGGGTATTGGGGGTTGGAATCTGAATTATTCCTAACACCTGATTCCTAATTTATAATCTTAGTCATGATCAAGTTAGCGGCTCTGCGCTAAAGTAAAAACATTGGGATAAAAATCTCTGGCAGTAAATTCATTACACCACTAATCTTTACCACTGCGGCGATCATGTCTCAAGAGTATAACGAATCACTTCAAATTCAGGAAATTACCAAACTAAAACCGAAACACTTTGCTGATTTAGTCAGATCAGCACAATTGGTTTTCGACCCCACAGCCGGAGTTTCGGGAAGACACATCACAGTTGACTGGGAACAATTCGGAATTCCCCATGATGTAGCGGACAATCTCAAATCACTTGGTCAACACTACCAATATGCATCTCCTCACATCCCAGTTGAAGACATTTGGAGTAAATTAACTCCAAAAACTCGTATTTGGTTCGTTGAAAATAAAGATCGGTTGTGGCAGCTTGAAGAAGCTTTCCCAGCCCTTGACGAAGATTAAACGGCTAAAGCATTGCCAGGAATACTAATTATTTGTAGGGGCACAATGATCATTGTGCCCCTGTCCTCTCTCTATAGGCAATAAGTTCGTAGTAAGGACTTTAGTCCTTGATTTGAGCGCTAAAGCGCTCACTACGAACCCAGTAAACTTGACTTGATAGACTCTAGTTATATTGTGCGATCGCGCTAGCTTGAGTACATCAGTTAAATTAATAAAAAAGCTCATATCGATGAATCAAAGTGTAAGTGGTACTCCCAGGCTGGAAGAACACACTCATGAAAATCCTGTTGTTACCAAACAACAGCTATTTACGCAGCAACTAATTGTCCTTCTCTTGGAAATGCTTCTGGCATTACCTCTGGGTTTACTCCTCGCCAACTTCCACATTGGCAGGATTGCTTGGATCTTTGGCGGAATTGCTGCCGGTACAGTAGTTCTTCAAGGATGTCGAATTTTTTATCAATATTCCCCGCAACCTAACCGCACTGCGAGAAAAGTGGGAATGGCACTTGTCGGCTTAACTGTGGGCGCTTCCAATGCCCACGCTAATCTAGCTAGTATTGCTTCTGGTATTCCTATATTTATTTTTCTTACCTTGTTTCTACTGCTGAGTGGCATCTGTATTGGTTATATTTACTCCCGCATCAGCAAAACTAACTTATTGACAGCAATGTTGGCTACAGTTCCCGGTGGTGTCGGAATTATGGCAGCGATCGCTGCCGATTACAATCAAAATGTCAGCTTGGTTGCCCTAGTTCAAGCGATTCGCGTCACCTCTGTAGTTGTTTTGATTCCCTTCATCGCTAGGGCATCAGTTGGTAATTACTATCCCCAAACACTCCCAATCAACGCTGCTTGGCTCAATCTCGATCTTTCTCAACTACCATTACTCTTGTTACTACTGCTACTTACTGGATTAGTAGTTTATCCAGCTATATTATTTAAAATTCCCGCCGGCGATTTCTTTGGGGCATTGTTGATTGGTATTGGATTTAATCCTTTGCTACATTGGCTCCCTTTTGTGGGTGATATTAGCTTTAGTCCGCCGCCTTTAATTAACTTATTGGGTCAAATGCTTCTGGGAATTACCATTGGTGAATATTGGGGAGACAAACCCAACTTTCAGAAGCGGACTGTCAGCTATGCCTTAATGTGTGTGGCCATGACCCTCATAGCTGGTGCGATCGCTGCTATACTTGCCATGCAATTAACTTCTTGGGACTGGTTAACCTGTCTCTTAGTTACAGCACCAGGAGGATCGGCAGAAATGATTCTGGTTTCCCTAGCATTGAATCATAATGTTGAAATTGTCACAACTGGTCATTTAGTGCGGTTGATTGCGATTAACAGTTCCCTACCTCTTTGGGTGTTTTTGTTTCGCCGTCTGGATGAGAAAGTTTCAGAAACAGTTTAATTCTTCCTAATCTATTTGCGATCGCAATGTTTTCAGGTTGATTTGTTGGCAGTGGCTTAGTATATGCAGCTTTCATGGAAAAGTGCGATCGCTTCAGTGCTTTTAGCCAATTCAAATTTCCGTTTCAGGGTGTATTAACTTGTATCCCAATTCCTTTAGTTTTTGATTCGATACACGTTGGTTATTTGTTTTATTTCGCGGTAACGATGCATCCCACTCAACCAGGGGAAGATGATTCATTTCGCACACACGATCAAGCATTTCGCTAATGGTGAGAGGCGTATCATTTACCACATTATATATACCTTGTAATTCGTAGGTAAGAGCAAAATTCACAGCCGATACAATATCGTCGAGATGAATCCAATTGGTAAAATACTCGCCATTTCCTGGACGGGTTGTACCAGCAAGTTTACTAAAGCGCTTGCCAATTTCTCGTCCGTAACCGTAAATTGCACCAAGACGGAGAATAGAAACTTTGAGGTTCAGACTTGACGCAGCTAACAAGATTTTTTCAGTGTCGTGCAATATCTTTGCATATTCGTTATCAAGTACAACAGATGATTCCTCATTCACCCATTCTCCATTGCGATTGCCATATACACCACAGCTACCAGTGTAGATCAGATGTTTTACCGTCGGCATTTGTTGCAATATCCCAACTAGATTTTTAGCAGTATGCAGGTAAGTTGCTTTGTAACCATCTTCATCAACTTGCTCGTTTCCAGTGGGAGCAATGGTCACAATCACCGCATCTTGGTTTTCCAAAGCTGCAAGCAAGGAGGTTTTATTATCTCCAGTTGCTACTAGCACTCGTTGTGCAACTGCTTGTAATTCTGTCACCCTTTCTAAAGTTGTTGTTGTTGCAGTAACTAAATAGCTTAAATCACTTAGTTGACGAGCAATAGCAGTACCAACATAACCACAGCCAATAATAGCGACGTTCATTATTTATTTATTTTACCTTTTAGTTTTCTTGTAAGATTGAGCAGCGATTATATCAATCTCTGCTGTAATGGACTTGCAATCAGGGCGGCCGCATCATGTCAACAAGAAGAGTTTATTCTCAATAAATCTAAAAGTAGTCGCATTAATAGCTGCTTATTGACATAGGTTTAGCGATCGCTTTGAAGCTTGGAAAATAAATCAAACGCAAAATGCTGATTTTTTCGTTGGTTCTTAACCTTGGTTGTGATCAAGAGTAATTTAGATGCGTTTGCCCTGGACTTGCAATTTAATAATGTACCAATTAGTTATAACTTTTCTGCTTTATCTCAATTATCTAATTGGTATTTTATTTCCACGCTAGTCCCTAATTACAAGAGGTTTACTGGATTTAATCATCAGGGGCAATTGACTAACGTAATAGTTTATATGTTAGTGGATCAAAAAATTAAACATTGGATATTAAGAATGTTTCTAGCGTCAGCGAAGAAAATACTCCAAATTCATCATAATTAGCAATTAGTTGAGACATTTGATAATTATTAATCAACCAATTGGCAATTAGAGAAAAGGGAGTGCCTATACTGATTGAACTGGGACAATTAACAGAAACACCGTCAGGTAAATAGTAATATTTATGCCCTTGTCTATGCCAATTAAATTGAGTTAGTATTGGTTCGGCAATCTTCAGATTGGGAGTAATAGTCATAGATATCCCTTGCCAATCACCACTAAAATCCCGTTCTGGTAATTGATTTAATTCAGTTGACCAATATTTACTAGGTAATCCATTACAATCTTCACGAATATTTGCTATATGAAATAAATTTCCGCTATCGTCGTAAACAAGACCTACACTATGCCGTAAATCTTCATATCGAAAGAATAATTCTATCCCAAAATACGAGCTTGGTTTTAACTTCGTTGTTGCCCAAGTAGCATGACCGTCAGCAAAGAAATATCCTCGCATCGTCTCGCGTGATGGGTGAAAAAGTCCATTAGATAAGCTATTTGACAGAAAATTAAATTCCCAACTCTCTTGCTTATTTTCGCCATTTGCATAAATATAAGTATTGGTTTGGGCAATTTTAGTCTTTTCTGGATTGCTTTTAAAACTTCTCAGACTTTGAAACGATTCTTTGACATCACCTTGTGGTGTATATCGCGTCCAAATTCCATGCCAATTGAACAAATGGTTAGTCAAGTAATTCCAATTTCGCTCTTTTACATCCATAATATTGTGTCCTTTGTATATTTAAAATATCCTTGTTAAAGCTTTATACCTGCAACTATTTGCCACCGTCCTAAATTATTATTCACAGGATTTTGATCGCCAATTTTAGTGACAACGGGTTTCATTCCTAACTCTTCGATTATCTTCTGTATTTGAGATAAAGGAGGGGACACGATAAAAACTTCATTGTTACACGCTGTTTGAATATCCCGAATTACCTTCGCTTCTTTGGTTTGTGGATCGAGAAATACTCCTGAATCAAAATGCATCATAACTCCTCCAGGACGAAGAAGACGAGCGCATTCACTCATCGCTTGTTTTATTGATGTGTTCGGTATTTCGTGAAGTAGCAGAAAACTTGTAACTAGGTCGAAATGTTCATTTTGAAACTCAGTATACCTAGCATCCTGTTGATAAAATTTTATTTCCCGGTTAAGTAACCTTGCATTTGCATAGGCATATCGCAGCATAGCGGCTCCAAAATCCACCCCTATTACCTCTGCATCGGGATACAAATTCTTTAGAGATATAGTATTGTGCCCTATACCACAACCCAAATCTATTATTCGTTTTGGTTTCAGCTTGGGGAATTGATTATCGATAAATTCATCCTTGACCCTTGGGACTAAGTTATCTGAAAAACTGTCAAAAGCACTATCGTTTGATAATAGATAAAGATAGTTCATGTATCTTAATCCAGCCAGGATATCTTCATTTCCTGTGTCTGATAAATAACCCCCCGGCATCCGATGAATGTCAGTCATTCGGTGTTGCTTAGATGTTCTGATCTGAGGATTGAGGTGTAAACCTGAACCGTCACCAATTGCATTTATTGCAACACTCATAATTCTTTGATAATCATGATTTATGCGGGCATCCACCACTTCCCATGCTAAGTCCTGAAAAACAGTAAATTGAGTGATAAACTCCCTTGCTTCTGTGCTTTTAAGAATTGTATGCTGAGACTCCGGGGTTTGAGAAGATACTCTTTCAAGAAGCTTCCTCATATAGGGAGCTGGCTTGATTTCAGATAACTGGCGTTCTTTCTCAGAATCACCTCCCTGTTGTGGCAAAAGCTTTTCAGCTACTATACTTGATATCTTATTCATAATGTATTTATTATACCTAGAAAACTGACTGATCTTTTAGTGTTCTGTTTTTTATGCGATATCCTTAGCTGCCTTCGGCATCGCTAGAAATTGCCAAGATCAGCCCCTGATGTCCCTGGGCCGATAATACCTATCTTGCTGTTGGAAGAAACCATCTGTGACTCTCTTGATTTAATCTTGTTTAGATGATACTTGATTGAGATATTATCTTGAACAGTAAGCCAAAAAGTTTTTTATGAAGGGCGAGCGCTAAATAGGTAAATCGAGCTTTTTTGATTTGTCTACACCACCTTAGACCAGGGAATAGGAGCAAGAATCAGCCTCCTGCATTTTTCAATCAAATTTCGCCTCTTAACCTGAACAGTCAAATAAATGTAAACCTAACCGTTGGGAAAGTTCTTCACACACCTTTACCCCCCTTACACTATTACCACGCACATCTAGCAGTGGCGAAAATACTCCAATGCCCATCTTATTGGGTACAACGGCGATAATCCCGCCACAAATACCGCTTTTCGCCGGAATCCCAATTTTATAAGCCCACTCACCTGCAAACTTGTACATTCCGCAGGTATACATCACACTCAAAATATCTTTGATGTAACGCTTATCTACCGCCCGATCTTTGGTAATCGGGTTAATACCCGTGTTAGCAAGGGTAGCCGCCATCACCGCTAAGTCTTGGCAATTCACCATCACAGCACATTGCTGGAAATAAAGATCCAGCGACTCTTCAATATTCCGGTCAATCATGCCAAAGTTGAGCATCAGATGAGCCATTGCGCGGTTACGATGCCCTGTACTCCGTTCTGAGGTAAAAACTGAAATGTCAACAAATACATCCCGGCCAATATATCGCCGAAACATATCTAGCATTCGGTTGAGGCGTTCAGTTGGGCCAGAACCTTTAATTAAACTGGTAGTAGCGATGTCTACGACGGGCTACGCCTACGCACCTGCATTTACCATTGGATTATAAGGTCGCTTCGATTGCTCATCCAAAATAATCGCGTTGAATGCATCCCCTGTCGGTTCTACGCCAACTCTAGTTAAAACGTAATCCAGTCCATGATCTTCTAAGGCAAGTCCATAAGCAAATACCTTAGAAATTGACTGAATAGTAAACATCTGCTCGTAATCCCCAACTTTGTAAACCTGACCATCTACTGTCACAATGCAAATGCTGAATAAATCCGGGTTTACCTTTGCCAGTTCGGGAATGTATTTTGCTACTGCACCCTCCTGCAATGATTTGTACTGGGAATGCAACTCGTTGAGAACAGCTTTTAATGGCGATGGTTGTATTTCTAAATCTCCTTGATCTGCTTGGTCTGTCATCAGGCTGATAGCATTTCCCAAAATATCTACTATATATAGATATAGTAAGAGCGCACATCCCTACAGTTGCAAAGATTTTTGAAAATACAGCTTGCTCTAAAAAATCATACTTGAGCAATTACTGAGGTTAAAGAAGGTATGCCGTCACTTTTGTTACACATCTAATCTGTTACACAAGCGATCGCTAAGATTTCCTAATTTTTTCATCATTAATCATAAAAAATATTAAGTTGAGTATAATCCTTTATTTGATACTCAGTAATACTGTTACTAAAAGTTATATTTATCACCAATTTCAGTCTAATTGTACGGGATAAAAGTCATTATTGATCTAAGTAGAAAAAACTTTGAAAAAGATATTAAGCTCAAACTAATTTGCATAGTTATCTCAGATGTAACTCATGTCACGACTTATTCATAGAGAAATCTAAATATTTCATTAAATAAGTGATTTTAAGTATTTATGCCGATGCTATTTAATTAAAGTTATATTACCTTCTTATAGGAAATAGCCAATACAGATGTTATCTAGAATACACGGGTAGTTGCGAGCCTTTAGAACCGATGTGAATAGGGTATCGTCATTTTGGCGTGCAATCAGCGTCAAGTTTTTTTAAGAAAATTTTGACTTGACAAAAAAAGCGTTACATAGCCAAAGCCCTCATTTGAGAAAGGTTTCACCCTTAAAACTGGAATTGGAATTTGACAAAGCTGCCAATAATTACGCTAAAACCCTGATCCCCAAGCCAAAAGGTTCATGCTAGTGTGTTGCAGTTATAAATAAAAAAATGAAAAGAACGAGTTCAAGTTTTTCCAAAGAGGAGTCACTTTTAGAAACTGACAAATCCGACGAATCATAAGACTTAAGTTCTACAGTCGCTTTAAAAATGGACGCATGAATCAAAGACATTTGTGGACTATTGTTGCCCTGTTTATGACTGTTTTGGGTATACCCTCAGTCGGTTGCACTCAAACCACCAAGGTAAATGCGCTAGCATCCCAAAAATCACCTGCCCCTAATGTGACGAAGGTGGGAGAGTATCAATCAACAGCAGGAAAACAAACCTTGGATGCTGTGATTACAGAAATTCATCCTCACAACGTTAAGGGACGTAAGGCGGCAACCCTTTTTATCCGAAATATACCCGTTCTCACCTTTTTGAGTTCTGTATCAAATACAAATCTTGAAAGTAAAAAAGTTGGTGAAGTTGGAGATGCTGGGGGCGTACAATCGTACGCCCTTATTGCTAGCAAGTCACCAGAGATAGTGAGTACTGGTAACGTAATCGGAGTGAGTAACCAGATTAACTCTGTTGACAATGATCCGGTTCAGATAGCTGGTGTAATAGCAGCCAAGATCAACCAGTTGAACCGAGAAAATGTGGACGGGAGTCAGATTACCGTAAGTTGGCAAGCAGGGGACAAATCTACAGTTGCGAATCAAGCGCAAAACAAAAGCGCCCCCCTCCAGCAAAATGGCGATCGCTATGTAATTAAAGTTAATGGCGAAGAATTGGTCGAAATCAACGAAGGTACCCAATTAGCAGGTACTACTAACAATCTAGCGCAAGATGCATTGCAAGCAACCAATCGCCTGCGGAGACTATTAGGTAATGCATCTCCCTTAAAAGAAATTGGTAATTTACCAGTGCGTCTGCCACTATCAATACCCAAACTGCCCCAAGAGATTTCCGTCGGCCCAGTGAAAATCTCTTTCAGAGGTATGGCTTCCTATTACGGCTATGATGGTTCTGGTAATCGGACTGCTAGCGGTCAGAGGTTCAATCCAGAAGGCTTGACTGCCGCCCACCGCAGCTTACCCTTTGGTACGCAAGTTCGTGTCACCAACACCCGCAATGGTCGTTCTGTGGTAGTGCGGATAAATGACCGGGGTCCATTCGTTCGGGGTCGAGTCATAGACCTGTCAGCTGGCGCGGCACGGATTTTGGGAATGATGGGCAGTGGCGTGGCACCGGTGCATATTGAAGTTTTGGGGAAATAATTTATTAGGGAGTGGGGAGTAGGGAGTAGGGAGTAGGGAGTAGGGTTTTTCCCATTCCCCATTCCCCATTCCCCAATCCCCAATCCCCACTCCCCATTCGCCATTCCCATAACAATTACCCTAGTTCAATCATCTCTTCCCTCTATTCAGATATAAACTAACGGGGGAGGGATCGATAAGAATTAGGGGTATTTTTGTGCGCCTGCTGACAACAGTCGCAGCTTTACGCTGCTATTTAACTAAACGCTGCTCAGAAAACAAGCTGATTGCGGTTACTGAGGATCTGAGACTAGATGAGATGACTGGCTGGCACCAGACGGCTGTCGGTTTGGTGCCGACAATGGGGAATTTGCATCAAGGCCATTTAAACTTGATCCAACGAGCGCGGCAAGAAAATTCTACGGTGATTGTGAGTATTTTCATCAATCCCCTGCAATTTGCTCCCAATGAGGATTATCAACGTTATCCCCGCACTTTAGAGCCAGACCAACAACTTTGCCAACAAGCTGGGGTAGATGCAATTTTTGCGCCGACTCCAGAAGAAATGGCAGTTCCCCAGAAGAGTATACAAGAATCAACGGTTACACAAGTTATCCCCCCATCTGCTATGATAACAGGCTTGTGTGGTCCTTCTCGGCTAGGTCACTTTCAGGGTGTCGCTACGATTGTGACCAAACTTTTCAACTTGGTACAGCCTGACCGTGCCTACTTTGGTCAAAAGGATGGTCAGCAACTGGCAATTATTAAACGCTTAGTCGCTGACTTAAATTTGCCAGTAGAAATTGTTGCTTGTCCAATAGTGCGGGAAGCGTCTGGTCTGGCCTTCAGTTCTCGGAATCAATATTTGTCTGCAACGGCAAAAGAGCAAGCAGCCGTGTTATATCGCGGCTTGCGACGAGCTGAAACTGCATTCATTGCAGGCGATCGCGATCGCGACAAGTTGATAGCAATGGTACAGCAAGAAGTGGCAATGGTCAGCACGATTTTACTGGAATATATTGAATTAGTTGAACCGACTACGTTAATGTCTTTAGAAAAAGTTGAGGAGGAAGGAATGTTGGCGATCGCAGCTCGTCTTGGTGCTACACGTTTGATTGACAATATCATATTGCGCGATCGCCAACCCATTATCGCCATTGATGGCCCAGCCGGGGCTGGTAAATCCACAGTGGCGCGTCAAGTGGCAGCAAATCTGAATTTAGTCTATCTAGATTCTGGAGCCATGTACCGTGCTGTCACTTGGTTAGTACTGCAAAAGGGGATTGCCATTGATGATGAGTGTGCGATCGCTGAATTAGTTAACCAGTGTAAAATTGAACTTACTCCCCATCAGGATTTGCAATCGACCGGGCGGGTTTGGATTGACGATACCGATGTTACCCAGGCAATTCGCACCATTGAGGTAACATCTCAGGTATCAGCGATCGCAGCCCAAAAGTCTGTACGTCAAGCACTGGTTAAACAACAGCAAAACTGGGGTAAAAAAGGTGGGTTAGTTGCTGAAGGACGGGACATCGGTACTCATGTATTTCCCGATGCCGAAGTGAAAATCTTCTTAACCGCTTCTGTAATTGAACGCGCCCGTCGTCGCCAGCAAGACTTTAGCAACCAAGGTCTACCCGAAGTGAGTTTAGAGCAGCTGGAACACGACATTGCCGAACGTGACTGGAAAGATAGCACTCGCAAAATTTCCCCTTTGCAAAAAGCAAGGGATGCGATTGAAGTTAAAACTGATGGTCTAAAAGTGTCTGAAGTCACGGCACAAATTGTTAACTACTACCAGCAACGTTTATCCCAGTGGTAGTTACCGTGATTTGCTGTTAGTTCTTTTAGTCTCAAAGGGTGGTGGGTGAGTGATTATTCACTTACCATCCTCAAAACTGCATTGAGAAACAAAATAGATAATTTGACTATGGGCTATCTTTTTATGATAATCAACCGTTTCTAGTAAATAAAATTGTAAATTTATTTAAACATTAAAGCATCTCGCTTTAGACTGACTTCTTACATTGCAACTAATCTTACTAAAGATAGAAGTATGAAAGCTTTAATTGTTAAATGCTAATTACTTATTGGCCTTTCGCTATGAAGTATTAGCTATTTTTATTTATAGTCATGAATTCCTAGCGATTTGACTTATCACCGAAGTACTTTGTTTTCGTCTTCACTTTGGTAGTAGAATGACGATGTTAAGTTTTATGTTTCATCATGAAATACATAAAACTGTCAAAAACAGAGCTGCTAATTTCCGAAGCTTCTGCAATAGCTTTCAACTGGAAACCGGTAAAGAGAGGATTTCACAAATGGCATTTGTACAAGAACCCCTACCCTACGACTTTAATGCTCTAGAGCCTTATGGCATGAAAGCTGAAACTTTCGAGTATCACTATGGCAAACATCACAAGGCTTATGTAGATAACCTAAACAAGCTCACTGAAGGTACAGAACTTGCTGATAAGTCTTTGGAAGAGGTAATTAAAATTTCCTTTAAAGATTCCTCGAAAGCGGGAATCTTTAATAACGCGGCTCAAGTTTGGAACCACACCTTTTTCTGGAACTCCTTGAAGCCCGCAGGTGGTGGCGCACCTACTGGTGAACTCGCAGCCAAGATTGATCAAGCTTTTGGCAGCTTCGATAAACTCAAGGAAGAGTTCTCTAATGCAGCTACAACTCAGTTTGGCAGTGGTTGGGCTTGGTTGATTGATGATGGTGGTACGCTGAAGGTGATCAAGACACCCAATGCAGAGAACCCTCTAGCTCATGGTCAGAAAGCACTCCTAACCTTAGATGTTTGGGAACACGCCTATTACATCGATTTTAGAAATGCCCGTCCTGCATACATTAAAAACTTCCTCGACCAAGTAATCAACTGGGACTTCGCTGCTGAAAACTTGGCTCATGCATAATCATATATCAGTTTTGAACTGATTATGAGAGAGGTTTTTGCTAGCTATGCTAATCGCCATTCATTTTTCCAGACTGATTCGCTTTTAGGAAGCGTTTTAGTTCCCTGGTTTTATGGAACTTAAATGCTCATTAGCTTATTCCCCGCTCTCTCCAGAGGCGGGGAATAAGCATAGTATGGCGCAGGAGAGACAAGGGACTTCCAAGGAATAAATTACTCAACAAAAATCAAAAGCCCACATTGAAACAAGAATGATGAGATAAACGGCTGGCTAAATGGTAGTTGCAGCGCTGCGATGGCGGTACGGGATGCGGTGCAGAAGAATCAAAGCAATATTGCCACACCTCCGGTGAATCGGAGCGAAAAAACGCGCTAATTCATTTTGGCGAGAATATGATACTAACTTACGCATCATCAGAGAAGCAGCGACTGTTCCTTTTGATACGGATGTAACCAGTCTGAGAATATCATTCCAGCAAGTAGCAATCAATTTGACATTTATTTTCTCACCCAAAAGTGGCGACAAAGGTGAGTTTTTATTAACACCATCAAAAATGTGCAACTTTTCAGAAGAGAAATCGCGTTGCTCTCCTCGCATCTGACTATATATAATTATTAACAATACTTGTATTAAATATCAAATAATCATATTTTTAACAGTTAAGAGTATAACAGATGCCGAAAACTGTCAAAAGTATTACAGGATAGAGGTACAAAAATAATGAAAAAGTCTATAGCATTTATCGGTACGTGTGGTTTACTAAGCAACATGATAGTTGGTGTGTTACCGACACAGGCTATTCCATTATCTCAAGGACAATGTGCATCAAACTTGGTGAGTCTCATTTCCGATAACGGCGCTCAACCAATTCCCGGCTTAAGCCTCACAGTTAATAACTACAATTATACTACCAACAATGCTATTATCCATGTCAGTGCGGACGTAGGTATAACTAATGACGCTGAAGTACGTATTTCTTACTCGATTGATGGTGGAGTTCCGCAAGAATATCAGTATGGTCCAGGTAACTTTGCCAACTATCAAGAGTATTATGCGACCCGTAGTGTAATTGCTATTATACCAATTCCAGCAGGAACCCACACCATTACACCTTACTGGCGCGTCAGTGGCTCTACTGGTAAGAATGCTGTCATCGTTGAGCGATGCATCACGGCAGAACTGAACACTCAGTAAGGTCATGCTTCTAAAATGCAGCATTTCCGAGGGCACCTGCGGAATCTGGGATAAATCAAATGAACCTAGTGGTTCGCCATACAAACTTTGCGTGGTGGCAAGCACAGGTGCAGAGGTGCAGAGGGGAAAGAACTTTTACAAACCTCTCCCCTGCTCCTGTGCCGACCTCCACCCAGAAATTTTGGGTTGGCAGACCACTAGTACAGGTCGGCGGAATTAAAAATTAAAAATCAATATAGCGTAAGCATTTAATTGATTTGGAATGGGTGGTTTATTTCCGCCGTGCTGTACTAGTAATACTCAGAAGCTCAACATCATCGATTTTTTAGTTTACAGACGCAACCTAATCTCTTGCCTTGCTTAGATTCTAATCACATAAAGAAAGACTTAAAGCTGATGAAAACGATTAGAATCAAAATATAAAAATACATGGATAGCAAAGAACTAGCGGAATACATCGAAGCAACTAATAGCATCACCAAACCTTGGCTATTGGTACAACTGCGCCTAAAGAAATTGCAAGAGCGTCGAGTTACCCTTACAAACGATGTCTACACCAAAGAATTAGAAGATATTCACAAAGACTTGATGAATTTGGGGGAATGGTGGCGCGGTATTGAAGATGAGGTATTTTAAAGTGAGGAGTTATGAACTATGAGCTATGAGTTTTCCTAACTCCTAACATCCTAACTTCTCACTGAAAACGCAATCTGATGGCTCAAGCTCTCGATCAAGTCGATTACGATACTCTCGATGCCGCAAAACGCCGCTTCATCGATGCTGCAAAACGCACACTTGGCTTTGCTAGCGCTTATGGCATTGTGCCTGCGTCAGGTCTCGGAGCAAGTGCCAACGCTTTCAGCTTCAACCTCGCTGCCTTCCTAGAGGCTGGGGCTAAAGAACTTTCTATGACACTTGTCCCCGAAGGACTGGGCACCGCAGACGATACCCGCCCTGACGACCTCTGTGAAGAAGAGCTTCGACGATTCTGGTGGAATATCGGCATCAAGATTATCTCGTGTCTGACCAACGATGCCGCAACTTCAGGTATGCAGACTATACTTCTTGGTCTCTATCTGCCGTCAAGCACTCCTGAAACAATCTTTACCCCCGCTTTTCTTGATGGATTTCTGGATGGAGTGGTTGAGGGGTGCAAACAAGTGGGGTGTGTCTATCTCTCAGGGGAAACTCCTCAACTAAAAACGAAGATGATTCCAGGGCGGCTCGACATTGCCGGCTCAGTTTTTGGGGTTATGCCGGCTGGTGTTGCTCCTATTGATAGCTCGCGTCTGGATGCCGGAAATACCATTGTTCTCGTTGAGAGTTCTGGCCCCCATGAGAATGGCTTTACCCCACTGCGAAAGCTTGCCGAGTCGCTCCCTGATGGCTACAGAACGAAACTTCCAAGTGGGCAGGAGTTTTGGGAAGCGATGAATGCTGCATCCTATCTATATACTCCCCTTGTACAGGCGGTACTTGCTGAGGGAATTCGTCCCACTGCGATGGAGAATATCACTGGACATGGCTGGCAAAAGCTGATGCGGTCGGTGAAGCCACTTCGGTACGTCATCAAAACGATGCTCCCGGTGCCGGAGATATTTACCTTTGTTGAGGGTCATCTCGAGGGCGGGGCCGAAACGATGCTTTCTGTATTCAATTATGGTGCAGGATTTGCATTCTATACAGAGTCGGAGCAGGATGCAGAGAAAATTGTCATCCTTGCAAGAGAACATCAGCTAACGGCTGTGATTGCCGGAAGGGTTGAAGCGTCCCTTAGTCGTGAGGTGGTGGTAGAATCCCTTGGGGTCACGTTGAAGGGAGATTCTTTTGGGATTGCGCGAGGGGTATAATTCACAAGCGATCGCTAGTTTTGTGAGACCTGTTATAAACTCACAGGATTTGCTTATTTGTGCGATGCCTGGGTTGGGCTACGCCTAGGCTGAATTCATTACTAGTTAGACAAAAGTTGTAATCACTGAGATAGGTAATAGTTTTTATACGCAATATAGAGTTGTATTTCCGGCTGATTATAGATAATTACTCTACTAAACCTATAGTATCTAGGTCTTTTACCACAGATAATATAAGCGTATTCACGAAAAATTGGATGTAGTTTTTAGTACTACTTAAAATCAAAGTAGTTCAAAACACCCATGACTACTGACGTTAAGATTTGCTAACGTAGTCTTAACATATTGAAAAATTTGCTGAGAAAGCTGAGAAAGTAGCAGCCAACACTAATTTTTAGTGCGGGTTATTTCTAATCTCGTAGATGTGGCGTTTTAGTGTGTTGAGAATATATATTTTTATTCAGAGGGAGTTATGGCTGTAAATTTAGCTCAGACTACTGCTTCGGCAGAACTTTTGAAGCAAGTATTCCATAACATTGATGCACATAGTTGTCCAAGGTTATTCAACTTTCACATGCACACTGTCTACTCCGATGGAAGGTTGCAGCCGAGTGGATTGATGGAGCAGGCGATCGCTATTGGACTAAAAGGGTTAGCCATCACCGATCATCATGGTATTATCGGCTATCAAGCATCACTTGCTTGGTTAGAAGATTGGAAGTGGAATAATCCTGGTGTAAGCACTCCTCACCTGTGGAGTGGCGCAGAAATCAATGCCAACCTTTTGGATACAGAAGTTCACATTTTGGCTTATGCGTTTGCACCAGAACACCCTAGTATAAAACCCTATCTGCAAAGAAGGCCGACTACAGGGCAAGAATATCAGGCAAGTAACGTAATTGCAGGGATTCATGAAGCTGGGGGATTGGCAGTTTTGGCTCATCCAGCTCGTTACAAGCGATCGCATTTTGACTTAATTCCAGCCGCATCCCAAAAGGGTATCGATGGCGTGGAAACTTTCTATGCCTACAATAACCCTAACCCCTGGCAACCCAGCGTCTTAGAATCAGAACAAGTGCAAAAGTTAGCTGATGAATACTTTCTTCTCAATACCTGTGGTACTGATACCCACGGTTTGAGTCTGCTACAACGCTTGTAAAGATGAATGCATTTTTTTAAATCTCCTGGTTCAATCTGCCAGGAGGTTATTTTTTTGGGTATTGATGAAGAGGCAAGCCTGATATCACATTTAATATCATGTCCGCATAATTAGGGCTTGCTAACCACAGTCAATACACCCCACCCCCAGCCCCTCCCCGCTCTTCGGGAGGGGAGACAAAGCATAGCTTTGGCGGGGGTGGGGTTCTTCGGGTTTAATAAGCAATCAAGCGGACATGATATAAATTGCATGATTAGGGCGCTCATGTTGCCCACCCCACAAGACTTATGTTTAATTCAGTTATGCAAATTAGATGTTTTTCAGCTTATCAACCCACATTTCGCAGGTTAGTTTGAAAATCAGGGTATTTGCTCTAAGTGACATACCTACACTGATGCTTGCATACAG
The DNA here is from genome assembly GCF_036917815.1 of Nostoc sp. Taxonomy (GTDB): domain Bacteria; phylum Cyanobacteriota; class Cyanobacteriia; order Cyanobacteriales; family Nostocaceae; genus Nostoc. Next base: position 119,146 of record NZ_JBALEK010000082.1, on the reverse strand, counting down.
TGTAGGCTTCTCAGCGACTCTTCTATGAAGACATTGACTGAAGCTCACCTTTGAATCCACGTCATGCCCTGCCGCAGATTTGAACAAGTACAAAAAGTATGTTCTTGCCTTAACCGCTAGAATTTTACCCATTCACGGAAACGATACAAAAATATCTATTCTTGAATGGAACCCCATATTCTAGATTGTCTAGGTTCAATGTACAGCCAGCATTTTCGGCTTGGTCTGTACTTACCTATAATACCATTAATCGTGGTATTTCTCTTAGGAAAATAATGAATATGGGTCATGGTTCGACACAGCAATTAACTCTATTGGCTACGCCAAAATACATTAATTACTATATCTCACCACTCCCGCGCATTCATCTCACACCCCTAAAAGTGGGTGTGAGGCTTCTGCTGATCTAACTAAACAAAGAAACTGCTGACTGCAATATTTCCCAAGGCGGGTAAAGTACCTGTTAATCCTGTTAAATTGACTAACAAATCACTACTTGCCTGAAAACCAGCAGTGCTATCGTTGATCGCCAGATAAGTTCCAGCGATCGCTCCACTTGTAACTTTGACTAAGGCTGCACCATTCACCCCTAAAGTTTGATTTCCGGCTAAGGCTCCATTAGCATCGGTAAATACCTGATTTTCTAAATTTAGTAAGGTGGTGGCAGTGCTATCAGCAGCACGGCTAAAACTGCTAGGTGTATTCGCAGCTAGTCCCCCTTGAGTAAGTAAAGCAATTTTATCTGTGCCAATGGTGAAGTCAGTAATGCGATTAGTTGATGATACTATTGATTGTCCAAACTGCAAGAAAAATACATCTGCGCCTTGGCCACCAGTTAGAGTGTCAGCACCACTAACACCACCATACAAAAGATCATCTCCATTATCGCCATTAAGAAGATTGGCTCCAGAGTTACCGATGAGGATGTCATCGAAAATCGAGCCTTTGACGTTTTCAACGTTGGAAATAACATCGTTTCCCGCACCACCACTAGCGAATCCATTTGCAAGATTTACAGTAACCCCGGAACCGACAAAACTGTACTCAACGGTATCAATGCCACCTCCACCATTGATAGTATCGTCACCCAATCCGCCTACGAAAGTTTCATTGGCATTAGAACCAGTCAGCACGTCATTAAAACGAGATCCTATCACTCGCTCAATGGAAATTAAGGTATCACTACCGCTACCACCAGTAACAACTCCGGTGGATAAATTAACATTGACTGGTGAATTAGCGTCGAAATAGACAGCAGTATCAAATCCTGCACCGCCATCAATTCTATCAGCGCCGCCAAACCCCTGAATCTGGTTATTTCCAGAGTTCCCAGTCAGTATATCGCCGAATGCTGATCCCTCGATATCTTCGACGTTGGAAATAACCGATGTGCCATAAGAAGTAATTGCCTGTCCTGTTGAGAGATTAACAATTACTCCCTCACTAAATTTTTGGAAGCTTAAGACATCAATACCCGCCCCACCATTGATGGTGTCGTTACCCTTGGAGCCGTCAAAACTATCATCACCCGCAGATCCGAGGAAACTGTCATTACCTCGATAAACATATTGACTATAGTCGTATCCTGACGTGCCGACAGTTAAAAGGCTCTGTCTTGTGGCAACGTCAATATTCAGATTTGTGTCCTGCTCTATGAGTTGGCACGTCAGTTCCGAAGGAAAATTGAGAAGTGATGGTTCCAGAATTAAAGAATCCGTTTGAACCATAGGTGAAATTGACACCTATAGCACTATAGTCTAGAACTCCACTGCCATAGAGTACTTCAAAATTGGTGGCAGTTTGCGCCCCATAGAATTGGGCAAGAGAAGTAGTATCCCCAATGTACCTGTTACCTTGAAATAGGATGGTATTAGCCATAAAACTTTCTCTCCTAATTAAACGTTTGGTGTGGATTTATCTTCAGTTAAAATGTCATTAAGGATTTCCAACAAATAAATTATCCAATCTTATGGGGTGGGCATTTTAACCGCAGCGAAAGGCGGGCGGGCGAGATGCACACCCCACAAGAAGTAGTTGAGTATTATTTGATTTGGAAGTCCTTTAGCGTAGTAGTACGCTATGACAAATACTACCATTCTTTTTTACAAAATTATCGCCGATTTCATAATATTTGAGCCACATCTGTTGTAGGGGTTTAGCAATGCTAAACCCTTACCGCGTCGTCTATTTACCTGAAAATAGCTGTAAATATTATCTAATGAGAGTTTAAATTACCGTCTAAAAATGTCTTCAATTTTTAATTTTTAATCGTTGAATTTGTGAAGAGATAAAAATAATATACTGACTGGGAATTTTTGTCAAAGCCTTGCTTAATCAACAAAGCTAAAAAATCCTTGTTTGGAAACAAGCACGGAGATACAAGGTTTTATATCATGTCCACTTGATGCTTATTAAACCCGAAGAACCCCACCCCGCCAAAGCTACGCTTTGTCTCCCCTCCCCGCAAGCGAGGAGGGGACTAAGCTATATTAGAGTTAAGTTCAAGAGCTTGAGAAGCGATCATGATTGTCTCTTTGGCAGCTTTTTCCTGACGTTCACTGTGGCGGTCTGTGAGATAATCAACTTTGTCACGTAATAACAAGGTAAATTTGTAAAGTTCTTCCATCACATCGACAACGCGATCGCGGTAGGGCGAATCTTTCATTGTGCCGTCTTCCTTAAACTCCTCGTATGCTTTAGCCACTGAAGATTGATTGGGGATAGTGAACATCCGCATCCAGCGCCCAAGAATTCTTAATGTGTTGACGGCGTTAAAAGACTGAGATCCTCCACTCACTTGCATCACAGCCAAAGTTCTGCCTTGAGTCGGGCGAACCGCTCCGATAGTAAGCGGAATCCAGTCAATTTGGTTTTTCATAATGCCAGAAATCTGACCGTGCAACTCTGGGCTAGACCAGACCTGCCCTTCTGACCACAAGCTTAATTGGCGCAACTCCTGCACCTTTGGGTGAGTGTCAGGTACGCTGCCATAAATTGGCAGTTCGCGCGGATCGAAAAACTTCACCTCTGCCCCAAATTCTTCGATGATGCGTGCCGCCTCCTCTGCCAAGAGGCGGCTATAGGAACGCTCACGTAGGGAGCCATACAAAAATAAAATTCTGGGGGGATGGTCAAATGTCGTCATATAGATGTCTAGTATACAAATTAATAGCTGGGACAGATAAGTGCAGAGCTACAGAGACTAAAAACAGGTGGATTAAGGGGTTATTTCTACCTCGCTTTGAGACTTAGCTTGTGTACTTCAGAAACTTGAAATCTGCTGTAATTTTCGTGAAAATTTGCCTTGGGTTTGTTGAGCCAGGGACGGCAGATCAATAAAAAAACAACGAGTAGAAAATATGAAATTAGTCCTGCTGCACCGATGATGAATAACCCTGGTAGCCTATCTTTTATCGTTTCGGACTTTAACTTCTTCCACCAATCTTCATCCATTTTTTCTCCCAATATCTAATAGTAATTAACGCTTTTTTATGACTATAGCGGTTCTCGTTTACATGAGGTACATCCGTAGGGGCACAGTAATACTCATTGGTGTCAACTTAACGTAGTGGTGTGGCAAGGCTAAAATGTTGCAAAAAAATTGCTTTGTTGGGGAGCCACTGCGTTGCGCGGGTTAAGAGCGTTGTAGCAAGTGGCGTTGGAGGCTTTGCCAAAGCCAACATATATCAGGATGTTGGGTTGCGCTCCGCTCCACCCAACCTACGTCTAATGCATAATTTTTTTGCTTGCCACGCCAGTAGAAGTCAGGTAAGAGAAGGCGTTTCAGAGTTGCTCTCATTCCCTAACCCCATCTTGGGATTCGGGGAACTAGAGAATTTGCTCCCCTCTCCCAAAAATGGGAGAGGGGCTGGGGGTGAGGGCAAAACTCATACAGTCAAAAGATTTCAGCCTCATCCAACAGATGCAACTTGCAGAGATTCAACTAGGCGAGTCACCCGTTCTCTGATTTCATCGCGCACACGAGGAAAAATTTCTGGTTGCTCTGCCGGATCATCCAATTGCCAATCTTCAAATACTTCCCGTGTTAACCACTCTGGAGGCAAATTTACACCACACCCACACAAGGAAATCACCGCATCAAAATTCTCTGATTTGAATTCACTCAAAGCTTTCGAGGTTTGATTGCTAATATCAATACCTGCATCTTTCATGGTGGCGATCGCTTCTGGTCTTACCTGACTTGCTTCTAACCCAGAGCTAATTACTTCAATCTTTCCCTTACCAATAGTTTTAGCAAAACCTTCTGCCATTTGGGAACGGGCAGAATTCTTTTTGCAGACAAACATTACACGTTTCATGGTTCAACTCCTCCAAATAATTTGAGTAAATTTAAAAGGTTCTCGATTCAGATGGCGAAAAATAACGTTTTTCAAACCAGAAGGCAACATTAACCAGACCAATCAATACAGGCACTTCCACCAGAGGCCCGACGACGGCGGCAAAAGCAACACCCGAATTAATGCCAAAGACTGCGATCGCCACTGCGATCGCTAATTCAAAATTATTCCCGGCGGCTGTAAAGGCCACACTTGCGGCTCTAGAATAATCTGTCTTAATCCGCCAAGCCATGTAAAAGCTGACCACAAACATGATCGCGAAGTAAATGATCATTGGAATTGCAATCTTCACCACATCTAAGGGGATCTGAACGATCAAATTCCCTTTCAAGCTGAACATGACCACGATTGTAAATAACAGAGCAATCAGCGTGATGGGACTGATTTTAGGTACAAATTCTTCGTGATACCACTGCCTACTTTTCACCTTTACTAAGAAGAAACGAGTAAAAAATCCAGCTAAAAAGGGAATACCAAGATAGATAAACACGCTTTTGGCAATCTCGGCAATGCTAACATTCACAACACTGCCTTGTAATCCAAATAGTGGCGGCAGTACAGTGATGAAAAACCAAGCATAAGGACTATAAAAGATGACTTGAAAGATACTGTTGAAGGCAACCAATCCAGCCGTGTACTCCGTATTTCCTCGTGCCAAATCACTCCACACAACTACCATTGCAATACATCGGGCTAATCCAATCAGAATCAATCCCGTCATGTATTCTGGATAACCGTGTAAGAAGATAGTCGCCAGAGCAAACATCAAAATTGGCCCAATAATCCAATTCTGAATTAGTGACAAACCAAGAATTTTTCCGTTGCGAAATACATCCCCTAATTCTTCGTATCGCACCTTGGCTAAGGGTGGGTACATCATCAGAATTAACCCAATGGCGATCGGTATATTGGTTGTTCCTACTTGAAACTGGTTGATAAACGCTTCTACTCCAGGAAAGAAATAGCCCAGACCAACACCGATCGCCATTGCTAAAAAAATCCACAGGGTCAAGAAGCGGTCAATAAAGGAGAGGCGTTTTGAAGTCTTTTTGTTCATTGACCTATACAAGAGCATATTTATATCATTTCAAAAAAAATTGATTTGTCAATGCTTGTAGAGGTAGAAGTAAACAAAACATTATAAAAAAAGTTGATGGATTTTTAAGTCTCGCAGGGACGAGTAGGTAATATTGGGCTAAAGCGGCGGAATTCTGCTAGATACTGCTCTAGGGCAACAAACTGTGGCAGATTGAGGCTGTAATAAATCCAGCGTCCTTCTTGACGAGCGCGAACTAAACCAGCTTCTTTCAGGGTTTTGAGGTGAAAAGATAGTTTAGACTGAGTGGTTCCCAGGTGGTCGCACAGGTCACATACGCATAGTTCTTGAGAGCGCAATAGTTCTAAGACCTGAATCCGTAGGGGGTCAGACAGGGCATGAAAGCCAGCCGCGATCGTTTCAGAAGTGAAGGTGCTATTAGGAGCCATCAAATTTTCTTGAAGTATTTCTTTATGGTAAACAATACTTTTACCAAAAAGAAAGGTAGGTCTATAGTCGAATGGCACGCTTCTAAAGCCCAAAGACTTATGTCGCCTCGTTCCCAGCCTCCAGGCTGGGAATGTATTCCGAGTGGGCTGCTGCCTCTGGTCAAGAAAGAGGAGGCGGCAGCCCTCCGAGAATGGGTTCCCAGCCTCCAGGCTGGGAACCCGTTAAGGCAAAGCTTAGAGCTTTTCTTAGTGCCATTTGTCTATAGTCTATTCTTAGTGGGAATCACAATCATCGAGAAATATGGTACTTCAGCTGGATCAACTTCATCCAGAGGTACGATGCGTTGCTGTGATGTTGATGCTCGCTCAATATATCTTGCCCGTGATGCTAGCCCTAATTTATGTAGGATATCCCGCACTTTGGTAAAGTGACGACCTAGCTTCATAATTGCGGCTGCGTCGGTTATCAGCAGATGTGTAGTCAGTTCTTCTGCTGGCAATGGGGCGGGTAAGACTGTGAGGATGTCGTTGTAGTAGGTGAAAGGTACACCCAAGGCTACTGGACAAGCCATCAATGAAGAAACTCCAGGGACAACTTCTGTTTCGTACTGGTCACATAACCGGGTGAACAGGTACATGAATGAGCCATAGAAAAATGGATCTCCCTCACATAACACAACGACATCTCGACCGGCTGCTAAATGGTCAGCGATTGGTTGAATTTCCTGGTCATAAATAGACTTGGCCTTTTCTGGTTCCAAAGCACGGGGGAGGTGAAATAACACTTCGATTTGATTGCCAGGAAGATACTGCGCTACGATCGCTCTAGCAATACTTTGTTTATCTGTGGCTGATTGATAAGCTACCACAGGAGCGGCACGCAATAGCCGCAGCGCCTTCAGAGTCAATAGTTCTGGATCGCCTGGTCCGACACCAATTCCATAAAGACGACCTTTGGGTTTCATATTCATTCTTCCTCCGTTGCCAGGGCGTTAACTGCTGCTGCGGCGATCGCACTTCCACCGCGCCGACCGTGTAATGTTAAAAATGGTACATTTCTGCTGTCTGCTGCCAATGCTGCTTTCGATTCGGCTGCACCGACAAAACCCACTGGAAAGCCTAAGATAATCGCAGGTTTGGGCATTCCTTCATCGAGCATTTCTAAAAGTCGGAACAGTGCTGTGGGTGCATTGCCAATTGCGATTACCGATCCTTCGAGGTGCGATCGCCATAATTCTAAAGCTGCTGCCGACCTTGTAGTACCCATACCCTGGGCAATTTCTGGCACTTCCGGCTCATTGAGGGTACAAATAACTTGATTATTTGCAGACAACCGTCGCCTAGTAACGCCATCGGCAACCATCCGGCAATCGCAGAGAATTGGCGCTCCTGCTGCCAGTGCAGCCCTGGCGGATTGTACTGCTGTTGATGAATATCCCAAGTCAGTAACAATATCCGTCATTCCACAGGCATGGATCAGACGTACAGCAACTTTTGCTACATCTGGTGGCAGCACATCGAGGTTCGCTTCTGACCGGATGATTGCGAAGGAATTACGGTAAATTTCGTTGGCATCTCGGATGTAGTCGGGCATTCAATTTGGGATTTTAGATTTTGGATTTGGGATTGACATATAAAAATCGAAAGGCTCAGATTCCTAACTTCTCTAAAAAGTTAGGAATCTTGTTGTTGACGAATGATTTAGGAATAATATTAAATAACTGGCGTAATTGGGCTAGTGGATAGCGATTAGCAAATTCCCCAAAAGACTGATCAGAATTTAAGCGTTGAATTTTATATACATCTAGCATCCGCTTTATTAATGCAGGTAGTTCGGCAAAAGTTACATATTGATATAGTTCACGTCCGAATTTCTGCTTGCTGTCACCAACATAAACGTGATAGCCTTCCACAGTTCCATTGTCAGCCTCAATGCTGACACCGAGGAGAGTAATATCACTCTTACTATGCTGGGCACAAGATTTTTCGCAGCCGCTAAAGTGGATATTAACTGGGCAATCCAGAGTAACGCGAGTTTCAAGATACTCTGCCAATGCCAACGCATGACTTTTAGTATCTGTGGCAGAAGCGGCACAACCCTTTTTTCCAGAACAGGCAACTAATGCACTCTTGATGCTGGTTGCAGAGTAATCTAATCCTAAGAAAGCAATTTCATTTTGGACATCATTAACCCATTGCTGAGGAATATCTGTAAGGAGCAAATTTTGCCAAGGGGTTAGTCTGAGAGTTCCACTGCCGTATTTTGTTGCTAAATCTGCTAAACCCCGTATCTGTCTACTCTCCAATCGCCCAAGGGGTAAGAGGACACCAATGTAAAATAAGCCTTGCTGACGTTGTGGATGGATACCAATATGCTTGTACTTAGCATTTGACCTCTCCCCCAACCCCTCTCCTACAAGGAGAGGGGAGAATTTCTCCCCCAACGCTACAAGGGTTGGGGGTTGGGGGGTTAGGTCTTTTCTGATTTCACTCCCTAAAAAAGAAAAAGGTAGACGCTGCTCAACTTCCTGGAGATAATTTTCACAACCCAAAGTATTCAATAACTCTAAGAGACGTAGCCGCCGCTTACTCTTAGTATGACTATGAGCTAGATAGACATCTGCCAAAGCTGCCAAGGCGGGCAAACATTCCTCTGGTGGTAACAAAATTCCCATATCGCTGGGCGGTTGACCCTTGTCGCCGACACTAAGATAAAGGCGAAAGTAAACATTATCGTCAACTAAGACAGCAGCAAAGGCGATATCATTTAAGCGATCGCACACCTGAATTATTCCACCACCATCAAAGCAAACGCTAAATTTTGCCGACAGTCCCGAAAGCGCCGGATGTGCAGCAATATAATCATCCCAACCTTGGACAAAAGGACGAGTGTCAATTAATTCCTGGGGGTCGATACCAGCAGTTGGACTGGTCATAATGTTGCGGATTTGGTCTACAAGAGTATTGCCAGAACCCAATCCCATATCTTGTAAGTACTTCAGAACCTCAGCATTTATCCCCGTGCGGATTTCACGAACTTGCAGGTTAGCTCGATTAGTCACATCCACATAGCCGCCACCGTGATTATCTGCTATATCTGCGATCGCACGGCACTGCTGACTACTAATAATTCCACCTGGTATTCTAACGCGAGATAATATACCATCTGCGGCGGGAGTAGGATAAAACAAGCCAGGACAAGTGGCAAATCCAGAAAACAAAGTTAGAACTCCTTCCCCGTGCAACGCAGGGAGTAGACGGTGAGTGTGTCTTGAAGACATCCTGAGAGTTGGCATTCTGACTTGGGTGATCCCATCACAGCTGCGGCACAGTCCCGGAATTTCACCGGAGTTTCCCAACTCTCAGCTTTAGTAATTTAGACTCTGTTTAGGTTATAGATATCAGCAAGATAATCATCTTACATTACCATAGCCGTAAATTCTACTGGTATTTTCTTAACTTACCGGAATTTTTCAGTTAAGCAATGCAACTAGGGTAGGGCACAATACGCTTGGGTTAAGGGCTACTGGCAACAATTTTTGGTTTTCGAGTTTTCGAGACGCGTAAATCGCCGTCTCTACAAGTGTTTTGTTGCTCATTCTGAACTGTATTGGGGTAGGGCATATAGCGGTTTCCACTCAGATGCAGTACAAAATTAGATCGCAAAGTGTAGGGGCAATTCATGAATTGCCCCTACGGGTGTACCTCACGTGAACGAGAACCGCTATACTGTAACGCTTGGGAGCCAGTGCGTTGGGTGGGCAATGGCCGACTTGTACCCCTCCGGGGATCTTGCTACGCGTAGCGTCTCCCAGGGGGAGAAGCAACTGGCGCAGCGCAGAGACTCATATCTTGCACCTAGCTAGCCCTGGCGATTAGAAATCGCGGCTATACAAACTCTCGTCCGCCTACGCGGACTAATGCAAAATCAAGGTTTTCAACCCGCGCAGGTGGTCACTGAGCTTGTCGAAGTGCGGGTAAAGCCTCGTGTAGCCGCGATTTCTAATCGCCTGGTGCAAGATATCAGGAGAGGAAATCAGATATTTATAGAGTTACTAATGACTAATTAACGGATTCCTAAGAGATAGCTAATAGCTTGAATTACACTTAAATAAAAATTACCTTCTCTTTCGCGGAATAGTTCAAAGGCAGAACCAGGAGTGCCAAAAAATGGTCTGAGAGTCCATCCTAACTGACTGCCTACGAAAGCGTAAAGAAGTAGCCAAAATTGTAAAATCTTCTGGCGTGTCTTACTACCTTCATTGTCTTGTTCTAAAACTAAACTTGTGGCTTGATATAAAGACGAAATACCAATAAATCCAGTGATGGCAAAGATAAAGACGTTTAAGAGAATTAAAAATTGGTAATTGTTGGTGGTAATTAAGAAGAACAGTGTGATTGGGGCAAAGCTAAATAAAAGTACGCTTGTGACTGAAACCGCAGTTAAGACTAATACTAAATGCTGTCCAAAAGTCCGCTTGGAACCAAATATAATGTTAGCAAAGTATAGCGTCGGGATACAAATCAAAAGTGTGATTAAATAGAGGGCTGGGAGTTTAATGGCGGAAGATATAGCTTGCATCCAGCTATGGTATGCACCAATGATTCCGCCATAAGCAGCGATAAATAAGGAACTGCAAACTAGCAGCGAAATGATTTTAGTTGGTAATCTCGTACCTTGACGAACTTCCTCTAGAAATCCTTGGCGATCGCGCAGGAATCCAATCAGCACCGCGAAGTATTTTATTCCTAAAGATTTCCGTTCAATCATGTTATCCTCACACAGCTAAAATTCTAAGTTTCATCTGAGTAATCACCGCCAGAACCATATTTCCAAGCATCAATCAAACGATGCCAATAATATTGTTGTTCTTTTGGTTGATTCTTCATCCATGTTTCTAACATTGGACTGAACCAAAATAAGGCAGTATATACACCTAAATTACTGTAATGCACCGTCCAATCTAATAAACTCCCTAAACCTACTTGCGGAATTATTTTGGCAACTAATACCGGATGAGATAAACCAGTTTTTAACAGTGTTTGCGTTAATGCCGAAAACTGCACTATATCCTGTAAAAATGGTTTTAGCACTGGTGTACCCAACTGTTGCATTTCCTCAAATACTGCCGAGAGTAGTTGGTTAATTTGATCTGGGGCAATTTTCTGATTTACACCAACACTCATCGCCCTTTGAAACAACCAGGTGACAGTTAAACTCGGCTGATAGGGTTGCAGCAGTGTTAAGGCTTGTGCAGATAATTGTTCTGTTTCTAGCGCTTCGTAAATGCCATAAGTTAAACGCTTCAGGTGACGCACCATTGCCCCAAAACCACCAAAACTTAAGGGAGATTGATTACCACTGCTATCTCCGGCTGGTAAAATGCGATTCCAAGGGGTTTTTAGGGGACTTTGGCGATAGGTGGGAAAGAAACCAAATAGCGATCGCTGAAATTTCAGCTTGCTCAATTCCACTCCCTGATATTCTGGTAATAGACGCAGATATTCTGCAAATAAAGCTTCTAAAGTTAAACGTTGGGGATGTGCATCTATGTAGGTAAACAAGTAAGTAGTTCTGCCATCCCTGGCTGGAAAGGCTTCCCAAAAATACTGACATTGATTTTGCAAAGATGTAAATGATAATATTAAATCCCCTGAGTTATTTTCGGGAAAACCTTGAGCGCAACTTCCCACAACTAAGCATAAAGCATCTGGTTTTTTCCCTTGGCGTGCTTGTTGGCTGATGGGTGAAAGATGTCCCATTGCGTCGATTAATAACCGAGTTTTGAATTGGTTATTTAGCATCACCCCATCTGGATGAACTACCGCTTCAGTAAAAGGTGTATTTTCTAACAATTTTCCACCAACGGCGAGAAATCGAGTTTTTAAAGTAGCCAGTAGATAAACTGGATCTACGCCGATATTCAAAACATCCTCTACCCAAACTTCTGTACCACCAGCAAAACTAACTCGCGCTGGGTTATATTGAGTGGCGATCGCACTTGCTAATTCTTCCTCAGTCAGCAAGTTCAATTCCACAAACACATCTAATTCTTTGCGAGAAATATTCCACTCTTGTTCCCTCCCCCGCAAAATTCCCCGTTCCATCAACGCCACCCGCAGTCCCTTCACCGCCAAGGCGCAACCAATTAAAATGCCCAAGGTGCCACCGCAGATAATTACATCGAAGTCTGCGATACCTAAAGGCTGTTGACTTTCTTTAACTAACGTTGGGATAGATGCGGTGTTTTCGCGCAGAGATGCTAAGATGCGATCGCTTTGGCGTAATCCTGCTAATACATCGCCGGGTAATTGGGAAAGAATTTCTTCAGTTAAAGACATTTGGGAAAAACTCAACTCTACATTCTAAAGCTACCTGAGAATGAAGAAAGTATTTTACCCCACCCTAACCCTGCCCGTATGTATTGGGGAGGGAACTAGATTTATTTTTTCCCCCCAATACATCGGGGAGATTAAGGGGGGTAATTCGACTTGTGTGTACACCGTAGTTACCGAAGTTAAAGACACTTGGAAAAACTCAACTCTATATTCCAAAGCTACCTGATAATCAACAAAGTAGATATGATCATAGGCAATTACGAATTACAAGAGTATGTCCACGACAAAACCTGTAGAACGTCTGTATACTTTTGAGGAATATCTCACCTACGATGATGGCGCTGACAAGCGCTATGAACTTGAAGATGGGGTACTGCTAGAAATGCCTCCAGCCTCAGATTTGCATGAAGCTATCATTACTTTTTTGTTAATCCGTTTCTATCTGGAAATTCAACGACTAGGGTTAGATTGGCAGGTTCGCCCTAGCGGTACTGGCGTTCGTACCTCCGTGAAAAAATCCCGTCTCCCTGACTTAATTGTGATGACTGAAGAACAGCGACAATCTATTCAGGGTAAATCGGCCGTGCTTGAGTTACCACCACTGTTGACAGTAGAAGTGGTTAGCACTGAGTCTGTGAAGCGAGATTATCAAAGGAAACCACTTGAGTATGCAGCCTTTTCCATCCCTGAATACTGGATTGTTGATCCTCTAGAGGCAAAGGTGACAGTCTGTTTGTGGGATGAAGGACGTTATAACCAAACAGTATTTACAGGAAACCAGCAGATATATTCTCCGACTTTCCCTGAGTTAACACTGACAGCCCAGCAAGTATTAACGGCTTAGGGATTTTTTATAAGACCTCTCCCTGGTTTTACTACGTAAAACCGTCCCTCTCCGATGCGGAGAGGGAGAGAATTGAGCTTTAGTTTAAGGTTGGGAGAGGTTCGTTGAACTCACGTTAAATTATGCTAAACCGAATAATTTTGCGATCGCAGGTAATAATTTATTGGTCGCTTCAACTAGAGAAGCAACAGCAGGTAAGCCTGTAAATATCCCTTTCAACATAGTGATTGCTGTTTTTGCAGTCTTCTGCTTGGTGGATTTTTGGGGATTTTTACCTGCTTCTGCCAAAGTGTTCACCTGTTCTAGCGCTTCGGCTTTGTCTTCTTCTGGTAAATATGTGGATTGGATGATTGCATCTTGCAACTGCGACAATAATTCTTTAATTCCTGGTTTCTCGGCATCGGTTGCATCAGGTAACTGATTGAGGGCAATACTCACGTTACCGCTAATGGTTCCTAGATTAGCAATAGAATTATTGCCGGCGATACCGCTAACATTACTGCTACCTTCAATATTGATGCCACTGATATCTGACATGATGGTATTTCCTTGCGTATAAGATTTAGGCTGCCCAAGTGCAGTTGTGATCATATTTTTTAAATCACTAATTGCGTTTGTTTGAGTTTTGCTCTTGACAAATCGGCATCTTGCAAATTAGCTTTACCGAGGATAGCGCTAATAAAACTGGCATCTGCTAGGTTAGAGCGGTTCCAAGATACTGCCAATTTATTGACGGTTATACAGACTTGTCGTCGTCAAGGACGTTCTGTAATTCAGTTTTTTGAGCAAGCCATAAAAGCGATGCTTAACTCTGTTGTACAGATCCCATCTTTAATACCTTAAGTTTAGACCTGAATCCTTACGACAATACCGTAATTCAGGAAGTAGTACGGGGTTATTTATATGGTGATCGTATAGCGGTTCTCGTTTACGTGAGGTACACCCGTAGGGGCACGGCACTGCCGTGCCCCTACACCTTGTGATGTAATGTTGTACCGCATCTGAATGGAAACCGCTATATTCTAAGAGAAGCACAAGTGATTGTAGCGACACAAGTGGCTAGAGACTTGGAGAATTAATGTTACTATTTTTACCTAGACTAAACCAGCTTGAAAAATTTGGTTTGGGGTGAGATGCAATTCGGGAAAGGTTTGGGAGATAATGCGATCGCTATCTCGAAACTTACTGATTTGATATTCTCCATCAACCAAATTACAGACTGAGATTGTTGGTTGTTTGGGATTACCGATAAAATTACGTCCACCCAAAGCAGCATAATCGACAATCCAATATTCAGGGATACCCATCTCTTCACAGTCAGCATATTTCAAATAGTAATCGTCCCGCCAGTTGGTTGATACAACCTCAATTACCAAAGGTATTGATGCGCCCAAACTTAGGGTAGATTTGACTTCGCGGGTCTTTTTCGCTATCGAGTTGGTGTCTGGCGAGTTGTTTATCAGGTGGATGAAGAACAGCAACTAATTACTATTTTACTGAGAGCTTATCAGAGCGATGTATATCGGTGAGTGTGTCAAGTATTAATGTGGAGATAAGCAGAATAAGTTGTATTACAGGAAATACTGATGAACCGCTCAAAAATAATTGCCATTCTTACAGGTGCGATTTCGATCATTTTAGCGATCGCCTACCTCATCCTAGTCCAACTGCTCGACTACCGCGACATGAAACCCGCCCCCATCAGCCAACTTGGCCAAACACCTCCGGTTATTTCTGTTTTTTGGCAGATTGACAAAATTGCCGAAGTGTAATTTAAATTTAGCAGCACGCGTTAGGGGCACAGTTAAAAGGGCGGTTAGAAACCGCGTCTACACGAGGCTTTACCCACCTCCGTGGGTAATTTTTCCTTAGTCCGCGCAGGCGGACTTTATTTGTATAGCCGCGAATTCTATTCGCCCTGGCTCAACTGTTACCCTACTTAATCTCAATTGATAAAACTAATGATAACTATTGATTAATACCACACTCAAATCATAGATAAAAAACCATAGCTATTATTGATTAATCAAATAGTCGATTATATAAGAATTAATTAGAGTAATTATCTCAAATTTCTTTAGATAAAGTAATTCCCTTTTGACAGATATAACGGTAAGCTGTTTCTAACAAGATTAAATAAAGATAAATTTGTCTGAACTGCGACGCCGTAAGCGTTGCGTTAGCGAGTCCGCGTTCGCTTTTAGCGTCTCGTCGAGAGCGTCATCGCCCGTCGTAGACATCGCTGGGTTAACAGGGATCAACGCTAGTTGATTCAAAACCCCCAACTTTTGATGAAAATATAGAGGTAAGTTGATGGCTCAGTTTCTACTAGAGACTGTTTGGCTAGTTCCGTGCTATGCCTTAATCGGTGGCTTATTAGCGGTGCCTTGGTCGCCGGGAATCATTCGGAAAACAGGGCCAAGACCGGCGGGTTATCTAAACCTGGTGATGACATTTATGGCCTTTGTCCATAGTGCGATCGCCTTACAATCAACTTGGAATCAGCCAGCCCAAGAAGTATTTATCCCTTGGTTATCTACGGCTGGTTTAGACCTAACCATTGCTTTAGAAATATCCTCAGTCAGTGTCGGTGCTTTGGTTGTGATTACCGGCTTGAATTTGCTGGCGCAGATTTATGCCATCGGCTACATGGAAATGGATTGGGGTTGGGGACGCTTCTATTCTTTATTAGGATTATTTGAAGCGGGACTTTGCGCCCTTGTTCTGTGTAATAACTTGTTTTTCAGCTATGTAATTTTGGAAGTCCTCACACTGGGAACCTACTTATTAGTTGGTTTATGGTTTAGCCAGCCGTTGGTAGTCACAGGTGCGAGAGACGCTTTCTTAACCAAGCGGGTGGGAGACTTATTTTTGCTGATGGGCGTGTTGGCATTATGGCCTCTCGCCGGAACCTGGAATTACACAGAACTTGCTGAATGGGCGGCTACTGCTAACGTCAACCCCACAACAATGGGACTTGTCGGTTTAGCCTTAATTGCCGGACCGATGGGTAAATGCGCCCAGTTCCCCCTGCATCTGTGGCTGGATGAAGCAATGGAAGGCCCAGTTCCTAGTACCATTTTGCGGAATTCGGTAGTAGTCGCTAGTGGTGCATGGGTGCTGATTAAATTGGAACCTGTGTTAACCATCTCGCCCATAGTTTCCTCCGCAATGGTGGCCATTGGGGTAGTAACAGCGTTGGGTGCTTCGTTAATTGCGATCGCTCAAATTGATCTTAAACGCTGCCAATCCTATTCTGTCAGTGCATACATGGGTTTAGTATTCATCGCCGTGGGAACGCAACAATACGAAACAGCACTATTGTTAGTACTCACCCATGCCATATCCGCAGCCTTGTTAGTCATGAGTACTGGGGGAATTATTTGGAATAGCATCACCCAAGATGTTACCCAATTAGGCGGATTGTGGACACGCCGCCCGATTTCTGCGATCGCTTTTATCGTCGGGACATTGGGATTAATTGGTTTTCCACCCTTGGGTAGCTTTTGGGCATTGGTGAAATTAGCCGATGGGTTGTGGGCAACGCAACCTTGGTTAGTGGGAGTAGTGATAGCGGTAAATGCTTTAACAGCCGTGAGTTTAACCAGAGAATTTGGTTTAATTTTTGGTGGTAAAGCGACACAAATGAGTCAGCGATCGCCTGAAGCCCACTGGCCAATGATTCTCCCAATGATGATTTTACTTGGCATTAGTCTACATCTGCCTTTAGTCTTGCAAAGCTTATCACTTTTACCCGATTGGGCAAGCCTAAATAAAGATGTCACACTGCTTTTAATTTGGTCGAGTATTTTCGGTTGCAGCATCACTGGCATTATTTATTTAGGCAACATTCCTAAACCGATTCGTCTCCCTTGGCAAGGTTTACAAGATTTATTTGCATACGACTTTTACACCCCCAAACTCTATCGGATAACCATCATTTTCGGTGTTGCCAAAATTTCCCAACTTGCCGACATGATTGACCGTTTTGTAGTTGATGGCATTGTTAACTTTGTTGGTTTATTTTCCCTATTAGGTGGCGAAGGTCTAAAACACAGCACCTCTGGACAAACCCAGTTTTATGCCTTAACTGTTCTTCTCGGAGTAAGTGTTTTAGGAATGTGGGTAACTTGGCCATTTTGGGGAGTGCAGTTTTTAAATTTGGTTTTTCAAATCTCGACATTAGGGTAGCAGCAAATATCCTACTAAAAGTTAACAGTTTAATATTGTGAGAATAATTCCATGAGCAGACAACATCGACAGACAAATCTTTCCAGAAGAAGTTTATTCAAATTTGGTGCAGGTGCCATCGGTACAGGTGTATTGACAGCCGGACTTAACTCAAACTTACTTGCAGCCGAAAAAGCCCCAGTAGAAGATGATATTACCCCCGACAAAGCATTGCAAGAATTATTAGATGGAAATGAAAGATTTGTCCAAACAAAACGCCGCAATCCCCACCAAACCCATTCGCGTTTAGTCGAAGTTGCTAAAGGTCAAAAACCCTTTGCTTCGATTCTCGGTTGTGCAGATTCACGGGTACCTTCAGAGATTGTCTTTGATCAAGGACTGGGAGATTTATTTGTCTGTCGTGTAGCTGGTAATATTGCGACAACAGAAGAAATTGGTAGCCTAGAATTTGGCAGCTTAGTATTAGGTTCCAAAGTGATTGTGGTAGTGGGACATGAAAGATGTGGTGCTGTGAGTGCTGCAATTAAAGGTGGTGAAGTGCCAGGAAAAATTGGGAGTTTAATTGAGGCAATTAAACCCAGTGTAGAAAGCTCAAAAGACCAATCGGGAGATAAGATAGAAAACGCTTGTAAAGCAAATGTTTTGGCACAAGTTCAAAAATTAAAATCATCACCAGTTTTATCTAAGTTAATAGATGAAGAAAAGCTGAAAATAGTTGGAGCTTATTACGATTTAGATACTGGCAAAATCAGTATGGTAGTCTAGCATTTTTGTCATTGGTCATTGGCTAAGAGGATGTTTGAAAAGTCCTTCTCTTGGTAGCAAAACGTTTTAGATCCCCCTAAATCCACGCCACGTGCTTCTCCCAGGGGGAGACGCTACGCGAACAAGTCTCTTAACCGCAAGGGCGCAGTGGCTCCCCGATAAATTGGGGGACTTTGATTCCGGTTCCCCCCTTAAAAAGGGGGGTTAGGGGGGATCAACAAGTGCCTAAAATCACAGCTAAATACTTTTCAAACAACCTCTAAGAGTAAGTCATAAAATACAAAGGACAAAGGACAAAAATACCATGTTAAGTGTCTTGATTTGGCTGCCAATTTTCGCCGCTTTTTTGATAGCAATATTACCTGTAAGCATTCCTAGTCATCGTATTCGGCTAACAGCATTAATTTTTTCTGGCATAGTTCTCTTCTGGAACCTGTTTATCCTGCTAAAATTTGATATCAGCAATCCAGGAATGCAATTTAAAGAATATTTACCCTGGAATGAAACCCTTGGCTTAACCTATCAATTAGGGGTTGATGGACTTTCTATATTGATGTTGGTGTTAAATAGCCTGCTCACTTGGATTGCTATTTACAGCAGTAGCAAAGAAACTGAACGTCCTCGGTTATTCTACTCGATGATTTTATTAGTTAGTGGAGGAGTTGCAGGTGCTTTTGTAGCAGAGAATTTGCTACTATTCTTCCTATTCTACGAACTAGAATTAATCCCCTTCTACTTACTAATTTCCATTTGGGGAGGGTCAAAACGGGGTTATGCTGGGATGAAATTCCTGATTTATACTGCTGTTTCGGGAGCATTAATTCTGGCAACATTCTTGGGTATGGTGTGGCTGAGTGGTTCTACCAATTTCGCTTTTGATGCAGTCTCTACAGAAAATCTGTCAACAGCAAAACAAATCCTTTTACTAGCAGGAATAGTATTAGGTTTTGGCATTAAAATTCCCTTAATTCCCTTCCATACTTGGCTACCCGATGCTTATGTTGAGGCTTCAGCACCAATTGCCATTCTTCTGGGTGGCGTGTTAGCAAAGCTGGGAACCTATGGACTGCTACGATTTGGATTGGGTATGTTTCCCCACGCTTGGAGTATTATTGCACCGACTCTAGCGATTTGGGGAGCAATCAGCGCTATCTATGGGGCAGTAATTGCGATCGCTCAAAAAGACATCAAGCGCATGGTAGCATACAGTTCCGTCGGTCACATGGGCTATATCTTACTAGCTGCTGCCGCCAGTACTTCCCTAGCACTTGTGGGTGCAGTCGCCCAAATGTTTAGCCACGGTATCATCCTGGCGATTCTCTTCCACCTGGTGGGAGTTGTGGAAGCGAAAGTTGGCACCCGCGAGTTAGATAAACTCAATGGTTTAATGAGTCCCATACGTGGTTTACCTCTAATTAGCGCCTTACTAGTTTTAAGTGGGATGGCTAGTGCAGGTATTCCCGGTTTAACCGGATTTATCGCGGAATTCCTTGTCTTTCAAGGTAGTTTCTCTGTCTTTCCCATCTCAACAATTTTGTGTGTAGTGGCTAGTGGATTAACCGCAGTTTATTTTGTCATCCTCCTTAACCGTACCTGTTTTGGCAGACTTGATAACTTAGCCTACTATCCCAAAGTTTTATGGTCTGAGAAAATACCAGCTTTAATTTTGGCAGCTTTTATCATCTTTTTGGGAGTACAACCCAGTTGGTTAGTACGTTGGAGTGAATCTACAACAACAACAATGGTGGCTGCAATTCCCCCCTTAGAAAAAACCGTAATCTCAGAAGTAGCGCTGAAATAGGAAATACATCAAAACACTTGTAGAGACGGCGATTTATCGCGTCTCAAAACTCAAAACTCAAAACCTATCCCTCCAGACGCGATAAATCGCGTCTCAAAACCTATCCCCCCAGACGCGATAAATCGCGTCTCTACAAATTTACGATTACCATGACAGCAATTAAAACTGCAATTAAATTACCTCCTTCTAATCACGAATTTGCCGAAGTAATTCACCGCTTAGAAGCAGGCGGTGCAATGTTACCCGATACTCCAGAAAATTTGATGCAAATCATCGGTTTATACAAAGCTTATGCTGTACCGATGGATTTTTACTGGCGTGACCTACTTTATATTGCTGAACGCGAATTTTTAAACCCGCTTCCCTTCTTGAAATACTTCTTGCCGAAAGAGTATTTAGAACTGCATAATCATTATGCTGGTGATGATGCAGATTTACGAATTTGGCGCGGCGAAGCTACTGCACATCCCGAACTTTTGGCATTTATTGAGAAGGGTGAGACTTTCAAAATGCCCAAGTTGTTGCATCATTTGTTCCACGATCGCATTAACATGGAATTTGCGGAAGCTTGTATGCGAGCGATGTTGTGGCACAGGGGGATGGGTGGGCAATTTGACCCCTACCTAGATTCTGAAGAATACAAAGCCAACGCTGACCGAGCAATTAAAGCTTACTTCCAAGGAAACCCCGTTATGCTGGGGCTTTATAAGCTGTTCCCCGATATGTTTTTGGAACAGTGCCGCCAGATGTCATACTACGCTAACCTGGGCTTATTCTGGGAAATCATGGCTCCGGTATTCTTTGAAATGTCCGACCGGTATGACGAAGGTACTATTACCAGCGTCCCAGAGGCGATGAGCTTCATAGTTAATGGTATATTTGCGATCGCAGGTCGTCCTATTTACCATCACGTTTATATTCGTGGACAATGCTACGAAATTGTCCCCAAATCTAAGGGTTTTATGTGGTTATATGAAGCCGCATTACCTTATGTCGAAGCAGTTTTCTACCGCACCGCACCCTTCCGAGGGACAAAATCTTATAATGCTCAAGCGCGTCAAGTCCCAGAAGACCAAAAAGATTTTCACTATGGCATTCTTTACGCTGATGTATTTCCAGTAGGTACGGCTGGCATTCCCCCCACATTATTAATGCAAGATATGCTGCATTTTTTGCCACCATATCTTATTGATTACTACAGCCAACATTGCCGGGGTGAAGAAGATATGTTGATTCAGTTAGGGGTTAGTTTTCAACGGTCAATGTATTGTGTCACTTCTGCGGTAATTCAAGCTTTGCGAACGGCACTTTTATATCCATTAGATGACCCAAATCCCAAGCACTTGCAAGCCAATCGAGATTTCTTTGAAATGCAGCTAAATCGCTTTACTCGACCTGACTATAATATTCGTGATGCTGCTCGTTTGGGGAGTATTCAGAAGCAAGATTATCGATAAGAGATCCCCCCAACCCCCCTTAAAAAGGGCAGGGCTGATTCATTCCCTAAAAGACCTTAATTTACAAGCGTATCAGTCAAAAAAATCAGGTTTTTAAACACTCTAATTGGGTCAAAAACCAGGCGATCGCACTTAAATTTACCGATTGAAACAGTAATTTTTCGATTACCAACTCACTAAATTTTCTGGTTGATACTCTTGACAAAATTCTGATCTGAACGAATGAAACAGCCCTGCCTTAAAAAGGGGGGCTTTATTTATAAAAAGCGGCGGGAAACTCCACCCCAGGTGTCTGTAGAGGGATAGCCGCCCCGCCGCTTTAGTCATTAGTCAAAAGTCATTGGTCATTGGTACTAATGACTAAAAACTCCATCCCGCAAGTGGCGTGGAGTTTTTTATTGTTTTTTGCTATTAGTGGATTTACGGTTTCTCCTGATAATATCCGTGGACTAGATTAAAAAATAATGCGATCGCAACTTTAGAGTTAATTAGGGATTTTTGAGTAATACAGTAAAAATACTACCATTCGGATGATTATCTTCGATGGTAATTGTACCACCATGTGCCTCGATCGCAATTTTACAGAAAGCCAATCCTAAACCAATTTGCGAAACTTCTGGCATCAAATTTCCAATTTCATACTTCTGGAAAATGATTTGTCGTAAGTCTTCAGGGACTCCCGAACCAGAATCAGCCACCTGTACTTTCGCACCTCCTGCGGGCAAATACTCTCCCCGGAGGGTGACTTGAGACTTGGATGGCGAAAACTTAATGGCATTGGAGAGCAAATTATCCAGCACTCGACGAAAGATAACTGCATCTACTGCAATCATGCCACCAGGTTGGGGTAATTCACTAATCAGGGTGAGGTTCTTTTGGGCAGCGATCGCCTCAATATCTGCTACAGCTGAGATACACAGGGCACAAAGGTCTACTTCTGTGTAGTTGAGAAGCATTTTGCCCGATTCCAGTTTTGCCATGATCAGCAAGCTATCAATCAACGATTGTAGCTGTTGTCCAGCAATTAAAATTTGATCGATTTTTCCTTGCTGGTGTTTCGGTGACAAACCTGCAAACCGAAGAATCTCTGCTCCTAAGACAATACTGGCAAGTGGATTTCGCAGATCGTGGACAATCATATTTACCATGTCTTCTCGCAGCTTGAGCAAGACTTGCATATCGTCATACTGCTGCTTAATCCGCAACATCGAATGAACTCTGGCTCGTAATTCTACACCATTGACGGGTTTACTAATGAAGTCATCTGCACCCGTCGCCAGACATCGAGCCAAATCTTCTTTATCGGTTAATGCTGTCACCATGATGATGGGCATCGCTTGCCATTGTGGATCACTTTTGATCAGCTGGCAAACTTCAATCCCATCGAGATCGGGCATCATCACATCTAATAAAATCAGATCGGGCTGAAAACTCTCAAGACGATTTAGAGCTTGTTGACCACTAGGAGCGTAGTATAGCTGGTAGTTTTCACCATCCAGCAAGGTTTCAACAACATCAAAGTTATCGGGTTCATCATCGATTACTAAAATAGAGGGTTGACTATTCATCGAGAATTTCCGTTACTTTCTTAAAAGTAGTTGAATTGTGATTACAAGCTCTTTAAGTTTTATGGGTTTGGTCAAATATTCGTTAGCTCCAGCTGCTAAACAAGTTTGGCGATCGCTAGGCATAGCTAAGGCCGTTAGTGCAATCATGGGAATATGCACAAATTGGCGCTCATTACGGATGCGGCGCATTGCTTCCAACCCGTCCATTCCCGGCATTTGAATGTCCATCACAATTAAATCGGGGCGTTGAACTCTCACAAGGTCAATAGCTTGTTGTCCATTGTTTGCCAGTATGAGATCATACCCTCGACTTTCAAGATAACCGGACATGGTATCAATATTTGCTTGGTTATCTTCTACCAGCAAAATCAAAGGCTTGTCCAGAGAGGCTTCTGGCACTATAATCAAATTTGGCGATTCGGCACGGGGAGAATATTGCAATTTCTCTATAGTTACCTGAAGTTGAGTGCGGGTAATCGGTTTGACCAGATATTCAAAGGCTCCCTGAGCCAATCCTTTGCGACGCTCATCTACAACTGAAATGATAATCGCTGGAATATCTTTGGTTTTTGGGTTGATCTTGAGTTGATTTAGCACATCCCAGCCCGATAGGTTCGGTAGTTGTAGATCCAGAATGATCAGAGCCGGGTTAACTCGTAGTACTTCTTCTACGGCTCCTTCACCTTTGGAATAGATGATGGGTTGCATTCCCATTTCGCCGAAGTAGCGAGTAATTTGGTCAGCCGCCACGATAGAATCTTCGATAATCAAAACTTTAGCATTTCCAGCAGGTAAGCGATAGCTGGGCAATGAACTAGTTACCTGCGTGGTTAGGTTGGTATGGTAGGGAATGCGGACAGTAAAACAACTTCCTTTGCCAACTTCACTGCTAACTGAAACCGTTCCTCCATGCAGAGTAGCAATCCGCCGTACCAGTGCCAAACCTAGACCAGTACCACTGTACTGGCGGTTAAGGCTGCTGTCAAGCTGGATAAAGGGCTGAAACAGCTTGCCGATTTCTTCAGGAGCAATACCGATGCCGGTGTCAGTGACAATGAAGCAAACGTTTAGGGAAGATGAGGAAGAATTTACCCCTCTGCCCCTCTGCTCCCCTGCCTCCCCTGCCTCCCCTGCCTCTTCCAGCCGGACTTCTAGCTTTACAGATCCCCCTTCTGGCGTAAACTTGACAGCGTTGGTCAGTAGGTTGATGAGTATCTGACGCAGGCGGCGATCGTCTACTTGGATATTGTCAATATTCTTAGAGATATGAGTACTAAGACGAATATTCTTTTTCAAAGCCATCTGTTTGACAAAGGCAAGACTGCCATCACAGACGCTTCTGACTGAAACATCACTCAATTGCAGTTCCAGTTTGCCAGATTCGATTTTAGATAAGTCTAGAATGTCGTTGATTAGTTCTAATAAATGTCTGCCACTGCGCTCAATAGTGGCGATCGCTTTTGCTTGTCTTTCGTTGATGGAGCCGAATACACTTTCCTGGAAGCCCTCCGACATCCCCAAAATGGCATTGAGAGGTGTTCGTAGTTCATGGCTCATGTTTGCCAGAAATTCGTCTTTGAGGCGAGTGGCGCGGGCTAGTTGCTCATTGGTCTGCCGCAGTTTTGCGTCAGCTTCTTTGCGATCGCTGATATCAGTGATCCTTACTAGACTCATGGTACGTTCAGCTACAGTAATGTGTTTAGCTGCAATGTTTCCCCAGAAAATCCTACCCTGAAGAGTAACATATTCAATCTCTAAGCTCCATACACCTTTAGACTGCATATCTCTCATGATCGCACCCGTTTCGCTGGCTGTGAATGGACGGCGCTGGAGTGTCTGCCCATTGATATTGAGCAATTCTGCTTTGTCAACCGCCTCAAACAGTTCTACCGCCCGCCGATTGCAATCTAAGGTGAGTCGGGTTTGCGGATCAACCAGAAAGATGGCATCGGCAGATTCGTTAAAAATTGCTTCTCGCAAATCCCTGTTGTGGATGAGTTCTTGTTCGGCTTTTTTGCGAGATGTAATATCATAATTAACCCCAATCATCCCTACAGGTTCACCCTGCTGGTCACGCTTGATAATACCGTAGCCTTTGAGGGTACGAACTTCCACACTTGGTTTAACGATGCGAAATTCCATATCATATTCTTTTTTGCCTTGCACAACTTGCTCGATAGTTGTCGATACATGATTGCGATCGTCTGGATGCACGTAGCTTAACCAAGCATTTAATGTTTCGGCAAAATCGCCGTTGCTCAACCCATATAGTTCGTGCATCCGGTCATCCCAAATTTGTCTTCCTTGGGCGAAATCATATTCCCAGATCCCGAATCGTCCTGATTTGAGTGCTAGGGTCAGTCTTTCCGATAGTTGATGAAGTTGTTCTTCTGCCTGTTTGCGATTGCTGATATCCGTTAGTGTACCGATATAGCCGATAACAACCCCATTAGCATTAGTTTCGGCTAACACATAAGACTGAAACCAATTGATACTGCCATCTGGACGCAGATGCCTACCCTCGTTGCTAAAAAGTCGTGTTTGATCTAATCCTCTTTTATACCAAATCCTGATGATGCGATCGCGGTCTTCTGGGTGCAAAGCCTTTATCCACCCCATCCCCAATGCTGCCTGTGTTGGTCTACCCGTCATCTCACTCCAGCGATCGTTAACGTAAATACACTTACCAACGGCATCCAACTGAAAAATCGCTACAGGAGCCGCTTTTGCCAGATGTGCATAACGGAGTTCGCTGTCTCGAAGGGCTGTCTCTATTTGTTTTTGCTGGGTAATATCTTTGACAATACCCAAAAATCCGATGTTGTGTCCTTCCAGAGCGTGTAGGGTTTTCAGTGACAGAAATACAGGGAAGCGAGAGCCATCTTTGCGAATGTGAGTCCATTCGCTTTCATAGGCGTTTCCGTCTTGAGTGACGATAGTAAAAAATTCCATAGCAGATGCAATTTCCCTACCCAATTGCAGCGAGAGTTCTGCTGCCCGTTGCTTGAGTTCCTCTGGGTCATGAAATATAGTTGGGATTTGGCCAATTACCTCATCTGCTGTGTAGCCCAACATTTTCTGAGCAGCCGCGTTGAAGGTTTGGATGCCATTTGAGTTATTGTAAACAATGCCATAGTCAGTACCATCTAAAATGGCTTGTTGCAAACTAGTGATGGCTAATAACTGGGCTTCTACGTGTTTGCGTTGGGTAATGTCAATGTTGCAACCAACTACGCGGAGTGGATTGCCATCTTGATCCGACTCAATGACGCGACCGCAGCAAATCGCCCAAACAGTAGAACCATCTTTATGTCGATATCTGACCTCATTGTAATAAGGGATTTGACTAGAAGTTTGAAAATATTGGTGAAAGCTTTCCACAAACCCTGGTAAATCCTCCAGAAAAATTAGACAGCACCAATTATCTGAGGGATTAACTAACTCGTGAGCCTCATAGCCAAATATCCGCTTAAAGGTTGGGCTAAAGTATCCCTGATTGTCCCGAAGATTCCAGTCCCAGTAACCCACCTGTGCTGCTTCCAGGATATCCTCAAGGAGCTGTAATTCAATTCGCACCATCTGGGCGTGTCGCCGCTCTTCCTCTGATAGTTTGCGTTCTGTAATATCCATCACCACGCCGAGCATTCGCAGCATTTGTCCACTTGCGTCGTAAACTCCCCGTCCTTTTACCGATACCCAGTGAATGCTGCCATCTTGCCAGACAACTCGGTATTCCACAGCATAATCGGTTTGTGTGGCGATCGCCTGTCTCAATTCCGGCTCAACCCATTCTCGATCTTCTAAATGTAACTGATTGAGCCACTTTTCATAAGTCCAGTTCCCATCACTCGGCTCAGAACCCAAATAGTGAATTGCATTCTCACTAACAAATATTTGATTGGTGATTGGGTTCCACTCCCAGTAGCCAATACCAGCAAAATTCAGGGTAAGTTTGAGTTTCTCTTCGCTGACTTTTAGGGCTGCTTCTGTGCGTTGACGTTCTGCCAGTTCTATCTGTGCTTGCTGATAAGCAGTTCCCTGTTGAATGGCGATCGCTATTTGCACCGCCAGTTGATCTAACAAATCCAGTTCTACTGCTTCCCAGTGGCGAGATGCACTACATTGGTGAGCAATTAATAATCCCCATAATTGCTCGTTCACCAAAATGGGTACTACTAAATTGGCTTTGACTTCAAATTGTTCTAGAAGATGCAAATGGCAATTTGTTAAGCCAGCCTGATAAATATCGTCGATTGCTCGTTTTTTCCCTTGGCGATAGTCATTTCCGGCTCCCTGTTGAAAGCAGGTGTCCAAAATCTGCTTCCCCAAAGCCACCGTCCAACCTGGAAGCACTGACTCCGCCTCTACTGTGCCGCTCATATCCGGCTGAAATTGATAGACAACTACTCGATCGGCTTTCAAAAACTGCCGCACTTCTGTTGCGGTGGTTAGCAGAATCTCTTCTAGTTTAAGAGACTGACGAATCCTTAAGGCGATCGTAGCAATCAGTTGTTGTTGTTCCCGACTGTGTTCTAACTGTCGGGTAAGATGCATCCGTTCAACGGCATGATGAATTGCGCCTCGAAACACTTTTGCCGTGAGTTGATCTTTAACCAGATAATCTTGGACACCACTTTTCATCGCCCGCACAGCAATGATTTCATCCCCTTGTCCTGTCAGCATAATCACAGCAGTTTCGGTATGGTTACAGCATTGCCGAAATTGCTGAATAAACTTCAGCCCATCCCCATCAGGCAACACAAAATCCAGCAAAATGATATCAGGTATCTCCTGTTGACACCATCTCAGTGCTTGGGTTGCCGTCTCAAACTCCAAAATGCGATAGGTATAGAGGCTGTCCTGCTGCAAGAAGTGAGAATATGCTTGCCGATCTTGAACGCAATCATCAATCAGCAGGATTGTTAGGCAAGAAGGATGATTCATAAGTGAAAAATATCAACGCGTCGCGCTTTCAAAAAATTATACCTCGACAACCATGATGGAATGGCACTAAGAGGTAGTTTGAAAAGTGGTTGGTTGTAACTTTTGGCACTGATGGATCCCCCCTATCCCCCCTTTTTAAGGGGGGAACCGGAATCAAAGTCCCCCAATTTATCGGGGAGCCACTGCGCCCTTGCGGTTAAGAGACTTGTTCGCGTAGCGTCTCCCCCTGGGAGAAGCACGTGGCGTGGATTTAGGGGGATCTAGAACTTTTTGCTACCGATAAGAGGACTTTTCAAACATCCTCTAAGAAAAGCCCAAAGACTTGTCTAACCTCGTTCCCAGTCTGAATGTATTCCCAATGGGCTGCTGCCTCTCGTCAATAAATAACCCAATAATAATATAGTCTCCTGAAAAACTCCAGATTTCAAAATGGATGGAGTTGATTGCAAATAATGTAAAACTTTAATAAAAATTAGAAATAAATTAATCATAGAAAATACTGATGTCTTTTAAAGATTTATCAGCAAAAATGTTGTTTACACTTCTTTAAAAATTTTTATTCCAGGCATCTGCATATAATGTTCATTAACTCTCTCAGTTCTGATAATTTACAACTGACTATCATTCGTCATCCGCTCATTGTAAACTCTGAGATTCTCCTTACCCATGTGATTGCACTAATCAATGAAGCACAAGCCAATTGTAATAGTTTATCAGCCAAAGATACCAATTCTTTGAAAAAATCAAGTCAAGACATAGATAGCATCACATCTCAAACTGCCAGTTGTGTTTTAGTTATGGAAAACTCGCAGTTGGTGGGGATAATTACGCAGCGAGATTTAATTAAGCTGACAACACAAGGAAAGAATCTAGAGGGTATCAGTGTTACAGAAGTGATGACAAGGGAGTTAATAACACTTAATAACCGAGATTTTAAAGATGTTTTTACTGCGTTAAATTTGCTGAGGCAGCATCGGATCTGCCATCTGCCCATTGTAGGCGAGCAAGGAGAATTAATTGGATTAGTTACTCCTACAAGTCTACTGGAAGTTTCTATTCAACAAGCCGAACTCTACAATTATACACGAGTTAAACTTGCAGAGCGCCAGAAAGTTGAAGCAGAACTGCGATTAGAGCGTAATTTTGTTTCTACCATTTTGAATCTAACAGACGCTCTAGTTATTGTACTAGATTCTCAGGGGAAAATTCTTCGCTTTAATCATACTTGTGAACAAACTACCGGTTACGCATTTGATGAAATTAAAGGAAGATTTATTTGGGATGTGCTACTGTTACCTGAAATAACAGAATGTCTCAAAGATATTTTTCAAAATTTAGCAGAGAGAGAATTCCCTCAACGTTACGAAACTTCTTTAGTTACAAATAATAGCGATTGCCGCTTAATTTCTTGGTCAAATAAGGTCTTACTTAATCGGGATAATCAAGTTGAGTATATAGTCTGTACAGGTATTGACATTACTGAAAGCCGAAAAGCCCAAGAAGAACTCCAGCAGACTCGCAACTTTTTACAGTCGATGATTGATAATCTGCCTGTGGCAGTCTTTGTTAAAGATGCCAAACCAGAAAGTTTTGGGAAATTCAAACTCTGGAATCATACCTGCGAAAATATTTTTGGCATCACAGCAGAGCAGGCTATTGGCAAAACAGATTACGAATTATTCCCAAAAGAACAAGCAGACCTTTTCCGCCAAAAAGACCTAGAAACCTTTGATAGGGGTGTAATTGAAAAAATTTCTGAAGGAAATATTGACAGCCCCAGTTTTGGGAGAAGAATTTTACACACAACTAAAATTCCCTTGTATGACAAAGATAAACAACCCGAATACCTGTTGTTTATTTTCGAGGACGTTACAGAATACAAACGGGCAGAAAAAAATCTGCAACAAGCAAAAGAGCAATTACAAACGGTTTTAGATGCAGTACCTGGGTTTGTTTCTTGGGTAAATTCTGATGGATATTATTTAGGGGTTAATCGCCATTTAGCTGAAAGTTTCAACTTGACTACCGATGCTTTTGTTAGTCAAGAATTGGGTTTTATGGAAAACAGCCCACAATTTACAAAATTTATGCGTGAATTTTTAGATGGGCAAGATATATCAGATTCTAGAGTTATTGATGTCCAAATAAATGGCAAAATACTCAATTACTTGCTAGTCGCTCAAAAATATCAACAAAATACAGCCGCAGTTGCAGTCGGAATTGATATTACAAAACGCAAACAAGATGAAATAGCCTTAGAAAGTTTGATAAAAAGTACAGCTTATACCACAGGGCGTGACTTTTTTCCAGCATTAGTTGAGCATATTTCTTCTACTTTAGATGTCCGTAATACTTTAGTAACTGAGTTAATTGACGGGGAAATTCACACTTTAGGATTTTGGTCTGATGGGCAGTTACAACCCAATATTTGCTATGAACCAAAATCAACGCCATGTGAAATTTTGCTCAAGCAAGGATTTTACCATTGTAGTTCGAGAATTCAGCAACTCTTTCCTAATGCTAAAAGATTAGCTGCTATGGAAGCTGAAAGTTCTATGGGAGTTATTTTGAGTGATGATTTTGGTCAACCCATTGGCTCACTATGTATAGTAGATGACAAACCCATACCTGACCAACATAAATTTGAAGGAATTCTCAAAGTATTTGCAGCCAGAGCATCTGCTGAACTGCAACGGCAACGAGCGCAAGAAGCTCTACAAAAACTCAATCAAGATTTAGAAGTCAGGGTTAAGCAACGCACTTTAGACTTACAAAAAAGTGAGGCAGAACTTAGAGCTATTTTTCATCAGGCCGCTGTAGGAATTAAACTAGAAACTTTAGATGGTGATTTTCTAAAAGCTAATCAAAAATTGTGTGAAATTATCGGCTACAGCCAAGAAGAAATACTGAAGAAAAATTCTCGAGATATCACACATCCAGAGGATATGCAAATCCATCTAAATAAGTTGCAACAATTAATAGCAGGAGATGTAGAAACATTCTCTATAGAGAAGCGCTATTTACATAAAAATGGTGATGTAATTTGGGTAAATATAACGGTTTCTCTAATTCGAGATCCCATTGGCAAACCTATTTATGTGATTGGGGTAGTTAAAGATATACGCGAACAACAAGCTGCGCTGCGCGAACGTAGAAAAGCTGAAGAAAATATTTGTAAAGCTTTAGAAAAAGAAAAAGAACTTGGTGAGTTGAAATCTCGTTTCATTTCTATGACCTCCCACGAGTTCCGAACTCCTTTAGCTGTGATTGCTTCTTCTGCCGGAATCTTAAAAAGTTTTAGCCATAAACTGGATGAACAACAAAAGCAAAAACATCTCCAGTGTATTCAGACATACATTCAACATACTACTCAACTTTTAGATGATATTTTGCTCATAAATAAGGCGGAAGCTAGAAAATTAGTATTTGAACCAACTTGTATTAATTTAGTTGATTTCTGTTGCTCTTTGGTAGAGGAAATTGAACTCAGTTATCCCAACCATACCCTAGCCTTTTGTCCCCAATATTTGGGTAATTCATCAACAAATGATCGCTTTGTCGCTTGTATTGACAAAAAACTTTTGCGACAAATACTGAGCAATTTGCTTTCAAACGCTGTCAAATACTCACCAGATAGTAGTAATGTTGAAATTGATTTATTAGTTCAAGATAAAAGTGCAGTTTTTCTAATTAAAGATGAAGGTATTGGTGTTTTACCAGAAGAACAACAGAACTTATTTGAACCATTCTACCGAGCTAGTAATGTTGGCAATACGCCAGGAACTGGATTAGGCTTGGCAATAGTCAGCAATTGTATAGACCTTCATGGAGGAAGAATTACCTTCGCGAGCCAGGTGGGAGTAGGTACGACATTTAGGGTGGAACTGCCACTAATTATCAGCAGTGTCCTCCATGAAAAATATCTAATGTGTTATTAGTAAATAATTTGAGGGAACAATAAAGTACGGGATATTATTTACAAAATCGTCACGTTGGAGAATCTATTCTCGCATTTTAAACATCAATATGGCAATCTATATGCTGAAAAAACTCAATCAGCTGTTGCTACTTGAGTATCCTAAATAAATGCTGATTTTGAATGAAACGAAGAAATTACAAATAGGGATTATCTCAGCAAATATACCAGGCGATTAGAAATCGCGGCTACACAAAAGTAGTCCCCCTACGCGGACTCAAAGAATTTGAAACCCAGGTCGGGTGGGTAAAGTCTCGTATAGCCCAATACGCTTGGGTTAAGGCTAAAACTCTTTGGTTTTTAACGTAGACGCTTCGGCTTCCCGCAGGGTACCGCAGAGGCACAGAGAACGCAGAGAGAAGGAGGAAATGCTTAACTGAACTGTATTGTCGTATAGCCGCGTTTGCCCTTGGCGTGCCGGAGGCATCATTCCATTCGCCAGGGCAAGCGTATTTTTACAAAAGTCAGATGCTCCCTTGCAAATATTACTAACCGCAGAAAATACAAAAATTACATTTGCTGAACTATAGTAAATAGTAGATTATTCTACAATAATTATCCGGCAAAACTTCAGTGTTTATACTTAAGACACGTATGTGAAGCTGCGGTATTATTGAAAGTTAATTTTTCTTGTTAAACAAGATAATCTTTATATGGATGCCATCTCATCCTAGACCAATCAAACTGATATTGTTATCTTTACTAATGGCAGATGAACACAATTTTAATCATAGAAGACGAACCCCAAGTTAGGGGAAACATTCAGGAAATTCTACAACTTTCTGATTTTGAAACTTTGATAGCTCCAAACGGTAAGATTGGATTAGAAATTGCTCAAGCCAGATTACCAGATTTAATTATCTGTGACATTATGATGCCTGAATTAGACGGTTATAGTGTGCTGTCTGCTCTGCGTAAAAATGAGGCAACTATCAATATTCCTTTAATATTTGTTACTGCTAAAGCAGAGCGTTCTGATTTTCGTCAGGGGATGGATTTTGGGGCTGATGATTATTTGACTAAACCATTTACTACTGAAGAACTACTCAACGCTATCGCTTCTCGTCTTAAGAAACACGCTTTGGTTCAGCGCCAAACTCAAGCCAAACTAGACGAACTCAGTATGAATATTGCTCACTCATTACCTCATGAGCTGAATACTCCTTTAAATGGTATTATCGGGATGTCGCAGTTATTAATAGAAAATTGTGATATCACGTCTGCCTCTGAAGGAGTCGAAATTGCAGAATTAATTTACACATCTGCCAATCGTTTGAATGGATTAATTAAAAGATTTTTATCATATACTAATCTGGAATTGATAGCCAAAAACCCCGAAAAAATCCGTCAACTCCAAGAACAAAAAGATAGTTGTCTGGCTGAGAGAATTATTAGTGAAGTCGCTCGCAAAAAAGCTACAGAAAACTCTAGACAAAAAGATTTAAAGCTAGATATCCAAGAATCTAGAGTACAACTATCAGAAGAAAATTTGAGTATTCTTGTTGAAGAATTACTTGAGAATTCTTTGAAATTTTCTTTACCAAGCAGCGAAATTAAAGTTATGAGTAAGATAGAAGGTAGTAAGTTTAATTTATATGTAATTGATCATGGCAAAGGGATGACAATTGAAGAGATTGATAAAATTGGAGCTTTTGTACAATTTAATCGAAAGTTATGGGAACAACAAGGCTCTGGTTTAGGGCTGGCTATTGTTCAGCATATAGTAAAATTATCTGGTGGTAAATTTACAATCGATAGCATTCCTGAAAAAGGAACTATTGTCAGTGTTAGTTTGCCTTGCTAGGGGATGTTTTATAAGAAGAATTCAGAACTTAGGAGTCAGAATTCAGAATTGAAGTCCCTGAATTGTGGAGCAAGTCAGGTCTTCTCCCTTGGTGCTAGCGCAGCGTCAGCGAGTTATGGAGCGTCTAGAGTCTCCCCAAGTAGAGCAACTCCTATGGCGAAACAAAATTAAAGTATTTTTCAAGAGTGAATACTCTATACCTTTAAGGATGGAGTATTCACCAATTCTGAATTTAGAATTGGTGAATACTGACTCCTGTTTTATTTTTTAGAAGTCCCTCAAATCGCCCCATTAGAGTTCAATTAGCTGGAAGCCCCAAGGTTTGAGAGCTGCTAGAGCTAGTTCTGGATCTACACCTTCATAAGCCTCCCATTCGGATGGATGCTCTTTAGGATGTCCGTCGCCGACATTACCTGCAACTTTGATGATCGGACAATTGGCGATGCGATCGCGCTCCAGCCCTTTGGGAATTGCTAGTTGGATTTTGTGGCCGACAAACTTCGCTGTACTTTCATTAGCTACAGATTCACGGATTAAACAAATATCACCAGCAGTCCCCCAAGTAGTTTGGTAGATGTGGAGGAACGATATATAGGTTGCTGGTTTGATGGATCTTTTTAAAACATGCATTATCTGTAATCCTTACACTATGAATCAAAAATCATATTAAGTATTTTCTATCACGTTCGTAGGAAAGAAGAATGTTTTTAACTCACTTTTTGCAGCAATTCCAGGCGATTTATCATCGCCTGGTGGAATATGTGAGGTTCAAAACACGATAATCACCCACATACTAACTCCCAACCCAATATGGTTCGTTGAGCCTTTGAACTCGGAACACCGAGCTTCTTACTCGAACGTTGAGCCTCTGAATTTGGAAGTTCAACCTTTTTGCTCGAATGTTGGAGTAAAGCCGTCCTGGAAGGACGGGGCTTTTACCCAAATTTTCGGTAAATCATCACGAGGATTAAGCAATGCTACCCAGTACCCTGTATCTGCAAACACAACCCGCATCAATCTTTTCCTTGTTTCTGTTTCTGGTAGTAATCAAATCTCCTAGCTAAGTCTGTGGGTAGTTTTTGCCATTCCTCATCAGGAACTTGGGCAGAGATTTCAGCTACCAATTCCCAAATAGGCACAGCGTTTGGGTCAAAGGAAAGTTCGCTTAATTTGCATATCTCGCTGAACTTGATGGTAGTTGACAGGTTTTCAGAACCATCTGACGGAGATATCGGCGTATGTTCCGGTTGAAAATTTTGTTTTACCATTCTATTAATTTTACCTGCTTCTTCCATATCTGAGCCTGGATGAGCAGGGTTGAAAGGCGATCGCTGCTTGAAAAAACTAACCTAGAATTTTCCCTTTCAACAGGGAGGACAGCATATAGCTTATCCTCTTGCAATTATTGTTATATTCGCACTTCTTTACCTTTCTCACTTTGGCCAAGTGTAAGTGGATTGCTTTACTTTTTCATAATTAGTATCTAAGGCAGTTTCTAGCAGCACAATAGCAGTAATTCGTCGTGCGATGTTTGTCACCTCACGCACTTCTTCGACTTTTAGCGGACGATCCAATAAAGGTTTTTCACGATAACTGAGCCATTTCTTAATCACCTGATACCCGCCGATTGTATAATCCCAAACTTTAGCAGGAATGTTTTTCCAGTAGGCAATGTCATTTAGGTAAATATCGCAAGTATTTTTACCAAGGTGGTGAATATCTTCACCCATCGCGTTTTGTTCTTCAGAGCTATATTCGCGTTCTGTGAGTCTGCCTCTTCCAGGCATAGTGACATTATTTTGACCTGTATGACCCCAACCTGCCGTGAGAGCAAAGTCATTCTCTGGGTTCCAATTGCCTTCAGTAACACGGGAAATTATTGCTATTACTTGTAGTTCAGGACAAATCTTTCCCGAAGTGACACCTGTAACTGAACTTTCGGGATCGAGCAAAGCAGCTACTCGATCATTAAAAAACAAATCAAGTTTTTTTGGATCAGGTTTGAGAAATAATGGTATGCAGCTTGCACCCCGATCCATCAAATCTAGGCAACCAAGAGGGCGAATAAATTGTGGTCTTGACCAATTTCGCCTGGGCTTTTTCTGAGAAACAATCCAAATATTTCCATTAAATATATGAGGGAAATAGGCTGATACTTTTTCACCTAAGAGTTTAGTTTCTGGTTCCCAGTAAATGTAACGGCTATCAAATGGGCGATGAGAAAATCGAACAATATATTTAGGTAGAAAACCTCGCTTTAGTAAATATTTTCGTGATGCAATAGCATTAAATCTATTTGTACTCTCCATTGATCGGGGGCAAATTTGTTTCATTACCTCATCGCTAACAGATGAATCAAAATATTTTCCTATACGCTGCTCTAATCTATCTCGCTCAATATCTACTACTAATTCATCTCGCTTTGTTTGAACACCAGGAAAGAATGTCGGAAAAATCTCTGTTAATAACGGATATTTAGGATATTCATCATTAACTTTTCTTGGCTGGAAGGGTAAACCAAGTCCTAAAGAAGGCTCTATTGTCTGATATAAACTCTGGTTTGGATTGGATAATGTTTTTAATAATTGTAGTCCCTTTGATATACCCCACATATTTTGGAAAAAAATCTTCTGTGTTTCCGTATGCTCCTCTTTGCGAACTAATAAAGCTATAGCAGTTCCTACTGTAATTCCTTCTTTATTCCACTCCGTTGAAAAGACACTGGGATCTGGTTTACCTTCAGGTGTTAACTTTCCTGTAGCATTTTTATCTCCGTTTAAGCAGTCAATCCAAATCTGATCGAATACATTCAGGTAGCGTTCACGCATTCCAGGATAAGACAGCTCGAACGTTGAGCCTTTGAACTCGGAAGTTGCACCTTTTTGCTTGAACGTTGAGCCTTTGAACTCAAAAAATGAAGCTGAGAACTTGGAATGTCGTGCTTTTAACTCCAACATCCAAATTCTGAAGCTCACACGTCGCATCTTTTAAGTGCAACTACTGAGCTATTTTCTACAACGCTGCTTTTTGAGACTTGGATTTTCCAGGTTTACGAGCAAATAGTTCAGCTTAGGGACTTCCAAATAAAAAAATATTCAAAAATTTCTTGTGGTGCGGGCATCTTGCCCGCTAATCACTAAGGACGGGCAAGATGCCCATCCCACAAGATGGAATAATTTATTTATTTTTTGGAGTTCCCTTAAAACACGATAATTGCCCACATGCTAACTCCCAAAGCGATCGCTACTAAATGTTGCCAAAGGAGTGATAGCACTGGTTGCTTTGCGATCTTTTGCGTTAATAACATAGTCAACAACACGGAGAAAATTATGGTTGTACCCTGCAAAAAAGCAATCACAGCCGGGTGAGCAACCAATATTGGCAACTGTTCACCACTCAGACCAAGGGTAGCAAAGGTAACAGGTAAAATTCGCCCACCTTCACCTAAGCCCAAACGTAGATAGTGAGCCAAGTTTCCTCCCAACACCAATGGAAGGTAGCTGTATGCAAGCTCTACAAATGATCGAGTCTTAATCCAATTTTGGATTTTGGATTTTGGATTTTGGATTTTGGATTTGGCTGCTTCGACATAGTTCGCTAACCAGTAAGACACTTGTATTACTTTGTAGGATGCGAAGGTAAAAGCGGCTGGGATAATTAACACTAGCAGCGATAATCCCAAGTGCTGCCAAAACTGCGTTAAATCCAGTTGTAACCCCAAGCGAGATAGCAACTCTGGCAAGCGATGCAGATATATCCCACCCAACAGCAAAAACAATAATGCTACTTCATAGCTGCGGGGTACATGAGTTGTCCACAGTTCAATACCAGGGGGACGCAAGTTGAACTCCACGGAACGATGGGGACAAGCTTTCAGGCAAGTCATGCACAGTACGCAATCTCTGTTATCTTCTAACTGTGCGGGGTGGGAATATAAAGGACATCCATTGGTTTCCATCCCCTCGCCCTTTTGCGGTCCACCTTTATAACACTGATAAGTGGTGCAACTGGCAGAACAAATCCCTTGCTGGGCGCGGAGTTCCGTCATTGAGAGTTTGGCAAATAAACCATTCATTCCCCCAATTGGGCAGAGATAACGACACCAAAACCGCCGCTCAAAAATGGCGGAGAAAATCATCGCTCCGGCGGTAATTAATAGCAGCAAACAAGCGCTGAGGTAGGCAGTATTTTCTAAATGCCAGAGTTCTTCCCATAAGAAAATTAGGGAGAATAAACCAAACATGAACCATCCGCCCCATTTTTCAGCTTGTTCTCTGGGCCAGCGCTTGAGTTTTCGAGGCCACAGCCAGAGGGAGAGCTTTTGGGTAATTTCCCCGTAAATCATGAATGGACAAACAGAACACCACACACGACCCAAAAAGGGAAAGAGAAATAAGAAGAAAGGCCACCACCAAGCCCAAAATAGATTTAATACGAAATTGCGATCGCGGGTTTGCGGTCCAATAAATAACACTGCAATGATGATGGGAAAAGCCGTGGCAGTCAAACCATAGTTAATGCGATCGGGCCACCAGGGGCTACGTAAAAACCGCCGTAAAGGAGGATAGGCATTTAATAAATTCAGCCGAAATCGTTTTTTCTTAGTTTCGGCTGGCCAGAAAATTTCTTCTGTTAATTCATTGGCACCCTCAGCTTGCACGATCGCTCTTTCTACCAGATTTTTCAATTCCTTGAGGTTCCCAGGAAAATCATAAGACTGTAGACGACGCAAAGCTTCTGGGGTGATGTGCGGTTTAGAAACGCCTCTAGATCGAGTGTAGAGACTAGTGTAATATTCAACTTGTATCTGAATATCGGTTTTCCGCACCCGTAGCGGCGGTACTTTAATAATGTGACCAACAGAACGTTCAATTGTCGGCTGAGTTTTTTCGGAAACAATCAGAATTCTGGCTTGACTGGGACGAGATTGGGCGGGTGGCTCTCCAGAACGACTGACGGGGGTATATGTGCCGGCTTTGAGCAACTGTGTCACCGGAGATAATAATTCTTCGGGCAATTCTTGGATGTTGTTGAGAACTAGAGTACCTTCTCCCAACCATTCCAATAGGCCTGGTTTGCCGCCAGCGCGACCAAATAAGTCTGCACCGCTAGTTTGGAGAATACCACAATTTACTTTAATAATTGGTTCTCGCCGTTTTGAAGAGCCAAAGTGGATGAGGGCTGCTATATTGTCTTTTTCTAAACCTGGTTCTCCGAAAATATCCACTGATTTGCGATCGGCCGCCGCTTCTCGAATTTGCTCTCGCAGCCGCACAGCATAGCGACTTGTACCGACAATTCCCCGTTGCGCCTTGGTGACTAAATATGGTCGTAAAGCTACGGAACGTTCTTGTTCATAGCCAAGTGCAGATGTTACCTGAGCTAATTCTTGAACCAATTGGCGGGAAAAAGCCTGAGAAATTTCGGGGTATTGGGTGACTAAAGCACGTAATTTAGCAGCAGGTACAACCCACAAATGACATTCTGTTACCGTAGTAATTGTGAATGGAGTTAATTCTTCCAACAGCAATTCTTTGAGGTGAATCACTGCTCCGGGGAGGAATCCACAAGCTAAGGCTGGGTTGCTTTCATTGCTGCTATTGCTTTCGAGTTGACCTTCTTGGAGAATATAAAGGGCTTCTGGAGCAGTGCCTTCCCTAACTAAGTCAGTTTCGGCTGGTACAACTTGTTTTTCAATTACTTGGGCGATCGCATTTAACACTTCAGGTGAGAGAATTCCTAAAGTCGTGCGTTCTTGTAGCCATATAACCGTTTCTGGAGATGTCATATTAATTTCTCCGTGCAGGCTGCTGTATAACCAGAATTATCCCTGAAAGCTGGATCAAGAATTCAAAATTATGAATTCAGAATTCTGAATTAGCAAGAGGAAGCCATAGATACCCCGACTTTTTTAAAAAGTCGGGGATTTGAACACCGAGGTTAAAATAAAGGTGAGTTGCATTTTCAGCCAAGATTACCTAATTATTGGTCAATACGCTAGAACAGAAAAAACTCTCTGCTAAATCTGTGAAAAAACGAGTCACACTCACCTTTCCGAAACGCGCCGTACAAATGCCAGTCACTTATGTACTGGCCAAAGATTTCAACGTCGCCGCCAATATTATCCGCGCCCAAGTGGCCCCAAATCAAATCGGTAAACTAGTAGTAGAACTATCAGGAGACATCGATCAATTAGATGCGGCTATCGAGTGGATGCGATCGCGCCATGTTAACGTTTCTTCTACATTAGGCGAAATTGCCATCGATGAGAATGCGTGTGTCCACTGTGGCTTGTGTACTGGGGTTTGTCCTACCGAAGCCCTCACCCTCCACCCAGAGACATCCAAATTGACATTCACGCGATCGCGCTGTATCGTTTGTGAACAGTGTATTCCCAGCTGTCCCGTACAGGCAATTTCTACAAATCTCTAGATGTTAGTTCTTAGTTTGATTGGATCATAAAATCTGCGGTAGAATCGATTTTGTTGAGTAATTTATTACTCATAAACATACTTGACAATCCTTATTGCATAAAAAAATCTCAAAAGTAAATGCAAACTTTTAACTAATGTTATTATGCAATAACCTCATGAGGTAGTCATTAATCAATTATGAAATTAGCCACACAACCCACGGTTAAAACTCTCGGTGACTACGCCTACCAAGCGATTCAAAAACACTTTAAGAAAACCTTTAAGTGGGAAAAATCAGTTAAGAAAGATGAAGATCCAGAAGCGCTGCACCAAATGCGAGTGGGAATGCGCCGCCTACGGACGGCAGTAACTCGGTTTGGGCTAGCAGTGGATGTATCGAAACCAGTAAGCGATAAAAATATCGCTAAAATAGCCCGTCGTCTTGGTAATCTCCGAGATTTAGACGTACTAAAAGAAAGTTTGGAAAACGATTATAAACCAAATTTACCCCGCAAAGAGCAAGAACCTCTGCAAACAGCTTTCACAGTGTTGGCTAAACAACGTGAAGATGTACTATCGAGTGTACAGAAAATGTTAAAAGATGAATCTTACAAGTCTCTAAAAGATTCATTGGATAAGTGGTTAGAAAAACCCAGTTATCAACCTTTAGCATCTTTTACCATTCAGCAAGTGCTACCAGACTTACTTCTACCAGAAGTGAGTAACTTCTTACTGCATCCGGGTTGGCTAGTTGGCACCCAATTTGTGGACTCAGAAGTTAAAATCCAGAAAAACTGGGAACCACAAAAGATAGAAGAGCAATTGACAACAAAAGGTGAAGTTCTTCATAGTTTGCGAAAAGAAGCTAAACGCATACGCTACCAGTTGGAGTTATTTACTGACTTATATGGCGAGTCTTACGCAGCTTATATTGCAGAAGTGAAAAGTATCCAAGAAATTTTGGGTACGATGCAAGATAGTGCCGTCTTAACTGACTGGCTTGCAGATGTTTTCAAGTCAGAAATTCCGACTCAGTTGCCCACCCTTGCGACTTTGTTAACTGAAAATCGTTACCAGTCGTGGCAGCAGTGGCAACCCTTGCAAGAACGGTATCTGAAAGCTGAAACCAGGCATAGTTTTCATTTAACAATATTGCACCCGCTTTCAGGGGTAAGAAATTAAACAGCCCTGCCTTAAAAAGGGGGAAGAATCAAAGTCCCCCAATTTATCGGGGAGCCACTTATGAGAAACTAAATTGGTGGTGCAGTTTTGAAAGTGTCACTCAATATACTCGCTTTTCGATTAGAGCAGTGATATTATCTAATTGTGTGAGGGGCAAGTTAAAAATGAAAAGCGTCTGGGGTGGAAACACGGCAACACTCCCAGGCGCTTTTTAATTGGTATACAAAAAGAAGTCCTTGCAGATTCGCTGGAGTTTTTGAGATAATCAGCTACAGTTCAAAATCCAGTCAATCCCACCCACAATCAAAATTAGAAATTCAGGTGTCACGGCGAAGTCCAAAATCAAAAATTCTTTAACTCGCACCAAATTCAGATTGTAAAGCATCATCGTTATTATCAGCGATCGTTGCCACAATGGTAATTAGCCGAGACACTTCGCCAGGAGATAACTCGGCTAAGGTGCGTGTCGATATGACAACGACCTGGTTTTCAATAATACCGAAACGCGCTTCAAAAGTGCTGGAGCAGTTTAACTCCAAAAGATACCGCAGCAATCTGGGTTCATCTTTAGCAGGTAAATTTAGCACTGTAGACCAAACCGTTATGG
This sequence comes from Nostoc sp., assembly GCF_036917815.1. Classification (GTDB taxonomy): domain Bacteria; phylum Cyanobacteriota; class Cyanobacteriia; order Cyanobacteriales; family Nostocaceae; genus Nostoc. The sequence continues at coordinate 77,412 of NZ_JBALEK010000082.1, read as the reverse complement.
TGTCTTCATCGGTTGTCCCGTTGAGTTTGACAAATACTTCTACACTCCCGTACTTAAACTTCCAAAGATAACCACCCTGTGGAGTCTGTTTAACCATCGCACTATCATCTTGTTCCAAAGAATCGATGACATTTTCAATTACCTCCACATGGTTAATGCTTGTCGTCTCGGCGATTAGCTCTTTAGTGGATTCGTTACTAGTTAAGGTTTCTGGGTAGTTTGTCATACAGATTTTTTTCTCAACATACTTGCTGTTTGATCTACACATACTTTATAACTTGTGGACGCAGTTGTAAGGGCAATTCATGATTTGCCTCTACTGATTGCAGCGTTCTTACCGCCACCATGCGAGATGGTGGCGGGAGGAACAAAGAATTATTCTGGAAAAATCAATGAGGATTAGCTTAACCCAATACGGTTCGGTTAAGGTTTTTTGATGAAAATTCTAGATCCAAAGACGCGATAAATCGCCGTCTCTAAAAGACGCGATAAATTGCCGTCTCTAAAAGACGCGATAAATCGCCGTCTCTAAAAGACGCGATAAATCGCCGTCTCTACAAGGATCAATCTTTCGTCTTGACGGCGATTTATCCAACTGAGCGATTTGTGAACTGAGCTTGAAGTATCTCTTTCTTCTAAGTTCTATATGCTTCTTAGGCATTTTCCCTATCCAGCTACAGCATGAGAAACTGTCAGACTATTCTGATACCAATTCAATTAATGATTGCAACACATCCTTGGGTAAAGACGCGATTCATCGCGTCTCTACAGCGTAAACAATTGTGGGTAGTTCACGTAGTGTATTCGGCGTTAATTTTTACGTAGTCATAACTTAAATCACAACCCCAAGCTTTACCCACACCATAACCATTGCCAACATTAACAGAGATTAATACTGTATCCTGTTGGAGATAAGCACCTGCCGATGCTTTTTTCAAATAAGCACTAGCTGCTGCACGGTCAAATTGCAGAGGTTGCCCATTTTCTAACATTAAAAAATCCCCTAGCTTAATTTGCAGGTTTTCTTGCTCAAAGGGCACACCTGCACGTCCTCCGGCGGCGGCGATGCGTCCCCAATTAGGGTCACGTCCAAAGATTGCAGATTTAACTAAGGATGAACCAGCGATGGTTTTGGCTATTTGTCGGGCTGAGAGTTCATCATGGGCCCCTGTTACTTCCACTTCTATTAGACAGGTTGCGCCTTCACCATCACGAGCGATCGCTTTGGCTAAATGCTGGCAAACTGCTGTTAACATCGCCTCTAATTTCTCTGCTTCTGCGCCCCATTCTATAATTGCTGGGGTGCGAGATTGACCGTTTGCCAAAGCGATTAAGCTATCGTTGGTGCTGGTATCACCATCCACGGTAATGGAATTAAAGCTTTTATCAGCCGCCCTTGCTAACATCTGCTGCCAAAGGGCTGGCGAAACCACAGCATCACAAGTCACAAATGCCAGCATGGTTGCCATGTTGGGGTGAATCATCCCGGAACCTTTGGCAATGCCGCCAATTCGTACCGGGCGCTCGCCTATAGTTGTCTCTAGGGCAATGGATTTTGTTACTAAGTCTGTAGTGACAATCGCTCCGGCGGCAGCATCTGAGCCTGTGTCTGAGAGTGCTGCTACTAGCTTGGGAATGCCGCTTCGTAAAGCATCCATTTTAATTCTTTGACCAATCACGCCAGTAGAAGCCAATAACACAGATTCTGATGGGATGTTCAGTGCTTGGGCTATTGCCATAGCAGACTCTAAAGCATCAAGGTAGCCTTGAGTCCCTGTAGCGGCATTTGCTTGTCCAGCGTTGCAGAGGATGGCACGAGCGCTATGTTTAGCTTGCAAGCGTTGGCGACAATAGTCTACGCAGGCAGCTTTGACTTGGCTGGTGGTGAAAACACCTGCGGCGATCGCTTCTACCTCTGAGAATATCAAAGCTAAGTCTGGTAACCCCGAAGGTTTCAACCCTGCGGTAATTCCCGCCGCCTGATACCCCCTTGGCGCTGTGATGCCACCTGTTACTTTTTGCCAATCTGTCATTATTCTTCACTCTAAACTATTGAGGGATTTTAACAACCCCTCAATAGTTTAAAGTTTTGAGGGTAAATTTTCAGGTTTCAGGTTGAGGAGGCTGATTATTTTACAAGAAATGGACGTGTCAGGGTTGGGTTCAGCAGCAAGCAACTCAATATCACAACAAGAGTTACTATAAAGTGGAGAAAATTTGACATTTGGTTATGACTGATTTGGATAGTTATAAGCAGCAACTAAGAGAATTTTATGGTAGTAGAACTACTTATGACCATGAGGAAGGTACTCGCCATCCTCTAGAAGCCAAGCTTTTGCTTGAATTTGTGCCGCTAGAACTGGGACAGAAAATTCTCGATGTGGCGACTGGAACAGGTTTAGTGGCGATACCCGCAGCTGAAAAAGTTGGTTCAGAGGGTTATGTGATTGGGATTGATCTGACTCCTGAAATGTTAGATCAAGCAAGACTTAAGCTGGCCACAGCCGGATTACAAAATATCGAGTTGATTGAGGCAGATGCAGAATATTTCAACTTTAATGATAGTAGTTTTGATGTTGTCTTTTGCTGTGAGGCCATTGTACTTTTTCCCGATATCCTTGCTACTTTGCAAAAGTGGTATCGCTTCTTGAAACCTGGAGGATTTGTGGCATTTACCTGTCCTCCCGAAACTGCTTATATGGCATCTCTTCATCAGAGTATCTACACCAGAGTTTTGGGCGTATCACTACCATATATCCTGGAACCACTGGGGACTCCAGAAAAATGTCACAATTTGCTTAATCAGGCAGGTTTTAGAGATATCGAAATTAAGATTGAGCCATCAGGACGTTATCGCCATCTTCGGGATAACAGATTATCTAGGACAGCAATTAATATAAATTTTAAAGGTAATCCCCTGTTGTCAAAATTATCACAAGAACAATTAAATCAGTTGCAAGTTGAGTACAAAGCTGAAATTGAGAAACTAGCAACTGCTCAAGGTATTTGGGAAGACACGACAAAATTCTTTGTTCGCGCTCGAAAATAAGTTGATCGGCAAAGCTTTGCTTTTAATCTGAAGGTTGTTTGAAAAGTATTTAGCTACTTCTAGATCCCCCCTAACCCCCCTTAAAAAGGGGGAAGAATCAAAGTCCCCCTTAAAAAGGGGGATTTAGGGGGATCTAGAACGTTTTGCTACCAAGAAGAGGACTTTTCAAACAACCTCTGAAGGTTGTGGGCGATCGCACCTGATCACCTTACCGTTAATAATAGACATCTGGTGAAATTAATATACAGCGTATTGCCCGAAATCTTCGGTAGGCACAATTCACGAATTGTGCCTACATCATTTTCAGCAGATGTCTAATGACAATGACAGTTTAATCTCATAGGCCGATGTGGAAGTAAACATTTTCAGGATTTACTTGAACAGCCAGTTTAAAAATTTGTAATCCCACCTTTGGACATTATGCAAAACCTGCCCCTAATGTTAGTTCCTGTACTCGCCGTCCAGAAAGCAGCAGGTAACGCTTTAATTAAACCTCTCGGTCATCATGATCTGCTGTTGGTGCTGGTGCAACTGTCACTATTACTTCTGGTAGCGCGGGGATTAGGTGAGTTGATGCGCCGGATTAACCTACCGCCCGTTGTTGGGGAATTATTGGCGGGTGTTTTGCTTGGCCCTTCTCTATTTGGTTTAATCCTTCCAGACTTACAGGGGCTGATCTTTCCCAAAAGTCAAGAACAATCTGATTTACTTTCGGTGATTTCTTGGTTAGGCGTGTTATTTTTGCTGATTGTGACTGGCTTGGAGACGGATCTGAAGCTGATTCTTCGTAAGGGCAAAACGGCTCTATTGATTTCACTGGGTGGAATTATTGTACCCTTTATCACCGGATTTGGACTGGGCTGGCTATTGCCAGATAGTTTTTTAGCCAACCCAGATAAGCGATTAGTATTCAGTCTGTTTATCGCCACAGCAATGAGTATTTCGGCAGTACCAGTGATTGCTAAGGTGCTGATGGACTTGAACCTGATTCGCCGTGACATTGGTCAAGTCACCTTAGCTGCTGGGATGACTGACGACACCATCGGCTGGATTTTACTTTCTGTAGTTTCAGGTCTAGCTAGTAGCGGCAAATTTGATTTTGGGACAATTTTTCATTCTGTGAGCGCGGCTATATTGTTTTTAGCGATCGCCTTCACAATTGGGCGTACTATTGTAGACCAGATTTTGCGCTGGGTTGATGACTACGTTGGCGGCATCTCTGCTAGTATATCGGTTGTGCTGATTCTTTCGCTCTCGGCAGCCGCACTTACCCACGCATTAGGTCTAGAAGCAGCATTAGGTGCTTTCGTGCTGGGGATTTTGGCAGGTCAATCGCGCCGTTTTAGTAATGAAGCTGGACATCTGCTAGAAGTATTCACAGCAGCCTTTCTAGCGCCAATTTTCTTTGCTTCAGCTGGATTGAAAGTTAACTTGGTAACTCTGTTAGTCCCCCAAACGTTGCTATTTGGCTTGATTGTTTTAGCTGTGGCCTGTGTTGGGAAATTTATCGGTGCTTACATTGGTTCTCGCGTCGGCGGCTTGAGTCATTGGGAAGGTTTGGCCATGGGTTCCGGGATGAATGCTCGCGGGGCGATGGAAATTGTCGTTGCGACCATTGGTTTATCTCTGGGAGTGCTGAATCCCCAGATGTACTCGATTATTGTGATGGTGGCGATCGTCACTTCCCTAATGGCTCCACCCCTTTTACGCTGGTCTTTGTCGAAGGTGGTTATGGGTGAAGAGGAAGCTAAACGCTTGGAACAAGAAGAACAGGATAGCCGCAGCTTTATCAAGCAGATTCAGCGTGTCTTAATACCCACCAGTGGTGGCCCCAACATCCAACTGGCGGCGCAACTAGTGGGTTACATGGCTCACCAAAACTCCATAGAAGTTACATCTTTATATGCCCTGAGTGATAAGCAACCTCAAAGCAGAGCCCGCCGGATGGAGGCCACCCAGGTAAAAGACACTGCCGCAGACCTTGCTCTAGCCACTGTTGCTGAAGAAATGCAGCTACCTGCTGATACCAACCTGCAAACAAAAACGGAGTCGGGGCGTAATAAAGCGGAGGTAATTCTGAATGAAGCGAACAAAAACTATGACTTGATTGTACTGGGAGCTTCTGAAAAGATACGCCCCCAAAAAGCATTGTTCAATTTGCTTGTAGACCGGGTAGTACAAGAAGCGCCTTGTGCAACGATGGTGGTGAAGTCGCAGATACCCCACCCCAAAGGCGAGATATGCAAAATCGCTCAACAACAGTTGAAAAAGATTCTGGTGCCAACGGTGGGGACAGAATATAGCAAAAATGCCGTCGAGATGGCGAGTACGATCGCTGCTCAAACTGGGGCATTAGTGATGATCGTTAACGTGATTAATTTGCCACAGGTTGAGTATATTCTTTACGAACAGCGATCGCTAGCTCCAGTCAAGGAAATTGCCCACGATATGCTCGAACAGCAAGCAGCAATTGGCCGCAATCTGGGTGCTGATGTCAAAACCTATATTCTTCAAGGAACCAGCCCAGAAAGGGAAATTCTCAAGTTTGCCCAAACCCAGCAAGTTGACCTAATTATTCTCGGAAGTAACATCCGAATGGTTACGGGTCGTGTTTTCTTCGGTCACAGAGTGGATGCAATTTTGAGTAAAGCCCATTGCCCTGTAGCGGTTATTACAGTGCCATAGTCATTCTAAGTTGAGATGCATTTAGTTTGCTTGAATATAGCTATGCTACACGAGCGCAGATATAAAAAAATCCTCGATCTAAGTCCCCTTATAGGCAGGGTCAATCCAAAATTGCAAATTCTAAAATCCAAAATCCTTAGACCTTAGCGGGAAGCTTTCTCTGTGACTAATATTTGCAAATTAGCGAGAGCGAGATTGTAATTCACAATAGCTGTGACTCGATTACCTTCTGCTGTTGTCAGGGCACTTTCAGCAGCAATTACGTCTGTTTGAGTGTTCACACCAGCTTGGTAGCTCAACCTTGCTATATCCAGAGCTTCCTTAGCTTCACTTAAAGCCAGAGTAGAAGTTTGCACATTCTTTAAATTGGATTGTAATTGAAAGTAGTACTGTTCTACATTAAAGCGAATTTGGTCGCGCTGGCTAGCAAATTGAGTCTCTGCGATCGCAATATTCGCTTTCGATTGATCTGCACTCGCTCTGGCTGCGCCCCCATCAAACAAAGTTAGACTTGCTTGAACTCCTGCTGAATAGCCATCAGTAACGCTGATGCCATCATTAAACCGATCTAGCAGATTGTAGGCACTTACCACACTAATTTGCGGACCTAGCTGTGAAAGTGCCTGTCGTCGCTGTTGCTCGTAAATATTACGTTGTGCTAAATATTGTTGCAATTCTGGACGATTTTGAAACGCTTGGATAATAGTTTCTTCCATTGTTGGCTGCCAAAGACCTGCTAACTCTACAGGATCTCCGGCGGTGATATTAACTGACTGTGACAAACTTAACGTAGTTGCAAGCTGACGACGGGCAATTTGCTGCTGCGAGATAGCATTAGTCAGGGTTTGTTGGGCATTTGCTAAATTTACCTGAGCTTGCAGCACATCAAAGTGCGTACCCACTCCAGCTTCTTCTCTGGCTTGAGTATCGCGGAAACTAGCTTGGGCACTGTCCACAGCAGACTGATTAATTCTTACTTGTTCATCTGCTTGTTGCAAATTGTAGTATTGAGTCGCGGCATTCAACCTAGCTGTCAAATACTGAGTTTCAACATTCAATTGATTCACAAGTACTTGTTCTTCAGCTGCTTGGATTGTCGCTTGTCGATTCCCCGACGTATAGAGATTATAATTCAGTTGTGCTGAACCATTAAAAGAAGTGCTAGCTGGAGATGAACTGCTAGTAAAACCATTACCACTATTAGTCACATTACTGCTGATTCCCAGAGTCGGAAATAAGGCAGCTTGAGACTGACGTAGGGCTGAACGACTGCCTTCTAGCTGTAATATGGCTACTTGTAAGTCTCGATTGTTGCGCTGTGCTAGTTCCAAAGCTTGTGCCAAACTGATTGATACAGTTTTCTGAATCTTCACTTCTTCCGGTTTGGTAGGAAATTGGAGAGGATTGGGATTGGGGTTGAGGTAATCGGGAACCTGTACAGAACTTGAGGAATTCTGGGGTTTTAGGGGAGTTGCTGCACCTGCTAAAGTTGGAAGAAGAATAGCGATACCTGACGGCAAGGCTACCGCCAACGCGACGCTAACCCAGGTAGAATGCACGAAGAATAAGCTGAAATTCATAATCTAGATGTAGTCATTAATCGGGTTTCTTTGAGGATACAATCAAAAGTTTTCATCCTGATTGATCTACAGAGGTTTAAATTTTAACTTCCTCCTCAAAGGGTTTATCTTAACAAATTAGCCCACAATCAAACCATCCTGAACTCGAATAATCCTTCTGGTTTGAGCAGCGATATCTGGTTCATGAGTGACAATGACAATGGTGATCCCTTGGTCATTAAGTTCAGTCAGCAAACTCATCACCTCATGAGAAGTTTCAGTATCTAAAGCACCTGTTGGCTCATCTGCTAAAACTAATGCCGGTCGGTTGACTAAAGCACGAGCGATCGCTACCCGTTGTTGTTGTCCACCGGAGAGTTGACTGGGACGGTTAGCTATGCGTCCCCCTAATCCCACCTTTTCCAAGGCTTCTAATGCCCTTTCACGGCGTTTTGGCTTGGGCAAGTTAGCGTAAACCATTGGTAACATGACGTTTTCTAGCGCTGTCGCCCGCGCCAATAGATTAAATTGTTGGAAAACAAAACCGATTCTTTGGTTGCGGATATAGGCTAATTCATCATCATCAAAAGTTGTCAGGTTTCTGCCTTCAAAAATATAGTCTCCAGTTGTGGGACGATCCAGGCATCCTAAAATATTCATCAGCGTGGATTTACCCGAACCTGACGCACCCATAATCGAGACATATTCCCCTTCTTCAATAGAGAGTTCAATTCCCTTGAGTATTGGAACACTAACTTCTCCCAAGTGGTAAGTTTTGGTAATAGATTCCATCCAAATCATCGTTGGCATAAGAGTTAGGAGTTAGGAGTTGGGAGTTGGGAGTAGAGACGCGATTAATCGCGTCTCTACAGGAGTTGGGAGTTACGAATTACGGGAGCATCCCAAATGTGCAAAAACCTTGATAGCCCTCATCCCCTAACCCCTTCTCCCAAAGATGGGAGAAGGGGAACTAGAGTTAATGTCTCCCCTCTCCCAAAGATGGGAGAGGGGCTGGGGGTGAGGGAAAAGATTTAAGCTCTCATTGGGATGCTCCCCGAATTACGAATTACGAATTATTTAGTCGCTTCTTAAAGCGGTGATTGGATCTAATTTGGATGCGTTACGTGCTGGAATCACCCCAGCGACTAAGCCAACGCTCAATGAGAGTCCAAAGCCAGCAATGATCGACAATAAAGAAATTACGAAGGGAAATTTGAAAGTGCTTGCAGCTATAAAGGCTAATAAAATACCAGTCGCCATCCCAATACATCCGCCGACAATGGAAATCACGATCGCTTCGGCTAAAAATTGGTTAAGTATTGCTGAATTTGTAGCTCCTACGGCTTTGCGAATCCCGATTTCTCGCGTCCGCTCAACCACAGAAACCAGCATAATGTTGGCAATACCAATGCCACCAACCACTAGAGAAATTCCCGCGATCGCTACTATCATTACTGTAAATAAACCCACAATACTAGTAAAGGTACTCACAATATCAGCTTGATTAGTCAGCCGAAAATCATCAGCTTGGGGCGGATAAATATTGTGACGCAGCCGTAAGAGATTGGTGGCTTGAAACTGAGCGGCTTCTAACTGCTCCTGATTAGCGCCTTTGACTAAAATTCCATTGACAGAAACTCCTACCAGTGCATTGTTACCAACCAGTCTCTTTGACATAGTAGTGAGAGGGATGAAAATCTGGTCATCTCGATCCATCGGTCCCTGAGAACCTTTAGGTTCCATTATCCCAATTACTTCATAAGCCTCTCCCTGAATCCGAATTTTCTCGCCGATGACATTGGCACCCTGTTCAAAGAGTGTTTTTTGGACTGTGGGGCCAAGAATGGCAAACTGTGCGGCAGTATCTAGTTCTTCCTGAGTAAAATATCTCCCTTCCTGGGGGTGGGTATTTCTGACTTCTGGGTAGTTTAAATCTGTGCCATAAATAGTTGTTGAGGTATTCTGTCCTGCATATACAACTTGGGCGCTGCGTTGGAGATAAGCAGAAACCATCTGGGCTGATGGGGCTTGGGTAGCGATCGCTTTCGCATCTTGCCAAGTCAAGGTGCTGCTGGAACCTACTCCTTGACGGACATTCCCGCTTCTTGCCGCACCCGCCAAAATTTGGATCACATCTGTACCCAATGCTTGTATCTGTTGCTCAACTCCCTTTTGCACTCCCTGACCAACAGAAGTAATGGCAATGACTGAAGAAATCCCAATAATCACACCCAACATAGTTAGACTTGTGCGTAATTTGTTACTCCACAGAGTCTCTGCCGCCATTGTCAAGATTTCCAGCAATGGTACTGTGCGGGTATTCTTAGCTTTGTAAAAGCCCTTAAATATCTTAAACATCAGGTTTTATTTAAAGAAGAATGGAGAATTCAGAATTCAGAATTCAGAATCAAAAACCCACAGATTAATCCGCTAGTCGGACTCGAATTCATCCTGAATCTGACTCCTGAATTCTTTCTTTAAGGAGGAGAACCACCGCCGGAACGACCTCTGCCGCCACCGGCTCCTCCGCCTCCTCCCATACCAGGCAAAATCCCTCCTCGTGGTGTTGATTGCGGACGCGATCCTGGTGGGAAACTGAGCAATACTTTTTCGTTTCCTGTCAATCCAGATTTAACTTCGGTAAAGTTATTCGCGGTAACGCCAGTCTCAATGGGAGTGAACACAGGTTTGTTATTCTTTCCTGCCACAAACACACCCGTAGCATTTTCTTGGCGCACCACTGAGGCTGTTGGCACTACTAGAACATTTTGAACTTGACCGACTTGAAAATCTACTTCCGCATTCATCCCAGACCGTAGTAGCCTTTCAGGGTCCAAAAGTGATACTCTCACTTCAAAACTGGTGACGTTTTGCTCTACTACTGCTTGGGCAGCAATTTGGCTGACTTTACCTTCAAAGGTTTTTCCTGGGTAGGCATCTGCTTTAATGGAGACTTTTTGACCAAGGCTGATTTTGGAAATATTTGTTTCTGCTAAACTGGCGACAACTTCATTTGTGGAAGCTAGAGACAAGATTGAAGAAGAAGAAGAAGAAGCTACTTCACTACTGGCAGTTGTGGGTGTCACAAAAGCGCCTGGATCAGCATACTTCTTTGTCATCACACCATCAAAAGGTGCGCGAATGATTGTGTCATTGATTTCGGCTTGGATGTTTTGCAGGGAGCCGCGAGCAGATGTTACCTGGGCGCGGGCTGCGTCAATATCTTCTTGGCGCGATCCTGCTTTCAAAAGTGCCAAAGATTGTTGTCTCTGCCTCACCACAGCTCTGGCTTGGTCGATGTCTTCTGGACGTGACCCAGCTTTTTGCAACCCCAGTGCTTGCTCTGCTGCATTTACCGTGGCTTGGGCGCCATCACGATCTGCACGGGTTTGGTTGAGAGTCTGAAGGGAAATACCACCTGCTTTGTATAGTTGTTGATTGCGGAAAAAATTATCTTCTGCTTTACTGAGAGCGGCTTGAGTATTTTGTAATTGTGCCTGTGCTTGGCCAATATCTTGAGAGCGATTACCTGTTTGTACCTTTTGCAGATTCGCCTCGGCTTCGTCTAAGGCTCCCTGTGATTGAGCAATATCTTGAGGGCGATTACCTGCGATCGCTTTTTGCAGATTTGCCTCGGCTTGTGCCAATTGTCCTTGAGCAGAAGTAAGTTGCCCCCGCAGGTTGGAATCATCCATATAGGCAACAATTTGTCCTTGTTTGATCAGATCCCCTTCCTTCACCAACAGTCTTTTCAAGATGCCTGAATTTTTCGGGCTGAGGTTGATTGACCGTTCAGGCTTCACTGTTCCGTTCGCTGAAACTGTGATTGTTAAACTCTGCCTTTGTACAGGGTTTGTCAGCACCCGGCGTCTGGCTTCTTGACGGGGAGCAACTGTTACTTGGTAATAAACTGCATAGCCAATTCCACCCAAAAGGCAAAGAGCAATTAACCAAGAAAGCCAATTACGTCTGCCTTTTTTTTTCTTGACCTCTGGAAGTGGAACTGGGGAATCTACGGTATTTGGTGTATCAATCTGCATATCCACTTTGTCTATAAAGAACGGCTACCGAGCTAGTTATTTACGCCTAAAACTATAGCCTGGTAGCCATATACTGACAATTTCTTGGGTTTTTAGTATTTTCACAAAAAAGAGTTTAAGGGCAAAATCGCAACACTTTAAAGATTTATTTGGATTAGCGGTCTAGGAGCAGGAATTACGTAGCCAGGAGCAAAAAATTCCAGATGGGGACCAAGAATAACTCCATCAGGAAGTCTGTAGTAACCATTACGAAGTTTGACTAAGTCTCTACCATAAATAATTCTCCCACTAGCCAATCTGATGTCACCATTGCCAAGTCTGGCTGCTCTGCCATTGTATTCGTGGTTATGGTTCCAATTACTCTGATCTGTAGGGTTTCTGACTCCTCCAGAATTGGATCTGCCGTCGCGGTTCCAGTTTCCAGAATTGGATCTGCCGTCGCGGTTCCAGTCTCCAGAATTGGATCTGCCGTCGCGGTTCCAGTCTCCAGAATTGGATCTGCCGTCGCGGTTCCAGTCTCCAGAATTGGATCTGCCGTCGCGATCCCTACCTTGATCGCTTTGAGCAACAACGTAGGCTTTCGTCTGGGCACTTGCAGGCGCAGTTAAGAGAGTGGGAACAACGATCAGGGCAGCAGCAGCTAAAACTATCGATACACGGTTTGGTTTCAACATACAATTGACTCCTTATTTAGATTCAAGTTCTATTCTACTTAGGTTCCGATTCAGCAATTTAGACATTTGCTTTTGTTTTAGCATTAAGATGTCTGATATCTACCTCATCGTATCAATTCATACATATTAATTATCACTCAAAAACTCTAAACCGATGTATGACCAAAGTCATTAGTAATTCCACACTGCTCTATGACTAAAGTCATAAGTTTTTCTAATCCTGACTTAGTGCAATTCCTTGCCAGATAATATCCACAAGACTCAATACAAATACTGATATTTCCGTGGGGCTATCTCCAGAATTTAAGTAAGTTCCTATTGGTAATTCCGCAGTTGGTATATTGACTTGGGACAACATCTGCTCTAAAAAAACGTAGTTCATTAACGATCCGACTAAGATATGAGCCACTGTCTGGGGATCGCAAGGGCGAAGCCGATGTTGGTTGATCTCCCGCTCTAAGAAAGCAGTTAGTACTTTGACATCTAGTATCGGTCTTGGTTCTTTACCTCTAAGTTCTGGGAGGGCATTGCCTCGCGATCGCAGCATCATGATCAGAGGCAGCACCTCACGATAGAATTCCATAATCTGGAAGCAAATATTGGTGAGGTTTTCTTTGAGATTGCCTTGGCCACAAAGAGATTCCAACTCGTTCACCCAGGGGGGTTTTTCTGGAATTCCCATCGCCGCAAAAAATAATTCTTCTTTCGTTGAAAATCGCTTGAAAATTGAAGCTTCCGAAATACCAGCTTGTTGAGCAATTTCCAAGGTTGAAGCACCAAATCCTTGTTGTAAGAAAATTTGACGAGCCGCTTCTAAGATTTGCTGATTGGTGATTCTGGGTATACGAGCCATAAATAAGTAAGTGGATACTTATTAATGTATTTCTTTTGTTATGGGGATGTCAAGAGCTAATGACGTAAGATTTTGCTACCGTCAACAGCGCAGATCGTTTAAGCTAGCTGAAAGATTCTTTGATTAGTGGCTTAAAGGCGGTAGTGTGCCTAAATATGTTCGTTTGATTTCTTTTCTAATGGTCTGTAGTTTGTGGAGTATGCCAAAAGCCGCTAACGCGCAGGCATTAATACCCCATACACTGCAACTAGATGGGACAAAGTTAGAGAAACAGGGGTTGAGCTTGGCACAAGAGGCGGCTCAACTAGCTCAGTTTCAGCAGATTGATTTAGCTTTGCCACGAGCGCGGCTGGCTAGTCAACTGGCTCCGAAGAATGATAAGGTGTGGTTGCTGTTAGGTGGATTGCAGTTGCAAACTAAAGAGTTTGACGGGGCGATCGCCAGCCTGAAAAAAGCGCAATCTCTCAACCCCAAAAATGGTGATATTTTGTTTGCGTTGGGTTCAGCTAATTTTCAGCAGAAAAATTACCAGGCTGCTGTTGTCAATTATCAAGATGGTTTAAAGTTAAAACCCAATGATCCAGAAGGGTTATTTGATTTGGGTAATGCTTACTACCTGCTGGGTAAATTGCCAGATGCCATCGCGCAGTACGATAAAGCCGTCTCCCAAGATAAAAAATTCTGGCCAGCGCTCAACAATATTGGCTTAATCAACTACGAACAGGGTAATACCCCCGAAGCGATTAAGCGATGGCAATCTGCTATAACCCTTGAGAAGCAAGCCGCAGAACCTTTATTGGCCTTGGCAGTCGCACTGTATAGTAAAGGCGATCGTCAAAAAGGAATAACCTTGGGAGAAGCTGCACTCCGTATCGATTCGCGCTATGCTAATTTGAATTTCCTCAAAGAGAACCTCTGGGGCGATCGCCTACTGTCTGATACGAAAAAATTCCTAGAATTACCCCGTATTCAAGCAGCCCTATTGCAACGAGAAAATTCATCATCAGCTCCTGAACAACGGCCTACGCAATAGGAGTAGGGAGTAGGGAGTAGGGAGTAGGGAGTAGATGGAAAAGAGGTAATTTTTCATTCTCCCGATTCCCCATTCCCGATTCCCCATTCCCGATTCCCCACTTGCTTAATAGTACCTTTTCATAGTACATATATACTAACCATTACAGGAACTAGTCGCCCAAAAATATTAGCGGGCGAGTATTCCTGAAATAAGTTGTTAATTTTCAGTGTTTGTCTGTGGGTAGAAGTGCGAGGATTTGGTCAACAAACTGTTGATGGTCAACAACTGGCTTAGAAATGTAGCCATCAGCACCGCTTTGCTTGAGAAAGTTCTCGCGATCGCCTTCCATAGCATGTGCCGTGACTAAAATAACAGGTAAGTTTGCTGTTTTTGGATCAGATTTTAACATCTGTGTAATCTTGATTCCATCAACAGATTTACCTTGATAAACACTTCTGGACAGAGAAACATCCATCAAAATCAGGTCGGCTTCTCCTGATTGGGCAATTTTTATGACTTCTTCGACATTTTCAGTGTGTTTTACACCCAAGCCGCCACGCTTGGACAAAATTTTGGAAAAAACACGAGCATTAATTAGATCGTCTTCGACAATTAAAACAGTTTTCATGAGAATTTAAGTTATAGAGGTGAGGAGATTCCAGAATTCCAGAATTCAAAATTAACAAATGCAATCATGATCAGAAGGAGTCAGAAGACAGAATTCAGAATTCAGAATACCCCAGCAGTCAAGTTAGGGGTAAGAGTCACGGAAAGAATTTTTTCTTCTCCCTTGGCGCTAGCCTCTCCCTTTGGGAGAAGGGGAGACGCTAAGAGCGAACACGCGCGTTTAAAATCCCTTGCTCTAAACTTCGATTCTCTATCCAGTCCCACAGAATCCATTCTCGATTCTGGCTCCTGAATTCTTCTTCGGTAAGTATCATGGCTACTAAGTTTATGTAGATTATAGTCGTCTGCATCCTTTTTAATAGTCAATTGCATCCTCGCCAGCAAGGATGATACTACTGCTTTTTCTTCTGCGACTATCAAAATATTGCGGATAAGTTTATTTGATCCGTTATGCTGTGGTTGCCGCAGTGTTGAGTTCCATCGGCTTTTGTGTAGTTAAATTTCAGGGAAAAAACTCATGGCAAAACAGTTAAACCTTCTCTCAACGGGACAGGTAATTCCAACAGCCCTGCACACCGAGATGCAACGGTCTTATCTAGAATATGCCATGAGCGTGATTGTCGGGCGAGCGCTACCAGACGTGCGTGATGGCTTAAAACCAGTGCATCGGCGGATTTTGTATGCAATGCACGAACTCGGTTTAGTACCAGATAGACCCTATCGAAAATGTGCCCGTGTAGTGGGTGATGTGTTGGGTAAATACCATCCCCACGGCGACCAATCTGTTTACGATGCTTTAGTCAGGCTAGTGCAGGATTTTTCTAGCCGCTATCCTTTGCTGGCAGGACACGGTAACTTTGGCAGCGTCGATAATGACCCGCCCGCGGCGATGCGCTACACAGAAACGCGCCTCGCACCCATCAGCCATGAGGGAATGTTGACAGAAATTGGTGAAGAAACTGTGGAATTTGTCGGGAATTTCGATAATTCCCAGCAAGAACCAACGGTGCTACCTGCTCAATTGCCGTTTCTGTTACTCAATGGCTGTTCTGGGATTGCTGTGGGAATGGCAACAAATGTTCCACCGCACAACTTGGGGGAAGTGGTCGATGGGTTAATTGCCTTAATCGACAACCCAGAGTTGTCAGATGAGAAGTTATTTGAGCTAATTCCCGGGCCAGACTTTCCCACTGGTGGGGAAATAATGGGTGAAACGGGAATTCGGGAAGCATACACTACAGGTAAAGGTGGAATTTTGCTGCGGGGAGTCGCAACTCTGGAGGAAATTCCAGCCAGTCGGGGAAGCAAGCGCCGGACGGCAATTATCATTACAGAATTGCCTTATCAAGTGAATAAGGCAGCCTGGATTGAGAAGGTAGCGGACTTAGTAAATCAAGGGCGCTTGCAAGGAATTTCTGATCTTCGGGATGAGAGCGATCGCGAAGGAATGCGGGTAGTAATTGAACTCAAACGCGATACCAATCCCCAAGAAATTCTCCAGCATTTATATCACCAAACTGCTTTACAAGTGACTTTTGGGGCAATTCTCCTAGCAATAGTGGATGGACAACCCCGCCAATTAAGTTTGCGTCAACTGTTGCAAGAATTTTTGAGTTTCCGAGAAGAGACGCTGAACCGTCGCTACAATTACGAGTTGGGGAAAGCTCAAAGTCGTGTGCATTTGGTAGAAGGTTTGCTGAAAGCGCTGTCTAATTTGGATGAGGTAATTGAAATTTTACGGCAAGCTGCCGATGGTAGTACGGCAAAAATTAACCTTTGCAGCCAACTAGATTTGAGTGATGTACAAGGTGATGCAATTTTGTCCATGCCATTGCGCCGCCTCACCGGTTTAGAAAAGCAAAATTTGCAGCAAGAATTTGAGCAGATAAGTGAACAAATTAGTTTATTAGAGCAATTACTGAACGATCGCCGGGAATTACTCAAGGCGCTGAAAAAAGATTTGCGATCGCTCAAGCGCAAGTACAACGATCCCCGGCGGACAAAAATTGGAGAGGAGCAAAAATCTAGGGTAGAGGATCAGAAGAACAAAGTCCAGGAAGACAATCCAAAATCCCAAATCCCAAATCCAAAATTAGAACAGCCAGCAGAAGAAGCAGTTTTAGAATTTACCCAACGCGGTTATGTCCGCCGCATCCAGCCATCTGGGAAAAAGTCAAAAAGTGAAAATGGTCTGCACGATAATGACTTTATTATCCAAACTGTGTTGACCAACACCGAGAAAGACTTGCTAATACTAAGCGCTAGCGGCAAAGTCTATCCGGTGAATGTGGGAGAAATTCCCCTAACCACTGGACGTTCTCCACGGGGAAAACCTTTGATTACTATGCTTAGTAGTACTGCTCAAGGCGCTCAAGAAGCTGTGGTCAGCCGCTTTGTGCTGCCAGAAAATCTCGAAACTAGGCAAATGATTCTCTTAACAAAACAAGGAAGAATTAAACGTCTGTCTCTGGAAGAATTTACTAACCTGACTCGGCGCGGAATCACGATTTTGAAGCTCAAAGAGGATGATGAATTGTCGTTTACTCAGTTCACCGCTCCAGGGGAGCATCTGATTTTAGCTAGTTCCGGTGGGCGACTGTTGCGCTTTGCAGTCAATGATGAACAATTACCGGTCATGGGTCGCACGGCGATGGGCTTACAAGCATTTCGGTTACTGAAAAATCAGCAAATGGTTGGCTGTGTGACTGTCGGTAAAGATGACCAACTGCTGCTAGTTACTCAAGAAGGATACGCCAAACGGATGGCTGTAAGTCAGTTGAGAGCGGCTAATCGCGGCGATTTAGGTACGCAAGCGCTGAAATTTGCTAGCAAAACTGACAATTTAGCTGGGATGGTCATGGCGATGCCTTCTCTACGAGACGCTACGCGAACGGCGGGCTACGCCAACGCATCTGGCGAAGTAGCTTTAGTGACGAATAAGGAGCGGGTAGTGCGAATACCTGTGGAAACAGTGCCGATTTTAGGCAAAGATGTCAAAGGTGAAAGCATCCTCCAACTCAACCGCGATGAAAAAATCATCACTGTTGCCGAAGTGCGATCGTAAATTAGGGTGATGTTCAACCTACGACAAGCCAACTTGCAGGACTTAGAGGCGCTGATCCAACTGCGTCTCGAACTCCTGCGGGAGGCTGGGGATATTAAAGGTGACTCTGACACCGCAAACCTAGCAGAAGCAACTCGAAAATATCTTAGCGAAAAAATGCCGTCAGGTGAGTTTTTCGCTTGGGTTGCTGAAGTGGATAATCAAATTGTTGCCACTGGCGGCTTGGTATTTTTTCAACGACCCCCTTACAACGGCAATCTCTCAGGCTTAGAAGCCTACATTATGAACGTTTATACAATTCCGATCTGGCGAGGACAGGGAATTGCGACGGCATTATTAAAGGAAATTATCAGCTTTGTGAGAACAACTGACGCAAAACGCCTCTGGCTTCACACCACTGAGGATGGTAAACATATCTACGATCAGCTTGGTTTTGTCTCGACTTCAAAAGAAATGGAAATTCTCTGCTACTGACCTATATTTTCAATAATTTTTTATTTTAAGATACTAAATCTGCCGGAAAGCAAGCAATGTAAATAAATTACTTGATAATTAATTTTAATAAGACCATATTGTTTATAAAGGTGAAAGTCTAGATAACATTTCTTCTATCTCAGTAAATCTCACTGAAGGCAGATGTTTTAATATGTATAAATAGCTATTCCTATTTATGTCAAGGTATGGAAACAAAAGTATAAAAAATGTTGCCTTTATAAAAATGTTTGTTATATTAGTTTACATAAGGCAATAAACCTTAAGAATTAAATTTGGAGTTCCAACCATGACAAACGCAAGCACAACAAAAGTCACTACTCCTGTAATTGAAGATCGCAATGCTTGGCGTTGGGGCTTTACCCCACAAGCAGAAATTTGGAACGGTCGCTTGGCAATGATTGGCTTTTCAGCAGCCATTTTGGTTGAGGTTTTTTCTGGTCAAGGCTTCCTACATTTTTGGGGTATCCTGTAAGTTTTAATATCCAAGATGACCTATAAATAAAAAAACCTGGAGTGCTAATTCACTACCAGGTTTTTATTTGTTTGTCATTTGTCAGTTGTCCTACCCTGCGGGAAGCCGCTGGTGCGTCTAGGTCATTTGTCTTTTGTTTATTCACTAATGACCAATGACTAATGACAAATGACTATTAACTACCGAATATATTCCTTGAGAACGCTGTTACGATTTGGGTGGCGTAACTTGCGAAGTGCCTTCGCCTCAATTTGACGAATCCGTTCGCGGGTGACGTTGAAAATCTGGCCGATTTCCTCAAGGGTTTTCATCCGACCATCATCCAAGCCGTAACGCAGTCTGAGAACATCCCGTTCACGAGGGCTGAGACTGTCGAGGACTTTTTCAAGGTCTTCGCGCAGAAGATTTTTGGAAACTTGGTCTTCTGGTGTCTCACCATCGGATTCAATAAAATCGCCCAATCGAGAATCTTCTTCTTTACCAATTGGCGTTTCTAGTGAGATGGGTAACTGAGCAGATTTAGCAATGAACCGCAACTTCTCAATGGTCATTTCCATACGAGTGGCGATTTCTTCTTCAGTGGGTTTGCGACCCATTTCTTGAGATAGCAACTTGGTAGTTTTCTTAATCCGAGAAATGGTTTCGTAAAGGTGAACTGGAAGACGAATAGTGCGTGATTGATCTGCGATCGCGCGGGTAATTGCTTGACGAATCCACCATGTAGCGTAGGTAGAAAACTTATAACCTTTCTCATGGTCAAACTTTTCCGCCGCGCGAATCAAACCGAGACTGCCTTCCTGAATTAAATCTTGGAACGACAAACCACGATTCATGTACTTCTTAGCAATTGAAACTACAAGACGGAGGTTAGATTGCACCATCTTGTCTTTCGCTCTGCGACCAACATGGAGGCGATAACGAAAGGCTGGTAGTGGCAGTTGTACTGCTTCTGCCCATTCACTATCTCGAGGATCGCGATCTAACTGCTCACACAGTCTTTCGCGTACCCTCTCCAATTCCAGCAAATCGGCTATCTTCCGCGCCAATTCGATTTCTTCGTCTGCCCGCAACAGCCGAATTCTCCCAATTTCTTGCAAGTAAAGCCGAATTGAATCTTCGGTATAGTGCTTTTTCTTGCTTTGTGTCCGACGACGCGATTTAGCGGCTTTTCCAGACTTTGCGTCGTCCTCATCAGACTGAGGCTCTAAAAATTCCTCGTCACCTTCATCGATGATCAGCAAGTCCTCTTCATCGTCTATTAAGAGTTCTTCTAACTCGAGCTCAGGCTGATTCATTATTTCTAGTTCAGGCTGATATATGCTTTCGAGTACGTTGTTAGCCTGGTTCATGCCGCGTTCCTCATGCTCCTTGCAGAATCAATTACTCAAGATGTGTTTAATGCTCTTTTAAACGAGCCAATTGCCAACCGAAAATAAGCTTTTTGGCAGATTTGCCAGAGATATTTTCGGACGTTTTACGCCTCCCGTTGGAGGTTTTTACTTTAGTTTCAGCAATTACTAAAGGTGACTTGCTCACTTTCGTAAATGTTATATGTGTTGCTATCACATATTGCTTTCAACTAACTGGTCAAAAAAAATACTCGCCTCGATCAAAAAATTTGCCACTCTATACAAATGAGTTCATATTGCTGGCAGATTTTCCTATAAAGACTCTTCCGATTGTAGCCTGTTTCACAGAAATTGCACTCTTTTTGTGTATTAATCATGAATTCATTAAGCAACCTTTAGCCACCTTTACCAAAAAGACATTAAAAACGGGAGTTATACCCTGACATTTTTTTCCACTTTTCGGAATTGCAGTGACGCTCTTATTACATTAGGAAGTAAGTACGCTTGCTCTTGCCGAATTTCATGTATTTTACACAACATTAATTACTTAGAAACAGTGCATTTTATGTTAACTCAGACGAGAAGTTTTAATCTACCCATTTTTACATTTCCTTCATAAATTACGCATTCCTGAGACTAAAGCGGATCTTGACCTTGGGTAAATACAACAACGGTGGTGGTGTTTGCCTTAAAGCAGTTAACCTTCTGCGTACTAGCTAGCTTAACTGAGGAGTTGAGGCTGTGACAGATCGATCTCATGGGAGATCAATTTAGGTTTAACTAATTCGGTCTTATTCACACGTTAGCGCACTGTGGCGATTTCAGCCCTATGAAAGTTGACAAACTCTTCCTATTGTATACAAGGATATTTTAATCAATTCAAAAACAATTTGTCCTGCGAACTCGCCAATATAGTCATATCTTAGGCAAAAGTACATTAGATGCATACGATACAATAGCGATCGCCACAACGCCACATGAAGATATTAACAAGTTTTCAGGCTTATGGTGTGTGCTTCCACTAACCATCGTCTCAAACACAGAGAACTCAGAAGATTACCTGATGATTTGGTTACAAAGCTTTTTTGCGTAACTCAATTGTAAATTTAAATACTTTTATTTCGGTGAGTTTCTGTCATCTTATGATGAATAATCCTCAAAATACTTATTAGTTGCTGTTTGATGTATGATATCCAGTTATTTTCTCAAAGCATAACAAATATGCTTTGAGCTACGTGGGCGAAATTAATCAGCCAGTCAGAGCAAAGAATAATATCTGGACTAAATTTCCAATAAAGTTGGTAGTTTTGCTAAGACTGGAATATTGATTTTTGGTAGAGTATTGACAATAAGCAAATTATATGATTTGTTTCCAAATGAGAAAATAATATTGAACAATGCTAGGACTTACACATTGACAGAGACAGCCAACTGTGAATTACCTCTCGTTACAAGGTTCTGCCTTGTAACGCTGTTGTGGTGGGCTGCTGCCTCCCGTCAAGCAGGCAGCAGCCCACCTTGATCGCATTCCCAGGCAGCAGCCCAGGAACTAGGCAGGGAAAGACTTTTAGTTTAACAAGCTGACTTTTCACATGATGGTCAATGTGTAAAGTGCGTAAGTCCTAAATGCTTTTCCTCCTATGCCTTTGCTCGCTTTCATAACTTTGTGTAGAATGCTGTTAGATAGAGAATTATTAACAATAGTTAATGAATTTATAGATATATTCACTCATCTAACGACATAGCTTGTAGTATGGAAAATACTACAATAAAACATTTATAAATTTTATGGTTTGTCATCAGCCAAAAGACATAGTTTTTAGTCCTGATTTTCCCTATTGAAAACAGCCATAAATTATAAAAAAAGCAATGGATAATAGGTTTTCACCCATTACCCATTACCAAGTTCCCAAATTATCAGAGCAGTGTTGATGAATTGATATTAGATATCTAGATCGGTGAAGTTGAGTTTAGAGCCATAGGTTTCGATGAATTCTCGTCTGGGTGCGACGCGATCGCCCATTAAAATTGTGAAGATGCGATCGGCTTCGGCGGCGTCCTCAATTTCCACTTGCTTCATTTTGCGGGTTTCTGGGTTCATGGTGGTGTCCCAGAGTTGTTGTGGCATCATTTCACCCAAACCTTTGAAGCGTTGGATGGTATAGTTGGCGTTAGCGGGAAATTTGGCGATCGCTTGATTTTTTTCGCGATCGCTATAGCAGTATTCATGATTACGTCCCCGCTCTACTTTAAACAGTGGGGGACAAGCAATATAAATAAAGCCTTGTTCGATGAGCGCTCGCTGATATCGGTAGAAGAATGTTAACAACAAAGTGCGGATGTGCGCTCCATCTACGTCAGCGTCCGTCATGATAACTATGCGGTGATAACGCAGTTGGGTGGAATCGAATTCATCACCTTTAACACCTAAACCAAGTGCTGTAATTAACGATTGGACTTCGTTATTTTTATAGATTTTAGCGTCGTCGGTTTTTTCAATGTTAAGAATTTTACCACGTAGAGGTAAGATTGCTTGAGTGCGGCGATCGCGTCCTTGTTTGGCGCTGTTATGGACAAACACACCACTTGCCAAAGCAAAGTTGTGGGTATGGGGAACTTCAATGTCGTAAACGTCTACCTGTTCTTCTAAATGTTCGATGGAAACAATGCGGTGATTGTAATTGGCTACTGCTTCACCAGCAAGAGCTTGATTACCTTCAAAGTAGCGATCGCAGAATGTATCGAACTTTAACAGAGACTTGTCTCGTGTCTGTAGACGGTAAGCTTGATAAGCATTCAAGTCAAGCACACCTTGCTCAACTTCGATTTGCTTGAGAGCAGCAATAGTTTTGCGATAGTAGGTTTGCTGTAAAGCAGCTTGGCGCTTGGCACGGAATTCAGGTGTCCATTGTTCTTGTGTTTTTTCTCGTCGCCATGCCAACAAAGCCTCATCTTGCCATTGTTGCTTGGCTACAACTGAGTAAGTCTCACGCGCCTGTGGGTTATTAGCAAAATAATTGCGAACTTTTTGAGCTTGAGCTATGCAATTGGTTTCATCATTCCAATAGTTTTGCTGTGCTTGATTGAGATGTTCGCGGTTTTGCTGACGATAAGTTTCGTTATTGTCATAAAACTCTCGCCATTTACCAGTCATATAGGCTTTGTAAGCTTCATCCTCCCACTGCGCCTTTGCCTGTTGTGACAAAATCTGCCGCGTTTGGGGCTGCTGCATTCTTTGGCTCATCTTGGCGCGAAATTCGTTGCTTTGACGAGTTTTGCGGCTCTTTTCAATGACATCTTGCCGATGCAGTGTTTGTTCAATGTGAGCGCGGTGTATTGCTAGATGTGCTTCGGCAGATAACCGATGTAAGTTCGTGGGGTTATTATTATGCTTGTTGAAATCAAGATGATGGCAATGCTCCCCGTCTTGAAGTTGGTAAACATCTAAAGAGCGGTTATACCAATCTGCTATCAAATGAGTAAACAGCCAAGAATCAGAACGTGGACTCCAAACCATTTCATAACCATTAATGGTAATTCCTGGTTTAGTTCTGTCAGATATCTGACGATACAGTGGCATCAAAGAATCATCTGATGTTAATGATGCAGCAGATTTGTAGCTGCGATCGCGCAACATGAAGCGGTGATCGGGTGTGCAAATAATGGTTTCACCGTTATCTAATGTCACCTTCATAACTTCAGCGTTTGCCTTAGTCATCCGAGGATTGATAATACGTTCTACGCCGATAGTACCGTCATCACGGATGGTGTAGCAAAAATGCTCTTTACCCATCGCTTGTTCAGCGACAATTTCTTTAAAACTGAGCGATCGCCCATCAACCAGTGCTACAAGTGTATCACCATGAAAACATCCGCCGGCTGAGTCCCCTTCCACGATGAATATCTCTGATTCGCTAGGGTCACGAGAACTGCAATCTGCCAATTTACCAGGTAATGGCGAAGATTCCAGCACCGATTTGCGCCGAACTAATTCCCGCGCATGACGGGCTGCTTCTGCGGCTTTGAAAGCTTGGATCGCTTTATCTAAAATTGAGTCTGCTATGGCAGGATGAAATTCTAGATACTCAGTGAGAACTTCTCCCACCAGAGAGTCAACAATTCCCCGCACTTCGGTATTACCGAGTTTGGTTTTGGTTTGTCCTTCAAATTCTGGATCTGGGACTTTAACGGAAATAACGGCTGTCAAACCTTCGCGGACGTGTTCGCCACTGAGGTTAGTTTCATTCTCTTTAATTTTATTGCGCTTGCGAGCGATCGTATTTAATGTCCGAGTCAGAACCGCCTTTAACCCTTCTAAGTGCGTACCACCATCTACCGTGCGAATATTGTTAGCAAAACCTAGTACATTATCCGTATAAGCATCAGTACACCATTGCAACGAAACTTCCACTTGTACGTTGTTCCGTTCCCCCTGCACATAGATAATTTCTTCATGCAAAGGCTGCTTTTCGCGGTTCATGTAGGCGATATATTCTTTAATACCACCCTTGTAATCGTAGGATTCTACCTTGGGTGTATCGCTTTTTAGTAGTTCCAGACGGTGGTCAGTAAAGGTAATTTTGACACCTGCATTCAGATACGCCAATTCCCGTAGGCGACCTGATAAAGTGATATAATCAAACTCAATGCTAACAGTGAAGATTTGGGTATCTGGTTTAAAAGTAACAGAAGTTCCGGTTCTAGCTTCTTTGTAAGGCTTGACTTGTAGTTCGGTAACTGGTATACCCCGTTCATAGCGCTGGAGATAAACTTTTTTATCTCGCCAAACTGTAACTTCTACAACCTCAGATAGGGCATTAACAACAGAAATACCAACACCGTGTAATCCTCCAGAAACTTTGTAGCCACCGCCGCCAAACTTACCTCCGGCGTGTAGCACTGTCATCACGGTTTCCAAAGCCGATTTCCCGGTGCGCGAGTGAGTATCGACGGGAATACCGCGACCATCATCTGTTACAGTCACGGAACCATCAGCGTTGATATCCACCTCTATATGGGTGCAATGACCCGCCAAAGCCTCATCAATTGAATTGTCCACCACCTCGTAAACTAAATGGTGGAGTCCTCGCGGTCCAGTAGTACCGATGTACATTCCTGGTCTTTTGCGGACGGCTTCCAGACCTTCCAGAACTTGAATCTGATCGGCACTGTAACTGCTCGTCATGTAAACTCTCCTGATGCGTGGGGTTTAAGTCGCCAAAAGGCGAACGAAAGCAAAAACACTCCAAAATTCTAACACAAAAGCCTTGTTAGCGTCTGTAGGGCATTTTCAAGAGAAGTTTATACTAGGGTTGCAGTCCTGTTGGAAACGTGAGAAGTGGGGGATGAGGAGGATGAGGAGGATGAGGGGGATGAGGGAGATGGGGAAGAAATGACTAATGACTAAATTAATTGTGATTTGTGGGGCGACAGCAACGGGGAAATCGGGTTTGGCTTTGGCTTTGGCGATGCGGTTGGGTTCTGTAATTCTGAGTGCTGATTCTCGTCAAGTTTATCGTGAGTTTGATATTGGGACGGCGAAACCAACTTTGGCTGAACAAAAATTGGTGCGGCACTATTTAATAGATATCTGCGATCCAACAGACATAATGACAGTAGCAGACTACCAGGAACAAACACAAGCCTTAATTGCTTCAGTTGGTGTTACGCCACTGTTGCTAGTTGGTGGTACGGGTTTATACATCCGTTCCATTGTCCAAGGGATGAAAATTCCGAGAGTTGCACCGCATAAAGAATTGCGATCGCAGCTGGAATCTATCGGACAACCCCAACTCTACGCAATTCTACAACAAGTTGATCCAGTTGCGGCACAAAAAATTCATGGCAATGACTCAGTGCGAACTTTACGAGCATTAGAGGTATTTTACGTCACTGGATATCCAATTTCAGAACAGCAAGGGGAAAATCCACCCGATTATCCGATTTTGCAAATTGGTTTAGATTGCGATGTTGAAAAGTTAGGCGCTCGGATTCAACAGCGTACTGAGGAAATGATAGCAAATGCTTTGGTTGCTGAGGTGGAGAATCTTTGTCAAAAATATGGCGCTGATTTGTCTTTGTTGAATACTTTAGGCTATCAAGAAATTAAGCAATATTTGGCTGGGGATATTTCCTTGGATGAAGCGAAAGAATTAACAATTTTGCATACCCGACAATTTGCCAAGCGACAACGCACTTGGTTTCGAGGATACCCGCAAATTGAATGGTTTGATGCCGATGATTCTGATTTATTAGAGAAGGTTTGGCATCGGATAAATGAGTTTATAACTTGTACAAGCTCGTGATAATTTTTGGCTCATGCAAAGACGCAAAGTTTTTTTTGCGTCTTTACAACCATTGTCCTATAGAGTGTCTGGATCTACGCCCATAGCCCGTAGCCTTTCTGCTAGGATTTTGGCGCGTTGTTCGGCTTGGGAAGCGCGTTGTTCGGACTGGGAAGCTCGTTGTTCGGACTGGGAAGCTCGTTCATCTCCAGTCAGCAAAACAGTACCATCTTGGTAGCACCAGCGTAACCAAGTATCCTGTCTATCTTCAAATTTGCCTTCCCACAAAGTGACGCCTAAACCAACTTGTTCTAACCAAATTTCTGAAGTTTCAAAGTAGCGTGTTCCCCTAAGTTCATAAACGCGCAGGACTTTTTCTCCTAATTGCTGATTTGGGTCATATACGATGTAGTAACTAGCCCGCATATGTTCATAAATTTTCAGCTTTTTGCCCAGTTCATCACCTTCTTTATTAGAAACAATTTCGAGAACAACTTCTGGAGGTTTGCCAAAACGCCAAACCATATAACAACGATTTTGTTTTTCCCACCAATTTTCAGGCATTTGAACATCGAAGCTGAGAAAAACGTCGGGTACAATTGCCGGTTGTCCGTCTGTATGGTAAACTCCGACATTCGCTGCTGCTAAAAAAGTCTGGCTTTGTAGAGAACTATAAAGAGAGCCAACCAACAGGCGTTGTTGTTTTTCCGAAGCAAAATTGTCCACAGGTGTATCATCTTCAGTGACTAGCTGGTTGGCATCTGGCACATAGTAATCATCATTATTGATTAGAACTTCCTGAACCATGATTTTATCCAGTATTTGAGAGCGTTATTTCTAGGTTAGTTGATTGGCGATGAAAGGCTGCGATTACAGATTGTCTACTTGTATTCACAACCTCATTTCGATGGAATATGTGTCAAAATATACTTTATATCTTATTATATAACACCAAGGCAATTATCAGGTAAGTAAGCTTAATGAATAACAACTTAGAACCATTCCAGATAGACAACAAGTGGGGCTACAAAGACCAGAAAAGACTGGAAGTTATAGAACCCAAGTTTGATTATGCTCGTAACTTTTCCGAAGGGCTGGCAGTAGTCAAAATTAATGACAAGTGGGCTTATATCAACCAGACAGGGGGTGAGGTTATCCCATTCTGGTTTGATAAAGCAGATAGCTTTTCCGAAGGGCTAGCACGGGTCAAAGTTGGTTCCAAGTGGGGCTATATCGACAAGAAAGGGCAAGTGTTTATCCAGCCACAGTTTAATGAAGCTGACAACTTTTCCAATGGTATGGCAAGGGTCAAGGTTGATGAGGATGAACGCTATATTGATGTGATGGGAGATTTTATGTGGTAAGCCGATAAAAGGTGATTTGATGATGGCATCGTTTAACAGTTTCATTCCTCACTTTCACCTAACCAAAATTCATCAGGTAAAGGGTCATTAAAATCATCACTTATCCAAATCTTACCTTGGTTTAAACCTAATACCCGTTTCTGATGTGGTTGTTGGGGTTGAGCATATTTTTGTGCGAGAAATTCCACAAAATCTAGCACCTGTTGTTGCTGTTCGGGTGCTAGGGTTTGCAGCTTGGCAATTAATTTTGAGGTGGAATCTAAAACTTGGTAAGTCATTTCACCCTCTCCTGTTCAATTTCTCACTCTATTAGGACTTACGCAAAATATCTCTCAAACTCTGATTTCTCCGTGCCCTCTGTGCCTCTGCGGTTCGTTATTCCGTAACTAATGCGTAAGTCCTATCTATGTTACTTTAACCCCATAATTAACAGAATATTGGATTTTACCATCATTCAATACCCTTGTTAAGTGCCTACTCAAATCATGCGATCGCCTTTTACTCACTCTTAGCTGCTATTTTTGCAACAATAGTAATTAAAGCGTTGGAAAAAAGCCTGCAATCCGCCATACATCTACCTTGAACTTGAAAAAACTATGCTTACCCAAGATAAAAAACAACTTAACTGGAAACCCATTATCAAAGCATTCGAGGCTGTCCTGGGCAAAAATGGTGTGGTGCAACGCCGCGAAGAACTGATTACCTATGAATGCGATGGTTTAACTGGCTATCGCCAACGTCCGGCTGTGGTGGTGTTACCCAGAACTACAGAACAAGTTGCCCAAGTCGTGAAGATATGCAATCAGTATTCTATACCCTTCATTGCACGCGGTTCTGGCACTGGTCTATCTGGCGGCGCTTTGCCAGTGAAAGACTCTGTTTTAATTGTAACCTCGTTAATGCGGCAAATCCTCAGCATTGATTTGGAAAATCAACGCACAGTTGTACAACCAGGGGTGATTAATAGTTGGGTAACACAAGCTGTTAGTGGTGCTGGATTTTACTACGCTCCTGATCCTTCCAGTCAAATTATCTGCTCTATTGGGGGCAACATTGCCGAAAATTCTGGCGGCGTACATTGTCTCAAATATGGTGTCACCACTAACCACGTTTTAGGGTTAAAAATTGTCACGCCATCAGGTGAAATTATCGATTTAGGTGGACAAATCCCAGAAATGCCTGGTTATGATTTAACAGGTGTTTTTGTTGGTTCTGAAGGCACTTTAGGAATTGCTACAGAAATTACTTTGCGAATTCTCAAAAGTGCAGAATCAATTTGTGTGCTGTTGGCAGATTTTACTAGCATTGAAGCTGCCGGCGCAACTGTTTCTGATATCATCAGCGCCGGAATTATTCCTGGTGGTATGGAAATGATGGATAATTTCAGCATCAATGCAGTTGAAGATGTTGTCGCAACTAATTGTTATCCCCGCGATGCTACTGCTATTTTACTAATAGAAATTGACGGTTTAGAAGTGGAAGTTGCAGGCAATAAACAGCGAGTTACCGAAATTTGTAAAAAGAATGGTGCGCGTAATGTCACTTCTGCTACTGACCCAGAAACTCGATTGAAATTATGGAAAGGACGCAAGGCGGCTTTTGCTGCGGCTGGGCATTTAAGTCCAGATTATTATGTACAAGATGGTGTAATTCCCCGGACTCAGTTGCCTTATGTTCTGCATGAGATTGAGGCATTAAGTAAACAATACGGTTATCGAGTTGCTAATGTATTTCATGCTGGCGATGGCAATCTTCATCCCCTAATTCTTTTTGATAATTCGGTGACGGGAGCATTAGAGCAAGTAGAGGAAATGGGTGGAAAAATCCTCAAACTTTGTGTCCAAGTCGGTGGTAGTATTTCTGGTGAACATGGCATCGGTGCAGAGAAAAAGTGCTATATGCCGCAGATGTTTAGTCCAGTTGATTTAGAAACGATGCAATGGGTGCGGCAAGTTTTTAATCCTAAAGGGTTAGCAAATCCTGAGAAGATATTCCCCACACCACGGACTTGTGGAGAAGCCGCAAATGCATCGGCACTCAAGCAATTTGAAGGTGTGGAAAGATTCTAGTACAGACGCGATTAATCTCGTCTGTACAGGAGTTAGGAGGAGAGACGCGATTAATCGCGTCTCTACTGACTCCTGAATTCTGAATCATCATTTCTTTACATGATCCGGAGAATTGTAACTTTATTTTGTAGTTATATATATTCCGATCGCACTAGGTCAAATTTACAAATGAATCGGGTTGCTCGCTGTTGTATTTCTTACTTGATTTGTTTGGGCTTAGTAGTCGCTTTAGCAGTTTTTTTACCCTCTTCACTGCCAGTTTATTCCCAAAAAACAAGTCCTTTAACTACAGAAATTCGCGGCGTTTGGATCACTAATGTTGCTAGTGGTGTACTATTTTTCCCTTGGGGTATTAACCGTGCTATAAATCAATTGTCGGCTTTGAAGTTTAATACTATTTATCCTGTAGTTTGGAACCGAGGACATACTTTTTATAAAAGTCCTGTAGCCAAAATGACTATAGGCTCTGATACTCAACTTTTGCTCAACTTCATGCACGGTGGACAGGATATTTTAGCAAAGATAGTAACACTTGCTAAAAAGAAAGATTTGAGAGTTATTCCCTGGTTTGAATACGGGTTCATGACACCCCATTATTCACAATTAGCAAGGCGTTATCCTGACTGGCTAACAATTGGCCAAGAAGGTATAAATTCTATTCAAGATGCCCCACCAGAAGAAATTGACAATGTTTTGGTGAGTCACCAGGCTTGGTTGAATCCTTTACATCCACAAGTGCAAAAGTTTATCCAAGGGTTAATTTTAGAAGTAGTCAGGGATTATGATGTGGATGGTATTCAGTTTGACGACCATTTTGGGATGCCTGTACAGTTTGGCTACGATCGCTTCACTATCAAACTCTACCAGCAAGAACATCAAGGCAAAAGTCCCCCTAGTGACGCTTTTAACCCAGAATGGATGCGTTGGCGAGCAGATAAAATTACTGATTTCATGGCAGAAATCTATCTAGCTGTCAAGGCGGTTAAACCTAATGTCAAAATTTCTTTGTCCCCTAACTATCAAGCTTTTGCCTACAGATACTATTTGCAAGATTGGGAAACTTGGGTAAAAAAAGGTTTAGTTAATGAGTTAGTTTTGCAGGTATATCGAAATGATCAAAACTCTTTTATCGCTCAACTAGAACAACCATCTGTAAAATTGGCTCAAAGTTTAATTCCTGTAGAAATTGGTATATCAACGGGAACAGTAGGTAATCCGGTGAAAATTGCCCAAATTAGAGAACAGGTTCAGGCGGTGCGCGATCGCAATTTTGACGGTATTTCCTTTTTCTACTGGGAAAGTCTGTGGGGTTACATCGTACCTGAATCACCCCAACAGCGACGCAAAGCTTTTTTTGAGATGTTTAATGCTAAAGCTGTCAGACTATCACAACCAAAGAAACTTTGATGTCATTGGTATTTGCCTGCGATCGCTTCATTTGTTAAATAGACCTCTTGCAAAGTCCCCTAACACCCCACCCCCAACCCCTCCCCGCTTGCGGGGAGGGGTTCTTTTTTTTGATTTATGCAAGAAGTCTAATGCGTAATTTGATACTCAAACAGGGTATTACAAATAAGTACCTTAGATGAAATATCAAAGATGATTTTAAGCTTGAGAAATATCAGTGCTGTATCTACCGTATTTTTATTAGTCAGCGTTAGCAGCTTTCATAAGTCAGCCATAGCTACTATAAACAATCAGTCCCAACTGATTGCACAGCAGAGTAAAATCCAGTCACACCCAGTTTTTAAATCTATTCTGCCTAAATTAAAGCAAAAGACTCAGATTCGGATTCTCTTACCGAAGTTTATTCCTGAGTCGGATGGGGAAAATCCAATTTACGCAATTATAGAAGCTGCTACGCAAAAAAAATATGATATTTTACTGGATTTCACTCCCGACTGCTATGGTGCTTCTGCCTGTCATTTGGGCGTTGTTTCTGCTGAAGCTGTAACTCGCAAAACACCCCGTCTGAGTGGTAAAGCTGTATCCTTAGCTAAGGGAATCACTGGCTATTTTGTAGATTTTACTTGTGGCGCTGGTTGTTCAGATGCTACCTTGACTTGGAGAGAACAGGGTGTGCAATATGTTGTTGGGTTGAAAGCAGGCGATCGCACTTCTTTGATAAAAATGGCGAATTCTGCAATTAACTAATTCTGTGGATTCAAGTTTCATCACAAATAACAATCGGCAAGTTTTGTGGCGAGATCTGTCTTGCAAAGTTGCTCCTCTTCTCCCTTGGCGCTAGTACAAGAAGGCAAAAGTAAAAAGAAAGAATGCTTATTTTGTAGGCTTTCTGGCTATTTAAAATGGTTGCTTTATTTACGCCGTGTCGTACTAGCCTCTCCCTTTGGGAGAAGGGGAGATGCTAAAAGCGATAGCGCCGGCGGCAAGCGAGTCCGCGTTCGCTTTTAGCGTCTCGTAGAGAGCGTCTGGGGAGACCCCAAGACCGCAGTGGCTCGCCTTAAAAAGGGGGACTTTGATTCTGGTTCCCCCCTTTTTAAGGGCAGGGCTGTTTCATTCCCTAAAAGGCTCTGATTTACAAGCGTTTCAAGCAAAAAAGTCAGGTAACTAAAAAATCTGATTGGGCAAGAAAGTCGCGTAGGCGTAGCCCGTCGTAGACATCGCACTGAAATTTACTCGTTGAGGTGGTAGCTTTTCGATGACCAAATCAAGCAAATTTCTGACTCATACTCTTGACAAAATCTCTAAGAGATCGAATGAAACAGCCCTGCCTTTTTAAGGGGGGTTAAGCAGGGTGGTTTCATACAACCAGAGAAAAACTAAAACCGGGTTTCAAAGCCTCTCTCCGCATCGGGGAGAGGTTTGGAGAGGGGTCAGAATCTATGGTTCTAAACGAGAAGTAAAGCAATACCTTCCCACTAACGAGAAAGCACCAGCAATTTTGGCGGCGGTGATTGAAATTCTGGGGTGAAACTTATAGCCACTCTTTTTGAGTGGCTATTTTTGGATATCCGCTCAGTAAGTAGGGGCAAGGAGAAAAAAGAAGAAGGAAGATTAGTACACCTTGAGAGGTAGAATATGACACATGACGCAAAAAACATCTTCAGAGAAATTAGTGTCGGGGTTACTGCAATCGATTGAGCCAAAGGAAATTGCAGACTCAGGAGTGCGTCAAACAGTAGAGTTGTTACTGAATCTGATAAAAGTTAAATATTATGCTCAGATGGCGATTGAGCGGTTTGAATCTGGGGTGGAGTCAGTTAAAGAATTACTCAGTACACTAACGAGTGATGAGCGGTGGGGCGTGATGCTGGAGTTTGACGTGAGTCCACCACACGGAAACTACAAAGGCATGAGCTATGGTCAATTGAGTGTATTGTTAAAGTACAAGAGATCAACGCCAGGTACGTAGAAGGGATTTTCCCACTAGCAGCGACCTGTTTAATATTAAAGATATGCCCCCATCGCTGTACACCTTCTTAAGCTTATTAGTCACAAGAGAAAGTATTTCCATACCCGTCATATTAACATTAAGTTCAACTGTGTTTTGTGAAGGATTATCCCACAGCCAAGACGCACCATTTTGATTTAGTAAATGATAAATCTCTGCCCCATAATCTTGGTATAGCTGAGGATGTTCTTCAGCAATTAACTCATAAAGATAAAGCAGTTGTTCGCGGTTACTATTTTGCAAACGGGAATCAGAACGAATGCGATAAAAATAGTGTAGTTCAGGAATTACAACTCCCAGCCAACCTTTTTCGCACATATTAACCCAGCATTCGTAATCTTCTAAATTCTCTGCCAACACAGATTTCATGCCACCAGCAGCAAGGTAAGCAGCCTTTCGCACCACAGTACAAACGCCAAGAGTGTTGTGACAAAGTAGATAAGGAAATTCCGTATTCCAAGCCACCCAAACTTTTTCGGAATTACCAAACTCTTTAATCCAAGAAGCAACAAAACCTACATTTTGGTATTGCTTTAAAACCTTTGCTGCTTGTGTATAAAAAGTTGGAGAAATTTGATCATCCGCATCCAGAAAAGCAATGTATTCACCACTAGCTATCTCTGCCATTTTATTTCTCGCTGTGGCTACACCAAGATTTTTGGAGTGAATAATTTTCAGGTTACTATGTGTTTGCTCGATAACTGCTAGAGTTTCGAGACTCTTTTTCTCTGTACTACCATCGTTGAAAATAATCACTTCTAAGTCAGGATAAGTTGAGGCAAATACAGAGTTGAGCGTTTCACCTATGTAGTGACCACAGTTGTAGAACGGAATGCAAATAGATATTCTACCTTTGATGCTTATATCTATATCTATATCTACAACTAAAGATGAGGGATAAGAAACTTTGCCGTGAGGTAGATAGTTTAAAGAGGGAAAAATATTTCTATCTTCATGCTGCCCAATAACTTTTTTCAAATGTGCTATCCGTTTTGACAATACATTTTCCGGGGCAGAAATTTTCAAAATTAAAGTCCGAGCTTTTGACCCTAGCTCTAAAATTTCAGTTGTTGAATAACTGAGAACCTGGTTTAATTTATTAGCGAAATCATTACTGTTCTGCCAATCAAAAATTAAACCTCCTTGCATTGCTGCTGTTTGTAACATTTCTACATGACCAACAGCAGATGAGGCTAGAATCGCTTTACCTAAGAGCATAGACTCCAAGCAAGTATTAGGAAAATTTTCCCAGAGAGAGGGAAGAACTACGCACCATGCTTTCTTCAGTCTTTCATATAGTTGTGCCTGGGGTAGAGGTGAAGAAATTATTAGTTTACCTGAATTAATATATTGACGATATTTTTCTGTTAAATAAGCTTTCATATAACAGCCTTGGAGGTGATACCAAGTATCGCCACCAATGGCTGTAAGTTGAAAATTTATGCCTGCATCCCATAACTGACTGCAAGCTTCTAACAAGGGGATAATACCTTTTCTAACTTCTAACCTACCGAAGTAAACTATATCTCCCGGCGTGGGTAAGGATAATGGTAATTGCTCTTTATGTAAAAGTTTCTGAGGTGCTGGTAAAGGGATAATTTCAATATCGAGATCAGGATTTAAAGTTGTTTTTACCTGCTGGGCAATATACTGAGTAGGAGCGAAAATTCCATCAGCAGCGAGAATGCAAAACTTTTCCATTCTTCCTACCCAGTAATCACAAAGATGATAACTAGGCATTTTGTCAGGAGGATAAAGCAGATATTGAGGACTATGTAGGTTGAGAACTATCGGTACTCTTTGTAGTTCTGGACAGCCTAATAACTTTTTTTGCAGTAAAAAATAAGCAATCCCGCTATAGTCTTCGCTCTCAATAATATCTGGTTGGGCATGAGTGCGAATATAATTAATGACTTCCTCTGCTAACTGATAGCTGATTGCCCCCCAGTAACCCATGACGTTATGTGGGAAGGCTGGATGAGTTTCAGAACGTGGATGAGCTTTTGTAGAATTTAATAAATAAGTATCTTTAGGAACTATTTTAATAATTTTCAGCTTGTTTTTTTCTTCAATTCCTGTTTGAGGACTGCGGGCAAAAACAGTGATGTCATGTCCAGCATCAGAAAACATCGCCGCCATATTGCCGACATAGGTAGCAATCCCACCAGGAACTGGAGGACATTCACTAGCAATCAAAAATATCTTCATATATATATTTAGATTTCCTCTTCTTGAGTCAAACGAAGCGATCGCTTAAGTTTAAACCACTGTGTTCTGAACTTCCAGAACTTGGATGATTCCATCGCTCGTTTTTTCCAAGCTAATTCGTGTCTTTCTTGTTCGAGTTGATGTGTTTGTCTCTCTAAGTGACGCTTTTCCTGCCATAAATGGCTTAAAGCTTGTTCTTGATGCAAGTATTCTAGGGCAAGAAGTAGCATTTCTTCAGCTAAAGCCAGATTAATGATTGGTTTGGCTCTGGTTGGACATGAAGCGATCGCCTCAGTAAATAGGGTATCCATGCGTTCAACCATCTGATCTAAGGAAAATAGTTCAACGACTCGTTGCCGCGCGTAGTAACCGATTTTACAACGCAACTCGCTATCTTGAATTAAAGGAATTAATGCTTTCAGGTATGACTCGACTTCGCTGACCTCGTTTTCTGCTTTAGGAACTAAAAACCCAGTTCCAGGTATAACTAATTCTGCTTGTCCTCCAACATCTGAAGCAACGACTGGTAATTGCATAGACATTGCTTCGTAAATCACCAGAGAAATCCCTTCATAAGCTGATGGGAGTAACAAGATGTCGGTTGCACAATAAATGCCAAGCATTTCTTCAGGATTAATAGCAGGCAATATATGAAAGTGTGAATTTAAACCAAAGTGACTAATTTTTGCCTGCATTTCCGGCAACAAATGACCATTACCCACAACAATTGTCGAGACGTTGAAAGAGCGATTAATTAGTTCTTGAACAATCTCAATTAAAAGTAGAGGACGTTTCTGTTCTACTAACCTTGCCGGAAATAGGATTACAACTGACTCATGAGGAATTTTCAGTTGCGATCGCACTTGGTCACGTTTCTTTTTATCCTGCACCCATTTATTAGTATCAAGATTAATATAACTAACTTGCAATTTCTCAGTAGTTTGCGGATTCAGACATCGATAATATTCCGCAAGGTGACGAGAAGACACGATTTGCAAGTCCAAAAATTGGCTAAATTTACACGAAAGACGTGGATATCCACATCCACGCCAACCTGGATCTATAGTATGAGTAAAGTCAATAAAAGCGATATCAGGAAATTCGTGACGCAGTAAGGGTAAGAAGTAATAAGCAATGTAAGAATTAGAAATAAAGACAATATCAATTTTACGTGATTGAATAATATATTTAGTAAAGTCTAACCAGTCACTATCTTGTAAAAAATTGGGCAAATGAAATATATCTGATGTAACTGCATAAAAATGTTTCTGCCAAGGATGCTCTGATTTGGAAGTTGTAACAATAGTCAGATCATAACCACGATTCGTTAATAGAGTCACTAAATCGATATTAAATTTGTCAGCACCACCAACTTCTAAGTGAGGGAAAAAGCAAAGTATGTACTTGCTGGAGTAGTCTTTTTCAAGAGGATTAATAATATCTATTTTCGGGAAGCGGGAACCCGAAGTAAAGTTATATCGTTGGATACTGATATCGGGAAGATAATTTTGATGAAAAAAATCTTGATAGCGAGACTGAATTAATTCTGTGACTCGTCTTTCTTCTGTAACGTTTGCTTTAGAAATTGTTAGTAAACCAGAATCAACCCGACGGTAGCAATCTAAGTATTCAGGTATTGTCCAACCTTTTTGATTGTTAGCTATGGCTTTGAGCCATCTTTCCCAATCTTCGTAAAATCTCAGATTTTCATCAAATCCCCCCAGACAGTCGAAGTCTGACTTGCGATAAAGTAATCTACCTGTAACCCAATTTTGGTGAATAAATTGCGAGGGTTTATTAAAGCCGTGAGTCCACCAATATTCTTGAGCTTGAAAACCAACTGAGTAGGAGTTAACAAAGGAAAATTCTCGATGAGTTTCCAAAAATAGCACGCACTTCTCTATATAAGTAGGATCAATCAGGTCATCTAAATCCATGAAAAATAAGTACTTACCAGTTGCATAGGTAATGGCTGTGTTCCTACCTGCTGCTAGTCCTTTGTTAGTATGATGCTGCAAGGTTTTAATTTTTCCGTATCTCTTGGGTAAAGATTGAAATAAAACGCACGCTTCTGGTTCGGTAGAGCAGTCATCAACAATTATCCATTCAAAATTTTGGAATGTCTGATTGATTATAGATTTATAAGTGGCTTCAAAATACTTATGGGCGTTAAAGAATGAAGAAATAATGGATACAACTGGTTGCTGATATACTGGACTAGAAAATTTACATTTTCTCGTTTGCAGTACATTGATAAATTCGCTGACAGCAGGGAAAGGTGTAACTGTAGACATAAAATAAGCAAACTGCTAGTGTTTACCTTGATTGTTAGTTGCTTACTTGCCTTGGAATTAAGTTCCAATGCTAATAGCCCAAGTGCGTTTCAACACACTAAGTTCAAAATGATACTTTACAAACATCATTTGGCAAGCAATCTTAAAAATTATATACAATTGCCAGGTATGAAAAATTACTTGTTTTTTAATAATCTTTACAAATATCGGCGCTACATTTTTTACAACGCTTGGTATGAATTGCGTTATCGCTATGCTGGTACGGGTATAGGTATCCTTTGGAACATTATTAATCCTCTGTGCGAAATTCTCATTTACACAGTTGTATTTTCTTTACTACTTTCTCATGGTGCGCGGGGGAGTTCTTACGCTTTATATCTTATGGCTGGACTGCTACCTTGGCGGACATTTGCGGAAACTATTGCGAGTGGTAGCAATGCTTTTGTACAAAATTCTATTTATCTGCGACGTTTAGCAATTCCTTCTGAGGTTTTTGTGGCTAAAGTCACTTTAACTTCGCTATTTCTGCTGTTTATTTACCTAGCTTTAGTGCTTCCTGTTGGTATTTTGTTAGGTGGGCATCTAGGTTTTGGAATATTGTTATTACCAGTGTTGGGAGTAATTTTAGAAGGCTTAGGTTTTGGTATGGGGTTAATTTTAGCTAATTTGCAAACACTTTTTCCCGATGTCAAGCATATTTTACAATTTGTAATTCCCTTATGGAGTTGGATGATACCTATTTTTTATCCAGAATCTATTATTCCCAAAAATATCTTACCTTGGCTTTATCTGAATCCACCCTATGCATATATTGAGTCAGTTCGCAATATCATTTTAGAAAATCAACTGCCAGGATTTCATGTTTGGCTAATTATGCTTGGGTGGCTAGCTTTATTTGTTTGGTTAGGTAATATTGTCAATCAAAAACTCCAAGATGAGATTAGAGATGTGATATGAGTGATGATATTATTTTACAGGTGAATAATTTAAGTAAATGTTTTAAGATTTATCCAAATCCCTGGCATCGTGCTAAAGAATGGTTAAGTTTGAGAAACAACACTTATCATCAGCCTTTTTGGTCGTTGAAAGATGTGTCTTTTACAGTGCGTAAAGGCGATTTCTTTGGCATTATTGGGGAAAATGGAGCGGGTAAAAGTACATTATTAAAAATAATTACTGGGGTGTTGAAGCCAACATCAGGAAGTTATCAATTAAATGGTAAAGTTCTCTCACTGCTAGAATTAGGAACTGATTTTAATCCCGAACTTAGTGGACGAGGAAATGCAATTTACAGCGCTGAATTGTTGGGATTTCCCCAAGGATATGTCCAAGAACGAATAAAAGAAATTGAGGAATTTTCGGAATTGGGAGATTTTTTTGACCGTCCCATGAAGTTGTATTCTTCTGGAATGAAGACAAGATTAGCTTTTTCTTTATTTGCGTTTTTGGAATGTGATGTTCTGATTTTAGATGAAGTTTTAGCAGTTGGAGATATTTTCTTTCAACAGAAATGCTATGCCCGTCTTGAGGAACTGATAGCAAAGCAGATTACGATTATTTTAGTGACTCACCAGTTAGCATCAGTACAACAATATTGTAAAGAGGTGATTTTGCTGCATCATGGAGAAAAAATATTTCAAGGAGAATCGATGAAAGGTATTATTAAGTTCCATCAACTAAAGATGGGTTTAGTTAATAATGTTTCTCCGCCTGTTCTTCAAGAAAAGGTAGAAGTACCTTTAGAAACACCAGATGATTTTTTTTGGCCTGCTGATGAAGTTTTTATTCCCGTTTCTTTTCCCCAGGCGAATTATGCTCAACTAATTAGTTACGCTATTTGTAACGTTAAGGGCGAGGGTTGCGTCAATTTTTTGCAAGGTGAACAAGCTTACTTATGCTGCGAGTTTCAACTGAAAGAGAGTATTGCTGTACCCATTGTAGCTGTATTCATTACTAATAAATTTAATGTCCGAGTTCATGTAAAAACTTCATTTCAACATAAAGTTAGCGTTCCTAATCAAGTTAATAAAGGGGATTATGTGCGTTTTTGTCGCAGTATAAACCTCAATATAGCTCCAGATGAATATGTTCTCGGTTTTGGTTTAGCCACCATGAACCCTAATGATTATGCACGTTTAGATGAACTTCCACAAGCGGAATTTAACAGCCGCATTCAGATTTGCGATCTTTATGAAAAAGTGGGTGTTTTTTATGTTACGTCTCATTATAGTAACAATCATCACTCTCATTTTGGATTGTGTAATTTGCCGGGAAAGGGGCAAATTCAAGTTATTACAAGCTCAAAGTAGTAATAAGCGATCGCTCCCCCATTACTTTTCACTTTAGTTGGCAAAAATTACTTTAAAATTTAGATATCATCAGTCTCAAAAACTGAGTTTAAGAAGCTAAATCAATCACACAATGGCAAACGTAATAATTATGGAGTATCAGCTAAAAAAATTAGTAAGTCATTATCGAAAAGCTCTACAGATAAAGCCTGACAACGTAGCTGTTTATGACAAAATAGCCGAACTTTATTATGAACAAGGAGAATTAGATAAAACTCTCGAAGTCTGTCAAGAAGCTTTGCAAATTCAACCAGATTTAGTATCAGTACCTAAAGTCTTAAACAAGATGCTACAAACTCTAGGTTTTGAAGGAGAAGAAATTACTGCCTTTCAAAATCTTCTCCAAACTAAATTGGATTTTGAAAGCTTTCAGATGCTGCTGTCATGTTCTGAGACCATGAAAACTACTGCTGATGCTAAGACTTGGAAGGATGCTTTTGTATTGGGATATAATTTAAAACAAAAAAAGCAATGGGATGAGGCAATTGCTGCTTATATGAAAGCGATTGAAATTGAACCATCCTTATCTTTCTCTTATTTGACATTGAATTATATAATCAACTATTGTTTTTCCCCTGAACCCAAACACTTAGAGAGAATAATCGCCTCCTATCATCAACTAATTCAAGGACGTTTAACCTCATACTACGCTTATGTAGTTTTAGGAGATATTTTAACCAAACAAGGGAAAGTAGTTGAGGCTATCCTTGCCTATAAAAGTGCCATTGATAGAACAATTTATTTGAATCAAAAAATTACAACTAAGTACATAAATTCTCCTAAAATTGATGATGTAAGCTTCTTAATCATTGGCATGGGTAAAGCTGGCACTTCTTCGCTTTACTATTATCTGTACCAACACCCTCAAATTATCCCAGCTACCGACAAAGAATTACATTTTTTTAATAAAAATTTTGACCTCGGAGTTGATTGGTATCTAGCTCATTTTCCTCCTCTTCCTGTAGGAGGAGGCTTTTTAACCGGAGAAGCAACTCCTTGGTATCTCGGTAGCTATGAAGTTGAAAAAAAAGTATTTCAGCTATTTCCCCAAATTAAGCTAATTGCTATACTACGTAACCCAGTAGATAGAGCCATTTCTCAATATTATATGAATGTTAAATTGATGAAAGAACATCGTTCTTTAGAAGTAGCGATGACATCTGAAGTGGAAATCCTGAAAGACATAGCCGATCCTACCCAAGTCATTGAGAAATACTGGCAAACAGAAAAAGGATATCTCTGGTCGGGTTTATACGTTTATTTCTTAGAAAAATGGATGACTGTTTTTCCGAGAGAACAGTTTCTAATTTTGCGAAGTGAAGACCTTTCTAGTCAAACAGATAAAACTATGAAACAGGTTTATAATTTTTTAGAAATAACTGATTACTCGCTTTCAGGATACCCCAAGGTGAATTCTGGTTCTTATTCAAAAACTAACAACGAATTACGCAAAAAATTATCTGATTTTTTTCAACCGCACAATCAGAAGTTGGAAGATTATCTAGGTATGAAATTTAATTGGGAATAATTATATTAAGTAGGTGGGCGTAAATAAAGTTAACTGGTGGGGGTCGTCATTTGTCATTGGTAAGGGTTTCAGCCATGTTTACGTTTCGTAACATAGTTTGGTTTATTCCCGCCTACCTACTTAGAGGGTGTTTGAAAAGTGGTTGGCTGTGATTTTAATCGAATTATTACCCCCCTTAATCCCCCCGATATATTGGGGGGAAACAAGAAAATCCGGTTCCCTCCCCTTTATAAGGGGAGGGTTAGGGTGGGGTGGGGTAAAAAATATTTGACACATCAATCATGACTTTTCAAACAACCTCTTAGAGAGATTATCAATATTTTGGCGATCAGCAAATTTAAACCCAAATCAGAATAAAGTATAAATAAAGGGAGCAAAAGCAGACGCTTTCACAAAGAACAGAATTAAACCTAAAACTAGCAGCAAAACTAGCACTGGAAGTAATAAGTAATGCCCGTTACGAATGAAATAGGCAACTACCCAAAATAGTTGTAGCATTAAAGGACGCTTTTTAGCCCCAAGCTGAAGCGGTTGTATATCCTCTTGACTTTCCCACTGTATCCATCCTTCAACTTGAGCCAGAAATTTATCTTGCCAAGCATAGAATGAATTATTTGTTTTTTGTCTTCTGAGCAATACTCCTATCGGTAAAATAAATAAAAAATAGCTAGCTAAAAGAATTAATATAAATATTTTTTCACCTATCTTTTCTGTCAGCTTTTGCAAGAATTTCTGGAGCAAAGAAATAGCAGAGGGAAGAATAAGACTGATTGCTATTAACCCTATTCCTATATAAAGAATGGCTTTCCATAAATTATCATGAGTGTTGATCACAAATAAATAGTGAAAACCACCAACAAGCGTCATCAACCAACCCAGAGTTAGCCCAAAAACAATCTGTTCTTTAAGTTGAGCCAGATGTTTTCGTTGCTTCAATCTTTGTAAATACGAGAATTTAGTCAAGTTCAAACCTCCTCAGCCATTGAATGCGTTCTTCATCCGAAAGAGGTTGCTGTTTTTGGGTATTCCGGTCAAAAAAGCGATCGCCAATAACCAAGTAATCAATTTCCGTTACCATAAAACAACGATAAGCATCCTCGGCTGTATTCACAATTGGTTCACTTCGGACGTTGAAGGAT
Source organism: Nostoc sp. (assembly GCF_036917815.1). GTDB lineage: Bacteria > Cyanobacteriota > Cyanobacteriia > Cyanobacteriales > Nostocaceae > Nostoc. Next base: position 34,881 of record NZ_JBALEK010000082.1, on the reverse strand, counting down.
GTATTAACAATTACAGAACAACTAGTTAAAGCTTTAAATTGGGTTAATATCCCGTGCATAAAGGGATTGCGATCGCTATCCACAGTCTGAACACGAGCCGAGTAGTCTACATGAGTTACAGCCGGAATATCCGAACGTGGCACTTTTAGTAAATCAATGCCGAATAGACCCTCTGTTGCTGCGTGTAGCCGTCTGCTCTCTTTCACCGGATAAGCCAGCAGCATATAAGGACTTTCTTGCTGAATCTCAAAATACTCTGCTGCATCTTCTGCTAATACCATCGGTGCAAAAGGGCGAAAACTCTCACGGAACTTAATCTTTAAATTTATATGGCTTTGCATATATGGAGAGCGAGCATCGGCTAAAATTGACCTGGCTCCCAAAGCCCGCGGCCCAAATTCCATTCGTCCCCGTGCGACTGCGACAACTTTACCCTCTGCTAATTTTTGAGCAATTAATTCTTGCAGTACTTCCTCGCTATGAGTCTGCCAAACAGCTTCTAAACGCTTTAGCATTGCATCATCTAGTTCGGAAGCAGGGGAGATATTAGTACCCAAAAAAGCTCCTTGCATCGCATCAGGTTGAATGGGAGTTCTCATGTTACTTAGTTTTTGATGCCAGAACCATAAAGCTGCTCCCAATGCACCCCCAGCATCCCCAGCCGCAGGTTGAATCCATAATTGGCGAAATAGCCCCTCGCGGGATAATTTGCCCATTGCCACGACATTGAGTGCTACACCTCCCGCCAAACAGAGATTTTCCTGCTGGGTTTGTTGATGAATGTAGCGTGCGATCGCTAAAACGGCCTCGTTCAAGATAACTTGGATACTGGCGGCAATATCCATTTCCTTTTGAGTAATCAGCGACTCTGGTTGACGCGGTGAGCCGCCAAACAGTTGGTGAAAGCGATCGTTGGTCATTGTTAAACCGCCGACATAATCAAAGTAATGCTGGTTCAGAATAATCGAGCCATCAGAATTGAGGTGAATTAACTTTTCTCTGATTAAATCGGCATATTTGGGTTCTCCGTAGGGAGCTAAACCCATGAGTTTATACTCGCCGCTATTGATTTTGAATCCGGTGTAGTAAGTAAAGGCTGAATATAACAGACCAAAGGAATTAGGAAACCGAATTTCTTTTAGCAGTTGAATTTGATTTTCCCGTCCAATACCAAAAGTAGCGGTAGACCATTCGCCAACTCCATCAATTGTGAGAACAGCTGCTTCTACAAAAGGAGAGGGAAAGAACGCACTAGCAGCATGGGAAAGGTGATGATCGCAAAAGTAAATGCGTTTTTTAATCCCCATTTCTTTGGCAATTTCACTTTCTAGCCAAAGTTTTCGGGTTAGCCAGTCGGGAAATGCTTTCAAAAAACTCCGCCAACTTTTGGGAGCGGTTTGGTGATAGGTTGTGAGTAAGCGTTCAAATTTAACAACAGGATTTTCGTAAAAAACAACATAATCTAACTGATGCTCGTCGATTCCCGCAGCTTCTAGACAATAATCAATGGCATGATGGGGAAACTCTGCATCTGCTTTGATGCGGGTAAATCTTTCTTCCTGGGCTGCTGCAATGATTTTACCATCCTCGACTAAAGCCGCCGCCGAGTCATGGTAATAAGCAGAGATACCGAGAATCCGTGTTTTGCTCATGGTTGCCTCTCTGCACCTGGAATTAGGGTTAGCGTGAGTTTTCTATCATTATTTTGAAAGCTGGCTGACAGTCGAATTGTATTAGCAGATTTTGCAGATGACTGTCCCTTCAAATTCCAAACTAAGGATGTTCCTTGCTTCTCTTCAAAAGAGTAAATAGTGCCGTCGTCAAATTTGCGTTGAGAATCTACGGCTGTTATATCCAAAGATGCTGCTTTTAATCCAGTTCCTGAAAGACGAATTTCTTTAATGGCTACAGGAACTTCTAAATTTAGCTGCACAAAGGGTTTACCAATTGGCAAACGCAGCATATATTCTTCTGATTCAGGATACTTAAAGGTGTAAATTCCGCTAGAACTTGCAACTAGATTTAGGTTGTAAGGAACCCAATCGTTGATGTGAATCGCTGGCGGTTTAGCTGGAGGAGTTCGTTCACCCAGCACTTGTGGGTAATCGGCTTCGAGAATGTCTGCGGCTTGTTCTGCATAAAAATGAGTTGCGGTAGTGCCGGGATGTCCATTGGCTGGATTGATGCGCCAAGTGTAAACAGGATCTAATGTGGCATAAATAGGATCTGAGTTAAAGCCTGAATAGAATTTGAGGAAATTTTCTAAGATGTTATATACGGCTATTTTATCTGCCTTAAATAGGGGGATAACTTTACTGTATAGAGGAGTGAAGTAAGCACGGTCAGGATAACTTGGCAAAGTCATTACAAATCCAGGTATACCGCTACTGACTTGAAAATGCCCTAGTTCTTTGACTGTTTTCTTGTAAAGCTCAAAATTTTTACCTTCAAGTAATTTTAACTGCCATTGACTATATTCATAGCCAAATCTTTTTTCATCCATTGTTCCTGCAACTTTTCGAGAACGAGCCTCGAACAGAAGTGTATTTAATCTGGGAAAAACACCTTTATCTCTTAAGGTTTTAATCAACCTTATTATTGGGTCTTGATTAACGAACTTATAATTAAATTGCTCAATAACCCCTTCATCGGGATCGTTCGTTACATAACCCCAAATAATTAAGTTTGGTTTATAAACAGGAACGAGATTACGTGCTTGCTCTAACTCTTGGTGGGTTGAAGCGCCACTCAATCCAGCCGCAATTACCTCTACTTGCTCGTAGCCTCTACGAGTTAATTCTCGCTGTAATTGCCGCCACCAAATATCATTCATATTACTATAGCCACTACCCCAAACAAAGGAATCTCCCATTACGAGGATACGTTTAGGCTTCGCAGCTAACTGACTAACAGGAAATCCCTTTGATCGCCAAATCCACTCTCCTTGTGCTGGATTCCTGACAATACCGGATGTTAGGATTTTTTCTTTGTTATTGCGATTAATGCGATCGTTTTCCTGTTGCCATGCTGGGGGGGATAGTTGTGGAAGTTGCTGTCTTGATTGGGTTCTAGCTTGAGTGACAGAGGTTGCCAGCAAAGACATAGAGGCAACCTGATATTTTTGCGTTGATCCCAATCGAATTATTTTGCTCTTTTCTATGTAGTCAAGATAACCTTCTATTAAACAAAGACCGCTTACTAAGACTATTAAGGAAATCAGAAAGTATTTGAGGGCTTTGTATGGTACGATTAGCGTCTGTTTATTTGCAATTTTAAGTTTGATTATCGATCTGGGCGGCTGATGCTTATCGAACCATTGCCAGCTAATAAATTGAGGATTTTGTCGCTGGATATTTACGATACTGATAAATAAAATTGTTAACCCTAAAAAACTGATAGCTGTAGCAGCTAAAGCGCAACTAAATTGATTCCAAAAGTAGAAGGGTAAAATAAACTCTCCATTCGCTTCAGGTTGAATTTTTAAATTCCCAATTTGAATGGAGTCAATTTTCACTTGATCGGAATTAGCAGCATCTGGAACAAACTTGAGTCGTTCCACGCGATCGCGCCCAAAAAATTGAAGCGCGGGCAGCCGAGCTAATCGCGGAACATATGACACTTCGGGATGTAAGAAAAGCAAGGGAACTTACTCAAGAGCGGATGGCAGAATTATTAGGGATTCGCCAAGATAGTATCTCAAAGCTGGAAAAACGTACCGACCTTCTGCTTTCAACTCTCCGTAGTTACTTAAATGCAATGGGTGGTTCGCTTCAACTAATTGTGGAATTTCCCGATCGACCACCTGTTGTAATTACTGGACTTGCAGAACTCGATGAGAAAGAAGAAAAAGCAAAATATCGCCAGGTGTAGGGGCACGGCAGTGCCACTACGTGTCAACTTAAGCTCAAATGCTTACCCGACATGCGTTTTACCCCCCTTAATCCCCCCGATGTCTTGGGGGGAAACCGGAAAATCTAGTTCCCTCACACCACATGCTTCTCCCTTGGCGCTAGCCTCTCCCAATGTGAGAAGGGGAGACGCTGCGCGAACAAGTCGGGCGTTGCCCCAATACGGTTCGGATAAGGTTTTTTGATGACAAGCCTGATTATTAGACATCTCCAGAAATTAAATATGCTTTACCCATAACCCTTGTAGAGACGTAGCAGTGCTACGTCTCTACATTGTTTTTCGGAGATGTCTATTGTAGAGACGGCGATTTATCGCGTCTCTTGCCTTAACCGAACCGTATTGGGCGTTGCCCGCCCAACGCAGTGGCTCCCCAATGCATCGGGAGGATTAGGGTGGGGTAACGCGTTGAGTGATGGTAAGCCAGAGAACTGAATATCACGTTTTGACAAGGGTTTCACGTTAAGTTGACACCTTATGGGCAGTGCCGTGCCCCTACGGGTATACTCACCCTTGTCGGGAAACCCTTTGGTATGATAAAATAGTAAGATTAAATAGTAAGACTAAGGAAACAGATCTTTGGCTAAGAAAGTAACAATCACACTGGATGAAGATATTTTGGCTTTTATAGATAAGCGAGGTGCTAATAATGGAGAAACTCCTAATCGTAGTGGGTACATCAACGATGTCTTGAGTCAGCATCGTCGTACAATCTTAGAAGCAGAGATGATTGCAGCGCTTCAAGAAGACGCTAATAACCCAGAGTATCAGGAAGAAATCGCACTTTGGGATTGTGTCGCTGGGGATGGAATTGAATAATGCCTAAAGGTAACTTAACTTATCGACGTGGAGAAATACGCTTTTGTAAACTTGACCCAACAGTCGGTACAGAATTGCGAAAGACACGCTCTTGCCTAGTTGTTCAGAACGATATAATGAACCAGCACGGTTTGTTAACAGTTGTAATGCCATTCAGACCAGGAAGTAAAAATGCTCCTTATGTTGTTAATGTTGTAGCATCTGCTATGAATGGTTTAGATCAAGACCGTTACATTGATGTTGGACAAATTCGCAGTATTGATAATAGCCGAGTTCTCGGATTAGTAGGAGTGTTGGAAGAAGAATATTGGCAATCGATTCGGACAGCATTGAATATAGTACTTGAATTTTCTTGACAAATCACTCTTTATATTACACATAATATTTGATATGTAAAAAAATATTAATAATTTTGTTAAAAACCTTGACAAGTGTTAAAGGATGTTTGAAAAGTCATGATTGATGTATCAAATGAGAGCATCCCAAATGTGCAAAAACCTTGATAGGCCTCATCCCCTAACCCCGAATCCCATGTTTGGGATTCGGGGAACTAGAGTTATGTCTCCCCTCTCCCAAACATGGGAGAGGGGCTGGGGGTGAGGGAAAATATTTAAGCAAAATTGGGATACTCCCTATCAAATATTTTTTACCCCACCCTAACCCTCCCCGTATGTATTGGGGAGGGAACTAGATTTCTTGTTTTCCCCCAAGACATCGGAATGCTGTCAGCTATCACGAATTTGAGATAGTACTAGGTTCTAACTTAAAAGATTTGTTAATTGCAGATGGAGATGCGGAAGAAATGAGAAGCTTGTATCCTATTTCAAATGAAGAGAAACTTTTACAGCAGTACTTTAGCGAAGCTAATGTGAATCAACCTTTGGCATTCACTAATAAAATCCTCAATCTAATTTTTCAAAAGGAAATGCTGCAAAATCATCATACTAACAACTTTGAAGTCAGCTTCAAACAGATAATAAAAGACAAATTGCCCCCGGCAGTTAAACGAATAGCATTACTTGTCACAACCGAATACGAAGGTATTTTTAGGAATGGTGGAATTGGCACTTACTACCGCACTCTTGGTGAGAAATTAGCAGCAGAAGACTTTTATGTTGTGCTACTGCTTTGCCAAAGTCAAGAGAAGTTTGCTGGAGAGTCAACTATTCCCGCAGTGAAACATATCTTTTCGACGAGTGAATGTATGGATGTACTAGAATTACAGCCGACTCACTTGGCAATTTTATCTCAGTTGCAGCATGGAGAATGGGTAGACTACGAGAGCTATTGTGCGCTATTTTTTGCTCAAGCGCTCGCTACTACATTTCCTCACACCTATATTTACATTGAATTTCCCGAAATGCTGGGATTGGGATACCGCACAGTTCAAGCCAAGCGAACAGGCATTTTAGGAGAAAATTGTGTGGTGGCGGTGACTTTGCATAGTGGGCAGGAGTGGCTGCAAGAAGCTCATGCAAGGTACACACATTCTCATCCTGACTGGTTTTGGCAAACGAGCCATTATGAGCAGTATTCCTTTGAACAGGCAGATTTAGCATTCTTTCTGTCACATTTTCTTAAAGAGAAAGTAGAGAAGTATGGCTGGAAAACATCTCATGCAAAGCATTTACCTTATTGTTTTTCAGTTATTGAACAACCGTTGCAAACAATTACGCTGAGAAATGATTTGCAACGAATTGTTGATGAAGATAAAATTCCGCTTGTATTTTTTGGACGATTAGAGGAGAGAAAAGGACTTTTTACCTTCCTAGAAGCAATCAAACTACTAGAAAGCAATGTTATTGAAAAAGTTCATATCATCTTTCTAGGTAAGAACGTTGAGCTGCAAGCAGAGGGTTTACAAGGTTTAGATAGCCAGCAATATATTAAACAAAAGTTAGGCTCTAATTGTTGTTACACCATTGTGACTGATTTGTTCAGTCAAGAAGCGATTCAGTTGGTTAATTTGTTGCGTTGTGCGATTGTTTGCCTCACCAGTAGTCAAGAGAACTTTCCCCATACAGCGTTAGAAACGGGACAGTTACCTGTTAGTTTAATCGTTGCCGATACAGGTGGATTTCGAGAAACTCTCAATCTCATTGAACGCACGGATGGTGTGCGCTGGTTCATCCCGGAAGATGTGCTATCTCTTGCACAAGCGATGATTGAAGCTATCTCAGCCTACCCTGAGAAACTCGGTGTACCGATGAGAGAGTTTCTCCATGTTGTGAATCAACGTCTGCTGAATCAAAGATTTGAATACATGAAGCAAGCTTTTTATCAAATAGCTACATCACCCGCAAGTCATCTAGATAAAAGTGAACCCAGGCGATGGATACTGGGTATGACCCATTTAACAGAGCAACTCTTTTTAGAGAACTATGCCCAAAATGAGTATTCAGGTAGAGGAGAAATTGTAGAACTTGGTTGCTGGTTGGGTTCATCAAGCATTTCCTTAGCATTGGGACTTGAGGCTAATTCCTGTGTAAATAACAAAAACCAACGCATTCATGCTTACGATATTTTTGTCTGGTTTTCACTGGGTGGAATGCAGCAAAATCTCATCGGCACTTCGTTAGAAGGAAAGTACAAAGATGGAGATAGTTTTCTAGATGAATACCTGGAGCGAATTAATCCTTGGAGTCATCTCATTCATGTCCATCCTGGGGATCTTGCAGAAATTGGCTGGCAACAAGGTGAAATTGAGTGTCTTTTTATTGATGCGATGAAATCCTGGGAATTAACAAATAGTATTGTAAAAAATTTCTTTCCTTATCTGATTCCAGAAGTATCTCTGGTAATCCACCAAGACTTTGCTCATTACTATACTTCTTGGATTCATCTAATTATGTATCGCTTGCGAGAGTATCTAGTGCCGATTGAGCATCCCTTCATTTATTCCTCTAGAGCTTTTCGCTATGTCAAGCTGATTCCCAACGAGGTGTTACAAAATTCATATTCATTTGATAGTTTTTCGGAAACTGAAGTTGAAGCAGCTTTTAGTTATTCATTAGACATTACACCAAAGAAAATGCAGCCGAATATTCTGGCAGCTAAAGTTATGTACTTTATTCATATCAGAAATTTTGAAAAAGCCAAGTTGGAGTTTAAAAAATCGATATTACAGCTTGATGATTTTGAATGGTTAGAGTTGGCTGATGTTCAAAGACATGCTAAGATGCACTACTCAATTGACCTACTCAGTTAAAGCAAAATTAATTACACAGATGTTTTATTTTCAATTAGCTGCGGTACAGTAAGTGAGAAAAATTCAATGTATATGAAGAAAAATAAATTAGCTGTAGGGTGTGTTATGCCTTATAGCAACGCACCTGAGATTGTTGACGGTGCGGCGCTTGGCGACAACACACCCGACATTAAAATTCCTTAACATAGCTGGAAATATTAGCACCGACTTACTTATGCACAATCCTCACTTGTTCCTCATCAAATACCAAGAGTTTAAGAAAGCAAACGTTTGATGATTAGCTGTCCTAGTAGTCTGTGTCATTAGTTCTGAAGGGTTATAAAAGTTCGTGCATCAGGTGGTAACTCACTCGATGGATAATCTAGAATGGATGTCCGGTCTACTTTTATACTCTGATTTTTGCTACTTTTAGTATGTTTTTTTGGAGTGTGTCGTTCTTTCTCGGATGAATGATTGCTCTTGAACCCTTTAGACTTATTGCTCTTGATCTCTGGTTTACCCTGTTCACCTTTGAGACGATTGTTTTCGTCCCGTAGTTTTTGGTTTTCTTCACGTAGTTCTTTAATCTCTAATTGTTGCTGCTCTATGACGTTTAGCAGAACAGTTAATGTCTGGCGCAATGATTGATCTGCAAACTTTGATGGGTCGATGGTTTGCAACAATTCTTCTACTTGTTTTTCTGGAGATTGCTTTTGCGCCATGTGATTTATTCTACGATGCTATGTGCATCTATTTACTTTTTCTTTTTTGCACTACCCCGATTTATTGAGCGGATACACAAACCCTTCATAACTAATGACATGAACTACTAGTAGTCTATCAAGCCAACTATGCTGGGTGAGACACTTCTGAAACATCTCTTTTCTTCTCTCTCTGTGCCCTCTGCGCCTCTGTGGTTCGTTTATTTACCCTTCAAACTTCGCTTGATAGACTACTAGTTTTTCTGAAAAAATAGTTTCAGTTTATAGTTCCTATTTTAGTTTCCTATAGGGTTTGATTTCATCGATGGCGATGTGCGATCGCCTCCTATCAAAAATCACACAGGCGAATGTCATCCCCTGGTTTGGAGGGATGACATTTGATTCGACAGGTGAAAACCTGTCGAACTAGTTTATTGAGTCAAAACTTGACGGATTAAAGTATAAATTTATACATATTGAATATAAAATCAAAGATTTTTGTTAATAATTATCCAGTTTTAAGGAGAATAAATTATGTTTAATTCGAGTAATATAGCAGTCCTAAATTCTTCGTAAACAACAAGATCCCCGACTTCTTAAATAAGTCGGGGATCTAAGCCTCTAGATTTTTACAAGTATTCATCAGGATATGATATTACTCCCAATGAAACTTCATACCCAAAAATTCCTCAAGTTGCTGGTTATAAGGACGGAAAAAGTCTAACAACTGGTGCCGTAATTTATCATGAATTGGAGGATATGAGCCAGGATTATAATTGGGATATTTAGGCATCTGGTAATCTGGTAGATTCAGAAAACTATAAACCTCTTTCATCGTTGCTGATGGATCATCAAATAAATCCTCGCTTTTGAGAATTAAAAACTACTCTCTCGGAAAAATAGTCATCCATTCTTTGAGATAATAAATATATAAACTGGTTACGCTTCGCGGTAACACACCCTACAATAGTTTTATATTAATAGGACTTACGCAAGACATCTTCTGAGTAAAGCATTGCCTAGCTGCAAAAGAATTTGACCATTATCTGGCTTAATTGTCAATGCCTGATGCTAAAGTTGGATTTCGAGTGATTTTCTACGAGACGGTAGGGGAACGCACGATAAGTTAATTTTACTCCCAATTAAATTTTCTGCCTAAGTAGTGTTCTAATTCTCGATTATAGGGTTGAAAAAATTCTGCTAACTGGTATCGTAAAGCATCAGGAACAGAATGATAAGACCCCGGATTGTAGTTACGATACTCAGTCAGTTGATAGTCTGGCAAGTTCAAAAAACGATGAACTTGCTTCATTGTAGATGATGGGTTACTATAAAAATCTTCACTTTTGAGAATTAAAAGCTGTTCCTTTGGAAAAACATTCATCCATTTTTTGATAAAATAAATATACACGCTCGGTATTGTATGTATTAATGAAATTTCTTCAAGTAAAGAGTCCTTGCTAAATTTTTTATTTTGGACGCTTAATGAATCAAAGTCTGGTCTTTCTTCCAGACGCTCAATACTAAATTTAAAAGTTTGTTCTAAAGAATTTTGTCCAATCCCTAAACGATTGAAAAGGTAAAAGGATGAAATTGCTCTATCAACAGGATTTCTGAGTAAAAAAATTAACTTAATATTGGGAAATAATTGAAAGATTTGTTGAGGATTTGCCCGACATAAATATGAGGGAGTTGCTTCGCCAGTTAAGTAATTATTATCTTGAATTGCCGGAAAATGGGCATAGTAATAATCCAGTCCTCGATCAAAAAAGTGAGAAAAAAAATTAATTTCTTTTTCAACAGCAGTAAGAACTTGAGGATGAGAAGTTAAATAACCGTAAATCGAAGTTGTTCCACACCTGGGTAAACCACAAATGATAAAATCTGGCTTTCGTGATTTTTGAGAATTCCAATGCTGTTTAGCAAGTTCTGGATGAGATGCCAATATCTGTTGATAACTCAAAGTTTTGTAACAAGCAATTGCTTCTTTTACTTTTCCTTGTTGAATCAGTAAAATACCCAATAAATATTGAGCGAATAAAAAAATTGGCTGATTTTTAATAGTTTGCTTGAGCAAATCAATTCCGAGTTGCAGATAATCAGGCTTGATTGATTGGTTAAATATATTTGAACAAAATAGAACGATACTTAAATCATAGTAATATAAATGACAAGTGGGATTAGATTGAATTGCTTTTAAGTAATAATCAAAAGCTCGGTTAAATTCAACTACATACTGATATTGTTTGCCAATTTTGTAGAAAGTTGTAGGATTGTCAGGCTTGATCAGTAGAGCCTTTTGATAGTGCGCGATTAAATTTTTTGTTTGCTTTTCTGGTAACATAAATAACCTTCCTTCTTAACTCATGTCAATTCAAAAATCCTCGCTTGCAGTTGCAAAACCTACGGTAACAGACACTTGCTTCGTTAATTTGACCGCGTTCTGCTAGTATATCTCCTAAGTATTTGTGCGACCAAGCGTAATCTGGATTTAGTTCGATCACATGTCGATAAGAAGCGATCGCTTCATCCCATTTCTGATCTTTTTCTAAAGTCTTTCCTAGCTCCAAGTGTATTTCAAAGTTGTCTGGGTGGAATTGAAGTGCGGTTTGATAAGTGGCGATCGCATCACAAAAGCGATTTTGTCGAACTAAAGCATTGCCTAACTGCAAATGGATTTGTGCATCATCTTGCTTAATTGTCAATGCCTGATGGTAAAGTTGGATATTATCGGGGTTAGAAGCGATGCGAGAGCGATAATAGCTCATTACTCCCTCTACTCCCTGAGTTTGTTGGAGATATGACTTTAGTTGTACCAATTCAGTTTGAGAGGTATGTAGCTGAGATTGAGATTGCTGTAGCTGAGTTTGCAACTGCTCAATTTGTATCTGAGTTTGTATCTGAACTTGTTGCAGACTTTCCCGATACTGCCCTATATCTGCTTTTGCTTGCAGGGTTTCAAGTTGTTGTGCTTCTAATTCTTGGTTTTTCTGGTCAAGTTGTGCTTGGAGGCTTTCCAACAAGGTCTGAGTCTGGTGCTTTTGGGGTGGCAATTTCTTATGTCGAGATGAGTCACTTGCAGGCTGAGTAGGAACCTTGAAAATATCTAATTCCTCTAGAATTCTATAAACTTCTTGACCGATTGGTTGATAAAGCTCTACAGGAAAATGGGCAAAATCGACCATATTTTTAGTTCTGGTTTGCTTTAAAACTTTATCTATATCAACGATCCAAAAGTTTAATTTTCTCGATAGTTCGACCAAAGCAAAGTTAAATTCTCGCCTTCGCAAGGTTTCAGGACGCTTAACAAACTGATAGTTATGGTTGATATTCCCAGGTTCAATAGTTAAAGTATTAAACACTAAAATATGAGCATTAGTAACTCCCTGAATCTGACTGATTAACTCAGTAAAACTTTCAATAAAAGCTTCTACCGTCATTCGCCCTAAACTGACAAAATGCTTCCGAAACCAATTGGCAGAAGATAAATCTCTTAACATCAAATCTATACGTTGATTGTTCCACCAACCGCTCGGATCGATTAGAAAGCCATGTTCCCGATGTTGATAAACCACTCTCGCCACGTCAGCAGCAATTGATAAAATCACTACTTGTTTAGGAAACTCTTCAAATCCATTACTATTAGAAGCCAAAAAATTTGACTTGAATAGTTGATTTTCAAAAAAATTACCGGGAAGATAAAATTTCTCCAAGACAGGGGCTAATAAATCTTGAGGATGATTTTTTAGACTTTGTAGCAGAATATCCGATCTAGATTTCTCAATCTGCCCTTCTTTGAGAATGCAGCAAGTTCCCTTCAATATAGGTTTAATTAAAGGAACACAGGAAAACGCCGATGGAAGATCACAACCCCCCATTATATAGATACCAATTTTATTTTCTCGTTGTGAATCCGACCAAAAAATAATATGGTTAGAATCCATATATTCTCCAGTCGCATTTCTCTCAATGTTTGTTTCCATAATAAATTTTATAATTAGTTACTAGCAGATATAATTAAACACAATTGAAGAAGAATACAGAATTCAGAATCAATCAATGGGGGATTCAAACCCGCCACTGATAGCGCTGCGCTATCCGCCAATCGTACAGAAAACATTGCTGAATTCTGACGACTGACTCCTGAATTCTGTTCGATAAAAGGAATTATACATAAATACCAGGATATGATATTATATTAGCTACAACTCGAAATGTACTAGCTTCTTCCAATTTAGATTCATTAATTTCTTCATTCATATCAGTAGTTATTATGGCTAATAATAGTCCTATTTCCTGATAAACAAACTCTTGTGCATAAATGCACCGTAAAAAACCCGTATCAGCAGAACACACACGGACGAGCATATCCAGTTTGTGAATTTTATCTGATGTCTTTTCCGGTTCTGCCAAGCTTGCAAGCACACTTTCAGGTGTCTCGAAAACAAGATTATTTTTCTCTTCTTCTACTTTGACTTCAAAGATATCATCTCCATAGTCGATTTTATCTCCTACTTCCTTGTACCACTGAATAAAAATTCCTCCTTCAGTGCCTTTGTTGATATAGGGCATGAGCAATTTAAACAACATTTTAATCTCTCCTGCGTCCGATTTGCTTAAGTAAGGGGCGATTCTCAAAAAAACCTACGTCTGTTATAACTCGTAAAAATTCTTGGCAAATAACCTGATAAGCTTCAAGTGAATAATCTAATGCTTTGGTAACGTGCTGCGCTGCACCCAATTCTGCTAACAGCAATTCAACATCAATAATGGAAATTCCTTCTTGCATGGAGAGCTTGAGCAAAGCCAAATTTAGCTTTTGAATTCTCAGGCGCAAGGTTTCACCAATTTTATGATAATTAGTAGTGCGATCGCTCGGATCGAAGTCGCAACAGTTATAACAGATAATATACGCACCTGTTGTTTCTTTCAGTAGTTGAACGATCTGACTAAAATTAGCTTGAGATTGCTCCGCAGACAGAAAAGCAGTGGGAGAAAAATACTGTTGAAACTCCAGTTTTTCAGTTTCAGACCAACGTTGTTCCCAATCTTCAGGAATATCAATCAGATATCCCGTTTCGTGATGTTTCCACAGGTCTTTGGTAATTTCCGCCTGGGTAGAAAAGACGATAATATCGATATCTGCTGCTAGCAAAAAACTAGGAGATTGTCCCGTTAACAAAGTTTCTAGCTGCTTCTTAGGTGGGAAGCTATCTAATTGTTCGGAAGTGTGCAATTCATTTGGGAAGGGAATTTCCCCCAACTGTTGCAACCAAAGGTCGGAACGTCCACCGGATTCGTAGATAATTTCAATTTGAAAAGCGCAATTATACTTTTCATTGATTAAATCTTGTAAACCTTTTTCTAGCTTTCTGCCTCCTTTTGTTGTTGGAAGTAGAGAATCCATAACATCGCGATCGCCCTTGACCAAAATACGAATAGTTGGTTTACCGTCCATCTCGATCTGTTGCCTCGATGTTTTTATACTTTCCTGCTGGTCTTCCTTTCGGATCATCCAAACTGCCAATGCTGGTACTAGTTGGTCAGGGGATCTTCGCTCGATAACAGTTGTTTTTATTTCAGTAATCTCAAAGAATGGTGTAAAGGTAGCTTTTATGTAGGCGATCGCTTCCTTCCGGAACCTTTCCTCTTCCTCGAATTCTAGTCTAGAACCTCTAGTCGTAGCGTATAGGAGTAGAAACTTTGCGTTGGGGATGCACCAGGAAGCAACTGTTTTCACATAGTCTGAGGAAACGGCTTGAGAAATATTGTGAAAACAGCCCCGGTCAATTAGGCAATTAAATCGAGGTGAAGTCAAATGTTGGCGACAAATATCAACTATTTTGAAGTCTAGCTTGCCCTGAATTTCACCATGTGCCAACTTTGCCTTTTCTATAGCAGCTTCGGAATAATCAATCCCTAAGACTTTAAAGCCCTGTTGGGCAAGCCAAGCCGCTATTTCACCCGTACCACAACCAATATCTAGTACTGATGCTCTCGGTGAAAACCAGCCGCTATCAACTGCGTCTTGAACTTCTGGGGGAATTTTACTAATTCTCCAAGTAGGTGAAAATTCTACATTTGACCAGTTGGTTTCCCACCATCTTTTTCTCTCTTTGTATTCTTCTAAATGATGCTGTTGAACATTCATACAAATATCAATTCAGGAATTAGCTTGTTAATCTAATATTTCTCAGATCATTTCTTCAATAACCCTGAATTTATTAGAATTAATTTCTCTTCCGTTCAGCTTGGAGGCAATCGCCTGAAAGTTCTCAGGTCTGGTCGTCATTGTAGACCAGGTTGCCATCAATTCTTGTTCTAAAGCCCTTTCCATTTGAATCGTGGTTTTTGCCAGATCGCAGGCGCGATCGCTTGACTGATAGTGGGGAAGTGCTAAAGAACGAGCCACTTCTAACCTTCCTTGAAGCTGGCTGCTAAACAGTGCTTGATTATGAACCAAAGAACTAGGATTTTTGAAACTGCGGTCAATCGCCCAAGTCGCAGTGTAAGCAGAATACATTCCTAAAACAATGCCGATCGAGAAAATCGGATCTATAAATCCAGCAGCATCACCAATCAGGAAAAATCCCGGACCCGCTAACTGAGTGGAGCGATAGGAATAATCCTGAATTTTAGCAAAACTGCCTTCGCAGAATTGGGCATTTGCTAACAGGTCTTCTAGAATCGGTATTTCATAACACTTTTGCCTAAAATAAGACTCCCAAGAACCACCGTTCAATTGAACGTTTTTCATAAATTCCAGAGGAAGAACTAAACCTACACTGGTACTTTCTCTCAGAGGAATATGCCAAGACCATCCCCAATTTCCCGTCTCAGCAAAAGAACAAATAAATGTAGTTGGCAAAATTGTTCGCAAATTTTCCACCGAATGAGCTTTGCCATCAAGACCAATATACTTCGAGTTCTTAAAGTATCCCCACAAACTCATAAACCGAAAATCTGCGTCAATAGTGCGGATGCCCAATTGTTTCGCTATAACAGCATTTTGTCCGCTTGCATCAATAATAAACCGACAGGTTATCTTACCTAAAGTTTTGTCTTTGAGCAGACGGTAGGTGAGGCTTTGTTCTTGTTGTCCATCTTGCAAATCAACTGACAAAATCGACACTTCTTCAAAAACTTGTACTCCCTTATTTTTGGCATTTTCCAGTAATATTAAATCAAATCTGTCTCTCTCAACGTGCAATGCTTGGCGTGAGTAACCAAAATCCTTAAAGTCAATTTGCCGAATTAAGCCATTCCAAAAGGTTGTACCCCCTGCTTTCTGAATAAATCCTTCAGCAGCTATTTTGTCGCTTACTCGAGCTAAGTCAGCATACTTCCAAAATTGAGGAATAGTATTTTCTCCTATATGTTGGCGAGGGTACTTGCACCGTTCTAACAAAACTACATCGTATCCTTTTTGGCTTAGAAACGTGGCAGCCATGCTCCCAGCCGGTCCACCACCAATTACTACTACATCACAGCATTGAGGTATATTCATGTTTCGAGACTCCCCAGTTTTGACATCACTAACGACTTAACAGTATCGATAGTCTCAAAATTATCCAACATCACTTCATCTGGATTTATCTTGATATTAAACTGTTCTTCCATAAAACTAATCAATACAAATATTCCTAAAGAATCAATAATTTCTTCATCAATCAAAAGTGACTGATTATCTAAAACTACTTCTGGCTTATTGTACATAAATTCTTTAGATATCTGGCGTTTGAGGATTGCTTCTACCTCTTTTTCTGTATATTGTTGTGTTGGCATATCCTTAACTTTTAAAGTAATTGAAGATTGACTTTTCCAGTGGACGTTTTTGGCAAAGATGCCCGAAACTCTATAACAGCAGGAACCATATACTTAGGTAAATAGTTTGAGCAGAAACTCGCTAAATCCTGCTTTTGTACAATATCATAGGGAACCACAATAGCTTTGATGATATGACCAATTTGCTCATCAGGAATAGCTACGACTGCTACCTCTGCTACTTGTGGATGCTTGTATAATGTCGTCTCTATTTCCCCTAAATCGATGCGATAACCACGACTTTTAATTGTGCGATCGCGACGGCCTAAAAAAATGTAATCTCCATCTGGTTCTTGCCTGACTAAATCGCCAGTTCTGTAAACAAAGTTCTCCTTTTGATCTGCTGTTGCTGACTGAGAAGGCATATCGCACGAACGGAATAAAAAAACCTCCTTAGTCAAATCTAACCGCCCCCAGTAACCATGCATTAGCGATCGCCCACGCACGTAAAGTTCTCCCACTTCCCCAATTGTTGCTATTTCTCCCCTGTCATTAACAGCAAACACTTCATTCCCTGCACAGGCTTTACCAATAGGTAAGGCTGTGCTAGATTCATCCGGAATCTTCTCAACTGGATAATAAGTACAAACGTTCGTTTCTGTAGGGCCGTAAAGGTTATAATATGTTGCCTGTGGTATGCATTCCATCAGTTGTCGCAAATATTTAACCGGAAAAACCTCACCTGCAAATAAAATAGCTCGTAAATTAGAGAAGTCACATCTTGGTAAATTTCCATGCAAAACCAACTGGATAAGAGCAGAAGGAACTGAGTACCAAATCGTGATTTGTTGTTGGGCAAGAAATCTCGCTAAGTCAAGCGGAAAAACTGTTAATTTTTCAGGAACGATAATGACAGTACCGCCAGCTTTGAGTGTGGTAAAAATATCGAAAACTGATAAATCAAAGTGCAGAGGAGCGTGATTAGAAACGCGATCGCTATCACGCACCTGAAAACATTCACTAGACCAATTAACAAAGTTCAACGCTGCCCCATGACTAATCGTTACTCCTTTTGGAGTACCAGTTGAGCCGGAAGTGTATAAAATATACGCTATATCAATTTCACTTACTTCGTTGACAGGTAAAGAAGATAAAGGTGCTTGCAATACATCCTGCCAACTGATAAGTGTTTCGATTGTTCCTGAAATCTGGAAGGTATCTTCACCGACAATAATTGCTTGTCGAATTAGAGTGAATTTTGGTAATACCTGCTCTAAACTGAGAATTTTTTTAGCAGTAGATATCAACACCTCGATCTGGCAATCCTGAATAATAGATGCAACGCGCCGAACGGGAGCAGATGGATCAAGAGGAACGTATACAGCACCGGCTTTGAGAATGCCGAAAATTGCCGCTACCGCTTCAATCGATTTGTTGAGATAGATACCGATGCGATCGCCTTTTTCAACACCAGAACGCTTGAGAACCCAGGCTAACTGGCTCGAAACTGCGTCTAGATCCTGGTATGTTATGGCGCTGTTTTTATAGATAACCGCTGCTTTATCTGGGTATTTTTCGGCACTGATTTCTAAAAGCTGCTGTCGGAGATGTGACACAGTATTTTTACTTATAAACCCATAAATTGAGCAATAATTTGGCGCTGAATTTCCGATGTTCCCGAATAAACTCTGCTCCCTAAAGCATCTCGTAACTCTCGTTCTAGTTCGAGTTCTGTTAAATAACCATATCCCCCATGAATTTGAAGAGCATCTAAACAAGACTGCACCCAAGACTCGCTGATATAAAGTTTTGTCATAGCTGCTTCCATAAAAGCAGATTTACCCATTTGTTTTAGCCATCCAAATTTATATAGCAGTCCTCTAGCTGTTTCCAGACGGAGCTTCATGTCAACTAGCTTGCTAGAAATCTGTTGAAATTTCCCTATTGGCTGCTGAAATTGTTGTCGTTGTTTAGCATATTGAACGCATTGGTCTAACAATCTTTCCATACTGCCAATAGCGCTGGCAAGGATGAAGCCGCGTTCCCATTCCATACTGTGACTGAATATAGCCATCCCTGCACCTTCCTTTCCCAGACGATTACTCATAGGAATTTCACAATTATCTAACAGTAACTCAGCCATTTGTGCTGTTCTTAATCCCATTTTTGACATCTTTTTTTTAACGATAAAACCTGGAAAATCTTTCTCTACTAAAAAACAAGTAATACCTCTTTTTCCTAAAGCAGGTTCTATGTTAGCAAAGACTAAAATGAGATTGGCGATCGTACCGTTAGTCACAAAAATCTTACTGCCATTTAAAACATACTTGTCGCCCTTTATTGTGGCAGTAGTTTTGAGATTATATACATCAGAACCAGCTTCTGTTTCGGTTACTGCATGACCACCAATTATTTCGCCTTTTACAAGGCTAGGAAGATATTTAAGTTTTTGCTCTTGGGTGCCAAAGGTCAATATAGGAAATTCGCAAGCCCATATATGAGCCGCAATCGAGAACAACAAGCCGTTATCCTTACAACCGTAACCCAGACCTTCTAAAGCATAAATAGTTGTCAGACTATCTAATTCTTTTCCCCCATATTCTTGAGGAATTGGCATACCCATAATTCCCCATGCGGCACATTTGCGCCATCCCTCTAAATTAAATTCTTCTTGTAGGTCTAACTTAGTAATATCCTCTATTAATGATTTTTGAGCAAATTCAATTAACTTTTCTTTAATTTCAACTTGTTCTTTGAACGAGAACATAGTTATAAATACCTATAAAGTATTAAGATTTAAAGTTGCTAACTGATATTACATCAATTTAGAGTTACCTCGCTCATGGTTCCCTGATGTTTTCGGTCTTTAAGTCTTTTTATGGCAAAAATCGCTAAACTCCTTCAAACTTGTTGACCTGATGAAATATAGAGCTATTCTGAACATGGGTCAATACCGAATGGCACTAAGTTAAGCTGAAGGGTAGGCGGCGTAAGGATTGCAGAGGAGCAGGGGTGCAGAGGGGCAGAGGAGAATTTCTCTTGCTTCTTTCCGTATGCCTCTTGTTTCTGTCCGTATGCTTCTTCCTTCTTCTTTCTCCCCTGCCCCTCCGCACAAGAGTACCCCTGCTGCCTCAACGATTTTCCCTTTTCTTAGTGCCATTCGGTCAATACCTTCGACAATCTTTTTGACCTTAGTTTTGTACTTGCGTAATCCGTAAATACGCGAACTAAAGCAATGAACAAGTTTACACAACATTTTGCCTATCTAGTCAAGCTCCTGTTCATCATCATCTGGCAATGTTTCCATCTCTTGGGCAATGAGTGTCTGCAACTCCTCTCCACAGTGAACATTTAAATGAATTGTCGCAGCCAGCAAATCTGCCAGAATTTCAGCTTGTTGTCTAGCACTCAGATGAGGTGACTGAAGCTGATATATTAAGGCAGTGACATTTTCGCACTCTGCGCCTAGCTCCGTAATTAATGTACTCAGAGTAGAACTACCAACAGGAAGAGAGCGATGGCGAATCTGCATAGTTATTTCCCCAATCGTTTTAGTGCTTGCTGAATACCTTAAAAATTATTCAAAGAGGACGCGATCGCTCTCATCACGAGGTTGTGCCTAGAGAGGCTAATTTGCTCACCTACGAACTATACCAAGAAGAGTTAAGAAAAATACAAGCTGTTCTAGAGGAATAGAGATATGGAAACTACACCCAAACTAACGTTTAAATACGGATGGGATGAAAGAGATGAGCTAGAAACGCCAATGAAAGGATGTAGAAGCGATGGCATCGTCAGCTTATCGGATGGCAAAACCTATTCTGTTTATTTTATCGATCCCATGCGCTTGCAGCAAGATTTAGAAGCGGAGGTAGAATTGGGTTCTCCTTTTTTGGCTCCACCAGGGTTGATTGTCATACCAGAGTTAACTAGAAGTGCAATGGAAAATGCGATCGCACAATTGTGGAAACAGGGATATTTTGATGCACTGAAACCGTTAGCCGAAGTAGAAGAGTTACATCAGGTAGCATAAGGAGAGGAAATACGCTGCGCGTTAGCGTTCGCGCAGCGTCTCGAACGCTAACGCGTCTCCCCTTGGGAGAAGAGAAGCTTACCGTTCGCGTAGCGTTCCAAAGGAAAGGTATCGCACTAAATTATGTCTGCAAAAGATCTATTCCATGAAGCTGTAAAACGAGGTCTAGAGAAAGACCAATGGATGATCACCGACGATCCCTTAGAATTGGAATGGGAAGAAGTCAAAGTCAAAATTGATCTAGCGGCTGAACGCTTAATCGCAGCCAAACGGGGTGAAGAAAAA
This sequence comes from Nostoc sp., assembly GCF_036917815.1. Lineage (GTDB taxonomy): Bacteria > Cyanobacteriota > Cyanobacteriia > Cyanobacteriales > Nostocaceae > Nostoc. The sequence continues at coordinate 14,186 of NZ_JBALEK010000082.1, read as the reverse complement.
ATCGCCGTTGAGATTAAAAGCTTTATTGGGACTTCAGCAATTAGCGACTTTCATACAGCTTTAGGGCAATTTCTTAACTACCGGATTATGCTGGAAGCAAAAGAACCCGATCGCCGACTTTATCTTGCAATACCGCTAGAAACCTATGATACTTTCTTTCAAAGCCAATTTGCTCAAGTGGTAAAACAGAGATATCAACTCAAACTAATTGTTTACGAACCAATAAATGAGGAGATCGTGCAATGGATAAACTAGAGCATTATCGCTTCTGCATCCAAACCCTTTTGGAAAAGCATAGCCAATATAAATCCCATGAAGAAGATATAGAAAGCGCACTATTTTTTGACCCAGTACGCGATCGCTACCAACTGATGCGTGTCGGTTGGAAAGGCTTAAAGCGAATCTATTACACCGTCCTACACTTCGATATTAAAGACGGCAAAATTTGGCTTCAGCAAAATACCACTGATATCGATGTTGGTGAAGAACTATTGGCAATGGGTATTCCCAAAGAAGATATTATTTTGGGGCTGCATCCTCCCTACAAGCGTCCTTACACCAACTATGGTATTGCTTAAAACCCAAGTATGGGGATTATCTTTTTACTTTTTACTTCTTAATATACTCCTGATATTCCGCCGCCTACAATCGCCACATCTAAGATGTTGTCGTCTGCCATGTTTACACTCCTTAATGTCTGTTGTTTTAAATTCTTTTAAGCCGCCTTGCAATTGGTATAAACTTGCGGTATAAACCAACTAAAGAAAGCTGAAAATTTCGTGCAGCGATGGTCAAAACGAGCCTTTTGAAAACATCTATTAGGTTAGTAAGCCAGAATACCGAGGTTTAAGCTAAAATACTGAATTGCTTGTCCATTTAAAACTTAGCCACCATTTAATTTAAAACCAGTATCGCTATGCGTAATGTATTTCTTAAAGCCGAAAACCAACGAGAATTTGAAACTAAGGGCTATTCAACAATGCCAATGTTGTCTAGTCAGGAAGTTAACTTGGTTTTATCGGAATTACAATTAATGAAACCAGATAATAACTTTAATGCTGAAAGCTCCTCTGAACAACCTTGGTGCAGATGGTCACACGATAGATTTCCTGTTGGGAAAATATATTGATCCTGATCGTCCTTTTTATGGAATACGAGCAGTAGGACTAGATGGACAGGGAATTCCCCATACTTGTGTAGAACAGATGGCGGCTTATTACATTCAAGAAATACAGACCGTTCAGCCTGAAGGCCCTTATCTTTTAGGCGGTCGTTGTACGGGAGGAAATATTGCTCTTGAAATGGCTCAACAGCTAAAAAAACGCGGTCAGAAAGTCTTATTAGTGGTTATGGTGGATAGTCCAAAACCATTGCTGACAGAAGCAGAGAAAGTTGAGTATCCGAATGCAATAGCCCGCGAACAAATGAGGTGGAGAGGAAAGTTGATAAATGACGACTCCGATCCTAGCCCGATTGAAATTGACTTCAACCCCAAAGTTTTTGAGTATAACCTCCAGATTCCAGCCAATTACATACCACAGATATACTCAGGACGAGTTGTTTACTTTGCTGCTCAGGAGAGGAGTAAAGATTCTTTCATTTCCGAGCTATTGCAACCTAATGCTTGGAATCGTTGGGTTATTAATGGGGTTGAAGTTTATGAGGTTCCGAGAGATCACTTATCGATGACTAAAGAGCCTAATGTTCGTGTTTTAGCCGAAAAATTAAGTACCTGCTTAGATCGAGCAGAATGTGAAGATAAAACAATAGAGAGCAACGGAGAACAGTTTAGTATCGATCTGGAACTTGAAGATAAAGGATATACAGTTATTGATTTTCTTGAGGAAGATGAAGTACAAAGTCTTATTAGATTTTATAGAGAAAACTCAATCCCCAATGATATAATAGAGCCTGTTGTATCTTCGACTATATGTAGCTCAGACCTAGCCTATCGGCAACAAGTCATCCAACAAGCAAAAAAAGTTTTTATTCCCAAATTAGAAATTTTATTTCCTAATCATAAAGTAGCTATTTGCACTTTTATTAATAAAAAAACTAACAAGCTTTCCAGCGGAGTAACTCTGCATCAAGACCGATCTTTCGCAGATGAGATAAATTTAAAAACTTTTGGAGTTTGGTGTCCTCTCATTGACGTTAATGAGCAAAATGGCTGCTTTAATGTTGTTCAAAAAAGTCACTTGCTAAATTCAACGCCAAGGTCTTCTAATGGTTTTCCATATAGTCAGGAAGTTCTGTCTATAATGAAACAGAATTATCTTACCAATGTTCCGATGAAAGCCGGACAGGCTTTGGTATATGATAATCGCCTCTTTCATGGTTCTTGTCCTAACTCAACTAATGCTGAAAGAGTAGCACTTATCTGCGTTATAACCCATAAAAAGAGTCCAGTGCTGTTTTATTCTCGAGATTCTCAAAACTCTAATAAACTAGAAGTTTTTGAAGTAGATGATATGTTTTACGATAGTTACATTCAAGGGGAAAAACCAGAAAATGCAGTAAGTCTAGGTGTCTTTGATTATCAAGTTGCGCCAATAACACCAGAACAATTTGTGGAGTTTATGAATACTCCAGAACGAAAAGTAGATAAAGACACTGGAATCAGGGAAAAGTTTTTATCATTTTTCAACTTGCTTCGAGGTAATGATTGGTGGTTTTATAAAATTCCGCCGCTACTGGCTATTGCCTATGCCGAAATACTTTTACAAGCTACGCCAACTCTACAATCTATCATTACGCTGCTATCTCTAATAGCTTCCATGTTTTTTGTAGCTGCCTACGGTCATGTTATCAATGATATTTTTGATATTGAGGTGGATTTGCAAGCGGGTAAGCACAATAGAATGGCTCCCCTCTCAAATTTACAGCGCATTTTCTGGAGTGCAAGTTTGGCAGTTGTAGGTTTAATTCCTTGGTTTTTTATTGGTATTAATGCCAAATCAACATTTTTACTTGCCACTATCTACACACTGCTAACTATTTATTCTGCTCCTCCCCTCAGACTAAAAGAAAGAGGTATTTGGGGGGTAATTACTGATGCAGCACAGGTACACGCTGTACCAACCCTGCTTGTTGCTACAGTATTCTCTGATTTAGCCAGCATACCCCAACCGGAGAGCGCTACTTTCGCTACTGTCGCCACAGCTTGGGCATTTCTTACAGGAATTAGAGGTATTGTTTTACATCAAATTTGGGATTGGGAAAATGATTTAAATTCGGGCGTGAAGACTTTGGTAACAAGCATCGGCGTAGACTCGGCTCGATTTGGCATAAGTTATATTGTCTTTCCATCGGAAATTTTCTTGCTATGTCTACTAATGTGGGTTACTTCTCACTTCGCTCCTTTAGTGCTAGTGTTCTTCATCCCTTATATTCTGTTAAGGATAATCAATATTAAATTGACATCAGGTGTATTTGACACTGCTCCGGTTAAAAAAGCCTACATACTACCCCATGATTTTTACGAAGTGTGGTTGCCTTTGGCTTTGACAATTCTGTTATCTGTCCGAGAAGTGTCATTTTTGAGTTTACTGGGGTTACATATAGCCCTATTTTATCCAGCGATCGCCCAAAGAGCGACTGAATTTAATCTCCCTTTTATTTCATGTTCAAAGCTCATTGCAAAGTTAGTCAAGTTGCTGCGGAACGATCTTAATAGACAAGAAACTATTCAGCAACAACGGCAAGAGATGCTTGAAATTCCTACTACATTACCTGCTGATAAGTTTCAAGATAGCATCACTAAAGCTATAAATTTCTTAACTCAAGTCCAATTAGAAGATGGAGAGTTTCAGACCACCTTACCAAATGAAAATTTAAAGGCGATTTGTGGAACTCTTGGCTTGAAGCAAGAAGCAACAGAAAAATTAGTTTTTGATAGTTCCCCCTTTGTAACCTCACTTGTAATTTATTCTCTAAGTTTTCTAAGCTATGAAAGTAAAGTGCAACAACTGATCGCAAGAGGATTAAGCTTTCTATCAAAAGAAATGGAATCAGGTGGATTGTGGAGGTATTGGTCATCAAAAAATCAAAAGCATTATGTTGCGCCTCCTGACTTGGATGATATTTGCTGCGCGTCTTATGTTTTGAGGATGAATGGTATACCAATTCAGCCGAATACTGCAATCATTCTTGGCAACAGAAACCGACAGGGATTATTTTACACTTGGCTACTTCCTAGAACTGTCAGAGGAATTATTCTAAATTTAGTGACGTTAGGAAAACGATTTTCTTGCCTAGATGAATTCTGGCAACTGACTAACAAAGATGATATTTGCTGTGTAGTCAACGCTAATGTTTTGTTATATCTAGGAGAAAATATACAGACCCAAAAGGTAGTTGAGTATTTAACTAGCGTTGTTCTTCAAGGAACCGAAGACGATAACACATCATTCTATAATCACAAGTTAAGTTTCTACTATATGCTTTCAAGAGCATATTTTAATGGTGTAAATTCACTTCGAGGAATAATAGCTCCAGTCACTAATAAAATTTTCAGTTTACAGAAAGCTGACGGATCATTTGGTGATGAGTTACTGACAGCTTTAGCTGTATGTACGTTGCTGAATTTCAATTGTCAAACCCTCAGCTTAGATAAAGCCATTGATTTTTTACTCAAAACTCAACAATCTGATGGTTCTTGGCAGAGAATTCCTATGTATGGTGGTAAAACAGATAAAAAGACATTTGGCTCGGCGGAATTAACAACTGCCTTTTGTATAGAATCTTTGAGCAGATATCGCTTGCTAGACAGAGTGGGGAATTGGCAACAAAGTAGAGCAGAACTGCAACAAGTTCAAGAAGAATTCAAACAATCTCAGTCTCAACTGTACACCGCACAAACTGAATTGGCACAATCTCAATCTGAATTACAGACCTCGCAAACTGAATTAGCACTACTCTTGTCTTATCTCCAACAAACTCAGGGAAGCGAGGGAATAATGAGCTATTATCGCTCTCGCATCGCTTCTAACCCCGATGAGATCCAACTTTACCATCAGGCATTGACAATTAAGCCAGATGATGCACAAATCCATCTACAGTTGGGCAATGCTTTAGTTCGACAAAATCGCTTTGATGATGCGATCGCCACTTATCAAACTGCACTTCAATTTCACCCAGACAACTTTGAAATACACTTGGAATTAGCCAAGGCTTTAGAAAAAGAGCAGAAATGGGAAGATGCGATCGCTTCTTACCAACGTGCCATTGAACTGAATCCAGATTACTCTTGGTCGCACAAACACTTAGGCGATATCTTAGCAGAACGAGGTCAGCTTAATGATGCAAGTACCTCTTACCGCCGTGCCTTACAGCTTCAACCGAGAATTTTTTGAACGTAACCAAAAACAACAAATCAACTAGAGACGTTAATTGCTCAATAGACATCTCCAGAAAAGATTTAGATACCACACAATTAATTATACGCAGACCTAACCCCCCTTCCCCCCTTCCCTACTAGCGTTGGGGGGTTTTAAAGCCTCTCGACCCAAGTCTGACGACAGGCTGACGCCAACGGGGAGAGGAATGGAAGTGGGGTCTTTTTCTTTTCTGGAGATGTCTAATCTACAAGCGATCGCTTCTCTGCCTGTAGAATGTTTAGTTAATAGGGCAGGCATCTTTCACCTAATCCCTATTGTGTAAGAGGTCAAGATGGTACAGACTCCCACCAACCCAGAAACCGAAACCCTATTGATTGAGTTGCCGTCTACAATTGGGTTGTACGTCACCCAGGAACAGTTTGCAGCCTTAGCAGCAGCCAACCCAGACTTGAGACTGGAAAGAACGGCACAAGGAGAGTTAATTGTGAACCCACCAACGGGCTGGGAAACTGGAGAACGCAATTGGAGTATTTCTGGAGAGTTGTATTTGTGGTGGCGTAATTCGGGCGAACCGGGTAAAGCCTTTGACTCCTCCACAGGCTTCATTTTACCCAATGGTGCGACTCGTTCTCCCGATGCCTCTTGGGTCAGCCAAAAACGTTGGGAAGCACTTACTCCAGAGCAAAAAGGAACCTTTGCTAATATCTGTCCTGATTTTGTCGTGGTGTTACGCTCTAGCTCAGATAGCCTCAAGTCCCTGCAAGCGAAGATGAGGGAGTATATCGACAATGGCGCTCTCCTAGGCTGGTTAATCGATCCGCAGCAGCGACGGGTGGAAGTTTATCGACCAGAATTAGCAGTGGAAGTGTTGGAAAATCCGGCTGAGTTGTCGGGTGAAACAGTGTTACCGGGTTTTGTGCTGAATTTGCGTCGGGTGTGGGATTGAAAATGTGCTTTAATGGCTATGACTCGCCGACAATAGCTCGTTTCTTCTCAGTCGCTCAGTCACTTTGCTTCTTTTTGGCACAGCATCATCCTAATTTTACTCTCATTTTCTCATTTTTCCAGTCTTGAGGATTATGCAATTTCATTCCAGCCTCCCAACCGTGACGAACACCTACAATAGAATCTTGAATATATTGAAATAACAAAGAAAAAGGCAGATTGTGAGTAAACTTAAGGCGTAAAATTCTTAACAAACAACGGTAGATCAGAAGTAAAATGAGACGCATTAAAAACATTGGCAAAGGTAGTTTTTGACAACCGTGTTTTAAAGCAAAGTAAGTAGTATTTTTAGCTAAAGAATACCAACAGGTGAGATGTCGGCGATCGCGGCGATTATGACTAGGTTGCACATAGTGTTCTACAACCACATCTGTATGATCAACCGTGTAACCAGCTTCCAACAAACGCAAACAGACATCAGTTTCTTCTAAAAAATATTCAAAAAACTCATCAAAATAGCCAATTTTCACTAAAGCTTCTCGTTTATATGAAGCATTGGCTCCCATTACACCACAAAACCATTGAGGGTTGGAGATATATCTAGTTGTCTGTGTCGCACAAAGAACAGGTCGAGATTCGCTCAAACGACTATTAACGCCTCTAGCAAATTGCAATGCACCATTTGGTTGAGTTTTATCTATAACTGCTCCACCCACACAACCACAGCTTGCTCCCTGTTCTTGGTAAATTTGTAAATGTAAATCTATCCAATTGTCGGGAGGAATAACATCATCATCAAGATAAAAAATAATGTTTTTTGTTGCAGCTTTTAAACCTAAGTTTCTAGCCACACTCACATTTCTTTGCTCAGTCAAAATAACCTGATTAATAATATCCTTATATTCTAATAAAACTAACTTGGTATCATCTTGTGCCGGGCCAACGACTAAAATTAGCTCTTGAAAAGAACATCGCCAAAGCGAAACGGCACTCATCACTCTTGAGAGAAAGTTACACCTGTCTACAGTACAGATAATCACAGTTGCAGAAAGAGATGGCATTAAAAATAATTTCGTGATAATTTCGTTGATAATTAGAAGCGATCGCACAGAGCAACATATCGCCCACACCCTTGTAGGATGACGGCAGGATTTTGGGATAAGGAAGGATCTGGGAGCATCTCACCTTTGCAAATATACCAGGCGATTAGAAATCGCGGCTACACAAACTCTCGTCCGCCTGCGCGGACTTTAGGAATTTGAAGCCCACGGAGGTGGGTTTTGTCTGTATAGCCGCGAATTCTATTCGCCAGGGTAGGTGTGTTTTTACACTCATTGAGATGCTCCCAAGGATCTTACCCCTGATTCGCCAGCAGCATACTAAGTCGGGGATCTGATTTCTCACGATTTATGCTTTCACACATCTGGAATGCTCTCCCCGGTTACTGGCAATCGAATTATCCACAAATTTCAAGCCACTTTTCGATTTTTTAGCTTTTCTTCATAATCATGTGTACTTTTTTTGACATTTTTCCTAAATTCTTCAATCCATGTCTCTAAGAGAGGTGATACTTTTAGCTACCCTTACCAAAAATTAATAAATGTAAAAAATACTCTGGAAACAGAAGTGGTAAAGAGTGGAAAGTGTATACTGTCAAGCATTTCCCATGTCTGTTAAAAATTTATGCTTCTGAAGTAGTATACTTTCTCTGAGTTCAATCAGCAATAGGTATTTAATAATATAAGTACTATGTACGTAAATAACGTTGTTAATTCCAAGACATTGACACTATGAATTTAGCGGAATTATTCTCAAATGCGTAAAATTCATCAAGAACTTGAAAAGAATGGATATGCAGTCATTGAATTTCTCAATGAAACTGAAGTAAAAAGCCTCCTCAAATTTAACGAAAAGTATTCTTTTCCTAATAATTTGGTAACTACTGGTATGACTTTTAGTATAAGTACCTCAGATTTATCATATCGGAGGCTACTTACTCAAGAAGTCAAAAGATATTTTACTTCCAAATTGAAAATTTTATTGCCAGAATATAGAATAGTGCTTTGTAATTTAGTTTTTAAAAGTCCTGATGTATTATCTAGTGAAATGCCTCTGCATCAAGACCCATCTTTAGTAGATGAAACATCTTTAACATCCTTTGGAGTGTGGTGTCCTCTAATTGATGTAGACGAGCAAAATGGCTGTCTTCAAGTTGTCAAAAAAAGCCATTTATTGAATTCAAAGCTCAGACCATTTTTTGTTTTTGATGGCTTTCCCTACAGTCCAGATATACTGTCAATTTTACAACAAAATTATCTCAGCAGTATCCCGATGAAAGCTGGACAAGCGCTAATATATGATAAGCGACTTTTTCACGGATCACCACCTAATACAACTATTGTTGAAAGAGTCGCAGCTATATGCAGCTTAGTTCCTCAAAACATATTGACCCATTTTTGTTACAGAGAGACGCTAACCTCTGAAAAGCTAGAAGTATTTGAGGTAGAGGATGAATTTTATGATCGCTACATCGTTGGACAAAGACCAGAGGGTGTGAAAAGATTGGGCACTTTTAATTATGAAGTTGACCCCCTAACACCAGAGCTACTTGTAAAAAAACTAGGAACAAAAAATTACAATTTAATAATCCCTGGTTGGGCAAACTTTGAAATAAACTTTCAACCTCAGTTTTTAGAAAAACTTCACCCATCTCCTCAAAAAGTAGCAATCCTCGTCAGCAATGAATTTGAAGGTTTTTCTCAAAATGGGGGAATAGGCACTTACTATACAACCTTAAGTCAGAAACTTAAATCTGATGGCTGGTACATCATCTTGCTTCTTTGTCAAACTGAAGCTGATTTCCAAGGGGAAGCAAGCTTCCCCGATGTAGATTGCGTCTTCTCTACTCACGAAATAAAACAGGTTTTAAATCTTCAACCAATTCACCATCAAATTTTAGCGACAACGCAACAAGATGCAATTAACAATAACTTTGACTATCAGAGTTTCTGTTGTTTATTCTTCACTCAAGCAGTCATCACTAACTTACCAGATGCAGTCGTTTATATAGAATTTCCCGACATTTGGGGGTTCGGCTACCGTACAATTCAAGCTAAGAAAACTGGATTGCTGGGTGACAGTTGTCTTGTTGGTGTCACTGCTCATGGGTGCTTTGAATGGTTGCGCGAGGTTAATAGTCAATATACTCTAGAGCAACCCCAATGGTTTTGGCAAGCTTACCACTACGAGCAATTTTCCTATGAGAATGCAGACATCGCTTACTTTCCTTCATACTTCCTCAAGTCAAAATTAGAAAGTTATGGTTGGAAAACATCCCAGTCCAAGCATTTACCATACTTTGTACCCACTGCACATCAACAGTGTAAAAGTGAGGGATTCGCAAATCAAAATAATCTTAATATAGATAAAATACCCGTTGTCTTTTTCAGTCGTTTGGAAGAGAGAAAAGGACTTTGCACTTTTGTAGAAGCAATCAAATTACTGAATCCTATTTTAGTTGAGAGAATTCAGATTATTTTCATGGGAAAAATTATTCCCCTGCAATCGTCCCAACTACAACACCTAGATAGTCAGCAGTATATCGAACAACAACTTGATAGTCAGATAACATACAAATTAATACCAAATTTATCCAGTCCAGATGCAATTACATTTATTACTGAATTAAATCACCCAATTGTTTGCTTAACAAGCATCCAAGAAAACTTTCCCAATACGGGATTAGAAATGGGACAGTTACCCGTTAGTTTAGTAGTTTCAAATACGGGTGGATTCCAAGAAACTTTAAATTTAATTGAGCGTTATGACTGTGTGCATTACTTTCACCCAGCAAATTCCTATTCTCTCGCTCAAACTATAACCGAGGCAATTAATGCTTATCCTGAAAAACCATTAATTCCCCAATATGAATTTTTAGAACAAGTCAATCAACACCTGCTAAACCAAAGATTAGAATATATGAGTCAAGCTTTTATTAATGCCGCTCCTAAAGAACCTCAAACTCCTAAAGTCACAATTGCTATTGTCTGCTGGCAGATAGTAAATACTATATTAGAGTGCTTAGAAAGTCTTGCTGCCCAAACTTATAAGAATTTTGATGTGATTATCGGGTATCGAGAATCATCTGATGAGTATTTACAAGAAAGAATTATTCAAGCTCAAACTAAGTTTCCTAGCTATAAATATTTAAATTTAGATGCGAACTGGAGTTTGGGAGAAAGTTATAATTACTTAGTCGAATTAGCAGCAGGAGAGTATGTTTTACAGTTGGCTGTAGAACATATTGCCTTACCAGATATGCTAGAAAAGTTAGTGACGGCGGCGATTGCATCTGATGCAGATGTGGTAGTATGTCCGCAAGTTAGACTGCAAGAGGATGGAGAACTAGAAGCGATCCCTCTCATCGATGGTTCCTTGCTCAAGTTGCTGGAGTTTAACCACAACCAAGATATATCTGCGTTATTTTCTCTCAAACTGCTGCAAGAATTTCGCTACTTCCCAGAGAGAGGATTGTTAGCTCTCAATTGGCACATCTTAGCAGGTGCGATCGCCACTGGTAAAGAAATTGCTTACTACCCTTATCCTCTCTACATCACTAGCAATTCTGACTCAACAATTAATCCTGTAAATCTAGCTAAAGAACGGTATTATCTGCGTCAATACTTATATCAAATAGAGCCTAGTAAGTGGAATCAACGCCAGCTTAATTTCCTGCTGACAGGTATTGAGCAACTTCTGCAACAGCAAAATTCAGGTAAAATATGGCAGTTTACTCACCAAAATAACCAAAATTTATCTCCTCAGTCTCAGGCTTGGATGCTAACTGCACAGCAAATTCAAGACGAACTCACACAAACCCAAGAAACCCTAAAAAGCGTGCAAGCTTGGAATCAGCAGTTACAAGCTGGAAAAGATTGGTTAGAGTCTCAATGGCAGGCATGGATGCTGAGGACACAAAAAGCCGAGTTGGAGTGGGAACGATGGCAATCTTTCAGTACGATGATGTCTGCGAGTAAGTTTTGGCAACTCCGCAGTGCTTGGTTAAAATTCAAACGGCTTCTCGGTGGGAAAAAGCCTGACCCGCTTGTGTTAGCAAATCAAGTTAACTCCGACACTCGGATTCGAGATTTTGTGGCTCTGATTGCTAGTCAAAAAGTGAGATTTTTTCAGCCCGAAGCTTCTGAAGCTCCTGTAGTTTCGATTATTTCTGTGTTTGTTAACGACTATCAGTATTTTGAAACTACCTACAGAAGTGTAATTAACCAAACCTGGCAAAATTTTGAATGGATTATTGTCAATGACGGCCTGACAAACGCCGATCCAGTAGCATTCATTGAGTCATTATCTCAAAGAACGAACAAAATAAAAGTCCTCTCTCATTCTAATCAACAAGGTGATGCAGCAGGACGCAACACAGCGATCGCTCAAGCTGAAGGCAAATATTTATTTTTTATCAATTTAGTTGACATTTTTGACCCTACATATATCGAAAAAAGCGTTCTGTTCTTAGAAACCCATCCCGAATTTTCCTTCGTTAACTCCTACTCTGCTGTCTTTCAAGCACAGGAATACTGGTGGAATTATGGCTTTAGCCAACCAGCTTCATTCTTCCACGAAAATCAGCTAAAGGGAGGATTGCTATATCGCAAAGTTGATTTTGAGCAACTAGGGGGATTTGACACAGACTTAAAGTTATATGCTGATTGGGAACGGTGGCTAAAAGCGATCGCCAATCAACAACAAGGATGGACAATTCCTGAATATTTAGAGTGCAGTCGCAGCATTAACTCTTTAAAGCAAGATCCTTGGGAACTCAAGCGAGTAACTGAATTAATCCAGTCGCGCTACCATGATTTTTTTAGCAGCACCCCGACTGCAAATATTTCTCTCAACCGTCAATCACTTAACCCGCAGCAACTCAAATATAAAATAGCCGGACAAAACTCCCTTAACCGCTACAATTCTGGGAAACGCTTGCTGTTTTTCTTTCCTTCCCTCTCCAATAGCAATGTTGATCAATTTCATCTGGACTTAGTGAGGCTGCTGGAAAAAGAGGGTTATGAAATGGCGATCGCCACAAGCTTAAAATCAGAGCATCCTTGGTATGATTCTTTTTATCGCCTCACACCAGACATATTTCATCTACCTAATTTCTTAGATCAAGTGTACTGGTTGGCTTTTATCCGCTACATTATCCAATCTCGTCAAATTGATATTGTTGTAATTTCTCACACAGACATCGCCTATTACTTCCTCCCTCTACTCCGTGCTGAATTTCCTCAAGTTGCTTTTATTGATTGGACATACACTGGCGAGTCTAATTCCCAAAGCAATAATTACTTCACTGTCTCTAGTCAATTTAGTCAGTATCTTGACTATCAAGCTTTATTCTCTCCAGAAATGACTGCGGTTGAGAAAGATATTAATTATCCAACTAAATCTAAGTTGAGAGTTTGCTCCAGTAATTTTGAAATGATAAACATTTTTACTGAAGCCATCCAAACACGTCAAACGCAAATCCAATCAGAAATTGACACGGAGTTAGCAACTGTAGCTTTATTACTTGCACTCAGGTAAATTTAAGCTCCATAACATACTTGCCCATCACAAATTTTCTCATTCATACTTTTGCCCAACGCACGGGTATTCCGATGCTGCTGAACACTTCGTTTAATGAAAACGAACCCATTGTTTGTACACCAGAGGAGGCTATTGAGTGTTTTCTGAGAACCGTGATTATAAATTACTCCAGCAGCATTTATTGACCGCTTGAGAAATCTATTCCGCTTGTGTTGGTACAACTTGAATTTTAGAGTTTTCATGCTAATATTGTACAGCATATAGACGGAACAATCAATGAAAAAGCGATTAGACTTTAGGATCGAAGAATTGGAGTTTCAAATTCTTGAAGAATATTGCGAATCAGTTGGGCGAACAAAAACTGATGTTCTTAGAGAATTGATTAGAAGTCTGAAGAGGAAAAAGCCGTCCTAGAACGACGTAGCTCTAAACCCAATTTTTCGGTAATCCCGGAAGAACCTCTCCCCCAACCCCTCTCCGTTGGCGTCAGCCTGCCGTCAGGCAAGCGGAGAGGGGAGTTTTGCTCCCCCTTCCCTGGTAGGGAAGGGGGCTGGGGGGTTAGGTTTTTGATTACTGAATGGGATGCTCTAGAGGTATTTTTATTTACTCAGATTAATAGTTAAACAATTAAGTACTACTTTGCTTTTTTCTCATCCAGTGCTTTCTGAATAGCTTCTCTACAAAATTCAGGAGGATCTTCTTGTGCCTTCACTTCTTCCTTCATTTCCTTGGTGACACGAAAATTTAATTGTTCGGTTAACTTAATCTCTCTATCTGACGGTGCAGGTTCTAAATTCTGAGGATTACCTTTAGGATTAGGCATTATTGCGAAAAGTAAATATAGCTTGATTGCAACGTTAACATTCAAATAAAGTTTCAAATCGGTGGTGTTTTCATCCTGGTAAATGGTTCACCACCGATACCACTTTTACAAATGGGTAACTCTATTTTATGTTCACACGTGTAGAACTCGAAATCAAAACCACTGCTGAGTTGAGAGACTTATGTAGGCGTTACGGATTAAAGCCTACTGGGAATGGAGGCTACAAGACTAGTTGGATTGTCACCTGAATGGCATTCCCACAGATAGCACTCGCTCAACTAAGGCAGGGAAGAGGGTTGAAGTCACCAGGTTTCAGTGTTATTCAATTCCTGGAAGGGGTGGTAGATGAGATGAATTCACCCAATGATGAGCAAGCGGCGTTGATTACAGCAATTTTCAGGTAATTGAACCACAAACTAAGTTAGAATGAAGAGATAATATTGTATGAATAAATGCCAGTATCTTACTCAAAGGATTTG
>NZ_JBALEK010000081.1:0-44307 GCF_036917815.1 Nostoc sp. | reverse complement strand
GACCAACTCACGCTTGAACAAGTGATGTCTGTCTCTTCTTATAACTTTATCCTAGAAGCCCTTTTATATGCAGCTTCATATTAAATTGGTATTAGAAAGAATGGTTTAGTAGTAAAATACTGTTGATTAATTATAAGACTTAGGCATTGACAGAAAATATTAAATATGTGGGATGTAAAAGACCCTATCTGCGTTGTAGGGGTTTAGCAATGCTAAACCCCTACAACGCGGATATATTTACTATCAAAGTAATGATGAATCAAAGCCGGAAACGATCTACTTTGATCAAAGCAAATCATCATTAATTTGTACAGTGCGTAAATCTAAATTATTAAAACCAATGATCGGGCAACGTGAACTCTATAGCCTAGCTAATAAGTGAATAATTAGCATTTTCATACTCACTAAGTAGAGCGGCGTAAATAATTCAAGGTTTGTAGTGTTCGCGTAGCGTCTCTACGAGACGCTACGCGAACACTACGAACTAATCTCAAGATTTTTTTTACATTACTTAATTTAGTTGATTTATTCTCACCGACTTACTTAGAGAAGCTTTGCTAGGAGGATGAGTGATATAAGTATTGAAGATAGTGAGGTAGCAGGCAAGGGCTTCACTGTCACAATTTCACTAGCATTATTTAATGTTGGAAAATTGTTTATCGGGAAAGGCAGAGGGCAGGAGGCAGAAGGGAATTCTGACTCGTGTCAAGAAGCTCGTGACCGTTCGCGCAGCGTCTCCAAGAGTTGGGAACAAGGGTTTAAGACCCCCACCAAATTTTCAATTTGGTGGCCTCAATTTAGGAGGGGTTTGAATCCCCTTCTAAATTGAACCTTCTGCCCTCTGCCCTCTGCCTTCTGCCTTCTTCAAGAAAATTCTTTGCCTTGCTTACCCTCACCAGCATCCCTAGATGGGAGTTAGTTATATCTAATTTACCCAGCAGCCACCAGGATAACCAGGTACTGGGCAAGGGTTACAAAAAACACTTGCTGAAAGTGTTATAAACGTTGTTTTTTCTTCTTGAATTGGTTGCAAAAAATTCTTGGCTTGCTGATTATCATCAGCATCACTAACTTCGATTTGAGTTAAATCGAGTAAGCACTGAACTTTTAAAATATTTTGTCCTGATATCCCGTGTTTTTTGAGTAGTTCGCCGAAATTAGAGTTATTGAGGATGTTAGTCAATTCGTTCTTAATCTCGTCTTCTAACTGTTGTAATGTTTGAGCATCTATAACTGTTGGCTGTACTGTTTGAGATTCCATGAATTTTGCTCTCCTTGGAGACTGGTAAATGTGTGAACTTATCTTTTAAGAAGTAAAAAGTAACAAGTAGAAAGTAAAAAGATAATCCCCATAAATAAATTGAGGTGATTTAATAATGACACCTTATTTCTCTCTCCGAGACGCCAAAGGCGAACGCGCTGCGCGAGAAATAAATGTTTTTATTTCATTCCATAAATAAATTTAGGCGGCTCACAACCATTTTTCTTTTTCTTTCTTTTGCCTTTTTACTTTTTACTTTTGCCTTGTTCGGTGATGTACTAATTTCAGCTAACTTCCATTAGTACAGTTTGGTAACTAAGGAATCAAGGATATAGAATTGAGGGTGGCACGACAGCATTAGGTTTCTAAAGCTCTTGCGAACTCCCATAATTATCACTTCAGCTTGGCTAGTTATAATTACGCATTGTGTAACAAAACTTCATATATTTATGCTGGATTTCCTTATAAACCACATCTATTTTGAGAACCATAGTTTTTAAAAGTACTGGGAGCATCTTGCTACCTACTGGTAGTAGCGGGCAAGATGCCCGCACTACTCCAGGTTTCAAAACGGACAAGGCTTAGATTACAAGGAGCGATCGCTTGTATAGACCTCTTGCAAAAGTCCTTAACACCCCACCCCCAACCCCTAAGAGCTTGCGGGGAGGGGAGCGTTTGCTTTACTCAAATGCGGGGTGGGGTTCTTTATTTTTGATTTATGTAAGAGTTTGTTTGAAGTTCATAGCAAATCAGCGATACTAATTCTTAATTCCCGTCGCCGCAATACCCTGAATAAACTGACGCTGACCGATGAGAAATAATACCATCACTGGAACTGTTGTTATAGTCACCGCCGCCATCATCAAAGGCCAATTATTCGTAAATTGTTCTTGAAACTCAGCCAACGCCAGTTGTACTGTCCTTAATTCCGGTCGGGTGGTAAACACCAAAGGCTTAAACAAATCATTCCACTCGCCGATGAAGGTAAATAAAAACAGCGTCACTAAGGCTGGACGCGCTAAAGGTAACATCACCCGCCACAAAATTTGCAGTCGGTTCGCCCCATCTATAGCTGCGGCTTCCTCTAACTCTACGGGAATTGTCTGGAAATACTGACGTAACAAGAAAATCCCAAATCCGTTAACCGCAGTGGGTAAAATGAGCGCCCAGTATGTATTTATCAGGTGTCCCCACTTCAAAACCAAAAAGACGGGAATCACCAATAACTGAAAGGGAATCACTAAGGTTGCTAAAACGACTAATAGCAGTGCTTGGCGTCCGCGAAACTTCAGCCGTGCTAGGGCGTAACCCGCCAAAGCCGAAGTGACAATCTGAAACGCCGTCACCGCGATCGCTACCAAGGTAGAATTAGCAAACGCCAGCAAAAACTTTCCCTGTTGCCATGCAACGCGGTAATTAGCTAAAGACCAGTTATTTTTGAACAAACTTTCTGGGCTGGCGGCGGTTGGTGCAAAGGAGGTAAGAAACACCACAAACAAGGGTAGTAGAACGATAAATGCCCCTAGCAGTAAGACTACTAGGCTCAAAAAATCGCCAAATTTCAGATTCGGGTTTGGTTTAGACATAACTTAAGCTGCAAAGCATTTGTTTCGCTAGTACTAGAGCATCGCCCCCACCAACAGTTAATCTATAAATATAATTACTTGTTAAGTTCAATTAAACCACAGTGATTGTTACCCTCAGTTCATAGGGTAAATTGAATCCTAGTGTCAAATAATTCTTCCTTTACAGGAGTAAACATACCATGCCGCAGCTTACAGACGAAGTTAAAGAATTAGATTTCCAGAGCGAAACGTACAAAGATGCTTACAGCCGGATTAATGCCATCGTGATTGAAGGGGAACAAGAAGCCTATGAGAATTACATCACACTAGGCCAACTGCTGCCAGAATCTCATGATGAATTAATTCGCCTCTCCAAAATGGAAAGCCGCCACAAGAAAGGATTTGAAGCTTGTGGGCGCAATTTGAAAGTCACCCCAGATTTGGAATTTGCCAAAGAGTTTTTCTCTGGACTACACCAAAATTTCCAAACAGCCGCAGCAGAAGGCAAGGTAGTTACTTGTCTGTTGATTCAGTCTTTGATTATTGAATGTTTTGCGATCGCAGCATATAACATTTACATCCCCGTCGCCGACGATTTCGCCCGCAAAATTACGGAAGGAGTAGTAAAAGAAGAATATAGTCACCTCAACTTTGGAGAAGTGTGGTTGAAAGAACACTTTACAGAATCCAAAGCTGAACTTGAACTTGCAAATCGCCAGAACCTACCCATAGTCTGGAAAATGCTCAACAAAGTAGAGGGTGATGCCCACACAATGGCAATGGAAAAAGATGCTTTGGTAGAAGACTTTATGATTCAGTACGGTGAAGCATTGAGTAACATTGGTTTTACGACTCGCGATATTATGCGCTTATCAGCCTACGGACTCATAGCCGCTTAAAACAGTTAGGAGTGAGAAATTATGAGCCGTACTCTTAACTCCTAACTCCTAACTCCCAACTCTCCGAAAATTCCACGCGCTCAAGACAGCATAAGCCTAATAATCACTACATGTTTGGTCTAATTGGACATCTGACTAGTTTAGAACACGCTCAAGCGGTAGCTCAAGAATTGGGATACCCAGAATATGCCGATCAAGGGCTAGACTTTTGGTGCAGCGCCCCGCCGCAAATTGTTGATACTATTATTGTCACCAGTGTAACTGGACAAAAAATTGAAGGGAGGTATGTAGAATCTTGCTTTTTGCCGGAGATGCTGGCTAGTAGGCGCATCAAAGCCGCAACGCGCAAAGTCCTTAACGCCATGGCCCATGCACAAAAGCATGGCATTAACATCACAGCTTTAGGCGGATTTTCCTCAATTATTTTTGAAAACTTTAAGTTAGAGCAGTTTAGCCAAGTCCGCAACATTAAACTAGAGTTTGAGCGCTTCACCACCGGAAACACACATACTGCCTACATTATTTGTAAGCAGGTGGAAGAAGCATCAAAACAACTGGGAATTGAAATGTCAAAGGCGACTGTTGCTATATGTGGGGCAACTGGAGATATTGGTAGTGCAGTTACACGCTGGCTAGATGCGAAAACAGATGTCAAAGAACTACTGCTGATCGCCCGTAATCAAGAACGTCTGAAAGAATTGCAAGACGAAATAGGACGGGGAAAAATCATGGGTTTGACAGAAGCACTGCCCCAAGCTGATATTGTAGTTTGGGTTGCCAGTATGCCCAAAGGCGTGGAAATTGACCCTACCACTTTGAAACAACCCTGTTTGTTGATTGATGGTGGCTATCCGAAAAACTTAGCGACAAAAGTTCAGCATCCTGGTGTATACGTGTTAAATGGTGGGATTGTAGAGCATTCCCTGGATATTGACTGGAAAATTATGAAAATCGTCAATATGGACGTACCAGGCCGCCAGTTGTTTGCTTGTTTTGCCGAATCAATGCTGCTGGAATTTGAGAAGTTATACACGAACTTTTCGTGGGGACGGAATCAGATTACCGTAGACAAAATGGAGCAGATTGGTCGAGTATCAGTAAAACATGGATTTAGACCACTGCTGGTTTAGTCATTAGTCATTAGTCATTAGTCATTTGTTATTTGCAAATGACCCTTCGGGTTCGCTAGTTGCTTATGGGGGGAACCCCTATCGCTCTTAGCGTCTCCCCTTGGGAGAAGACCGCACTAGCTCACTAAGGACAACTGACAAAGGACAAAGGACAAAGGATAGATAACTTATAACTCGTAACTTATAACCCCTACGATGGCAACTACCGAGCGTAAACCGCTACTGTTAGATTTTGAAAAACCCCTAGCAGAACTCGCAACCCGAATTGATCAAATTCGGCAACTTGCTGAAGAAAATGGTGTCGATGTTTCTGGTCAAATTCGTCAACTAGAAGCACGCGCTATGCAACTACGTGAGGAAATTTTCACTAGTCTATCCCCATCTCAGCGATTGCAAGTGGCTCGTCATCCACGTCGCCCCAGTACTCTCGATTATATTCAGGCTATTAGTGATGAATGGATGGAATTGCATGGCGATCGCTGTGGCGGAGACGATCCAGCTTTAGTTGGTGGTGTTGGTCGTCTGAGTGGGCAACCTGTGGTGATGTTGGGTCATCAAAAAGGCCGCGATACTAAAGACAATATTGCCCGTAACTTTGGAATGCCTTACCCTGGTGGCTACCGCAAAGCGATGCGGTTGATGGAACACGCCAACAAGTTTAGTATGCCGATACTAACTTTTATCGACACACCAGGAGCTTGGTCTGGGGTAGAGGCAGAACACCAAGGTCAAGGAGAAGCGATCGCTTACAACTTACGGGAAATGTTTTGCTTAGATGTGCCAATTATCTGCACAGTCATCGGTGAAGGTGGTTCTGGTGGCGCACTCGGTATTGGCGTAGGCGATCGCCTACTCATGTTTGAACACTCCGTTTACACTGTCGCCACTCCCGAAGCCTGTGCCGCCATTTTGTGGAAAGATGCTGGGAAAGCTCCCCAAGCCGCCGTTGCTCTCAAAATTATTTCCCACGACCTGAAAAAATTGGGAATTATCGACCAAATACTGCCTGAACCCACTGGTGGCGCTCATTCCGACCCTTTAAAAGCCGCTACCACTCTCAAGCAAGTGCTGCTAGAAAATTTGGACGAACTCAATCGTTTAACCGCTCCAGAACGCCGCCAACTGCGCTATGAAAAATTCCGCAAAATTGGTGTTTTTACAGAAGTTGCCCACTAACAGCACTTCATAATGATTGATTAGCAATGCTATAATTGCCTATGTGCTTAAAGATTTTTAACAATCTAGCCATAGGCATTTGCATTTTTGGTAAATCTACTCAATTTGATTGAGTTGGTTTTGTATTTACGAGTAATCCAACTTGAGGTAAGGCGTGGTTTTCCAGGCGATGATTTGTTGTCTTCACTGGCAAAACCCACAATATGCCTATTATTGCATTGGATTATAGCATTTGCTTAATGAAAATCATCAGATTTTTAGATTCCTTTAATATATCGAAACCGAGAAGTGTGAATAATTGGATGTTAATAGGCTTTGGGAACTGCCAAAAAATTGGGAGACACCATGAGTGTTGAGCAAAAACGACGCGCCCTGATCACTGGGGCAAGTAGTGGAATTGGAAAAGCAACGGCTTTAGCTTTTGCAAAGGCGGGAATAGATGTCGCCTTAGTCAGCCGTTCTTTGGATAAGTTGGAGGCCGTTGCAGAAGCTCTACAGCATACTGGGGTGGAAGCAAAAGCTTACGCTGTAGATTTAGCGCGGCTGTGTGAAGTAAAAGAAAAGATCCAAGCGATCGCTCTTGACTTTGGTGACATAGACATTCTGGTAAACAATGCTGGCATCGCCTATACAGCCACTTTGAGCGAAACTCCCCTAGAAGACTGGCAGCAGGTAATTGATTTGAATCTTACCAGCGTGTTTCAGTGCATTGTGGGGATTTTGCCTTCAATGCGCGATCGGGGCACAGGCACAATTATCAACGTCGCCTCAATTGCCGCCAAGCAACCCTTTCCTGGTTGGGGAGCATACAGTGTCAGCAAAGCTGCTTTGATAGCCCTCTCTCAAACCTTGGCACAAGAAGAACGCACCCACGGCATTCGTGTCACAGCTATCTGTCCCGGCGCAGTCAATACCGAACTTTGGGATACAGAAACAGTCCATATTAAATTAGACCGTTCCAAAATGTTAACCCCGGAAATTGTGGCTCAGTCAATTCTTTACACAGTTCTGTTACCACAACAGGCAGTTATTGATGAATTGACCCTGATGCCCAGCGCTGGCGCACTCTAATTGCGAAGTTAGGAGTTAGAAATTATAATTTTTAACTCCTAACTCATAACTCCTAACTCATAACTAAATTAAAACCATAACCAAGACTGAATCATGACTATTGCTAGTTCCAACGGTTCCAATAGCTCTCAATCGCCCCTGATTCCCGACTTAGCAGAAGCCATAATTCCTAGACCAGATCGCAATACTCATAACGGGCGACAAGCGGATGTGTTACCGCCAACAGAGGAACATCTGGAAGAAATGCAGAATGCAGTACGGACACTAATATTGGGCATTGGTGAAGATCCCGAACGCGAAGGACTCCTCAAAACACCCAAGCGAGTGGCCGAGTCCATGCGGTTTCTTACCAGTGGCTACAACCAATCCCTTGAAGAACTCGTTAACGATGCCATCTTTGATGAAGGGCATAACGAGATGGTACTAGTTAGAGACATTAATTTCTTTAGTATGTGCGAACACCATATACTGCCATTTATGGGTAGGGCACACGTTGCTTATATCCCCAATCAAAAAGTTGTGGGACTGAGTAAGCTAGCCCGCATTGTTGAGATGTATTCCCGTCGTTTGCAAGTACAGGAGAGGTTAACCCGCCAAATTGCCGAAGCAATTCAGACCATTCTAGAACCTCAAGGCGTTGCCGTAGTGATGGAAGCTAGCCACATGTGTATGGTGATGCGGGGCGTTCAGAAACCAGGTTCTTGGACTGTCACTAGCGCAATGGTTGGTGTGTTCCAAGAAGACCACAAAACCCGCGAAGAATTTTTTAACTTGATTCGCCACCAAGGGGCGTTCTTTTAAGGAATGGGGCATTGGGCATTGGACATTGGGCATTGTTTGTTATTCTTCTCCTGCATCCCCTGCTCCCCTGCTCCCCCTGCTCCCCCTGCTCCCCTGCTCCCCCTGCTCCCCTGCTCCCCCTGCTCCCCTGCTCCCCCTGCTCCCCCTGCCTCCCCTGCTCCCTCATCTCGCCCCACTCTCTACTCCCTAATTTCTCAAACAACTTGGCTACTTTATCTAAATCCTTATCTCCAGGTGAGCGTTCTACGCCACTAGATAAATCAATGCCGCTAGAATTAACCTGATTCAGGGCTTCTACAATATTGTCTGGTGTTAATCCCCCAGCTAAAAACCAAGGGCAACTAGGGCTAAATTGTTCTAGCATTGTCCAATCTAAGGTTTTGCCTGTACCACCCAGTTGTTGGGGATGGTAAGCGTCAAGTAGTAAAGTATCTACGTATTCTGTGTAATCATCTGCTGTGTCAAGATACTCAAGACTGCGAATTCTTAATGCTCTAATAATTTCGATATTGGGTAAAGCTTGACGTAATTGGTAGCAGAAATCTGGTGATTCATCTCCGTGTAACTGGACACCAGTCAAGCCAGAATCAGCAACTATTTGGCAGATTTCAGGGATGCTGGCGTTGGCAAAAACACCAATTGTGTCAATATTTGCCGGGAGTTCTGCTACCGCAGCCCGAATTTGCAATGCGGTAACGTAGCGATTTGAGTTTGGTACACAAATAAATCCTAGTGCTGTTGCGCCCAGAGAGGCGATCGCTATAGACTGCTGTGGTTGGGTAATGCCGCAAATCTTAACGCGCATAAATATCTAACAAATTTAAAATAATCATCAGAAAACTCTAAACTATCTAAAAAACTTTTGGGCCTAGTAATTTTATAATCTTGTAGGTCTAGATTAACTTTTCCATTTAGGAGACAAAAGCTTGATTTCCTCTATTTTACTAGCAGCAGCTGCATCTGTTCCTGCAACCCCTGTATGGAATCCCACCGTAGGGATCATCATCAGCATCAGCAGCTTAGTAGTGGTTTTACTAAGTACTAAAATCGAAAAACCCCTAGTTGGCCCCAAGTTCCCCATTCTGCCCATTAGTATTCCAACATTCGTTGCAGCGATGGCTTTTGGTCATATTGTTGGCATTGGCATCGTTTTAGGACTGACTAATATCGGTCGTTTGTAATTTTGTGATCACAGAGGTGTTAATGGTAACGCCGCTATCAATACAAAATTCCTAAAACCGATTTTGGGCAGGGGGAGTAGGGAAGAAATAACTTATGCCCCATGCCCAATTCCCAATTTCAGAGTTTTGCTCACAGGCATTAATTGTCTATTGTAGAGATCAGAGCATTTCGTCACTCGACACTACCGAATTGATGCTCAATATAAATGTGTATAGGACTATGTGTAGTATCTCGGTATAAAAACTACTGGCGATATCTAGTTTTAGGACAATGTAATGCAAACAAATTGGAGAATTGGGTCATTATTTGGAATTCCCCTGTTTTTAGACCCGTTATGGTTTGTGATTTTAGGCTTGGCAACCCTCAATTTTGGGGTAGCTTATCAGGAATGGGGGACTGTTACAGCTTGGAGTGCTGGAATAGTTATGGCACTGCTGCTATTTGCTTCGGTGTTGTTGCATGAGTTGGGTCATAGCTTGGTAGCCCGATCGCAAGGCATTAAAGTTAATTCAATTACCCTATTTATGTTTGGCGGAGTCGCTGCCATTGAAGAAGAATCTAAAACTCCTTTCAAAGCCTTTCAAGTAGCGATCGCTGGGCCTTTAGTCAGTATCATCCTATTTTTCTTGCTCAGTCTGGCAACTATTATCATACCTGACACCAGTCCACTCAGTGCGATGGTTGGGGATTTAGCGAGAATTAACCTGGTGGTGGCGCTATTTAACCTGATTCCTGGCTTACCTCTAGATGGAGGGCAAGTGTTAAAAGCAGCACTGTGGCAAATCACAGGTAATCGTTTTCAAGCCGTACACTGGGCTGCAAAGGCTGGGCAAATATTGGGTTATGGGGCGATCGCTTTCGGATTTGTTGTAGATTTCTTGACAAGGGAGTTAGTAACTGGTTTGTGGATTGCGCTCTTAGGTTGGTTTGCTGTCCGCAACGCCAGTAACTATGACAATATCACTACATTGCAAGAAAGCTTACTCAAGGTGACAGCAGGCGATGCCATGACTCGTGATTTTCGCGTCATTGATGCCGATCAGACATTGCGTTCCTTTGCCGATTTATACCTCTTGGAAACCTCTACCTCACAGGTTTATTTTGCCGCTTCTGATGGACGTTACCGGGGTTTAGTTTCCATTGACGATTTCCGTTTAACCCAAAGAGGTGAATGGGAAACCCAAACCTTACATAGCATTGTGCATCCGTTGACAGAAATACCTACCGTTACCGAATCAACATCCATAGCTGAGGTAATTAACAAGCTAGAAAATGAGCAGTTACCTCGAATTACCGTACTTTCTCCGGCGGGCGCTGTCGCTGGGGTAATTGATCGGGGAGATATTGTGCGATCGCTAGCACAAAAGTTAAATTTGCAGATCACGGATGCTGAAATTAAGCGCATCAAGGAAGAAGGTAGCTATCCACCTGGGTTACAACTGGGAGTAATCGCAAAATCAATTACAAATTAAACGTCACACCCTCGTCATAGTTTTGCAATAGATACGTCAAAAGCCTGTGCGATATTTAATTTGGTATTTGGTTACAAAATGCTTTTTTTGGGTAAAAGGTAGGACTTCCTACCTTTTTTATTTTTAAAGGTATGGCATCACTGAATAGGTGGGCATTGGGCATTGGAACCCAACCAAATGTTGCTCATTTTTTATTTCCCAGTCCCCAGTCCCCAATCCCCAAAAATTAAATTAAAACTTCCAGTTTAAAGTGAGTAAAATGTAAGGACGTGATATACTACACCTCTCACTTACCCTGGTTTTATGGCACTGCCAATTGTTGCAATTATCGGACGCCCAAATGTGGGCAAATCCACCCTGGTTAATCGACTCGCCGGGGAGCAAACGGCGATTGTCCATGATGAACCGGGAGTGACACGCGATCGCACTTATCTACCAGCTTTTTGGAATGGGCGCGAATTTTTAGTGGTAGACACTGGTGGGTTAGTTTTTAATGATGATACCGAATTTTTACCACTGATTCGCCAACAGGCAATGACAGCCCTTGCAGAAGCCTGTGGTGCTATTTTTGTTGTCGATGGTCAAACAGGTCCCACATCGGCAGATTTAGAAATCGCCGAATGGATGCGCCAACAACGCGTACCTGTGCTACTAGCTGTAAATAAATGTGAATCCCCAGAACAAGGCTTAATGCAAGCTGCCGAATTTTGGGAATTGGGATTGGGCGAACCTTACCCCATTTCCGCCATTCATGGCAGTGGCACAGGCGAGTTGCTCGACGACTTGATGAATCACATCCCTGCTGTTGAAGACATCCCAGACACGAATGAAATCAAAGTAGCAATTGTGGGCCGTCCGAATGTGGGCAAATCGAGCCTACTCAATTCTTTTGTCGGGGAAGAGAGGGCAATTGTCAGCCCCATTTCCGGCACTACCCGCGATGCTATTGATACCGTCATTGAACGCCAAGGACAAACCTATCGCTTGATTGACACCGCCGGCATTCGCAAAAAGAAACACATCGAATACGGCACAGAATTCTTTAGTATTAACCGTGCTTTTAAAGCGATTCGCCGCGCTGACGTGGTTTTATTAGTAATCGATGCCGTAGATGGAGTCACCGAGCAAGATCAAAAATTAGCGGGGCGAATTATTGAGGAAGGCAGAGCTTGTATCATCGTCGTTAATAAGTGGGATGCCGTCGAAAAAGACTCCTATACAATCTACGACTACGAAAAAACTCTGCAATCACGGTTACATTTTACCGAATGGGCAGAAACAATCTTTGTGAGTGCCTTGTCAGGGCAACGGGTAGAAAAGATTCTCGAATTGGTGAAAACGGCGGCGGAATCACACAAACGCCGTGTCAGCACATCAGTAATTAACGAAGTCTTAACAGATGCCGTTAGTTGGCATTCACCGCCAGCATCTCGTGGTGGGCGTCAGGGCAAGATTTATTATGGTACACAAGTAAGTAGCCAACCGCCAACGATCGCCCTATTTGTCAATGATTCCAAACGCTTCAACGACAACTACCGCCGCTACATTGAACGGCAATTCCGGCAACAGCTAGGATTTAAAGGCACGCCAATTATTTTGCTGTGGCGGAGCAAAAAAGTCCGTGATGCCGAAAGTGGTAATGTGAATAGAGCAACTCGCGTCAAAATCAGTTAAGAGAGACGCGATTAATCGCGTCTGTACAGGAGTTATGAGTTAAAGCCAAAATTGCTAATTGAAAGAACCCTATCGACTTAAGTTTGATGGGGGTACAAGGTAAAAGTTATGAGTTAAAGTCAAAACTCCTAACTCCTCATTCCTCACTCCTAACTCTAAAATGGATTTATTGCGATCGCTACCACTTGGACTTTATTTAGAAGAACCCCAAACTTGGCTACATAAAATCGATCCGCGAGTCAAGTTCGCCTGGTTAATGAGCTTTTTAACAAGCTATGTTTTGGCGAACAACCTTTGGCGTATATTACTGGTAGTAGCATTAATTATTGCCACCTTAATTGCTAGAATACCGCGACGAGTATGGCAGCAGCAAATGGGTTGGCTATTAATGCTAGCGTTTTTTGTCTTAGCGATCGCAGCCATCAGTCCTGATGGACTAGGTATAGATAATCAGCCACGACTGCCAGCAAACGAACAAATATTAACTCAGCAAGCATTCTCCAAAAATCCTGTTCCCAAACCAGCAGTTGAGAAAAAAGAATACAGCTACGTGCTATTTCACGAAGGCCCAGTCAAAGTGACTCGCTACTCCTTGAGTTTGGCAGTACGCCTGAGTACACTGATATTCACCGTGATTTATAGCACCAACCTATATCTATTGACAACCGCACCAGAAGAAATCACATCTGGTATAGAAAGTTTAATGCAACCCTTCCGACGCTTCAAATTGCCTGTCACAGAAATTACTTTAACTTTAACTTTGTCCTTACGCTTTATTCCCCTGGTTTTAGAAGAAGTCCAAAACTTATTTCGCTCCGTGATGACAAGGGCAATTAATTGGAAAAAGCTGGGATTAAAAGGAGCATTCAAGCTTTGGATGACAGTCGCAGAGAGACTTTTGGAAAATCTCCTCTTACGAGCCGATCAAATGGCAAATGCAATGATGGTGCGAGGTTTTACCAGTCCCAACGAACATCGAGTCCAGTGGCACGACTTACGATTAAAAGGGCATGACTGGCTTGCTATTGCAACTTTAATCTTATTCTGGGGAATACGACTAGCTATCGGAACTCAGGTTTAGGCATTTCCAAGAAATAAATTATCCAAAGAAACGTAGACGCGATAGCGGCTTGCCGCCGGCTACCACTCCAGACGCAGAGAACACAGAGACGCAGAGAAATAGAGAGGATTTTTGCGTCAGTTTTGGGATATTTTTCTCTCGTTCCCAGTCAGAGACTGGGAATGCATGATGAGAGGCTCCGCCTCAAGACTAGCGGCAGAGCCGCAATGAGGTGCATTTCCAGCCAGAGGCTGGAAATGAGGTTTTAAAGTGTCCCCCACTCCCCACTTAGAATTTTGTGCCATTGGGCGACATTTGTGGCAGTATGGAAAGAAGTTGAAAAATTCGCTGTTGCCGTTGGAAACTTCAAAGGGTGTGTTTCCTTGCCACGTCGAATTTTCAACAACAGGATCGGGATTATTTTGTGCCTTATCCCCACAGATTCGTAAATTGAAGTCACCAAAGCAGATGGTGATATTTGTCCAGCCTCTACTCTCTGAAATCTACGCTTCGCGGCTTCTGTTGTACCATTGCGCTTCACTACCACTAGCTTCATCTGCCCATTAGGAACTAGATCAAGGTCTTCGTAACCGCAGTTTCGCATTTTAACCAAATATTCATGGCGAATGTTGGTATTATCGTCTGAATGTTTGGAATTCACTGCGAAAAGATATATATACTTCCACCTTGACTACACCTTGACTTTTAAATGAATTCAGAAAACGCAGAAACTTACATAAACCATCCAACTTGGGGTTTACTCTACAAAATCTGTATGGTTGATGATAACCAGGATTTGTTCACCACACTTTATGCCCAACGCTTATTTTTTTTGGTGGCAAATGACGTTAAAGGTGTTAAATTCCAGTCTCTAGGACGTACTGAGGCGAGAATGATGCTGGAAAATCGCTTACGTACCCTGCGGCGCAGTGGACAATCTCAGGAGTACGATCAGCTTCAGAGTGTTTTCCAACGCACCTTCCAATGAACAGTTCGATTTCCGAACGTATTGTTTCCATTCGCTCCTCACTGCCAACTTCAGTTCGATTGATTGCTGTTAGTAAGCAAGTTTCTGCCCAGGCCATTCGGTCTGCATACAACGCCGGAATTCGTGATTTTGGGGAGAGTCGTATCCAAGAAACTGCCAGCAAACAAGCCGAGTTGCAAGACTTACCGGATATTACCTGGCACTTTATTGGACATTTGCAAGGCAATAAAGCCAAAAAAGCTATCGAGCAATTCCACTGGATTCACTCTGTCGATAATTTGAAGCTGGCACAGCGCTTAGACCAATTGGCGCAACAGCTAGGAGTGAGTCCTCAGGTTTGCCTGCAAGTGAAAATTCTCCCCGATCCTAACAAGTCTGGTTGGAGTGTGTCAGAACTTTTGGCTGATTTACCCACACTCAACCAATACAAAAGTTTACAAATTCAAGGTTTGATGACAATTCCACCTTCAGGATTAAACGATTCCGAAATTCTAAGTGTGTTTAATCTCAATCGGGAGCTAGCAAAAGAAATCCAGGAGCAAAACTGGTCGCAGATTAAAATGCAGCACTTATCTATGGGTATGTCAGGCGACTACGAACTGGCAGTGCAAGCAGGGGCGACGATGGTACGATTAGGAACAATATTGTTTGGCGATCGCTCTTAGCCGATTAATCATCAACCTTACTCTTCGGTATTAATAGAAGCTCAGGATTTGTTGACAAGAATTTTGTCAGAGACTGGTGCAATCCGAAACAAAGGATATAGTATTGACAAGAGTAATCGTCAAGGGAAAATGGGGTATAAAGAAGTTTCCTTCGGATAAACCTTAGGATATAATCTTAACTCCTTATTATGTTTAGGCGATGCACAGACCTTTCCAATAAGTGTCAGTTCATCGCCAAAACTCGTAGTATGGGCTACAAATAGCAATACACTTGCTGAAGTATCGACCAATGTAGCGATTGCTCCTAGCTCAATCAATCCTAAGTCAAGTCAATACAGGCTATTCGCACCAGGAGAGTACACACACCATGAACAACATATTTTCCAAGCTCAGAGACTTTGTGGGTCTAAATGAGCAAGTGGAATACGAATATTACGAAGAAGAACCAGAAACAGATAAAAATTACCAAAATCTGTATCAGCAAGAAAATCCCCAACCGGCACCACAAGAGAGCGTAGCAGCTCAAAATCGACGTTGGCGGGAACCAGTGCCTACAATGGGAGATGAGATAACAGCAGGTCAAAAGCCAATGGGGAATGTGATTGGTATGCCAGGAGCCATTAACGGAATTTCAGAAGTTTTAGTCCTCGAACCACGCACCTTTGAAGAAATGCCCCAGGCAATTCAAGCGTTGCGAGAACGCAAGTCAGTGGTATTAAATCTGACAATCATGGACCCAGATCAAGCTCAACGAGCAGTAGATTTTGTTGCAGGTGGTACTTACGCCCTAGATGGACATCAAGAGCGCATCGGTGAGAGCATCTTTTTGTTTACGCCAAGCTGTGTCCAAGTTAGCACCCAAGGTGGCGTTCTTCATGAAGTACCACAACCCCCAGCCCGCCCATCTCGTCCTACAGGTTCTTCAAATCAAACCTGGGGCAACGAAACTAACCGGATGGCACAACAATAAAGCTAAATTAGTTGTTAGTCCTTTGTCCGTTGTCATTTGTCCTTTGTTGGTTCAATGACTAATGACTAATGACTAATGACTAATGACTAATGACCAATGACTAATGACTAATGACTATAAAATTTGGCTTAATTGGTGGTGGGGTAATGGGAGAAGCGCTCTTATCCCGCCTTATTGCATTGGGAATTTATCAATCATCAGAAGTCATAGTTAGCGAACCGCTATCTTCACGCCTAGATTTTTTAAAACAGCAATATGATGTTGCTGTGACCACAGATAACAGGCAGGTTTTCACCGAAGCAAAAGAAGTTGTCTTTTTGGCAGTGAAGCCGCAGGTATTTAGCGCGATCGCTCAAGAATTAGCAGATATTGATATTCTTAATAGAGAACATTCACCCCTGATCATTTCCATCTTGGCGGGTGTGCCTTTAAGTCAGCTAGAAGCTGCATTTGTGCAAGTGCCAGTGATTAGAGCAATGCCCAACACCCCAGCAACGGTGGGAGCGGGAGTTACCGCCATTTGTGCAGGTGCATATACCAGCCCCAAGCACCACCAAATAGCACAGCAAGTTTTTTCGGCTGTGGGCGAAGTGGTGGAAGTGCCAGAAGCGCTGATGGATGCAGTCACAGGGCTATCTGGTAGCGGACCGGCTTACGTGGCGCTCTTAGTAGAAGCACTTGCTGATGGCGGAGTAGCCGCAGGTTTACCTAGAGCAATTGCCAATCAACTAGCCTTGCAAACCGTACTGGGAACAGCGAAACTATTGCAGGAAACCAAAATGCACCCAGCCGAACTCAAAGATCGTGTTACCAGTCCCGGTGGTACAACCATTGCGGGGATTGCCAAACTAGAACAGGCAGGATTTCGTTCAGCTTTAATTGAAGCAGTCAAAGCTGCCACCGAGCGATCGCAAGAGCTGGGAAAATAATAAAGAGTCATTAGTCATTAGTCATTGGTCATTTGTGAAAAACTAATGACAAATGACAAATGAACAATGACTATTAACGAAGTTGACAAAAGACTCGTTAGTATAGTAAACAATCTGGTTGCAAATGTGATTGAGTGAATTATCCTGCACCGTCTCCAGAACTTGACTTAGGGTCTATATTTCCCTTTGATCTGGATCAGTTTCAAAAAGAAGCGATCGCGTCCCTAAACGCCGGACGCTCCGTAGTCGTATGTGCGCCCACAGGTTCGGGCAAAACATTAGTCGGGGAATACGCCATTTATCGCGCCCTCGCACGAGGAAAACGTGTATTTTACACAACTCCTCTAAAAGCGCTGTCGAATCAAAAATTACGTGACTTTCGAGAAAAATTCGGGTTTGATCAAGTCGGACTGTTAACTGGAGATGCCTCCATTCACAGGGATGCACCGATTTTGGTGATGACCACAGAAATTTTCCGAAATATGCTCTATGGTACACCCATTGGGCAAGTCGGCATCTCATTAGTAGACGTGGAAGCGGTGATCCTTGATGAGTGCCACTACATGAACGATCGCCAGCGCGGTACAGTTTGGGAAGAATCAATCATCTATTGTCCCCGCGAAGTGCAACTGGCAGCCCTCTCAGCAACGGTTGCCAATAGCGATCAACTCACTGACTGGCTAAATCGCGTCCACGGACCAACAGACCTCATTTACTCCGATTTTCGCCCAGTCCCCTTAGAATTTCACTTTTGTAATCCTAAAGGGTTATTTCCCCTACTGAATGATAGCAAAACCAAAATCAACCCCCGCCTTCAGAAGAAGAAGGGGAAAGGGGGAGAAAGGGATAGGGGGAGAAGTGGTAGACCGGAGGCTCCTGGCATAATTTTTCTCCTCAGCCAGTTAGAGCAACGGGATATGTTACCGGCGATTTACTTTATCTTCAGCCGCAGGGGATGTGATAAAGCGGTGGCAGAAGTCGGTGATTTATGGCTGGTAAATAGTGAAGAGTCCCAAATTTTGCGGGAACAGATTGATGACTTTTTAGCCCGCAATCCCGATGCAGGGCGTTCTGGACAAATTGCACCTCTATATCGGGGAATTGCTGCCCACCACGCGGGAATTTTACCCGCCTGGAAAGCACTGGTAGAAGAACTATTTCAGCAAGGGCTGATTAAAGTAGTATTCGCCACTGAGACCCTAGCAGCCGGAATTAATATGCCCGCCCGGACAACGGTAATTTCTACCCTTTCCAAGCGGACTGACACCGGACACCGCCTATTGAATGCTTCCGAATTCCTCCAAATGGCAGGACGAGCAGGCCGTCGGGGGATGGATAAACAAGGTCATGTGGTGACAGTCCAAACTCCCTTTGAAGGAGCCAAAGAAGCCGCCTATTTGGGAACATCCAAGCCAGACCCCCTTGTTAGCCAGTTTACGCCCAGTTATGGCATGGTACTCAACTTGCTGCAAACCCACACCCTAGATCAAACCAGGGAACTGATAGAGCGCAGTTTTGGGCAGTACATGGCTACCTTACATTTAAGACCAGAATATGATGAGATTGCCGAACTAGAAAGACAATTAGCTCAACTTCATGAGCAAATCGCCGCAGTTGATGAAAATGAACTGGCTCTTTATGAGAAATTGCGGCAACGTTTAAAAGTGGAACGCCAGATATTGAAAACCCTGCAAGAGCAAGCCCAAGAAGATAGACAAGAAGAATTGGGGATGATGTTGGACTTTGCAGTGTCAGGAACTCTGTTAAGTCTCAAGGGCAAAAATATCACAGTGTCTTCACCCATAACCGCAGTGTTAGTCGGAAAATCGTCTGGTTCTGGTCAAGCTCCTTACTTGGTATGCTTGGGGCATGATAACCGTTGGTATGTGGCAACCACAGGGGATGTAGTCGATTTGTATGCCGAACTGCCGCGAATTGAGGTGCCACCTGATGTACTACCACCGCCAGAGATGCCCTTGAAACCAGGACAGTCGCGCCGTGGTAACGAAGAAAGCTTTGCGATCGCAGTGCGTATTCCCGATCCCATAGAATCTTTGCATCTGGCCCCAGAAGTAGCGGAACAACTCAGTCGCACAGCCGCCGTCCAAGAGCAATTAGAAACTCATCCCCTACATCAATCAGGCAATGCTGCAACGCTTTTCAAGCGCCGGGCCCGCTATGTCGAACTAGAAGCCGAACTCGAACAGTTGCAAGGGCAAGTAGAGCAACACTCACAACGTCATTGGGAAGAGTTTCTGAATTTAATTGCAATTCTACAACACTTTGGCGGTTTGGATAACCTAGTACCCACAGTATTAGGGCGAATCGCTGCTGCCATTCGGGGCGAGAATGAATTGTGGCTGGGTTTAGTATTCGCTAGTGGTGAATTGGACAACTTAGATCCGCACCATTTAGCCGCCGCCGCCGCCGGTTTGGTGATGGAAACGCCTCGTCCAGATAGCAAGGTTAACTTTGACCTCAGTAATGAAGTAGCAGAAGCCTTGGCAAAATTGCGGGGAATTCGCCGCCAAATGTTCCAACTACAACGACGGTATAACGTAGCGTTACCTATATGGTTAGAATTTGAGTTAATTGCGATCGTGGAACAATGGGCGCTGGGAATGGAATGGACAGAACTCTGCGAAAATACCACCTTGGATGAAGGCGACGTGGTGAGAATTTTACGCCGGACGTTGGATTTATTATCGCAGATACCCCACGTTCCCCATTTACCAGACTCTTTCCAGCGTAATGCCCATCGTGCGATGCAGTTGATTGATAGATTCCCTGTGAATGAGGTAGTTGAATAAACAGGAGGCTCTTATACACAGAGAGTCTTTGATAATTTCTGTGGCTCTTCTTCTCTCAGGACTTACGCAAAACTACACGCTGTAGGGGCAATTCATGAATTGTCCCTACAAACCACCCCAACAATGAATTTACATTTGACCAAATAATAGTAGTGGTACTTAGTTAAAAATGCTTTTTTGGTTTCGTATATCTTCTCTACGTGATTAATCACCTGTATCTAACAGAAGTTTATAGTCGCTACAAGCGCTATTCAATCTTAGTACACCAAGTTTCCAGTGCCCTGCAACTGACGCAAAGAATTTATACATAATGGACAGTCACATCCAAATAACTGAATTGCACGATCGCTTTCCGCTTCGGTAAAGTTCAACATGGCAATATTCTTATCTGATACTGATGTGACAATGGTTGAAGAACGTGTAGAGGTATACGGATGTATTCTCTCTGAATCTCGAATGCACACAAAATCTTTTTGCCCATGTGGGTTAGTGATACAGGTACGACCATCTTGTGTGTGCATT
Source organism: Nostoc sp. (assembly GCF_036917815.1). Lineage (GTDB taxonomy): Bacteria > Cyanobacteriota > Cyanobacteriia > Cyanobacteriales > Nostocaceae > Nostoc. The sequence goes on along the minus strand of NZ_JBALEK010000081.1, from coordinate 24,132 downwards.
AATCGCTGAGTAATACTACTATTAGCATGGGCAGGATGAAATACTCCCAGCGTAGACATCATCGACATAAAAATTGAGGAAGTGGAAAGCAAATTCAGAAGAATTTTTTTGTTCATAGATTTCCTTGAGAAAATGGTCTACTAGCTTAGGGTATTCGATTAACTTTCAAACTTCAAGTGAATTTTCCCTGAGAATAGCTAGACAGACACTTGTTACAGAAGAAAGTTCCATATCTACCCAGTTTGATCGCAAATTAGGTGCTACAGCAGAATCCAGCAGTCAAAGAGGCTTGATATCTGGCCTTGGGTAATGGTTTGCTTGATGTACGTATAAGAGCTTAATTAGATTAAAGCTCGTAGTTAGCGTGGTGTTCTTCCTTGAGCGACTAACTTTCCTGTTTAGTCAGCGACTCTAGCTATGTAAAATCTGATGCAGAGCAATAAATTGCTCACTACGAACAAAAATTATATCTTAGATGATTTCATAGAATTGAGAACTGCTATAGCTATCTTTACAAGATTAAAAATCTTAGTTTTAACCAAAATATCGAATGAATATTTAACAATAAGTCTGATATAGATTCTCATTCTTAAATTATCAACTTGTAAAAAATTCTTTTTTTTATTACATTTGAAAAAAGGCTCATATATCAAGTAATTTACTAGCCTCAACAGAAAAAATGAAGCAGAAAGTACATTCAGAATCTTCAGGTTGTTGCAACTGTGAACATGATCATCACGAGAATCATAACCATGCTCATAATCACAATCATGATGAGAATCATAACCATGACCACAATCACGACCACGACGGAGAATTCAATCTGAAAAATGAGATATTGCCTTTGGTAGCGATTTTAAGTTTATACGCGCCTGGTGTAATTTTTGAAAATCAATTACACAATACGCTTTATTCAATAGGTGAGTATCTGCTTTTCATCCCTGCCTATTTATTAAGTGGATGGAGTGTTTTAAAAACTGCTGGGCGTAATATCCTCAGAGGTAGAGTATTTGATGAAACCTTTTTGATGACGGTAGCGACACTAGGCGCGATCGCAATTCATAAATTACCCGAAGCTGTCGGAGTCATGTTATTTTATAAAATCGGGGAATTGTTCCAAGATATTGCTGTCAGTCGTTCCCGTAATTCTATCAAAGCTTTATTGGAAGTCCGCCCAGACTATGCCAATATCAAAATAGACGGAGAACTGAAGAAGGTATCACCAGAAACAGTAAAGATTGGGGATATTATCATTGTTAAACCCGGAGAAAAGATTCCCTTAGATGGTGAAATTATAGAAGGTAATTCACAAGTTGATACATCTGCGTTAACTGGAGAATCTGTGCCACGAACGGTGAGGTTGGGAGAGACAGTTTTGGCTGGAATGATTAATAAAATCGGTGCGATCAGCATTAGAGTAACAAAACTCTTTGATGAATCTTCCATTGCCAAGATTGTAGACTTGGTGCAAAATGCCAAAAGTAAAAAAGCAGAAACGGAAAAATTTATTACTAAGTTTGCCCGATATTATACGCCAATAGTAGTTTTTACATCTCTAGCAGTTGCAATATTACCTCCTTTATTCATTTCGGGTGCAACTTCTTCAGAATGGATTTATCGCGCCCTAATTTTACTAGTTATCTCTTGCCCATGTGGACTTGTTATCAGTATTCCATTAGGTTACTTTGGAGGTGTGGGAGGTGCAGCTAGACGTGGTATTTTAGTTAAAGGCTCTACTTTTTTAGATACGTTAAATGCAGTCAATACAGTTGTTTTTGATAAAACTGGAACCTTAACTCAAGGGGTATTTAAAGTAGCGAGAATAGTACCATTAAATGGCTATGATGAACAAGAATTGCTACAATTAACTGCCAAAGTAGAATCGCACTCCAATCATCCTATCGCTCAATCTATCCGCAATGCTTATGGTGAAAAAATAGATGCATCAGAAGTAAGAGATTATGAAGAGATAGCAGGTTATGGAATTAGAGCCAAGGTTGAAAATAGCGTAGTCATAGCGGGAAGCGATCGCCTATTACATAGAGAACAGATTGCTCATGATAATTGCCAGTCAGAGGGAACAGTTATTCATCTAGCAGTGGATGATGTTTATGCTGGATATATTGTAATTTCTGATGAACTCAAAGAAGATGCAAGACTTGCTATTCAAACACTCAAGCGAATGGGTGTAGAGAGAACAGTAATGTTGACAGGAGATAATCAAGCGATCGCTTCCCGGATTGCTCAACAGCTTGGCATAGATAGCTATGAGGCAGAGTTATTACCAGAAGAAAAAGTTAATGCCATTGAGAAATTAATCAGCACAGCCGGTAAGCATGGTAAAGTTGCCTTTATTGGAGATGGCATTAACGACGCGCCAGTGATTGCTAGAGCCGATGTTGGTATGGCAATGGGTGGCTTAGGCTCAGATGCGGCGATCGAAACTGCCGATATTGTGATCATGACAGATGCACCATTAAAAGTGGCAGAAGCAATACAAATTGCTAGAAAAACAAGGCAAATTGTTTGGCAAAATATTGGGTTTGCTTTAGCAATTAAAGCTGTATTTATTGCATTGGGTATTTTAGGTATAGCGACAATGTGGGAAGCTGTATTTGCTGATGTTGGAGTAGCAATACTTGCAATTTTAAACGCCACTAGAGCGATGAAATAAAATTTTTGGAGAATCGGGAATATGTAGTTGGGAAATTGTAGTAGTTAGAGGTTGTTTGAAAAGTGGTTGGCTGTGATTTTAGGCACTTTAATGATCCCCCCTAACCTGCCTTGAAAAAGGGGGAAGAATCAAAGTCCCCCAATTTATCGGGGAGCCACTGCGCCCTTGCGGTTAAGAGACTTGTTCGCGCAGCGTCTCCCCTTGGGAGAAGCACGTGGCGTGGATTTAGGGGGATATAGAACGTTTTGCTACCAACAAGAGGACTTTTCAAACATCCTCTTAAACTATGAGATATTCTCACTCATCAGCTGATATCCAAAATAGAATCTATGAATTCATCAATCAAAGGCATTGCTACAGCTACTTTAGCTTTACTACTAAACTATTCAGCAAACCCAGCCTTTGCACTACCGCAGAAAATCGATCATCCAACTACTGTTGCTAAATCGCAAGCATTAACAGACACTTTAATTGTTCCTGGGGAACGAGTCGGTCCGATCGCACGCACAACCACCAAGCAAGATTTAGTCAAACTCTTTGGTGCATCCCATCTCGTTGATAAAACCATCTCTGGTGCTGAAGGAATAGGTAGTTTCGCAGCTACGCAGTTAAATCTCAATCAGGGGCGATCGCTCTTAGTAGTCTGGAGTGATAATACTCGTACCAAACCTTTAGATGTGCGTAACCTGGCTTGGGCTTGGAAAACCCGCGAAGGTATCGGTGTTGGAACCCCTTTGAGCGAATTACGTAAGAAGTTAGGTGATTTTAAACTCTATGGATTGTCGTGGGACTACGGCGGTACTATTTTGTTAGATAGTAGCCGATTATCCAGCTATCAGGGCAAACTGATTTTACGAGTAGATGCTGCACCTAATGCTTACAAAAAGTTCCCCAATGACTATCAAGCGGTGTCTGGGGATGCTACTTTTTCCTCCAGCAATCCCCACTGGAAACCTTTAGGAATTAGGCTAGCAGAAATAATTGTTGTATTGAATTCAAGTGAGTAGTGGTATGCTAAACATCAGTTTGCTTGCTAGGGCGTAGAGTAACTATGGAAACGACGTTCTTATACTAAGTCTGTAACTGGTAAATTTCTGACAGAATAAATAACATAAGTGACATCTCGTGTCGCAATAATGTTTCAGCCATTAAAACCAAATATAGTAAATCAGATTGCTAGAGCGATAATCTGGCTAATCGTATTGAGAAAAAAAAGACAAGCAAGAATAAAAACAGACATCTGAAATCAAAAAAGACTTCTGAACACTTTTACCAACGGTTATGCATTACTTATTGGCGTAGGTGCTGATTTACCAGTCACAGATGCAACGGCTATACGAGATATACTGATTGATAGCGATCGCCCCACCATCCACCAAATATAAATCACCCCATGAAGCTTTGAAGTTTAGCTTCATCAAATGTAAGACCCCGACGTGCAAAATATTGATCAATGTTTATTTGCACAAATAAATCTTTGAGTTCTTCGGCAATCTCAGTCGGCGGATTTCCTGATAAAGCGATCGCAATTAAACGCTCTGCTGTGTGAATTTCACCACATTCAACTCCGAGAGTTGCCGCACTACGATGCAACACTGAACGGGTTGGTTCTGCTTCGAGATTACCTGCGATTAATTCTGCCGCTAATCGTTCTTTTTCAAATGCTTGCCTGGATAATTGCAAAGCTGAATTAAAGTCACCTCTAAGTTTAGCAACCTGTGCTATCTCTGCCAAATCCATTGCCTCTTGATGTAACTCTTGAATTTGACTCATTTTTTCACGATGAATGCTAAAGGGTTACTGAACTCCACAACCACGATATATGCTGGAAGTGTACCATCTGTAGGACTTACCTGCTCAAGTTTCTGTTTAACTCTAGCTTTGACGCGGCTGTTGTCGCCCTTACGTATGCCTGAAACTTCCAACCGAACTGCATTTTGAAATGGTAGTTCATTGTTCTCACTTTTTCTTGATATTTTAGTTTACTTGTTTGACCAAGTACCCAAAAGAGCATCAGGACCGCAGCACCCCTTTGTAAAGAAAGTGCTGGATTTGGGCGATAATTTTTCCCTTTGCTATTACGCAGGTGGAAGTAAATTTTTGCCTGGTGAAGCAGCAACTATTGAAACTAGTCCAATTTCTACTAGCTTAACTCCTGGACAACGACGGCGATCGCAACAAAAACTAGACGCACTTCAGGCAGAATTTGACATCCGTAGCGAGAAGTTAAAGCAGATGAAAAAAGCTGTAGCTATTGAGGCTGGTACGGCAGTCAAGTTTCAATTAGAACAGCAGCTTCTTGATGAAGAGGCAAAACTGGCATATCTTAGCGATGAACTGGATAAAATTGAGTCTGCATTGCAATCATGATATTTATGTAAATATACAGTTATTTGGCGTATGGAAATCAAGATTTTTCCACCCAGAAAACAATAAAAATAGAGATATTCAGTTAATTGGTGTTTGTTTATACTATTTCAAATTTTTGTAGTCGTTATACTCATGACTTAGGTTCTACCTGGGAATTAGGAAGTGGCTTTGCCACTTCTTTTTATTGATCTGGTAGCCCACTAAAAAATAAATAAAAAGTTAAAAGTAATTTCGTTGAACTTTTAACTTTTATTTAGTTATGACAGCAATTTGCAACTAAATGAAGTAAAATGCTTTATTCTGAAAGCCAGATATAAAGGCTTTTTCTACTCCTGACTCCTGAATTCTGACTCCTGATATTAGTCATTACTCATTGTATCTTCCCATCTCTCACGCTTGGGCTTGTTCTCTACATCGCGCGATCGCGCTTCTTGCCAAGTCCCCCACATTAGGGATTGCTGTTTTTCAAGATGGTTAATAAATTGTATTATTGACTGATCTGCTTTCATGGGAGTTTTTAAATCAAACTTAATTGTTTGGACAACCTTGATATCACCCATGAGAAAAAACTTACCTGCAATCTTAGTCAGCCATAGCACAATTCGATTACATAACCAACCAAAAAATCCTTTACGTTTTTTAGTCATCAACAGGATTTGACCCTCAGTTTTTCCCCCTTCATGGAGGCGAACTGCAAACATGATATGGACATGGAAGAAATCAGGTCCAACTGTCATAATCTCAAGGCTACCGTACCAATAGCAAATACTGTAAGTTATGGTATTTTTGTAGAAAAGGCGGATGAGCTTAATGAAAGACGAATTTTCTTTGATGGGTGTAATGTTGTTGAAGATAATAGCATTTTCGTTCAGTTCCCGCCTTTCAAAAACAACTTCTATTGGGAGTTTGTGAACTGTATTGAGGTGTTGAGCATCAATCGCATTAATCATCACCACATTGGGGTGACAGTTCATCACAAAGTGAGAATGGATGGCCACATCGCACTCTTTTTGTTCCAACTCTGGAACAAAAGGTAGAGGTTGTTGTGGTATTTCTCCAGTCCAAACCCAAATCATCCCGTACTTTTCAGCAGTTGGCCAAGTTTGTAACTTCACAGAAAGGGTTGTATCTAAACATGGGATATCAATACACATCCCTTCAGCATCAAACTTCCAGTGGTGGAAAAAACAACGTAGTGCATTACCCTCAACTTTGCCTTCAGCAAGATGAGCGCCCATGTGTGGACAGTAGGCATCAAAGGTAACTACTCTTTTGTCTTTACCACGGTAAATTACTAATTCTCTACCCAAAATCGTGACAGGTTTTACTTCACCCACCCGTAGATTTTGAGAGGGTATTACCCAATACCATCCCTCAATAAAACGCTCTGGATTATTAAAATTTTTAGGTTTACGGGTTGAGCTAAAAGTCTGCAAGTTGAGATTCATTTTTGTGGTTTCACTTGAAGTGAAGCAGTTGATCTAGAAGTAACATGGGAACTAAAAAAAAACAGTTACTTTCAGTACTATGAGAAACAGTTACCCAATAAATGGATGAAATTAGCAGGTAAAATGTTGAAAAAATATTATTAAAAATGTCAAAATTATGTCAATTCAATATCACCTCAATTTTCAAATATCTATTGTGAATGGATATTTGAAAATTTACAACTTAGTAAAATCTCTAATTAGATAAAAATTTCAACTACTGATGTAATATTTTGCTAACCTCTCAAACAAATTAACCATCACTGAAATATGTAATAATAATTACAAAGGTTGGAAAAAAATACCGTGTTAACTCAAGATAAAAAACTGCTTTTAATTGGTCAGGTAACAGATTTAAGCGGAATCCCCATCAGGACAATTCGTTATTACGAGAGTTTAGGCTTAATCAATTCATCAAGACGAACAGAGGGAGGCTTTCGTCAGTTTTCATTGGATGTGCTAACTCGTCTAGCATTCATTAAAAGGGCACAAAATCTTGGTCTTAGGCTAGAAGAGATTGGAAATATTCTTCAGGTATATGACCAAGGACAAACTCCCTGTGGTGAAATCAAAGAAAAACTTGAAGAGAAGGTTTTGCAGATTGATCACCAAATTGATCAGTTGTTAACTTTACGCACTGAAATAAAGGAATTACTTTCAGGCTGGAAGAATATCAGCGACCACCATCAGGATACAATTTGTCCCATTATTCAAAACACTCCTCGGTGATGTTAGCGGATAGCTAAGGTTGAGCCAGTGCTGAGAAATAAAAAGTCAGAAATAACTTTGGTTTCGCTGAGTCACCGTTTCTCATCAAAAATACAACGTACTACAAAATACTTGTCATGCGATGAAAGTGTGTGTTATCAAGGCTATATAACCACATTAGTCAGAATTGACCTGTTGTTTTCCCCACAATTCTGGGAAAATGACCCTCCGCACCACTTGAGACGCGGCTGCTGAACCCAAGTCTCCTAATCTCTTCACAACAAAGGGTCTTTTTTAAGACTTTATTTGGAGTTTTCATGCAGCCAAAAAATTTGAAACGTCTCCTGCGTGCTTTAGAGCGGCAGGGTTTGGATGTAACTTATAACAATCGCACTTATTCTGTCCGCCTAGTTAATTCTCCTGATGCACCTGTAGCAGAAGTGTTGCTGCCGGAGGACTTTCCCGTAGAAGCTAAGGCACTGAAGCAGTTAGCGAATTTAGCAAGCGTCCGCCACCCATCAGGTGGATGTGTTTGTCGTGCCTGTGCTACCCCTGACTTTCACCCAGGTGATGCAGGTGTTGCCATTGGTTCAGTCGTAGAAACTGTGGGTCAGGTCATCCCTGGCGCTGTCGGTTCTGACATCAATTGTGGGATGCGTCTGCATGTTGTTGATTTGACAATCGACGAATTTTTGGCAAAACGCGACCAATTTGTAGAACGGATGAAGGGGGATTATTTCTTCGGTACGCGTGATGTGACCATGACTGCTCAAGCAATGCGATCGCTATTTCAGTATGGTGTTCCTGGTTGGCTGGATGCCATGCTAGATCAGCCTACGGGGAGTGTAATCAAGTCTGATTTGCAACAACTTGCCCAAGAGAGCGAACGCATCTTCTTAGGTGGTTCAATGGATGGTGACTGGAAACTAGCGCCTGAAGAATTGGTTCCCGATGCTGGACTAGTACGCGATGGCGGACTGGCAACCATTGGTGGTGGCAATCATTTTGTCGAAGTCCAACGGGTTGATAAAGTCGAAAATCGCGCACTTGCCCACGCCTGGGGAGTGCGCGAGGGACAGCTAGCTTTGATGATTCACTCTGGTTCTCGAAATGTGGGTAAGTATATTGGAGGAATGTGGCGAGATAAAGCTAAGGCGACTTGGCAAAAAGGTTTGAAATACCCTGATTCTCAGATTTTTCCTCTCTCTAGCCATTCTCACCCGGAATTAGTCGGCAGTTACCTGCAAGCTGAGGCTACTGCTGCTAACTATGCCTTTGTCAATCGCCTACTGTTAGCGGAATTGCTACGTCTGCGTTTGCGGGAAGTATACAAAGATGTGGAAGCACCTCTAGTTTATGACTTGCCCCATAACATCACCTTACCAGAAGGTCAGGGATGGGTGACACGCAAAGGCGCTTGTCCTGCCCATCTAGGGCAACCAGTAATTATCCCTGGTTCAATGGGTGCTTATTCTTATCTGATGGTGGGTAAAGGCAATCCAGAATTTTGTAATTCGGCCTCACACGGGGCGGGAAGAATTCGTTCTCGCTTCGATCTCAGTCGCAGAGGTGCATCTCAAAGTGAGGCGGAACTGGGATTAACTGGGGTAGACTGCATCACCCTGCGTGAAGAACGCCGAATTGAGGAAGCACCTGCTGCCTACAAACCAATTCAGTCTGTGATTGATGTGCAGGTTGAGGCAGAAATGGTGGATGTTGTGGCACGGTTGAGTCCGGTGTTAACATTTAAGGCGTAATAGCTAAACATCCTGCCTAGATTGGAGACGATAAACTTTTTATAAGAGCAATTTTCGCAACAACTCGAATTTCCTAATATTTCAAAGCAGGTATGTGGCAATGGTGCGATTAAAACCCTGGCAGTGGGTAGTTTTAGCAATTCCGATCGCGTTTATCATCATTTTCTTACTGGTATCCGCCGGTTCGCAAATTCACGCGTGGGGTATGAGTTGGATTTGGGGTGTGTTTACCCTTTTATTCGTTGGCTGGCGTTGGCTATTGGTCAAATGGACTCAACCTGCTATTAACCAAGTAGAAGCTGTATTAGCCCAAGTCCGCGAAGAATTGGAATCGACGGTAGAAGATACTGTAGTACCCGTGGGAAGTGACACCACAAAGCTTGCAGAAACAGCACTCCAAGAAATTCTCCAATTTGCACAAAGCGATCGCCCCATTTGGGAAGACTGGCAAACTTTTTGGACGCGATGCCAAGATTTGGTAGTAGCGATCGCTCATATTTACAATCCTCAAATTCAATATCCCCTGCTGAATATTTACGTCCCCCAAGCTTACGGGCTGATTCGCGGAACGGTGGATGATATGGATCAATGGATGCAAAAGTTATCCCCAGTCCTCAATCAGGTAACGGTTGGACAAGCATACCAAGGATATGAAGTCTACCGGAAGTTGGAACCATCGGCTCGGAAATTCTGGCGGGTTTGGAACTGGGCACAGTGGGTTTTAAATCCGGTGGCGGCGGTGGCAAAACAAGCTAGCCAGGGTTCTAGTAACCAAGCAACTCAGCAATTATTGGGGAATTTAAGTCAGTTATTCCGCGAAGCCGCCCTGAGAAACTTATGCCGACAGGCGATCGCACTCTACGGACGTAGCACATTACCGGTTTCAGCAATCTCACCTACAGCAACTTTACCTAAGGCAAAAACCCAAACACTCCGAGAAATCTTGACTCAAGCTCAACCAGTCGAGGTAGTTGAGCAAAAACCTGTAAATATTCTGCTGGTGGGGCGCACGGGATCGGGAAAAAGTAGCCTGATTAATACGCTATTTCAGGCAGATTTAGCAGTCGTTGATGTTCTACCTAGTACCGATCGCATTCAGAATTATCAATGGCAGACTGAAAGCGGTGAAACCCTGACACTTTTGGATACACCTGGTTATGAACAAGTCAACCGTGCCGATCTGCGAAATCTGGTGCTTGATTATGCCATCAACGCAGATTTGCTGCTGTTAGCTACCCCGGCTCTCGATCCGGCTCTGCAAATGGATGTGGACTTTTTGCAAGACATCAAAGCAGAAGTTGCAGATTTGCCGGCGATCGCCATTGTCACTCAAGTAGATCGTCTGCGTCCCATCCGTGAATGGCAACCCCCTTATGATTGGGAATGGGGCGATGGCACCAAAGAAGTTGCCATTCGAGAAGCTACTGAATATCGCGCCAAATTGTTGGGAAACTTCTGTAATCTAGTTCTACCCGTGGTTACAGGTGATAGCAAAACAAATCGAGTTCCTTGGGGAGTGGAGGCGCTATCGTTGGGATTAGTAGATGCGATCGCACCTATTAAACAACTGCGTCTCGCCCGGTTTTTGCGTAATCTAGAAGCCCGCATCGTCGCCGCCGCCAAAATCATCGACCACTACACCTTCCAAATGGCGACAACACAGGGACTAACGTCATTGCTCAAAAGTCCCGTCCTCCAGTTTATTTCTACCCTCTCAACCGGATCTCCAGCCTTAGCATATATGCTGGCAGAGCAAATTCCCGTGGAACAGTTACCGATTGTGATTGGCAAACTTCAAATGGGATATGAGCTTTTCTCGCTGTTGAATACAAGCAACCCCAACTCGCTCAACTTTGAATTGTTATCTCTGTGGCCGTTATTGCTGGAAAACTCCGCTTCACCCGATCGCAACGCCTGGGCATTTGGTCACGCCCTAGTGGAATACTGGACTCAGAATTTAACGGTTGAACAACTCCGGGAGCGATTTGAGTATTATTTAGCGATCGCCAAATAACGAGTTGACTAACTACGTAATTTTAGGACATTAAACATCAGTAGTTTTATTAGCAGATATGAGTAAAATACGAATATTTACGTAACAACTAGTAATATATTTATACCATAAGAGGAGGACAAAAAATGCGGTAACAGATTGTAATCTCAATATCAAAGTTAATATAGAGTAGGTTGCTGAAACCTACCCGTTTTCCCTGAGTTTTTATACAGACATCCCTTTGGTTCGGAGTCTTTTATGAAAAATATATTACAAACCTCCATCTCTCAAGAACAGAATTCACATCAGAGCTATAGCATTTCGTCTTACAACAGGCTGCTTTCGGTGGTGAAAGATTTGGCTTGTGTGCGGACTATTGAGGAAATTATTGAGATTGTGCGCTTGGCTGCTCGCGATCTCACAAATGCTGATGGAGTCACTTTTGTATTGCGGGATGGTGAATGTTGCCACTACGTCGATGAAAACGCCATTGGGCCACTTTGGAAAGGTATGCGTTTTCCGCTCAAGTCTTGCATCTCCGGTTGGGCAATGCTCAATAAACAAGCAGCCATCATTGAAGATATTTACCAAGATGCGCGAATTCCTATTGATGCCTATAAAGTAACTTTTGTCAAGAGTTTAGTGATGGTTCCTATACGGGTTTCTGATCCACTGGGTGCGATCGGAGCCTACTGGAGTAGACAACACCTAGCAACGCCCCAAGAGATCGGACTCCTTGAGATTTTGACCGACACTACCGCAGTTGCGATCGCAAATGTGCAACTTTTTCAGAAACTGACGAACCAAAACGCCCTGAAAGACAAATTTATTGCGATGCTAGCTCACGAGTTGAGGAATCCCGTTGCCCCCATCTCCAACGGCGTTCAGCTACTCAAGTTGAAACTGGGCGAGACTGGCGCAGTCGGGGAAACAGTTTTAATGATGCAACACCAAATTAAGCACCTCTCGAAATTGATCGATGAGCTACTCGACATATCATCCATCACCTACGGAAAGATTTCATTAAACCTGGAAAAGTATAATGTAGTAGATTTGGTTCGTCAGAGTATCAATGACCATACACAAGCAATAAAGAAATTGAACCTTACCGTCATCCAAGACCTGCCAAACACGCCTGTGTGGGCTTATGTTGACTCCACCCGTTTCTTCCAAGTCCTTGGGAACCTTCTTGATAACGCCTTAAAGTTTTCAAAACCAGGTGGGATGATTTGGGTGGATCTCTCAGTTATTGCAGGTAAGAATGGCTCAAGTAGTGTGGCGGTCTTATCCGTAAGAGACACAGGTATAGGGATAGATCCGACAATATTACCAGAACTCTTCGAGCCATTTACCCAAAGCGATCGCAGTTTAGACCGTTCAAGAGGCGGGCTAGGTTTAGGACTCTCAGTAGTAAAAAGTCTTGTGGAACTTCATGGTGGTAATGTTGAAGCCTCAAGTAGAGGGATCAATTTGGGAGCAGAATTCAAAGTCACTCTCCCGGTATGCGAAGAAGTTAGAGCCTTGGACAATGAGCTAGAGATTACAGAGGCGGCTAAAAAATCGTTGAAGATTTTAGTCATCGAAGATAACGAGGATTCAGCCGTAACCTTACAAGCAGTACTTGAGCATTTTGGACATGAGGTTTCCATTGCCAAGAATGGAATTTTAGGGGTAGAAATTGCCAGGAAGCTTGAACCTCATGTGATTATTTGTGACATCGGACTTCCCGAAATGGATGGATTTGCCGTTGCACAGGAATTGAGTAAAGACTCTAAATTTAGTCGCTCAATTCTGATTGCGCTTACCGGCTATGGTAGCCAGGAGGATCGACAGCTTGCGCTTCAGGCTGGTTTCAAATGTCACTTAACCAAGCCTGTAGACTTTGAAATATTGACAGCAGAAATTGATCGATACTTTGATGGAGTATTATCAAGTTAACAGTTAAAAAGGACGAGTACTTATTTCCTGTCCAGCACCAGCAACACCAATAATCACGCTAAAACCCCAGACTTTATGGCAGCAAAAATTTATCAAATATATTGTTGATGTAGATGTATTATTTAATAGTCAGAATTAATACTTACTATTGCAGGAAATTTTGTGATGAAAAACAGTAGAGTTTAATGATTAGTAGTCTGTCGGCACTGACTATTCTGGTTTTCATAAATCCGCACAAGGCAGATGCTAACGATCAGGGCAAACGGATCTAATTTCTGTAATCAATGCCCAGCAATAGTTTCAAATTTTAGTCGCCAAACTAAACAATGGATAAAGGGAGTCAAGTATGAACATAAATAACCTTTTCCGTGACCTGATTCGGATGGGATTGACTTTAGCTCTGCCACTGGGAGTTTTGACACCGAGAGTATTTGCCCAAGTTGTTACTCCCGCGCCAAGTTCTGTAGTAATTTCCTACCAATTCCCGAAAGAAGGAATTACATACATAACAAATGGTTCTTTGACATACAAGGGTGTTACCTATCCACCGAACAAAATTACCATCGTGAATTCGGGTATCGGCAAACAACTAACTGTCACGACTGCAAATGGAGTTGACACTCTGGTAAACTTGACACTGATTTTACCTAATAACTTGATCCAGAATAGTGCCAAAATCACGGCTGTGGGAATTATAGATAACTTCCTTGCTCCGAATAAAAACAACGATTTCTACGGTCTCCTTAACGGCACAGCGACTGTAATCACAGTAGATCCCCCTTAGTGATAATATTTGTATTTATCTTATGGGATAACGAAAATTTACCTCACCGAACAAGGCAAAAGTAAAAAGTAAAAAGGCACTCATCAAGAAAAAGAAAAATGGTTTGAGAGCAACTAAATTTATTTATGGAATCAAATAAAAACATTTATAACGATAGCGCCGGCGGCAAGCGAGTCATCGAGCGTCGTGGCGTAGCGCGTTCGCATGATTGCGTCTCGTAGAGAGAAATAATATCATGTCCGCTTGATTGCTTATTAAACCCGAAGAACCCCACCCCCGCCAAAGCTATGCTTTGTCTCCCCTCCCCGCAAGCTCTTAGGGGCTGGGGGTGGGGTGTATTGACTGTGGTTGGCATAACTAATTATGCGGACATGATATAATACGTCATTATTAAATCCCCTAAATTTATTTATCGGGATTATCTTTTTACTTTTTACTTTTTAATTGGCGGAGATTGGAATTGCTAGACCAGAATGTTTTCCCAACCCTGGTTTTGACTAGAAAAAATCGGCAAGCAGGTTGGTTCATGTTGATCAGGTATTGTTGTCTTCATAATACAAATCCAAAAGCAACTCAGAGAATTTGGCAGCAGTTAATCGTTTTCGTTGATCCAATTGTTCATAACCGTCGTAGACATCGCTTTTATCCCATTAAATCATCTGTGGCAGACTCACCGGGATAAAAGCGATCGCTCAAACTTTCAGTTACCCTGAATGACAATTACACCTTTGTTCCATTCTTATCAAAAATTTATCAACAATATAGTTGATGTATGTGTATTCTCTAATAGTTAGTATTGATACTTACTCTTACAGAAGGTTTTGTGATGAAAAACAGCAGAACTATTGCCAGTTTAATGATTAGTAGTCTCTTGGCACTGACTATTCCGGTTTTCATAAATCCGCACAAAGCAGATGCTAACGATTATTCGGAAAACCTATGTCGCCAAGGAGTCGTTGGCACATACCTAGCGACAGGTACTCAAACAAATTCCACTTCTGGTCAACCCTCGTCATACCGCGAAATTATAACTTTTACCGCAGATGGTAATCTCATTGCCAATGACTCTAACGCTGGTGGTGTTCCGGGTTCATCCAACCCAAATGACCAACCCTTTGGTGTTATACAAGGTAGCTGGAAATGTACTGAAAATAACAAAATTGTTGCTAAGGCATTAAATTTCAGTTTCCCATCAGGGTCATTAGCGGGCAACATTGTACTCACTGAATATCAATTGACCTTCAATCCGCGAACTGGAGCAGTAAATGGAAGCGGCAAATTTAACTTCTTTAACTTAAACAAAAGTCCACTAGATCAAAAGACTCAACCCCTTCCAATTGCACCCTTTAAATTCAGCTACCAAGGAGTGAAACTAAAGGCTGACTAATCAGTTTTGATTTATACAAGCCGCACACTCGTGACTTCTGCGTAAATAGATCGGGTTCCCTGCGGCTGATTCGATTGCTAACAGTACCCTTCGCCGATACCGCCCAAAGTATCGGATCAATAAGTAGGGGTGGGAGCAAATGGGAAAAAGTTGGATGACTTAAGCGTAGACCGTCCTAGACATCGCTTTTATTCCATTAAATCATCTGTGGCAGACTCACCGGGATAAAGCGATCGCTCAAAATTTTCTCAAAAGCAAGCATATAAACATTGTTTGGGAAAAGTTGAGAGGGGCAGATTTGTTTCTCCTGACGCTAAATCCCTAGCATTTTCATAAAATTCCTGGAGTGCTTCTTCAAGATCAGGCTTCAGCCTAGGATTTTCCTTCAACAACTTGAGAATTTCCCGTCGTTGTAATCTAATTGTCGCTAACCCTTCGGGTTCGCCAGTCGCTACAACGGGGGGAACCCCCGCAACGCGCTGGCTCACCAGCTACGACTTAGTTGCTTTGGTTGATATTCCCATTTGAGCAAATATCCAATTAAAATACTAAGACGATTTCTCAATTCTTGGCATTCCTTTCTTGCCAAAGATTCAATTTCCTCAATTAAATTGGGTAGGTCAAGTTGGTTCCATTGGTGATGACGCAAAAGCTTAACCTGTTCTTGAGTCAAACTGTACAAGTCTGCTTCATAGAAGTTTTGCATCAGGTTTTTTGTCGTTTTTCAGGTTTGTAGAGTCTACATAATTTTAAAATTCATAATTCATAATTATGTTTCAGGTAGATATTTAAACCTTATTTGAAACAAGACTATCTGCACAAGCATCAGGTACAAAGCCTTTTTAATGGGAGCATCCTAAATGTGCAAAAACCTTGATAGCCCTTATCCCCTAACCCCTTCTCCCATCTTTGGGAGAAGGGAAACTAGAATTATGTCTCCCCTCTCCCATCTTTGGGAGAGGGGCTGGGGGTGAGGGAAAAGATTTAAGCAAAATTGGGATGCTCCCTTTTTAATTACAAATTATGAATTACGAATTAGAAAGTCACCACACTGCGAATTGATTCACCTTTATGCATCAACTCAAAAGCATCATTAATTTGCTCAATCGGCATTATATGGGTAATTAAATCATCAATATTTATCTTACCTTCCATATACCAATCAACAATTTTTGGCACATCTGTACGCCCTCTAGCACCACCGAACGCCGAACCTTTCCAAACGCGCCCAGTTACTAGTTGAAAAGGACGAGTACTGATTTCTTGCCCAGCACCAGCAACACCAATAATCACACTGACACCCCAACCTTTGTGGCAGCATTCTAATGCTTGACGCATCAATTTGACATTACCGATACATTCAAAGCTGTAATCAGCACCGCCTTTTGTTAAATCAACCAGATAAGGAACTAAATCACCTTCTACTTCTTGAGGATTGACAAAGTGCGTCATCCCAAACTTTTCTGCCAAGGCGCGTTTGTTGGGATTAATATCCACCCCGACAATCATATTCGCCCCTACCATCCGCGCCCCTTGGATGACATTTAAACCAATACCACCCAAACCAAAAACTACGACATTTGCCCCAGGTTCCACTTTGGCGGTATTGATGACTGCACCAATACCAGTAGTCACACCGCAGCCAATGTAACAAACCTTGTCAAAGGGGGCATCTTCCCGAATTTTTGCCAAGGCGATTTCTGGCAGCACTGTATAGTTGGCAAAAGTGGATGTACCCATGTAATGATGAATCATCTGCCCATCGATACTAAAGCGGCTAGTGCCATCGGGCATAACACCGCGTCCTTGAGTTAGGCGAATGGCTTGACAGAGATTAGTTTTGAAACTTAGACAATATTCACATTGACGGCATTCGGGAGTGTAGAGGGGAATTACATGATCCCCTGGTTTCAGACTGGTGACACCAGGGCCTACTTCCACTACTACACCAGCACCTTCATGTCCCAAAATAGCCGGAAACAAACCTTCGGGATCATCACCAGATAAGGTAAAGGCGTCGGTATGACAAATCCCGCTTGCTTTCACCTCAACTAACACTTCGCCGGCTTGTGGCCCCGACAGGTGAACGGTTTCAATCGTCAATGGCTTACCTGCACTGTAAGCTACTGCTGCTTTAACTTGCAATGTCAGCGCTCCTGTATAGTTTTGTCATTGGGCATTCGGCATCCCTTCTCTAGGAGACGCTACGCGTAGCTTGCTTCCACGAAGTGGTACGGCTCCGCTCAGGGCAAGTGGGCATGGGGCATTGGGCATTGGGCGTTGGTTATTAATTCTTGTCCCTGATCTACTCCCCACTGCCTACTCCCCTGTAACGATAAATATTACCTTTGTTAAAATACCATTCTCTAGCTAGATTGGTTAAAGGTGGTAACAGCTGCTTTAACAACAATGTAAACTGGATGTCACCAGCAATCCCCAAATAATTTGTCCATTCCTCAATTAATATATTTTGTCACAGCTTATGAACCCTGCCCTAACACAAATTGGCGCTCAAATGTCCAACCTGACTGGCGTAAGAGCAATCATGAAGGATATTATCGAAACATTACGAGCGGGTGCAGGGCAGCAGTTTATTAATTTGAGTGCTGGTAATCCGTTGATTTTGCCAGAGGTAGAGCAATTATGGCGGGATTGCACTGCACAGCTTTTGGCTAGTCCCGAATATGGTGAAGTAGTTTGTCGCTACGGTTCAAGTCAGGGCTATGCACCATTAATTGAAGCGATCGCTAACGACTTCAACAAACGCTACGGGTTAAACTTAAGCGATCGCAATATCCTCATCACCCCCGGTAGTCAAAGCCTCTACTTCTACGCTGTCAATAGCTTCGGTGGCTACACCCCCAGTGGCGAGTTAAAACAAATCGTTTTACCCCTGAGTCCTGACTACACAGGTTATGGCGGTATCTGCTTAGTTCCAAAAGCCCTAATCGCCTACAAACCGACTCTCGATATCGATGCCGCCGCCCACCGATTTAAATATCGCCCCGACTTCAGCCAACTGTCGATTACAGAAAACACTGGTTGTGTCCTCTTCTCTCGCCCTTGTAATCCCACTGGTAACGTCCTCACAGATGATGAGGTGAAAAAGATTGCTGCCCTAGCTGCGCCTTACAATCTACCCGTGCTAATTGACTCCGCTTATGCGCCTCCATTCCCAGCATTAAATTTTACGGAAATGACACCAGTGTTTGGTGATAACATTCTGCACTGCATGAGTTTATCGAAAGCCGGATTACCAGGAGAAAGAATTGGTATAGCCATTGGGGATGAAAGGTGGATTGAAGTGCTGGAGTGTTTTCAGGCAAATATGAGTCTCCATTCTTCACGTTACGGCCAAGCGATCGCAGCTTATGCAATCAATTCTGGTGCCTTAGTAGAAATTTCTCATACTGTCATCCGTCCCTTTTACCAAAATAAGTTTACCGTTTTAGAAACCAGCTTAGAACAAGCGATGCCCAAGAATTTACCTTGGTATCTCCATCGCGGTGAAGGGGCAATTTTTGCGTGGTTATGGTTAGAGGATTTACCCATCAGTGATTGGGAATTTTACCAGCAATTAAAGCAAGTAGGTGTGATTATTGTCCCTGGAAGTACCTTCTTCCCTGGTTTAGAGGAAGAGTGGGCGCACAAACACCAATGTTTCCGCATCAGCCTCACCGGTAGCAATGAGGAAATTGCCACTGCGATGCAACGTTTAGCAAAAGTGGCTGAAGAAGCCTATCAGCGTGCAGTTGTGAGTGCTTGATTAGGGGAGTGGGGAATGGGGAATGGGGAAATGAGGGAGATGAGGAGAATAACCAATGCCCAATAACCAATGACTAATGACTAATGACTAATGACTAATGACTAATGACTAATGACTAATGACAAATCAGATAATTGGCTAGAAATTGGTAAAATTGTTTCCCCTCAAGGATTGTCTGGAGAATTACGGGTTTATCCTGTATCAGACTTTCCCGAAAGATTTGAGGTGCCGGGAAAACGTTGGTTGTTGCGTTCAGGTGACACGGAACCACAACCAATCGAATTATTGACAGGACGTTATATCAGTAACAAAAACTTGTATGTGATTAAATTAGCTGGTGTAGAAAATTGCGATCAAGCGGAGGCGTTGCGCGGTTGTACGTTAATGGTGCCAGCTAGCGATCGCCCCCAATTAGGCGAAGATGAATATCATGTCCTCGATTTAATTGGTTTGGAAGTCTTCATGCAAACATCTGGCGAACTCGTGGGTACGGTGGTAGATATCATTCCCGCCGGCAATGATTTGTTAGAAGTAAAATTACACCCATCTTTTACCACTGACAAAGGACAAATGACAAATGACAAAGGACAAAAAACTGTTTTGATTCCATTTGTAGAAGCGATCGCACCAGTAGTAGACTTGAAATCTAACCGCATTGAAATCACGCCACCGCCTGGGTTATTGGAAATTAATAATTAGGTCATTAATTGAATGTGAATTTTTAATTTTTAATTCGGAGGGAAGCGACGTGACTCAAGCTTTACGAAAAATCGTAACTTTTGAAGAATTTGTCAAATGGAAGCCAGAGAATGAGCGCTATGAATTGCATAATGGAACAATTGTTAAAATGCCTCAACCTGTAGGAGATCATGAAGAGGTAACAGGATTTTTAGCCTTTGAACTGACTAGAGAATGTATGCGTTTAAATCTCCCTGACTTCATACCCAAGACAGTTCTAGTCAAACCATTTGTAAATGAATCAGGTTACTCGCCAGATGTACTGTTGTTGAATCGCCCGAATTTGATAAATGAATCTCTTTGGAAAAAAGAATCTACTGTTAGTCAACCCGCATCAATTCCTATAATTGTTGAAGTTGTTAGTACCAATTGGCGTGATGATTATCTCAAAAAATACGCTGATTATGAGGAAATGGGAATTGCTGAATACTGGATTGTTGATTATGCCGCTTTCGGCGGTAGGGAGTTTATTGGTAAACCAAAACAACCTACTATCTTAGTTTGCTCTTTGGATGAAGGTGAATATCAAGTTAGCAAATTTAGTGGTAAAAACCGCATCCAATCCCCAACATTTCCAGAGTTAAATCTAACTGTTCAACAGATTTTTCAAGCGGGTAATCTTTCATATTAGGGACTGACAAATAAAAAAAATGTCCCAAAACTGACCCAAAAACCCTCTCTATTTCTCCTTTCTCTGTGTTGCGCCAGTTGCTTCTCCCAGGGGGAGACGCTACGCGTAGCAAGATCCCCGGAGGGGTACAAGTCGGGGAACCCGCCCAATGCACTGGCAACTCTATTGTCTCTGTGGTAGCCTGCGGCAAGCCGCTTTGCGTCTACGTTTATTTGGATAATTTATTGGAAGTCCCTTAGAGGATGTTTGAAAAGTCCTCTTATCGGTAGCAAAAAGTTGTAGATCCCCCTAAATACCCCGCTCAATTGGGGGACTTTGATTCTTCCCCCAATTGAGCGGGGGGTTAGGGGGTATCAATCAGTACTAAAACTTACAAACAAACACTTTTCAAACAACCTCTTAATTCAAAATTAATAAGCTGTTGCGTATTTAATTTGTATATGCGATGCGCTCATGTTGCCCGCACTACAATAATTTTACGTTTTCGTATTATACAATTTAGCTGCACATCAGCTTACTCCATCCTGTACCCAAAACTAAGGAATTTAGTTAAGAAGGGTGTAAAAATCTATCATGGGTAGGTGGCCATCATCTGGAAAACAGGTAAGATTACTTACGGATGAATCCATCAAAAACCTTTTGGAATGGAGTGTCGAGCATGACATTAACAACGACTCCACAAACAAAGCCTTTAACAGATGAAGAATTAGGTAAGCTCAACGCCTACTGGCGTGCAGCTAACTATCTTTCCGTTGGGCAAATATATCTACTGGACAATCCGCTACTCAGAGAACCCCTCAAGCTAGAACACGTCAAACCCAGACTTTTGGGGCACTGGGGAACAACGCCAGGGCTGAACTTGATCTATGTTCACCTGAATCGGCTCATCAAAAAATATGACCTAAATACAATTTACATTGCTGGCCCCGGTCATGGAGGCCCTGGACTGGTAGCCAACACCTACTTAGAAGGTACTTACACTGAGTATTACCATAACATCTCCCAGGATGCGGAAGGAATCCAGAAACTCTTCAAACAATTCTCTTTCCCCGGTGGTATTCCCAGTCACGTAGCACCGGAAACTCCTGGTTCGATCCATGAAGGGGGGGAATTAGGTTATGCCCTCGTCCACGCTTATGGTGCTGCCTTTGATAACCCTGACTTAATCGTTGCTGCTGTTGTCGGTGACGGTGAAGCCGAAACAGGTGCTTTAGCAACTAGCTGGCATTCCAACAAGTTTCTTAACCCTGTTCGTGATGGTGCTGTATTGCCGATTCTGCACCTGAATGGGTATAAAATTGCTAATCCGACGGTACTCGCACGGATTAGCCATGAAGAGTTAGAGAGTTTATTTGTAGGCTACGGCTACAAACCATACTTTGTCGAAGGTGAAGATCCCGCAGATGTTCACCAGCAGATGGCGGCGACTTTAGAAACAGCGATCGCCGAAATTCAAAGTATCCAGAGAGAAGCCCGTGTACATGGTTTCACGGAACGTCCCCAGTGGCCGATGATTGTCATGCGAACCCCCAAAGGTTGGACAGGGCCAAAAGAAGTGGATGGCAAAAAAACCGAAGGTTATTGGCGATCGCACCAAGTCCCCTTAAGCAACATCGCCAAACAGCCAGAACACCTGAAACTCCTAGAAGATTGGATGAAGAGTTACAAACCAGAAGAACTCTTTGACGCTAACGGTAAGCTAATTCCTGAACTAGCAGAATTAGCCCCCAAAAAGCATCGACGCATGGGTGATAATCCCCACGCCAACGGCGGTATTTTGCTCCATGACCTGAAGATGCCGGACTTTCGAGACTATGCTGTAGATGTTTCTCAACCGGGGAAGGCGATCGCAGAAGCTACCAAAGTGACTGGCAAATTCCTGCGGGATATCATGCGGCTTAACCAAGAAAGTCGCAATTTCCGCATCTTCGCCCCCGATGAATTAGCATCGAATCGCCTAGACCCTGTGTTAGAAGTTACAGACCGGGTTTGGGAAGCCGAGATTTACCCCGAAGATGACCACCTTTCCCCCGACGGTCGGGTGATGGAAGTTCTCAGCGAAACTTCTTGCCAAGGATGGTTAGAAGGCTACCTCCTCACAGGTCGTCACGGATTCTTCACTTGTTACGAGGCATTCATCCACATCATTGATTCCATGTTCAACCAACACGCCAAATGGTTGAAAACCACCAGACATATTCCTTGGCGTAGACCGATCGCTTCTCTCAATTACCTACTCACCTCTCACGTTTGGCGACAAGATCATAACGGCTTCTCTCACCAAGATCCCGGTTTTATCGACCATGTACTTAACAAAAAAGCCGAGATTGTTCGCGTCTATTTGCCCCCCGATGCCAACACTCTGCTGTCGGTAACAGACCATTGTCTCAAAAGCCGCAACTATGTTAACGTCATCATTGCTGGGAAACAGCCAGCATTGCAATATCTCAACATAGATGCAGCCATCAAGCACTGCACCAAAGGCATCGGCATTTGGGAATGGGCAAGCAACGACGAAGGCGGCGATCCAGATGTAGTGCTGGCTTGTGCTGGGGATGTTCCCACCTTAGAAACCTTGGCGGCTGTAGACATCCTGCGTCAGCACTTCGCAGATTTAAAAGTGCGGGTAGTGAACGTAGTCGATTTGATGACACTCCAGCCAAAAAGCGAACATCCCCACGGTTTGAGTGAAAAAGATTTTGACACAATTTTCACCACCGACAAACCCGTTATCTTTGCCTTTCATGGCTATCCCTGGCTGATTCATCGCCTAACCTACCGCCACACTAATCATCAAAACATCCATGTGCGTGGCTACAAGGAAGAGGGAACTACCACTACTCCCTTTGATATGGTTGTTCTCAACGATCTAGATCGCTTCCATTTAGTAATTGATGTAATCGATCGCGTCCCCAAACTAGGATCTAAGGCTGCTTATGTCAAACAGCAGATGCAGGATAAGCTGATCGAACACAAGCACTACGTTCAGAAATACGGCGACGATGTACCGGAAATCCGTGACTGGAAGTGGCCGTATTAAAAGGAGATGAGGGGAAAGAGGCAGAGGGGAAACTCTTCTCCCTGCTTCTCCCTTTTTTATTAGGACTTACGCAAAACTACACGCTGTAGGGGCAATTCATGAATTGCCCCTACCTAAAAATCGGGGTTTTAGCTCTTGTTTGCGTAAGTCCTATTTATAACTTACCCAGAAGAGATTCTCTAACTCACTTAAAAAGTGGGTCTTATTGATAAGAAGATAGTATTTAGACGAAACTAGAGATGGGGACAAAAAAAGTCAAACCACGCTCGGATGATTAAAAATGAAATCAGCACACCAGAGAGAACAGTTAATTAAAGATATTAACGTACTGCTAACTCAAGCTTATGACAGTACTTTAGATGAAATTCACGCACTCTTAAAAAGAATCGATGATATCGACGATGACGAAGACTTAAAAGCCATTAAAGAAGCTAGAGAAGATATACGCATTAATGGTACTGTGTCTTGGGATGAAATTCAAAACGAAATAAGAAATGACATAAATAAGGATGTTGCGTGAGTTACGAAGTTAAATTTTCAAAGGGTGCAAAAAAGCAGTTTAGGAAACTACCTCTAGACGTACAAGAGCGCATACAAACTAAAATCAACGACTTAGCAATAGAACCGCATCCCAACGGGGTAAAGAAATTGCAAGGTGATGATAACTCATATCGTATTCGAGTAGGAGATTATCGTGTTGTTTATGAACTAGATGACGATGTTTTAATAGTAACTGTAATTAAAGTAGGACATCGTAGTGAGATTTATAAGGGAGATGCTGAAAACCCCTGAGAAACAGCAACGTAGTTGCGTATTTCGTACTTCAGGCAGGGGATGAAAGCTAGCAGCACCGTAAACG
>NZ_JBALEK010000080.1:0-1539 GCF_036917815.1 Nostoc sp. | reverse complement strand
CCCACATTCCGCACTTCATTTTGTAGTATAAATACTGATATTAAAAGCTTCTATAAATTTTACATAAAAACACCTAAAGCACTTAGTAATTAATATAAACAGGATCACAGGCATCGATAATTGCTTGAAATTAGTCAGGTGTAGAGACTAAATTCAAAATAAAAAAGTGAGAGAATGAGTAAGAATTAGCTTTGACAAAAGAAAACTTCACCAAAAATATGGATTACCAAAAAGAAGAATTTGAGAGTAAAAACTTAGATCACTTAGGAATAGTGGCAGGAATAATTGATGATATAGGAATTGTCGAAAAAATCAATAATATCTTCTCAATTGATAGTAGAGAAAACATCAATACAGGAGAAGTAGTCAAAGCAATTATTCTCAATGGGCTGGGTTTTGTCTCGAAACCATTATATTTGTTTTCTCAATTTTTTGATGATCAAGCACTAGAAAATTTATGAGGAGCAGGAATTAAAGCATCAGATTTAAATGATGATAAATTAGGTAGAGTAATGGATAAGTTATATAAATATGGGCTAACCAAGATATTCTTAACAATTGCTTTATCAGTCGCCAAAAAATATGAAGTATCAACCAAATATTCTCATTTAGATTCAACCTCATTACATTTACATGGAGAATACAATAATCGCCTAAATCATCATGATCAAGAATTAGAAATAATCACAGAAAATCCTATTATAATCACACATGGGTACTCTCGTGACCACAGACCGGATCTCAAACAATGTATTTTAGATTTAATTGTAAGTAGTGATGGAGATATTCCCTTATTTTTTAGAGGAGCATCGGGAAATGAATCAGATAAAGCTGTTTTTGGAAAAATTTTAGTAGAGTATTCTAAACAAATAGATTTTGAAAGTATTATGGTAGCTGATAGTGCTTTATATAGCGCAAATAATTTAAAATTGATGGAGAATATAAAATGGATAAGTCGAGTTCCATTATCCCTGAAAAAAGCTAAAATCTTAGTGAAATCATACTTGAGTGAGGAACTGAAAGAAAGTGAAATAAAAGGATATAGCTATAAAGAAGAAAAAGTGAGCTATGGGGGAATAGAGCAAAGATGGATATTAGTAGAAAGTGCAGACAGAAAAAAAGCAGATTTAAACAAATTAACCCAAAAAATCCAAGAAGAAGCCCTAAAAGTTGGAAAACAACTAGTTAAGTTAGTCAGAGATGAATTTGAACAGCCATCAATAGCCGAATCTAAAATTAAAGAACTTGAGTCCAAACTAAAATATCACCAAATCTCTGAACTAAAAATTATTGAGCGAAAAATCAAAGATGAGAAAGTAATTTATAAAGTTGAAAGTGAATTGAGAGAAAATCAGGAATTAATTGCGTCAAATGAAAACCAAGCTGGGAGATTTATTTTAGGAACTAATATTTTAGATATAACAGAGTTATCAGCCCCAGATATTCTGAGAATATATAAACAACAGCAATCATCAGAACGAGGATTTAGATTTATAAAAGATCCTCTATTTTTTGCAGATAGTCTTTTTGTTAAAAATC
>NZ_JBALEK010000079.1:0-103162 GCF_036917815.1 Nostoc sp. | reverse complement strand
GGAGTGGACCTCAGAGTCTGGGAGGTACATACGTCTCAAATCCTAGTTGTACTTCCTTAGGTACAAATCAGGCTATCTGTGCCGGTCTCGGAACCAATAGAGCACTTTATGTGAATCAGTTTAATGGCATTTCCTGGAGTGGACCTCAGAGTCTGGGAGGTACATACGTCTCAAATCCTAGTTGTACTTCCTTAGGTACAAATCAGGCTATCTGTGCCGGTCTCGGAACCGATAATGCACTTTATGTGAATCGGTTTAATGGCAGTTCCTGGAGTGGACCTCAGGGTCTGGGAGGTACATACGTCTCAAATCCTAGTTGTACTTCCTTAGGTACAAATCAGGCTATCTGTGCCGGTCTCGGAACCGATAATGCACTTTATGTGAATCGGTTTAATGGCAGTTCCTGGAGTGGACCTCAGGGTCTGGGAGGTACATACGTCTCAAATCCTAGTTGTACTTCCTTAGGTACAAATCAGGCTATCTGTGCCGGTCTCGGAACCGATAATGCACTTTATGTGAATCGGTTTAATGGCAGTTCCTGGAGTGGACCTCAGGGTCTGGGAGGTACATACGTCTCAGATCCTAGTTGTGCTTCCTTAGGTACAAATCAGGCTATCTGTGCCGGTCTCGGGACCAATAATTCACTTTATGTGAATCGGTTTAATGGCAGTTCCTGGAGTGGACCTCAGGGTCTGGGAGGTACATACGTCTCAAATCCTAGTTGTGCTTCCTTAGGTACAAATCAGGCTATCTGTGCCGGTCTGGGAACCAATAATGCACTTTTTGTTAATACTGGTCCATAGTTCAATACCTTGTCCTAAAGGACACGCTACGCGAACGCCAATTTACGAGTATTGGCATAGAGCAAACCTAAGATTTTACACGCTTGTTTTTGCCTCATGACACAAAACTGAGCCAATAAAATCCTGTATGGTTTTTGTGTCAGGAATTTATACTGTCCTATCCGTCTGAACTGGGGTTTTGCCTTTTGGCTTACGAATATTACACCCTATTTTGTTGGGCTATTTAGGCAAAAGATAGGCTAACTCTTTTTTTGGCGTTCGCGTAGCGTTCTGAAGGAAAGGTATTGATTGATGGGTCTGAGAGTCTGGGAGGTATATACACCTTAGATTCTAGTTGTGCTTCCTGAGGTATAAATCAGGTTATCTCTACCGATCTAGAGACCTCTTGCAAAAGTCCTTAACACCCCACCCCCAACCCCTAAGAGCAAGCGGAGAGGGGAGCGTTTGCATTAGCAAATGCGGGGTGGGGTTCTTTATTTTTGATTTATGCAAGAGGTCTTAGGAACTCTTTTCACTACCAGCTAATTGCTTCGGTTCGTAGTGACGGCAACCGTTACATGGGCCTTGGGGATTAACAGCACACCGGACGTAACCAGAGCGGGCATTAAATTTGCAGCTGATGTCGCCAATTAGATAACCTACCCCTTCTAAATAATAGCGATCGCCTTCAACAGGTCTCAGGTTTTGCCGTCCCTGCACCACTGGAAAATTTATGGCTGCTTGTCTAACCCGTAAGCGCGATCGCAAATGGGTTTTGCGGATCACCCACAGTGAAATCAGGGACGGTAAAAAACCAACGGCAATTACTAAAAGTGTCTTTAACACCTTCTTTTTACCTCTTCTGTGCGCTGATTGATTGTCCCTGATGTTGCACTCTGGTTTTACGGAAGTGCAAATCTGAGGGCAGCTTTGCCTAATTGCAATCATAGTTGGTGGCAATTAGCAATGGCAGTGTGGTATCTAGCAATTTTGACTAAGAAGTTCCTTCTGCCACTTCAATCAGCATAACTGTTACACTCCTCTTGGGTGAAATGCCGTTGAATGTTGATAATTTTAAGATTTGTTGACTAATACCTTTTTGAACAAGGGTTTTGTCTCAGTCTCAGCCCCATTCTTGGTTTTTCCGTGTCCCTGAGATGCTAATCTTTTTTTGGTTTGCTGACGAAGTTGCTGTGCTAACAGTGCGGCTTCCCTTTCGGCTCGGAATAAATCAACTTTTCGCGTTGTCAAAATAAATGATTCATCAGGCTTTCGTTTTACCCAAGGGACGCTAACTGCAAAATACTGACAAGTATTTTGGGATGGTTCGTGATTTAGAACTGGGTAACGTCTTTGAGTATTCAGTGTGTTAGCGATCGCTTTCAACTCCAATATCGCTGCTTCTAACTCTCCTGCCATCTGATTAATGCGTTCAATTTGTACAAGCAAACGCCCTCGTTCACTGGTGATTTTTTCTTCTTGGGGTCGCAGTGGCACAATAGCAGTAGTTACAGATTTAGGCTGCAACAGCGAAACTCTCCGCAAAATGGGCTTTTTGTCTGTGTTTGGGATTTTTTTCATACTACCTCAAGCAAGGCTAGCTGACTTGTAAGGCATTTTAGCAGTTATTTAGTACATTTATACTAAAAATCAGGCTGTGAGCGATCGCTCACAGCCGAATCTTTTAAAACTTTAGTTCTGGGTTATTGCCCAGTTTAATAATTCTCCTTTGTCCCCAGTACCCAATCCCCAGTCCCCATTCCCTATTGAACTTTCAGCAATTCCACTACAAAAATTAGAGTTGCATTGGGTGGAATCACGCCACCGGCACCACGAGCGCCATAGCCTAACTCAGATGGGATGATTAACTTACGAAGACCGCCTACTTTCATAGTGCTAACTCCTTCGTCCCAACCTTTGATTACCTGTCCAATGCCAATTTTAAAGCTGAAAGGTTGACCGCGATCGCGTGAACTATCAAACTGAGTACCATCTTCTAGAGTGCCGACATAGTGAACTTCAACCGTTTGTCCAGGTTTAGGAGTCGCCCCAGTCCCCTCTTTTAACTCCTCATACTTTAATCCAGAGGGAGTGGTTACGACATTCGCATCAGACATAGTGTTACCCGCAATTAAGATATTGTTTTCAGTTACAGTTGTGGACCCTGGCGACGTTTGGGTTAACTCAGCAGCAATGGCAATATTCTGTTTACTGCCTACTTGCCCCACAAATAAAAGCACAACACACATCAGCATGAACGCCACGCTGAGGAAAATTGGTTTCAAAATCAGTTCTCCTTACTTAGGTATCCTGGCAAAAACATTACCAATAGGACACAATTAGTTTAAATCACAAAGGGCATTTTAACGCCAAAGCTTATTTTCCAAATCGCGCAATTGACGCTCTAAACGGTCAATTCTACCCCTGAGTTCGTCCACTTCCGACTGACGAGCCACGCCCAAATCCTGCATCATATTTCGCATTTGCCGTTGCATTTGCACATCGAAGTTTCCTTGTTCCGACTTTAACTGCTGGGCAATATCATCTATTACTGCCTTGGCTTGCTCAGGATTGAGCTTACCGTCTTTAACTAAGTCATCGCCGACTTGCCGCAGTTTTTCTGCTACTAAAGACGTTGTGCCAAGACCTACTATCATTAGCTGTTGCAACCAGTTGTTATTGTCCATACTCCCTTCCTCTTACTTATTAACCAGCCGACCCTTGCTTCTGAGTGTAGGCAATCAAGCTATCTTCAAGCGTGGTTATTCTAGCCTACATCTCTATTTTGGCAAATTAGCAAGCACAGGGTTCCAAGAGCGTGGTTATAGAACTGCTGAAGATTTCAGGTTGCCCCGAATTTACGGGAAGATTTTATCCAGGAGGACGCAAAAATTTGGATCATAGCGCCTACTGAATATCCGTGTGTCGTAGTTATTGGCACTAATTATAGTTACCCTGAAGAAGATGTGTAAATTTTTGAGCTTCGAGCTATAGTACTGCTGAGTCATATATAGGCAAGTCTACCCACATGGAAACGAATGAGTTAAAGTTCCTCTTAAAGTTATTGGGATTTACCGATTACCGAGCTGACCTTAAGAACTTCGATGTTTTTAAAACTGAGAAAAACAAAATTTGTCGAGCATTGGGCGATCGCGAACTGGTAGACTATACCCGCGAGATTACCGCAGTTAAAATTTTACCGCCTGGTCAAGCCCTGCTGAAAGATCCAGGTGAAGTACCCATTGCAGACAAAGAACTGAAGGTACTGGAGAAGATTAGTAAAGCTTCTGGCAAAATCGCCCCCAGCAAAATCACCTCACCAAAAGCTGCTGAAAGAGATGCGATATTAGAAGTTTTAAGCCAAAGGGGTTTGATTGAAGCCGAAAAGAGCATTAAAAGGGCAAAAGCTGAGGTTTGGCTGACTGAACGAGGAATCGAGTATTTACGGGATGATTATAGTCCTAACAAAGGCTCTAACCCCGCCATCAGCTTAGAACTGCTGGGTAATTACCTCCGCTTTTTACGGAAAACTCTGCGGTTAAAGCCAGGGGAAGTCTCTACTTCACTACCTATTAGTGAACATTCATCTTCTGAAACGATTACCAATATAAGTGATGAAGAAGTTTTACAAATTATTGAGAAATTAGACAAAGAATTGGGTACAGAGAATTATTTACCAATTTTCCATATACGGCAAAAGTTACAACCGCCATTGTCACGAGATGAATTAGACCAGGTACTATATCGGTTGCAAAAAAACGACAATATAGAGTTGAGTTCTTTGGTAGATCCTACACCTTACATTCCAGAACAGATTGCTGCTGGGATTACCCAAAACATTGGCGGTGTGCTGTTTTTTGTCAGCCTTAATACTGAAATTTCCAGATAAAATTTAGCCCAAAATAGGTTTGAACTTCATTAAAGTTAAAGTATGGCATCGATTGACGAAATTATTAAACGCGAGGTCAATCCTTTTGATCTCATAAATTTGAAACCCATGAATTTTTGGAGTGAGAAGCAAGACGCTACACTCACAGTTGAGTCAATTCATCAAGAAGCAATAATTGAGATTGAAGAGTTACTTGACTTAGTAGCAACAGACCATCGCAGCCGGACAATTTTACTTGCGGGTGATTCTGGTTCTGGCAAAAGTTATTTATTAGGTCGGCTACAGCGCACTCTCAACCCCAAAGCATTCTTTGCCTATATCCTCTGCAATTGGGCTGAAAGTAGTAATACTTGGCGTCATATTTTACGCTCTACTGTTGATAGCTTAATCCAAGTTCCAGAAGGTGAGCAAGAGTCACAGTTAATTCTGTGGCTCAAAAGTTTATCTGCTTTCACCAAAAGCAACCTGAAAAAGCGAATTTTTAATGATGGTATTTGGCAGCTATTGCAAAGCGACCGTCAAAAGTTTATCAAACATCTAAAGAATACTTACAAACAAACAAGTATCTATAATCCTGATATTTTTTTCGGAGTATTGCACGATCTCATAAATCCAGAATTATATGATTCAGCTTGTGAATGGTTACGTGGAGATGATTTAAGTGAAGAATCAATGCAAGCCTTAAAAGTAAATAATTGCATTGATACAGAAGATAAAGCAAAGAATATTTTGGCAAATTTCGGTAAAATTGCTACTGAGACTCAACCAATTATCTTATGCTTTGAAAACTTAGAAACTCTACCTAAATTAGCAGATGGTTTTTTAGATATACAACCTTTATTTGATGTTAATACAACTATTCACGGTGAGTATCTAAAAAATTTCTTAGTGATTATCAGTGTTGTAACTAACACCTGGAAGCGTCATAGTGATAAGATTCAACAGTCTGACAAAGCTGGAATTTATCGACTAATTCAGTTAAAATATATTACCCTAGAACAAGCAGAAGCGCTCTGGGCTTATCAGCTACAACCAATACATCAACAAGCTGATTCTCCGATTAATTCCCCAATTTTTCCGTTGAATCGGCAAGTATTGGAGCAATCTTACCCTGGTGGTAAAACGATGCCTAGAAATGCATTGGTTTTAGGTCGTAATGAGTATCAAAAATATAAAATTATAACTTTGGGAACTGATACTTCTCCATTAAAGTTACCAACAATTGATCCAAATAAAATTACTGTGAGAATAGCAAAAACAAATGATGGTACTAAACTTCCGATAATTATTAATTCACCACAGTTTACAGACGATAATGAGAGAATTCAACCAGAATTTCAATTGTTATGGCAGAAAGAATATAAAAAAAATCAGGACAAAAATAGTAAAATTTCTTTGATATCATCGACTGACCTAATTCGGATGTTACAAGAAGCTCTAGTTGCCTTACAAATACAGGGAATTAAGCTCAAACTGTTAAGTGGAAAGTATGCAAGTTACTCTTTGAGCTATCAACAGCCTGGTAAACGAGAACCGATAGGTGTAGTTTGGACTGAAGATTCAAATATGACAAGCTTTTTTAATATTATGAATGCCTGTCAAAAAGTAATTCAACAAAATATTTGTCAATCTTTATACTTGATTCGGATTGGAGGTGTAGGAACTGCAAAACTCGCTGGTAATCAAATGTACAGTCAGATTTTCACGGGTACTAAGCATATTCACATCAAACCAAATCTTTCCTCAGTTCACTATTTGGCGACATACCAAAGTTTAATGAATTCTGCTCTATCTCAAGAATTCGTGGTCGCAGGTAAAACTATTACTTTACAGAAACTACAATCTTTAATCCTTGAGTCTGAAATTTTGCACAAATGTACTTTATTGCAAGATTTAGGAATTGTTGCTAAACAAGAACCTGAGACAAATAACGGAAACAGTAAACAAGATTTAAGACCAGTAAAAGAGTTTTTATTAAATCTAGTCAAAACCCAAGGATTTATGGGAGTACCAACTTTAATTAAGGAGGCTGGTGGTCAATTTCCTTCTGTAAAAGAAACTGATACTCAACACTTAATTGATTTATTGTGTCAGGAAAAGAAAGTAAAAATTATTGACCCAAAAGCCATATTGCAAGACCAATTAATTTCTTTGGTAACTAATAGATAACTGTTGATAGACTTTTAGCCAATGCACTACCTCAAAGAATCTGCTGAAATCCAGACCCAAATTGCAAAATTCGCTTTGGCTAAAGTGCTGTGGCTAGATACAGAAGTAGCTGATTGTAATACTTATTATCCCAGATTATCATTAATTCAGGTATTGGCAAAACCCACAGATTCTACAGGAGAGTTTGCTTATATTATCGATGTCTTGGATAAACCTGATTTGGCTGCACTATTTATTAACCAAATCATGACCAGTTCCCAAATTGAAAAAGTATTTCACAATGCAAGTTTTGATTTAAAGTACTTGGGTGGCAATTCTGCACAAAATATTACCTGTACTCTGAAGTTAGCCAGAAAAATTAGCAAAGAAACATTACAAACATCCAATTTAAAACTCAAAACTTTAGCAACAGAAATCTGCCACTTTTCCAATGTAGATATAGAAGAAGGAAGAAGTGACTGGGGAAAGCGTCCTCTTAGTGGCAAGCAGCTACAATATGCAGCAATGGATACAGTGTATTTGGCTGCTGTTCATCGCCGCTTATTAGAAATTTATACCCCTGATTCCGTAAGTAATATTTTTAATATGATACCTAATGCTTCAGTGCAATCAACAGAAAAATCTGTAAACTCATCTTTAACTGCTACTAAGGTTAGAATCGCTTTTGAGTGTCCCCGGTTGTTTTATTTACATCAGCTATTTGGCGGAAATACTTTATTTACCCCAGCAGAAAATCACCTTGGAATCGGTAATATATTTCATCAATTAGCTGATAATTTTATAAACTTAGCTGTGATTGAGCCAAGATTTCAAGAAATATTTAAAACAACTGCATCCCAATTAAATACCGACGAAGTTGCTTCTCATCTGCAACAGCTTTTTTATGAAATTAAATTTTCTGCTTATCTAGAAAAATCTGTTGAAAAAGATGCTAGTACAGCACAACCTCTGTACAAAGTTTGGCAAGGATTACAAGGATTAATCCGACGCTTTGCAGAATTACTTGTAATAAATCGACATTATTGTAATCCAGAAGCAGTTATTCGTAATACTTTTGTTGCACAAGAACGGAAGCTTGAGCATTATTTTCAGTTGCCTGATGGCACACAACAAAGAGTAGGAGGAGAATTTGATTGCTTAGTCTATAACTTTGAGCTTAAGCGTCTGTGTGTAATTGAGTTTAAAACCTATCAGCCTGTAGACCCATCAGCACAATTGGCTCAGGTTTCTCTTTATAGTTATATGCTTTGGCAAAAGAAAAAAGTACCTGTTGACTCAGCAGTTTACTGTGTTTTGCCAGAGTTTAAAGGGTATCAATATTCTTGGGAACAGCTAGAAAATACAGTGCATCAGTTGATACCCTATAAATTACATCAGATGCAGCAATGGCTGACTTGGGAACCGCCTGATTCCAATCCACCACCGTCTACAACCCAGCCTCATCTGTGCGAAATTTGCCCCCAGCAGCAAAAGTGTCAAACTTTTTTTCCTTCGCCTGTTGTAAATCAGCTATCTAGTTTCTCGAATAATGGCGGTACAAACAATCAAGGGGAATCTATTAATGCTGATGCTATTGGTGAAGAGTTGGTGACTACTTTGCAATCTTTTGGTATTAATGTAGATTATCACGGTGCTGCTGTTGGGCCAGCTTTTATCCGGGTGAAACTTAAACCCCATCTTGGTGTGAAAATTAACGCTCTTTTGAAATTATCGGCTGATTTGCAAGTACAGATGGGGTTAGGAAATCCGCCTCTGATTGCTCCACAAGCTGGGTATGTCAGTATTGATTTGCCCCGTCCAGATAGACAAGTTGCTAGCTTTGAAGAGTATATTTTACCGCAATTCTTACCTCCCACAGTACCTGTCAAAATTGCGATTGGGGTGAGTATTGAGGGGAAACTAGTAGAGGCTGATTTGTCTGATCCGAATACTTGTCACTTTTTAGTTGGTGGTACAACTGGTAGTGGTAAGAGTGAGTTTTTGCGATCGCTCCTCCTCAGCTTACTATATCGCCATTCACCGCAACATCTCAAAATCGCCCTGGTAGATCCCAAGCGAGTTACCTTTCCTGAGTTTGAGAAAATGCCCTGGTTGTATTCGCCAGTTGTCAAAGATAGCGATCGCGCGATCGCACTTATGGAAGAATTAGTTACAGAGATGGAATCTCGTTACCAGCAGTTTGAAAAAGCTGGATGTGCTGATTTAACTACTTACAATCTCCGCTCCAGTAATATTTTACCTCGCATTGTCTGCATTTTTGATGAATATGCCGACTTTATGGCAGAAAAAGAAATCCGCAAAGCATTAGAACTAAGTATTAAACGTTTGGGAGCAATGGCGCGAGCTGCGGGAATTCATCTCATTATTGCTACACAACGTCCAGAAGCCAGTGTTGTCACCCCAATTATTCGCGCCAATCTTCCAGGAAGAGTTGCTCTACGTACTGCTAGCGAAGCAGACTCAACTATAGTTTTGGGAGGAAAACAAACAACAGCAGCTTATCTTTTGGGCAAAGGCGATTTACTCTACCAAATTGGCGCTCAACAACACCGCCTACAAAGCTTATTTGCAACAACTATTCAACTACCATCAACCTAGACTAAGTAAAGCATTTCATTAATGGTGTCACCGTTCCAAATTGGGTTACATTGTACGCTTAGGCTGAAACTCACTATACATAGGCGTTTTCTGCTATTCTTTTCTTCATTAGTATAAGTAAGTCGGTGCTAATATTTCCAGCTATGTTAAGGAATTTTCATGTAGGGTGTGTTGTCGCCAAGCGCCGCACCGTCAACAATCTCAGGTGCGTTGCTATAATGCATAACACACCCTACAGCTATACATAGGCGTTTTCTGCTATTCTTTTCTTCATTAGTACAGAGCAATCTTTTGAGCTGTAGCAACATGGACAATTGAAGAAGTATTGAGAACTTCAAATCTGATGCAATCATTCTCGAATCGAGTTGCACTAGTCACTGGCTCGACATCAGGCATTGGCGCATCCGTTGCTAGGCGTCTTGCTAGAGAAGGAATGTCCATTGCAATCCATTCAAAATCTTCAGTTCAAGCAGGTGCAGCACTTGTGGAAGAACTGGGAAATGCCAGTTATATTCAAGCTGATCTGACAAACGAAGAGGAAACTAGCCAGCTGATTCATTCAGTGATCAAGCAACATGGTCGCCTTGATGTCATCATTAATAATGCCGGGATTAGTGAAGTTATTCCACACACTGCTCTCAAACAGGCAACATCAGAAATCTGGGCAAAACTATACAAAGTAAATGTAATTGCGCCGTGGATATTGATTGCTGAGGCAGAATCGGCTCTGCGGCAAAGCGCTACTGAGGGGCATCCGAGTTGCATTGTGAATATCAGTTCTCATGCAGGTGTCCGTCCTAAAGGAGCGTCTATCCCTTATTCTGTAAGTAAAGCTGCACTTAATCATTTGACGCGACTACTGGCTGTCACTCTTGCACCAGCAATTCGGGTTAATGCGATCGCTCCTGGGTTAGTAGAGACACCAATGACGGAGCAATGGGATACCGCCAAAGAAATCTGGCAAAATCACGCCCCAATGCGTCGAGCCGCTAAACCCGAAGAAATTGCTGATCTTGTAGCAATGTTGGTCGCTTCGGACTATATCACTGGAGAAGTTATCGTGGCTGATGGCGGGCTAAATTTAACCTGAATAGTGATGAAACCTCAGTTGATTAGTGCAGAGTATTGGTACTACTCTACAACAATCAAAAAAATTAACAACCCAAATCCAAACAGACAAAGACTTTCTGCCAAGCGCGTACAATGCAACCCAATTTGGAACGGTGACACCTTAATTCTAGGATTTACACAAAATACCTCTCAAACTCTTATTCCTCTGTGTTCTCTGTGCCTCTGTGGTTCGATTTGCCGTTACCTGTGCCTAAGTCCTTAATTCATAGCGAATTCTCTTTGGCAAAACTCTGCGTCCCCAAAGCATTTAAAAACCTGCATCCTTAACCACCAGCAAGGCATTCACTGCTATAATCTGACTGCCTCAATCAAGTAAAGATTGCGGAAACGACTCTTTTTGAGTCCCGGAAAATATTAAATTTAGTGGAAGTTTTAATTATTTAACATAAGTATACGCTACCTAGAGGGGAATGCGTCAACAGAGGACTTAACCAATGGGATATGTAATTGCTACTGCAAACATGAAAGGTGGCGTTGGTAAAACCACCCTCACCGTCAACTTAGCTACCTGTTTAGCTAAAAATCATGGCAAGCGGGTGCTTGTCCTTGATTTAGACACCCAAATTAGCGCCACACTCAGTTTGATGTCGCCTTTAGATTTTGCCAAGCGTCGTAAACAAAGCAAGACATTTAGGTATCTGATAGACGAAGTTATCAATCCAGACCCACAAGCAAAACTCACAATTCAGGATATCATTCAATCTCCAGTTTGTAATCTTCCAGGACTAGATTTATTACCGGGAGATATCGATTTGTATGATGAATTTGTTGTTTCAGAAATGCTGCATAAGCAAGCAACTGCTTTGGGCGAACAGGACTTTGAAACGATTTGGAATCGCTTTGAAAGAGTCTTGATTAATAACATCTTAAAACCAGTACGTCAAGAATATGATTTTATCCTTCTCGATTGTGCCCCTGGCTATAATCTATTGACTCGTAGCGCTTTAGCCGCCAGCGATTTCTACATACTTCCTGCTAAACCAGAACCATTGTCTGTAGTGGGTATTCAACTGCTAGAAAGACGAATTGCCCAATTAAAAGACAGTCATGGACATGAAACTAAGATAAACATAAAAATGCTGGGAATTGTATTTAGTATGTCCAGCGCTAACCTGCTTACTGGCAGATACTATAAACAAGTAATGCACCGCGTTGTCGAAGATTTTGGTGTAGAAAAAATTTGTAAAGTACAAATACCAGTTGATGTTAATGTTGCTAAGGCTGTTGATAGTTTTATGCCAGCTGTTTTAATTGCTCCCCAATCAGCAGGTTCAAAAGCTTTCTTTCAGTTAACTCAGGAGTTGTTGCAAAAGCTATAGCCCTAATTAATCATTCATGAACAACATGATTTCCGACCTATTTAATAAGTCGGAAATCTGAATTTTTTGATTTTGACAAAGGTCTGAATCAAGAGAATTCAGACTTACTCTGCGAGAAACAAGCTAAGTTGAACAGATATCAAATCCCAAACTTAAAATTCTTTATTCAAGAACAAGCCTTCAGATATGGCGTAAATCTAAAATCTAAAATTCAGTAACAATTAAGTTATTCTTTCCTAAAGTTCAGCAGTTATACGGAAGCTATAATCAGTGAGATTCAGCTATTGAGTGAAAAGGTCAGTAAATTTCACTAATAAACAATGGTTAGTAACGATTCTGCACGGGCAGAGAACAATCAGCACTTGCTAATGCGCCTACCACGAACTCTGAGTTATCTCGAAACCTGGGGCTTTGGGTTAACGGGTCATGTTGGATGGATTGGTACTGCCCCCATCATTCATGCAGCATTAGGGTCTAAAGCTATCTTAGTTTGGTTTTTTGGCACGATTATTTCCTTTTTACTTAACTTGCAGGTACAAAGTCTAGGTAGACATTGGCCAGATGTCGCTGGAGGAACACCAAACTACACCACAAGGCTATTAAAGAACTTTCCTGGCTTAGGCCGTTACGTAGCCTTAGGATACTTTTTTAGCTGGGCAGCAGCACCAGCACTATATGCGATTATTCTCACCGACCTAATCAAAGTCAATTTTGAAACATTAGGTATTTCTTGTCCAGAAACTTTCTTAAAAGTTGTATTTACAGCTATTCCTTTTATTTTAGCGTTTAGTGGCACCCGTGCTTTAGCGCTCCTGCATTTATTTTTTGTATTCCCAGCGATTTTATTACTGTTATTGTTTTGTATTCAAGGTGTATTATGGTTAGCCTTCTCATCTGCTAGTTTTAAATTTATCTCAGCTAGCACACATAGCCTGAGCTTTGAAGAATGGGCAAAGTGGTTTTTTCTAGCTAGTTATTCAATTTATGCTTGTGAAACCACTTCTTCTTTTGTTGCTGATAGTCGCCACCCATATAAAACTTTAAAGTTTTTAACCGTAGCTGCTTGGTTAATTCCTCCAGTGTTTTTAGGTGGTTCTTGGGTATTAATGTGTTCGCCTCCAAATCCCACAATAGGTGATGATACGTTCTTAAATCTGGTAGCGGCTTCTAAGCCTTTTTGGGGTGAACATGCATCTTTTCTAGTAACACTTCTGATTACTATATCTTGCCTTCTCAGTTCTGCTACGGCAGTTTCCAACTCTCCTCGGATATTATACCAGCTTGCCTTAGA
The DNA here is from genome assembly GCF_036917815.1 of Nostoc sp. GTDB lineage: Bacteria > Cyanobacteriota > Cyanobacteriia > Cyanobacteriales > Nostocaceae > Nostoc. The sequence goes on along the minus strand of NZ_JBALEK010000079.1, from coordinate 89,983 downwards.
CAAACAGCTTTCTCCTATATTTGCATTAGTTTGCCATCAAGGTGTCCTTGTCCCTGCTATTTTAGTTACCTTTCTACTCAGTTTGCTTTGTCTAAATTTAGGAAATGTATCTCAACTTGTGACAGTAGCAGGCACTTGTTATCTCATATCCATTATGGGACTACATCTAGGATTATGGCTCTGTCGGAGCCAAACACAGGTGTTATGGCCTTGGTGGTCACTTGGTTTTTTCTTGCTAGAAACAGTAGTTTTAATAGTAGGAGGTTTGGCTTGGAATTGGAGAGATTTTTTAGTGGGATTATTATTACCTATTGTTCTGATGATCGGAGATATAGCGCTACGTCGCTTAAGATTTGGGCCATTACACCCCAAATGGTGGACACAGTATTACGGCACTAGGTCTAGTAAAAACAACTCAGACTTTGTGGTACTACAAGTGATTGTTTTAGTATCATTAATTTGTATTACTGCCACAATTAGTTGGGTTCTGCGCGATTTATTAGATAAACTTTCTACTAATCCTCAAAACTCTTTACTAGCTATTTTGTTAGTTACACTTTCTTTTACAGGTGTAGCGATCGCTTGCTGGACAACTTTACCACAAATTATTGCTATTGATGAGGCACGCAAGCAAGCGAGAAACCTATTTATTAGTACTCTCGATACCGTTCCCGATACTGTTTTAGTTTTAGATGAAAACGGTACGATTTCTCAGACAAATACCGCAGCCGAAGAATTATTTGAAACAACTATTGATCAGTTACTTGGACAAAAGTTGAATCAACTCCTAATATGTTATCGCGGGAAACCAGAGCAATGGTCTATTAGGAGTGAGCAAAGCTTAAAGATAAACCAGTCTCTACGAATTGTTGAATCAACTATTTCACAGCCATTTAATTCCCAGCTACGAGAGTATATTGTTATTGTCCGTGACATCACTAAGCGTAAGTTAGCAGAGGAAGAATTAGTTCAGTACCGTTATCAGCTTGAGCAGTTGGTGCTAGAACGCACTATTGAACTTATTAGAGTTAATCAACAACTTGAACAAGACATTCTCAAACGTCAAGAAGCGCAAGATCAGTTACTGCACAATAGTCTTCATGATGGGCTAACTGGATTGCCTAACCAACGATTATTTATAGAGCGGGTGCAGCAGGCAATACAACATACTAAACAGCAAAATAATTATTTATTTGCCGTACTCTTCTTAGACTTAGACCGTTTTAAAGTTGTTAATGACAGTCTTGGACATCTACTGGGAAATCAACTTTTAATTGCAATTTCTCATCGGCTAAAGTCAGTTCTGCGAGCCGGAGACATAGTTGCCCGTTTTGGCGGAGATGAGTTCACAATCTTAATTGAGGAAATTGAGGATATTAGCACCGCCATACAGGTAGCCGAGCGAATTAACAAGGTGCTAGCTTTGCCATTTCAATTAAATCAGCATCGGGTGTTTACTAATGTTAGTATTGGCATCGCTTTAAATAAAGCAGATTATGAGCAAGCAGCGCAGATTATACGCGATGCCGATGTAGCAATGTATTGTGCCAAAGCACTTGGTAAGGCACGTTATGAGGTTTTTGATTCCAAGATGCATGAGGGTGCAGCTTTGCTTTTGGAGTTAGAAACTGCTTTACGTCATGCGTTGCTCAAGCATGAAGAATTTCGCCTTGATTACCAGCCAATTGTTTCACTGACAACTGGCAAAATTATTGGATTTGAGGCACTGATACGTTGGCATCATCCAGAACGAGGACTTATTTCTCCGCAAGATTTTATTCCCCTGGCTGAGGAAACTGGAATGATTGTTAGTATCGGGCAATGGGTGCTTTATGAAGCCTGTCACCAAATGCATAGATGGCATAAACAATTTCCTACCTCACTACCTCTGACAATTAGCGTAAATTTTTCTGGTAAACAAATCACGCAACCTGATGTGTTTAAACAGGTTAAACATATTTTGCAGCAAACTGGATTGGAGCCATGCTGTTTGAAATTGGAGATTACTGAAACCTTGTTGATGGATAATTTTGAATTAGCTACCGCCGTACTTTCCCAGCTAACAGCGCTGAATGTTGAGACGCACATGGATGATTTTGGTACTGGCTATTCATCCTTGAGTTATCTGCACCGCCTACCAATTAAAACCCTTAAAATTGATCGCTCTTTTGTTACCAGTATAGGTAGTCGAGGAGAAAATTTAGAAATTATTCGAGCGATCGTGACATTAGCTCATAATTTAAATATGTCTGTAACAGCAGAAGGGATAGAAACTGTAGAGCAATTAGCACAATTGAAGGCTTTGCAATGTGATTATGGACAAGGGTATTTTTTCTTACCACCTATGGAATGTTCAGAAGTAGAAATACTACTTGCTGCTAATTTATGCGGAAAAAACTTTTTAAGTAGATAAAATCTCCGGTTTAAATTTTGTTTTGAGAAACAGTTTGTAAAATTGGGTGTAGGCGTACTCTTTCGTAGATACCACTATTAAGTTGATCATCTATATTTGTGTAGTGCTGGCTGTAGCTGGAAATTCTGTGTATTATTAAGTAAGCCTTCTTCTAACAAAAGTTCGTTAACAAAAGTATCGATTTTCTCGCGATCGATATTTTGCATGACTATAATATGTACCCAATTTTCAAAAGTCGCTAACTGCCACTTTTTAATTAACCTTTGAGAAGGTTTTTGAAACACTACGGTATTGGAAAAATTATTGAGCATACATGGATATTCTCTGATTTTCAGTTGTTGGAAAAGATATTGAGCATTATCAATACAGGTATTTGCTTCTCTAGCTAATCCATCATAACCTCTTGTTTTCATTGCATACCAGAGAATCAAAGGGGTGTGACCGTTTCTAGAACCCAGAATTGTTGTATCTGATGAACCAATATATTCAATTACTGTTTCAACTTTTTCTACCCATTTTTTCTTGGTTAAAACTACACCACAAGGTAAGGGAGAACCAATGAATTTGGCAGAGATAGCTACACTATCTATGGGTTTTTCAAAGTTAACTTGCGGAGCGCCATCTAGAAATGGTAACATTAATCCTGAAAGTGCGGCATCACAATGAATGTAGTAATCTTTAATCTGATTACGCTCTAAAATTTCTAGAACTTTGTCTAAGTTATCAATCGCACCTTTGACAGTAGTGCCAATATTTAAATTTATGATCGCTGGATAATTACGATTTTCACTAATGAGTTGTTCAAAATGTTCATAATTCATCTCTCCATTAATTTGTGAATTAACAACATTATGTTGGATGCGGAATAATTTGGCTGCTTTGGGTATTGAGTAATGAGAGTCTTCTGATGAGTAAAGAATCCCATTAGGGTAGATTTCCCTTGCTAAGAATATTCCATATAAATTACCTTCAGTTCCGCCAGCAGTAACATAACCCCAAAATTCATTTTCTGGAATCTTATAGAGGTGAGCAAAAAAAGCTAATACTTCTTGCTCAAATTTACGAGAATGGAGACCAAAATCTGGCTCCACATAAGGATCTCCAGCATTATTTAACAGAAAATTGAAAAATTTAGCGATCGCACTGTAATCACAACTTAAATTATATGGATAGCCTGCATGAAACTGGGATCGCTGTTCTATTTGCAACACAAAATCTGCCAACTCTTTAGCAACTTTATCTGACATATCTCTATATATCTCGAATTTTCAGTTAATGGATGTTTTAGTCGAAAATATACGTATTAATCCATACCTTTATATTTTCTTAATAATCCACGAATCTGGCTTTTTATTTGAGAAAGTTTCAGTGAAAATACGTAGTTGACTCCAGTAAAAACACTTAAAAAGTTTGTTGGCAAGTATATTACCCTTACAGGTTGTTTTAAAATTGCTTGGCTGTGATTTTACGCACTTGTTGATCTCCCCTAACCCCCCTTTTTAAGGGGGGAACCGGAATCAAAGTCCCCCTTTTTAACGTGGATTTACGGGGATCTAGAAAGCTTTGCTACAGGTAGTGTGATATTTGACAGACAGCAGGTAGCAGTTCATTTAGGGACTGACAAATCAAAAAATACTCAACTACTTCTTGTGGGGTGGGTGTCTCACCCGCCCATAGACAAAGGCGGGCAAAATGCCCACCCCACAATATTGGAGAATTTATTTGTTGTCAGTACCTTAGAGGCATATCGCTGCTTTTGACACTCCCAGCCCTAAAGGGACAGGGATTCTTGAAGAGTCCAAATCTGAACTTTCAATGGTGCTGGCAAAAACACCCTAGACACTCAAACCAACTATTTTTTAATGCTGGCATTGTGCTTACTTTTCCTTTATCTTTCAGAGTCCACAAAATTGAAAAATAATAACTACTCCGCAACCTGCCATTATTTGCCCTTTAACTATTCCGAATCGAGTCGGATATGTCCGTTGCCGGGATTTCTCCGTACTAGGTTGTTTCCTCGTAGCTGCGGTTATTCCTACTAGATGTACTTCATTCTACCATTTTCAAGGCAGTTAAAACTGCCGTTTGCTTCTACTCAGGGCTGAAGCCTCTGAGCTTGTCAGCAAATCGTGTTTTTTCTTGTCAAAGGCTTTAAGATAACTCCACATTTTCTCACGAAAATGTCTTGAAGGTAACGCAACATCCAGATTTTTACTACGCTACTGCTAGCGTACTAACTCCTAACTCCTCACGTACAGACGCGATTAATCGCATCTGTACAAACTCCTAACTACTTATTCACAACTTGTAAGCGCTGAGTTATCATCGTCATCCCATTGCCCCGCAGGATGACGGCAGAAACCCATTGGCTACCCGGAGTAGATGGTGCTTGTGCCGTTTTAAACAGTCCGCCAGATGTCAGTAATTCCAAATCTACAGGTGTGGGGTTGAGAAATTTATCTGCTTGGATGGGTTCTTCTAGCGCCGTTCCTAGCAGAAAATCATCACCAAGTGGCTCTTGAACGATCGCATCAAAATTATACTTCTGTCCGACTTTCACCTGCTCTGGTAACTTAATATCAATTTGGGGCGGCTTGCTGCCAGAGGTAAGTAGGGTGCGTTCTGACAAAACATCTTGGCGAACGATTTTACCACCGACGATGCGCTGACGCGATTTAATCGTGGCATTGAGAGCCAAATTATTACTGTTACTGGAGGGTAAGCCAGTTATCTTCGTTTCTGTTTCGGCAATAATCCCATCGCCTTCAGATTTTGAAGATAGCAGTTTTGTACTGTATTGCAATTTGGGATATCGTTGCCAAAGTGAAACCAGAGACTTTTCCAGGGTTTGAAGATTTAATCCATCCCCATGAGTGAAATTGGGGCTGTAGAATTGCAACACCCCTTTGACATCTCCCCGGTTGGCGGCGGCATCAACTTGTGTCAAGAGGTTTTTCAGATCGGCTGGTGCATTTTGAGCTGTACCAGCTTGGGCTAATTGCTGTGGTATAGTCGCTTGAGTGCGTTGCCAACCACTTGTTAAACCAAGTGTCAGCAGGAAGGAAATTAACCCGATGCTGGTTGATAATCTGAGTTGGCGGCTCACTAAGGCGGTAATAATGTTAGTCATTGGCAAGAATTTACTGATTTGATTAGAGAAAGTAAGGAAATTGTTTTATCTTAGTTAAGCTAGACGCTAAACGGTAAAGGTTTGATGGCAAACGCACCGATACGATTATTAATAGCTGCCAGTGGGACAGGTGGACATTTGTTTCCAGCGATCGCACTGGCAGAAAAACTTCCAGACTATCAAATAGAATGGCTGGGAGTACCCGATCGGCTTGAAACTCAACTTGTTCCTAAACAGTATCCCTTGAATACTATTGCAGTTGAAGGCTTTCAGCAAGGGTTTGGACTCTCCTCGATTCGCATTTTGGGTAAACTCGCCCTTTCGATTCTGGAAGTCAGACGAATTCTCAAACAGGGAAATTTTCAAGGGGTGTTTACCACAGGGGGTTATATTGCAGGTCCGGCTGTGATTGCGGCGCGTTCCCTCGGTTTACCCGTGATTTTCCACGAATCTAACGCCTTACCAGGTAAAGTAACTCGCTTTTTTGGTCCTTGGTGTAGTGCGGTAGCTTTGGGATTTGATGTCGCTGCTAAGTATTTACCCCGCGCCAAAAATATCTGTGTTGGCACTCCCGTCAGAGCGCAATTTCTCGATGGGGCAATTAATGCGCCATTAGATTTAGCCATTCCTGATGGTGTTCCTTTAATTGTTGTCTTTGGTGGTAGCCAAGGTGCAGTTGCGGTTAATAAGTTGGTGCGCGAATCTGCAAAAGTTTGGTTTGATGCTGGTGTATACGTAGTACATTTAACTGGCGATCGCGATCCAGAAGCAGATAGTCTCAAAAATCCACAGTACATAGCCTTACCTTTTTACAACAATATGGCCCCGTTGTTGCAACGAGCAACTCTTGCTATTAGTCGTTCTGGGGCTGGTAGCTTGACAGAATTGGCGGTATGTGGAACGCCAGCAATTTTGATTCCTTACCCCTTTGCCGCCGAAGACCATCAATCTTATAATGCAGATGTATTTACCAAAGCTGGGGCGGCGTTAACTTTGAAGCAATCAGAGTTGACGGCAGAAGCATTGCAAAGTATTGTGTTGAATCTGTTGCAGTCTCCGCCAGAGTTAGCAAAGATGGGGGAAAAAGCTCGGGCGATCGCAGTTCCCGATAGTGCCGAAAAGCTGGCACAGTTAGTGCGTGAGGTGGTAGAAACTTAAAAAATTCCAAATTCCAAATAGCAAGAGACAATCGGAATTTATTTTCCAACTTATGAAGATCCTATTCGGCCAAAAATTTCGCTTCACAGTAGGTTGTGCTGGCTTATTACTTGCAACTTTAGCCAGTAGTTATCTATATACTCAGTCAAAAACAAAACAACTAGCTCAACAAAATCAGTCCTTTACTCAGCGAGAAAATTTCACCGCACTTCAATCAGAGACTTCCCTCACCTCAACATTTCAAAATCCTTTTACAAATCAACAAATATCTGATGAGATTATCGGCACACAAAACGCTTTTTTATCTCGACAGGATTTGATCTCAACATCTGCACCTTATCCAGTTGTTGATGAGTTCAAAAAATATAAATTTAGCATTAATGGCAGCCAGGTTTTTAGTCCAGTCAAACTCCCAATTAGTAAGGTTAACTTCAATCAAGCAGATTTGTTAAGCGTTCTCGCTAATACTAGAAAATATTTTCAAGACTACACTACTGAAGACCCAGATATTCTGCGTACAGGAATACTTGCCACGCAAGGAGTTACTGTACCCGATGTTCTCAAAACTTTGGATTTCATGATTGCTATCTTAAAGGAGGATATTGCTAATAATCGAACGACTCGTTTACAAGACCCTAAATTTATCAATACCAATTTTCGAGTAATTAAATGGTCTGCTTATAACCCAAATAATAAACAGCAAAAACAATTACGAATTACCAAATATGCTGTCTTTACACACTCCGGTTCTCGGAAGAAAACCTCTACTTTTAATACGCCAATTTATAGCTTAAAAGAAAACTCCAATAACGATAAATTCTACACTAGATACACAAAGCAGGATGTTTTATCGGGTATTTATGAACCAGGTGGGAGAGAATTTGGAAAAGTTACAACTCTCGCTTATCTAACCAGAAATGGCTTAGAAGAAGCAATTATGGAAGGAACGATCCTGATTAATTTTACAGATGGCTATCAGGCATTTTTTAATGTAGATAGAAATAATGGAATGTCTTATATTCGCGGATTGAAGGCAACCGCACAAAAGCGTTATTGGTATTTTAGAGAAGTTGATGCTATTAAAGGCTATGGATACAAAATAGATGCAAAAATCTCTATCAAACCCGGAGTCACTTTTGCTGGAGATGTTTTGAATATCGGTTTAGGTAAAGTGATTGTGATTGAGCATACTCAAGGTGGTCGTAAACATCTGCAAATGGGAGTCATCGCCGATACAGGCGGAGCATTTTTACCCAATCTTTATCAACTCGATTTTTTAGCAGGTATTTTTAAGAATAAAAAAGATTTTGGGCAGCACATCACACAATTACCCGACTATGCTACGGCATATTTTTTAGTAAAGAAGTAATGTATTGACCGAATAATTCATAATTCTCCAGTTTCCAGCTATTGGTGACAACTTAAAGCAATACGCTTGGGTTAAGGAAAATTGTCGGTTGGGTTAAGCAAAGCGCAACCCAACAAAGCCCCGAAAATAAATGTTGGGTTTCGTTCCTCAAACGCCATATACTTCTCCCTTGGCGCTAGCCTCTCCCTTTGGGAGACTACGGTGTACACACAAGTCCTAAAAACCTAACTTGATAAGGCTTTACTCGTTCCTGGGCTGCCGCCTGGGAATGCATTCATTGAGTCTCTGGCTCAATGTCTTGACTGGAGGCGGCAGCCCCTAATCAGCCATTCCCATGAAGAGCATGGGAACGAGAGAACAATGGGAAATCGAGCTTTTTTCGACTTGTGTGTACACCGTAGCTTTGGGAGCTGACAATTCAGCAGCATCTGGAAAACCTCACTTCTATTTCTCTCTTCCTTTAAGGAGAGAGACTTTGAATTTTCCCCCTTCCCTCCTAGGGAAGGGGGTTAGGGGGTTAGGTTTTTGGTGGACTTTTCCACATAACGTGAAAAGTCAGCTTTGGGAGAAGGGGAAACCGCAAGGGCGCAGTGGTTCCCCAACCTACACATTTCAAGGTTTTTGGCGCTAACTGAAGCGTATTGGGCTTACAGCTTTACAAAATTTGATTAAATTTTGTAAAGCTTTGAAGTGCAAAAATTTGATGACTGTTGGAGCAAAACTAGACCGTTATGGTTGAGAATTTAGGCAATAATTATCAAAAAGTAAATTTTACGGGTAATAATTGCTAGCAGCGCAGATAATTGCCTCAAAGCTCAAGTATAAGGAGAAGCCAAGAATGATTTTACACCGTGGGCGTAAGGTAGTAGCTGCTTTGTTGCTGTCAGTGGTAATACTGACAACAGCCTGTAGTCCAACTCCCAAAACACCTGGACGTTTTGACCAAGTGCAAAAAGAAAGCACTCAACAAAAAAAGGGTCTTGCAGTTGCTAAAACCGCAACTCAGGGTAGCGAATTTAATAAATTTTTCCCTGATGCGGGTGATGGCTACCAGCGTGTCTATACCCAAGAGAAAAAAGGCTTTTCGGAAGCGAAGTTGAAAAAAGGCGGTCAAGACCTAGCGTTGCTGTCTATTTCTGATACTACCGGCACAGATGCAGCAGCAAAGTTCTCGAATAGTACCAAAAAAATTGGCGGTTATCCCGCAGTAGAAGTTGGTAAGACACAAACTGCAATTTTGGTAGGTGGTAAGTACCAAGTAAAAGCACTTTCTCGCAATCCGTCATTTAAAGCTAGCGATCGCGCAGATTGGCTACAGAAGTTTAATCTTGATGGTCTGTCCAAACTAAAATAAACCACGTTACTGACATAAAGATTACAAACTGTAAAATAAGGAGATTTTTGTGAGCAAATCGATTTTTCAGTTAGTTGATGAATTACCAACCGGCGGCTTGACTATTTCTATGTTAAAAGCCCTCGATTTTGTTGCTCCTGGCGAGTGGGAAAATACTGTCGGCTTTGTCAACACCATTAAGAAAGTCACTGGTGAAGACGACGAAGATTTAATTCAGCAAATTGGCGAACGAGCGATTTATCTATTCAACGACAAATCCCAAGGATACCAAACAGCCTTGTGGTTATATCAAACCGTTGATGCTACAGATAGAGCGCTTGGTGCAGCAGCTTTAGCTAACAAAGTTGGCGAAAAAATTCCTTTGTTGGGTTTTTTAAACTCCGTCACCCCCAAAGCTGATAAAGCCCAAACCATCGATCTGACATTAAAATTAGTGGCTGAGTTGGTAGCCTTCTGTCAAATTAACGGCATTCCTGGAGATAGTATTGGGGATTTTGTTGCCTCTTTAGGTGAGTATAGTGGTGAGTCACTCATCCGCATGGTGGCATTAGTTTGTGTTGATGGTTTGATACCTCTAGGCCCAGGCTTTATCAGCAAAGCGTTATCTATGCTTGATCAAACAAATCCACATGAGTTAGAACAAAACTCGACTTTCCAAAGCATCAAAGATGTGATTCCAGGGGACAGTCCTGCTGGTAAACTCAACTTTATTGGCGAAAGCTTTGACTCAGTTAAAGGTTGGATGAGTGGGCTAGTCTCCGCCAATGATTTAACGCCACAAAAGGTTGTCCACAACTTGCAAGGTTTTATCGATATTGCCGATGACAAGTTAGATTACCTTGCTGCGTTCATTGATGTATCAACAAATTATTATGAACACACAGGTACGCAAACTTTAGCACATCGCTTGATTGAACGGGCGGTGGCTGAGATTTAGGTTAATGGGGAGTGGGGAGTGGGGGATGAGGGAGAAATCAATTCAAAATTCAAAATTCAAAATTAAAGAATTTATTTCTGCCTCCTGCCTCCTCTTTCCCAATACCCAATGCCCAATACCAATTAGGGTAAATGTAGATCAGATGCGATCGCATACAAGTAAGGTTGAAAAATAGCCAAGTCTTCCAGTTTCTCAAACTTACCTGTTTGCGTACCTGGGTCAAATGCAGTGGTGATTACATAAAGTTTACTGCCATCAAAGGCAACATGACCGATATGTTGCTCTTCTACTCCACCTTGTTGCTTGAGTTCGGCGAACCCATAGCGGATTCCCTGAAGCTTACCAACGGGTACTGGTTGTGGTGGGTAGGCTGAGAAAGTAATCTGTTTTCCATATTTACCTTGACGATCTTTTGCAAAAGCAGCGTAGTGATCTGCAACCCAAGCCTTGAGTGCTGGTAATACCTGGGTTTGGTATTTGGAACTTTGGTAGTCTGCTTGAGAACCAGTTGCAATACCAGCTGCTAGGAGTTTCTTTCGGAAATCCTCATTGTTTGCTAGTGGATATACGTTAATTTCAACTGTACCCAAAAGTTTCCCTTTGGAGGAGATACACAACAGAGGCGCATTTCCTTCACAAGCAGCAACCTGCCAGTTAGTTGGAGCAGCAGAATTTCCCAGGATTTTCTGCCAGATATTTCCCTCATTAGGGTTGGGAAGTTTTGCAACGGTAGTGGGTTTTACCTCTTTGGGTGGAGAAAATTGGGGTAGAAGAAATTTGGCTCCCACTGGTATTGACACTATTAAAATAGAACCTAGCAATAAATGATACAGTCGTAACATTTTTTTAAAAATCCAGAGCTAAGGATTGCAGACTAACGATATCTACAATACTTTATGGGTATAGAGAATTGCTGCGAATTCCGCAAATGGAACTCAACAAACTATAGCGCTTCTTTTTGAAATGAGGCATTGGAACACCAATTCAGTAATCCTCAAAGAACCTCTCCCCCAAGCGTAGAGGGTAGTTTGGCTCCCCCAACGCTCCTAGGGAAGGGGGCTGGGGTGTTAGGTTTTTGATTACTGAATCGATGCTCTAGGTAGGGACGCAAATAAATTAAAGTTTGTAGTAAGGACTTTAGTCCTAATAATCCTTATTTTGAGCGGTGAATCGTTCACTATGAACTAAGATTTTATTTTATGTTTAATTATGCGTAGCTACTTACAGCTATGGCAATCCGAAATAAATAATTTCAGGCTAGATACAAAATAAAATATTCCAGCAGAGTTAGGCTTTTGGCCTGATCTGCTGGAGACTTTAAATCTGAAATTTCTAGGAACCGACTTAATAGCGATTATTGTTGCTGCGGGCATTACCGCCACCCCAGCTACCACGAGGAGAACTGCTTCTTTCCTCACGAGGTTTAGCTTTGTTCACTTTCAAATCACGTCCCATCCACTCAGCACCATCAAGTGCATCAATAGCAGCTTGTTCTTGGGTGTCTGATTCCATTTCCACAAAAGCGAACCCACGAGGCCGGCCTGTTTCCCGATCTGTGGGTAGTTGAACACGATTTACTTTTCCGTATTCTGCAAAAGCCTGCTTGAGGTCTTCTTCTGTAACCTGATAGGACAGGTTTCCGACGTAAATTGACATAGAAATCTCCGAATTCAGGGAGTGTAGAGAGTTAAATTCGGAGAGACACTTTTTAGAAATCAAAATGAGTTACTCAACCGAAAATAATCTTTATGTCCATGAGTGTAGCACAGCCTTCAGCCTTTGAATATCGTCTTATAGTGAATTTTATTCACAAATAAAACTGTTAGGACAGGTTTCCAGACCTCCCAACGACAGGCTTTTGTTGGCTGTACTATAAAAGTTACACTTTTTACAGGAAATCGATATTAACTAGCGATCGCCCAGGTATTTTAGTGTTTTGAAAATTAAACTGCGGACTAAGGGGTAAAGATTATTATCGGTAGTCGTGGCAATCATACCATAACTAAACTGTTTTAAAAGCAAATTAAAAATATTCATCCGCAAATGCCTCATTAGCTCTGGTCAAACTGCGCTAAAATCCTTTCTGCTTCCTGACACAGCACTTCGTGATATTCACCGTTACTAGCCAGCAAACCTCCCCATTGATTGATATCACCGGTATTATATTGCAACGGAGTGCCGTCGAAGTGGGTAAATTTACCACCGGCTTCTGTTAAAATCAGTTCTGGGGCTGCTATATCCCAATCTTTGGGCGCAGACTTGCCGGAAAGGGAAATGTAGATATCTGCCTGTTGCTCGACAATGGTGGCGATTTTGCAGCCGACACTACCCACAGATTTCTGATTTTGACAGGGTAAGTTTTGTAGTAAGTAATCTAACCGTTGGTTGCGGTGAGAGCGACTAACGACTAAGGTTAAATCCTCAATTCCTTTCCCTGACGACACTTGTAAAGGAACAGATCGATCGCGGGTTTCTACAAATGTACCCCCGCCTTTGGTAGCGTAATATAACTTTTGAGCCTCTGGTACTGCTACCACTGCCAACACTGGGCGTGTTTCCTTGACTAAAGCAATATGAACTGCATAATCTCCAGTTTTTTCGATAAAGTCTCGCGTACCATCCAAAGGGTCAATTATCCACACCCAAGGGGCGGAAGGCTGTGTACCACTACTTGGCGATTGGTAAGTTTCTTCGCTGATGTAAGCAAAATCTTCGTTACCCAAACTTGCTTGTAGTCTCTGCAAAATGTATTGACTTACAGCGACATCAGCAACGGTAACAGGCTCATTTTGCTTATATTGTACCTCTAAATTCGGGTCTTTTGCCGTGCCGTCGTAATACGATCGCAGTATATCTGCTGCGCCCCAACCGATCTCACGAGCGATCGCTAATATTTCTTGTAAGTCTTTCATTAATTTAAATCCATCCAGCGCCGGGTACCAAAAAATTTACAGGAATCAGCAGCAATATTAGCTGCTAGTGCCAGTGCATCAGTAAAACTTTCCCTTAAAATGTAATCACAGAAAGCACCGTGAAAAATATCTCCAGCCCCTAAAGTGTCAACCGCTTGAATTTGCGGCACATCTACGATACCAGTTTTAGTGCAACTCAAGTATTCAATTGGCTTTTGTCCGTGAGTAATGGCGATGTGAGGAATGTCAAATCTGCATAGATAGGTAAAAACGTCTTCTCCAGTCTGGCAGTTAGGGGGATAAAAATTAGCTGAACAGATGGCATAATCTACAAATGGCAGAATTTGCTCAAATCCCGGCTTCCAACTACCACCATCGATCGCTACTGGGATATTCTTCGCTTTAGCTATTTGCGCTATGGAATAACTAACCGCCATCTGATGTCCATCAATCAGTACTATACCGACATTTTGGAAAATATCTGGTGGGATAGATGCGTTGCTGGCTTGAGTTTTGACAGCATTGATCGAAACCACAGCTCGTTCACCCGTCGCTTGGGTGACAATAATTGAAGAAACAGGCGGTGCTAAATCAGTGCTAGGCTCAAGGTCTGCGATCGCAACTTTGTAATTTGCCAAATCACCTCGAATTAGCTGCGTCATTGGGTGAGAACCCACTACACCCAAGACTGTAGCCTGATTTCCTAAATGGCTGAAAGTCACAGCCGCGTTAGTAGCTGGTCCCCCTGCCGCTACAGTATAGTCAGTAGCCACAATCTTCTGATTATTCTTAGGCGCAGAGTCAGCAAGGTAAATCAAATCCAAGGTTACTAAACCTACAAATAACCCACGATCCGATTTGGGATTTGGGATTTGGGATTTTAGATTATCCATTTCTCATATATGTTCTTAATTATTTTTAACTCTTGTACAGACGCGATTCATCGCGTCTCTCCTGTCTCTCCTGCACAGACGCGATGAATCGCGTCTCTACAAATTCCCGATGAATCGCGTCTCTACAAATTCCTAACTCTTCCTCATGCAAACCGATCCAAAACCAGGAACACTTTACGTTGTCGGCACACCAATTGGCAATCTGGAAGATATAACCTTTCGGGCGGTGCGAATTTTACAGACTGTCGATATCATTGCGGCGGAAGACACCCGTCATACAGGGAAACTGCTACAGCATTTTCAAGTTAAAACCCCCCAGGTAAGTTACCACGAACACAATCGTACCAGCCGCATCCCAGAATTATTAGAGCATTTAGTTAATAATAAAGCGATCGCTCTGGTGAGTGATGCGGGGATGCCGGGTATTTCCGATCCGGGATATGAACTGGTGAAAGCCTGTATTGAGGCGGGAATTCCCGTGGTTCCCATTCCTGGCGCTAGTGCAGCAATTACCGCTTTGAGTGCAGCTGGACTCCCAACAGATCGGTTTGTCTTTGAAGGCTTTCTCCCAGCGAAAACTCAACAGAGACAAGAACATTTAGAATCTCTGCAAACCGAATCTCGCACATTGATTTTCTATGAATCGCCCCACCGCTTGCGAGATACTTTGCAAGACTTAGCAGAAGTTTGGGGAAGCGATCGCCAAATTGTGCTAGGACGGGAGTTAACTAAATTGTATGAGGAATTTTGGCGGGGGACAATTGCCGAAGCGATCGCTCACTACAGCCAACGAGAACCCCAAGGTGAATATACATTAGTCGTGGCAGGAATTCCCCTCAGTCAGCCCCAACTGACAGAAGAGGAAGTAAAAGCCGAATTGAAACAATTAATTAGTCAGGGAATATCGCGATCGCAAGCTAGCCGTCAGTTAGCAAAAGCTACCTTTATTCCCCGTCGCCAACTCTATCAACTAGCTCTTTCTATAGTCCTCAATCCTGAGTCTTGAAGAAGATTCAGAATCAATTAGTGAGGGATTCCGAGCCGCCACTTTATTGTTGACCACTAGGGCGTGTTTTCAAAGTCTTAGATCCCCCCCAACCCCCCTTAAAAAGCAGGGTGGTTTCATACAATCAGAGAAAAACTGAAACTCGTTTTTAAAGCCTCTCCCCCCGTGGGGGAGAGGTTTGGAGAGGGGTCAAAATCTATGGTTATACATGAGAAATCAAGACTTATGTATTTTTCTTTTTTCGTATGAAACCACCCTGCACAACCCCCCTTAAAAAGCAGGGCTGTTTCATTCGATCTCTGAGAGATTTTGTCAATAGTGTAAGTCAGAAATTTGCTTGATTTGGTCATTGAAAAGATACCACTTCAACGAGTAAATTTCAGTGCGAACGCGATTTTCTTGCCCAATCAGGTTTTTTATTCACCTGACTTTTTTGCTTGAAACGCTTGTAAATCAGAGCCTTTTAGGGAATGAAACAGCCCTGCCCTTAAAAAGGGAGGTGAAGAGTCTCTTAAAGTCCCCCAATTTATCGGGGGATTTTGGGGGATCTCCAAGGGTTAGGCGTATACAAAAAAACTTTTCAAGCATCCTTTAACACTGGGCTATCCGTCAGTCATACAGAATTAAATTCTGACTCCTGAATTCTATTTTGTTAACTTACTCAAAATAAACGCACAGGCTTTATTTGCAGCTTAGAACTAATCGAGCTTACCCGATCAACCACAGAAATCATGTATTTGTAGTCTGGTACTTGTCCATTGGGTACATATCCCACCTCTTCAGCTAAACCGGAAGGCGAATCACTCATCACTTTACGGATATACTCTTGACGGTTACGTTCTACATTCGGACCAATCAAGACCACACCTAATGGTACATAGTGAGGGTCTTTAAATAATATGCGAAATTCCGTTGGGGCAAACTGTGAAGCGTAGAGACTCAATTCAGCCTCCGAGACAGCGCAAGCGATCGCTTTTCCTTGAGCGACCAATTCCAGGGCGGCTTTAGGCGTGGGTGCAAATAGGATCTCAGCTAGTGTTGTACCATAAAGATTGTAAAGAGGAAAATAATATCCTGTTGCTGAACCTAACTGCCCTAAAGCCAGTGTTTTACCTTGTAGCTGTTTCAAGTCGGTGATTGGGTTGTCTTTGCGAACAACGAAGATGGAACGCAAATTACTAATACCGATTAAAGGAAACAGAGGAACATATTGGTGGCGGGCGATCGCAATAGCTGCTAAACCCGGTGGAGCAAATACCAACGACCAAGCACGAGCCTCAAGACGCTCAACCGCTCTATTTTCATTAAAAACAGGCTCTAGCTGAATATATGAGTTTGTTTTTTCACCCAAGTAACTATTAAATTTAGCATATTGGCTAATTACCTGTTCGCCTCCACCATAGTTCAGAACACCAACAGTTAAAGTGCCCTCAAACTCGTTTTGTGGTTTGCAAGCAACAAATGTAAAACCTAGCAGATGAAACAAAAATAAACGACGGGGAAATCGCAAAAACATCACTATTTATGGTTAAAAAATTAACTTGGCTTTCAGGACTAATTTTAGATAAGTTTAATTACTGCCTAAATAGGTTATATTGCAACAAAAAGTTAATATTTATTTAAATATTGTTGAGATGCTTTCTAACAGGTATAAATAAATATTAGACAAACTCAGATACCACCTTCATTGCTTAGGTTATGTTAAATAACATTACGTTAAGAAACTTAAAAATAGGTGCTAAATTTAACTTACTTTTAATATTAGTTTTCATAGTCAGTATTGTGGGTAGTGGCGTTGCCTTATCCAGTGTACTTCAAGGGAGAGCGCAAAATGAAGTAGCTTCTCAAGCGCAGATTCTCATCCAAATGGTGAACGCAGTTAGAGATTATACACAAAATCGGATAGATCCTTTATTAGAACCGAGATTAGATACTAACCCCACCTTCATGCCTGAAGTCGTACCAACTTTTTCTTCTAAAGAGGTTTTTGAGAATTTTCGTAAAAAGCCTGAATTTAAAAACTTTTTTCATAAAGATGCAACACTTAATCCAACCAATTTAGCGGATAAAGCGGATAATTTTGAAACTCAACTTGTAGAGCGTTTTCGCAACGAACCCAACACTCCAGAAATTAAAGGCTTTCGTAACTTGCCAGAAGGTGAAGTATTTTATATTGCACAACCACTAAAGATTACAGAACAGAAATGCTTGCGATGTCATTCTACACCAGATCAGGCTCCTAAAAGTCAGTTGGCAACCTATGGCTCAGAAAATGGTTTTGGTTGGCAACTTAATCAAATTGTTTCTGCCCAAATAATCTCTGTTCCTTCTCAAGAGATTTTTGCCAATGCCAAACGAACTTGGACATTGATCATGGGACTTTTAATTGCGATCTTTGCCCTCGTCGTTTTCTTAATTAACTTCTTAATCACAAAATATGTAATTCAGCGCATCAGAAGAATAGAAAAAATCGCCCAAAAAGTTAGCGTTGGTGATATGAGCGCTGATTTTGAAGAAAGCTCTAATGATGAAATTGGCGGGTTAGCAGAAGCATTTAATCGGATGAAAGCTAGCTTAAAAATAGCCCTGGAGATGCTCAATAGCGAAAACTGACACAATTTTAGATTTGGGATTTCAGATTGTGGATTATGAAAGAAACATCAAATAAAATCCAAGTTTGTAGTGAGCGATGAATCGCTCAAAAGAAGGATTATCACGACTAAAGTCCCAATACTGCTCCGTTAAGAATATTCCTAGGTTTGGTTGAGCGTCTTTATCAGTAAACACATCATCAAACCTGCTACACCATTTTTCAAAACATGGGGGGCATAGCTGCGGGGGTTGTCTCTTTCATGGGGTGTTACTTCGACGTTAAAGCTATGCTGGTAAACAATTATACTCTATTTTTAACTTATATGTTTAAGTCCCATTATTTGGTCTGCTGACTATTAAAACTCACCAAAATTAGCTAGCTGTATGAAAGCGATAAACGGCTGATGTCAAACATTTGTAGTCGCCAATGTTGTACACCTTTCTGACGCGATCGCGGCTATCTTCATGAAGATTCTTCAAGATAAATAGTTCAACGCCTTTTTCTATCAACCTCTTCCAAAGCTTTATTCCAGATTTGGTGACATTGGATGGACGAATAATACAACAAAATCTAGTGACTGAAGAGATTATTACTAATACTCAACTAAATAAATCGCTTGAATATAGTCACAGGGAAGAAGTCAGATGGTGGCAAATCAGACCTGAATCTTCTTTTGGTTTTCGTCTGACGGCAAAGCTTTTTTGGCAAAATAACTCTCTAAAATTAAAAATTCCAAGTCCTGCTAACTACATATTTGGTTCTACCGGCCTCACTTTAATTCAGTAGAGGCTGTTTTAATAGTTCAGTAAATATTGGGTATTCACATCCTCAAAAGGATCATACATTTATCTTAATGCTTTCTGATGGTCTGTAGCACCTAAGCACAAGACTGAATAGTTTTGCAACCTAGAAGAATTGAATTTATGCATCTACTACCCATTTATGAATACTCAAATAAAGAACATTTATATAAACTTTTTAGAAAAAGTAATTGTCCTGCATTTAAGAGAATATTAATGTTGTTGCCTTGGTGAGATGAAGCAAAGGGCAAAAAGATTTCTGAAAAATCTGTATTTGACAACAAATCAGGTTCTTCAGTACTTGTTATGCTAAATTGTTAGCTATTAAGTTTAATAAATAAAAATAATTGCATCAATCTTTAAATAAAACCGTTGATGTAATTGACATCTAAAGCATGTTTGTTGTTAACTTTAAGTACAAGAAAAATATTTTTGTTGTATTTGGTGTATTTACAGTCATGCTCAGGAAACAAGATATTAAAATTTTAACAGAGCTTCTTGATTTAAAAGATGTGAAAGTTATATCACATCGTCTTCATGATGGGATAGGCATGATTTTACAAACCGAATCAACAAAATCATACAGTACTTGTCCTCGCTGTGGTATAAAAAGCCATAGATTACATCAAAATCATCGATACATTGTTAAAGACTTACCTTTTGGTGAGAAACCAGTATTTTTAGAAATAAATAGAAGACAATTCAAATGTGAAGAATGTAAAAAACCCTTTAGTGAAAAGCTAGATTTTGTGAGTAAGAAAAGAACTTATACAAAACGGCTGGCACACAAGATAATACAAGAGGTAGTAGAAAACGATATCCACAGTATAGCTGATAAAGGGATAGTCACAACAGAAGAAATAGAAAGAATGTTAAAAGATGCATCTGAAAAATTATCCGATTCAAAACCTGATTTTATAAAAAGACTTGGAATAGATGAAATAGCTTTAGTAAAAGGTAAGGGTAATTACTGTGCGGTATTAATAGATTTAGATACATCTAAACTAATAACTATATTAAATGCGCGCACCCAAGAGGTAGTAAAGAAAACCCTTATAGGGTGGGGAACTGAGGTCTTAGAACTTTCTTGAGGAAGTGAGTATAGATTTGTGGGTAGGTTACAAAAACGTAGTAATAGAATTAATGCCCAATGCTCAAGTAGTAACAGATAGATTTCATGTGATGACACAGATCAATAAAGAACTAGATACACAAAGAAAACAAGAGAAACGGAATTTAGAAGAACTAGTTAAAAAAGCGCAATCATCATCAGAAAAAGATGACCACGAAAAAGTGTTAGCGGGATTAAAAAATAGTAAGTACGCTTTACTTACAAATGAGTCAGACTTAAATGAGGAACAAATAAATAAACTCTTTTGTTGTGAAAAGTGTATCTCCTATTTTAAGAGAAATGCATGAATTAAAAGAGAAAATTAGAAAAATTTTTAATAAGACAGATAACTGGTATCCGGGAGTTTTTAAACTGGGTATGTGGTTAGCGAAAGCTAAAAAATATTTTCCCAAAAGTAACAATACTATTATCCGTTGGTTTGATGAGATAATCGCTTACTTTGATAATGGGACAACTAGTGGTGCTGTGGAAGGCATTAATAACAAACTTAAGCTAATTAAACGTTCTGGATATGGATTTAGAAACTTTGAAAATTTCCGAGTTAGATGCTTGTTGAATTGGCATTTTAACTATTAGTTAAGCATACTATGTACTGAAGAACCAAAATTATTCAAAATATTCACAGTTGAGTAATTTATTCCTTGGAAGTCCCCTATTACAATCCAAGTTCAGCAAACACCTCTGGAGAGAACATATCCCACAATACCTGGAAATATGGCATTAAAGTTTCTGCTTCTTGAGAAGTCAAGCTAATGTTTATTTCTTGTCTCAGCAAATGTAGCATTTGACGAACTACTTCCCACTGCACTTTTAATCTGGGATAAAGCATTACACATAAGGGAAATAACTCTTGTTGGATAGCTCCACAGCTTGTTTCTAAAGTACATACCCACAGGTATATTTGAAACATTTCTACATCCCGTATACTAGAAGTCTTAACTATTGGATTACTTAATGCACCAGACATTGAGTTGTAATTTGGATTAAGTTCAATTACTCTTTGGGAAATCCTCTTAGCAATTTGTGTACTAATTGGTAGTAACTTTTGCACTGCGGATAATGCTACAGAATCAGAATCATGGTTAGCTGCTGCTTCATAAGCACGTTGCAGTGGCATATACAAATGGTCGTCAATCACTTTAAAGTATGTACTAATAAGTGATTGTTCTATTGGCTCAAGTGATTGTATGAGCATTTGACTTGTGTAATGAAACTGCATACTTACAAAGCCAATAACTCTAGGGTCATTACTTGTGTATTTCTTTCTGAGCTTTCCTATATCCCCACCAATTACTGTAGCCAGCTTGCTAGGAGCCACTTGTTCTGTATAAACATCTAATGCCTGTTCATAAAGTGGATTCTCTGAGTCAACTAGGTTCCTTACCAAAGAAAGAGGTTGTGATGTTGTTTGTTGAGTATATACATCCAAAGCTTTTTGGTAAATGTTAAAAGAATCTCCAGCGATTTCCCAGGGATTAATTAGGTTTAAGTCTATGCCATGTTGGGGAATTTCTTTTGATAATAATCCCTCCGTTTTATTCCAGGCTCTAGCACTAACACTTCGTAAAGAATCCAATACTTTTTGAGCAGTTTTCTTTCGTCCATCTGGTGATACTATCTCTGATAAATTAAGGATTTCTATTTTTTCTATATTATCAGGAACAACCTTGAGATTCCCTATATATTTTTTAGCCCATTGTTGTGCTAAAGATTCAACAACCGTCTTATTTACTTCACTAGAAATTGATTTTAAATGATTTCCTGGAAACTCTTTTACAATAGCCATTAACTTAATATATCCTGATAAAGATGCTCCTGTTATATATCTTAACAATAATTGTTTTCAGGAAAATATTTTTTATATAAAGATTGGTCTTGTAATTTTATGTATGACTGTTATCAAGTGTTTTAGTATTAATGTAGATATCTAGCATATTAAATAAGAAAATTTTTTATAAATAAATATTATTACTGATGAAATAGTAAATAAATATAACCTCGTTTCCGCAGGTCAGCGCGTTTTTGTTTCGAGTCGTAACCTTTATCAGCAGCTAGTACTTTGATTCGCTTACGTGGTCTGCCACGTTTTAATGTTTTAAGTTTAACTTTATCGAGTAGAGGTATTACTTGTTCTCTCTCGTTGCCATTGGCTGGGGTAGTACAATTAGCCAAGGGCATTCCACCACCTTCCGTAATTGTGTGGATAAGAACACCTTTCCCTTTACCTCCATACGCAACTTCTTCACCTCCTCCCTTTCCAGGGGGAAAAAGAGCCGTCAACAGCCCCAAAGTCCCAGTTTATAAGCCCCTTCTCATTAGCGTAGGCGTAGCCCGCCGCAGGCATCGCTAATACACGTCCTTGTATATATTCAAATGTCCCATCAGAACGCCATCGCTTAAACCATCGGTGGGATGAGCTTTTCAATGCCCATATATCCCCTCGTGGAAGGTCACACCATCGACATCCAGTTATCAAAATGTATAACAGACTATTTAATACATAGCGATACGGTGCATGAGGCATTCCCTTACCACGTTTGGATGCCTGCTTAGGAAATATATCCTCAAATAGATTCCATTCCAGGTCGCTCAATCCCTCAAAACGTCCAGCCATCACTGATACACCCAACTCAAGCCAAAAAATAGATTACTACAATCTGGCATTAGTGGGATAGGTTCTGGTATGTCTGCTCATAATTGGCATCGCTACCAGCACTAGGCAGATGAATAATTTACCTCTGATTAAACAAATCACATCAAACCGCGTTGATCTGTGGCAGTTGGTCAACTATAGAATTAGTCAGCGTCCCTTACTCGGATGGGGAATGGATGGTTTTGGCACCGCTTATTCCTATATGCGCCCCGGCAAAAAAATAACTAAAGTAATTCGCTTGGGTGATTTTAGTTTCGACTACCAAGACGATAATGGCCAAATAAAAACGGCACAACTACCCACAACTAAAGCGCACAATCTAATTTTAGATACAAGTTTATCAGTAGGCTTACTGGGGATGACATCGTACCTAGCCTTGTTAGGATGGTGTCTGTGGCAGGCGATCAAATCACCTTACCGTGGCATTGAAGCAGTCTTCATTGCCTACCTCGCTTTTACCTTCACTTGGTTTGAGTGCGCCCAATTTACCCATCTAGCTTGGTGGTCGCTCAGTATATCTGGAATATCCCGTGTCCCGAAAATCACACTTTAAAACCGCTACCATCATCTGTTTGCTGTGTCTATTACTGGGCAGCACTCAGTCAAAGCCAGAGTCACAATGGGACTTAGACAAAAAATAAGCGCTACTTTTCAATAGGACTTACGCAAAAATCGCCAAAAAGATTAATTTATCGAACCGCCTTCGCGCTTCGCGTCTCGTAGAGAAGACGCCAAGAACGCCAAGAATCGTAGAGTGTGCGTAAGTCCTGTTCAATTTTTAGCTAATCCTCTTAGATATTTTAATCGGCGATTCTCCAGTTCTAATGGTGTATTGTTACCATAGCCTTGATGGTAATTGACCCCTATAGCGTGCTATAAGTGAAAAAATCAAGAAAGTAGACGTTGCTGAAATTGCAAAGCTTTTTGAGGCTCGGGAATTTGTGATGCTAAAACTTTCACAAATTCTGCACGAGAAATTTGCCCAGAAGATTTAACAGCTTTTTGGACTAAAAACTTAGCTATTGGGCCAATTAAATCAGCTAATTCCCGCTCACACTGATGCACAAAACTATCGCTGATTCCTTGAGATTGTTGGCTTGATAAATTATTTGGCTTTATTTCAGACTGAACAGTAACTTCCTGTAATAGAGTAGGTTTTTCTAGTAAAAACATTGTTTTTTTCTGAAAATCAATTTGTTGATTTCCTCGAAGATGAAGGGCTAATTGACTAATTAATTCTTCAAAATTGGGCGATGAGGCCGCAACTTGTCGTAGTAATCTTGAGGCTACCGGACCAACAAATTCTAAAAGAATCGTTTCTAAGCGGCTGTAGTTTTCCGCAGACAGGATAGAAGTAAGATATCCAATTGAGTTTTGTTGAGAAAGTGAAGCTTGAGGCGGTTGTGTCAAAGATGGTGGTTGAGGTAATGGCGTTTCTACTTGAGGATCGAGATGCTTAAGCACCTGTAGAACTTCAGCCGCAGACTGATAACGCTGTTTAAAGTGGTGTAGCACCATCTTAGATAGCACAGATGCCAACCCAGAACTAACCTTAGCTTGGTGCTGCCAAGAAATTTCTCCTGTATTTGTGTCTTCCTCAAAGTTTATCGGATGTAACCCTGTCAGCGATTGAATACCAATAATACCCAAAGAATAAATATCGCTGTTAGGACGAGGCTTACCTTGCCCCTGTTCTGTAGACATATATCCTGGGGTGCCAATGATAATAGTAGCCCCCGTCTGCCCTGGAACTGCAAGCAGTTGAGTTTGGACTTGTTTAACTGCGCCAAAATCAATCAGCACTAACTTACCGTCTTGTTGCCGCCTGATTATATTGTCCGGCTTGATATCTCGATGGATAACGTTGTGGCTGTGAATAAATTGTAGAATACCTAACACCTGTTGGAGCAGTTGAAGTACTTGATCCTCTGTCCAATGTTGATTGGGAAACAGTTCCGCTTTCAGAGTATGCCCTTCAATAAATTCTTGCACTAAGAAGAACTCTTGGTTGTCTTCAAAATAGGCTAAAAGCCGAGGAATCTGGTCATGGTTGCCCAGTTGTTCTAGTGTTTCTGCCTCACTAGTAAATAGCCGTCTAGCAGTTTCGAGAAATTCTGGGCTACGAGTGACGGGCTTAAAGTGTTTGACAACGCATTTCGGGAAACCTGGCCGATGGGTATCTTGGGCTATGTAGGTTTGACCGAATCCACCTCCACCTAAAACCTGGAGGACTTGGTAACGTCCGTCTAATAATTGTCCTAACATTGTGTCACTTGCCTTAAGTCCTCAAATTAATCTTGGCATAACTACCAGGTTTGGGGAGGTTTGGTATAGCGGTTCCCATTCAGATGCAGTACAACGTTACATCACGAGGTGTAGGGGCACGGCATTGCCCATACGTGTCAACTTAACGTGAAATGGGCGGTTAGAAACCGCGTCTACACAAACAAAACCTGCCTCCGCAGGTTTCAAATCCTTAATTTTCCGTCAGTCCGCGCAGGCGGACTTCGTTTGTGTAGCCGCGAATGACCTTCGCCCAGGCTTAAGTTGACACCAATGGGCATTGCCGTGCCCCTACGGGTGTAACTCACGTAAACGATAACTGCTGTAATTTCAAGTTTTTTGAGGATTATACTACAAGTTCATGACTACCTAGACTCCAAATCAGCTTGCAGCCATATTATTTAGAAGGTAAGTGATTCCCCTAAAGCTCAATTTATAGTCTAATAGCGCTTCCTATGCAGGGAATCCCTATGTCCTAAACCGCATTGCCACAACGATTCAACAGTTATTTGATGGCAGCATCACTGAATTTTTAAAACAAGAAGTTACAGTTTTTGGTACAATTTTTAACGGTTTAGACCAAGAATTTGCACACCTGTCGGATGCAGCGAAAGCAACGATTCAATGTATGGCACTCAATCGTCAACCCATTTCTTTTTCACAGCTACGAACAAAGATGCCATCCTCTGTTTCATCCCAAGAACTCCTAGAAACCTTGGAACTACTGGAAGCGCGATCGTGGATTGATGCCAAATCAGGTCTGTTCTCTCTCCAAACGATGATCGTTGAATATGTCAAATCTTTTATTCTTGACGAGAAAATCGCCAAATTTCAGCCGAGCGCATTTCTGGATCAAGAGCATCGGGAGCATCCCAAATGTGCAAAAACCTTGATAGCCCTCATCCCCTAACCCCTTCTCCCATCTTTGGGATTCGGGGAACTAGAATTATGTCTCCCCTCTCCCATCCTTGGGAGAGGGGCTGGGGGTGAGGGAAAAGATTTAAGCTCTCATTGGGATGCTCCCAGAGCATCAACGTCAGGTAGCAAGTTAGAACTAACAGGGGAACTTTTGTCTAAGACTATGTTTCTTTGAGTTCATTACCACAACACCCAACAAGAGCAATAAGCTGTCGCGCATCTAAGTTGTACTTTTTGGAGCCGGAAAAATTCGCTGTGAGATTTTCACCTTCAAAAATTAAATGCATCTCAGCTTATCTATACAATTGGGTGTTTAATTACCCTTTTTTGGGAAAATTTTCAGCACTATTACTTATTGACAAATTTTTTATGACCTTACACTGTCAAGGATGCCCTCCAAATCCCCTGCTCCCGTATGCTTACCCTTTTCATTCGGAGGTTAGGTGGTTAACAATGGGTTGAATGTTTTTTAAATGATCCAACCTTATGGCTAGAACTGCAAATGAATATGCCGTATTCCTCCTACTGGAAAGCGGCCACCGGGAAGAAGTACGTTTTCCGACTATTCAAGAGTTTCAGAAGTGGTATAGTGGCGAACTTGTGCCAAAGTCTGCTTCTAATGACTTTATTAGTGTGCCGATCAAAAATATTCAAGGGGAATATATGGTAATACGCCCTTCTCGGATTGTCGCAATCCGGGTAGAACCCGTTTTTAGTTCCAGTGTTGAAAGATTCAACTAAATGATGAAAAAAACCCTTGCTTTGCTTTCCTTGAGTCTGGGAATTGCCCTTGCAAACCCTCTCTGGACGGCTGTTGCTCAGGTTCCTAACTTAGTGCCGTTGCCAATACCGACTAATCCCGATCTCCCACCTCTGCCAGTACCAATCACTCCTGAGATAACGCCCGCGCTAAAACCAATCGCTATCGGCAGCGATTGTAAGTTCCGGCAAACTTGCTTAGTGGGTTGGGATGACCAAATTTGGGGTCAAAGAGGTAAAATAGGCGATCGCAATGCGTTGTTGGCTTCCATTGATAACAGTTTGCTTTACCTAACCAAGAGTGACGCGATCGCAGCATATCAAAATTATCCAGTTCAGGAAATTACCCTCGATCGCGTCCGTCGGAGTTTACTACGTTTTCGGCAACTAGTTGTCATTTCTAAGTCAGCAGCGCAACTACAAGCGGCTGTCCGCCGGGAATTTGTCTTCTACCAGTCCGTGGGCAACGATGGCAAGGGTACTGTTAAGTTCACTGCTTACTACGAACCTGTTTACACTGCTAGCCGTGTCAGAACTGCAATATATAAATATCCTCTTTATCGGCTACCACCTGATTTTGGGCAATGGCCTAAACCCCACCCAAAACGAATTGATTTGGAAGGGAAGGATGGTTTACTAGGGAATAAGAGCCAGTTACGCGGTTTAGAACTGCTTTGGTTCCGCGATCGCCTAGACGCATATATGGTACATATCCAAGGTTCTGCCCAAATTAAATTAACTAATGGCAAGACAACATCAATTGGCTATGCAGGTGGAACTGATTACCCTTGGACTAGCATCGGCAAAGAACTAGCCAAAGATGGCAAACTTCCACTAAATGGATTGACGCTACCACGGATGATTGCTTACTTCCGGCAACAGCCGCATGAGTTGAGCAATTATCTGCCACGCTGGGAACGATTTGTTTTCTTTGAGGAAACTGGTGGTACCGGGGCTACAGGCAGTATTCATGTGCCAGTGACGGCAGAACGTTCCATTGCTACAGATAAGTCTCTCATGCCTCCGGGAGCGCTAGCGCTGATTTACAACTCATTTCCCTATCCCGCCAGTGGTGGCAAACTTCAAAGTCGTACCGTCAGCCGCTTTGTGCTAGATCAGGATACAGGAAGCGCCATCAAAGGTCCAGGCCGAGTGGATTATTTCATGGGTTCTGGTAAACTAGCAGGCGATCGCGCTGGCATCACAGGCGGTAATGGTTCACTATATTACTTGCTGCTCAAAGAATAGGGCATGGGGCATGGGGCATGGGGCATGGGGCATTAGTTATTCTCCTTGTCTCCCCCATCTCCCTCATCTCCCCCATCTCCCTCATCTCCCTCATCTCCCCACTCCCCACTCCCCACTCCCACCTAATACGGCGGATAAGCAAAATCATCTTCATCAGCATAAACGTAAGAGTTGGAAACTCCTGCCATTTCCAATTTAGGCGTTTCAGCTTTCACAGGTTCCTTCCCAAAATCTTTGTATTCTTCAAAAATCTTGCAAATCATTGCAGACTCAAGAGAATCGGAAGCAATTAAGTATTCTGTTAAAGTCCCTACCGTGGGATGTTTGTAGTCTACAGTTGAAGCTACCAAAACTGTATTTGGTTCAATACCTCTTTCTTCACACTCAATTATCGGGCAAAAAATCCCGTGAGCATGGAACAAAGGACCTTTTGGTGTCAAAGGTTGCTTGCGGTAGATAGCATAAGCTTTTTCTAGTTCAGCAACGAATCCACTAACTACTTTGCCTTGTTGATATTCGCAGTAGGTTTTGCTGAAACTCGCTCCGGCGACACCATTAAGAGTTAGTTGTAGTGGTGATTCATGTAAAAACTTTTGATTCTCTCCCACTATAAAAATCAGATAGCGAGTAAAAATTTTAAATTTCAGTTTGTCGGCTAAAAAAGCATCATAATTCTCTTTGAGCGTACCCAGTTTTAGACCACTTTCCCGATCTTTAACAGACAATGGTCCCCGACGCACTAGAACCAAGCGTGGAGTAGTGGTAATAAAGACAGTTTCGACTCCAGAGCTAAATTCATGCTCCACTTGCTGCCAATTATCATCTGGCACAAAGCCGACAGCATTGGCATTATCTAATTTAATCGCCAAACCGTGGGATTGCATACCATCTGTGCCATACCGAGGATTAATCATCTGACACCAAGGGATGACTTGAGAAGGCGGTGCATTGAATTTCTCGTCTTCAAAGTCGAAATTAGCAGATGCTTTCATCGTTTTAGGCTATCAAAGTGTTTTATTGAACAAGTTTATCGGCAGAAGGGCAAACGTGCCGTCAAACTGGCGTATCCCACCTTTGTACAGTTTTAACAGAGATCCCTATTTTTTCGGCAAATTCACTAGGTTTATACATCAGACATTTGTCAGTATATGACTATGATTCTACAGGTTTATCTAGTAAATTGTTAACTTATACCAATTTTTTATGAAGCTGCATAGAATTCGATCCCCCCGAGCAAGCCTTAATAAGGGGGGAACCGGAAAAACATCTATCAAAGTCCCCCAATTTATCGGGGGATTTAGGGGGATCAAGATATGTGCAACTTCACATTAAATTGGTATTAGGATAAACTCATGGAAACAGTGCTGGGTACTCAGGATTTATTGCTCAACGAAGAGGCAGGGGGCAGGGGGCAGGGAGCGGGGGGAAATGACCCCTGACTCCTGCCTAGTTTGCGGAGCGGAACATGTTCTTACGTCCCCCACTTCTGCTAAGTGGTTCTCGTATTGGAGGGGTCGAATCCCTTTTCTGTTCTATCCCCCTTGCTCCCTGCTCCCTGCCCCTTTTCCTCTTTCTCAATATTATTTTGGTGAACTCAAAGCAGCGAGAGTCTTTAAATCAGGCACTTCTAAATCAGGTTGACTTACTGCTGCTACTGTGGTAAAAATTCCTTTCTGGTCTGCTCGACGGTTCACCCAGACTGTAGATAGTCCTAGAGATTTAGCTGTAACAATATCATGATATACACTAGCCGCAACGTGTAATATCTGCTCTAGCGGTAAATCAATTCGTTCAATAGCCAGTCTGAAGTTGTTTAAGGAGGGTTTGTAGCTTTTTGCCTGTTCTGCTGTGATTATCTGGTCAAATTCTACCTCCAAGTGCTTTGCCGAGAAAGCAAAGAGATCGTCATCTACGTTTGAGATAATTACCAACTGAAACTTTTGCTTTAAAGCTCTAAGTGCCTCAACTGTATCGGGGAAAGGCAGCCAATGCTGAATCGAATCAGCAAGCAAATTGAGTTCGTTACCAGTTGACTCAAAGCCAAATCGTTCACCAAATTTCTGGACTACTCTCTTCAAAACTTCTCGATATTTGATATATTCTCCTTCTTCCAGTTCTGCTTCAAATTCAGCAAAAAGTTCCAGAATTTGATCGTCATCCAAATTAGTGTTGTGTACCCGCAGAAGTGGCTTTAGCACCCCTAAGATGCCATTTTCCCAATCAATCAGGGTTCCGTAACAATCGAAAGTTAAAGCCTTATACTGATTGAAATCAATCACCTTTTTATACTCCCAAACTTGATTAATTCGGAATTGGATACTGGGTACTGGTTTATAAATGATATGTGAAAAATCAAGATTTGATACTCTAAGATCAACTTTTCACCCCTTTTAACTCACCTCGATAACCCAAGTTACCTTGGCAGAATACCTATTTCCATCGTTGTGATTAGATTCATAATTGAAGCTTAATTGCAATCAATTTAGTATTAACAATGTTAAAGCAAGCCTTAACCTAAATTTGTACTAACTTTAACTCAACCTTTGCTTACGCTGTATGCCTTAGTAAGAAGATTGTGTAGTAACTATGGTAAAATACTGTATCCCAATCGGGTTTTAGATGTATTGATACCATTAACCCAGAGCTAGAAGTCAAATTGGAGGTTCTTACGAGTTGCTGTTTACTGCATTAAGGATCGGAGATTGATGAAACTGCAACTGATCCAATTACATCTACTCTGAGCAAAATTAACTGGAGCGTAGACCCATGAAACACAGAGATGCTGCTTGCATAGTGGAAAGCTAGGTATCTACGCCGACAGCATGACATTTGCATATTTTCTGTGGAGTTTTCTTAACTATTCTTGAGGAGTACAAATGCTTGAGGCTATCGCTGTTGCTTGGTTATTACTGTTTTTTGGTGATTTTCTATCTACATTCTTTTACCACGTACCCGAGCACGTTTTTGGTAGCCTTCATTTAAAAACGCACCACTCCTGGAAGAAGGACTTTCGCCACTACGCTATTTTGACTTTTAATCCCCAGGTTCTTTTAGATGGGATCTTGGGAGCTTTGCCTTATGTACTCATAGCAGTAGTCTTGTGGTCTTTCTCTCCCATTGGCGTGATTTCTGGATTACTGCTTGGTCAGTTTCATGTATGGTGGAGACACATCAGCGTACTGGGTTGGCAAACTCCAAAGCCGATAAATATTTTATGCCAAATTCTATTTGTTACTACTCCTGAAAGGCATTGGTTACATCATCACAAAACTAATTTAGGCTTCGGTGATATTTTCACCTTCTTTGAACAACCTGCCCAAATGTGGTTACGCTGGCTTCGGCTACTCAGAATTCGTTTTCGCTACTCTCGAATCTAACTGAAGCTACTGCTTACCTAAATATTTTTTAAAAGTAGGAAAATCAGCTGCGATCGCAGCTGATTTTCTTACACTATATGGGATTATTCCACTAACTTTTCACGTTATGTGGAAAAGCTAACGATTGACCTAACCCCCTTCCCGACACGGGAATGGGAAAAATTCCAAGTCTCTCTCCTTAAAGGACTACGGTGTACACACAGAGTAAAGCCTTATCAAGTTAGGTTTTTAAGACTTGTGTGTACACCGTAGCCTTAAAGGAAGAGAGAAATAGAAGTGAAATTTTCCAGATGCCGTGAAAAGTCAGATTATTCCAGTCTCAGAAATGCGCTCACCCACATACTCAAAAAAGCTGATGACAATTTCCGAGTAGTAGCAACAAAAGATATCAATTGACCATAGATTTAAGTCTATACCTTTCTCTAATTATAAAATATTTACTTATAGGTTTTCTAAAAATAATCAACCAGTAAGAGACTTGCAAAGACCTAAGAATGTCTCTGGCAGGGAGTTTAAAGGTATCTGCTACCGCTCAACTTCGCTGTTATATCGTTAATGTTTTTGGGAAAACTAGTCTTAATTAGTAAATTATTATATCCCTAGATTTTTATGACAATTCCTCTCTTTTCTGGAGATGCTAGGCGTAACTTGCTTATCCGAAGGGGTACGGATAGCTACGGTGAAGAAGGCAGGAGGACATTCGGCGAGCGCTCAGTCGAGCCGCAGGACTTCGGCGTGAGCGCTACTTTTCTGCGAGACACTACGCGAACGACAACGATTAGTACAAGTCAGTCGAAGGCTGCCCACTCCACAAGATGTCTAATTTATTTCTTGGAAGTTTCTAATAAAATTAACAACTCGGTTAGCTTGAATGTGGTCAATTTGCAACCTGCTCTAGATGAGGTGTTTCATGCCGGCAGTTAGCCTCAGAAAGATTCTTAACAAAAAAGAGTTGCCATCTCTCCTTCATAACTTAGTCTACCAGTTCAACATCGCCATTGATATTGAACTGGTAGACGGTACGAAACTAATTAGTATTGGGGAGCAAACTGCCGAAAACCGATATCCAATCGAGGTGTCAGGAGAAATCATCGGTTGGGTTGTTGGGGGAGAACAGGCGACTATACTTGCAACTTTGCTCTCGTTTCTAGCAAAGCAGGAAGCTGAGAAAAAAGAACTCGCCAAAGAATTACTGGAGCGATACCAAGAAATTGATTTGTTTCAGGATATCTCGACTCAACTCACAACAAGTTTAGATCCGCGACAGATTGCCCAACTTGTGCTTCAGGAATTGAGTCAATTAATTGAATCATCTGCGGGGATGATTCTGCTGCTGAGTCCAGATGCAACTGCCTTTGAAATCATTGCCGAATTTGGAGTGTTTTTTGACCACAGTCAGCCGGAACCGGGGAAGGGAATTATTGGCAACATTGTGCAATCCAACCGGGCAGAACTCGTCAACGATGTGCAAGCCGATCCTCGATTGGATGGGCAAAAAAACGTGAGTGCAATGATTTGTGTACCATTGCGAGCCAAGGGGCGGGTACTGGGAGCGATCGCCATTGGAGCGCCCAAAACCGACTCATACAAGGCTGAACACCTAAAACTTGTGAGTATCTTTGCCTCCCAAACAGCGATCGCCATTGATAAAGCTGTGCTTTATGAACAAAGTACTCAAGCAGCACTCCAAGCAAAAGCCCAGACACAGAGGCTTCAGCAAGCTCTCCATGAGTTGCAATTAGCCCAAACTCAGTTAATCCAAAGCGAAAAAATGTCTAGTTTAGGACAACTCATTGCCGGAGTTGCCCACGAAATCAATAACCCCGTTAACTTTATTTGCGGCAATTTAAGGTATGTTGCCGAATACGCCCACGATTTGCTATACCTGTTGGCAAAGTATCAGAAATTTCTACCTGTTGCTCCTCCAGAACTGGAATCAGAGTTAGACAATATCGACCTGGAATTTATTATGCAGGATCTTCCCAAACTGCTAGATTCCATGAAACTGGGTACAAGTCGCATCGTCGAAATTGTCCAATCCCTAAAAAACTTCTCCCGCCATGACGAAGCCGAGATGAAAGCCGTCAACATCCACGATGGCATCGACGGAACGCTAATGATTCTTCACCATCGCCTGAAAGCAGATGTTCGTCGTCCAGCAATTGAAATCATTAAAGACTATACAAAACTTCCCCTGATTGAATGCTACCCCGGACAGTTGAATCAGGTATTTATGAACATCCTGGCAAATGCTATTGATGCGTTGGAAGAGTCATTAGTCATTAGTCATACCCTGCGGCAAGGCGTTCGCGTAGCGTCTCGTAGAGAAGCGTCTACGTCATTGGCATCAAAGGAATCAGAAAGAACAAATGATCAAGGAGAAATGACAATCCCAAGCATTACCATTCGCACTCAAGCCCTGGACAAAGAGTGGGTTGTGATTCGTATTGCCGACAATGGCCCAGGCATGAAGGAAGAGGTAATTCGCCGCATTTACGATCCGTTCTTCACCACGAAAGATATTGGTAAGGGAACCGGGTTAGGTATGGCAATCAGCTACAAAATTGTTGTAGACAAACATGGGGGAATGCTCAAGTGTCGTTCTAAACCGGGTGAAGGGACAGAATTCTGGATTCAGATTCCATTCAATTGTGCATTGGTGGATGCTACTGAAGAACAGAATTACACCTCTGCCTCGCCAACTCCGACAACAAATACTGACGGCTTCATTCCATCAACACCTCCAATGCTCAAACCGACGGATTTGCTAATCCGCCATACTCAACTGATCCAGCGACTCTCACAGCACAATCCAGATGTGGAGGCTGCATCAGCCGATCAAATTTACCAGATGTTCCAACGCCACCCAATTTCCTTAAAGCTTTACGCCACTTTGTTGTCTTGGTTCTGTTGTTCTAACCCTACCCAAATACGTCACTAAAGAAACCTTAACTATGTTTAAGCAATTTGATGAATATAACAGTCAGCTATTTGAACAATGTCCTATTGGGCTAGTACTATGCCGAATAGATGGGACGCTAATTAACATTAATTCTGCCTATGCTGCCATTTTGGGGCGCACTGTTCCAGAAACTCTGAATCTGTGCGATCGCCAGATTACCCCTGAAAACTATGCCACCGTTGACCGATCTAGCCTAGAGAACCTAGAAAAAACTGGTCGCTACGGCCCTTATGAGAAAGAGATAATCCACAAAGACGGGCATTTGGTTCCAGTTAGAATCTCTGGACTGATGATTGAGAAAGATGGAGAGCAACTAATTTGGTGTAGTGTGGAGGACATCAGCGACCTTCGACACGCCCAGCAAGAACGCCAACATACTGAACAAATTCTGAAACAGAGTGAAGCCCGATACCGCTCTCTGGTAACAGCTACTGCACAAATTGTTTGGGTAAGCACACCAGAAGGAATTTGTTTTGAAATGGTAAGTTGGGTAGCCTATACAGGTCAAACTCTAGCTGAAACGGAAAATGGGGGCTGGATTAATGCCGTTCATCCTGACGATCGCGATCGCACCACCCTTGTCTGGGGTACAGCCGTGACAAACCTCAGCCTCTATGAAGTTGAATACCGGATTCGTAGCAAAGACGGCAGCTACCGCCACTTCTTTGTTTGTGGTGCCCCCGTCCTAGCAGAAGACGGCAGCATCCGCGAGTGGGTTGGCACCTGCACCGATATTCACGATCGCAAGGTAGCAGAACAAACTCTGCAACAGAGGGAAGAACGGTTTCGCTCTCTGGTGACTACGATCTCACAAATTGTCTGGGTATGCACAGCAGAAGGACTGGCGGTGAGCAGTGAAATGCTCACCTGGATGGCGTACACGGGTAAGAGTGCAGCCGAAGTTGAGGGCTGGGGCTGGATTGACACCATTCATCCCGACGATCGCGATCGCACAGCCCAAGCCTGGAATGCAGCCGTGGTCAGCCAGAGCCTCTATCAAAACGAATACCGGCTGCGTGGCAAGGATGGCAGCTACCGCCACTTTTCTGTCTGCGGTGCCCCCGTCATGCAAGCAGACGGTAGTATCCGCGAGTGGATTGGCACCTGCACCGATATTCACGATCGCAAGGTAGCAGAACAAACTCTGCAACAGAGCGAAGAACGGTTTCGCTCTCTGGTGACTGCCACCTCACAACTTGTCTGGGTGGCTACCCCTGATGGACTGGCCGTGAGCAGTGAAATGCTCATCTGGATGGTGTACACGGGTCAGAGTGAAGCCGAAGTTGAGGGCTTGGGCTGGATTGATGCCATTCATCCTGACGATCGTGATCGCACAGCCCTTGCCTGGAGTAATGCTCTGGCGATGAATCAAAGCCTCTTTCAAACCGAATACCGGCTGCGTGGCAAGGATGGCAGCTATCGCCACTTTGCTATCTGTGGTGCCCCCGTCGTGCAAGCAGACGGTAGCATCCGCGAGTGGATTGGCACCTGCACTGATATTCACGATCGCAAGCTAGCAGAAGCGGAAAATCAACGGTTGATGAATATGTTAAATCATTCCAGTGATGCCGTCATTGTCCGTGACTCCGCCGACAAAATCACTTACTGGAGTCAGGGGGCAGAACGGCTCTACGGCTGGAAGTGTGAAGAAGTGAAAAACCAAGACATCACTCACAATCTGCTACACACAATCTTTCCAAAACCCCTAAAGGAAATCCAGACAGAGTGTTTACAGCAGGGCACTTGGGAAGGGGAACTGCAACACCTCACCCGCGACGGTAGATATATTATTGTCCAGAGTCGCTGGACAATGCAACTGGATGCATCCGGTCAACGCTGCGCCACACTGGAAATTAATACCGATATTACTGCTCGTAAACAAGCAGAAGTCGCTCTGCGGCAACTGAATCAAGAACTAGAAACCAGAGTTTTAGAGCGGACGGCTGCTCTGCAAAATACCTTAGCAGAAACACAGGGATTAAATGCCATTCTAGATAACTTAGCAGATGGTTTGTTGGTGGCAGACACCGCAGGACAAATTACCCACTTCAATCCTGCCTTTTTAGCCATGTATGAATTGACAGCTACTGACCTCAACGGTCACTACCGAGAACTGTCGGTATCTGGTTTAGCAGAACTAGTTGCACAAACTCAGTCTCATCCCGGAGAGGTGTTCTCTGCCGAAGTTGAACTGACGAAGGAACGCATTGGTCAG
The DNA here is from genome assembly GCF_036917815.1 of Nostoc sp. GTDB lineage: Bacteria > Cyanobacteriota > Cyanobacteriia > Cyanobacteriales > Nostocaceae > Nostoc. Next base: position 53,871 of record NZ_JBALEK010000079.1, on the reverse strand, counting down.
GCAGTGGCAACTGCCATTTTCAAAAAGACAACAGATCGAGAACCCGCTATCTGCTTCGGTTCGGCGCTGCTGATTCGGGATGTGACGGCAGAAAAGGAGATTGACAAGATGAAGACTGACTTCATCTCCACCGTTTCCCATGAACTGCGAACGCCTCTGACTTCCGTTCTGGGTTTTGCGTCGATCATTAAAGAAAAGCTAGAAACCGATGTGTTCCCAATACTTCCTGCTGAAGACCGTAAGCTTCAGAAAACCATCAAGCGGGTGAGTGACAATCTCAATATTATTGTGTCGGAAGCAGAACGGCTGACATCTTTGATTAACGATGTTCTGGACATCGCCAAGATGGAAGCAGGTAAGGTGGAATGGCAGATGCAGCCCATTGATCCTAGCGAATTACTCGATTGGGCAACCAATTCCACAGCCTCGTTGTTTCAAACCAATGGCTTGCAGTTGGTCAGCGAGATTGAACCTGGACTGCCTCAGATATTAGGCGATCGCAACCGTCTGCTGCAAGTTTTAATCAACCTGATTTCCAATGCCGTTAAGTTTACCGAATTTGGTTGTGTCACCTGCCGCGTCAAACAAGAAAACGAAGGTGTTTGCATCAGCGTCATCGACACAGGCATTGGTATTGCACCTGAAGACCAGCCGAAAGTATTCGAGAAATTCCGCCAAGTTGGTGATACCCTCACCGACAAACCCAAAGGCACTGGTTTAGGATTGCCCATCTGTAAACAAATCGTCGATCATCACGGCGGTAGAATCTGGGTTGAGAGTGAAGCAGGTAACGGCAGCGTATTCTCGTTCATCATTCCTACCTACGCCAGCGATCAAAAAACCACTGCTAATCTGAATCTGGATACGCTAGTCAAACAACTCAAAGAACACGTCATCACCACAAAAACTGTGCTGAACGAAAACCGTAAAACCATTTTAGTTGTGGATGACGACGCTAACATTCGGGAACTGCTTCGTCAACAACTGGAAAACGAAGGCTACAACGTTCGGGAAGGAAGGGATGGGGTGGATGCAATTCATCAAATTAAAACAGCCCGTCCCGATCTGATTCTCTTGGACGTGATGATGCCCCAAATCAACGGCTTTGACGTGGCAGCCGTCCTCAAAAATGATCCCCAGACCGCAGACATTCCGATCATTATTCTGTCAATTATTGAAAACAAAGAACGAGGCTACCATATTGGCATTGATCGCTATCTCACCAAGCCCATTAACACAGAAAAACTCCTCAACGAAATAGGCTCACTGCTTTACCAGGGCACTTCTAGTAAAAAGGTATTGGTTGTAGATAAAAATGCATCAGCCTTAAAAACCCTATCGGATGTATTACAAGCTCAGGGATACAACGTAATTGAAGCCTCCAATCCCCAAGAATGCATCAATAAAGCCCTTTCAGCCAAACCTGACATGATCATCATCGATTCTATCTTTTCTCAAGAAGGCGATTTGGTGAAAACCTTAAGGTTCGAGAAGGAGTTGGAAAATGTATTCTTTATTATGCTATCTGAATAGTAATTTGGGGAATAGGGAATAGGGAATGGGGAGGGAGATGAGGGAGTAAATTCTTCCCAATCCCCAATCCCCACTTGCCCAATGCCCACTTGCCCAATGCCCAATCCCCAATGCCCAATCCCCAATCCTTATGACCCAGAAAATTCTCATTGTTGACGATGAACCCAATATCTTGATTTTGATGGAACAAGCCCTAGAAGCATTAGAAGACGAGGGTGTTGAACTTCTAACTGCTAGAAATGGAGAAGAAGCTCTGGAAACTATTAAAGCTGAAAAACCAAATCTAGTTTTTCTTGATGTGATGATGCCTAAAATGAACGGTCTGCAAGTCTGCCACATTGTTAAACACGACCTGCAAATGACCGAGATCTACATTGTGATATTAACAGCTAAAGGACAGGAATTTGATAAACAAAAAGGAATTGAGGTTGGTGCAGATTTATATCTCACGAAACCATTCCGCCCCAAAGAAGTACTTGAAAAATCAATGCAGGTGTTGGGTTTTTGAGGAAAGTGCTGAATGCTTTTCACTTGCTTTGGCAGCACTTGAAACAATCGGCACAAATCTGGTTAAGCTTAAGCTTCGTTAATGGATCAACGGTTCACAGTACTCATATCAGGATAGCGCTCACCTGCTGCTACACCTTTTGGTGCAACTGCTTCCAGTCGATTCAACTCTTGTTCAGTCAGGGTAATTTCGGTAGCTGCAATATTCTCCTCCAAGTAGGTACGGCGTTTTGTACCAGGAATTGGCACAATATCTTCTCCTTGAGCGAATAGCCATGCTAGTGCAAGTTGACTTGAAGTTACTCCTTTTTCGGTGGCGATCGCCTTTACTTGCTCGACTAATTGTAGGTTCTTATAAAAATTCTCACCTTGAAAGCGAGGAGCATTTCGGCGATAGTCATCAGGTGCCAGATCATCAGGGCTGGCGATCGCACCTGATAAAAACCCTCTTCCTAATGGGCTATAGGCAACAAACCCAATTCCTAATTCCCGCACAGTAGGTAAAATTTCATCCTCTGGCTCTCGACTCCAAAGAGAGTATTCTGTTTGGAGTGCTGCAATGGGGTGAACTGCCACAGCCCGCCGAATCGTAGCAGGAGCAGCCTCTGAAAGCCCTAAATAACGGACTTTTCCCAGCTTTACTAACTCTGCCATTGCTCCTACAGTATCTTCAATGGGTACGGTTGAATCTACCCGATGTTGATAATAGAGGTCAATTACTTCTACTCCCAGACGTTTTAGTGAGGCGTCGCAAGCTTCATGGACATATTCGGGTTTACCACTAATCCCTTTCCAACCACCATCTTCAGTACGGACATTGCCAAATTTGGTTGCTAACACTACTTGATCTCGGCGATCTTTAATAGCTCTGCCTACTAGTTGCTCATTAGTAAAAGGCCCATACATATCAGCAGTATCAAGAAAATTAACTCCAAGTTCCAATGCTCGATGAATTGTAGCGATCGCCTCAATTTCATCACGCCCACTATAGAACTCAGACATTCCCATACAACCAAGTCCGATAGTTGAAACTTCTAACCCAAGTTTCCCTAGTTTTCTGGTTTTCATCAAATAATCTCCTAGTCAGTAATTGGTCAGAAAAAATCAGGTCTTTTAGCTAAAACTTCAGTTGCCTCACACTCCTAAAAGTGAGTGTGAGATGCCAGACGCCTGCGACGGGAAACCCGTCTACAGCGCTGGCTCATGAATGTGCGGGAGTGGAGAGAGATAGTAATTAATTGTTTTGGCTACGCCAAAAAACATTAATTACTATTGTTCTGCCATGACCCATATTCATTATATTTCTTCAGACAAATACCACAATCAATGGTATTATAAAAAAGTACAGACAAAGCCGAAAATGCTGGTCGTACACTGAACCTAGACAATCTACAATATGGGGTTCCATTCAAGAATAGACATTTTTGTGTCGTCTCCGTGAATGGGTAAAATTCTAGCGGTACTAAGGTAGAACATACTTTTTAGTACTTGTTAAAAGTCTGCGGAGGGGCATCTCGTGGACTCAAAATAAAGCTCAGTTAATGTCCGACGGGATACCGGGAGTCACTGAGAAGCCTACACTGTATGCTTGCATCAGTGTAGGAGTATGTCACCATTATCCCTTTCCCTATCACCCAGTCATCTACACTTAGAAGTATTTCCTGATAAAAGTACTCACAATAAATTATAAATTTGGTGGTCAACTTTCGTAGTGGAGAGTAAAGATTAAGTATTGTGTTCTTGCATTGTTAGTCAACGCTTGATATCTCAGTTAAAAGAATGACTCTACCATCAGGATCAGTAACACTAGCACGCCGTTCACTATTTTTAACTTTTGACGATATTTTAGATTTTATCCCCAACTCTTCTAACTTACATAATGTCTTTTCGAGAGATGTCACATTAAATCCAAGCATTGATTCTGCACCAAATATTTGTTTATTTTCTAGATTCACTAAAGTTCCTTGGTATGGATATATCTCTAGTACAATGTTTCCCAAGTTACATGCATGATGAACTAAGTTAGACGAACCATGTTGTTCCTCTATAAATTCCATACCAAGAGCAGAATAGAATGATAATGTCCTCTCAAGATTCATGGTACGAATAACAATGAATGAGAGGGATATTGTGTTTATATATTTCATTTTATCTACGGATATTTTTCTTTTAATCCACGGATAATTGATTTTTATCTACATATTCTAAACCTGAGACAATCCGAACTCCTTTTTCACGCATAGTTTCTTTGATATCATGATATAGAATATCATCAGAAACTAGCAAAACCCGTTTATCTTTTGTGTTTACAATTAAATATCTTGGTTCTTTTTCTGAAGGTGAAGCATTGAATTTTAATAGTGCCCAATCAGAGTCCGAGCCATCCCAAAGATATGAAAATTCTTCTAAATTTTTAGGTAGGGACTGCACGAAACATTTCTGTTCAAAATCCAAAATTCGCTTAATTTACTCAGCACTTAGACATCGACCGAATTTAAATATGCGTTATCGAGAACCCTTGTAAGGGACTTCCAAATAAAAAATACCCAAAAAACTCTCTTCTCCTCATTTCTCTGTGTTGCGCCAGTTGCTTCTCCCAGGGGGAGACGCTACGCGTAGCAAGATCCCCGGAGGGGTACAAGTCTCTTAACCGCAAGGGCGCACTGGCAACTCTATTGTCTCTGTGGTTCGTTTATTTGAGTAATTTATTTCTTGGAAGTCCCTAAAGAGACTTAGCATTGCTACGTCTCCTTAGTCCTGACTAGACAATTGTGACTGTAAAGCTCTATAGCCAGCTAATGCTAGCTCTGCACTCCTTTCCATCTCCTGAGTGTACATGCCAAGGCTTGCAGCACCGTTACACTTTGCCCGATGCAGCAAAGCAGTTTGTGCCGCTTTCACATTGGCATCTTGTACTTTCCACAGTTCTAGTGCTGGTTGCTGCACAGCACGACCAAAAGAAAATGTCAATGGCCAAGGCAATTTTGAGCCAAACCGGACATGCATCTCATTAAGATGGGCAGTTGCTAATTCATTGCTTTGACCACCCGATAAAAATGCTACGCCCTGAACGGCAGTAGGAACCACATTCAACAGGCATTTCACCGTAGCTTCTGCGACTTCGGGGACACTGGCTTGCTGGGGACAATCTTTGCCGGAAATTACCATATTAGGCTTGAGAATAATTTGCTCCAAAACTACCCCTTGCAAGTGGAGTTGATCAAAGACAGTTCCTAAGATTTCCTCAGTTACAACATAGCAACGTTTAAGAGTATGGTTGCCATCCATCAAAACTTCAGGTTCGACAATAGGAACAAGTCCACCTTGTTGACAAAGCAGTGCATAGCGAGCTAAAGCCTGGGCGTTGGCCTCAATACAATCACGACTAGGAATTTCCTTGCCAATAGTGATGACAGCCCGCCATTTAGCAAAACGCGCCCCCATTTTGACATATTCGGCAATGCGATTACTCAAATCATCTAGACCTTGTGTAATTTTTTCACCAGGGTGATTTGGTAAACCTTTCACACCAGTATCAACCTTAATGCCGACAATAATCCCCGCATCGTTCATCACCTTCACAAAAGGCGTTCCATCTTTTGTAGTTTGGCGGATTGTTTCATCATATAAAATAGCGCCATTGATATAGTTACCCAAACCAGGAGTAGTTAAAAGCAACTCCCGGTAAGTGCGGCGATTTTCCTCAGTTGGCGCGATTCCCAACTTCTCAAAGCGGTTGTTACAAGTATTGTTGCTCTCATCTATAGCCAAGATACCTTTACCAGGAGCAACCATCGCTTTAGCAGTAGCGATAAGTTTTAGTGAACTCATTATTTAAAACCTTTTAGCTCTAAAGGGTTGATTTTTTATTTGCAGATGCGATCGACAATAATTCGTAATTCGTAATTACCTTGTTCCTCTCTTTTCGCTTGGGTGCTACGGTGTACACATAAGTTTCTTAAACCGCACCTTAGTACACGATTGCATAAGTTCGTAACGATATATAAGAGGTTGTTTGAAAAGTGTTTCGCTGTGACTTTAGGCACTTTTAGATCCCCCCTAACCCCACTTAAAAAGGGGGGAACCGGAGTTAAAGTCCCCCTTTTTAAGGGGAGCCACTGCGCCCTTGCGGTGACCCGACTTGTTCGCGTAGCGTCTCCCCCTGGGAGAAGCACGTGGCGTGGATTTAGGGGGATCTAGAACGTTTTGATACCGACAAGATGACTTTTCAAACAACCTCTAAGACCAGTGCGCTAAAGCGCAACTACAAACCTTAGTGCTACGAATTACGAATTATTTTAGTAAGGCCATTTCCAGTTGACGATTTCTGGCTGATCAATACCGTGCTTGTGAGCATAATTCCGGTTGTTAATAATTTCGTTCTTCATCCGCTCTCTAACATAGACGGCAGCAGAACCCAACTTCGGAACCCGATCAATCACGTCAATCACTAGATTGAACCGATCAACTTGGTTGTTGATGGCTAACTCAAGTGGTGTGTTAATGCTGCCCTTTTCCTTGTAGCCGCGCACATGAATATTTTCATGATTAGTGCGACGGTAAGCAAGTTTGTGAATCAGCCAAGGATAGCCGTGGAAGTTGAAAATTACAGGCTTATCTGTGGTAAAAAGACTATCGAAATCCCAGTCTGAGAGTCCATGTGGATGTTCTGTATCTGGTTGCAATTTGTACAAGTCAACAACATTAATAAACCGCACCTTGAGATCGGGGAACTCATTTCTTAAGATGGCAGTTGCAGCCAAAGCTTCCATAGTCACAACATCTCCGCAAGATGCCATGACGACATCAGGAAGATCGGGTTCTTGCCCATGATGGTCATTGCTTGCCCAGTCCCAAATACCGATGCCTTTGGTGCAATGTGCGATCGCTTCTTCTATGCTGAGAAACTGGAGGTGTTTTTGCTTATCTGCAACGATGACGTTGACGTAGTTGGTGCTACGTAGGCAATGATCGGCTACAGAAAGTAGACAGTTAGCGTCGGGAGGTAGATAAATCCGGGTAACTTCAGCACTCTTATTAGTAACCAAATCTATGAATCCTGGATCTTGGTGGCTAAAACCGTTGTTGTCTTGTCGCCAAACAGTAGAGGATAGTAAGATATTCTCAGAAGAAACCGGCGATCGCCAAGCAACTTCATTTTTGCTGATTTCTAGCCATTTAGCGTGCTGGTTAAACATAGAGTCAACAACGTGAGCAAAAGCTTCATAACTATGGAAGAAACCATGCCGCCCAGATAAGAGATAGCCTTCCAGCCAGCCGAACAGGTTATGTTCACTGAGCATTTCCATCACTCGCCCGTCGGTAGATAGCTCACTGCCATCTGCATCTTCAGGGAGCATATCTGCCAACCAGACTTTCTCGCTGACTTCGTAGATAGCACTGAGTCGATTGGAGGCGGTTTCATCTGGCCCAAATACGCGGAAATTATTCATGTTATTACGCATGATATCTCGGAGGAAGTTCCCTAGAGGCTTAGTGTTTTCCACCTCAACTGCGCCGGGTTTGATTACCTCAACTGCATTGTTACGGAAGTCGGGCATACGCAATTCTTTACGCAGAATTCCACCATTAGCAACGGGATTGGCACTGATGCGGCGATTACCAATGGGAGCCAGCTTTTTGAGTTCGGGAATTAGACTGCCATGCTCATTAAATAATTCCTCTGGCTGGTAACTTTTCATCCAGTGTTCTAGAATCTTCAGATGGGCAGGATTAGTAGCTACATCTGTAATTGGTACTTGGTGCGATCGCCAAAATCCCTCTAATTTATGACCGTCTATTTCTGCCGGCGCAGTCCATCCTTTAGGGGTTCGCAGGACAATCATCGGCCAACGAGGGCGTTTGGCAACACCCGAAGTCCTGGCTTCGGTTTGGATTTTCTTGATTTCCAAAATAACTGTTTCCAGAGTTGCTGCCATCAGTTGATGCACTTGCGCTGGCTCATACCCTTCCACAAAGTAAGGTGTGTAACCGTAGCCCTTAAATAAGTCCTCTAGTTCCTCATGGCTGATGCGGGCTAGGATGGTGGGGTTAGCAATCTTGTAGCCATTCAAATGCAAGATTGGTAAAACTGCACCATCCCGAATGGGGTTGATAAATTTATTGGAATGCCAAGCTGTTGCTAGAGGCCCAGTTTCTGCTTCCCCGTCACCAACAACTGCTGTCACAATCAAATCCGGGTTATCGAAAGCAGCACCGTAAGCGTGGGAGAGGCTGTAACCTAACTCGCCGCCTTCGTGAATCGAGCCAGGAGTTTCAGGTGTGCAATGGCTACCAATTCCACCAGGAAAGGAGAACTGTTTGAAAAACTTCAGCATCCCTTCCTCGTCTTGGCTCTTATCAGGATAAACCTCAGAATAGGTTCCTTCTAAGTATGTCGGCCCAAGGATGCCCGGAGCGCCATGACCAGGGCCTGCGATGTAAATCACGTCCAAATCATATTTCTTGATTAAACGGTTGAGATGGACGTAGATAAAGCTCAAACCGGGACTTGTACCCCAGTGTCCTAACAGGCGATTCTTGATGTGTTCTGGCTTCAGGGGTTCTTTTAGCAGTGGATTGTCCTGCAAGTATATCATTCCTAGAGCTAAATAGTTGCATGCACGCCAGTAAGCATTTATCTGACGCAGTTCTTCAGTACTAAGTGTGGCAGATTTGTCTTGTTTTAAATCTGAAGACTTGGGTTTAGAAGGAGAAATAGTCATAGATTTTGAATCCTACTAATCTATTTTTAGTTAAAGAATCTTTGAACACACGATGTCTGATGACAAACTGCTCAACATCTACGTAGTTTTAAAACCCGATGTTTTAAGACTAGATATGAATATCAAAGAAGTGATGTAGTACAGTGCATCTACCATTGGGTACTACATTGATCAATCTCAAAATCGTTAAGCGGATATCAATCGATAACTACGGTTTTACTTGCGGTTCACTTACACAACCAGCTACTTCCAATACAGTTTGCATAAGGTTAGCAATTAACAAGACTATAGGAATCCGATTTGATCTCTGAAAAAATCTAAGTATCTGTAGGGTGTGTTATGGCGTAGCCTAACGCACCTAAATCGTTAACTACGTGTATTTCAGAAATAAAATATAAGTCCTATATGAAATAATTGAGTCAAAAAATCGATCTTTCCCCATTACAAAAATCTCGATTTTTAGGTAATCCAATTGTATTGCCTGCACTTCACTATTCACTAAGTAAGTGGGTGTAAATAATTAAAGGTTTGTAGTAAGGGCTTCAGCCCTTACTACAAGCTAATTTAATTAATTTTACATTACGATTTATTGTTGCCCACTCACTATCTTGTTTAAAATTCCCTTGTATCCTGATTAAAAGGGTGGAATGTGCAGTACATTCAGTATAACTAGTTATATTGTGATATATCTTCTAACTTAAACATCCAACTAAAGGTAGATAAAATACATTTTAAAATTTAAATAAATTGCGCTCTGAAATTAGTGTTATATCTAAAAAATAGATGGCTATAAATATTTTGATTTAAATTATAAGGAATGGTATAAACTTAGTTGAACGTTAACCAATTTATTAACCTACTTATGATTTTCTGTATCTATTCTTACCAAAATGCTTCCTAGTATTTTGCCAGGTCAACCTTTTCCAATTGGCGCTACATTTACCCCTAATGGTGTCAATTTTTCGGTATTCTCTAAAAGCTGCACTGGACTGGAATTATTGCTCTTTGATGAGCCAAATTCACCCCAACCCAGCCGTGTAATTAAGCTACACAAAAAGCATAACAAAACCTTCTACTATTGGCATATCTTGGTATCAGATATTGCTGCTGGGCAGGTTTATGCTTATCGGGCGGATGGACTTTATGCACCAGATCAAGGACTAAGGTTTGATAGTAGTAAGGTATTACTTGATCCCTATGCGCGAGCGGTAGTAGGTTGGGATAATTATAGTCGTGAAGCTGCTAGCTGTTTTGGTAAGGATAATTGCGCCCAAGCACTACGGGCTGTAGTAGCAGATGATCCCAGAACCTACGACTGGGAGGGGGATCTTCCCCTACGGATTCCTTATGCAACAACAGTCATTTATGAACTGCACATAGATGGTTTTACTCGTCATCCATCTTCTGGTGTGTCTCCCGAAAAACGCGGTAAGTATGCAGGACTGATTGAGAAAATTCCTTATTTGCAGGAATTAGGAATAACCGCAGTTGAATTGCTACCAATTCATCAGTTTGATCCAAATGATGCACGTCCTAGTCACAAGAACTACTGGGGCTACAGTACGATCAGCTTCTTTGCACCCCACAGCCATTATAGTTCCCGTAGCGATCGCTTAGATCCCATAAATGAATTTCGTGATTTGGTCAAAGCCCTTCACCGCGCCGGGATTGAGGTAATTTTAGATGTTGTTTTTAATCACACGGCTGAAGGTAATCACGATGGGCCAACATTGTCATTTAAGGGATTAGACAACCAAGCTTACTACCTTCTGGAACCTAACCAAGCTGAATACAGTAATTACAGTGGTTGCGGTAATACTTTGAAAGCGAATCATCCGATGGTTACGCGGATGATTTTAGATAGTTTGTATTACTGGGTGGCGGAAATGCATGTAGACGGTTTCCGTTTTGATTTAGCATCTGTCCTATCTCGGAGCAAATTAGGTCAGCCCTTTGCCGATTCGCCTGTTCTCTGGGCGATAGAAACAGATCCAGTTTTGGCAGGAACAAAGGTAATTGCGGAAGCCTGGGATGCCTCTGGACTATATCAGGTAGGAAAGTTTGTCGAAGGGAGCGATCGCTTTGCAGAATGGAATGGCCCCTACCGTGACGATGTGCGCTGTTTTGTGAAAAGCGATCGCGGTATAGTCAGCCGATTAGCTGCTCGCGTTATGGGTAGCCCAGATATCTACTCACGACCAGACTACGAACCTAATCATAGTATTAACTTTATTACCTGTCACGATGGTTTCACCTTAAATGATTTAGTTTCTTACAACTACAAGTACAACGAAGCCAATGGGGAAAATAACAGTGACGGCACAAACGATAACAATAGTTGGAATTGTGGCTTAGAGGGGGTTACGGACGATGCAGAAATCGAAATACTGCGCTTGCGACAAATCAAAAACTTCTTCACCATCCTTTTATGTTCCCAAGGAACGCCGATGTTGCTCATGGGAGATGAAATTAGGCGATCGCAAAAGGGGAATAACAATGGTTACTGCCAAGATAATGAACTGAGTTGGTTTGACTGGAGCAGTATCGAAAAACACAAGGATTTATTGCGATTTGTCCGAGGACTAATTCAGTTTATCCAATCCTTAAGAATCTTTCGGCAAGAAAAAGTTCTCAGTCTTACCGATGGCTCTCATCGGCCAAACATCGTCTGGCATGGCACGAAACTAGAGCAGCCTGATTGGGGGAATGATTCTCGCAGTCTGGCATTCACCCTGCGTCACCCAAAATTTAATGAGCATCTATATATTATCCTCAATGCTTATTGGCAGCCGTTGACATTTGAACTACCACTTTTGAGTAGTGGAGAGGGCTGGCACCGAATTGTAGATACTGCTTTGCCATCTCCTCAAGATTTCTCCGATTTGAAAACTGCGCCCTTAATTACATCTCAAGAATATCTTGCTGGGGGGCGATCAGTTGTCGTGCTGATAGCACGTTAGCGTACCACCCCCGTTTAGAAAATGGGCATTTCCTGATAGCAGTAACTACAGCGCCAGTAAAGTTTTCCCAAACGCACATGACGGAGTAAAACGTCTGAACAGTTAGGGCAAAAATGCTTACTCATCATCGATTGAATGATTGTTGTAGATATACTCAATTTGCGAGGACTCGTTAATAAAGCTTTATTAAGCATATATTTCACTAAACTTTGTCAATTTGTTGATAAAGATTAGTATGACACTCTCATGTTAGAAATCATGTTTAACCGAGCGTTTGATTGGTGTATAAATTGTACAAGTTTTACTAAGATATTTAATTCTTAACCTTTATTTAATGGCATAATTTAGGCAGAGAAAAATTATTCTGAAACATTTTATCTAGTAGGATGTTTTACTCATAGTAAACGGCAGAGTTCAGTATATACTTGGCGCTAACATCAAAGCCAATATTGACCCTAGCGCAAAATATATACTGTTGCCCAATAGCATGAAGTTATTAAATCAGACTAGGGAGCAGAACTGACCCAACAAGAGACAGAGTTAGGATCTGGCGACTTAGCCAATCAGCGTTTTCGCGCAGGATATGCAGAATACTACCGTGAACAACTGTTTCTATTTGGATCTGCTCTTGCACAGGTAAAGAGTAGCGGCCTTTGGGGGTGCTGGATAATTCCTGTACCCCTTCGACTACATAGCGGTTAGGGACATGACTTAGAATATGGGCAATTAACTTTTGGCGCAATTCATAAATCGAAAAAGCTAATTGATAAGGATATTCAGGGTACTCATCTAAGACATTTTCAATTTCTTGAATGACTATTGGCAATGTTAAATTAATCAACGTATGCGACATTAGTATTGTTTGATAAGATGTTTACTTTCGAGCCTAGATTCATTTGGTTAACTGAGCAGTCTGTTCTCAAAAATATTTCCAAATATTTCTAATTGCTCTTCTTGTGACAAGTGTAACAACCAGACGTTTGAAATCAAGTATTTGCAAGAGTTTGATGGATGGTTGAATTGTATAAGTTGATTAACGCTCTTCTATGACTCTGGAGAGAGATTAACAATTCAAAATTCAAAATTAAAGACATTTCAGACGAACGTGAGTGCGTCTCGTAGAGAAGACTGCGACCCCCTCACCGCCTGCGCGGACTAACGTCAAAATAGGGTTTCAAATTTAATCTGACGAGAGTAATAAAAGAGCGTTAACGATGCATAAAAAACCTAGTCCAGATTATTTTTGCAATATAACTTTCTTTGAGAATTAACTAACAAATGGTATAGTAGTCTTTGAAGTCTATTGCAGTTGGCATCACTGAACTCTCAATTCCGGGTTATTTTGCGGTGGGTATTAAGAGGGAAGAGGGAACTCTTAACAGGGAATCCCCATAATTAAAATTAGGGGATTTGAATAATGACGCATTGAAACATCGTGGCTTACGCCATCTTGTAACAAAAAATCTTTATCTCTTTTCATAAATAAATTTACTTGCTCTAAACCCTATATTCGGGGCTAATTCTTTTTTCTGTTCCCTGTTCCCTCTTAAGAGTTCCCGCCCCGAAGGGGCTTGGTAAGCCCGGATTTATCACAATTTTTCATTCTCAATCCTCACTTAATGAACAGTAATCAGAGCAATCAAGTGCTTGTTCTGTGAGGACAATAGAAGGGTGTACTGTGCAGTATAAATAATGGTTATTTGTAAAGAAGCGACAGCTCCGACAGGGAAGTTGATGGAAGCAGTTGAGCGTTGTAATTTTTGCTATTGCAACTTTCCAAATATCTAGCAATTTCCAAATTAAAATTGCCAAAAATATCATCGAGCAGAAGGGGATAAAAAACAATGCTTCATCAAGCATAATGGCTCCTTTCGGTTTGATCAAATCTGGTTTTATCACAGTCGCGTTGACAATAATCAACTTGGCTTTACTTGAAGGAACCAGATTTAAATTCTTTTTATCCAAAATATAAAATTTGATAAGTTTATCAGTAGACATATTGTTTACGTTCAGAGAAACTAGAGTTTTGTGAACAATACAGAGTTGGTGAGTTATTCAAGATAAGCTGAGAACAGCATTGAAAGTGCGAAACTCCCGATAAAAGTCAAGGTAGATAAGTTTGTATCTTGAGTTTGATGGGCTTCAGGAAGAATTTCTTCAACGATCGCCACCATCAAAGTACCTGTTGTAAATGCCAGTACAATTAACTTGGGCAGATCAGATTGTCCGCGCAATCCCCAATAGCCCAGTGTCGCGCCCAGCCAAACAGGAATCAGAAATGCCGCAAGTAACCAAAATCGCTGTGTTCGCGGCATATTTTGACTCTTAAACTCTGCGTTGGTGACAAATCCTTCGGGAATGTGAGCCACAACTCTTCCCGATGCCAGCACTACCCCTAGATGAGGCGCGATCGTTAAACTAGTGCCAATCATTAAGCCATCACCAAATAAGTCGATAGCAATGCTCAGAAAGATCACCCAACCAACACTATTACGATCAACGCCACGCAGTCGATTTTTGCTTAAGTTGAGAAGCTGATTAATCCAGACAAAAAAAGCTCCACCTAAAAACAATGCTAAAATAGCTGCCCAAACAGGTTTAGCGATCGCAACTCTCGGTATCAGTTCGGTAGATGCGATCGCCAACAACACGCCAGCAGCAGCGTGCAGTGCAAGTCCTAATGTTTGTTTTGATGATGGTAAGGCTTCAGCAATCATTGCTCCCATGAAGTTACTGACAACGGGCAAAGCTGATAGTGTTAGAGCAAATAGAAATTCCTGCATAAATCAGGCTCCGCTAGTCATAACAGATTTTTTGATGTTTAATCGTTCTACCGATAGATTGCACCTAGCCCTGGCGATTAGAAATCGCGGCTATACAAACCAAGTCCGCCTACGCGGACTAACTCAAAATTAAGGATTTGAAACCCGCGTAGGCGGGTTTTGCCTGTGTAGCCGCGACTTCCAGTCGCCCGGTGCAAGATATAAATCTACCGATAGATTGCATCATCAATTGTGGCTCGGAAAAATTCGCCCTCTGACTCAAACCGCTCAGTGCCAAAGTACCATCCAATTCGTAGACGAGTCGGAATAGTGTAGCTAGAGAATGTGCGTTCTTCCTCCATAATTCCACCGAAGTCCATATAATGAAACTCAGAGCCATCAAGGTTATTCCAGCGCGGCAGCTTGAAAGTCTTGAGCCGACCCGTTTGATCGATGGTAAGGGACTTCCAAAGAAAAAAATATTCCAAAACTGACGCAAAAACCTCTGTATTTCTCCTCTCTCTGTGTTCTCTGCGCCTCTGTGGTTCGTTTATTTGCATAATTTATTTCTTGGAAATCCCTAAAATCTAGTTCGGCTCTCTCACCTTGCACTACAAAACTGGAATGTAAATGTGATGAATCCATTGTTGTCCATGACACACCATCACCACACAACGCAGATGGCAAGCACACTGACTCAGACTGAAGACGACCAACAGCAGACCGTGTAATATCGGAACCCGAAGCTATCATCACCGGGAAAATTCCTAAAAGTTTCCATTGCATTGCACCTATACCGTCTATAATTCGATCCGATCCCACAATTGGTAAACCATTCATCCATGCCGTAGCACTCCAAATCAGTCCATGCTCCCAGCAAATGACCTGCTCTGCTTTGAATGGAATCCAATTCTTCAATTTGATTTCGCCGTGCATCTGCAATCGAACCGCAGATGCGATCGCAGTTCCAGGAGCGATCGCGTGTTTGAGATATTGTCTTGCTGCTTCTGGTAGGTGAGAGAGTTTATCTGAGTGGAATACACGATCCTTAGATATCGCCGAATTCCATAGCGTATTGAGAGACATCTGTTTAGTCATCATTGCCGCCAGTATTTTTAATTCAGAATTTGATAGATTGTGATGATAAAAATGATTGCAAAAATAGATGTATAAATCGACTTAGTATATTTGGCTAACCAACTTGGAAGATAAATATCAAAATTGTCCTTTTGGGAATTTGAATATTTTCGGGCAAGCAGATTTAATGGGCAGTGTAATTTAAACGTTAGTAAGGTTAGCCCTTCTAGAAATACCAATCCATAACCAATCCAGAGCCAGGAATCGAGTTTATTTGCGTAGCTTGCCAACCTAGGCATCGCGGCATAAAGCATATAGAAAATCACAAAGTTGAAGAATACCCATATCAACGTGTGAATAATTTTAATCAGCGTCAATTTGGTTTCATTTTCCATATTGGTTTTAGTGTGACGGATGGTTGTTCTATTTCCTGAATGAATTGATTGAATACGATATAAAACGTAACAGTAAATTTTGTAAAGAATGCCAAAAATTGATCGTAGGTATAATAACAGAGATAGCCAGAAACGATCGCTAAACCTGTGTAATTCATTTTGAGCCTGATTCGTTATAATATTGACGATAAACTTTGCTAAAGAGGGCAAATGTATGACTAGCCGCGAGCAGCTTATCTAAGAAATTGCAGAGCTTCCAGATGAGTTAGTCAAAGTAATGTTAGATTTTTTACATCGGGTTCAAACAACGCGTAGTCATCATCCTCTAGCGAAATTTGCTGGTATTTTGAGTGATGATGAGGCGGCTAATTTACAGGAAGCAATTCAAGCTGATTGGTAATGATGGCTATTATGTTTTGCGATCGCCTTTTCCCATCATCTGAGCGCGATGTCTACGACGGGCTACGCCTACGCCTAAATCTACAAATATCCCAAATAGCGATCCAATACGGTTCGGTTAAGCAAGAGACGCGATAAATCGCGTCTTTGTGATCTAGGGCGTATCACCAAAAAACCTTATCCGAACAGTATTGAACAACGATCGCCTAAATCCAGAATATTCCAAACAGCGATCCAATACGGTTCGGTGAAGGCAAGAGACGGCGATAAATCGCGTCTTTGTGATCTAGGGCGTATCACCAAAAAACCTTATCCGAACAGCAATCGCCTAAATCCGCAATATCCCAAACAGCAAACTGACAGATCGCCAAAAAATGATGATCTAGCATTTTCCCTAATCAGTTAAGATAATCTTCATCAATCTTCTTTCCTTTTACCCTTCTCCTTGGAATTATGACGCAGGAAGAGTTATTGCAACTGATAGATCGCGCCGTGGCTGAGGGTTGGCGAGAGTTAGACTTGTCGGGGCAAGAGTTGACTGAGTTACCTGTGGAAATTGGTAAGTTGCAGCAGCTTGAGTCTTTGATTTTGGGAAAGAAGGTTAAAGGTCATGAACCAGTAGGAAACCGCCTTCTCGAAAAGGTTTCAGGCAACAATTTAAAAACGCTTCCTCTGGAACTATTGGGTTTGCCTAATTTGCGTAAGTTGGATATTAGTGGCAATCCTTTAGAGAGCATTCCCGATGTGGTAACGCAAATACTACATTTAGAGGAACTTATCTTAATTCGAGTAGAGCTAACTGAAATACCTGATGCGATCGCTAAATTAACCAATCTGACGCAGCTTGACCTCAGATCCAACCAAATAACCCAGATTCCAGAGGCGATCGCTAAATTAACCAATCTGACGCAGCTTGACCTCAGTTACAACCGAATAACCCAGATTCCAGAGGCGATCGCTAAATTAACCAATCTGACAGAGCTTGACCTCAGTTACAACCAAATAACCCAGATTTCAGAGGCGATCGCTAAATTGACCAATCTGACAGAGCTTGACCTCAGATCCAACAAAATAACCCAGATTCCAGAGGCGATCGCTAAATTAACCAATCTGACGCAGCTTGACCTCAGATCCAACAAAATAACCCAGATTCCAGAGGCGATCGCTAAATTAACCAATCTGACGCAGCTTATCCTCAGTCGCAACCAAATAACCCAGATTCCAGAGGCGATCGCTAAATTAACCAATCTGACGCAGCTTATCCTCAGTCGCAACCAAATAACCCAGATTCCAGAGGCAATCGCTAAATTAACCAATCTGACGCAGCTTATCCTCAGTGACAACAAAATAACCCAGATTCCAGAGGCGATCGCTAAATTAATCAATCTGACAGAGCTTGACCTCAGTTACAACCAAATAACTCAGATTCCAGAGGCGATCGCTAAATTAACCAATCTGACAGAGCTTGACCTCAGTTACAACCAAATAACCCAGATTCCAGAGGCGATCGCTAAATTAACCAATCTGACGCAGCTTCACCTCAGTTACAACCAAATAACCCAGATTCCAGAGGCGATCGCTAAATTAACCAATCTGACGCAGCTTCACCTCAGTTACAACCAAATAACCCAGATTCCAGAGGCGATCGCTAAATTAACCAATCTGACGCAGCTTATCCTCAGTCACAACCAAATAACCCAGATTCCAGAGGCGATCACTAAATTAACCAATCTGACAGAGCTTCACCTCAGTTACAACCGAATTACGCAGATTCCAGAGGCGATTGCTAAATTAACCAATCTGACGCAGCTTGTCCTTGATAACTATTTAATTACCAATATTCCATTAGAAATTCTTAATTCAAGAAATGTAAAAAAGATTTTGAATTACTTGAGGCAAATTAGCACAAGTAAAACTCGACCATTACACGAAGCCAAACTATTGCTCATCGGACAAGGTAGCGTCGGCAAAACATCGCTCATCGAGCGACTAATCCGCGATAAATATGATAAAAATCAACCCCAAACCGACGGACTCAATGTAGAAACTTGGAACGTGCAGGTCAATAGTAAAGACATCCGCCTCAATGTTTGGGACTTTGGCGGGCAGGAAATTTATCATGCTACCCATCAGTTTTTTCTGACTAAGCGCAGCCTCTATCTCCTAGTCTGTAATTGTCGCACCAGCGAAGAAGAAAACCGCATCGAATATTGGCTGAAACTAATCGAAAGCTTCGGCGGACAGTCCCCTGTGATTATCGTTGGCAACAAAAAAGACGAACAACCCCTCGACATCAACCGCAAGGCATTACGCGAAAAATATCCCAACATCCAAGCCATTATCGAAACCTCCTGCCAAGACAACATCGGCATTGATGAACTTCGCACCGCCATTTTGAAGCAAATCGGCAATCTGAAAGAAGTCTACGACCTTTTACCCCTCTCATGGTTCGAGGTTAAACAACAACTCGAAGCCATGACTGAAGACTTCATCACCTACAACCGCTACATCGGCATCTGCTACGACAACAAAATCCCTGAAGAACAAAACCATGACCAACTGATCGACTTGCTGCATCGACTTGGCTTAGTTCTCAACTTCCGCGATCATCCCATCCTCAAAGATATCAACGTCCTCAAACCCAACTGGGTTACAGAAGGCATTTACACCCTCCTAAGCGATGAAAACCTCAAAACTAAAACCAAAGGCATTTTCACCCCCGCCGATCTCATCCGCATCCTCAATCCAGAGCGCTACCCTACCAAGCGTCATGGCTATCTGATTGAACTGATGAAAGAATTTGAGCTTGGCTTTGAATTAGCTTGTTACCCACCACAATTCCTAATTGCGGGACTTCTCCAAAAAGACCAACCAGACAAAACAGAACTCCAAGGCGAAACCCTGGAATTTCAATACCATTACAAAGTTCTCCCCGAAAGCATCATTTCCCGCTTCATCGTCAACACCCACGAAAAAATCCATAACCAAATCTATTGGCGCAGTGGCGTAATGCTGCAATATCAAGAAAACAACGAAATCTACAACATCGCTCGGATCAAAGCCGATCCCGAAGACAAAAAAATCTTCATCACCATTAGCAAACGCCAAGAAACCCGCCGCTTATTTCTCGGCATCCTCCGCGATGTCTTCCAAAAAATCCACAAAAGTCTCCCCAATCTCGAAATCACCGAATGGGTTCCCGTTCCCGGCCATCCCAATCATCCACCCCTCGACTACCAAGAACTCCTCGGACTCGAATCAATGGGTGAAAGCATAATAACCATCGGCAAACTAAAATTAAAACTCGATTTACGTCAACTTTTAGATGGGTATGAATCAGTAGAATCGCGTCGAAAATCACAAAAAGCAGATAATGATTTAGATGATAGGACTGCTTATGAAGATATGCGAGATATTGCTAAACTAGCTGTCAGCAGAGAAATTAAAATTAATAATAATAATAAAGCCGAGGCAAATGCTATGTCAGAAAATCCTCAATTCACAAACAACCTTCAAGGCGCAAACATCGCCAACCTTGCCAACCAAGTCAAAGACAACGCCAGTCAACAAGCCTCTAACTTCAACCAAACAAGCGGCGCAAGCGTAGCAGAACTAATGCAACTGATCGGCAACTTACGCCAAACTGCTGCCCAATTTCCACCAGAAACACACGACAAGATTATTAGGGATATTGGTGATGTAGAAGTAGAAATTCAAAAGCCAGGAAAAGAACGCAATTTACCCGAACTCAAAAAGCGTCTAGTAGCTTTACTAACTGCTGCTACTGTAGTCGCTGCCCCGATTGCAAGCATGACAGGCTTTACAAAGGATGTTATGGAAATAGGAAGCAAATTAGGCATAGAACTAAAGCTTCCCCCTGTTAAATAGACTTTTCTAACTCTAGGGGCGATCGCATGGCTGGAAATGATACCCACCTTTGACTTGATGAAAATTGAACTGGGAGTATCTCAATGAGTGCAAATATACCTGGCGATTAGAAATCGCGGCTACACAAACCAAGTTCGCCTACGCGGACTCAAAGAATTTGAAACCCAGGTCGGTGGGTTTTGTCTGTATAGCCGCGAATTCCATTCGCCAGGGCAAGCGTGTTTTTACACTCATTAAGATGCTCCCATTGAACTAGCGATCGCAAAGCAAAATAATTACCAAATAATTGTTACTAACTTTGCAGTACTTTTTATTTTGATAGA
The DNA here is from genome assembly GCF_036917815.1 of Nostoc sp. Taxonomy (GTDB): domain Bacteria; phylum Cyanobacteriota; class Cyanobacteriia; order Cyanobacteriales; family Nostocaceae; genus Nostoc. The sequence continues at coordinate 33,302 of NZ_JBALEK010000079.1, read as the reverse complement.
TTCATGTCTAACTCAGAGCCTCGTCAGCATCGCCATGAAACTCAGCATCTTTGAAATCAGACTCAGTGGATTGCTGAGAACCTGAAAACATACCAAAAGACATAAGTTGACTATCTAAACTGACTGATTTAGAACTTAAAAAAGTTACAAAAACTTGGCTTTCAGTAATGTTTTGTGGGACTTCAGCTAATTCGATTTTGCCGTTCCTGTATGTTCCTTGAATTGTTTGTAACATAATGGGTTGCATTGAGGAACTTGAGCGATCGCTATAGCGGTTCCCATTCAGATGCAGTACAACGTTACATCACGAGGTGTAGGGGCACGGCAATGCCGTGCCCCTACGGGTGTACCTCACGTAAACGATAACTGCTATAATAAATAACGTTACTAGAACATTTTAGCTAAAATTTATTTGGCAGACTCAAAACCTTCTGTATGCTGTAAAATTAGTTGTGAATGACGCGATCGCATAGGTTGAAATCATACCCGCCTTTGACTTGATGAAAATTGAACTAGCGATCGCTATTCATCAATCAATATTTAAACCTAACCTACAGCAAACTCAGTATCAGAGCGCACCCTAACAGGTTGAAAACCCAAAACTATATCTTCATGGGGTACACCTAATTTTAATAACTCATAGGCGATACCATCTTCCGTACCATCATATTGAATCCAAATCTTGCCATTTTTAATATCCAAATGTAGCAAACATCCATAATCCCTGATATCATTCTGCTTCCAACCCACATACACCAACTGATAGCGATGCCTGCGGCGGGGCAAAGCCCAACGCGCTCCCTATCAAAAATAGGTTGAGCCTCAACATTTTTTGCCGATTTCATCGAGCGATCGGCTTTTGCTTGGATTAGTTGTTGAATATATTGCCTGTAAAGAGCTACTTTATCCATTGCTCAATCGTCTCCTTTTCTAAGTCATAAACTAAAAGCTTAATTCGACTGCGTTGTACCACACTATTAATAAAAGCTAAGTTCAAAAAGGTTTGATAAACAAAACGAGGTACTGCTAAATATAAAATTCGCTCTGGATCTTCATCTTCTAAAGCATAGCGATAATCTAAAAACTGTCCATGCGCTAAATGAAAATCAGAAATCCTTGAGGGACTAATAAAACTTTTCACCTCAACCGCAATTTTATCATTTCCCCTTTCGGCACCAATAATCTGTTCCGCCCCAATGACTAGATACATTTCAACTCCACCTATACGCAATTCGTATGGATCGTGAGTTATTTGCCATCCGTCTTTTTCAAGAGCGCATTTAACTTGCTCGTGATACAAATCTTTTGCCATATTATTGGCAAGTCCTTTATACCACTATTCATCATCAACTTGATCCTTATACTACACCACCCACTCTCGCTCAAGTGGTCAATTGGATTGCTCGACTTGGTGGGTTTTTAATAGTAGACATCATCTAAAAATTCCAACTTATCTGATTATCTGATTCACAACAGATGCACTCTGAATACGCCATTTAGCTCGTTCTCTAATCAAGTCATACCGAACTCGTAAATTATCACTAGAAGACTTTTTAAACTGACCATTTTCATATAACTCCGTCGCTTCCTTCACCGTAGCTACCACTGTGGCACGATCTGGAAATAAATCAACTTTCTCTACAGATTCCACCTTCATGCTATGGTCGTACTTACGGTAGCGGTTGTCTGATCTATCCTGTTGAGCAATCAGCCGCCATTGAGATAAAGCTGAACCAGTTAAAATATTATCTAAATTATTAATCTCATGATTCGGCCCTAAAGCTTCGGCTTTGGTAGATAACCAAGTCCCAATGACTTCCTTAGCTGTTGCATCTGTTAAAGGCCCATCTGGTGATTCTGGTTTACTATTTGGATCAGGAATAGATATTGGTGGTTCATTTATTTGTATAAACAACTGTGAACCACGCACAGATGACGTCGGAAAAAACAGATTTTTTAACCATCCAAAAGTTGTTGTGGCTAATACCCAGAAAACTAATATACTCACCAAAGAAATAAACACTCTCCATACCAGTCGTGTTTTCCCTTCTATGGTGTTAGCAAAAGTTCGCCGCCGCCGGGGACGACGAGCATGAGTACGATTATCTGGCACACGCTCTCGGATAGCAGATGGAGTCGTTTTTCTCCGCCGACGCTTTTGATTATGCTCTGGTGCAGCAGTCTTACTTGAACCATTCAAATGCTGATTAGTGCCTCTGCTCATCCGTTCAGCAGCAGGAATCTCTGATTTTACACTCCCAGATGAATTCCATAGAGGTGGTGAGAAGTTTGAATATTCGGATGTTTCTTTGGTTGGTGTTTCTGGTAAATCTAAATCAGGTATTCTGCTGTGATTAAATTTCCCGGAATTCCTTGTTGAATTGTTGGGGAAAGGGGCATTATTTGTCTGGTGCTGGGGAAAATATTGGGGGTTAATTACAGCCCATTCATTAGTTGTTTCTGCATCCGTTGGCAGTGCTTCTAAATAAGCTTGTACCTGTTGGTTGGCAAAGTAATCTTTTAGGAAAGCTTGCTGGTTTGCTAAATCTCGAAAATGTGGAAACACTTCGTGTTGCAACCACTGCTCGGCATATAGACACAGCCCCGGTAACAAATCTGGAGAGTCTTGAGATTTTTCCCGAATAAAAGCTAAAGCTTCGTACTCTTGACTAAGTTCTAAAACACGAGTTGCTTCTTCAGTTTGCCCTAAGAGTAATGCACATAGCGACTGTTCTAAATGTACATCTTGGCGCTTGCCCAGACGCATGAGCATTTGCCTTGCTTGACGAATTAAAGCAGGTTGGCGTTGAGCAAATCCCCGCGCTATCAAGGCATAAACAGCTAAGTAAGTGGCAACAGCAGAAGAACGTTTGCTTTGGGCTTCAAATAATTTGTGCTGTTCTGCGACTGTTAAGTGGGTGCGTAACTGCTGGATAAATCGCAGAAAGTCATCTATATTTAAACCAGAGTCATCATTGCTCGTGCCATCAATGCCGCCACGATCTTCTAAGAGGTTTTGCAATAACTCCAAGCCTTGGCTTCGTTCAGCAGTCTTTTCTTGAGGTAATGCCAGCAATTCCAAAATGCGATATGGTCGTAATTTGTAAAGATCCGCCTGAATTTCCGCCTGAACGCTGGCAAATAACCCTTCACGTACTAGCAATTCTTGGCCGGTTTCTAGGGATATGGCGGCATTTTCATAGTGACCTTGCTGCCACTGTTCACGACCTAATTCTAGACAAGCCAGGGCAACAGTGAGAACAACATTTGGATGTTCAGCACTTTCGGGTATTTCTTCGCCTACTAAATTATTGCTTTTTCTTGCACTTGTAGCACCATTTTTATTTACCAGGTACGGACGACCTAGTTTCAGTACAAGTTCGTATTCCCCCAACTCTTGCAAAATTAATAAAGCGCCAATTAATTCGTCTTGGGTAATTTCGATACCCAGACTTTGGGTGTTAATAACCCTTTTGGTGCTTTCTGTAGGATTTTCCTGTGCTACTGCGGCAGCAGCAAGGTTATCAGGGTCATAGGCGTGGGCAAGATAAAGCTGATCGTAGGTACTGCGTTGTTTTGGATCTGATAAAACCACGTAAGCTTCTTCTATGAGTTGTTTACGAGAAGAAATTGCAGCCTGAGAATACTCACGTCGTGGCAATTGTACAATGCGATCGCTGTATGCCTGACGCAATTGTTCTTCACTTGCCGCCAACGGTAGTCCTAAAATTCGGTAGTAATCTAGCGGAATTCGCACAGCCTACTTCCCCTGCACCGTGATCAACATAATTCACCTAGAGCGTTCCAGGTCTGTAAAACCGTGCCATGTTAATAATAACGTGTGGAATTTACTCTACAAGTGTATATTGCAACAACTTGTTTTATACCTTCCCCAAATTTTGAGTCACATTTTAGTACTAATCTTTTGCTTTCGCCTAGAAAGCCTCAATTGTTTGTCTTAATTCTTAGTATTTTTGTTTAACACCACTAATTATCAGCCTTCGATACCACAAACCACAACTACCGCTTTTAATCACGGCATAAATGTTGTGGTTGAAAGAATCTATTGATGATTGATTTTTTGGGACTTTCCCAGTAGGCGGTAACAAAAATACCACTATTGGGGATTTAGACCCTGATAACACGAGAAAAAAATCATATCATAATTAACCTTTAATTACAATTACCTATTTGGGTATAAAGACTTTTGCTTCCTTTTTTTGAAATTGTTAATGGATATGCAGAAAGCAGTCTATGTTGATTGCTACTCTATGAAGGGGAATAGTGAGAGAGAAAAACCGAAAGCGGCAGATATTGCCGTTAGAGTCAAATCCTCATCGGGCATGGGCTGAAAAGTTAAAAATCAAAAATTAAAAATTCAGCTATTCCCTAAGACCCTTTTTTGGTGCATAAATAAAGTTTGATTGTTGAGTCTTACAAACGCTAGCCTGTTAAAAGCTGAGGTGTTATTAGACCAACTTATTTAAGACCGTAAGCTTAAGTTGTACAACAGGGATACTCAAAAATAATGGTTCAAGAGCGTACTTTACCCACATTTAATCCTGCTACTACGCATATTACTAAAGAAGAAGGGTTACGGTTGTATGAGGACATGGTATTAGGGCGCTTGTTTGAAGACAAGTGCGCTGAAATGTACTACAGGGGCAAGATGTTTGGTTTTGTCCATTTGTACAACGGTCAAGAAGCCGTTTGTAGTGGTGTTGTCCAGTCAATGCGACCGGGTGAAGATTACGTTTGTAGTACTTACCGCGACCACGTTCATGCTCTGAGTGCGGGTGTACCAGCAAGAGAGGTAATGGCAGAATTATTTGGCAAAGCCACAGGTTGCAGCAAAGGGCGCGGTGGTTCCATGCATATTTTTTCTGCCGAACATCGTATGCTGGGTGGCTACGCTTTTGTGGCTGAGGGAATTCCTGTAGCAGCTGGAGCGGCTTTTCAAAGCAAATACCGCCGCGAAGTGCTGGGAGATAAAAATGCTGACCAAGTGACAGCTTGCTTTTTTGGCGATGGTGCAGCTAATAACGGTCAGTTTTTTGAGACACTAAATATGGCAGCTTTATGGAAACTGCCAATTTTGTTTGTGGTCGAAAATAATAAGTGGGCTATTGGTATGTCTCACGAGCGAGCGACTTCCCAGCCAGAAATTTATAAAAAAGCCAGTGTATTTAACATGGTGGGCGTGGAAGTAGATGGTATGGATGTACTAGCAGTGCGAGCCGTGGCTCAAGAAGCTGTAGCCCGTGCCCGTGCAGGTGAAGGACCGACATTAATTGAGGCACTTACCTACCGCTTCCGGGGTCACTCTTTGGCTGACCCAGATGAAATGCGAAGCAAAGCTGAGAAAGAATTTTGGTTCGCCCGTGACCCAATTAAGAAGTTGGCAGCTTATTTGCTGGAGCAAAATCTGGCGGATGAGGGAGAAATCAAAGCCATTGACCGTAAAATTCAGGATGTAATCGACGAGGCAGTTAAGTTCGCCGAAAGCAGCCCCGAACCAGACCCCAGCGAATTATATCGTTTCGTTTTTGCAGAAGACGAGTAACAAAGTTAGGAGTTAGGAGTTAGGAGTTAACAATTCATAACTCCTAACTCACAACTCCTAACTCCTAACTATTCCTATACCCAGGACTAAAATTTGTGTTTACCATTGCAGTTCAACAGCAACAATACAAAACCTACATCCTTTCAGATGAAACCACTGCTTCTCAATTGGAAGTGGTACCCGAACGCGGTGGGATCATCACCCGTTGGCGCATTCAAGGGCAAGAAATTTTCTACCTGGATACTGAACGCTTTACTCATCCTGAGTTGAGTGTCAGAGGTGGGAATCCAATTTTGTTTCCTATTTGTGGCAATCTACCAGATAATACTTACACTCATAACGGGCAAAAATATACTCTCAAACAACACGGTTTTGCCCGTGAATTACCGTGGTCAGCAACAGAACAAAAAACGGAAGATAAGGCTAGTCTCACTGTTGTTCTTAATAGCAATGAGCAAACTAAGGCTGTTTATCCTTTTGATTTTCAACTGGCTTTCACCTACGAACTTCAAGGTAATACCCTAGAAGTGCGTCAGGAGTATAAAAACTTGTCATCCACACCAATGCCCTTTTCGGCTGGTTTCCATCCCTACTTTTTGTGTGGTGATAAAACTCGGCTAAAGGTTGAAATTCCTTCTAAGCAGTATCAAGACAATCAAACTAAAGAAATTCACTCTTTTGACGGCAATTTTGACTTTAGCCGTGATGAAATTGATTTTGCCTTTGGACAGCTAACTAGTCAATCGGCCACTGCCATAGATCACAGTCGGAAATTAAAACTCACCTTGGATTATGATGATTTCTCTACCTGGCTGGTATTTTGGACGGTCAAAGGCAAAGAATTTTACTGTCTAGAACCGTGGAGTGCCACCCGTAACTCTCTCAATACTGGTGATAACCTGACCGTGTTAGCGCCAGGAGCTAGCCACACAGCATTTTTCAGGTTGACTGCTAATTTTTTCTAAATACCTTTACAAATCTACAGATGTTTATGCTATGATTGCAAAGTTGCGAAATGCAGCGAAAGGGTCGCTAACTCAACGGTAGAGTACTCGGCTTTTAACCGATTAGTTCCGGGTTCGAATCCCGGGCGACCCATATTTAAGGAAAAAAATACTTGCTAAGTCTTTGAGGATAAAGGTTCAGGCGGGTTTTATAACATTTACTAACCTGCTCCCCCAGTCTTCTGGGGTGGAAATCGTGGTAAGAACACCTTAGCTCGAACTTCTTCGGGGCGATCGATCGCTATTATCACCCACTTTATTCAAGTAATATACACTCACCAATTCCTGTCCTGGTTCAAGGTCAACACCACCTGGAAATTTGTGATAGGTAATGTTGGGTTTCGTTCCTCAACCCAACCTACGAATCGAGGCTAAGGAACTTCCCAATACGGTTCGGTTAAGGTTTTTTCATAAAAATTCTAGGTCACAAAGACGCGATAAATCGCCGTCTCTACAATAATCAATCCTTGGTAGAGACGGCGATTTATCGCGTCTTATCTTAATCAAATAATTAATTGAGTCGAACAACTGTTCGGTTTTGCAACCTACCAAGCTATCCGACTCGGTTTTATATTCGGAGGTTGTCGCCTTCCTCGCTGGTTCAGGTCTGGACTCCCTGATGTACGCTCGATAAATTCCCACTTATCAACTCTGACTTTGAGGAGTATAGCGGTTCTCGTTTACGTGAGGTACACCCGTAGGGGCACGGCACTGCCGTGCCCCTACACCTTGTGATGTAATGTTGTACCGCATCTGAATGGAAACCGCTATACTCACGCCACAGCCACCGCCACCACGCGAAAACCAACATTGTTGTTACGATTCGCGCGCGCGTTCCTATTGCGAAAGGCAGAACGGCAATTCCTGGCATTGTCGATCCAACTACCGCCACGCAGCAGCTAAAATCGATCTGCCCCATGCTCAAACCCTCAAACTAAGTGAGAAATTTAATTAAATGTAGTGTATAATAGTTTTTATATCAAAACACCGCGTTTTGAAAAATTTTTTTGATCCGCCTGTGGCAAAGAGGGAAGAAGGGAAAAGAAAAAGAAGCGCATAGGGCAAAAGGGCAAGGAATCGTCACGCCACAGTCACCACGCGAAAACCAATACTGCTGTGACGAATTACGCGCGCGTGACTATTGCGAATTACAGAACGGCAATACCTGGCATCAATGAACCAACTACCGCCACGCAGCAGCTTTATCTCATTATTTAGACCACTTAGCCACGCACTACTATCTTTTGGCGCATCCTGGTAATTACTATTATATACATCTAAACACCACTCGAATATATTACCATGCATATCGTATAAACCGAAACAGTTAGGCGGAAATTTTCCTATATCTGTTGTTTGCTCACGATATTCGCCCTTTGGTGCAGAGCCATAAGGAGAGTTACCGTTGTAGTTAACTAAATCTGTAGTAATCGTTTCACCAAAATAAAACGGTGTAGTTGTTCCCGCACGACAAGCATATTCCCATTCGGCTTCAGTAGGTAGCCTGTAGGTGTGTTCTGTTTTCTGACTCAACTTTTTACAAAACTCTACCGCCTCATCCCAACTAACTTTTTCTACAGGTCGTTTCTCACCTTTAAATTTGGAAGGATTACTACCCATAATTGCTTGATACTGTGCCTGGGTAACTGCATATTTCCCCATGAAGAACTTAGGAACTGTTACTTGATGCAGTGGACTTTCATATTCATATCTCTCTGCTTCTTCTTCCGGTGAACCCATCATAAAGGTTCCTCCTTGTATCTCCACCATTTCCAAGGTGACACCATTCCCTAAATCTTCTACAAAATATTTCGCTTCACAGTTATTGCGGTTGGTGATATTTCCTTTTGCATTTACCGTAACCACTTCAAATTGAAAAGTTTTTAAGAGATTTTTTTCAACTGTAAATATTCCCTTAGTGGAATTTTCAATACTAGGATGAGGTTGTGGTGAAGATGGTTCTTGACGTTCCCACCGCAACCTTTCAATTCTTTGAATTGCTCTGATTGCATCCATATCTCGCCCTGAAGCCGCAGCTAATACCCGAATCCATAATTGCTCTGCTAAATCTAAATTCCTGTTTACTTCTGCTTGGTAAGCATCAATTTTCAACGTGGCGATATCTGCTAGAGTTGCGTATCGTGGCACAAGTATTAAATGGGATTTATTTACAGGTTCAGCAATCACATAAGGGGTTTGTCTCGCATTTTTATGCTTACTAACAATTTCCGGCACGCGAGACTTGAGATACTGATTTAACCGCTCAACTGTAGCACACTGACCTTGAATTCCTAACCCTTCTAGTAGTGCAGTAGTAAAAGCACCTTGTTGTAAAGCCTCAATTTCATAAGAATACTCCTGTGGGCTACAGGAAAATATACTGATAACTCCTTGTTGACGTGCTTCTTCTGCCGTTTGTCGCCCAATGCCTTCGCCAGCACGAGTACCTAGACTACGACAAGCATCCAGAATTAAGACAACATTATCAGCACCGCAGCGACGCAGGCGTTCAGCAACGAAGTTAATCGGAATTGCCGTTTCTTCAATGTCTGCTGGATTACCATCCAACGGTATGAGATAATCACGGTCGGCGTGTCTTATCCCATGACCACTGAAGAAGAACCAAAAGTTATCCCCTGCTTCCATGAAGGGTTTGTTGAATAATTCCAGGAAGACTTGACGCAAATTTGCGCGATTTGGGCGAGTTGATTTTCCGCCAACAGAAGGAGAGTCATCAGAGAAGAAGAAAATCTGCTCAAATCCGGCTTCATTGCCCAGAAACTCTTGCATTAACTGTGCATCCCGCTTGGCATAGTTTAGCGGTTGCAGATAATCATACTGGTTAATTCCGATCGCGATCGCCCAATTTTTTGCCATCTTACCCTGGTTCTTGGCGCTTAAACTTCAGCTTAATCGCTCCTTTACTCCCAGCTTTGGCACCATTACCAATTAATTTAACTTCCCCATCTGCACTAATTTCTACCGATAGCTCAATTTCATCTAGCTGCATCTTGGAGTTGACTTTTGCTTGCTGTTCAGCCTGACTAAATAAACTTTCTACTACTTTGAGAAAGTGAGTCATATTTTGCTCTAATGTTTGAGCGCTAACTTTAACGGCATCTCCTACCCCTTTGCTACCAATACTTTCCCTGTTAGTTTCCTCTCCCCAACCGCGTGTATTAGTACTCCCGCCTTTAGCACCATCAGGAATGGATATTTTAGGGATTTCATCGGTAATAATCCAAATGCCGTCATCTTGGGGTGTTTCTGACATATTACTTTAAATATTTACATTAAATCTTCCCACATTATAGATACAACGGTAGATAGAGCGATTCCGATTACTAAGAAATCTTACTGAGCATCTTAGACATCTCCTTTGCGAACCTCTGCCCTTCCCTCCGCGCCCCTCTGCGTTAAGAACAGGACAATTAGTTTTCTCTACTCAGGAATTGCGTAGGCAAAGCCCGTCGTAGACATCGCACTCAAATTATGTCAGATTAGGTGCGATCGCTTTCTCTAAGTAGTCCAATCAAAAATTTGAATATCTGTAATCTAGTCTAAAGTACAATTATTTGATGACTTTAAGTGCGTTTACAACCCCATGATCAAACCCGCCGATGTCAGCACCAAACGCTTAATCAGCCTTGCACCTGATAACTGGGTAAAATGGGTAACACAAATTCCTGATATTGTTGCTGGCGAAATTCTCAACTCAGAATTTCAGTGGATAAGTCGAGAAAGTGATGTTTTAATTCGTGTCGAAAGTCCCCAGCACAGAAAATTTCTCGTTCTTAACGAATTACAACTCCGCTATCAACCAGAAATGCCGCGCAGGATGCGTGCTTATGCAGCACTTGCAGAAGAAAAATATAATTTGCCAACGTATCCAGTACTAATTAATATCCTCAAAGCAAGTGATGCTGAAATACCGACAAGTTATGAATTAAATATTGCTGGTTTACGTGCTATTCAAGATTACCGTGTCATTAACCTGTGGGAAGTTGATGTAAACATTGCCTTTGCACAACCATTACCATCACTACTTCCATTTGTACCCATCCTCAAAGGAGGTGATAACGAGTCTACGATTCGGGATGCATTGCGAATATTACGTGCAGATGAACAATTGAATCAACTAGAAACAGTATTAGGATTTTTTGCTACCTTTGTATTAGATAGTGCAATAGTTCAGCAAATTATGAGGTGGGATATGGCACTCTTAGAACAGTCGCCTTGGTATCAAGAAATTTTTAGCAAAGGAGAAGAACGAGGAGAAGCACGCGGAGAAGCACGCGGAGAAGAACGAGGAAGAAAGGAAGAGTTATATTCAGGAATTGAATTAGCATTAGAAATTAAGTTTGGCAATCAAGGTTTAGAATTGATGCCGATAATCTCTCAAATTACGGATTTGCAGAAATTAAAAGCAATTCAACAGGCAATTAAAACTGTAAATACAGTCAATGAATTACAGCAAGTTTTGTCAACCAACTTGACATGAAATACCAAAAATATAACCCCTCTCCGCCACCGGAAAGGGGTTAATCACTATCGAAACTATATTGTACAGACGCGATTCATCGCGTCTCTATTCATCGCTTCTCGATTCAGCACTATCTAATAAGCGTCTTGCAACTCGTAGAAATCAGGCGAGATATAATCCTTCCGCAAAGGCCAACCTACCCAATCTTCCGGCATCAAAATTCGCTTGAGATTTGGGTGTCCTTCATAGATAATGCCATACATATCGTAAGACTCGCGCTCTTGCCAATCTGCGGTTTTCCAAATCCAGTACACAGAAGGCACTACAGGATTTTCCCGTGGTAAGAACACTTTAACTCGAACTTCTTCGGGGCGATCGCTATTATCACCCACTTTAATCAAGTGATACACACTTACAAATTCCTGTCCTGGCCCAAGGTCAACACCACCTTGAAATTGGAGATAATTAAACCCATAAGCATAAAGGGCTGTAGCGGTGGGAAGCAAAAAATCTGCCGCCACCTTAATTATCTCTACACCATTCTTATCTGGTGCCAAAAACTCATGGTCAAAGCCATTTTCCGTTAACCACTGGGAAACTTTACCCGCTTGTACCAATGACTCTTCTTTCGCTGCTGGTACTGGTTTAGATTCTTCTTCAGCCACGGGTTTGTTCCTCCTTTTGCGCCAATTCTTTCAGCAATGCAGGTGGTATTGGCATACCAATCGCTTCCGCCAATTCCTTCGGTGGTGCATAGCGAGTTTCTGACTGCAAATACTTACCAGTTAAGATTTCCTCCACTGGCTTCAAATTATGAGTCGTGCTGTAGTAGCGGTGGGTTTGCTTAATTTTGTACCGCTCTTGCATCGATTCATTGGAGATTTTCTTCCGCAGCTTAATAATTGCGTCGATAATTGCTTCTGGCCGGGGAGGACAACCAGGCAAATATACATCCACAGGAATCAGTTTATCAACTCCGCGCACTGCTGTAGGGGAATCAACGCTGAACATCCCGCCAGTAATTGTGCAAGCACCCATCGCAATTACATACTTCGGCTCTGGCATTTGTTCATAAAGACGCACCAGTTGCGGAGCCATCTTCATCGTAATAGTCCCTGCCGTAATAATTAAATCGGCTTGGCGGGGGCTAGAACGGGGAATTAGTCCAAAACGGTCAAAATCAAATCGGGAGCCAATTAAAGCTGCAAACTCAATAAAACAGCAAGCAGTACCAAACAGCAACGGCCACAGACTAGAAAGCCGCGCCCAGTCGTAGAGATCATCAACCGTCGTCAAAATGACGTTTTCTGAAAGGTCTTGAGTGACATTAGTACGCTCAATGGGGTTGATGATTCGCTCTTTGTCCTGAGTTGTTAAGTTAGAATTCAAGACCATTCCAAAGCTCCTTTACGCCATGCGTAAACTAAAGCGACTACGAGAATTGCAATAAAGACTAGCGCTTCAATAAATGCCAATAGCCCCAAACGGTGGAAAGCTACCGCCCAAGGATACAAGAAAACAGTCTCCACATCAAAGACGACGAAGACCAGAGCAAACATGTAGTAGCGGATGTTGAACTGAATCCAGGCTCCCCCGATGGGTTCCATGCCAGATTCATAAGTCGTGCGCCGTTCTGGGCTGTAACTACTGGGTCGTAGGAGCTTGGATGCTGAGAGCGCTAAGGCAGGCACTAGGCTACAGATGATGAAGAAGCCTAGAAGGTACTCGTAACCGTTGAGGACAAACACAATGAGTATCTACCGCTTAAGGTGTAATTGAAGTGGGGAGTGGGGAGTGGGGAGTGGGGACTAGGGACTAGGGACTAGGGACTGGGTACTGGGTACTGGGTACTGGGTACTGGGTAATCCTTCTGAATCTCCAATCCCTTATCCTTAATACCAAATTCTTTATTTTTAATCCCCAGTCCCCAATCCCCAGTCCCCAATCCCTCAACTGCGTTACTTTCTTTTACATTATATCTGTTTGGTTTTTCTGAAATCTGCGAAACAGACGCACTTCAGGTATTTGATTCGTTTTTGGTAGTGATAGAAAAGTCTAACAATTATGTCATAATTTTTAACGTATATTTAAGATTTCTCCTCTGCGAGGCCCTAGCCATGAGCGAACCAGCTGTTGAGACTCCAGTGTTAGACCGCTACGAGTGTCGCGCCTGCGGTTATGTTTACGAACCTGAGAAGGGAGACGACACCCATGATATTCCTTCCGGGACACTCTTTGCAGAACTGCCCATAACTTGGCGCTGTCCAGTTTGTAGTGCTAAGAAAACCGCTTTTGCCAATATTGGACCGGCGGGTACTGCATCCGGCTTCAAAGAAAATCTCGGTTATGGTTTGGGTGTCAACAACCTAACGCCAACTCAAAAGAATATCCTAATTTTTGGCGCTTTGGCTCTTGGCTTCTTGTTTTTTATCAGTCTATACGGCTTACAGTAGCACCTGTTAAGCAATTCAAAATTCAAAATGAAAACTCAGGATTGCCCAGCATCCTGATCGACGACTCCTACAAAAATTTAGAAACAAATAAGAAATACTGATGCATTCATTTGTGAAAAGTTGGCAACGAATAGCTGCCTTGTTGATAGTAGTCGTTATGTGTATAGGTTGTAGCAAAATCCCGTCTGTTAGCTATAACCCTTGGAAAGTCATTTCTGTGCCAACAGACTCGAATCTCTTGGATATTGCTTTTACTAATAACTCTGAGCATGGCTACTTGGTAGGTAGCAATGCCACCTTATTGGAAACCAATGACGGTGGTAATACCTGGAAACCAATTACACTGCAACTGGATGATCCAAAGTATCGCTTTGACTCAGTAAGTTTTGCCGGGAAAGAAGGTTGGATTGCCGGAGAGCCTGGACTGTTGCTGCACACGACCGATGAAGGTGCTTCGTGGTCGCGTATTCCCCTGAGCGAAAAGCTACCAGGTAGCCCGATCGCAATTAAGGCAGTGGCAGACAGTACAGCTGAGATGGCTACTGATGTCGGAGCCATATATAAGACTACAGATGGCGGCAAAAACTGGAAGGCGCAGGTTGAATCAGCAGTGGGTGTGGTGCGTAACTTGGAACGTTCTGCTGATGGTAAATATGTTGCGGTTTCAGCCAAGGGTAGTTTCTACTCGACTTGGGAACCAGGACAAGATGCTTGGGTACCCCATAACCGCAATAGTTCTCGGCGGGTAGAAAACATGGGCTTTGCTAACAATGGGCAATTGTGGTTGCTAGCTAGAGGAGGTCAAATTCAGTTTAGTGATGAAACTAAACCTGACGAGTGGCAAAAGGCACAATATCCAGAGTTATCAACTAGTTGGGGTTTACTGGATTTGGCATATCGCACACCCAATGAAATTTGGATAGGTGGCGGTAGCGGTAATTTGCTACGGAGTGGCGACGGTGGCAAAACCTGGGAAAAAGACCGTGCAGTGGAAGAAGTTGCTGCCAATTTGTATAAGATTGTGTTCTTAGAGCCAGAACGGGGATTTATAATTGGCGATCGCGGCGTTTTGCTCAAATATTTACCAAACCCTGAAGCCGCTTAGTGGGGAGTGGGGAGTGGGGAGTAGGGGAGATGAGGGAGATGAGGGAGATGAGGGAGATGAATTAATAAACAATGCCCAATACTTCTCTGCGAGAGGCTGCGCCAACGGCAACTCTTGGAGACGCTACGCGTAGCAAGATCCCCGGAGGGGTACGCTCAGTACAAGTGCCCAATGCCCAATGCCCAATCCCCAGTACCTATTTCTGAGAAGAACTTTGCAACTTGTAACTCTTTCTTAACTTTGTAGGATAATAAACTCTATAACATTCTTTGTGAAGGTAGGGATCTAAATGTCAGGTACCACTGGAGAACGTCCGTTTTCGGACATCATTACCAGCGTTCGTTACTGGGTAATTCACAGCATCACCATCCCGGCATTGTTTATTGCTGGTTGGCTATTTGTCAGCACCGGGCTGGCTTATGATGCCTTTGGCACACCCCGCCCCAATGAGTATTTCACACCAACACGGCAAGAAGTGCCCATTGTGAAGAACCGTTTTGAAGCTAAAAAACAAGTTGAACAATTTATTGGAAAGTAGTTTGAGATCATGACTAGCGGCAATAACATCAATCAACCAGTTACCTATCCAATTTTTACCGTTAGATGGCTGGCAGTTCACACCCTAGGTGTACCAACTGTATTCTTTTTAGGCGCGATCGCCGCAATGCAATTTATTCACCGTTAGGAGCAATTATGGCAGAAAGATCGCCCAATCCCAATAATCAGCCGGTTGAACTAAACCGGACTTCCTTATACCTGGGACTACTACTAGTTTTCGTTCTGGGGATTCTGTTTTCTAGTTACTTCTTTAACTAACTAGAAGCACTGTTGTTAATCTTTGTTTATTGAACCTGTGTTGATTTGTTGTTAAGGGAGGATAAAAGCTGTGTCTGGAAGTGGGAGAATTCCCCTGTGGGTCGTCGCTACGATCGCAGGTTTAGGTATAATTACAGTCTTGGGCATTTTCTTTTATGGTGCCTACGCCGGACTCGGTTCTTCGATTTAATATTCGTTTGAACCGAACACTATAAGTGAGAATTTTCTAGCATTTGTTGAGAAATCAACGTTAAAAAAAACCGCCTATCTCATAGAGATAGGCGGTATTAATTTTGGTCAATAGCCATTTGTCCTACCCTGCGGGAACCCGCTGGTGCGTCTATGTCATTTGTCTTTTGCAAATGACTAATGACTACATCAGTATCAGTTAAATATCACTGATATCGTCGCTTTCAATGTATAAAAATAGAAAAGCGAAGGTCACAGCTGGCAAAACCCAACCAATTATGGGAACGAAGATAGAAGACAAGTACGAAGTACTAGCCAAGACAGAAGGCAAAAAAGAAGCTGCCATAGTAATGGTTCCTATTAATCACACTACAATTCAAAATGAGCTTACTGCAAATTCTGCCAGATTTTTGAAATTCTTTCATATTTTTAACACAGCCCATATTGGGACATAAGGAACAGGATATGGGGATATCTCGCTGTTCTCGTATAGAGGATGTTTGAAAAGTCCTCTTATTGGTAGCAAAAAGTTCTAGATCCCCCTAAATCCACGCCACTTGCTCTACTTGGGGAGACACGCCAGATCCTCCACTTGGGGAAACCCCAAGACTGGACTGGCTCCCCAAGAGCGCAGTGGCTCCCCGATAAATTGGGGGACTTTGATTCTTCCCCCTTAAAAAGGGGGGTTAGGGGAGATCAATCAGTGCCAAAAGTTACAGCCAACGACTTTTCAAACAACCTCTTAGGGGGCGGGCTTTTAGGGAACTTTTGCAAGGTATCTATTAGACTTCTTGCATAAATCAAAAAAAGAACCCCACCCCGCCTTTGACTTACGTCAAAGTCTCCCCTCCCCGCAAGCTCTTAGGGGTTGGGGGTGGGGTGTTAGGGAACTTTTGCAAGGTATTTATTTTAGGGGAGAGGAATGGAAGCAAGGTTTTCCAGATTCCGTGAGAAGTCAGATAGTTGATAAGTTAGCTTTATGCACACTATCAGTATTTTTTTGTCAACTCATATTGACGATTTGTAACAAAATTGTTAGATTTAGTTACATAAGTTAACAAACAAGAAAAAAAACTATGTATACCACCACTAACGAAGACGGCATTCTCAACAACTACGCAGCTGAACCCAAAATCTACTACGCTGAGTACCCAGCAATTTGGCAACAACGTAAATACGTTTTACAGAGTCTTTTTGCGACTTTAATTGTCACTACTTTAGTTTTGGTTGGTTTTAGCGTTAGCTAAGATTTTTAGACTTCAATATTGCTGTATCTCATCGTCATTCAGACTTTTCTCTCTTACCTCGGTTAGTTTCGCCGGGGTTTTTTGTGTTTTACCCATCCCAAAGGGCATATTATATCGAGTGGTGAGACTGTTGTTGGTTGAGGAACGAAGGTCACGAATTCAGAAATTCAAGCACGGGTGAAAAAGCCACTCGAAGAGAAAAAAGCAAGAGAGGAAAAAAATAGCCTTTTTGATGAATCAAAAACCAGAATTATTCGTCACTTAAACTATCAATTCCCTACTTATTTCTACTGGAGGATGATTTATGTCATCAAAACTGCTGCGACTGATATCTTTGGGCAGTCTTGGTTTATCTTTGTGTCTGGGTAATTCCGCAGCAATGGCGCAATCTGATTCTACTGGCGATGGCAGTGTAGTAGTACCAACAATCCCATCAGGTGGTACATCAGCACCAATACCAACAGGTGGCACCTCAGCGCCAGTTCCAATAGACACATCGACAGGCGGCATACCACCTTCAACCTCCGCTGACGGTACAACTCGGTTTAGCTGTCAAACTTATAATGGACAGTACACCGTCATGTATCAGCCACAAAGTCAACCAGGACAATTCTTTCCTTGGGCGGCGCCTGCGGCTTTGGGTGGTGGTTGGGACTCACAAAAACGTTGTACAGCGATCGCCAGTCGCTTGGAACAGTATCGCCCAGATGGTTTACAAGAACTCCAGACAGCTGTAGAAAATAACGAAAACATTGTCTGCGTCACAACTGAAGCTAACTCGACCTGTAGAATTGTGTTAACAGTACCGCGCGGCAAAGATCCTTATGTTATCCGCAATAGCATTTTTCAGAACTTGACTACTGCTGATAGTGGACAACAGACTATAGCCGTTAACACTTATAGCGATCGCAGTAGTGGAGGCAATGACTTATATAATTTAGGACGTACACTTCTAGGCAGTGGCAATAATCGGGTTAGTTCATCTAGAAGTGGGATTAATCTAAAACCTTTCCTTGATCGTCAAGATGGCGGTACTGGAAATAATTTGCGGAGTGGAGTGGCAATTCGTCGTCAGTCTCAACCTAACGATGCTCGTCTAAATCCTGGTAATTTCCGCTAAATGGTGGTTATTTTTTAGGGTTAAGACGCTGTTAATACCAAATCGGACTCAAACTAAATTGTGTCTGTCTACTAGAGGCGATTTTGCAGCGTCTGTAAAACCTAAGAAATATACGCTATCAATGTAACTGTAAACTGTGAACCCTGACCAAGTGAACTCTCGTATTTTAATACTCCTCCCAAACTCTCAACTTGGCGTTTGGTCAACCACAGTCCCAAACCTGTATTTCCTCGATCGCTTTTAGTAGTAAACCCAAGCTGGAAAATATCGTCGGATTTTTCTGGTCTAATACCTACTCCAGTATCACAAACTTGAACTTCGACCCCAAGTTTCTCATCTCCTTCTACAGTTCTAGCATTGATGGACAATGTGCCACCATTTGGCATTGCATCTACAGCATTCTGTATTATTAGGTAAGTACTGGCATTGCCCGAAAATGCTGGCTGTACACTGAACCTAGACAATCTAGAATATGGGGTTCCATTCAAGAATAGATATTTTTGTATCGTCTCCGTGAATGGGTAAAATTCTAGCGGTTAAGGCAAGAACATACTTTTTTGTACTTGTTCAAATCTGCGGCAGGGCATGACGTGGATTCAAAAGTGAGCTTCAGTTAATAGACATCTCCAGAAAAGAAAAAAGACCCCTCTCCAAACCTCTCCCCGAAAGGTCGAGAGGCTTTAAAACCCCCCTTCCCTACGAGGGAAGGGGGGTTAGGTCTGGGTGCAAATTTGTGGTATCTAAATCTTTTTCGGAGATGTCTAATGTCTTTAATGAAGAGTCGCTGAGAAGCCTACACTGTACTGAGTACAGTACAGTGTAGGTATGTCACTAAAAATGCGATGGCGCAAAGCGATCGCCCCAGCAAAGATTGTAGAAAATGAAGATTCAGTAAATGTTTGAAAACCATATTTAATTTTTTAAGGGTTAAAGCTAAAGACGAATTTGGCGACCGATACTGGCTTTGCATTTGTTTAACGCAGATTCAAGCGATGGACTTTTAGGAAAACTTCAGGGCGATCGCGTAAAAGTTTTTGCCTAATGCATAGATATGTAACGCCTAACCGCAGGGTAAGCGCAAAGAAAAAACCCATTCAAGTGAATCGGGAGACAATTCATGTCCTCGCCAGCCACCCCACACCCCCAAGCTTTGATGGCGCGGAAGACCGCAATGGTAAGGGAAGCTGATGATTGGTATGCTGGGAGACTTCAATGGTCGGATCTCTTCCGGTAAGCACATCATTAGTGTGTCACAGATATGACTCGCTAATACTGTGCGAATGAGGTGCTGATTGGGGGATTAGCTAGCGAAGCGATCGCTTATTTGGTAGATTTGGTGGTGATAAAGATGACAACGATGTAATTGTGCAAGTTAATTTTAGTGTGAATGGTGCATAATATTAGGACTCCTAATTTGATTTTTGAACAACTAAGCTGCCTAAAAGCTTGACATACAAAGCTTTTCTTATCAGTATACTGAGCAATATTCAAGTAAAATTACTATATAAACCACGAGTAATTAGTTAGTGAAATTAAACAACCTGATCACGGTTGCGGGGTGAGGTAATATTATAATTCGGAATTAAATGAACGTCACATTAATTAAACTAGTAAATTTACTGAAGGCAGTTATTGGCTTTCCTTCATAAATTTAGTAGTTGATTTCTCTAGGGTGACAAAAATCTTCGCCTTGACTTTTCCACAGGAATTACGCAAACAATAGCTATAACCCTGATTTTTAGGTAGGGGCAATTCATGAATTGCCCCTACAGCGTGCAGTTTTGCGTAAGTCCTATTCTAGTTAATTTTTATTAAATTAAGCTATCAAAAAAGTTATGGAGAATTCTTTCATAATCGGGTATGGATAATCTTTAACGAAGAAAGCTGACTATCTTTCGCTATAAGTGATATTGTCAATCCCTATATTAAAGAATTTGTAAAAAATCATTCAGAAATTTAAAGTTTTTTTTATTACATAATTCTTAACTAGGGCATTTACTTAGGAAAGCATCTGTGATATTTTCATGAAGATCAATTAAAATAAACGAGGCTAAGTTTAACAACCGCGTTTCGGTGTTTTGGTTTGATGATGAGTATCCATCTTCCATACTTGCAATGCTAAATATTAATTTTAAACTTGTATAAAGTATGTAGCAATTAACCAACTGATAACTGATCTTCGATCTAGATTCGATCTATCTAGATTAGACTATGTTTGTTTTGTACAAGGGATGATAGTAATAACCCGGTGATGTAAATACAAGTATGCAATTAGACGAACTGCCATCTGTGCTTTGATAAATTTAGGCGCACTGAATGCCACAGAAGTATTGGTGCTGCTCGCGTAAAACAAAACACTGCCACTGTTAGTAAAAGAGATACTGCCTAAATATTCTCGACTTTATTCTTCACATTTACCTTCGACTTGTTTGATATGACTTATATTAAGAACACTTTTACCGAATTTCTCACCACCCTAGAAGGGTTTGATCAGTTACCAGATGGTGCGATCGCTAATTTATCAGAACAACTGCAAGCGTGGCGCTATCGCATCGGTCAAAAAATCATCGGCAAAGAAAGTCTCCCAGACCACATCACCATAATTTATGAAGGACAAGTGCGGCTGTTGGGATACGACCCCCAGACGCAAATGCCAATCACCCTAAAATTACTGCAACCTGGGGAAATTATCGGCGAAATTGGTTTGTTACGCGATTTAGCTTGTGAGACAGCGATCGCTTCCACCGAAGTCGTATGTTTAACCTTGAGTGCAGCCGCGTATTTTAGCTTTCTAGCTTCATACCCAGCTTTTGCCGAAGCTCGCAAGAACCGCAGTTATTTAATCGAAGTTTTCGAGATTCTCGGCTCCTATTGGCAAAAGCAAGCCATCGCTACTTTAAATCTCAGAGAACTAGCAGAAAAAGCCCTACCACAGGCGAAAGTACAATACCTCTCTCCAGGAAAAACTGCATTTAACCAACTGGATAGCCAAAGCGCCTGGTTTGTAAGTGGCGGTGGTACAGTCACGAATTTATCACCTGGCGATCGCCTAGAATCAGAGGATGACAGAGACAAAATCCAGGTTACAGGCCAAAACCCCGCACGGGTGCTTGGTATACATCCGTCAGATTTGGTCTTGGAAGATAATCATCAGATAGAACTTGTAGTCAGTGAGACCAAATCACATAGCGCAGAGGAAATAGATATCCCCTACGCATCCAACGAATTAGTTCCACAGACAACCCCCCAAACCTCAACGAATTCGGTAAAAAACAAATACCCGTTTTTTGGTGGTAAGGGAGAACTAAATACAGCCTTCGCCTGCTTCCAAATGATCGCGAAGCACCTAGAAATGCCCTTTCGTCGAGAAGTGGTTCGCCGCGTCTTAACTGAGCAAGTCAAACGTCAGGGTACTATATCGTTTCAAGTTACAGCTTACCTGGCAGAATCAATCGGACTGAAGGCGCAGTTGGTAGAGCTACCAGTCGCTTCAATCACGCGTATTCCGACACCGGCATTGATTCGCTATGGTGATAGTTTTGCCGTTTTATATGAAGCAGATGCCAATACCGTAGTTGTAGGTGTCCCATCCCAAGGAATTGTGCGGTGCAAACCCGCTAAATTGCTTGAACAATTAGATGTTGATCCAACCAACTTTCCGCCCCAAGTTAGAGTATTACTCCTCAGTGCGACCAGAGAAACACCCCAAGAACGCTTTAGTTTACGGTGGTTTATACCCTATTTGTCACGCCACCGGCGAGTCCTGATCGAGGTCTTTGTTGCTTCCTTTTTCGTGCAGTTGGCCGCGTTGGCAAATCCGCTAGTCGTCCAGCTAATTATCGACAAAGTTATCACTCAAAATAGTATTGGCACCCTACATATTTTGGGGGTTTTGCTATTAGTAGTTGGGATATTTGAAGCAGTGCTGACTACCTTACGAACCTACTTATTTGTCGATACCACCAACCGGATCGATATGGGTTTAGGGTCGCAAATCATCGACCACTTACTACGTCTACCACTACGCTATTTTGAACGCCGACCGGTAGGTGAACTTTCCACTCGGATTAACGAGCTAGAAAATATCCGCCAATTCCTCACGGGTACTGCCTTAACAGTGGGGTTAGATGCTCTCTTTTCGGTGGTCTATATCGGTGTGATGCTGATTTACAGTTGGCCACTCACCTTGGTAGCCTTAAGCACAATTCCGGTGTTTATCATTGTCATCTTAATTGCTTCTCCCACCATTAGCAGACAGTTACGCGCCAAAGCCGAACGCAACGCCGAAACTCAATCTTATTTAGTGGAGGTGATGTCAGGCATTCAAACAGTAAAAGCGCAAAATATCGAATTGCGATCGCGCTTTTCCTGGCAAGAGCGTTATGCCCGGTTTGTCGCGGCTGGTTTTAAAACAGTTGTGACTTCCACCCTCGCTAACTCTACCAGCAACTTTCTTAACAAACTCAGCAGCTTACTAGTTCTGTGGGTGGGAGCTTATTTAGTACTGAAACAAGAATTAACTTTAGGCGAATTAATTGCCTTCAGGATTATATCAGGTTATGTTACCAGCCCAATCTTGCGCTTGGCTCAACTTTGGCAGAGCTTCCAAGAAACTGCCTTGTCTCTAGAGCGTTTAGGCGATATTGTTGATACACCACAAGAAGGAGAAACAGACCGCTACAATATACCCTTACCGACGATCAAGGGATCAGTGAAATACGAAAATGTTTCCTTCCGTTTTGGCACAACTGGTCCTTTGCAACTTTCTAATGTCAACCTCGAATTTGCTCAAGGTAAATTTATCGGTATTGTCGGACAAAGTGGATCTGGTAAAAGTACAATGATGAAGTTACTGCTGAGACTTTACGAAATTGACTCCGGCAGAATTTTGATTGATGGTTATGATATTGCCAAAGTAGAACTTTATTCACTACGACGACAAATAGGCGTAGTTCCCCAAGAGACATTATTGTTTGACGGCAACGTTCAGGAAAATATTGCCCTCACAAATCCTGATGCGACAACCGAAGAAATTATCGAAGCGGCTCAGGTTGCCTGCGCCCATGAGTTTATCATGAGCTTACCCAACGGTTACAACACCCGGGTAGGAGAAAGGGGTTCTGCACTTTCAGGTGGACAACGACAAAGAATTGCGATCGCTCGTTCAGTTTTACAACGACCAAAATTATTAGTTCTAGATGAAGCAACTAGTGCATTAGATTATCCCACAGAGCGGCAAATATGTCTCAATTTAGCCAAAGCATTCAAGGGTGAGACAGTATTTTTTATTACCCACCGATTGAACACTGTCAGTAATGCAGACATGATTGTTGTCATGGATAATAGCAGAGTTATAGAACAAGGCAGCCATCAAGAACTCATGGCTCTTAAAGGTCATTATTCTTACCTGTATCAGCAACAAGATGTGAACTTGTAACTTAGTCATTAACTGGGGGCAAATATTTTCGGCATTCGTCAACATTGCCCACCCTACAAAAA
Source organism: Nostoc sp. (assembly GCF_036917815.1). Classification (GTDB taxonomy): domain Bacteria; phylum Cyanobacteriota; class Cyanobacteriia; order Cyanobacteriales; family Nostocaceae; genus Nostoc. The sequence goes on along the minus strand of NZ_JBALEK010000079.1, from coordinate 9,823 downwards.
ATCCAAAATCCAAAATCCGAAATCGTTATGACTCAACTTAATGGGAATCACCTCAACGGTAATCATAAAAACGGTAATCATAAAAACGGAGTGAAGCAAGATTCACCGATAGTTACAAAACAACAGAAAGCTGCTCAAGAGTCTTTTAATAACACAAATACTCAAGACTTTGAGCAATCCATTGTCTTGCGCCAATCTCCAATTTGGTCGCGTACAATCATGGTTACTCTAATTCTGCTAGCCTGTTTTGGAATTGGTTGGGCTTATTTTGCCAAAATTGAGCAAGTAGTGCCAGCAACAGGGCAATTAAAGCCACAAGGAACCGTCAAAGATATTCAAGCTCCTGTTAGTGGAGTAGTGAAAACGGTTAATGTTAAAGATGGAGAAGAAGTCAAGCCAGGAGATTTGTTGCTAACTTTTGATTCCATCGCCCCTGTTGCTGAATTAACTTCTTTAAATAAAATTAGCGTTGCATTAATTAAAGAAAACCAGATTTATCGCCGATTGATGGGTGCAAGTACAGCCACAGGAGCAGAACTGTTATATTTGCGCGGCAATTTGCCACCAGAAACAGCTTTTCTGCTGAAAAGTCGGGCAGCATTAGTATCAGAAAATGAATTATTCCGAACTCAATTAAAAAATTCCGGTCAAGAGTCGGGACTAGGAATTGATGAGCAAAAACTTCTAGAAGTTGCCAAAAAAGAATTAGATTCTCGCTCTTTAGCAGCGCAGTTGGAAGTAGAAAAAACCAAAAAACAACTTTCTCAAAATCAATTTAAGCTGGAAGATAGTAAAGCAAGTTTAGCTATTCAACAGGGAATTCTAGAGAAGCTGAAGGTATTAGCAGAAGAAGGGGGTATTTCTCAACTTCAGTATCTCAACCAGAAACAAGAAGTACAAAACCGCACGGCGGAAGTAGCGCAACTAGGTGAGGAAGATAAACGCCTCAAGTTTGATATAGAAAAAGGACAACAAGAGGCAAACAATACGGTGGCTGTTTCTGATAAAAATATTTTGGATAAGATCGCTGATAACAAACAGCGTATTGCCACAATCGATAGCCAATTCATGAAAGTTTTGCTAGATAATGAGCAGCATTTGGCAGATGTCAATAGTAAAATAGCTCAATCAAAGTTAAACGTTAGATATCAAGAACTCCGCGCACCTGTAGCTGGAACAGTTTTCGATTTACAAGCAAAAAACCCTGGATTTGTAGCGACTCCGACGACAAAACTGCTGCAAATTGTCCCCAATGAAAAATATATAGGTGAAGTTTTCATCACTAACAAAGATATTGGGTTTGTGCGAAAAGGCATGAAAGTAGATGTCAGAATTGACTCCTTTCCTTACAGCGAGTTTGGTGATATCAAGGGAGAAGTCATTGACATAGGTTCAGACGCATTACCACCAGACCAAACCCATCAGTTTTACAGATTTCCGGCAAAAGTCTCATTGGATAGACAATCCTTAGTGATTAAAGGTAAAAACGTTAAATTGCAATCAGGTATGTCTATCAGTGCCAATATAAAAGTGCGCGAAGAGCGGAGTGTGATTAGTTTATTCACTGAGTTGTTTACCAAGCAAGTTGATGCTCTTAAAGAAGTACGTTAAAAGCAATATAGCGATTCCCAGTTGAGTAAGGTACAGAACGTTGTATAAGCAATTCATGAATTGTTTAAGTAGGGGCAATTCATAAATTGCCCCTATCGACGCTAATTGATCGCTGCTTGTAGCTAGGACTTGATGCGATAGAGCGATCGCTTTATCATAAAGCTTAAAAGTAAATCTTTCAGAGCCACTTACGTCTAGATTTTACGATGGTGCATTCTCAACGCATAGAACCCGCTCCTGGACAAGAATCAGTTTGGGATTACCCACGTCCTCCTCGTTTGGAAGACACAAGCAAACATATCCAAATAATCTTTAACGGAGTAATAATTGCAGATACCCACAACGCCAAACGTGTTTTAGAAACTAGTCATCCTCCTTCTTACTACATCCCCCCTGCGGATATCAAAATGGAATATCTACAGATAACTCCGCAATCTAGCTTTTGTGAGTGGAAGGGAAGTGCTGGTTACTACACAATCAGAGTTGGCGATAAAGAAGTCCATAATGTTGCTTGGTTTTACCCCAACCCCACACCAGCCTTTGAATCGATGAAGGAATATGTAGCTTTTTACGCTCATGTCATGGATAAATGCTATGTAAATGGTGAAGAGGTGCAACCACAACCAGGTAACTTCTACGGCGGTTGGATTACCAGTGATATTGTTGGGCCATTCAAAGGTACTCCCGGTACTTGGGGATGGTGAGTCAATTTTAGATTTTGGATTTTAAATTTTGGATTCAAAGTAAGTGAAACGATGTCTTACGCGTCTACCTGACTTTTCACGGTATCTGGAAAACCTCTCTCTAAATCTCTCTCCTAAAAGGAGAGAGACTTTGAATTTTCCCCCTTACCTTGTAGGGAAGGGGGTTAGGGGGTTAGGTCAATCGTTAGCTTTTCCACATAACGTGAAAAGTCAGACGCGTCTACGCCTTCCACTTCTAGAATGTTGTTCCTAAATCCTGATGAAAGTAGAAGTCGTACCGCCTGATCCAAAATGGCGCGGCAAATTTGACGATGAATCAAAGCGTGTTGCGCTGACACTAGGTGAAAATGTAGTTGCTATTCATCATATTGGCAGTACAGCAATTCCACATATCTACGCGAAACCCATTATTGATTTGTTGGTTGAAGTGAAAAACATCGCCAAAGTAGATGATTGTAGTTTGGGTATGGAAGCGTTAGGTTATGAAGTAATGGGCGAGTTTGGCATACCAGGCCGCCGTTTCTTTCGTAAAGATAATGAAATAGGCACAAGAACGCATCATATCCACACCTTCACGGCCAGATCATCGGAAGTAGAACGACACTTAGCATTTCGGGATTACATGATTGCAAATCCCGAAGACGCACATAAATATAGTGAATTAAAACGTAAGTTAGCGAAGCAGTATCCTAACGATATCATCGGATATATGGATGGGAAAGATGGGTTCATCAAAGAGATGCAAAGGAAAGCATTGATATGGTGGACACCTGATAAATATGAATAACACAATCTTTTTTACCCATCTCTCCTAACCTTTAAAATACTAATTCGGACATCTCTAAAAATTAATTATGCGTTGCCTAAAATCATTACTAGGCACAATTCATAAATTGTGCCTACGTCATTTTAACTCATATATAGGACTAGTATTTGATTTTTGAAATGCACCTAGTGGACTGTCTAGGCTAAAATAGTGCATTAGACGTAGGTTGGGTGGAGCGGAGCGCAACCCAACTGATTATCAGGATGTTGGCTTTGGCAAAGCCTCCACCCAACCTACAATTTTTTTGCAACTAAAATCATTAGTAGGCACAATTCATGAATTGTGCCTAGCTCATTTTAACTCATATATCTAATGATGTTCTAGCTATCTAGCAGCTTTCGCTTCAAACATCAAATACGTTCCTCCTAGTCCTTCTACAATTGTGCGTGTATTGGCAACCATCATTTTCTGATAAGTGTCCCCGTCGCTTCCTGGTTCACCAAGTCCCTCAGCATACAGCTTCCTCTCAGAAATTTTCACTCCAGCTTCTGTGGCTACAGATTGAATCAAATTAGGATTAATTGCCTCCTCAGTAAAAATTGTTGACACTTTAGCCCGTTTAATATTTGTAGCCAAATTTTTGACTTCTACTGCTGTCAGTTGTTTCTCAGTACTAATATCTTGCAATCCCCCTACCAATGAAATACTGTATGCTTTGGCGTAATAACCCAGTGCATCCGAGGTTGTAACTAACTTGCGTTCTTTGGCAGGAATACTGGCAATTCTTGACTTAATCCAGCTATCTAGTTGAGTGAGTTCATTTGTGATTCTTTTAGTATTGTTGCTATAAGTCTCAGCATCACTAGATTGTAATTTTCTCAGGTTACTATTAATTACCTCCACCATTCTGATAGCATTTTTGGTATTGTGCCAAAGATGAGGATCAGTCAGATTTTTAGCGCCTACCTGAAATTTTTGTGGCTTAGGTACTGCTACTTGACCGACGGCTATTTTTGGTGCAGGGTTTTTAGTCGCTTTAATTAATTTGATCAGATTTGGTTCAAAATTGTAACCAGTATAGAGAATAAGATTAGCTTGCTCAATAGCTTTACGATCTTCCGGTTTTGGTCTATAAAATTGCGGATCGGCAGTAGGGGAAATTAAGCAGGTGAGGTTAACTGTATTTCCGGCAACCTGTCTGGCTAAGTCACATAATACGCTTGTAGTCGCTACGACTTGGGGAAGATTTTCATTTACCTGAGTGCTAGTCTGAGTGAATGTAGTTCTTGCAGCTTGATTTCCACACCCAACAAATCCAATTGTTAAGACAACAAGAATAGCTGGGAAGAAATTATTCAATGGTGATTTTTTTGACATCCTCATCTCCTACTGGATGTATAAAAAAGATAATCATTATCGGTAAAGTATTAGTGAAATATTAGGGGGAAGCCTTCAGCAGGAAAGGTTTAAGGGGAAGCTTTGGTTGAGAAAAGGGTAAAGGTTGACGGAAGAATTGATAGACTCTCCCATTTCTCCAGTCCACACCCAATACGGTTCGGTTAAGATCCCCCCGCTTGCGACGACCTCCTTAAAAAGGGGGTAAAAGAGGATTATCAGCAAGCCTTTTTAAGAGGGGTTGAGGGATCTTCAAAAAATTAAAACGTTAATTGAACCGTATTGAGTCCACACCCAGCAATTTTTGGTTGGTAAATCACCAGTGAGGTTTTTACAGGCAAAATATCAGTTAACTTCACGCGAGAGGCTGGAAAAGTGGTAGAGGTAGAAGCACAATAATAAAGGCGATGCTGGGGAGCGTCTAAGGAGTGTAGTGTAGTTCTCTCACTGTCTGTTGAAGGGGCTATGCCATTGTGCTTACATACTCAAAAGTCGCAAATTGACTAAGATTACCAGGTTAAGGAGTGGGATGTAGTAATGATGGAGCTTGTTGAGCATACGGGTTGATTTCGCAAACCGAGTCGTGAATCTAAGGCAATTGTAGCTGTGGTTTTGCGAGGTGTGGATATATGGTTGTGACAAAATTGGCAAATTGGCGATTTTTTAGGCATCAACCTTTGTTACACTAATTTTCACCTAGTAAAGCCTTTCAATAGCGCTCAGAGCATCATCTAACTACTCTTTATTACCATAACTCACGCTGTACTTGATGCCATAATTTTCATCCTCTAGTTTGTTCATCATTAAATAAGAGCCAAATCAAGTATATAGAACAATTCCTCAAAGCTAGTCTCGGTGAAGATAAACAATGGTAATTTTAGTTATCCTCATTAACACCCTCGTTTCGCTGATACTACTCTATGTGGCTTGGCGGGTGTGGCAACTCAAGCAACAGCTAGCATACATAGCAGATAGATTAACCGCCTATGAAAGTTGTACCTATGCAGCACTGAAGAAAGCACCGGAAAATATTTATCTCAGCCAGCAAAATATTTATAACTTACGGCAAAGAAATCAAGTACTACAAATGCAAATCCAACAAGTGCGACAAATTATCAGTCTACTTTTGCTAGGACGGCAAATCTGGCAGCGTTATTTTCCGAAGCTAGAGTTAACACCTGGGAAAAGAACAGTTGCAAAATGAGTTATGTCACTATAGATTAACTGGATAAAATCGGTTCAGTCTTGCAAGGGGAGTAAACCCACCTAAAATGGGTGTAAGGAGAGAAACAACAAGATGTCTAATAACCGTTCTGGAGTATTTATTGGCGGGTTGATGCTGGGAGCTACCATCGGTGCTTTAACCGGTTTGCTCGTGGCTCCACGTACAGGGCGCGAAACGCGTAAAATTTTGAAAAAATCTGCCAATGCTATCCCAGAGTTGGCAGAAGATTTATCAACGAGTGTGCAAATCCAAGCAGATCGTCTTTCTGCGATCGCACTAAAAAACTGGGATGAGACTTTAGATCGATTACGAGAAGCGATCGCAGCAGGTGTAGATGCCAGTCAGCAAGAAAACCAAGTCTTGAATCGACAAACATCTGTTGAAGACTCAGATTCGCTTCCCCAGCAATTAGAACGCTCATAAATGATATAACCGTGATTGAACCCCTGTTTTGGTTGGGACTTTCCTTACTTTTTGTTGCCACAAGTTTGACTGCGGTTTTAGTGGTGGCAATACCGGCTTTGCAGGAGTTAGCACGCGCGGCTCGCAGTGCAGAAAAGCTATTTGATACCCTCTCACGGGAGTTACCCCCCACTCTAGAAGCTATCCGCGTCACTGGTTTGGAAATCGCTGACTTAACTGATGATGTCAGTGAAGGTGTAAAAAGTGCTAGTCAAGTTGTCAAACAAGTTGACCAAAGTCTTGATAGTGCCAAAAAACAGGCTCAAAATCTGCAAGTAGGTACACGTACTATTTTTGTTGGCGTGAAAGCCGCTTGGAGAAACTTCACCCGCCAAAAACCTGCGAGGCGAACAAGCGATCGCTTGCCAAGCAATGAAAAACCACCACTAACGTTGCGAGAACGAGAAGTGCTGAGGCAAGAAAATTACCGGATCAAAGCAGAAGTATACCGCGCTAATGACGGTTACAACGACGCTGCTAGCTGGGAAACCAATTTCGATGACGAAGATTGATCAAAAAAAGGGCATAGAGCATTGCTTATCTTCCTTGTTGCGGGTGTCAAAAGGTGCTATTTCATCAGCTTAAAAAAAGCGATTTTTGTACTATATACACTATCTAAAGTGAACGTATTAAATCGAGTGCTTCTGTTAGCAACTCCTGCGGTAAAGTTTCTATTTCTTGGATTAATAATTCTTTGTTAGTCATCTCTCACCTCTAATCATTCCCCTTTTATTGTATGGGTAATTCCACTATGGCTTAGTCAATTTTGAGTCTTACTCCTCTACCCAGCCACGATGATCATTTTTATTAAGGACTAACAAATAAAAAAATACTCAACTACTTCTTGTGGGGTGGGGGTCTCGCCATTGGTGTCAAATTAAGGTTAAAACCCATTTGTCAACGATAGGTTTTGTGAGGAACGAAGTATAAAGGTGAACTTTTTTCTGACTTTTATACGCGAACTGGGAGTGATGCTAATAAACAAAGCATTAATAGTCCCTGAAAAGTTCGTTTTTTGTCCCTTTAAAACCGAATTTTTCAGCATAAATGCTTATTGACATAGGAAGTTTGAGCTTAACTTGACACCAATTGCGTCTCGCCATTGGTGTCAAATTAAGCCAAAACCATTTTCAAATCTCCTTTCCAGCAAGAGGCCGGAAATGCAGATCAATTGGGCTGCTGCCGCCAGTCTGGAGGCGGCAGCCCCAACAACGGGCATTCCCAGTCAGAGACTGGGAACGAGATCATCTCTAAAAGCTTGTTCTAGGCTGGCTTTCACGTTAACTTGACACCAATGGCGACACGAGATCCCATAGCCAAAGGCTGCTCATGTTGCCCACCCCACAAGATTGGAGAATTTATTTGTTGTCAGTCCCTTAAGAATAGTTTGGGTATTTTAACTGATTGACAAAATACACTTTATCTTTGCTCTCCATTGACTGCTACCTACTCCCAAAAACCCTTTGCTTTGATCCCGTACATTAGAGTAAAGTAAACAAGTGTAAAGAACTATCATTTTTACAGTACTCTTTTAAAACAACTTGTTCACTTCTACCGTTGATAATTATATAAAAACGTCCATGCAATCTTGTTTTTGGCGACGAATTCTGCTATCTATTGCAGTATTTTTCCTGGCTGGGTCAATTTGGGTTATGCATTCTCCCCCAGCGCTGGCTTATGACAATCCTGAGCTACTCCCTGACATCTTTACCCCAGTTGTCGATTTAGCAAAATCTCTGCCTGTGCTGCAAGAAGAAAAGCTGGTCAAAGAATTAGAGCAGTTTGAAGCCGATACAGGCTGGAAACTGCGAGTATTGACCCAGTATGACCGCACCCCAGGTCGGGCAGTCATAAAATATTGGGGTTTGGATGACAAAAGCATTCTACTAGTTGCCGATTCTCGTGGCGGTAACATCCTCAGTTTTAGTGTCGGCGATGCTGTTTATGAACTTTTACCCCGGACTTTCTGGATAGAATTGCAAACCCGCTTCGGTAATTTGTACTTTGTCCGCGAACAAGGCGAAGACCAAGCCATTCTCCAAGCCTTAGAATCAGTTAAAGGTTGTTTACTCAAGGGTGGTTGCAATGTTGTCCCCGGACTGCCACGAGAGCAGTGGATTCTCACCTTGATTAGCTCGGTTATTGGTGGGGTGATTTGTGGATTTGCCGCTCAACCCCGCGAGAAAGGACAAGTTTTTGCTTGGCAATGGGCTTTAATTTTTTCCCCTTTGTGGGGAATCTTGTTTATTGCCTTTGGCATTGGGCCAGTGGTGACACGCACAAGCGACTGGGTACCTATAGTTCGGAATATCTCTGGGTTTCTCATTGGTGTCTTGGTTGCCTACCTATCTCCTATTTTCAGTCGGTCTTCTTCTGGTAATGAGTTATGAGTGAGTACAGACGCGATTAATCGCGTCTGTACAGGAGTTAGGAGTTTTTAATTAACTTATAACTCCTAACTTCTAACTCTCTGAAGCTGATAAGCTGAAAGCTAATATTTGAGAAGCTCAACAAAAATGGAATGGCACGTAACTGATGCTCAAAGTTTAGCAATCATTGATAGTGAAATTGACGTTCATGTTTTTTCACCCGCAGAATATGAGATTGTGCGTCGGGTAATCTACGCCACGGCTGACTTTGAGTATAAGTCTTTGATTCGTTTTTCTGAGCGTGCCTTGCAAGCTGGAGCAGCAGCACTAGCGGCGCGTACTACGATTGTGGTAGATGTCCCAATGGTACAAGTCGGTATTACTTACGACATTCAAAACACCTTTGCTAATCCGGTGTATTGTAGTATGGAAGCTCTAACACGCCCTCAAAAAGAAAAAACTCGCGCCGCCTGGGGAATAGAAACCTTAGCAAAGCGTTATCCAGAGGGCATTTTTGTGGTTGGTCAAGCGCAAACAGCACTGACGGCACTGGTGGATTTAATTGAAGCTGAGGAAATTAGACCTGCTTTAATAATTGCTACCCCAGTGGGATTTGTAAATGTTGATGAAGCTAAGGAGCGCTTACAAGACTCTCTAGTGCCTCACATTACAATTGACAGTCGCAAAGGTAATGCAGTTGTTGCAGCTGCGATCGTTGATGGATTGGTAGACTTGGCTTGGCAAGCCTATGGACAAGATAGAAATGGGGGGAGCTAGGAAAGTTGGCTTTATATGTATTTTGTATCTAAAAGAGTATTCAAAATTACGGAATATCCTGATATTTTTGTTAAGTAGTGGCGATCAAGGAGCCTTTTCTTGTGGTAATTCCAGGTTTCAGTTTAAGTGCATATCTTGCAATTCCCATAGTATTAAGTCTTTTAGCTCAGGGACAAAGGATAAAAGTATCTTTAGTTGAAAATGCCCGTCAGGTATCCACTACTAACCAGGAAATAATCCCATCCAGCCGCGAGTTAATCAGCGCTAAGGTGACTGGGAAAACATACTATGTTAGTGGTACTGGAAACGATAATAATAGCGGACTCTCTACTTCATCCGCCTTTAGGACAATTCAAAAGGCAGCAGACCTTACCAGTCCTGGCGATACAGTATTGATTATGAACGGATTATACACAAATTCACCCAAAGCTGGGAGTGTAGTAAGTATTAAACGTTCTGGAACTGCAAATGCATGGATTAGGTATAAAGCATATCCTGGGAATTCCCCAAAAAT
>NZ_JBALEK010000078.1:0-38699 GCF_036917815.1 Nostoc sp. | reverse complement strand
ACAGACGCGATGAATCGCGTCTCTACAACACACAGACGCGATGAATCGCGTCTCTACAACACACAGACGCGATGAATCGCGTCTCTACAACACACTCCTAAAAAACTATGCGTAAATCTGCTGAAAATACTCCAATTACTATGTACGAAATAAATCGGGGGCGCGTTGTGCGAACCTTGGAATTTATTCAAGATGTGATTGTAATTTGTTTGTGTATCGGTTTATTTAGCTTCATGGTGCTTCAGGTGAAAGATATGTTTCTCTCCTTACTTCCGCCTCTAGATTTTCATGCTGTTACTGCCGATATTCTCTTTTTATTGATATTAGTTGAGTTATTTCGACTGCTGATTATTTACCTACAGGAACATCGAGTATCTATTGGCGTAGCTGTGGAAGTTTCTATCGTTTCCGCTTTGCGAGAAGTGATTGTTAAAGGTGTTCTAGAAACAAGTTGGAGTCAAGTTTTAGCAACTTGCGCCTTTTTATTAGTGCTGGGAATACTATTGTTTCTCCGAGTCTGGCTACCCCCGACTTTTGAAGGTATCGACCCGGAACAAGAAGTATCTAAACGTTATAGAAGCCGAGCCAACTCTGAATTAATACAAACCAATGGTCATTAAGAGTGGGGAGTAGGGAGATGAGGGGGACAATGCCCAATACAGTTCGGTTAAGGTTTTTTGATGAAAATTATATGATCACAAGGACGGGATAAATCGCCGTCAAGAGGAAAGACTGATTATTGTAGAGACGGCGATTTATCGCGTCTCTTGCCTTAACCGAACAGTATTGGGACAATTCCCAATTCCCAATTCCCAATTCCCAATTCCCAATTCCCCATTCCCCATTCCCAATTCCCCATTCCCAATTCCCCATTCCCCATTCCCCACAAAGCTTATTATGTCTGCAAATACTTTAACTACCAGCCATCCTAGAGATGTGCAAGTTGCTGAAATTGGTAAAAATACTCTGATTTTGCGATCGCGGACTTGGGACAGACTAAAATTTGAGGTGGAGTATTCTCGCCAAAAAGGAACTACGGCGAATTCTTATCTGATTCAAGCTGATAAAAAGGCTTTAATTGACCCTCCCGGCGAATCTTTTACCGAAATTTACCTTCAGCAACTAGCAGAACACTTAGACTTTAACACCCTAGATTACATTGTTCTCGGTCATGTCAACCCCAACCGCAGCGCAACTTTGCAGGTATTGCTCTCTGAAGTTCCTCAAGTCACTCTAATTTGTTCTCGCCCCGCCGCCAATGCTCTAAAAATCGCCTTTCCCAAATGGGACTCACGTATTCAAGCGGTGCGATCGCAGGATACTCTAGATTTAGGAGAAGGACATCTTCTATCATTTATCACCGTACCAACTCCCCGGTGGGCGGATGGACTTTGTACCTACGATCCCGCCACCAAAATTCTCTACACAGACAAACTTTTTGGCGCTCATATTTGCGAAGATACTTTGTTTGATGAAGATTGGAAAGGATTAGATGCGGAACGTCGTTACTATTTTGAATGTCTCCATGCGCCCCAAGCCAAACAAGTTGAAGTGGCCTTAGATAAAATATCGGTTTTGGGAGCCAGATGTTATGCCCCAGCACACGGACCGGTTGTTCGTTACAGCCTGAGTCGTTTTACTTATGATTACCGTCAATGGTGTCAAGGGCAAAAATCTCAGGAATTGAGTGTCGCTTTGCTTTATGCTTCTGCCTATGGAAATACAGCAACTCTGGCAAATGCGATCGCTCAAGGTTTGATTCAAAATGGAATTAATGTAGAATCGGTTAACTGTGAACTAGCAGATTCTGCCGAGATTAACCGCATTGTCGAAACCTGCGATGGCTTGATTATCGGTTCACCCACTTTAGGCGGCCATGCACCAACTCAAATTCAAACAGCTTTAGGAATAGTCCTCTCGGTGGCGGCTAAAACTAAGTTAGCAGGGGTGTTTGGTTCCTACGGTTGGAGTGGAGAAGCAATAGATTTAATAGAAAGCAAGCTCAAAGATGCCAATTATCAACTAGGATTTGAAACCATTCGAGTGCGTTTCAGCCCTACTCCTGAGATTCTCCAGCAGTGTCAAGAAGCAGGTGCTTTTTTTGCCCAAAACTTGAAGAAAACCAAAAAACTGCGTAGTTCCCGTCAGATAGTCACAGAAACCCATGTAGATCGTACTGAACAAGCTGTGGGGCGGATCATTGGTTCTCTGTGTGTTGTCACAACTCGTGATGAACAAACTCACAAAGGGGTTTTAACTTCTTGGATATCTCAAGCAACTTTTAACCCGCCAGGAATTATGATTGCGATCGCTAATGAACAAAATGCAGATTTAATGCATCATCCTGGTGATCAATTTGTGCTGAATATCCTCAAAGAAGGAAGAAATCTGCGACGCTATTTTTCTCGTCATAGCACTTTAGGAGATAACCCCTTTGCAAATCTTGCCACAAAAACTGCTCTTAATGGTTGTTTGATTCTAAATGAGGCATTAGCCTATTTAGAATGTACGGTGCAAAATCAGCTTGAATGTGGTGATAGATGGTTAATTTATGCTGTCATCAATCACGGTGAAGTGTTAGAAAATGATGGTGTCACTGCTTTGGAGCATCGTAAATCTGGTAGCTATTATTAACCTGACTTTTCACGGTAAGTAAGTAGTGGCGTGGCAAGCTTAAAATAGTGCATTAGATGTAGGTTGGGTGGAGCGGAGCGCAACCCAACACATATCAGGATGTTGGCTTTGGCAAAGCCTCCACCCAACCTACAATTTTTTTGCTACTTCCCTTTTTTCTCATCTAGTGCTTTCTGTATAGCTTCTCTACAGAATTCAGGAGGGTCGTCTTGTGCCTTTACCTCTTTCTCCATCGACTTGGTAACACGAATAGTCAGTTTTCCATCTAAAGGTTCTTCTCTATCAGACTTGATTGGTTCAAAATTTTGTGGGTTCCCTTTAGGATTAGGCATTGTTGAGAAATATAAATAACGCTTGATTCAATGTCTACCAAAGAATAGAGTTTTAAGTCGGTGGTGTTCACGTCAGCAAAACAAGTTCACCACCGATACCACTTTTACAAATGGGTAACTCTATTTTATGTTCACAAGGTCAGAACTCGAAATCAAAACCACTGCCGAGTTGAGAGACTTGTGTAGGCGTTACGGACTAAAGCCTACTGGGAATGGAGGCTACAAGACTAGTTGGATTGTCACCTTGATGGCATTCCCACAGATAGCACTCGCTCAATTAAGGCAAGGAAAAGGGTTAAAATCACCAGGTTTCAGTGTTATTCAATTCCTGGAAGGGGTGGTAGATGAGATGAACTCACCCACTGATGAGCAAGCGGCGCTGATTAAGCTAACGATGGAGGGAAAGGCTATGAGCTACCCTGACCGATACGATCAAGAGAATATGCTGAACTTGCACAAGGCTAAGATGCACCTTGAAATGGCTCTTGGACTACTAAGGTGAATTCTAGTAGTCCGTCAAGTTTAAATTGAGGGGTATTAATTTAGTTCGTAGTTGCGCTTTAGCGCTAAAGCGCAACTACGAACCCTAGGGAAGGGGGTTAGATTTTTCAGGAACTTTACCCGTTGTCGGCTAATCTTAGTGCCAGTCCCCCATACCCAATATCGTGATCTAAGATTGTTGGGTATCTTAATAAATTGCGATCGCCACTATACCGATGATCGAAGTTGAACATCTAAGTAAAATATACGGTTCCACCCCAGCGATTACTGATGTCACTTTTAGCGTCGAACCTGGGGAAATTTTAGGTTTGTTGGGACCCAATGGCGCTGGTAAAACCACAACCATGCGGATTCTGGCTGGTTATTTACCGGCAACCAATGGCAATGCCCGGATTGCTGGTTATGATGTCCATGAAAATTCTCTAGCTGTACGCCAACGAATTGGTTATTTACCCGAAACACCGCCCTTATATCCAGACATGACGGTGGAGGGATTTTTGCATTTTGTCGCCCAAATTAAGGGAGTTCCAGCAGGCGATCGCCCCAACAAGGTAACAGCCGCGATTGAACGCTGTAATTTAGAAGATAAGCGGCGGGTGATTATCCGCAAACTCTCCAAAGGATATCGCCAAAGGGTAGGAATTGCTCAAGCGATCGTCCACGATCCCCCAGCGATCATTTTAGATGAACCCACCGTTGGACTCGATCCCCGACAAATAATTGAGGTGCGGAATTTAATTAAAAGCCTTGCTGGTACTCACACAATTATTCTTTCCACGCACATTCTGCCAGAAGTAAGCATGACTTGTAACCGCGTCGCCATCATCAATCGCGGTAAAGTTGTGGCAACTAATACCCCAGAAAACCTGATGACCCAGTTGACAGGTGGCTCAGGGTATGAATTGGAAATAGAAGGAGAAGCAGCCCTAGCGAAACAGGTATTGCAAAAAGTCGCGGGTGTGAGTTTGATAGAATCAATTCCCACAGCCGGAATGCACGGCGAACTCCCGGAAAATCGCGCTTACCTGCGGGTGATATCGCAACCGGGAAAAGAACCAGGAAAGGATATTGCCACAACATTAGTACGTGCAGGATTTGGTTTACATGAATTGCGGCGTGTTAACGCCACCTTAGAAGATGTATTCTTGCAACTGACTACAGAAGAAAAGAATTTCGAGACTGAGGTAGACTTAGCAGCAGACAACGAAGGAGAGGCAGCGTAGATGGGTGTAGTGCTGAGTAATATTATTGCCATTTATCGCCGAGAGTTACAGAGTTATTTTGTATCACCTTTGGCTTATGCGATCGCAGGTATATTTTGGTTACTATCGGGATTATTCTTCGTGATGATTTTGCTAGGGCCAGATGGCATTTTGGTAGGGGTTGCGGCAATAGATTCACAAGGGCAACAAATGGGAGTACCAGTACCGCCCATAGATGTCCCCTACGAATTTCTGCGGGCATTTTTGGAGCGCATAGAATGGCTATTGTTGTTTATCCTGCCAATACTCTCAATGGGACTCTATGCCGAAGAACGTAAGCGGGGGACTTTAGAACTGTTAGCCACCTCACCAATTACCAATTGGGCAGTAGCTGTAGGTAAATTATTAGGCGTGCTAACATTTTTTATCACAATGATTGTACCCATGCTAGTGTTGGAAGCGATCGCTATCGGCGGCTCAAATCCACCAATGGCACCCTCAATTCTCTTGCTGGGTCATTTTGGATTAATCTTGCTAGCAGCAGCAATTTTATCTATAGGAATGTTTATTTCCTCATTAACAGACAGCACAATTCTCTCTGCCGTTCTCACCTTTGCTGTAATTTTATTATTGTTATTGATTGATTTAATCGGCAAAATTATTCCTGGACCCGTGGGCGAAGCCTTAAGTTATCTGTCATTGCTGAAACATTACAACACCTTAATCCAAGGAATTTTCGATACCAGCACCTTAATTTTATTTGCCAGTTACATTTTTTTGGGCATCTTTCTCACCGCTCAATCAATTGATGCACTGCGCTTTCAAAGGCAGTAGTTATATAAGTTATGAGTTAAAAGTTAGGAGTGAGGAGTTGAAGACGAATACAGAATTCAGAATAAGAAAGTGGGAGACTTAAACCCGTTTATTTATCCGCCAATCATAGATAATCCCATTCTGAATTCTGGCTCCTTACTCCTGAATTCTGTTTTCTTAAAACTCATAATGACTAATTACTAACTCCTCACTTCAGTCTAATAATATGAAAATAGTTGCAAAAAAGAAACTGTGGAAATATCTATTTTGGTTAGGTCCGTTCCTAATTACTGTGGGTTTAACAGTTGGGTTAGTCTCTGAACAGTGGGGACTAATCCCGTTAGCATTTATAATTACGGGAATTGTCATCAGTGGATTGGGGATAATATGGCAAAGCTACGAGACTAATTGGTGGAAACGTCGTTCTACCCAAGCTGGGACTAATGCCCTAGTAGCGACTCTAGCAGTATTAGCAATTTTGGGATTGATTAACTTTTTGGGAACTCGCTACCACCTGCGGGCAGACTTAACAGAGGCTCAATTGTTTACCCTTGCGCCCCAGTCACAGCAATTAGTGAGTCTCTTACCACAGCCAGTTAAAGTGTGGGTGTTTGATATTAACCAGAATCCCCAAGACCGAGAACTGCTAGAAAATTATCAGCGACAAAGCTCAAAATTTAAATATGAATACATCGACCCCCAAGCAAGACCAGGACTTGCAGAAAAGTTTGGCGTTAAAGATTACGGGGAAGTTTATTTAGAATCTGGGGATAAACGGCAATTAGTACAGACAGTAAATGAAAATCAGCGCTTATCGGAAGTCAGATTAACTAGTCGGCTGCAACAACTAACAAATTCAACCACAGCCAAAGTTTACTTACTGCAAGGTCATGGCGAACGTCAACTTTCGGCTGGTAAAGGTGCAATATCACAAGCAGTTCAGGGATTAGGCGACAAAAATTTCACAACAGCACCGCTAAATCTAGCAGAAACTTCCAAAGTTCCTCAAGATGCTGCTGTCGTCATCGTCGCTGGCCCCAAACGAGAATTGTTTGAGGGCGAAGTCAAAGCCTTACAAGAGTATCTGAATCGCGGCGGTAACTTACTGTTGATGATTGATCC
Organism: Nostoc sp.; assembly: GCF_036917815.1. Classification (GTDB taxonomy): domain Bacteria; phylum Cyanobacteriota; class Cyanobacteriia; order Cyanobacteriales; family Nostocaceae; genus Nostoc. The sequence continues at coordinate 32,095 of NZ_JBALEK010000078.1, read as the reverse complement.
CAATACCGATCCCAAACTTGACAGCTTGCTACAAGAATGGGGTGTTCGTCTGGATAATCGTTTAGCAGTAGATGTTTCTGGGGAAAGCGTAGTGGGACTTGGCCCTGCTGCGCCTGTAGTCACAGAATACGGTCAACATCCGATTACCAAAGATTTCGGTAACGGCAATTCTTTTTATCCAATAGCCCGACCACTGGAAATTACCTCTGTACCTGGTGTCGAAGCTACTCCATTGCTGCGAACTAAACCTTATCCCAAGAGTTGGGGAGAAAGCGACCTCCAAAGCGAAAAATTGGAGTTTAATGCAGGTAAAGACCTCAAAGGGCCTCTGATCTTGGGTGTTGCTTTAAGCAGAAAACAAGTAGCTAAATCTACTTCCACTCCCCAAGCTTCACCGACACCTTCACCAACCACTCAAAGCAAAACTAGCGCTACTCCTTCACCCTCCCCCAAGACTCCGCAAGCTTTACCATCACCAACCACTCAAAGCAAAACTAGCGCTACTCCTTCACCCTCTCCCAAGACTCCGCAAGTTTTACCATCACCAACCACCCAAAGTAAAACTTCCCCCACTCCCTCATCTCCCCCTACTTCCTCATCTCCCTCATCTCAAACATCCACCGAATCCCGGTTAGTAGTTTTCGGAAACTCTAGCTTCGCCACAGATGGCTTGTTTCAACAGCAACTAAATGGAGATGTATTTCTCAATTCAGTTACTTGGCTAAGTCAACAGGATCAACAACCCCTTTCCATTCGCCCCAAAGAACCGAAAAACCGTCGGATAACCCTGACAACCACCCAAGCCAATCTTTTAATATTGTCGTCTTTGTTAGTTTTACCTTTAATTGGGTTCGCGGCGGCAGTTATTATCTGGTGGAAACGACGGTAAGAAGTGAGTTAGGAGTTATAGCGGTTCTCGTTCACATGAGGTACACCCGTAGGGGCAATTCATGAATTGCCCCTACACCTTGCGATATAATTTTGTACCGCATCTGAGTGGGAACCGCTATAGGAGTTTGGAGAGACGCGATTAATCGCGTCTGTACGTTAGGAGTTTGGAGTTATAGTGGTTCCCAATTGCATGGAATACAGACCTAACCCCCACCCCCTTCCCTTCTAGCGTTGGGGAGTAAGATTCAAAGCCTCTCTGCTTTTAGGAGAGAGGTTTGGAGAGAGGTCAAAGCTGTACTGCACCTAAGCGAGAACCGCTAAACTATTAACTCTTTAGTAATGCTCAATGCCCAATAATTAAAAAATGAAATTGCCGCGAACGACTTTAATTTTAATACTACTAGCCCTGGGTTTAGGTGGTTTTGTTTACTTCTCTGAAATCCGGGGTGCAAGTGTGCGAGAAGAAAATAAGGAACAAAAGCAACAAATTTTCTCTTTTAGAGAAGATGATGTACAGTCTTTAACAGTCAAGACAAAAAAACTCACCTTGAATCTGGAACGTAACCGTGAATCTAGTAACCCCAAGTGGTTAATCAAATCTCCGATATCCGGGTCAGCAAATGATGCTATTGTTTCTTATTTAATGGATTTGTTGGTCAAAGGTAAGAGCGAACGCACCTTATCAACTCCAGCAAAAGACCTCGCAGAATTTGCCTTAGATCAACCCCAAGCAACTATCAATATCACCCTGAAAAACCGACAAAGCCATCAGTTGATTTTAGGTAAATCTAACTTTAACGGTAGTTTATTGTATGCTTTAACTGACCCTGCTACAAAACCCAATGGGAATATAAATGTGCTGTTGGTATCTACAGATTTTGCAAATGCCGTGAATCGGGAATTATCAGAGTGGAAACAACCTGTAGATAATAGTCAGAAACTTCCTCCGCTCATTATTCCTAAACCGAGTCCGACAAACAGCAAATAATTAATTCAAAATCTGGCGCTATTACTATGACAAATCCGACAGCAACGTTGCTGATTTCCTGCCCCGATCAACGGGGATTGGTGGCGAAATTTGCCAATTTCATCTATTCTAATGGTGGTAATATTATCCATGCAGATCAGCACACAGATTTTGCTGCTGGGTTATTCCTCACCCGCATTGAATGGCAGTTAGATGGATTTAATTTACCGCGAGAATTTATTGCACCTGCGTTTAATGCCATTGCACAACCTTTAGGCGCTAAGTGGGAAATACGTTTTTCTGATACAGTACCACGCATTGCTATTTGGGTAAGTCGGCAAGACCATTGTCTATTTGACTTAATTTGGCGACAACGCGCTAAAGAATTTATTGCAGAAATTCCTTTAATTATTAGCAACCATTCTAATTTAAAGGTAGTGGCAGAGCAATTCAATATCGAGTTCCAGCACATTCCTATTACTAAAGACAATAAATCGGAACAAGAATCGAAACAACTAGAAATACTACGCCAGTACAAAATAGATTTAGTTGTCTTGGCAAAATATATGCAGATTGTTAGTGCAGATTTTATTAGTCAATTTCCGCAAATTATTAATATACACCACTCATTTTTACCAGCTTTTATCGGAGCCAACCCTTATCACCGAGCTTTTGAACGGGGTGTAAAAATTATTGGTGCAACGGCTCATTATGCCACTGCTGATTTAGATGCAGGTCCAATTATTGAACAAGATGTAGTGCGAGTTAGTCACCGTGATGAAGTTGATGATTTGGTGAGAAAAGGCAAAGATTTGGAGAGAATTGTATTAGCAAGAGCGGTGCGATCGCACTTACAAAATCGCGTATTAGTCTATGGAAATAGAACAGTAGTCTTCGAGTAATTCTACATCCAAATAAAATAGTTCAGCTTTGACAATTTAGCAAACGGCAATATCTTTGGTAGCAGTGGTTTCTAGTTTCTGCTTTAAGAGGTTGTTTGAAAAGTTGTAAAGTATACTCAAAACCCCGCTTCCATTCCTCTCCCCGAAAGGTCGAGAGGCTTTGAAACCCCCATTCCCTTGTAGGGAAGGGGGGCTGGGGGGTTAGGTTTTTGAGGCTTAGATGTTACCAAAAAAACTTTTCAAACATCCTCTAAGGTGGAATTTTTACCACGCATATTAGACATCTGGTGAAATTAAATATGCGTTACCCAGAACCCTTGTAGAGACGTAGCACTGCTACGTCTCTACATTCTTTTTCGGAGATGTCTATTGTTTTCTATATTGCTACAACCCATTTTTGATAATAACTCAAAATATATTGAGAAGCTTCTTTAGTCTTATTTATAAAGATTTCAGCCTGCCAATGCTGCTCACTGTTATGAAGTATGACTAACTAGACACACTTTTGACATAAATTTGTAACATATTTGTCACTTAGATAGGTTTTACTTAACCTTACGTCAATGTCAATGTAAGTAAATTTGATGAATGAAACCTCTATAGGCTGGCTCAGTATGCTGGTACGGCTCTCATTCGTTTTTCACCTTGTCGAAATATGCCTTTATAAGGAGTGATAAATGCTATCCAGATTTTCGCGTGTTTTCAACGATAGTTCTAGAAACGTTAGACGTAAAGTTATCAACATCTATGCGTTCCTGATTAGCGTGAATATTTTGATCTGGGTAGTTGCCCTCATTGCATTCCACAGCTACCCCCTTCTGCTTGGCACTGCCGTATTAGCTTATAGCTTTGGTCTACGTCATGCTGTCGATGCCGATCACATCGCCGCGATTGACAATGTTACCCGTAAATTGATGCAGGAAAACAAACGACCTGTTTCTGTTGGGTTTTTCTTCTCTCTAGGTCATTCCACCGTTGTAATTGCGGCCTCTGTTGCGATCGCCTTAACCACTGCAACTATCCATAACAACTTTCCCAGTTTTGAAAAGGTTGGGGGGCTAATTAGCAGTAGCGTTTCTGCACTTTTCCTACTAGCAATTGCAGCAATTAATATGGTGGTGCTGTGGGATGTTTATAAAACCTTCCAAACCGTCAAGCGAGGAGGAATCTATGACGAGCAATCCTTAGATGAATTTTTGAACCAACGCGGGCTACTCGGTCGCATTTTCCGTCCTTTGTTTCGGTTGATAGATAGTAGCTGGCAAATGTTTCCTTTAGGTTTCCTTTTTGGTTTAGGTTTCGACACGGCTACAGAGGTAGCACTGCTGGGGATTTCTGCAAATCAAGCCGCTAAAGGTTTGCCTATTTGGTCAATTCTAATATTTCCAGCTTTATTCACCGCAGGTATGTCCCTGATTGACACCACTGACGGCATTTTAATGCTTGGTGCTTATGGCTGGGCTTACGTCAAACCAATCCGCAAACTTTACTACAATATGACCATCACCCTTGTTTCTGTATTAGTTGCTGTGGTCATTGGCGGAATTGAGGCTCTGAACATTATTGGCGATCAGTTACAACTGAAAAGTCCGTTTTGGGATTTCATTAGTCAACTAGGTGATAATTTTGGCACAATTGGTTACTTAATCATTGCCATCTTTGTATTTAGTTGGTTACTTTCGACCATCATCTACAAAGTCAATAAGTATGACGATTTGGAAGTCACTAGGGCTACAAATGCTAAAGATAATCAGGACTTACGCAAATAATAGCCGAAACCCTGATTTTTAGGTAGGGGAAATTCATGAATTGCCCCTACAGCGTGTAGTTTTGCGTAAGTACTAGATAATAAAAATAGGCATTGAGCTTATTATGATATGTGCGACATGAAAGAAAATATTATGACCCCTGACAACTTCATCGTCCGTACAATGAACAGGTTGGAGATTGATTTGGCGATTACTTGGGCAGCAAGCGAAGGTTGGAATCCAGGAAGGTATGATGCTGAATCTTTTTATCAAACTGACAAAAACGGTTTTTTTGTGGGCGAGTTGAATGGTGAGCCGGTGGCATGCATTTCTGCTGTTGCTTACGATCAACACTTCGGCATTCTAGGTTTTTACATTGTTAAACCCCAGTTTCGTGGGCAGGGGTTGGGTATGAAAATTTGGAAGACAGCAATTGACTATCTAGGTGCTGACCGTAACATCGGCTTGGATGGTGTAGTAGCTCAACAAGATAACTACAAAAAGTCTGGTTTCAAAATCGCTTATAACCATATTCGTTATCAAGGGGTGGGTGGCGGTGTTGTGCCTGCTGGTATCATCGAACTGAAAACAGTGCCTTTTGAAGAGTTGGTGGCTTACGATTGTCAACTTTTTCCTTCTAAGCGTCCAGTATTTCTACAACATTGGATTGAACAGCCAGAAAGTACTGCTTTCGGGTTTCTCAAAAATGGATATCTTGTTGGTTACGGAGTTATCCGATCTGCTCACACAGGTTTTCGGATTGGGCCACTGTTTGCTAATGACGAACAGATTGCTGAAGCATTATTTCAAGCCTTGCTTGCAGAAAATCCTCATGCTCCAGTGTTTTTTGATGTGCCAGATGCAAATGTACAAGCAATTAACCTAGTTCAACGTTACCAATTGCAGCCAGTCTCTCAAACGGCTCGGATGTACACTAAAGAAATTCCTAATTTACCTATTAATCGCGTCTTTGCTGTGACAAGTTTGGAAGTAGGTTAGAAACGGAAAAACAATGTGTTTAGACTCCTAATATCCAATTCCACTGTGAGCGCATGAGTTTTTCTATTAGTCTATGGTAATAGAACAGTAGTATTTCTGTACCTCACGTTGGCGTAGCCTCTGGTAGAAAAGTTGAAATCTGCTGTATACACAAACAAAGTCCGCCTAAGCGGACTTTTCACGGGATCTGGAAAACCTCACTTCTATTTCTCTCTCCTAAAAGGAGAGAGACTTTGAATTTTCCCCCTTCCCGCACTTCGTGCCGCTACGCGAACGTAGGGAAGGGGGTTAGGGGGTTAGGTCAATCGTTAGCTTTTCCACATAACGTGAAAAGTCAGGTCAGTCTACGCGGACTTTCAGAATAGTTATTTCAAGAATTGCCGTAGCTGTTTTATTTAGCTAAAACTACCTCTGTCTCATCTTTCGATTCGTCTCTAACCTTAAAGTAGTAATAATTAATAACATAATACCTAACGATCCTTTTGCTAATTATTTTGTTCTAAAAAATGAACTTAAAAGATATAGCCGCGTAAAGCATAAAGGTTTACCAGAAAGATATAGATTATTTTTTAAAGTTTTTAAGTCGGACTGTTCGATAATTATTCTTTGGCTTGGCTATGCTCGTAAGGAAGGAGCCAGAAATGATTGTTATAACGTTTTTAAAAAGATGATTGGTCAGGGAAAAATGCCTGAGAATTTTGATAATTTAATGTCAATGGTTGCAATAAGTGAAGAGTTTGATATTTCTTCTGTGGTTTTCGCTCCGCCTTCACTAGAGCTTTGACGATTGAGCAAACGGCAATATCTTTAGTAGCAGTGGTTTCTAGTTTCTGTTTTAAGGTAGAATTTTTACCACGCATATAAATAATACAAGTGTTAGTATCTAGCAGAAATTTCACAAGATTGGTTCGCGTTCTGGTTGTTTTCCTTGGGGATGGCGAAAGAATGTTTCATCTTGGATACATCCATAGAATTTAGTCAGGGGATATTCTGGGGTTTCAATTTGGGTTTCTGGTTGTAAGGACTCAATGAGGGTTTTTAGCAATGTCAAGCCTCGGCTAAGGTCGAGTTCTTCGGTGAGTTCAGCCAGGGGTGATTGACGGAAGAATTCTGAGAGTTTGGTGGGTTGGTCTGGGTGGGTGTTGTGTGTGGTCAGGCTTTGAGCAAGGAATTGGATCATATACAGTTTATCGTTGGAGGAAAGCTGAAGGAGTTGTTGTTCGAGTTCTGGGATAGCCATGATGGGGTTTAAGTGGAGGATAATTTTATTTTACTTTCACTCATCAGGGGTTAATCTAGATTTACCAAAAGCGCCAAGAACTTGAGCAAGTACAGAAGGGGCTGGAAGTCATTCTCAGTAAATGCACCATTGTTTAATCACATTTCTTTTGTAGCTAATTTCGCCTCATAATGAAGAAAGATTAAGCAGATTCTAAAGAATTCTCTCAATGAGCCAAACTAGCCTAAATTTAGTTGCAATATCTATCTTTCTCATGACCCTATCGGTATTGCTGGGGCCATTCTTCAACTTATCACCGGCAGTACCAGCGATCGCTACCTTCACCATCTTAGGCATAGCGACATTAGATAGTTTCAGCTTGCAAGGCAAGGGTGGTACTATCTTTTTAGATTGGATTGCTGGTTTTTCAAAAGAACACCGCGATCGCATCATCCATCACGAAGCAGGACATTTCTTAGTTGCTTACCTGTTGGGTATTCCCGTTACCGGCTACACACTCAGCGCTTGGGAAGCCTGGAAACAGGGGCAACCTGGGCAAGGCGGCGTTAGCTTTGATGATAGCGAATTAGCATCTCAACTAGAAGTAGGTAAAATCAGTGCCCAAATGGTAGACCGCTATTGCACTGTTTGGATGGCGGGTATTGCTGCTGAAACCCTAGTTTTTAATAATGCTGAAGGTGGATCTGATGATAAAAACAAGCTGATAGGAGTCTTGACAATTTTAGGCTTTTCTGAATCAGCTTATCAACAGAAATTGCGGTTTCATGCCCTCCAAGCAAAAACTCTACTCCAAGAAAATTGGTCTAGCTACGAGGCTTTAGTTAATGCCATGCGACAACGCACTTCGGTAGAAGATTGTCATGCTGAGTTAGGAGTAGCGAGTGGGAAGTAGGGAGTAGGAAGTTATATCAAGCTACTAATGAAGAGTTTGTAGTAAGAACTTTAGTGCTTATTTTCTAATCACTAAAGTCTTTACTAGTACAGCAATGCGGAAATAAACCAAGCATTATTGTGAGAAACCTGAAGTATTGCGTGAGGCAATTTGGTCAGCACGAGATAATCTAGAAACAGAGTCCTAGGATAAATATTATGCAAGCTTACAAACTTAATGGGAAAATTGATCCAGCAGGTAACTTGGTGATTACCGAACCTGTGAATTTACCCCCCGGAGATGTGGAAGTGATTGTCTTGCAAGCTATTGAGAAGCTTGAGAATATTACAGTCCCAGCAAGTGAACCGCAGACAGAGACACCTAAAAGACGAACTAAAATCAATGCTTTGCAAAACTGGTTTGAGAAAACTCAGCCAGCACCTCCTGATTTTGATCCAGATCAATCCAAATGGGAATATTTAAAGGAGAAACATAACCTGTGAAAGTCTTGCTTGACACCAACATAATTGTGGATATTGCTCTGGAACGACAGCCATATATCACTAATAGCGAGACAGTTTTAGCATTTGTTGAACAGGGACAAATAGAAGGCTACATTTCAGCATCAACTTTTAGCGACCTTTACTATCTTATCCGTAAACAAAAAGGTCGATATTTAACTATTGACTTTTTGAGACAAATAGTTACCTTCTGCCAAATTGCTACGGTAAATAAAACTGCAATTAGGATGGCTCTAACAGCAAATTTTCGGGATTTTGAAGATGCTATTCAATACTCCACTGCTGTCTTGAATCAATTAGATACGATTATTACTCGTAATCCTCAAGATTTCCCCGTTATTACACCCCGAATTCTAACTCCTGAGCAATTGATTCAGGAATTAACAAATTCTCCTTAAATGTTTTTCCCTAAAACACAGATTATATGTTGTGATATGATGTCCGTATAAATATAGCAATCCGATTTGATTTCTGAATCACTCGTAGAGGTAAGGGACTGGGGACTGGGGACTGGGGACTGGGGACTGGGAAGAAGGAATAAAGGTGTACTGAGTTTTGTTCAAAAATCAAATATGAGTCCTATAGTTATGATTCCCACAGTCATTGCACCCCACCCCCAACCCCTAAGAGCTTGCGGGGAGGGGAGACAAAGCGTAGCTTTGGCGGGGTGGGGTTCTTCGGGTTTAATAAGTAATCAAGCGGACATGATATGACTCCCTGCTGCTACTGGAGAAATAGACTTTAGGAACTCATTAACATAATCTTCAACAGAAAAGTTATTCAACTCTGGCGCGGAGTGCGGGAGATGGAAAGAGATTTTCAAATCCAGCTTGTCGCTCCTCTAAAGACTCTAAAGCATCGTTCCAAAGACTTTCATAATAAAAGAAGGTTACACCTAGACCGCGTTCTTGGGCAGCCCGCACCTGAGACTTAATTTGCTGCATGGGAACTGGATTATTTCTTAACCCTGTCATAATGCCAATTGCAGTTGGAATTATTTGTTGCGCTTCTTGAATTTCTTGGCGGGAAATATTTGCCACAAAACTTTGTAGATTCGGACGATAAACTTGCACAATTAACTCGTCTACAATATTTTGCCGTATCCAAGTTAGCCAATCTTGTAGTTGAAACTTGTAAGCAAAATCATAATAATTGGGAGCAACAGAGAAAATTGCCTGGGGTTTTCTCTGCTTCACAGCTTGGTTAAGTTGTACCATAAACGCCGTAATTTTATCTGCCCGCCACTTTACCCAGTCCTCATCTTGAGGATCATTTGGGGGAGCATTATTAGTTTCTTGGGTGTACAAGGCAACTGTATATTTATCGTAGCCAAATTCGTAGGGCAAACTCGTATGATCGTCAAATTGAATGCCATCGGCATCATATTGGGTGACAGTTTCTAGTACAAGATTGGTGATAAACTGTTGCACTTGTGGATGGAACGGATTAAGCCACATTACCTCACCAGCCGCACTGATTGAAGTTTGGCTACCATCCCGCTTTTGTGTGAACCAATCCGGGTAATTTAGCGCCAGTTCTGAGGTTGGGGGAGCCATAAAACCAAATTCAAACCAGGGAATCACCAGCAATCCTTTACGATGTGCTTGGGTAATAAGGTCTGCGAGAATATCATGTCCATCTGAACCTCTGGAGACAAAAGGTTGAATCCCTGCACGCTGCGCTAGGGCGCTAGGATACATCACATAGCCAGAATTCCACACCACAGGATAGATTGTATTGAAGTTCAGCCGGCGGAGTTCACTGACAGCATCCTGCACTTTGGCGCGACTCTTGAGGGTGTCAAAATCATTAGTGGTCATCCAAACCCCGCGAATTTCCTGACGGGGTATCTGTGCGATCGCACTGAAGCCCCCACCTTCTGCGATCGCAGGGATGAAACTGTCTACTAGTAATACCGTAACAAAGGATATTAAAATGAGAATGGGAAAAAGATACTTGAGCGAGCGCCGCCAACTTTGAACAATAAAAGATGATTTCATAGATTTGAATGATGCATTAACTACCCACACACGCCATTGCTAGTTTTTATAATTGAATCTACTAACCATATAGTCTACAAGTCTTTATGATCACTACAGGATTGGTAAATTGGTAGTTGTTCGTTCCTTGCTTATGGAACTTTTGCACCAGAAAAACTAAAGCAGACCTAGCAAAGTTATAAGATCCTTAGACGCAGTTAGTAGTCATTAGTGCCCGATATAGCACAATACAGTTCAGTTAAGCATTTTCTCCTTCTCTCTGCGTTCTCTGTGCCTCTGCGGTTCGTTAAAAAAATTAACCTTCCCAAAGAGTTTTAGCCTTAACTGAACCGTATTGCGATATAGCAATCCGATTTGATTTCTGAATCACTCGTAGAGGTAAGGGACTGGGGACACTTCGACAAGCTCAGTGCATCGCTGGGGACTGGGAAGAAGGAATAAAGGTGTACTGAGTTTTGTTCAAAAATCAAATATGAGTACTGTAGGGTGCGTTAGGATCAAATCCGTAACGCACCATTCGTAAGGATTTGGTGCGTTACGCTGTCGCTAACACACCCTACGTATCTTTTTAAAAATGGCTCTTGCGTTGGTTTTAGGGTACGGCATTAAAATCGCAGTTTTATAGAAGGTTTCAAAAGTCTAAAATCCACTCACAGAAGGGAATGCAGTCTATGATTAGATTTTATTTATAGCGGTTCTCAGTTGAGTGAGGTACAAGAACCCCACCCCCAACCCCCTCCCCGCTCTTCGAGAGGGGGATATGGTGTACCTCATTTGATTAGGAAACGCTATATTATTCGATTCCATATGAACTGAAGAGCCTTAAAAATCAAATAGTAGTCCTAATATATTCAAGAATACTTTGAGCAATATACTCTGCAAGGTTGACTGGAACAGCATTTCCGATCATTTGTTCAAGGTCTGTTTTTGTCCCTTCAAAAATAAATGTTTCAGGAAAAGTCTGCAAGTAGCTTCTTTCAATTGTAGTCAATGGGCGCAAGTTTTCTGTAACGTTGACTGGATCTTTAGGGTGTTTTTTATAGGTTTTAGGAATAGGACGATTAACTCCTCTTACTGTTGGGCTGGGTTCATCAATACTAAAAATTCCTCTTCTTTGGTAACTTCTTGGATGTCTATAGTAATATTCAATTTCTAATTTATTTCCCAGATAATCTCTAATGGTCATTGGTTTATCTGCTAACCTTTTTTTCAGGTAAGGTTCTAGACTTTCGTCTTTTCCTTGTAACTCCCCAAAGCAAAAAAATCTTTTTCGCTTTTGAGGTACACCGCACAGACTAGCATCCAAAATTATTTCACTTAAACCATATCCAGCAGCTTTCAAGATTTGTCTAGCCTCTTGATATTTATTGCTTTTACGAAATAGTTCTACGTTCTCGATCACAAACCACTGAGGAAGAACACTTGTAACTATCTCAGAAAAGACAATACTTAAATCCCCTCTTCCTAAATCTTCATCACGTTTGCCGGCACTAGAAAAGTCTTGGCACGGGGGACCACCAATAATAACTTCAGGACGCATTTCTCTAAAAATTTCATAGTTTTTCTTCAAATTATTAAGATCGTAATCAAAAATTTCATGGCTAAAGTTTTTGCGATAAACATCTATAGCTGGTTTCCAATTATCAAATGCTGCTACAATATTAAAACCAGCATTTTGAAAGCCTAAAGATAACCCTCCACAACCGGCGAAAAGGTCTAAAACTCTAAGTGAAGAGCTTTCTATATCATCTATATATTTTTCTTTCATACTTTTATATGTCTTTTAATTCTTCATATTCTAGTATGTACACGTAAAGCAATGTATTTAATAAGACTTTTAAATTTACGAAACTATTCCACGCCCTACCTGTGTCACAATAAAGAACTGTAATAAGAAAAATATTGTTAAGGTAATTTAGTGAGTCCAACTGCTCAATCCACGGCAAGTGCGCGTCGCGTAGTATTTCCTTTTACGGCAATTGTGGGCCAGGAAGAAATGAAACTGGCGCTGCTATTGAACGTGATTGACCCCAAAATTGGGGGTGTAATGATTATGGGCGATCGCGGCACCGGAAAATCCACAACTATCCGAGCGCTGGCCGATCTGCTGCCAGAAATTTCTGTGGTTGCCAATGACCCCTTCAGCAGCGATCCTAGCGACCCCGACTTGATGAGCGATGAAGTCCGCCAACTGTTAGAACAAGGGGCGGAAATTCCCGTAGCTCACAAAAAAGTCCAAATGGTAGACCTGCCGCTAGGAGCCACAGAAGACCGAGTTTGTGGCACAATCGACATCGAGAAAGCTTTATCTGAAGGTGTCAAAGCCTTTGAACCAGGATTGCTGGCCAAGGCGAACCGAGGCATTCTCTACGTGGATGAAGTCAACTTACTAGATGACCACCTTGTAGACGTGTTACTAGACTCTGCTGCCAGTGGATGGAACACTGTAGAACGGGAAGGTATTTCTATCCGTCACCCAGCGCGTTTCGTGCTTGTGGGTTCTGGAAACCCCGAAGAAGGCGAACTACGTCCCCAACTGCTCGATCGCTTTGGGATGCACGCAGAAATTCACACAGTCAAAGAACCAGCCTTGCGGGTGCAAATCGTGGAACAACGGGCGGATTTTGACCAAAATCCCCCAGTATTTCTCGAAAACTACAAACCCCAGCAAGAAGCATTACAAGAGCAAATTGTCAATGCTCAACAGCTTTTGCCAGAAGTAAAAATTGACTACGATTTGCGGGTGAAAATTTCTGAAGTCTGCTCAGAATTGGATGTAGATGGTTTGCGGGGTGACATTGTTAGTAACCGCGCCGCCAAAGCCTTAACAGCTTATGAAGGACGCACTGAAGTTACAGTTGATGATATCCATCGCGTAATTACGCTATGCTTGCGTCACAGACTGCGGAAAGACCCCTTAGAATCGATTGATTCTGGCTACAAAGTCGCCAAAGTTTTTAGCCGCATCTTTGGCGTGGAACTACCAGAAAGTGATACTGCACAAAAAAATGGCACAGGTCAAAAATTAGGGGCTAGGGGTTAATTAATTTTGGATTTTGGATTTTGGATTTTTCCTTCAATCCAAAATCTAAAATTGGCAGAGTCTAACTCAGCCCTCTTAACTCAGCACTCAATATTTAACACTGACTATGAGATTTTGGTCTTTTTGGTTCAACAGCTTTGTTTTATCTAGCCAATACAACCCGCCCAGGTTTGTAGAATTATTGATGCTCTTACTAGCGATCGCAATGCTGGGAATAGCCAGTATTGTACCCGACAGACCCTATTTAATCTTAGGTTTGAGCTTAGTAGTTGGGGCATCTATTTCTATCTTAGTGCGGGAAGCGATCGCGCCTTCACCCCAGACGCGAATTACCCAACTAACAGCATCCCTATTACTCATCATTAGCCTCTATGGGTTTGCTGACTTAATGTACACTCTTTAAATGGGGAGTGGGGAATGGGGAAGAAACTTAATTAGGACTTACGCAAAATATCTCTCAAACTCTGATTTCTCCGTGCCGCGCCAGTTGCTACAACGGGGGGAACCCCCGCAACACACTGGCAACTCTATTGCCTCTGCGGTAGCCTGCGGCAAGCCGTTCGCGTAGCGTCTCGTAGAGAAGCGTCTACGTTATTCCGTAATTTGTGCATAAGTCCTATTAATCAACAATGCCCTATGCCCAATGCCCAATAACTTACCAATTCTGCATTTCTACCAATTCCATACACAACTCATTAATTTGCTCTAAATCAGGTTTGTGAGGTAGGGTAGATTGTTCGCAAACAATTTCCATTTTGGCGACCAAATCTTCTGCCATTTTCATCACTTGCTCATAAGAATACTCACCCTTTAAAATAGCTTTTAAATCTTCAACATCACCAGCTATTCTCCTATCTACAATCACTTCACCTTGCTGTAATATTTCTACTCCACTGCGTAATAATCTAATGCAGTGCATCCCATGTTTCAGGTCATAACCCGACTTTCTTTCCATTTCTGCCCTAGCCGGATTTCTATTTTCCTGCCAAGATAAGTAAGCTTTCCATTCTCTTAAAGCTATTTGATAGCTTTGGCTTTTTTGAAGCAGACGGATAAAATCTTTGCGGCTGTTGGTGAACTGTTGGGTATATTCCAAAGTTTCATCAGGTAAAGTATATTGTTTTAACACTCCTTTAAAATCAATATCTGCTGTCAGTAATTGATATAATTGTTCCGCTTCTTCCAAAAATTCAATCCGTCCTCTGATTAAGTTATAGAGATACTCTAGAAAGGCATTTAGCTCATCTTTGCTCAGGGGTGCTTCGTCTTCTATAGCGAAGTCAGATGGTATTGGCTTTTTTTGCGGTGGCTTTAACAACCATTTACGATGAGTTTCCATCTTTTTGATTTGGGCAAAGGCATAACCAGTGTAAGTATGTTTTACTTTCTTACTCAGAAATAGCTGCTTATGATTAATTAAATGCTGTCCTCCTGTACTTAAAAAAGGATAGTTATTTAACCAGAGCAATTCTAAAACATTGGGATTCGCCCCCGCTAACAACTGGAGGATTTTTCTTAATTCATATATAACTGTGTCTTTGTTGCTATCCAGAAATGAAAATATTCCTGGTTCATCCCAACCAGTATCTTTTTGTTCTATGTGGTCAAATCCTAAGTAGTACCTTTTGGGTGCGATAAATACTCCCCGATAATCAAAGTCGGAATCAGGACGATTTAAACCATAGCCGTAGCTACCTGCTAAACCAATTAAAATACTTCTTTGCTCAACTTCTATTCTTTTCATATCACCTGATTAAAATATAGTCATCCTAACTCATGAGTTAAGCAGGTGGGTAGATGGAGAACAGAGAAAGGATTTTTAACTTTCTTCAGATATTGTATAGGTCGAGGATGGGTGCATATAGCCCTACTTAATCATTCGTGAACAACGAGATCCCCGACTTATCGAAGAAGTCGGGGATCTGAGTCTTGCATTTAACAGGAAGCTGACTTTTCACGGGATCTGGAAAACCTCTCTCCTGCAAGGAGAGAGGCTTTGAATTCTCCCCATTCCCTGGTAGGGAAGGGGGCTGGGGGGTTAGGTTTCGCGTTTGTTTTTCCACATAGCGTGAAAAGTCAGAACAGGAAGGGAGCATCTAACTTTTGTAAAAACACGCCCTAGCCCTAGCGAATAGAATTCGCGGCTATACAGACAAAACCCACCTCCGTGGGTTTAAAATTCCTAGAGTCCGCGAAGGCGGACTTCGTTTGTGTAGCCGCGATTTCTAATCGCCAAGTATATTTGCAAAGGTGAGATGCTCGCAACAGGAATGCCCCTAAAGGAGATGATGCAATAGTATCCCCTTGAGGAGCAAAACTTGTCAATTCAGTTGTTCCTATACTTTCGGTTTCCTAGAGCCAGAATTATCTAGGATGAATGTGGCGTCTAGTTCCCCATCCTGGATTGACAATGGTGGCTAAATCTTCTTCAGACAATTTACTGATCTCACTGTCTAGTTCTTGGACGTTGAAATCATAGCCACGCTCTTCAGCAATCTTGATGAAGGCTTTTGGATCAGATGTTGCTTTGAGTTTTTCCTGTAATGCTTGATCTTGTTTTACGGCTTTAAAAAGTCGGGCAGCATTTTGCTGTGTCATGACAATCCATCTCCTGTTTGAAATATCAGGTTTGAATGTAGTAATTTAACTTCTGGGGATTTACTAACTTCTGCAAAGAATTCCTCAATTAAGCATCTATATTTGATATTAAAACAAAGAATAAGAATGCATTGGTTTTGATAGAAAAATATATAATAACACTGTTATTTTTTTTATAAAATTCAGCCCTAAGATAGTAGCAATTTTTAGTTAAAAAGCATTAATTCTGACTTGTAAATATAATTTACATTCCTGCTGGTGGGTGATGTCTACGACGGGCGTAGATGCAGCATCTGACGACTGTTGGCTAATTCATCGCCACTCTTGGGAAATGAGCGATCGCCAAATAGTCAATTAGCTGATTTTTCCTCTTCCGGCTGACCAGACGCCAAATCCAAAAATTCTGTTATGGCTTGACTTAACACCTGTTAATAAAATAGTATGTTAGATTGTCTGTCTAATTCCTGCTCGGATCAGGTAGACATATTACAAAAGCTGGTAAAAGCGTCTCTACAAGAGATAAAAACCAGCTACCTGTACGGCAACCTCAAGGACAATTCCATGACCTACGCAATTATTGAAACTGGCGGCAAACAAATACGAGTAGAGCCAGGGCGGTTTTACGACATTGAACTGCTTGCTACCGAACCAGATGAAAAAGTTACAATAGACTCCGTATTACTCGTGCAGCACGAGGGCGAAGTCACCATTGGACAGCCACTAGTGACAGGTGCGACTGTAGAAGGGACTGTAATGCGACACTATCGGGGTCGTAAAGTCCTGGTATACAAAATGAAGCCGAAAAAGAAAACCCGCAAAAAGCGGGGGCATCGTCAGGAAATTACCAGACTTATGATTGACTCCATCACCCTTAATGGTGCAGTGTTTGCTGCCCAAGGAGGAACGGAGCAAGAAATCCCTGTTGCAGATGACACTTCCGCCGAAGAATTTGAAACTGCTGCTGAATAATAAAAAGAAGTAGATACACAAGAGGAAATCATGGCTCATAAGAAAGGAACAGGTAGTACACGTAACGGTCGTGATTCTAATGCCCAACGTCTGGGTGTCAAACGTTATGGCGGTCAAGCTGTACGTGCAGGAAACATTCTCGTGCGTCAGCGCGGCACCAAATTTCACCCTGGTAACAACGTCGGTATTGGTAGTGATGACACTCTGTTTGCTTTAATCGACGGTGTTGTAACCTTTGAGAGAAAGGGCAAAACCCGTAAAAAAGTTAGTGTTTATTTACCCATAACTGCTGTTGAGGCAGCCCCTGTTGAGACAGTAGCAAGTTAGAGCGTTAGGGTGGGTAACAGTTGCCCACCCTATTTGCTAATTCCCAACAGTCGCTTAAAAGTCGCTTTGTTTCTCTGTCGCCCATAGATTAGTATCAGAAGCGAATGGCACTGAGAAAAGCTCAAAGGTTTGTGTTCCCTTGTTCCCAGTCTGAAGACTGGGAATGTATTCCCAGGGGCTGCTGCCTCTGACCAAGCCGGGGGAGGGCTGTATCTTAACTTAGTGCCATTCGTGTTAGAAGCATCAAAACGCACAGGTTATTTACTAAGAAAATATTACAGAAAAGACATCTCCAAAAATTAAATATGCGTTATCCAAAACCCTTATAGAGACTTAGCAGCGCTAAGTCTCTAGATATATGCTAAGTTGTCTTCATTCACTTCAGCATGAGGTTTCGCTGAGAGAATACCTAAATTTGGTTGCGACCTTGAGCTACCATGAATACCTGAGAAAATGCTGAGAATTAACTAAATTTTCTCAAGGGATAAATTTATGAAAATCATGGCTTCGTTTCAGATAAGCTTCAGTCCTAACAGAGATACTTTGAATGTTGGGGATAACTCAAATATCAGTGGCAAAAGTCTGATGGAGTCCTCTACAAGAAGGTATCTTTTTTGGCAATGCCTTGATGAATCTACTTGTAGCTTAGTTTCCTCTGATCAATCAATACAAAAATAACTATCCAAAGGACGAAAGAAGACTATGAACTGGAAAACACTTTCTTTAATTGCTGGTCTGATTTTAACTACCAGTCTCACTGCTTGCTCTAGCAGTCCTGCAAGCAACAATCAAATTGCTCCTGAAGCCTCTCCTGCTATGAGCAAAGACAAAGCCGGCGATGCGATGGGTAAAGATAAAGCCGGCGATGCGATGGGTAAAGATGCGATGGGCAAAGATAAAGCCGGCGATGCAATGGGTAAAGATGCGATGGGCAAAGATGCAATGGGCAAAGACAAAGCCGGTGGTGCGATGAAGCAAACACCGGCTTCCACCAAGCCCTAGCCACAAGGGAGCAACGCGAAAAAGTGAGATCATCGTGAAAAGAGCTTTCTTAGGCAGGGGGAGCAGGGGGAGTGAAGAGAAAACTCTAGTATTTTTTACGACTGTTATAGCTCTAAATACACTTATTTCTTTCTCTCCCCCTGCCTCCCCTACCTCCCCTGCTTCCCCACCTCACAGAATCGCATTGCTCCCTTTACTAGGTGTAACCGCAACCTGGTTTACAGGCTTGGTTATTTTCTTACGGAATGGAGCGATCGCACTCCTCTTATTTTTGGGACTACTCGCAATTTTCCCTACGGGGAGTTACCGTATATTTAGTTATATTCCAATTGGCAAGTGGGCTAAACAACCTGCACGAATGGGACTGATTGATGGGAGAGTTTTGGTTAGGGACTCAGTTAAGACTTTTGTGGACTCCCTGTGCTGGGCCAGTTTTGGGGGGAATTTTAGTACTAGCAGCAGTTAATCATCAAGTTACAAGTGCATTTGTTTAAGCCAAAATTCAAAATCCAAAATTGGTATGACTTCATCTAAACGCAAAGTCCCCTCAACACCAAGTCAGACTTTTCTATCAAAGACATTTCACTGGATTAATATCATCAGTCTCATTTTGATGATCGGTAGCGGATTGCAAATCTATAATGCTAATCCGGTATTTGGAGGGCGTGCAGGTTGGCATTTTCCTGACTTTCTGTTGCTGGGAGGTTGGCTAGGGGGTGGTAGACATTGGCATTTTGCTGCTATGTGGCTGTTTTCGCTGAATTTACTTTGGTATGGACTTTATATTTTAGTCACTCGTCGTTGGCAACGTCGCTTTGCCGATGGCGGTGACTTAAAAGCATTGCAAGTCAGCCAGAACCCAAAGCGCAAGAACTACGCATGGCATCGGCTAGTTTATACTGCGATCATTCCAGTGCTGCTGCTGGCAATTTTCAGTGGTTTGGCGATGTACAAACCTGCCCAACTCCATTGGATTTCTGGGCTGTTTGGTAGTTGGCAGAATTTACGGACAGTTCACTTTATCACTGTTCCTACTGTCATACTATTTACAATTGCTCATTCCTTACTTGCCCTGAAGGTAGGAAGCATCCGTCTAGTTAAATCTATGTTCCTGTAGAGGTTCTGTAACCATTCTCCGACCTAAAGGTACGGAGCTTTGTCCCCCTCCCAACACTACTAACAATTGCTTGTTCACTTATATTGTTTGCGGAACTTACGGGCGCGGTTACGTTTGATCAGAGGGTGTACTCACTTTTTACTTCTTAACCCCACACCCCACGACTCAATTTGCGTGGATACGACGCTCGCTACCGCTACGCAATCGCTATGTCACTGGGTTACTACTTAAGCTTTGGAAACGAGTCAATTTCCTGCATTTAGTAATTTCACCGTATATTGATTTTACAGTAAAGCCGTCCTCCAAGGACGGGGAATAAACCAAATTTCTTATGAATCTGATTCTTCCCAAACGCACCCTATCCCGCCGCCGGTTACTGCAAGTATCTGGACTTTCAGGGGTAGGTTTTCTTTTAGGTGGCTGCGGGACAAATTTGTTCTCAGATCAAGTGCAGCAAATATCTGAGCCACTAAACCAACGTTTTGAAGCACTCCTGCTAACTCAAAAACCAGTTCCAGAATTTGCAGTGAGTGCCATAGAAGCAGACAAATTGCTAATCAATACCTTTGACTTCACCCCGCAAATTGATCCGGCGCAATTTCGCCTGAAGATTGATGGCGAGGTTAGTAACCCGATGCAATTGAGTATGGCAGATATTCAAAAACTTCCCTTAACTTCAATGGTGATTCGCCATATCTGCGTTGAAGGCTGGGCTGCGATCGTTCAATGGGGAGGGGTGCGATTACGAGATTTAGTAGCGCTGGTACAGCCTAAGTCAAACGTCCGCTATGTCTACTTCAAATCTGCTGATGGCTATTATGAAAGCTGGGATATTGCCTCTGCTGTACATCCCCAAACCCTGATGGCTTATCAAAAAAATGGACAACCATTATCAGCTGATAATGGTGCGCCGATGCGCCTAGCATCTCCAATTAAACTGGGCTACAAGCAAAGCAAGTGGGTAACTCAAATTACATTTGTCAGCAATTTGTCGCCGATTAAAGGCTATTGGGAGGATCAGGGCTATGAGTGGTTTGGAGGGTTATAAGGTAGGCATAAAGCTAATCTACATCGGGTTCAACACCTAGCGATCGCAATTGTGCAATCAACCGTTCAACCCGTTGTTTTTCTTGTTGGGCCTGTTGGCTTTCTTGTTCTGTATAAGTCAACACCCAATTTAGAGTCCCATCATACCACCGTAACCAGGGCTGTTCTACATCTTGATAGCGTCCCTGCCAGACACCCAAGCCTAATTCTAGTTCTGGTATCCAGAAGCGTGATTCTGACAGTGCTATCTCAGCATAACGACCGCCATCTAACTTAAACACCCTTAATTTATATTTGTACCGATCAAATACTGCATAATAAGGAACACGTAGAATCTGTTCATACACTTCCCATTTTCCTGGTGGTTGCTTGATATCCCGTAATGTCTGCCCCAAATCTTCCTTTTCAGTTCCGGGAGACAGCAACTCAATCACAATAAAAGGATGAACACCCTCTTGCCAAACGACATAACTTAAGCGTAAATCCTGTTGTTCATAGAGACGGGAAACACCTAAAACAGCAAACCAATCTGGTCGCTTATGCCACAGTGGGTGGCGTGGGTCATAATAAAGATTTAGATCGCTAGCAACAAATATCTCGTCGCTAGGATAATTTTGTGGACGAAAGGTTTCGTCTAACAGACGAGGTTGCAATAAATGAAACTGATCGGGCAAACCAGGCTCCTCAGGGTCTTCACTAGGAAGATCATACATGGTCGGCAATACATCTTTTGGCGATCGCGGCGGGTCAGTTTGATACATCTTTTAACAGTCCTGATGATGAAACTCTCAGTTCTATTATGATTTAACGCACTTGGAATAATTGAATCCCAAATTTAAAATCTAAAATTTCGATGTCTCTTCAAAGTGTTTTCGTCGTCGTCCGGCGGCTATCCATCCCCACCCTCAGCGACGGCAGGGTGGGGAATTTCGCCGAAACTGTTAAACAACCACAAAATTGTTTTTGGTTAGTGACAATCCAGCAGATAGTTGTGCAAATTTTATCTGAGTAAAGGCACTCGCACTGCCATCTTGGTCAAAGAACAATCCACCTGTAATATTGTCATAGATAAATCGTTGATCGCTACTGGTTGCAGATGTTCCGAGGGTAAACTGGCTTGTCTGAAGTGAACCTATTGATAACCCGCCACCAAAACCAGCAGCAGATACCCGAATCAGTTCATTAGTGGCGTTGAAGTCATAAATAGTGTCAATGCCTTCCTTGTAACTATTGAAACCAAAGGTATCAGTCCCCGCTCCTCCATAGAGGCTATCATTACCATTGCCTCCAGAGAGCGTATCATTGCCATTGCTTCCTACAATCTTGTCATCCTCGGCTGTGCCTGAGATATCTAATTGTTCGATATTCTTGTAGTTAACGCTATTCTTGTAGTTAACGCTATTCGTCCCCGCCGTAATTGAGCCAGTGTTAGTAGTGGCATTGAATGTCGAAGTGAGTCCCTGGGTTGCACCCCCGTCAAATGACAAGGTATCATCACCTGTCCCTCCATCTGCTGTTTGAGTTACTGAGTTAGAGGGAATAGGAAAACCTGTACCTATCAAACCATTGCCAAAATCTAAAAAATCATTTCCATTCCCTCCATTAAGGGTGTTGTTGCCATAGGTGTTAAGGACATCAAAGTAATCATTGCCATCGCCTCCATCCAGCAGATTATTGTTTGTTGAAAAGTTAACTTTGAGATAATCGTTACCTGCACCGCCAATAATCGTATCATTGCCAGCATTGTCAGTATCGCCCCCGGAAAGCGTATCATTGCCATTGCCTCCCACAATCAAGTCATCGTGGGATGTACCTGAGATATTTAATCGTTCGATATTCTGATAGCTAACGCTATTTGTGCCCGCAGTAATTGAGCCAATGTTCGTAGTAGCATTAAAGGTCGAAGTCATTCCCCCAGTAAAATTTCTGTTTTTATAGAGGTCGTAAGCGATGGACAATAAATCATCACCTGTCCCGCCATCTATGGTATCATTGCCACTAAAGCTAGTGGAGAACGTATCGTTGCCATTGCTCCCCACAATATTGTCATCGTAATCTGTACCTGAGATATTTAATCCTTCGATATTCTTGTAGCTAACGCTATTGGTGCCTTCGGTAATGGAGCCAATGTTAGTAGTGGCATTGAAAGCCGAAATGATTCCTGCGGTAGCATTACTGTAATTGACGGACAGTAAATCATCACCATTACCCCCATCTATGGTATCATTGCCACTAACGCCTGTGGAGAGGGTATCGTTGCCATTGCTCCCCACAATATTGTCATCGTAGGCTGTACCTGAGATAGTTAAAGTTAATCGTTCGATATTCTTGTAGCTAACGCTATTGGTGCCCCCCGTAATTGATCCAATGTTAGTAGTAGCATTGAATGTAGAAGTAATTCCTCCAGTGGCATCCCCAAAATTGATAGATGAGTAATCGTCACCATTACCCCCATCTATGGTATCATGGCCACTAACTCCCCCAGAGAGGGTATCATTGCCATCGTTGCCCACAATGTTGTCATCGTAGGCTGTACCTAAGATATTTAATCCTTCAATATTCTTGTAGTTAACCCGATAGGTGCCTGCCGTAATTGAGCCAGTGTTGGTAGTGGCATTGAATGTCGTTGTGATCCCCCCTGTAGCATTGCTGTCATCGACGGACAACAAATCGTCACCCTTACCCCCATCTACGGTTTGAGTCACTATATCAGAGGAGGCACTATTTGATGCGGTGCTTACATAGAAGGAATCATTGCCATCACCCCCAGAGAGGAAGTTATTGCCTGTTGAAATGGTAGCACTCAAGCGATCGTCACCAGCGCCACCATTGAGGGTGTTATTCCCTGATGAGGGTACATAATCATCGTAGGCATTGATATAGCCGGAGCTGGAGAGAGTATCATTGCCATCGCCACCAGAGAGGAGGTTATTGCCTGTTGAAGAGTAACCAGAGAGTAGGCCTGTTAAAGAGTCAGTACTCAAGTAATCGTCACCATTGCCACCAAAGAGCAGGTTATTGCCTGTTGAATCTTCAGCCCTCAAGGTATCGTCACCAGCGCCACCGTTGAGGGTGTTATTACCTGAGGAGCTAAAATTAGGGTCTCCTTTATAAGTACCAACGCCAGAGGTGGAGAGATAATCATTGCCATCGCCCCCAGAGAGGAAGTTATTGCCGAATGGAGACTCAGCCATCAAGGTATCGTTACCAGCGCCACCATTGAGGGTGTTATTGCCTGAAGAGGGAAAAACGATGTACGCGTAGTTAAGATAAGAGGTGGAAAGATAATCATTGCCATCGCCTCCAGAGAGTAAGTTATTGCCTTTTGAAGCCCCAGCACTTAAGCTATCATTACCAGTGCCACCGTAGAGGGTATTATCGCCTGTTGAATAATCAGCCCTCAAGCTATCGTTACCAGCGCCACCGTTGAAGGTGTTATTGCCTGAGGCAAAATAGACATTTCCATATATGTCCTCATAGTCGCCAGAGACCGAGAGAGAATCATTCCCATCGCCCCCATCAAGCAGGTTATCGCCTGTTGAACTGCTAGCATTCAAGTTAAACTTATTCACCGTACCACCAATGAGGGTGTCATTGCCCTCACCACCAATCAGAGTATCATTGCCGGTACCACCGCGTAGCAAGTCGTTGCCACTCTTACCGTCGATTTTGTCATTACCACCCTGACCATTGATCACATCATCTGAGTTGTCAAAGCCATTAACATTATTGTCGAGGTCGTTAAGGAAGGTGACTGTGTTCTTGTTGAAGATAATGCTTTGGGTGGAGTTGGCATTGAAGACATCAAAACTATCCGTGATGCTAGTTTGCCCATCAAACTCTATATTGCCTAAGTCTACAGTAGCTCCTGTAGATTTGCTGAGGTTATCCAGGTTTTCCAGGGCAAAGTTTTGCAGGATAACTTTGTTATCCTCAAGCCCTTCAAAGGTGATTTCCAGATTGCTACCATTCTGGGTCAGCAGCAGATTTTGGGCAGTCAAGCCCGCACCTTGAAATTTGATGGTATCGACTTCGGCAATGACTGCTGCTGTTGGGTTGGTTCCTTTACCAATGCCACCGAAATCAGTGATAGTATCAGTGCCGTCGCCTAAGTTGTAAACATATTGATCCTTGCCGCCGCCACCAGTCAGGGTGTCATCGCCCTGTTTACCTGTGATGGTATCGTTGCCTGCTTCACCATTAATCGTGTCCGCGTCGTTACTACCCACTAGGGTATCATTACCGTTGGTTCCAATGATATTTGCCATAACTTTTTCCTAGCTAAATTGATTTTTTCACTAACTTCAGTGTGCCATTTGCAACAGTAATATTTCTCGAATATTCACCACCCACGTTGAAAGTTGAGTCACAAAATCTCACATCTACTCTCTGTTAGCACTAATTGCACTGAACAGTCGAATGCGAGGTACTTTTGTAAGCACCTCGCAACCCGTACTTAGAGTGATAGCAGACCGCTAATGACGATTAAACAACCACAAAGTTGTTTTCGGTTAGTGACAATCCAGCAGATAGTTGTGCAAATTTTACCTGAGTAAACCCAGACCCACTGCCATCAGCGTCAAAGAACAGCCCACCTGTAGCGCTGTTATAGATAAATCGCTCTTCGCTACTGGTTGCCGATGTTCCCAGGGTAAACTGATTCGCTGAGAGTGAACCTATTGATAACCCACCGCCAAAACCAGCAGCAGATACTTGAATCAGTTCATTAGTGGCGTTGAAGTCATAAATAGTGTCAATGCCTTCCTTGTAACTATTGAAACCAAAGGTATCAATACCAGCTCCTCCATAGAGGCTATCATTACCGTTGCCACCTGTGAGGTAGTCATTGCCATTACCACCTTTGAGGATATTGTTACCAGAGGCACCAGAGGCTGTAAGAGTATCATTACCATCGCCTCCATCCAGGAGATTATCACCTGTTGAACCGCTAGCATTCAAGTTATCATTACCAGCACCACCGTTGAGGGTGTTATTGCCAGATGAGCGAGAGTCGTATGTCAAGGAGACGTCGCGGGGTTCATGCGGGTCTTGGTTGGGAGTGTAGCTGTAATAGCCAGAGATGGAGAGAGAATCATTGCCATCGCCACCAGAGAGCAGATTATTACCTGTTGAACCACTAGCACTCAAGTTATCATTACCAGTACCACCGTTGAGGGTGTTATTGCCAGACGAGCGAGAGTCTTTATTAAAGTAGTTATTTCCTTGGTAGTAGCCAGAGATGGAGAGAGAATCATTGCCATCGTCTCCAGAGAGCAGATTATTACCTGTTGAACCGCTAGCATTCAAGTTATCATTACCAGCACCACCATTGAGGGTGTTATTACCTAAGGAGCGAAGATCGTCGCCCTCTGGGTAGTCGGTGTATTGGTAGCCAGAGGCACTAAGATAGTCATTGCCATCGCCCCCAAAGAGTAGATTATTGCCTGATGAAATGTCAACATATAAGCGATCGTCACCAGTACCACCGTCAAGGGTATTATTGCCCTCACCACCAAGAAGAGTGTCATTCCCTGCACCACCGCGTAGCAAGTCATTGCCACTCAAGCCGTCGATTTTGTCATTACCTCCCTGACCATTGATCACATCATCTGAATTATCAAAGCCATTAACATTATTGTTCAGGTCGTTAAGGAAGGTAACTGTGTTCTTATTGAAGATAGTGCTTTGGGTGGAGTTGGCATTAAAAACATCAAAGCTGTCAGTGATGCTAGTTTGCCCATCAAATAGGATATTTCCCAAATTTACAGTAGCTCCTGTAGATTTGCTGAGGTTATCCAGGTTTTCCAGAGCAAAGTTTTGCAGAATAACTTGAGTACCACCTACCCCTTGAAAGCTGATTTCCAGATTGCTGCCATTTTGAGTCAGCAGCAGATTTTTGGCAGTCAAACCAGCACCTTGAAATTTGATGGTATCCGCTTCGGCAATGACTGCTGCTGTCGGGTTTGTCCCTTTACCTACGCCACCGAAATCAGTGATAGTATCAGTGCCGTCGCCCAAGTTGTAAACAAATTGATCCTTGCCACCGCCACCTGTGAGGGTATCATTACCGTTCCCACCTGTGAGAATATCATTACCATTGCCACCAGAGATGATGTCATTTCCATTACCACCGTTTAGGGTGTTATTACCAGAGGAATATGGGTTGCTAAATGGGTCATACTGGAAGCTAGAGGCTGAGAGAGTATCATTGCCATCACCCCCAGAGAGTAGGTTATTACCTGATGATCCGTCAACATTCAAGGAATCGTCACCAGCGCCACCGTTGAGAATGTTATTGCCGCCTGAGACGGAAGCGGAGAGAGTATCATTGCCAGCACCACCGTTAAGGGTGTTATTACCGACGACTGAGTAGCCATCCTCCCTGCCGAAACTGAAATCATCCCTAAAGCCAGAGACGGAGAGAGTATCATTGCCATCGCCTCCAGACAGTAGGTTATTGCCTGATGAGCTGTCAACATTCAAGAAATCGTTACCAGCGCCACCATTGAGAGTGCTATTACCACGGGAATCACCACCGTTGAGAATATCATTGCCATTGCCACCAGAAAGCAGGTTATTACCTGATGAATAGGAAGCATTCAAGTCATCATCACCAGCGCCACCGTTGAGGGTGTTATTACCAGACACCAGACCACCAAAGTAGGTACTAGAGTCAGAGAGAGTATCATTGCCGTCGCCTCCAGAAAGCAGGTTATTGCCTGATGAAAAGTCAACATTCAAATTATCGTCACCAGCGCCACCGTTGAGGGTATTGTTCCCTGGATCACTATCACCAGTGCCAAAATTTACGAGGGGATTTACATCATCACCTAGCAGCCAGTCGTTACCAGTGCCACCGTCGAGGGAGTCACTGCCCCTATCACCAACGAGGGTGTCATTCCCCGTACCACCAACGAGGGTGTCATTCCCCGCACCACCAATGAGAGAGTCATTGCCCGCATCACCTCTCAAAAGGTCGTTGCCACTCTTGCCGTCAATGATGTCATTACCCCCCTCACCATTAATCACATCATCTGAGTTGTCAAAGCCGTTAACATTATTATTCAGGTCGTTAAGGAAGGTGACTGTATTCTTGTTGAAGATAGTGCTTTGGGTGGAGTTGGCATTGAAAACATCAAAGCTATCAGTGATGCTAGTTTGCCCATCAAACTCTATATTGCCTAAGTCTACAGTAGCTCCTGTAGATTTGCTGAGGTTATCCAGGTTTTCCAGGGCAAAGTTTTGCAGGATAACTTTGTTATACTCAAGCCCTTCAAAGGTGATTTCCAGATTGCTACCATTCTGGGTGAGCAGCAGATTTTGAGCAGTCAAGCCAGCACCTTGAAATTTGATGGTATCGACTTCGGCAATGACTGCTGCTGTCGGGTTCGTTCCTTTACCAATGCCACCAAAATCGGTTATAGTATCAATCTCGCTGTAGCCCAAGTTGTAAACAAATTTATCCTTGCCACCGCCACCTATCAGGGTATCATCAAAGCCACCTGTCAGGGTATCACTATCGTTCCCACCTATCAGGATATCATAACCATTGCCACCAACGAGGGTGTTATTTCCATTACCACCAACGAGGGTGTTATTACCTGAGGAGCCAGAGGCACTAAGAAAATCGTTGCCATCCCCCCCAGAGAGTAGGTTATTGCCTCTTGAATACTCATTATTTGAATACTGAACCTTTAAGTTATCGTCACCAGCGCCACCGTTGAGGGTGTTATTCCCTGTACCACCAACGAGGGTGTCATTCCCCGTACCACCAATGAGGTTGTCATTCCCCGCATCACCTCTCAAAAGGTCGTTGCCACTCTTGCCGTCAATGATGTCATTACCCCCCTGACCATTAATCACATCATCTGAGTTGTCAAAGCCGTTAACATTATTATTCAGGTCGTTAAGGAAGGTGACTGTATTCTTGTTGAAGATAGTGCTTTGGGTGGAGTTGGCATTGAAAACATCAAAGCTATCAGTGATGCTATTTTGCCCATCAAACTCTATATTGCCTAAGTCTACAGTGGCTCCTGTAGACTTGTTGAGGTTATCCAGATTTTCCAAGGCAAAGTTTTGCAGGATAACTTCGTTATAGTACTCAATGCCTTCAAAGGTGATTTCCAGATTGCTGCCATCCTGGGTGAGCAGCAGATTTTGGGCAGTCAAGCCAGCACCTTGAAATTTGATGGTATCGACTTCGGCAATGACTGCTGCTGTTGGGTTCGTTCCTTTACCAATGCCACCGAAATCGGTGATCATCTGATTGTTGTCGTACAAGTTGTAAATAAATTTATCCTTACCGCCTCCACCAGTCAAAGTGTCTCTGCCATTGGAATCTCCAATGGTATCGTCACCAGCCTTACCATTAATTGTGTCAGCGTCGTTACTACCCACTAAGGTATCATTCCCGTTGGTTCCAATGATATTTGCCATAATTTTCTACTTACTTCAATCGATTTTTTCAGTAACTTAAGTTTTCAACCTGCTGTTTCAATACGGTTCGGATAAGGTTTTTTGATGACACGCCGCTAATTGCAAAGACGCGATAAATCGCGTCTCTTGCCTTAACCCAACCGTATTGCCTGCTGTTTGTGCTGTTTTGGGGCATAAATAACTCGCCGAAATTTGACGTTTTCGGCATAGTTTATACCTCACTGTTAGAGGATGTTTGAAAAGTGGTTGACTGTAATTTTAGGCACTTATTGATCCCCACTAACCCCCCTTAAAAAGGGGGAAACCGGAATCAAAGTCCCCCTTAAAAAGGTGGATTTATGGGGATCTCCAAGGGTTAGGCGTATACAAAAAAACTTTTCAAACATCCTCTTAAGGATCAGTAATGTTTCTCGAAGATTGACCATAGAAAAAGGCTTTTGCGTAACATTAATTTAACTATTTCCAGACTATCTAATTTTCAACTACTATACAATTAATCAGCATATCCGTTTGCGATAATCGGTCGTTTCAGGCTTTTTTAATTATTCTTATTCAGTAGAGAATGCTGAACAATAATTAAAAAAATATGAAAATTGAATGTCTAAAATCTAGTCTTCATATTTGTTGTTTTTGCCAGCGCCTAAGTCCTACTACAAGAGAAAATATTCAACGGTTCTTGATGGGAAAAATATTTTTCTGCCCTCCTTGTGGGCTATTATCCTTATGTGTATAGCTTGAAAATAGAGAACATTTGAATATCCTCAAAATAACTACATAGTCAGTATCTTACTTAAATGTCTATATTTAAGTAACCATCTTTGCATACTCTTCACATTACTTGCCGAGAAATGTATATGTAAATACCGAGCTTTATATATCCTTCATATTCTTCTAGTTTCTAGGCAATAAAAAAGCAGTAGCTAAGTGTTTATAGAGTATAAAAGAATACATTTTCTTTTTGAATGCTGAGATGCCTAGGTTGGGCTACGCCTACGCCTGAATTGATCTATATCTATACATCCCATAACTAGACTAGAGTTGCATCTAAGGGAGAATCGTTATAAGTTGCCAAAATTACCAACGCAAACATGATTAAACTTAGCCAAGAACACTTGCAAACAATCCGCACCCATGCCGAAAGCACCTACCCAGATGAGTACTGTGGTCTAATATTGGGCTATGTGGCTAATGATAGCAAAACTGTGGTAGAAGTCAGACCAACAGAAAATGCTTGGAATGCAGAAGCGGCGGCTGAGTTGGGAGGGGAACGCACAACAGCAAGTAAAAAACGGTAATATGCGATGTCTGCGACGGGCTACGCCTACGCACCCGAAGTTATGCTAAAAATTCAAAAGGAAGCACGCGATCGCTCACTAAACATTATCGGCATTTTTCACTCCCACCCAGATCATCCTGCTATCCCTTCAGAATGCGTAGGCGTAGCTCTTCGTAGACATCGCCTATACCCTTGGCAGGGATACTCATATATAATAATAGTCTCTGTCCAAAACGGTAAAGCTGGAGAACTGCAAAGCTGGAGCCTTGACGATCATCATCAATTCCAAGCAGAGGCAATTGAAAATATAATTTAACGGCTTAGTATAAAGACAGTTACTCATAGCGGTTTTCCCCGCTACCACTGATGAAAATTAGTCTTGCCTAATAGACATCTCTATATAAGATACAGTTTTTCGATAGGATTAATATTCCGCTCTCGCACACCATAACTGCTATGCTAAATCCCAACCTGGATGAAATCCAGTTGACCAAAGACGATTACGAACGCTACTCCCGACACCTGATTTTGCCGGAAGTCGGACTAGAAGGACAAAAACGCCTAAAAGCCGCCAGTGTACTGTGTATCGGTACAGGTGGACTAGGTTCACCACTACTTTTATATTTGGCGGCGGCGGGTATTGGACGCATCGGCATTGTCGATTTCGATGTTGTCGATACTTCCAATCTGCAACGCCAAGTAATCCACGGTACATCTTGGGTGGGTAAACCTAAGATTGAATCGGCAAAAAACCGCATTCACGAGATTAACCCCTATTGTCAGGTTGATTTATACGAAATTCGCCTGAGTTCCGAAAACGCCCTGGAAGTCCTTCAACCTTACGATATCGTGGTGGATGGTACCGATAATTTCCCCACCAGATATCTCGTTAACGATGCCTGCGTCTTGCTGAATAAGCCCAACGTCTACGGTTCAATTTTACGCTTTGAAGGGCAAGCTACTGTATTTAACTACGAAGGTGGCCCCAATTATCGTGACCTTTTCCCAGAACCACCACCACCAGGGATGGTTCCCTCTTGTGCAGAAGGTGGAGTATTGGGAATTTTGCCAGGAATTATTGGTTTAATCCAGGCAACCGAAACTGTTAAAATCATTTTGGGACAAGGTAATACTCTCAGTGGACGATTGCTGCTATACAACGCCTTAGATATGAAATTCCGGGAATTGAAACTGCGTCCTAACCCGATTCGCCCAGTGATTGAAAAGCTGATAGACTACGAAGAATTCTGTGGAATTCCCCAAGCTCAGGCAGAGGAGGCAAAACAACAGTTGGAAAGTCAAGAAATAACTGTCAAGGATTTGAAGGAATTACTCGATAGCGGTGCGAAGGATTTTGTACTACTCGATGTCCGCAACCCTAATGAGTATGATATTGCCAAGATTCCGGGTTCAGTGTTGGTGCCTTTACCAGACATTGAAAATGGAAACGGCGTTGCCAAGGTGAAGGAAATATTAAACGGGCACCGCTTGATTGCTCATTGTAAGATGGGCGGGCGATCGGCAAAAGCCCTCGCCATCCTCAAAGAAGCCGGGATTGTCGGGACGAATGTTAAAGGCGGAATTACCGCTTGGAGTCGAGAAATTGATCCTTCAGTTCCAGAGTATTAAAAACGCATCGCTTTCCTTAAAGAATGGATGCGGATAAGGGGCATAAAGGGCAGAGGAGGGAATAACCAATAACCCAATGCCCAATGCCCTATTTACCAGCTTCTTATGATAATATTCCATGGGTGCAAGTTTGGGTGTTAATGGTGCAGGGAGCAATCACCGTTGCCTGCAAGTGTTATTGGGCTTTGTTAGATCATCTCTGCGTTTATCGGAGCGCCGTAATACCCCTGCCTCAACGCTTCGTAGGCAGGGGTATTACGGCGGTCAAAAACGAAACACCTTCTGACCAAAATTGAGCGTAAGCGAAATTAGGTCTTTATAACAATTCTTGCTGAGATACAATACATCGACACACGTCACCGATAGCGTAGCGTTAGCGACGCAGGAGCGTCACAGCCTGCCGCAGGCATCCTCGATCTTACAGCAATTTTCAGGTAAATAGACCACAGTGATTGAACCAACCGAGGGCATCATCTTCGGTAATGTAATTGACAGCAACCGCCATTGCTTGG
>NZ_JBALEK010000077.1:0-39316 GCF_036917815.1 Nostoc sp. | reverse complement strand
TATTCCCTATTCCCTATTCCCTATTCCCTATTCCCTATTCCCTATTCCCTATTCCCTATTCCCTATTCCCTATTCCCTATTCCCTATTCCCTATTTCCTATTCCCTATTCCCTATTTGCCATTTGTAAAAAATCACCTACTAGATAAAGGGAACCACACAAAACGATTAAATCGTCTGTGGTTGAGGTTGCGGCTTCTAGGGCTGTGAATAAATCTGGATGGATTTGGCGATCGCTTAATTCGGGACAGAGGTTGTAAGCTAGGTTTGATAATTCCTGTAAATCGGCGGAAGTTCTACCTGGCCAAGGTTCTACTGGTATTGGCACTAAATAAAGGCGATCGCCTGGTCGCAGTAAGGCGGTAAAAATATCAGTATGATCCTTATCGGCAAACATTCCCATAACCCAATTGATGGGTTTGTGGTTAACTGCGTCTAAGCTATCAACATACTGGTGGAGAACTTGGGCGGCGGCAGTATTATGAGCGCCATCAAGTAATAATTGATGGTTGTTCCAGGTAGTCCATTGCATCCGCCCCGGCCATTGAGTTTTTGCCATGCCGTTAATTATGACTTCTTCAGAAATCTGCCAACCTTGTTGTTGGAGAATTTCTAAAGCTGCTATTGCCAAAGCTGAATTAGTTAACTGAATCTGTCCCGCTAACGGCAAAGGGTATTTAATTAATTTGGAATTTTGAATTGTTTCATACTCTGCCCATCCTGTAGCGATTTCACGGGCGGGTTGAGGCGTAAAAAGTGGGCATTGTAATTCTAAAGCACGCGATCGCACCACTTTCTCTGCCTCTGGTGGCAATGGCCCAACTACAACCGCACATCCAGGTTTGAGAATACCTGCTTTTTCTCTAGCAATATCAGCAACGGTAGGACCCAATTGCTGCCAGTGTTCCCGGCTAATGGAAGTGATAATCGTAACTAAGGGTTCCAAACAGACATTTGTCGCATCTAAGCGCCCTCCTAGTCCAACTTCTACCACAGCCACATCAACTTGCTGCTGGGCAAAATATAACCAAGCAGCTGCCGTAATTACTTCAAATTGAGTTGGTTTACCATACTTTTCCCATAAACCTCGATCCCCCAAAGGGTTAACGTAGCCCTTTTCAAGGGGGTTTGGGGGGATGTCCTCGTCATCAGCACCAATAACCGCTTGGACTTTTTCTAATAATTGACTCAATTCTTCAGAAGAAATTGGCTGTTCATTCAGACAAATACGTTCCGTCCAATCGACTAAATGGGGGGAAGTATAGCGTCCTGTACGATAACCAGCCTCAGTAAGTATTGAGGAAAGATAGGCACAGACTGAACCTTTGCCATTAGTACCAGCAACATGAATTACCGAAACTTGGTGATGGGGATTGCCGAGATTTGCCAATAGATTGACAATGCGATCGAGTCCCAGATGGACACCAAAACGTTGCAGGGGTTGTATTACAGAATCGATATTCAAGGAAGGGAGTGGGGAGAAATCAATTCAGAATTCAAAATTGAATATAAAAACTGGGGGAGAAATAGCCTTATGGGGGTGAGGCAGACAAGGCATGAGGGAGAATATTAAACCCAATGTCCAATACTTCTCTTCTTAGGCTGCGCCAACGACAACTCTTGGAGACGCTACGCGTAGCAAGATCCCCGGAGGGGTACGCTCAGTACAAGTGCCCCATGCCCCATTAATGAATTTAGGCTTCCCGATCCAAAAAGCCTTGAATTTGTCTTAAAGCCGCAGCACCAATATTAAACACTGCCCAACTAGCGGCAATGGCAACTGGTGCTAAAACGATCGCTATACGGAAATCGATATCCATATCTAGAACCCCTCTTTTAAGTAGAAATTAAAGTTTTGTCAACTGTCCTCATTTTCATTTTTAGCTGAAGTGGGCAACTTTTCCCAACCTCTATGTAAAGAATGTTTAAATTATGGGGCATTGGGCATTGGGCATTGGGCATTGGGCATAGTTATTTCTTCTTTGCTCCCCTGCACGCTGCACCCTTGCTTCTTCCCCACTCCCCAGTCCCTAAACCTAGCTAAAACCAATATCAGTACCCTTACCAGCATGAACTAAAGCTAACTTTTGGTAACGTTTCGCGTGTTCAATCAGTTCTACGGCTTCAACATCTGTTACTTGGCGTAATACTTTACCAGGAATACCGACAACTAGGGATAAAGGCGGTATATTTTTAGTTACCACTGCGCCAGCACCAATAATGCTACCAGCGCCCACTCTTACCCCATCTAAAATTACTGCGCCAATGCCAATCAAACTTCCACGCTCAATGTAAGCGGAATGTACTACAGCGCGATGCCCTACGGTAATATAATCTTCTAAAATTGTCGGAAAACCAGGAGCGCCATGTAGAATTACACCATCCTGAATATTTGTGCATTCGCCAATTTCAATCCGTTCTACATCTCCCCTAACCACTGCTCCATACCAAATGCTCACCCCTGCTGCTATATTTACCGAACCCATGACAACAGCATTGGCTGCGATGAAGGCAGCTTGAGAAAAATCAGGAGATGTCCAGTAAGAAGCGGTAGACACGATAGAATATGAATATAGTACCCAGGAACACTGGAGAAACTCCAACCTTTGAGGCTGGTTGCATAACCAGGATATCACAGCGTCAACCCTCTACGCTGAGGAAAACACTAGTGACAATGTTCCTGCCGCAACTCCGTGTCTATGCAGCAGTGAGCAAGGAACCCAAAGTGGTTGAGCCGAAGTGTAAAATCCAACCCACTAGTGCTGGTGAAGACAAAATTATGTTTGTACGCACTTCATGATGAATCCAGGTTTGCAGTACCCAATGTTTGGGTCGGAAATACAGTGTCCCCATTGTCGCCAGACTATTCCGGCGCTGACACTTACAGATACCTATTTGTGTTCGCGTCATGGCGCCTTTGAAGCTAATCCTAAAAATGGAGAGTTAGTCCATTTGCAATCGGGGCGTAATTGGCGAAGGTGGAATAATGAATGGTATAGACAGCATACTCATCCCGATGGTATTCGCTTTGAAATTCACGAAGCATTAGACAAGCTGTATACCCAAGGCTATCGAGCCACAAGAGTAATTATTGCTCGACGCTATCAGGAATTGATGAGTGGCTATTTGGAACGCAGCACACCTTGGCGTGCTGGACAACCAGAAGCTACTGCTGCGCGTTTGTACGGCTTACCCGTGGAGTTTAGCCCCGATACTTCAGAAGATGACTGTTGGGAAGTGATTAATTTTGACTTGGAAAAAGAGCCTGGTGTCCCTGTGCGCTACCCTTATTTCAGGTTGTTTGAGTAATGGTCATTTGTCATTAGTCATTTGTCATTAGTGAATAACAAAGGACAAATGACTAAGGACTAAGGACTAAGGACTAATTATGCACCACGCTTCTATTCGGACTGCGAATATTCATCGAGCGATCGCTTTCTACGAACATTTAGGGTTTACAATTTCGGAACGCTTTACTACAGGCTACACCCTAGCTTGCTGGATGCAAGGATTGGGCGGCAGAATTGAACTGATCCAAATTCCTGAACCAAAACCAGCCCCAGATGCCTTTGCTGATGAGCATTATGTCGGGTACTATCATCTCTCGTTCGATTTAACTGAGATGACACCAGATTTATCTAGTTGGTTGACAAATTTACAAAAACGTGTATTAGTAGCGGCTGAGAGTCAAACCGAAGAATTACAACCTTTGAAGGTATTATTAGAACCGACACAACAACAAATAGGCGATCGCATTTACGAAGTAGCTTTCATCGCCGATACTGATGGTTTACCTCTGGAATTCATTCGGGTTTTAGCAAAACTTCCATAATTTAGCTTTTTTATTACAAGCTAGTCGGTAAGCGTAGAGCTACGTCACTTCATTGCTGAGATACAAGCAACTCGTGCGGTAATAAAGGCATTGAATCTTGGGTGACTTTTTTTACGCCAACTATGGTAGTATAAGATAGGAGGTAAGAAAGATGCTTGTTTTTGAGTTTAAAGCTTATGGGAAGTCAGCCCAGTTTACAGCAGTAGATGAGGCAATTCGGACTGCTAAGTTCATTCGTAATAGCTGTATTCGGCTATGGATGGATGTTAAAGATACAGGTAAAAACGATTTGCAGAAATATTGTGCTGTACTTGCAGCTAACTTTCCCTTTGCTAATGAACTCAATTCAATGGCTAGACAAGCTTCTGCTGAACGGGCATGGTCTTCTATCTCTAGATTTTATGACAACTGCAAGAAGGGAATTTCTGCTCATAAGGGGTATCCTCAATTCCAGAAAGATTGTCGTTCTGTTGAGTACAAAACATCAGGATGGAAACTTGCTGATGATCGCAAATCCATAAATTTCAGCGACAAAAAGGGGATTGGGCGGTTAAAGCTCAAAGGTACTCGTGACCTACACTTCTATCAAATTAACCAAATTAAACGGGTTAGATTGGTAAAGCGTGCTGACGGCGTTTATGTTCAGTTTTGTATTGACCTAGACCGTTCTGAGAACATAGAACCTACTGGTAGTACCATTGGGTTAGATGTGGGATTGAAAGAATACTACACCGACTCTAACGGGATAATGATTGAGAACCCTAAGTTTCTTCGTATTGGTGAAAAGGTTCTTAAACGTTCCCAGCGTCGTGTTTCTAGAAAGGTAAAAGGTTCAAAAAATCGGGGTAAGGCTAGACAGATTTTAGGAAAACGCCACCTCAAAATAAGTAGGCAACGTAAAGACCATGCTGTGAAATTGGCACGGTGCGTAGTTCAGTCTAACGACTTGATAGCTTATGAAGACTTGAGGATTAAAAATATGGTGAAAAATCATTGTTTAGCCAAGTCCATTAATGACGCATCTTGGTATCAGTTTCGTGTCTGGATTGAATATTTTGCTCATGTGTTCAAACGAGTCACGGTTGCGGTAAATCCGCAATACAGTAGCGCTGTTTGCTCTAGCTGCGGTGAAATTGTTAAGAAAACTCTATCTACCAGAACACACGCTTGTAAGTGTGGTTGCGTGATAGATAGGGACGAAAACGCAGCTAGAAATATCCTTGGCCGAGGATTGGGTACGGTAGGGCATACCGGAACCTTTGCACTTGATGCAAGCAACGCTTGGGGAGATGAAACCGCTACTCTTTCTGGGGCAACCCTGATTGAGCAAGTTATGTCTTAGATTCAAGAATCTCAGTGTCTTTAGACCTGAGAGTGTCAACTTTGTTGCTAATATATTGTTTTTCTCTATTGTTGCCGAACTAACAGATTTTTTTGCTGAATTTAGATTATTGTCATCCTCAAAATAATTATGTAACTTACAGCGATTTTCAGCTAAACAGACCATCTTGTAGGGGCAATTCATGAATTGCCCCTACAAGATGTGGTTCAAATAAATGAAAACTATGGATTTTCTAGATTGTATAAATATCCTTTGCCTTTATTACTTTTAAGCCTATGGCCAGTAGCGGTTTTTTGTTGAGCGATCAACCTGCTCATAGCCAATATCCAGCTATATCTAACAAAGAAAAATATCAGTCAACCTTGCTAACAAAAACAATAATGCCCTCAACACTGACAGAAAATGTCCGCAAAACAGTGCTGGAGAATAGTCTAACTGTCCTGACAAAGGAAGTGCATACTGCGCCAGTGGTGACGGTGCAGGTGTGGTATAAGGTTGGCTCACGCAACGAAGAACCGGGCATGAATGGCATTGCCCACCAATTGGAACACATGATGTTTAAAGGCACTCTAAATCGTCCGATTCAATTTGGACGTTTGTTTAGTGCTTTAGGTAGTGATTCCAATGCTTTCACCAGTTATGACCAAACTGCATATTACGGTACTGTGGAACGAAACAAGCTGAAAGCGCTCTTGGTGCTGGAAGCAGATAGAATGCAAAATTCCCAGATTGAGCCTGAGCAATTAGCGAGTGAGAAGCGGGTAGTAATTTCCGAGTTGCAGGGTTACGAAAATAGCCCCGAATATCGTCTCAACCGCGCCGTCATGCAGGCGGTGTTTCCTAATCATGCTTATGGTTTGCCTGTAGGTGGTACTAAAGCTGATGTCGAGAAGTTTGAAGTTGAGCAGGTACAGAAATATTACCACAATTTTTACAGTCCCGATAATGCCGTCTTAGTGATTGTTGGAGATTTTCAAACTGCAAACGCCCTTGAAACGATTAAAGAAGTATTTGGGAAATTACCAAAGAAAGTGAGGAGTGAGGAGTTAGCTGACTTTTCACGCTATGTGGAAAAACAAACGCGAAACCTAACCCCCCACCCCCCTTCTCTACCAGGGAATGGGGAGAATTCAAAGCCTCTCTCCTTGCAGGAGAGAGGTTTTCCAGATCCCGTAAAAAGTCCGAAGGACTTAAAACTTAAGAGTAAAAATACTTTTACCTCATCCCCCTCATCTCCCATAATATTGCGAGAACCGGGAGCAGGACGGCTGTTACAAGTTGTGTATCCGCTACCCGATGCAAATCAACCGGATGTGCCGGCGCTAGATGTAATGGATTACATCTTGACTGAAGGACGGAATTCTAGACTTTATCAGGTATTGGTGGAGTCGGGTTTAGCTAGTGAAGTTACAGCATCCGTTACCAGTTTGCGAGAATCTGGCTGGTATGAGGTGTTGGTAACGGCTGGTTCTAAAGAAGATTTGAAGAGAATTGACTCAGTGTTGAGCAGTGCGATCGCTAATGTAGCAGAAACAGGCGTGACATCTGAGGAAGTTGAACGAGCCAAAACCCAATTAACAGCAGATGTAATTTTGAGTAACCGTGATATCACCTCTCAAGCAATGCGATTGGGCAATGACGAAACAACTGTTGGTGATTATCGCTACACAGACCTCTATTTGGCTGCTGTTCGTCTGGTGAAGCCGACGGATGTTGTCGCTGTGATTAACAAATACTTGACAAAAGGAGCCAGGACAGTAGGCTTTTTTGAACCAACCCAGAACCTGATAACAGAAGTTGGTGACAAACCAGACTCCGCCCATACTACAGAAAACTTCTCTCCTGGCGCACCTGTGCTTTTGTCTGAGGTGGTGAAGTACTTACCGCCTGTGGATTTGGCTACAGATGCGATCGCCCAAGTATTACCACAGGAATTTAAATTTACCAACGGACTGCGGATATTACTGTTACCAGATCATAGTACTCCCACCGTTACCCTAAGCGGCCACATTCAAGCCGGGACGGAATTTGATCCAGACAATAAAGCTGGACTGGCTACTTTTGTGGCAGAGAATTTGCTCAGTGGTACTAATAGCAAGGATATCTTAACTATTGCCAAAGTCTTGGCAGAACGTGGGGCGAGTTTAGACTTTCAAACCTACCGCGAAGGTGTGCATATTGAGGGTGATAGTTTAGCAGACGATTTGCCGATACTGCTGGAGATATTGGCAGATGTTGTTAAAAATAGTACCTTTCCAGTTAAAGAGTTGGAATTGCATCGCCAACAAACTTTAAATGATCTGCAACTGGAATTAGATGAGCCATCAGAAGTAGCTAGAAGAATATTTGTTCAGTCAATTTATCCGAAAAAACACCCCTTACACACCTTTCCCACAGAGGAGAGTTTACAACAGATTCAGCACCAGGATGTGATTGATTTCAAAGCTAAACATTATCGTCCAGATACGACAGTGCTAGCGCTAGTGGGAGATTTTGATCTAGACAAAGTGCGATCGCTGATTCAAAATAAGTTTGGTGACTGGGAAGTTAGCGGCCAAGCACCCACATTAAAATATCCCCCGGTGGCAATGCCGGAGAAAATAGTCAGTGTCAACCCAGTTTTAGCAGATAAAACCCAAGCTGTTACATATATGGGTTATACAGGCATTAATCGTTACGATCCTCGGTTTCATGCCGCCTTAGTCTTGAATCAGATTTTGGGAGGCGATACCCTATCTAGTAGACTAGGTGCAGAAGTGCGCGATCGCCAAGGTTTGAGCTATGGAATT
This sequence comes from Nostoc sp., assembly GCF_036917815.1. Lineage (GTDB taxonomy): Bacteria > Cyanobacteriota > Cyanobacteriia > Cyanobacteriales > Nostocaceae > Nostoc. Next base: position 31,355 of record NZ_JBALEK010000077.1, on the reverse strand, counting down.
TATAGCTACTTCCAAGCCGGGAAGAATGCCGGGACATTTTTGATTGAAATGCAGACTAGTCCAGAAGATAGCATTAAAGCGATCGCTAGCACCCGCCAAATACTACAGCAAATCCATCAACAAGGCGTTACCGCACTGGAAGTAGAAACAGCTAAACGCACTCTCATCAGCAACTACAACGTTTCTCTGGCAAACCCAGAAGAATTAACAGATAGAATTTTGATGAATGAGGTATATGGACTAGATAAAATAGAATTGCACTCCTTAACTGATAAAATCCAGAAAGTCACTCTTGACCAAGTTAATCAAGCGGCTCGTGAGTTACTCCACCCAGATAAAATCGTGGTTGTCACTGCTGGACCGTCTGTGTTAGTAGATAAAAGCATTAAGTAGTACTTTGTCAAGCTAGTTTTGAAGGTTTGTAGTCAGGACTTTAGTCCTTGGAAAACAAGCACTAAAGTCCTGACTACGAATTTGCTTAACCATCAATTTAAACTTGATAGATTAGTAGAGATGGCGTTTCTATCTCTTGTCCAAGCAAAAATGCCCCATGCCACTTTCAAGAAGAAACAGCTTTCAAATGTGAGACATGAGATAGGTAGTTCCAGTCAATAACCCGATTCCGCCCAGAATTTTTAGCCTGTAACAGACATTGATCGGCACGATGCAGCAGACTCTCTCCTTGCTCATCATCCTCAGATCGTAGAGAGGCTGTGCCCAGGCTAATGGTGATATTAATTGTTAGTTTATTGTTGAGTGCAAATGGTTCGTCGCTGATGATGCGATTGAGACGACGGGCTACTAATAGTGCTTCGTCATCGCTAGTATTAGCTAGAATAATTACAAATTCTTCGCCACCATAGCGGAATGCTGTATCTTGACAGCGCAGATTGTGGCGCAAACGCTGACATAATACTTGCAAAACGCGATCGCCTACTAAATGCCCGTGAGTATCGTTAACTTTTTTGAAATGATCTACATCCAGAATAATCAAACTCAGGGAATTTTTTTGAGTCCTAGCTCTTTTAATTTGCCTGGGTAAGTCCCATTCTAAAGCACGGCGATTATTTAATTCTGTCAAGGAATCGGCTAAGGCGATCGCAGATAACATATCATTTGCCCGAATCAAATCTCGGTATTTTTGTGCTTTCCGCAAGCCAACTGTCAATTGAGCAAGTATTAGGCCATGATTGGCAGTCAACTCTGTCAAGCTATGATCTGTTTTTTCTTCAATAAGATGCCAAATATAAGCATCGGCTCCTTGCTTTAGTGCTGCGGCACTCATCTCCAATTCCCTGTGCCAACCCTTATTTCTCTCAGTCATCTGCTGGGGACGATCCTCAAAGAGAATACAGTATATCCACGATAGTTTTGTCTGGTCTTTCAACCAACTACACAGTTCCATACTGCAATCCAGGCTAGCCTGTACGAGTATTATATCGGGAGGTGTGATTTTAATTCGTGACACTGCCTGATTCAGATTGTCTATAACTTCTACACTATAAGCAGTCGCATAACGGATCTGATCTGGAAGTGTGGCGATAAAATTATTTTTTCCAAAGATCAGAATAGAAATATTCATTGGTTTATTTTTTATCCTATTTCAACTTTAAAGAGATTGACTTGATTAACTTACTGCACTTATTACCTAATACTAAATAGGATGTTCTAGGCTGAGTTATATTTTTTGATATATGATTTTAAAATGTAGATTCTACGGTTATTTTTCAAATAAAATCTCCTTTTAAGGCTTTGTAAGGCTTTATATTTACTACTACAGGTTCTGAAATATCCTCTTCTGACAACTAATGTCTTCTTTACAGTTTATTTTTAAAACAGTAAAAATACTGAATATTATTTGGTTGACTAAAACTCCTTACTGTAGTTTCTTAAGTGTTATTTCACTGATGAAATTGCCAAAAAAATAGTTTTTCATAACCATCACATCAGGGAGCTAAATTTCTTCCTAAGTAGAAAAATAAACAAAACATAAATTTTTTTATCTAATTGTCAAAACCAATTTTTTTATTGAATTAAAAATGTTATTTTTCATATAAAATTTCAGCCTAATTCTTAAAGAAAAAGGCTTTGATCAATAATCAAGGTAGGAGTTGAATTGCCAAAAAGATCCGGATCAAATAGACAATAGAACTATCACCTACTATGAATAATAGGCTGATGGCACTAACATCCCCGACAATTACAGATCGAATTTATCGGGCAAAAATTTCCAATTATAAGTCCGCGAAGAGGAAAAGGGGCAGGGAGCTCAAAGCTTGGGGCAAACCCCATAAATAAATTTAGTTGCTCTGAACAAGGACGCATTATTTATCGTGGTACGCATCTCGAAATAAATATTTTTGCTTTTAGGCATAAATAAATTTAGTTGCTCTGAACCCTTTTAGCAGTGGAAATGAGCGTATCTTTCTCCCCTGCTCCCTGCTCCCTGCTCCCTGCTCCCTGCCCCCTGCTCCCTGCCCCCTGCTCCCTGCCCCCTGCTCCCTGCTCCCTGCCCCCTGCTCCCTGCTCCCTGCTCCCTGCTCCCTGCTCCCTGCTCCCTGCTCCCTGCCCCTAAGTGGGTAAATTACTTTTATTCCGGCTGTAGAAAGGGCGGAATAAATATAGAAAATCTTGTAAACTTCTGTGAAAAGCTAGAACCCGATCAATAACCTTCTACTGTGTAACCAGCAGCAACAATTACCTGTTTGATTGACTCCTCAGAAGCTGCGGATACCACTGTGACAGTTTTAGCGTTAACATCGACATCCACCTTGGCATCAGGTTCCATAACGTGGATGGATTCAGTAATTGTTTCAGCGCACCCCTCACAAGCAATATTTGATACTTTCAGTTTTAGTGCCATTTGTTACCTCAGTATGTATGGGGAATTTAAAGTATTTCTTAAGGATTAATCTTAACCATCAAAATGCGATCGCGCATCCTGCCAGAGTCAGATTATGGGATAAAAGCGTCCTAATTACTGGATTTTGCTTACCGACTGGCACAATTTGCTGGCAGTAATATGAAACAAAATGCAAGAATATATAAAGCTATTTATGAAAATACACTTAACCGAGTGCCGCTACGCCCAAGTCTAAAGTCTAAAGTCTCAAGTTAAAAACACTTATGTCTTCAAATCCCCAGTACCTAAGCGGTAACGAAATTCGCCAGATATTTCTCGACTTCTTTGCCCAACGGGAACACCAAATCCTTCCAAGTGCCTCCCTCGTGCCAGAAGATCCAACCGTGCTGCTGACGATCGCGGGGATGCTACCATTTAAGCCGATATTCTTGGGGCAGCGCACACCAGAATTCAAGCGGGCTACGACTTCGCAAAAGTGTATCCGCACCAACGACATCGAAAATGTTGGACGCACTAAACGGCATCACACGTTTTTTGAGATGTTGGGCAATTTCAGCTTTGGTGATTATTTTAAAGAACAAGCGATCGCTTGGGGTTGGGAAATCTCTACACAAGTCTTTGGCTTTTCCCCCCAAAATCTCGTCGTCAGCGTTTTTGAAGATGATGATGAAGCCTTTGGAATTTGGCGCGATCAAATCGGTGTGCCGATAGCGAGAATTAAACGCTTGGGTGAAGATGATAACTTTTGGGTATCTGGCCCGACTGGCCCTTGCGGCCCTTGTTCGGAAATTTATTATGACTTCCACCCAGAACGCGGCGACGAAAATATAGATTTAGAAGACGATTCCCGGTTCATCGAGTTTTATAATCTTGTCTTCATGCAATATAACCGGGATGCTTCCGGGAATTTAACGCCACTGCAAAACAAGAACATCGATACCGGCATGGGTTTGGATCGAATGGCGCAAATTCTCCAAAAAGTGCCTAATAACTACGAAACTGACCTAATTTTCCCAATTATTCAAACAGCAGCCCAAATTGCTGGTATTGACTACCACAGCAGTGATGAAAAAACCAAAACTTCCCTAAAAGTCATTGGCGATCACGTTCGTTCCGTTGTCCACATGATTGCTGATGAAATTCGCGCTTCCAACGTGGGGCGGGGTTATGTGTTGCGGCGGTTAATTCGGCGGGTGGTGCGTCATGGGCGATTAATTGGGATTGATGGTGAATTTACTACCCAAATTGCCGAAACTGCGATCGCACTTTCCGAATCAGCTTACCCCAATGTGCGCCAACGCGAAGCAGCAATTAAAGCTGAGTTGCAACGGGAAGAATCTAATTTCCTCAGAACTCTAGATAGAGGCGAAAAACTGTTAGAAGAAATCATCCAAGAGGTGAAACAGCGAGGGGAAATTCAAATTAGCGGTGAAAGCGCATTTACCCTCTATGACACCTACGGATTTCCCCTGGAACTTACTCAAGAAGTTGCCGAGGAAAATAATCTGACAGTCGATGAAGCGGGATTTAATATCGAAATGCAAAAGCAGGTGGAACGTGCCAAAGCAGCACATGAAACCATCGATTTAACTGTGCAAAGTTCCCTCGACAAATTAGCAGAACACATCCAAGTCACCGAATTTTTAGGCTACACCCAATCGGCGGTGACGGCGAAAGTCGAAGCGATTTTGGTAGAAGGTGTTTCCCAAGAGGAAGCAGAAGCGGGGACACAGGTACAAATTGTCCTTGACAAAACGCCATTTTATGCTGAATCTGGCGGACAAATTGGCGATCGCGGTTATATCTCTGGTGATGGTATCGTTGTTCGGGTGGAAGACATGAAGAAAGAATCTGATTTCTTTGTTCACTTCGGACGCATCGAACGCGGTACATTGCGCGTAGGCGATCGCGTCACCGCCCAAATCGATCCCGCTTGTCGCCGTCGCGCCCAAGCTAACCATACCGCAACGCATCTATTGCAAGCAGCGTTGAAGAAAATCGTTGATGATGGCATATCTCAAGCTGGTTCTCTAGTTTCCTTTGACAGGTTGCGCTTTGACTTCAACTGTCCCCGCGCGTTGACAGCAGAGGAAGTTCAACAAATTGAAGAACAAGTGAACACTTGGATTGCCGAAGCACATACTGCGAAAGTGGAAGTATTACCTTTAGCAGAGGCGAAAGCTAAGGGTGCTGTTGCCATGTTCGGGGAAAAATATGGCGATGAAGTGCGGGTAATTGACTTCCCTGGCGTATCAATGGAGCTATGTGGTGGAACCCATGTCAGTAACACGGCTGAAATTGGCGTGTTCAAAATTATTTCCGAAGCTGGTGTGGCTTCTGGAGTGCGGCGCATTGAAGCTGTATCAGGACCAGCAATCCTAGATTATCTCAATCTGCGGGATAAAGTAGTTAAAGATTTGAGCGATCGCTTTAAAGTTAAACCCGAAGAATTACCAGACAGAATCACAAGTCTGCAAAGCGAACTGAGAAATAGCCAGAAAGAATTAGAAACCTTGAAGGTGCAGTTAGCGATCGCCAAATCTGACAGCTTGTTACAAACAGCAGAAAGCGTAGGCGATCATCGAATTATCGTCGCCCAATTAGAAAATGTTGATCCAGAATCATTGAAAACCGCAGCCGAACGCTTATTGCAAAAAATCGGTAACGGTGCAGTGGTACTGGGTTCTATTCCTGAAGAAGGGAAGGTTACCATAGTAGCAGCTTTTAGCCCAGAAGTCAACAAAAAAGGTTTACAAGCAGGTAAATTTGTCGGTGCGATCGCTAAAATTTGCGGCGGCGGCGGCGGCGGAAGACCTAACTTAGCCCAAGCAGGCGGACGCGATGCAAGTAAATTACCAGATGCATTAGCACACGCGGAAAGTGATTTAAAGTCCGCGTTGGGTTAGCTATAGCGGTTCTCGAATGGATGCAATACACTTTGACCTCTCTCCTAAAAGGAGAGAGGCTTTGAATCTTGCTCCCCAACGCTACAAGGGTTGGGGCTGGGGGTTAGGTCTGTATTGCACTCAACAGAGAAGCGCTATATCTTCTTGTTCAACCAGAGATAAAAGCGATCGCTATCCCCAAAAAAACTTAACATTAACCATAGAAGTGTTAATTTTTCATCATACAAACTCATGGGTTACTACATCGCTCCCCGCTTTTTGGACAAACTTGCTGTCCACATCACTAAAAACTTTTTGAAGCTTCCTGGTGTGCGAGTACCCTTGATTTTGGGAATTCATGGACGCAAAGGTGAGGGTAAAACATTTCAATGTGAGTTAGTCTTCGAGAAAATGGGTATCGAAGTGACTCACGTATCAGGCGGCGAATTGGAAAGTCCCGATGCGGGAGATCCAGCGCGGTTGATTCGGCTGCGCTATCGAGAAACCGCAGAACTGATCAAAGTACGCGGCAAAATGTGTGTACTGATGATTAACGATTTAGATGCGGGTGCTGGACGCTTTGATGAAGGCACTCAATATACTGTAAATACCCAGTTAGTGAATGCCACACTGATGAATATTGCTGATAATCCTACAGATGTGCAGTTACCGGGAAGCTATGATTCCACACCTTTAAATCGTGTGCCGATTATTGTCACAGGTAATGATTTTTCTACCCTCTATGCACCGTTAATTCGGGATGGACGGATGGATAAATTCTATTGGGAACCCAATAGAGAAGACAAGGTGGGAATTGTGAAGGGGATTTTTGAACCAGATGGACTCTCAGCAAAGGAAGTTGAACAGCTAGTTGATACTTTTGTCAATCAATCCATTGACTTTTTTAGCGCTTTGCGATCGCGCATTTATGACGAACAAATCCGCAACTATATCCATAAAGTCGGCTTTGAGCAGGTATCCTTGAGTGTGGTTAACAGCACTGAAGGACCACCAGAATTTCAAAAGCCCGATTTCAGACTGTCTCACTTAATAGAGTCTGGTAACTTTCTCGTTGGTGAGCAAAAACGGGTGGAAAATTCCCATTTAGTTGATGATTACAATCGACTAAATCGAGGTAGAAATTCTCAATCTGCACCACCTGCTGCTGTCACCCCAATTAGTCAGCCGTCAAATGGTGCAACCCAAGAAGCAAAAACTAATGCATTTCAAAAACAGCAAGCATCAAGTCCACATTTAACTCTTGAAACACAAGAACAGATTCGGCAATTATTGTCTCAAGGTTACAAAATTAGTATTGAACACGTAGATGAGCGCCGTTTTCGCACAGGTTCTTGGCAAAGTTGCGTTAATAGCCACATTGATGCCGAGTCTGATGCAATCTCAAATTTGGAATCAACTTTAACAGAATATAGCGGCGAGTATGTGCGCTTGGTAGGTATTGATCCAAAAGCCAAGCGGCGGGTAGTGGAGACAATTATTCAGCGTCCCAATGGCAAAAATTAGCAGCCAGTTAAGTTATATTATCTCCGCTAAATTACAAGACTTACGCAAACAATAGCCAATACCCTGATTTTCATCTGTAGGGGCAATTCATGAATTGCCCCTACAGATGAATTCTAACCTTCTAACTACAAGTATTTGCCGAAGCTGAGTTCACTCTTGTTAAATCACCAGTGAATATGGCTGTGTATTGATAAGGTGATGAACCAGAGCAAGTCATAGAATTTGTATCAGTACGCCGTGGAGTCCACCATGACTTTGCTTGCACAGTTAAATTTGTGCCATCCCATGATAAGTTGTTGACAACTAAAGAGTTTGTTTGTCCATTATCCGCCTTTTTAGCAGATAAAAATGTGGCATAAGAAACATCGCCATTGCCTGGATTAATCCGGGCTATAACTGCGACTTTTGGCCCGCCTCCGCTACCATAGCTAGACAACCAACGCCCAGTGGCAAAGCGGCGAAAATCATTACCAGACTGACTGCCAGTAGAAGAGTAAACGCCATATAAAACATTGCCCCCATCCCAATACAATCCGTAACCTGTACCATCGTCGTTGGTTGTTTCGTAATCAGTACGGCACCATGTTTTTATGCCATTATTGAAGCGGATAGTTATAGGGTTTTTGTTATTTGAGAATTGCTGATAACCAATGTAAAAGCTTGTTGCTCCATTAACTACTCTAGACCCATTTTTGGCTTTGATTGTCGCTTCACTATCATTGCAACTGAATGTCACACCACTACCGATAGATGAATTTACAGTTTCGGCGAAAGCTGGAGGAGCTTTTTGTATGATTACTAAATCAGCTACTAGTAATATAGATAAAGAAAAACCTGCAAAAAACTTCTGTAATTTGCGATAAGAAATCATGGTATAAACTTGCCGAGAAAGTTCAAAGGGAAACACCGTACAACTATAAACTCTAATCGGTATTTAGACAAGTAATTTTTTTTAATCCCATTTTGTCACATTCTCAATACTACGAAAAATGAGACTATAGAACAAACTGAATAATATAATATGCGTGAGAATACCTGATATTAGCTGTATGTAATTGTTGCCGATCAAGGAGCATCAATGAATAAATTAAATAAATGAGTAATGAGTAATAAGTAATGAGTAATGGGTATTACTCATTACTTCAAAATTAAAGACAGTTGGAGTCGGGGATTTAAACCCCAACTCAACTGATATTACGTGTAATGGTTGGGGTCTTAAACCCTTGAATTTACGATAAATTGCCATAGGCTATGGACTAGGGTGTGTTTTCAAACTACTCGTTTGCCTCCTAATTTTTTAGATCCCCCTAAATCCACGCCACGTGCTTCTCCCAGGGGGAGACGCTACGCGAACAAGTCGGGAAACTGCAAGGGCGCAGTGGCTCCCCTTAAAAAAGGGGGACTTTAAGGGATTTTGAGCAAGCCTTTTTTAAGGGGGGTTGGGGGGATCTAAGACTTTGAAAACACGCCCTAGGGTGCTTTTAGCAAGATAGGTTATTTCGGGGTTTTATTAATCATTTTGCAATTTTTAATTAATAATTTTTAATTTTTAATTGGAGCGTTCGCGCAGCGTCTCGTAGAGAAGCGACTTGACTCATATTGCCCAATGACAAAGGGATTTGGATAACCCAATCTCACCTAAACCATCTCAAACTCTAATTGATGACTCTTGAGAAAATCATGGGTGAAATGATCCACCACATTTGTATCAGCTAGTTCCAAATTATAAAAATCCACAGATGTATGATCAAAATGGGGTCCAGCGTGCCAAGTACCCTCATGTAGCTTGATAAAACAATTGCCCGGAATGCGGAAAGCAGCAATACCCTCTAATGCTGGTTCATTCACATCATTATCAGGAGGACAAACTGCAATTAACCAATCCTTACCTTCTAAAGAACCCAGACATTGAGTGCATTCCTGATGGCGAGTAATTTTGTGAAACTTTCGCCCTCTCTTCTCCAACCGCATAACATAAAATCGTGGAATCCCGTTTTGCAGGTTTAACTGGGCATCTTCCCCATCATAAACTTTGCCATCAAGACTTGCAAAAATCACCTGTCCATAACGCCGGAAGTTTTCAGAAGTCACCCATTGTGCCTGTAATTGTTGCACTGTCTTTGATGTACTCATATCAAATCTGGGAGAAAGATTACTTAAGTTTATTTTCGCCCAAAATGACTGAATTTTATACAGTCATCATGGTGACTTCCTGAGTTGAATTGCCCGACATTATCAAAAAATAACCTCAGCTAGCGAGATAACTACGTACTTGTTCCTTTTGGCGACGGAGGAGACTAAGAGCTTTTTGCTCTATCTGACGCACTCGTTCTCGACTAATGCCCATGCGATCGCCAATCTGTGCTAAAGAAAGTTCATAGCCATCAGTTAGACCAAAGCGCAAGGTTAATATTTCTCGCTGCTGGGGAGACAACTTTGCCAACAAGTCTTGTAAATCTTGGTGGAGAGATTCTTCAACAGCATAGTCTTCGGGAGAAGGTCCATCATCCTCCAGTATGTCCTGCAACTCTGTATCTTGTTGTTCACCAACTCGCGCTTCTAAGGAGAAGGGTTGACGGGCCAAGTACAAACACTCTCTAACTTGGCTGGGTGTCAAAGATAACGCAGTGGCAATTTCAGCAGTAGTGGGAACGCGACCTAACTGTTGAGATAATTCTCGTTGCACCCGCTTAATTTTGTTCAGTTTCTCAAAGACGTGGATCGGTAAACGAATTGTACGTCCTTGTTGAGCGATCGCTCGTGTGATTCCTTGACGAATCCACCAGTAAGCGTAGGTAGAAAACTTATAACCAAGAGCGGGATCAAATTTATCCACCCCTCGCTCTAAACCCAAAGTACCTTCTTGAATTAAATCCATGAATTCCAGGTTGCGGTGCTGGTATTTCTTCGCCACTGCTACCACTAAGCGGAGATTAGCCTGAATCATTTTCTGCTTGGCTTGGTGTCCTTGACTTAGCTGTTGCTTTAGCATCTCAACACTTGACTCAACCCGATCTGCCCATTCTTGCAGCGTCGGTTCGTGGTTTAATTTCACAGCCAATTCTTCCTTAGCAGCGAGTAAATTCATCATCTGCTGCACCTGTTGGGCAAAAATAACCTCTTGTTCGCGAGTCAACAAATCTACACGCCCGATCTCTTGCAGATAACTACGCACAATATCATCTGTAGCTCGAGGCTTTTTATCTGCGACTAAACTTTTTTTCTTCGTTTTTTGAACTTCGGTATGTGGAGATGTTAAGCTGCTCATGGTTATTTGCTCCTCTGTAACGTCATCAATTTATTGGTATCAAGTCTAGATATTCAGACCCATAGCCATTTCACACTGCTAATCAATTGGCAATACTGATGAATTCTGGTCTATGATACATTACAAGTCAATTGTTGGAGATAATAAACCCAAAATCAACCCACCCCTTAATACTAACATCATCACCAGTGACAAATCAATTACCTCAAGGCTCATCAGCATATCTTTGGAAGTAATTACACTTCTTTCTCCTGGATTTTTGCAGATTTTCAAACACAATTATATTTACTTTAGTTATCCAATATATTTACTAGGAAAAACGAAAACTTGACTAACCAAAAATTTCCTGAACTCAAAGAAAAATAACCAATAGCAAATGACAACATAATTCTGAATTAGTAAACCACAGAATATTTATTTTGTGGAAATTTCAATAGTCTGATTCTACTTCCATGTAATTCTGATTCAATGGAAATTGATTAAATATAAAATGTCCATTTTCTCCCTCTAATTTTTTGCTAGATCATCTAATCATATCAAGCTGTGTACGCAGTGGGCGATCGCTAAACATCAAAAAAAAGCACTTTTCCTGCTCCCTTGCTCAAGAACAGCTTTCTTTAGGATTCTGGTAAAATACTTGTAGTTAGGGATTTAGGATGACAAATAGGCGGGTATCTGCGACAATTGCGCTGGTGTCATACTGCACGAAGACATCTGCATTAAATACGGTATTATCAATGTAATTACTCCTGGATACATTTTCTGAATTAAAAGTAGTGACAGTGGTAACATTAACACCAAGGATAATACTTGGCAAGACAGGAACGCCCGCGATCGCCACTAATATCCTAATTGAAACGAAAATATTTACCTTTAGGAGTAGGTAGTTGATCCAACAACATTCTTAAGTTCTGGAATAAGTCGGAAATCATCTGAGATTCTTAAGGACTCTTAAAGAAGCAACATCTCACAACTTTATCGCTGACTCTCTTCCACCTTAAGTTGACACGAAAGCACATCTATGCAAATGATTGACTTCTAGCAAAGATTTTCGGGAAAATGGTACTATTTGAAGTTTTAAGCTAACTCTTTAACCATTACTTTAGCAGATATTGGTTAAGAAAAGCATTCACCTCATTGGCGCATAACCCGACATTAACTGTTTTTCCGGCTTTTCTGAGAATATCTAATCCTTGACCATTATTGCGGAGGTCTGGATCAAGTATAGATACATATATTTCATGTATCCGACTATCTTCAGCGATCGCTAAGGCACAAGCAGGTGTGCGTCCATGAAAAGAACAAGGTTCAAGAGTTACATATATTTTCAAGAAGTTGAAAGCTTGTCCTTGAATCTGTTGAAGTGCGTCAGCCTCAGCATGGTGTTTTCCCGCTGCTTGGGTGTATCCTTGAGCCACTATCTTTTGGGCATCTGTAATTACACAGCCGACTGGTGGGTTAGGCAAACATTCCGGTAAAGCTTTTCTGCTTTGAGCTAAAGCAGCGAGCATAAATATTTCATCCATATTTTCGCGTAAATTATCTAGATAAATTACACTACCAAGAATTAGTTATTTCCTTCTTGTTAAAAAAGTTCCAATATCAAAACTTAGTAACTGTCACACTAATACCAGAATCGAGTTTAGGAACCTTGAGATACTCAATTGGCTCATAACTTTGAGAGCTTTGGGTATTTGTTGGGTTCTGACATTGCTTAAAGAAAGCCTCTGGATTCTTGAGCAAGTCAAGGGGGCTAATCTTCGGGCATTCTTGCTCCCGCACTAGCAAAATTGATTCAGCAGTTTGTTTTGGATTATTAGTCTGTCCAATAAAGTTATTCCATGTAGTGTTAATCGTGGCTGGTTGTGTCAATAAAACTTCAGCTTGATTGCGATTGCCTGTTGTCATGGGAACATTCTCTTGGTTGGCATCTGCCCTGTGGGGGAGAGCGAGTGTGCTAATCACAATGACTAAGATGATAGAAGAGGATTTCATAATTCAATCTCTCAACATTTAATGTCAGTTTAATAATAATAGGCTAGATACAGAAACCAAAAAATAGCAACGTAGTGTCAGGACTTCAGATTAACACACGTAGCAATAAGTATAGCTAAACTTCATTAAAAATGTAGTGACATCTAGTAGACTGTGGCGGAACTTTACCGATCTTTAGCAAGTTGCTCTGAGCAATTTGTCTGGTTTTCCGTTTTTTGTTGAATATATAATTAGAACTATCAAGGTTTTTCGGATAGCGGCAGAAAGATATCGCCTTCATCCTCATAGATATGAGCAAGTAATTTTCACTATTTGTGGTTTAGTGAGATTAAGAATTGGTTCATTGGTTTTGCCAGCTTTATCCTCATGTTTAAAAGTAGGTGGCTGATGAATTAATTATCAAGATTTTTCTGGGCTATACTATCACTAATTGTCTCTAGCCCTCATTATTACGTTGACCCTGGCTTTTACTGAAACCATCTCTAAGGCAGACACAGACTGCTTTTTAAATTTTCGGACAAGTCTAAAGAACAAGGTTGTACAATTTTGCTAGTTACCCACGACAACCGCATCCTCGATATTGCCGATCGCATCATTTATATGGAAGATGGTCAGTTGAAGACCGATGGCACAGATTCTATACAACAAGCAACCAAGTAGGCACCTTAAGTTATATACCAAACTGCTGTAGGGTGTATTACCGCGTTAGTGTGATTGCTTTCTCATTTCAGTACATCGTGCATTCATTTTGACGTATCGTTGAGCCATTAGCAAGCGATGTCTACGACGGGCTACACCTACGCCTTCAATTCATTCAGCAAAAATCAATCGTTCAACGGCTTGCTGTACTAATATAGTCGTATAAATTAGGTTTCTAGCTCTGGTTATGACAACTCAATTTTCCTGGACTAAACAGTGGTATCCTATTATTCCTTTAAGCTACTTAGATATTTTGAATCTCACTTCTATCACTCTTCTAGGGAAAAAACTGGTGATTTGGAGAGACAAAAATCAAAAGTGGATAGTAATGGATGATGTTTGTCCTCATAAGTTGGCGCGACTATCTATGGGAACCATCACTGAAGATGGAAACTTAATGTGTAGACATCACGGTTGGTGTTTTAACGGTGAAGGGAAATGCACTAAAATTCCCATGTTGGCTGGTAGCCAAGCAGAAGTAACTGCTTGTGATAGTTTCAGATCAAGAGTTACAACATATCCTACACAAGTTATCCAAGAATTGCTTTGGGTATGGCCAGATGATAGTTTAACAGCTTTTGAAGATTGTAACTCAAAGCAGCCAGCTACCATACCTGAGTCAGAACTAGATATATCTGCCACCTCCTGGCACATGACAGAAGTTCCAGTTGGTTACACCGTGTCTCTTGAAAGTACTTTTGATCCTTCTCATGCAGAATTTCTTCATGAAGGAATAGGTGTTTTTTCACCTAAAACAGCTGTGCCTATGGAATATTTTGAATCTGTTGGAGAAATATCTGCTCAAGAAGGTTTTACTCTCAAACATCAAGGCTACAATCTCTTCAACAAAGATATGGAGGCGATGCGAAAGTTTACTCCACCCTCTAGTAATACTACTATATATCGTTATCCCAACGGCAAAACTATTATTTTTCAGTTGTATTTTGTTCCTACACAACCAGGTTACTGTAGATACATTGGCAAGTTTATTTCTGATGGAAGTTCAGTTAAAAGAAATTTTTGGGATGAGATGCTCCCAAAGGATTTACAAACTGGGTTACAGCACTTATCTACATACAAGCTAAGTGACCAAGATTTATCAGCTATGCATTCTCAGGAAGTGAATCAGTCATCATTAGATAAAAAATGGCAAAGGGCATACTTTATGCCTTCTCCCTCTGACGTGGGTATTATAACTTTCAGAAAATGGCTAGACGAATTTGCTGGGGGTAGTCCTTCATGGCAAGGGTGTGTAGAAGGAAGTGTTAAACAATTGAGTGATGAGCAACTATATGAGCGATGGCATAGACATACAAAGCATTGTCCAAGTTGTCGTAATTCTCTAGTTTTTCTAGAAAAGGTACAAAATTTTGCTAATATTTGCATTGTTATCTTTGCATTGTTAACATTGGTTTTTATCTCCATAGGTGTTCACCTAAGTTTAGTATTGATATCAACCATGATTGCAGTCTTGAGTTGTTTTTTATCATATAAATCGAACGATATCAAGCAGCTTTTTCTTAGTAGTATTCCCAATAGAGGTTTACCTTTGGTTAAACTTTATGGTGGCAATGCAAAAAAGTGAATTGAAGAAGAATTCAGAAGCGGAGCCGGAGACGCTACGCTATCCGCTTTTTCGGTCAAAATTCATTCTGAATTCTGGCTCCTGACTCCTGAATTATATTCGATAAATTATACTGCGACAAAAAATATCTAACTAAAAAACTGAATGAGACTGTTGACAATAAAGAAAACGCCAATTCCACTCAAAAGAAAGGGTAAACTTTTGCTCAACCAACGATTTATTCGATAATAAAATCCTTCTAAATAACTAATAGACTTGTCATTTAATACCAGATAGACAGCAACTATCATTAATAATGGAAAGATAAAAATCAAATCGTATAATGCCCAAATTAATATAAATATTGGGATTGAAAGATGGGCATCATTCATTTGCTTGAGGGCAGCAATATGAGGTAATGCAGTTGGAGTTTCCACAGCGACAATAGTAAAACCTAAGAGAAAAGTGTGCAGTGGCTTGAGTGAATGAGGGTGTAAGGTTTTTGTAGAAGCGTTAAAAATTTTTGGTGCGTTACATCCTACAATCAATAGTCCGATTCCGGCAAAGAATTGTAATCCATAAATACTCTCGCCAACAGAATTTAGAACTTCTTGAATTACTTGTCTCATACCCCAAGCAATTAACAGTCCTGAAATCAAAAGTCCAACATATTCCCCAAGTGTAAAAGCTAATGCACGGATAACAGGCTTCGGTGTACTCAGTAGATAAATTTGCACTGCAAAGCCATTAGGATTAATACTACCAATTACTGAGATTGCTACCAGAGAAAGTAAAAAAGAACTCATATTTGAATAGAAAATTAGTTTTGAATTTTGTTAGTAAATCTTAGAGGTTGTTTTAAAAGTGGTTGGCTGTGATTTTAGGGACTTGTTGATCCCCCGCTCAATTGGGGGGAACTGGAATCAAATTCCCCCAATTGAGCGGGGGATTTAGGGGGATCTAAATGTTTTGCTACCGACTAGAGGACTTATAAAACATCCTCTTAAGGGACTTCCAAATAAAAAAATATCCAACTATTTATTGTGGGGTGGGCGTCTCGCCCGCCCAGTAATCAAAGGCGCTCATGTTGCCCACCCCACAAGATTGGATAATTTTTTTCTTGGAACTCCCTAATTAGGATGGACATAATAAACTACTGCTCATCTTGTTTGTCCTACAGTAATTTTATTTTGACTTTCTAAATCAATACGCTTTGGTTAAGGCTCAAAACTAAAACTAGTGTAGGTTTGTTTGAGGAACGAAACCCAACATGATCAACCATTTGTTAGGTTTCGCTATTGCTCAAACCAACCTACTATTTTTCTTAACCCAAGCGGATTGTTTTCTAAAAGACTTCTTACAGTTAAGTAAAATATATCAGAGATTCCCGACCCCATACCCCAGAAAAAAGAATAAATCACTTTAAAGTCTTATCAACCACACACTTTGGCGGTTGAGTACATTATTAATACATATTAATAGATGCAGGATTGCAGATGAGATATTAATAGATGCAGTATTTGTTGAAAGATAAATTATCCTTTGATCGCGGAGTAAATCCTACCGCTAAATCTTTAACGCATACAATACGCTCACTTTCTAATTTTGGTTATTTGTAATTCTTCTACTCACACCTTCTGATCATCCAGCTTAGAGGCGGGGACAAAAATCATCTTATGAACAAAACCTTTGCAACCATTGATGGCAATGAGGCTGTCGCCCGTGTTGCTTACAAATTAAATGAAGTCATTGCCATTTATCCTATCACCCCCTCTTCAGCGATGGGTGAATGGGCAGATGCTTGGTCAGCAGAAAGTCGTCCCAACCTCTGGGGTACTATTCCCAGCGTCGTGCAGATGCAAAGCGAAGGGGGAGCGGCTGGTGCTGTGCATGGGGCATTACAAACAGGTTCCCTGAGTACCACCTTCACGGCATCTCAGGGATTATTGTTAATGATCCCCAACTTCTACAAAATTGCTGGTGAGTTGACTAGCGCTGTGGTTCACGTTGCCGCCCGTTCTTTGGCTACCCATGCGTTATCAATTTTTGGCGATCATAGCGATGTGATGGCAGCTCGTGCTACTGGTTTTGCCCTGCTGTGTTCGGCTTCGGTGCAGGAAAGTCAAGATTTTGCTCTCATCGCTCATGCTGCTACCCTAGAGACGCGAGTCTCCTTTATGCACTTCTTTGACGGCTTCCGCACATCACATGAAGTGCAGAAGGTAAAATTGCTTTCAGATGATGATTTGCGATCGCTCATCCACGATCGCCTAATACTCGCCCACCGCAGCCGTGCCCTCACCCCAGATCGTCCCGTATTGCGCGGTACTGCCCAAAACCCCGATGTCTACTTCCAAGGACGTGAAGGCGCTAACCTTTACTACAACGCCTGTCCAGAAATTGTCCAGCGCATCATGGATGAATTTGGAGAACGCACGGGAAGACGTTACCAAGTCTATGAATATTATGGTGCTAAGGATGCCGATCGCGTTATCGTTCTTATGGGTTCAGGCTGTGAAACCGTCGAAGAAACGGTAGATTATCTTAACGCCCGTGGTGAAAAACTTGGTGTAGTGAAAGTCAGACTTTACCGCCCCTTTGATGTCCAAAGGTTTGTTGCAGCATTGCCAACTAGTGTAAAAGCGATCGCAGTTCTTGACCGCACCAAAGAAGCCGGTAGCGCCGGGGAACCGTTGTATTTAGATGTCGTGGCTGCTATCCATGAAGTATGGGGAATGGGGCATGGAGAGAATGAAAAATTACCTCTTTCCCCTCTGCCTAAAATCATCGGTGGTCGTTATGGTCTTTCTTCTAAAGAATTTACGCCGGCGATGGTGAAGGGTATCTTCGATAATCTCGCGCAAAGCCAGCCGAAGAAGCATTTTACTATCGGTATTAATGACGATGTTACTTACACTTCTCTAAGCTTTGACCCTAATTTCTCTACAGAATCGGACAATGTTGTTAGGGCAATGTTCTATGGGTTGGGTGCTGATGGCACTGTTGGGGCGAATAAAAATTCTATCAAGATTATTGGTGAAGAAACCGATAATTACGCCCAAGGCTACTTTGTCTATGATTCCAAAAAATCTGGCTCAATAACCGTCTCTCACCTACGTTTTGGGCCAAAACCAATTCGCTCTACTTACTTGATTGACCAAGCCAACTTTATTGGTTGTCATCACTGGGGATTTCTAGAACGCATAGATATTTTGAAGGCTGCTATTCCTGGGGCGACTTTGTTGCTTAACAGTCCATACAATGCAGATACCGTCTGGGAATATCTGCCGGTGAAGGTGCAGCAGCAAATTATTGAGAAGCATTTGAAGTTATACGTAATCAATGCTAGCCAGGTTGCCCGCGACAGTGGCATGGGTGGAAGAATTAACACCATTATGCAAGTATGCTTCTTTGCCTTAGCGGGTGTCTTGCCACAGGAAGAAGCGATCGCTAAAATCAAACAAGCTATTGACAAGACTTATGGTAAAAAAGGCGTAGAAGTTGTCCGCATGAACCTGCAAGCTGTAGACAACACCTTAGACAACTTGCATAAAGTAGATGTACCACAAACAATTCTCACTCCTCACTCCTCACTCCTAACTCCTAACTCCTCATTTAACTCTGCTCCCGAATTTGTGCGGGAAGTTCTAGGCAAAATCATGATATGGGAAGGTGATGACTTATCTGTCAGCACATTACCAGTTGATGGCACCTTTCCTGTCGGTACTGCCAAGTGGGAAAAACGTAACGTTGCCGAAGAGATACCTGTGTGGGAGGCAGATGTCTGCGTTCAATGTGGTAAGTGTGTGATGGTTTGTCCCCACAGTGCCATTCGCGCCAAGGCTTATCAAGGGGATGAGTTAGTCAATGCACCGGCAACCTTTAAGTCAACTAGTGCAAAAGATAAAGACTTTGCCAATCAAAAATTTACCATTCAAGTTGCCCCAGAAGACTGCACAGGATGTACTATTTGTGTAAATATCTGCCCTGCTAAAAATAAATCTGAGCCATTGCGGAAAGCGATTAATATGGCACAGCAGTTGCCATTACGGGAACAAGAACGGAAAAACTGGGATTTCTTCTTAAGTTTGCCCAATCCTGACAGGCGATCGCTAAAATTAAATCAGATTCGCCAACAACAACTCCAAGAACCTTTATTTGAATTCTCCGGTGCTTGTGCAGGTTGTGGTGAGACGCCTTATTTAAAATTATTAACACAATTGTTTGGCGATCGCGCCGTCATCGCCAACGCTACAGGTTGCTCCTCAATTTATGGGGGAAATCTCCCCACAACTCCTTGGACAACCAACGCCCAAGGACGCGGCCCAGCGTGGTCTAATAATCTATTTGAAGATAACGCCGAATTTGGTTTTGGCTTCCGCCTCTCCCTCGATAAACAAGCTGAGTTTGCGGCAGAATTGTTGCAAAAATTGGGGAGTGGGGAGTGGGGAGTAGGGAATGGGGAAATTCAACAATCAATAATTCCACCTAATTTAGTTGAGTCAATCCTGAAAGCTGAACAAAAATCTGAGGCTGACATTTGGGAACAGCGCGAAAGGATAGAACTGTTGCAGCAGAAGTTAGATCAAATCCTAACACTCAATCCCAATCTCAAATCTCAAATTCAAAATCTCAAATCCCTTGCAGATTACTTGGTGAAAAAAAGCGTCTGGATTGTTGGCGGTGACGGCTGGGCTTATGATATTGATTTTGGCGGTATCGATCATGTAATCGCCAGTGGTCGAAATGTCAACATCTTGGTAATGGATACAGAAGTGTATTCTAATACAGGCGGTCAATCTTCCAAAGCTACGCCAAGAGCAGCAGTTGCTAAATATGCCGCCAGTGGTAAACCTGCACCTAAAAAAGACTTGGGTATGATTGCCATGACCTACGGAAATGTCTACGTAGCGAGTGTAGCCCTTGGTGCTAGAGATGAACATACCCTCAAGGCATTTTTGGAAGCAGAAGCTTATGATGGCCCATCACTGATTATTGCTTACAGCCATTGTATCGCCCACGGCATTGATATGACCACAGGGATGAATCATCAAAAAACTTTGGTAGAATCAGGTCGTTGGTTGTTGTATCGGCATAATCCAGAGTTGCTCAAACAGGGTAAAAATCCTTTGCAATTGGATATGCGATCGCCTACGCAATCTGTAGAACATTCGATGTATCAGGAAAATCGCTTCAAAATGCTCACTAAGAGTAAACCCGATGTAGCCAAGCACTTGTTAGAACAAGCGCAAGCTGAGGTAGATGCCCGTTGGCAGATGTACCAATATCTGGCAAAACGCGAGACTCTCTAGATATCTTGCAAAACTCCCTAACACCCCACCCCTTAATCCCCTCTCCACCTGCGGGGCTAGTGTCTTTGCTAATGACTAACGACAAATAACTCATAAAAACTAACACCGGAGAAATGATGGCAAATTCAACTTTTAACCTTTCGGATCTCAACGGCACTAACGGCTTTACCATCAACGGCATCAATACAGGTGACTTGTCAGGCGGTTCTGTCAGCAGTGCGGGAGACATCAACGGCGACGGCATCGACGACCTGATTATTGGGGCACTTGGTGCCTCCCCCAATGGCTTCCAATCTGGGCAGAGCTATGTGGTGTTTGGTAGCAAGGGCGGTTTTGATGCCCAATTTAACCTCTCCACCCTCAACGGCACTAACGGCTTTGCCATCAACGGCATCAATGCAAATGATTTTTTAGGCAGGTCTGTCAGCAGTGCGGGAGACATCAACGGTGATGGCATCGACGACCTGATTATTGGGGCATCAGGTGCCTCCCCCAACGGCTTCAACTCAGGGCAGAGCTACGTGGTGTTTGGCAGCAAGGGCGGTTTTAGTCCTCAACTCAACCTCTGCACTCTCAACGGCACTAATGGCTTTGCCATCAACGGCATCAATACAGGTGACTGGTCAGGCTTTTCTGTCAGCAGTGCGGGAGACATCAACGGCGACGGCATAGATGACCTGATTATCGGCGCAGAGACTGCCTCCCCCAATGGCCACTATTCAGGACAGAGCTACGTGGTGTTTGGCAGCAAGGGGGGTTTTGATTCCAGTTTCAACCTCTCCACCCTCAACGGCACTAATGGCTTTGCCATCAACGGCAATACAGGTGACTTGTCAGGCGGTTCTGTCAGCAGTGCGGGAGACATCAACGGCGACGGCATTGACGACCTGATTATCGGGGCATATACTGCCTCCCCCAAGGGCTTCCAATCAGGGCAGAGCTATGTGGTGTTTGGCAGCAAGGGGGGTTTTGATTCCCAATTCAACCTCTCCACCCTCAATGGCACTAACGGTTTTGCCATCAACGGCATCAATCGAGGTGACTACTCAGGCAGGTCTGTCAACAGTGTGGGAGACATCAACGGCGACGGCATAGATGACCTGATTATCGGGGCACGCTTTGCCTCCCCCAACGGCTTCCAATCAGGGCAGAGCTACGTGGTGTTTGGCAGTAAGGGAGGTTTTGATTCCCAATTCAACCTCTCCACCCTCAACGGCACTAACGGTTTTGCCATCAATGGCATCAATGAAAATGACAGGGCAGGCGGTTCTGTCAGCAGTGCGGGAGACATCAACGGCGACGGCATAGATGACCTGATTATCGGGGCACCCTTTGCCTCCCCCAACGCCCGCTATTCAGGGCAGAGCTACGTGGTGTTTGGCAGTAAGGGAGGTTTTGGTGCCCAATTCAACCTCTCCACGCTCAACGGCACTAACGGCTTTGCCATCAACGGCATCAATGAAAATGACAGGGTAGGCTACTCTGTCAGCAGTGCGGGAGACATCAACGGCGACGGCATCGACGACCTGATTATTGGGGCAATTAATGCCTCGCCCAACGGCTCCTTATCCGGGCAGAGCTACGTGCTGTTTGGCAGCAAGAATATAGGCAGTGGCAGCACCATTAACCTCACAGGAACCCCTGGCGCAGATACCCTTGTAGGCACAATTGGCAACAACATCATCAACGGGTTAGCTGGTAATGATACACTCACAGGCAACGGTGGTCAAGATAAATTTGTGTTTCGCCCAGGAGAAGGCAATGACACCATCACCGACTTTAGTGGTATAGGTAAAGGTTCAAACCCATCAACAACAGTAATTGCCAACGTTGATACCCTGGAATTTACCGGAGCCGGATTAACTGCCCGAAATCTGCTACTAACTCCAAATGGCAACAACTTAGAAGTCACCTTTGAAAATGTGGCTAACACCAAAGTCACTCTGCAAAACTTCCTCTTAGAAAACCTAGATAACCTGCCAGCAACTTCTTCAAGACCTGCAATTGGCAATATTTTGTTTGATGGGCAAACCAGCATCACCGACAGCTTTGATGTCATTAATGCCAACTCCACTCAAACTAGCATTTTCAACAAAAACACTGTCACCTTCCTCAATGACTTAAATAATAACATCAAAGGTTTTGACAACTCCAATGATGTGATTAATGGTCAAGGGGGTAATGACATAATTAATGGCTTGAGTGGCAATGACCTCCTCAGAGGCGGTAATGGCAATGATACCCTGATTGGTGGTGCGGGTAATGATATTCTGGTTGGCGGTGCCGGTGCTGACAGTTTCCTTTACAATACCAATGCGGCTTTTAACAGTTGTGCTATTGGTGTCGATACCATTAGTGACTTCAACAGTTGCCAAGGTGACAAGATTTTATTGGATAAGACGACCTTTGGTGCAATTACCTCTGTTGCGGGAATAGGTTTTAGTAACAAGAGTGATTTTCAAGTCACTAATCAAGCAGCGACTAGCACGGCGAAAATTGTCTACGACCCTTTGAGTGGGCAATTGTTCTACAACAAAAATGGCAGTGCGGCGGGTTTTGGCAGTGGCGGTCTATTTGCGACTCTAACTGGTGCGCCAACTCTCACGGCATCTGATTTGGTGTTGCAAGCCTAGTTTACTTGAAATATGGTGTTCCAAACTTGGAATAGCATATTTCAACTTGGTAGCTTTGAAACTGATTCTTTAACATAATTTTTTTGGATTCTTTAAAGATTATTGATGGTTAATCACACCCACCTACTTGTAATTTAAGAAACACTTCATACTTCAACTGACACGGGCGTAAACGTAGTCGCGGGTGCGAGAATCCACGGGGTTAGTAAAGATTTTATTTGTAGTACCAAATTCAACCATTTGAGTAATGCGATTTTCATTACTATAAAAGAAAGCCGTAAAATCAGATAAGCGAGTAACTTGCTGCATATTGTGAGTAACAATCACAATTGTCAACTCAGAGCGCAAATTATTGATCAGATTCTCAATCTTCATGCTACCTATAGGATCAAGACCTGAACAAGGTTCATCCATTAACAGAACTTTCGGTTTGACTGCTAAAGCACGGGCAATACATAATCTTTGTTGTTGACCCCCAGAAAGCTCTAAAGCGGACTTGTGCAGCTTATTTTTCACTTCATCCCAAAGTTCAGCAGCTTTGAGGGCAGATTCAACAATTCCATCTAATTCTGCTTTCGGATGCCATCCAACTAACTTCACCCCATAAGCAACATTATCGTAAACGCTCATGGGGAAAAGATTTGGCTTCGGAAAAACCATACTTACTTGGCGACGTAAGCGACTGATGTTGACACGACGCTCATAAATACTCTGTCCAAAAAATTCTACTTTTCCTTCAACCCTTACTTCTCCTTCTAGTTCACTCATGCGATTTAACGATTTAAGAAAAGTAGACTTGCCACAACCACTAGAACCAATAATTGCCGTGACTTGGTTTTGGTAAATATCCATTGACACGCCTTCAACTATCTCTTGAGTGTCGTAATAGAAGCTGAAGTTTTTGACTCTGATGGCTGGAATTAGTTTACTCATATTCCCAAAACGTGTGAAACAAAATTTGACTAAATAAGTAGTACAAATCAGCGTTGCTGTTTCACTATGTTACCCCCAAAAGGGTATATTCATGGAAATTACGTAGTTATATAGTAGTCAAGCAGCAGATAACCTGGTATTAGATATTTATATTCAGATTTTGTCTCAAAATTTATCTTTTACAGACTTTTTATTATGTTTAACCTCAAAACTTTTTGGGTTTTGAGGGTTCACTTTGGGGCTTTCAGCCAGCATGATTGTAATTTTTTTAACCCCAATTTTACGAGTATCCTCTGGCGCTAGATGGTTTGACAAAAATCATTAAGTCACGCTACGACATACCTTAACCGAAACGCCCTGAAATGTAGTCGCGGGTACGGGGGTCTAGTGGATTGTTAAAGATTTGCTCTGTAGCGCCAAATTCAACCATTTGACCAATCCGACTTTCATCGGTGCTAAAGAAAGCCGTAAAATCAGAGACGCGAGCGGCTTGCTGCATATTGTGGGTAACGATCGCAATTGTCAACTCAGAGCGCAAACTATGGAGCAGTTCTTCAACTTTCATGGTAGCAATGGGGTCAAGAGCCGAGCAAGGCTCATCCATTAGGAGAACTTTCGGCTTGACTGCTAAAGCACGGGCAATACATAATCTTTGTTGTTGACCACCAGAAAGCCCTAAAGCTGATTTATCCAGCTTATCTTTCACTTCATTCCAAAGAGCAGCGCTGTGAAGTGCAGATTCAACAATTTCATCTAATTTTAATTTTGAATACCTGCCTGCTATTCTCATACCGTAGGCAACATTTTCGTAAATGCTGATGGGAAAAGGATTCGGTTTTTGGAACACCATACCAATTTGGCGGCGTAACCGATTGATGTTGACACGAGAAGCATAAATATTCTGACCAAAAAATTCTACATCTCCTTCAACTTTCACTGGCCCTTCTAATTCGCTAATGCGATTAAGAACTTTGATGAAGGTAGATTTACCACAACCACTAGGGCCAATAATTGCGGTTACTTGATTCTGACAAATATCCATTGACACCCCTTCGATCGCCTTTGTTGTGCCATAGTAAAAGCTGATATTTTTAACTTTGATAGCTGGAATTAGGTTACTCATGCTTTCTCAAGGTGCGAAACAAAACAAAAATTTATCTTTACTTGATTCTTCTCTGCCTAATAACTAAGCGAGAGAGAATACTGACAGATAGAATTAAGCTGAGTAGAACTATAGCAGTAGTCCATACTAATTGGTTTCTTTCGGGGTCGGGGTCGTTGTAGAGGTTAAAAATCAATACTGGTAAGGAAGCTGTTGGACTTAACAATCCTTCTGACCAATCTAGACTAAATAAAGCAGTAAAAATTAAGGGTGCTGTTTCACCGGCAGCACGAGCTACAGCTAATAAAATCCCTGTAGTAATTCCGGGGATTGCAGCAGTTACAACAATACGAAAAGTAGTTTGGAAGCGAGTTCCCCCCAACGCAGTGGAGGCGAGGCGTTGAGATATGGGAATAAGTTTTAAGGATTCTTCTGTTGTTAATATAATCACTGGTAGCATAATCACGCCTAAAGCAAAACCACCTGCGATCGCACTAAATCCTTTAGTGAGCAAAACGATTATACCGTAAGCGAATATACCTACAACAATTGAAGGTACACCTGTCAAAATACTACTAATAAAACGAACAAATCCAGCAATTGGGTTGGTTTGACCAAATTCTGCCAAGAAGATTCCTGTCATTATCCCTGTGGGAATGCTCAAAATAGCACCAATTACTACCATGATTATGGTTCCTAGAATAGCATTGCCAAAGCCATTGTCAATCACTGCTTTGACAAACATATCTGATTTCAATCCAGATATTCCCCGGACGATAATTTCCCACAAAATTGATAATAAAGGAATGAGTGCTAGACCTGTCAAACCAAAGGCGATCCCATTCATTGCGTAAGTAAATATTACTCGTTCTGTAGGCAGAGGACTACATAATTCTCTCGCCAGAGATTCATCAGTTTTTGACTGGATGTAACCACTCATAAGTTTTACAAATTTCTCTTAATAAACGTCTTACTACACTGACGTAACTTAGCTACAAAGGCAGTGAAATCATTCATTTATAGTAGGGGTAATTCATGAATTACCCCTACATTTCATATTTGATCCGTAAGTCATAACTGAGAGAAACAATCATATCTAAAATTAGGAAATAAAATTGGTTTTTGTTAACATAGATGGGTGAAAAATTATCGCAGACTGGCATAAGGTACACTAAGATAGGATTATTTATTTTTCCTACCAACCCACTTCACTAATAGTACAGCACCAATGTTTACAGCTAAAGTCAACCCAAACAAAATCAATCCCAAATAGCTTAAAGCACCTATATGCAATCCCGGCTCGGCTTCGGCAAATTCATTAGCTAATACAGAGGGAATTGTATAACCTGGATCGAGTAAAGAAGCACTGATTTGAGCAGAGTTGCCAATGACCATAGTGACAGCCATTGTTTCACCCAACGCACGTCCTAATGCGAGCATTGCTGCACTCACCATTCCCGAAAATCCAGCTGGTAGCAAGACCCGAAAAATTGTTTCCCAACGGGTGCCACCTAAAGCCATAGATGCGCTACGTAATTCTTTAGGGATAGCCATTAAGACATCACGAGTGATTGCTGCCATTGTGGGCAAAATCATGATGGCGAGAATAATTCCAGCAGTCAACATATTTGTGCCAGAAGGGTCTTGTGTATTAAATAGTGGTATCCATTTAAAAGTGCTGGCTAGCCACTTTTGTAGAGGTTCTATAACTGGAATGAAAACAAAAATTGCCCACAAACCAATAATTACACTGGGAATTGCTGCAATTAATTCTACAACAAATGCTAAGATTGTTCGCAGCGATGAAGCTAAGAAATTTTCACTCGTGACTAAGGCTACTGCTATTCCCACTGGGACAGCTAATAAAATAGCGATCGCACTACTTACCAAAGTTCCATAAATATAGGGTAGTGCCCCAAAAATCTTATTACCTGTATCCCAATCTTTCCCCCACAAAAACCCTAGTCCAAACTGCTTAATGGCTGGTAGAGCTTCGGAGAAAATTACCCAACTCATCACAAATAACACTGCAACGGTGAGCGCGGCAAAAAAGTATACTAGCCGTGTAAAACCTTGGTCAAACCGGAGATTTGTGTCGCCGATAGCTGTGAGATTGAGATTTTCATCGTCTAGATTTGAATGATGTGATGAATTTTGGTCGGCGGGTTCAGATGAATTTGCCATTACAAATCAATACAGTAGATTTTTTTAGTACCAATGGGATGACAATACTGCTCGGTTCAGAAAATCCCCCAAGCTAAAATCTTAAATAGAAATGCGAAATATTGCGTTTCTACTAAGATTAATGCTAACAATCCTTAACCGAGCAATATTGAGTAGGTTGGGCTGTTTGCCCATCCTAACTAGGAGAAGAAAGTAGTAAGATTACAAATTAAGGCTTAACAGTGCTATTAACTGTCTGAAGTACCCGATTTGCCACGTCAGATGGAATCTTAGTGTAGTTGAGGTCATCGTTATATTGTTGACCATCTTTAAGTACCCAATTAATCCATTTTTTGACAGCATCAGCTTTAGAAGCATTAGCATACTGTTTATAAACCATCATCCAGGTGAGACCTACAATCGGATAACCTTGTGCTGGCTCTCCTACAAAAACGCGGTAGTTCTCTGGAAAAGTCACAGTTGATAAAGCTGCATTTGCAGATTCTAAAGAAGGAGCAACAAATTCTCCTCGCTTATTTTGTACCAGTGCTGATTTCAGATTATTTTTGACAGCATAGGCATATTCTACATAACCAATAGAACCGGGAGTGCGAGATACTATTGCAGCTACCCCTGGATTGCCTTTGCCTTTGAGGACGTTTGGCAGATTCCATTTGGGAGCAGTGTTAGCTCCAACTCTGCCTTTAAAATAACCGCTAGTAGCGCTTAAGTGATTAGTAAAAATGAAAGTTGTACCGCTACCATCGGCACGAACAGCAAACTTAATTGGTTGATTTGGTAGATTTACACCTGGATTATCAGCTTTAATTTTTGAGTCATTCCAATTGGTAATTTGACCTGAGAAAATTTCTGGTAGTACTTTGCGGGACAATTTGAGTTCATTAACGCCCGGAAGATTGTAAACAACAGAAACAGCACCACCTGCTGTGGGTACTAAAATTACACCGTTTTTGACTTGAGCGATTTCATCATCTTTCATTGCAGCATCACTACCACCAAAGTCAACGGTTCCACTGATGACTTGACGAATACCGCCGCCACTACCAATTCCTTGATAGTTAATTTTCAAGTCTGGATATTTCTTCTTAACTTCACGAGCATACCGTTCGTAAAGGGGAGCCGGAAAAGTTGCTCCTGCCCCGTTGAGAGTTTCAGCTTGGGCGATCGCACCAAAAAATGGACTAAGTGCAACAGAAGTTGTCACCAATGAAGTAGCAACGACACGATTCAAGGTGGTGGTCGAAAAAATCATATTACCTCTGACTAAAGGAATCTTTTCCTGCTGTAATTCCAGCCTTAAAATAAGTTACATTTTTTATGGTTAAAGTCAATTTAACGATTGATAAACAAAAAATTAACCCGTGTTTAAATATTGCTGATAAATGTAAAATCTGTTTACCCTTGTTCAAGCTATTATTCAAGCACATCAAGGGAAATTAAATGTAAAAAGCGAATTAGGTAAAGGCAGCATTTTTACAGTTCAATTACCTTTGGATGGAGAACATCTCACTTTTTGAAGCGGCTGAAACAGACATTAAAGTTTTTTAACCCGCCTACGCGGGTTTTGCCTGTGTAAAGGCGGTTAGAAACCGCCCTTTTAGCCTTAAGTTGACTTCATCCCAATGCCAGCGCCATAAATTAGCGGATTGACTCTTGACAATTCCAGGTAAACCAATGGCTTGTCTAGGTGCATTGGTAGCTAGTAAAATAGCAGTCTCCACATCACAAATCCCCCACTTCACCAAATTCTGCACTCCCACTAATAGGGGTAAAGTTGTCCCCGATAAGGTGCCATCGGCGAGTCGTGCGGTACCATTTTTAACTTCAATTTGCCGATTGTCCCAAGGATACAGGCCATCGGGTAAACCCAAAGGTGAAAGGGCATCGCTGACGAGGAACAGTCCTTTTTCTTGATAGCTAGCGCGAAGTAAAATTTGCAGCATTGTGGGCGAAACGTGTTCACCATCAGCAATAAAACCACACATGACATCAGGATGGGTAATTGCTGCCCCTAATAATCCTGGTTCGCGGTGATGTAATGGTGGCATGGCATTGAAGGCATGAGTTACCATCGTTGCACCGAGTTCAAAGGCAAGTTGCCCTTGGGCAGATGTTGCCTGAGAATGTCCTAAGCTAACGGTAATCCCCAAGGAACGCAAATATGGAATTACTTCGCCAGTGGGATCTAATTCTGGTGCTAAGGTAATGACTTTTACAACGTGGGCATAATCACCCAAAACCCGCTTTACCTCGTCAATTGTTAAGGGTAACAGGTACTCTGCGGGGTGTGCGCCGCGCTTTTGGTAATTCAAAAATGGCCCTTCTAAATGTACTCCGAGAATCTTGGCACCTGCTTGGGGACTGAGGATAATATCAGCAATCACAGCAAGCGATCGCTGAATCTTTTCTACTGAAGTTGTCACAAGTGTCGGTAAAAATCCATCTACCCCGGCATCCCACAAAAATTGCCTTATTTTCTGGAGCTTATAGGCATTTTCAGCCGTCAAATCAGGAAATGCCAATCCCAATGCACCGTTAATTTGCAAATCAACCCCACCCAATGAAATCCAGTCGCCTGCTACATCGATGACAGATGTACATCTGTGCGCCCCGACTGTACCCATTGGCAAGATTTGCTCAATTATGCCCTCTTGATTAACCAAGAGCATCTGCAAATCTTTGTAACCAGGCACTCTAGCATTGATAATATCTACAGGATTTTGTGTTGCTTGGGTCATCACACTGACGAGAAGAGAGCTAAATCTCATCCGATTTTAGATGAAACAATCAGCAATTAATCCAAAATCCTTCGACTGAGCGTAGCCGAAGTCCAAAATCCAAAATCCAAAATTCTATGACTCCCCTAGTTGGTATTATCATGGGCAGCGATTCCGATTTGCCCACTATGAAAGATGCGATCGCAGTTTGTCAAGAATTTGGCGTTGAAAGCGAAGTGGCGATCGTTTCTGCTCATCGTACCCCAGAACGCATGGTGCAATATGCTCAACTTGCACACCAACGCGGTATTAAAGTAATTATTGCTGGTGCCGGTGGTGCAGCCCATCTGCCGGGAATGGTGGCGTCTTTAACTCCACTCCCTGTGATTGGTGTTCCTATACCCACCCGTAACTTACAAGGTGTGGATTCTTTGTATTCTATTTTACAGATGCCTGTGGGTATTCCTGTGGCAACAGTAGCGATCGGTAATGCCAAAAATGCCGGACTCCTAGCAGTACAAATCCTCGCAACTCACCAACCAGAATTGTTAGAAAGAGTGCAACAATATCGCCAAACCTTATGTGAGTCAGTAATTGCAAAGCAAGCAAAACTAGAACAACTCGGCTATGAACAATATTTACAGCAGATGTTTTAATGAATGTAATATTAAGGGATTTCCAAGAAATAAATTATGCAAATAAACGAACCACAGAGGCGCAGAGAACACAGAGAGAGGAGAAATACAGAGGTTTTTGCGTCAGTTTTGGAATATTTTTTTCTTTGGAAGTCCCTAACACCAGAGCAGCAGGGAAGCAGAAGGTCTTTCCCCAATGCCCAATGCCCGAATGGCACGCTTGTAAAGCCCAAAGACTTATGTAGCCTCGTTCCCAGCCTGGAGGCTGGGAATGTATTCCGAGAGGGCTGCTGCCTCTCATCAAGAAAGAGGAACCAGCTCGGGCAAAGCTTATAGCTTTTCTTAGTGCCATTCCTCCATGCCCTATTTCCCATAACAAATGACTAACCAAACTATTCGCATTGTTGCCCGTGTTATTGCTTTGCCTAACAAAGTAGAAGAACTAAAAGCTGTACTGTTGGAACTCATTGAGCCAAGCCGTCAGGAAGCTGGTGCGATCGAGTATAAACTTTTGCAAAACCAAGACGATCCAACAAACTTTACTTTTGTAGAGGAGTGGACTTCTGATGAAGTCCTGAATACTCATCTAGATTCACCACATTTCCAAGCAGCAGCAGCCAAACTCGAAGGTTTATTGACTGCTGCACCAGATATCCGCCGCTACCATCTTCTGGCATAGTGTCGTGTTGCTAAATTGAAGCAGACTCTTTATTGTTGGGGATAAATTCTCAGATTGAAGCGATCGCTCCAGAATCATGCAGCATTCTGAAGTATCTTGATCTTGAGACCTTAGTCAAAAATTGAGAGCTGCAACATCCATGTGCCAACTGCTCGGAATGAATTGCAATGTTCCAACGGATATTTGCTTTTCTTTTGAAGGGTTTTCTGCACGGGGAGGAAAAACGGATGATCATAGCGATGGTTGGGGCATTGCTTTCTTTGAAGGGTGCGATTCGTTGATTAGTGAATCACGGTAATCAGTCCGTAAATAACTAATCCAGTCCGACAGCAGATTACTGTCACCAAAGGGCTGAACTCTCG
>NZ_JBALEK010000076.1:0-1001 GCF_036917815.1 Nostoc sp. | reverse complement strand
TTTACCTCAAATAGAATGCTTCCCTGGTCAATTAAATCAGGTATTTATGAATATTCTGGCAAATGCTATTGATGCCTTGGATGAATCTAATACCGGATGCAGTTTTGAGGAAATTAAAGCCAGTCCTAACTGCATTACAATTACAACTTCAGTTGAAAATAGTCTAGTTAAAATTGCTATTGCTGATAATGGTAAGGGGATGAGTGAACAAGTCAAATCAAAAATATTTGACCATCTATTTACGACGAAAGCCGTTGGTAAAGGTACAGGATTAGGATTAGCGATCGCTCGTCAAATCGTTGAAGAAACCCACGGCGGAAAATTGAGTTTTAACTCGGTTTTGGGTGAAGGGACAGAATTTATCATTGAAATTCCTTTGTAAAAGACTTTGCTCTTGTTTATAAATAACCTGATATATTCTGGGAACACTAAATCTAGAAGCCTTAAAGATTTAGCAGTATGGTTAGCACTCTTGTCAATATTCCCGGATATCAAGTAAGCGAAGAACTCTACAATGGTTCCAGAACCGTAGTTTATCGAGGGTATCGAGAAACTGACTCTTTGCCTGTAGTGATTAAACTGCTGAAAAATCCTTATCCGAGTTTGGGCGAACTCTTGTCGTTTCGTAATCAGTACACCATAGCTAAAAATCTCAACTCACCGCTAATCATTCAAACCTACAGCCTGGAACCCTATCAGAATGGTTATGCGCTGGTGATGGAAGACTTTGGGGGGATTTCTCTCAAGGAGTGGGGAGTAGGGAATAGGGAGTGGGGAGTTGGGGGAAGTGTAGAATCTTTGATGGAGTTTTTAGAAATTGCGATCGCACTGTGCAATGTCTTAGATATACTCTACCGTGAGCGAATAATTCATAAAGACATCAAACCCGCCAATATTTTAATTAATCCCAAAACAAAAGAAGTCAAATTAATTGACTTCAGTATTGCATCCCTACTACCACGGGAAACTCAAACACTAATCAATCCCAATGTATTAGAAGG
>NZ_JBALEK010000075.1:0-28815 GCF_036917815.1 Nostoc sp. | reverse complement strand
TCTTCTAATCTTTATTTTTGTCAGAAACTTGTTGGAGTTCCTTGATTTCAAAATCCTATCAACCTTTTTAATTAATAATAGTAAATTTGATAACAAATACCCGAATTAATATTGCAAAATGGAAATAAAACCAGTTTATAATATACAGTTCTGTCTAGATTTTAAGCAACTCATATCCTTCTATATATAAGACTTCTACTAAAGTAAATAGACAGACCATTCTAACTATATATAAGAGCGTTAATGATTTAATTGCTATCCTGATTCTAGATATCTCAATTCGATAAATCGGCGATATTTGCTCAAATCAAAACTATAGGAAAAATGCAATTGTTTGCTTTTAAGCTTTCTAGCTGATGAGTAATTGTAACCACGAATACTGTTTGTAAATTAGTTTGTCAGCGCAAGTAAATTGGCCAGATGTATGATATTCTTTATTTATAGGGAATCTAATACCAGAATAAAAACTCCTTAGATTCCTTTGAAGTGAGTATCAGACCAGCCTCATCAGTTATTGGTGATGGTATAACGTTAATCGAAATGGAGCAAAACCGCCTAAAAATCGGTTTTTCGTTTGGCGAAGCCATTGCCATAGCGTAGGCTGGACTGATTTTTTTATGTATCTTCTTTGCAGCGAAAATAATGCTTGTCTTGCTGTGACGAAGTAAAAATTTCTCATGCACCTGCCGGATCTGTGGAAGTTTTTTGAATTTTTGGTGACAGGATTGGAACTAATTTTTAGCACCCTTGTTGTATCTCGCATCCCGCTAATATTTACTGCCATATCTGTAAGAAGCTGTTTAATTTCTCGCAAATAACTGCAATATTTAGCTGGATAGACGGCTGATGTCCACTCTCTAACAGCATCAATGCAGTCACAAACTGGGGGAGCATTTCAGTTTTGTAAATGTACCTTAAATCTAGCCCCCTTAGTCCCCCCAAAGCATCGATTTCTGCTCCCTCTCCTTAATAAGGACAGGGTTGGGGTGAGGTTTAAAGAGCTTTCTACGAAAGTGAAATGCTCCCCAAACTGGGTAGTAAACACTTTCAAGAATTACAACTTCAATTTGATTCAATACTCTGCTTGATTACACCATAATCTTGAAGCCGAATCAATAAGTCTGCGCCATTATTGAGGTTTTTATGCGGAAAATCGCTATTTATGGAAGAGGGGGAGTTGGCAAATCCACAACGACTCAAAACGTCGTGGCTGGACTCACTGATCTGGATCGTAAGGTGATGGTTGTAGGGTGTGACTCAAAAGCAGACTCCACTCGGCTCCTTTTGGGGGGATTCCACCAGAAGATTGTACTCGACACGTTGCGGAAAGAAGAAGATGATGATGTGAATCTAGAAGACTTCCGCCAGGTGGGATGGGGGAAGACGCTGTGTGTGGAATCGGGTGGGCCGGAACCTGGTGTGGGATGTGCAGGTAGAGGCATTCTGACATCAATTGGGTTGCTGGAACAACTTGGTGCTTATGATGATGCAGTTAGACTTGATTATACATTTTATGACGGTCTGGGTGACGTGGTATGCGGTGGATTTGTTATGCCCATTCGTGAACGTAAAGCTCAAGAGGTTTACATCATTACTTCTGGGGAAATTATGGCAATGTATACTGTCAACAACATCTGTCGAAGCATTCAAAAGTATGCTCCGATAGGCGGTATACGTCTGGGAGGATTGATTTGCAACTCTCGCAAAGTCGATGAGGAAGATGATTTGATCAAAGCTCTGGCAGAGAAACTGGGGACTCAAATGATCTACTCTATACCCAGAGACAATATGGTGCAGCAAGCAGAGTTCCACCGCAAGACGGTGATTGAGTATGCTCCTGAGTCTGAACAGGCGCAGCACTATCGCAACCTGGCAATGGCAATTGACCAGAATACAGATTTTGTCACTCCGAAATCTATGTCTAACGATCAGCTAGAGGAACTGCTGGTACAGTTTGGGTTGTTTAGACATCTCCAAACATTAGGTATCACCCCAAGCTCCACAAGGGTTGCAGATTCATTTTCGGAGATGCCTCTTGAATAGGACGATGCAGTAGGGGTTATCCTTCATACAAAGTGTCTGGAGCAATTGGCAATCTCTGACTCGAAAAAGCAGAAAAAACTGCGTAAACTTCTTAACACCATTTGAGAAATCGGCGTTCTGAACCACGCCAAAATTCGTCTACCTCATTGAAGGAGGAGAACTCATTATGTTGACCGAAGAGGTTTTAGTCCAAAAATTTATCACCGTAGTCAAGGGACGCTGTGCCAAAGTAGGTGAGTTGCTCCAGTACTGCCACGTCGAACTTGTAAACTCTTACTGGGGTTGTCCTCCAAAACTTATACAACATTTTGTTGTTTATTATCCTAATATGCTGTTTGCCTCAGTTAATGCCTACCAAGACGTTTTCAGAAGCGTTGCCCAAGATTTGGGGATATGTGAGGCTATTTGCATAAATGCCACACGCATTATCCGTGACCCCGCCTCAAGGTTGAAGGAAAAGAACCCGATCTTATGGTTGGAACTCCAGTGGGTGGCGGTACCAACTAAAAAAGGCAATTGGCATTTAGATCAGGACTTACCGCACTCAGACTAAGTTTTATTTTGGTGACGTAGCTTGGCACCGTAGGCATCACCTTGGTTAACGTGAGTTCGACAAGTCTTATTTGACCTCTCCCCCAACCCCTCTCCGACGCCCAGAGGGGAGCAAAAAGCTGAATTTTTCGTTGCTCCTCCCTCTCCGAAACGGAAAGGGAGGCTGGGAGGGAGAGGTTCATCGAACTTACGTTTGGTTGGCAGATGATCAAAAGGCGATCGCCGACGGCGGCAAGCTACGCTAAATTACTAAATGTATCCAAAAAGGCAAGTATGCTGGCAATATGTATGCTATGCTTGCAGGAAATAAGTGAAATTGTCAAAATATCAATATGTCTTTCAACAAAAACGGCAAACACTAGAAAACCTTGCTACTGACCCAACAAATTTAAGTTTGTCTGCTGCGGCTTTTTCTAACGGAGAGATACAGCCTCATGAAACTGGATGTGAATCTTTGTAACAACCTGAAGTCAATTAGAACTCGCTTGGGTATGAGTCAGCAAGAATTAGCTAATATAGCTGGCGTAACTCGTCAGAGTATTGGTGGTGTGGAATTAGGGCAATATGCTCCTTCTGTTGCTATGTCACTGCGTTTAGCCAAGGCCCTGGGCTGCCAAGTCGAGGACTTATTCTGGTTTGAGGAAGATTTACCAGAAGTTGAGGCAATTCTTGCGGGATCAGTGCCTAAGCAGCAGCAATCACGAGTTAGTCTAGCGCGGGTTGGGAATCAATGGATAGCTTATCCCCTCGTTGGGAACGATGCTTTTCGGATCGAAATGATTCCAGCTGATGGTGAGATGCTTGCTGTGATCTACCCTGATGCTGGGGAATCCGTAAGGGTGAAAGAGTTACCCAGCGTCAGCAATTTGCCGTTAGCGTCAGAAGTAGCTAGTAATGAGCGTCAATCGGAGGGTGAAGCACAAAGCCAAAACGGTACAAATAAAGTTCTGGTTCGGCTTCTGGATGATATAGACAAACTACACAATACAGTTGTGATTGCTGGTTGTACACCTGTGCTTTCACTTTTGGCAAGAGCAACTGAACGTTGGCATCCGCAACTGCGAATTCATTATCGTTTCGCCCACAGCAAGGCGGCATTACGTAGTCTGTGCAAAGGTGAAGTTCATATTGCAGGAATGCACTTATACGATCCCAAAACTAGAGAACATAACATCCCCTTTGTGCGGGAAGCCTTAAGAGGTAAGAGTGCCGTTTTGATTACCCTTGGAGTTTGGGAAGAAGGTTTGTTAGTCCCACCAGGAAACCCAAGGGGAATTAAAACAATTTCCGACTTAGTAGAATTTGGAGCAACTATTGTCACCCATGAAGCGGGTTCTGGCGGCCAGATGCTTTTAGAACGGAAACTCCAAGAAGAAGGAGTGCCATTTCCGACTGTGAAAGGATTTACCCATATCGTCCACAGCCATCAAGATGTTGCCTTATCTGTAGTCTCAGGAATGGCTGATGCCGGGATCAGTACAGCATCTATAGCTGCTGCCTTTGGGTTGGGATTTATCCCCCTTCATAGTGCGCGATACGACTTGGTGATTATTAAAGAATATTTGGAAGAAGAACCAGTAAAACAGTTCCTCAGTATCTTGGGACATCAGCTAGTGCGATCGCAATTAGAGATCCTCGGCGGCTATGACACTAGCAAGATTGGGGAAGTTGTAGCAAATATTTCGTAATTCGTAATTCGTAATGACGCTCGATAGCGACGCGGAAAGCGAATCCTTGAGCGTCTGACTCGCTACCGCTACGCTAACGTAATTCGTAATTGTTACCCTACTACTAAGAAATATGTCTTTTAGTTTCCACAACTCAAGTTAGCTGCTCTGTCTTTCAATCATGAATTACTCAAGCAAATCAAAATCACCCAACAATTTAGCCAATGATGAATCATGACTTCACTATGAATAAACATCCGGTTCACATTAAC
Organism: Nostoc sp.; assembly: GCF_036917815.1. Taxonomy (GTDB): domain Bacteria; phylum Cyanobacteriota; class Cyanobacteriia; order Cyanobacteriales; family Nostocaceae; genus Nostoc. The sequence continues at coordinate 24,281 of NZ_JBALEK010000075.1, read as the reverse complement.
GATACAACCTTGCGAGATGGCGAACAAGCCGCAGGTGTAGCCTTTAATGTTGAAGAAAAAATTGCGATCGCCACTTTTCTTGATGCTATTGGTGTTCCAGAATTGGAAATTGGCGTTCCGGCAATGGGACAAGAAGAAGCAGAGTCGATTCGAGCGATCGCTAATCTGGGATTAAATGCCCAATTACTTGGCTGGAACCGTGCTAAATTGTCCGATATTCAGGCATCTATAGATTGTGGTTTGGAACGGGTGCATATTTCCGTTCCCGTCTCAGAAATTCAGATTGCCGCCAAGTTTGGGGGTAAGCGGCAGGTAATGCTGGATCTGCTGCGGGATGCGATTAATTTTGCTTGCGATCGCGGTTTAGCTGTATCTGTTGGCGGAGAAGATTCTTCTAGAGCCGATGAATCTTTCCTACTGGATGTGGCGTATTATGCTCAAGAGTTGGGAGCTTTCCGGTTTCGCTTCTGTGACACTGTAGGAATTCTCGACCCTCTGACTACTTTCAGCAAAGTTCGCTCCCTTGTGCATCATCTATTCATTCCCATAGAAATGCACACGCATAATGATTTTGGATTGGCAATGGCGAACTCGCTAGCTGGTATTGAAGCAGGGGCGCGATCGGTCAACACCACGGTAAATGGGATTGGCGAACGCGCCGGGAATGCGGCGTTGGAAGAAATGGTGATGGCACTGAAACACCTTTACAACATCCCAACGGGTATTAATACAAAACGCCTGCTGGAACTGTCACGGTTAGTTGCTAAAGCTGCTAACTGGCCGGTTCCTCCCTGGAAAGCGATCGTGGGTGAAAATACTTTTGCACACGAGTCGGGGATTCATGCTCATGGTGTGTTGCAAAATCCCGGTACTTACGAACCGTTTGCGCCGGAAGATGTAGGCTGGGAACGTCGCCTTGTTGTAGGCAAACATTCCGGTCGGCATCTGATCATCAGTGTGCTGCAAGAACATGGAATCATACTCAGTCAGCCAGAAATTCAATCAGTGCTGGATGCTGTAAAGCATCAGTCAGTAAAAGTTAAACGCAGTCTCACGGTTGAAGAACTCCTGAGTTTTGTTCCCCAAAGGTGAACTTACAGGGGAGCAATGATGACTTGGGCGTTCTATCAGTTTTCTCAAACGTTATCGCATTTGTGTAACCGCTACGGTTCCAAATTGGTGAGAATAACTGAAGAATATACATCAAAGACCTGTACTAAATGCGGTCATGTTCATAGAAAACTTGGTAGTTCTAAGAACTTTATTTGCCCTAACTGTGGTTACGAAATACCAGGAGATTTTAATGGAGCCGTGGGGATTTTCCTCAAGGCAATGTGGGATACCACCTTCACTGAATCAGTTGGTGATGTTGTACTGGATGTTCACGATATCTCAAATGTCGGAGAATGTCTCGGTTAAAAGTATCAGTAGGGAAGGTTAAGAAAGCATCACAATTCCGTCTCTGGTTAACGAGCGCAGTTATTGTACCAACTGCTAGAATACTACCAATAATGTTGGTAGTCGCGATGCCAAGAAAAGAGCAAGGATGGATCACTTTTCAATTGTCTCTAGAAGAACGGCAACTTCTAGAGCAGTACTGTAAGCAGTTCCAACGCACTAAGACTGATGTTTTGCGTTCCCTGTTGCGTAGTCTCCAAGCACAATCACTCAAACAGCAGGGAAAGCAGTTTGATTCTGAAGAGGTTGATCTTGACCTACTTTGAGCAGTGGTGAAGAACCGCTATCGGTAAAGCCAGTTGTTTTGTAACCAAAGAAATTTGTAATGGGGTGGGTAATCCCTCTGAAATTGTAAAAAAGCGTTCAAGTTCAAAAGTTGACTATGACAAATCCTACAAAATTATTGCGATCGGTCCCTCCGGGACTGGGTACTGGGTAATGGGGACTAGGTACTGGGCAAGAAAATATGAATCAGATTTGCTTGGGATCTAAATTCCCATCTAAATCTTCCCAGTCCCCAGTCCCTAGTTCAATACCACTTGATGTCCAGGGTAATCATGATTGGTTAATTCTACCAAAGCATTTTTTTCTACCATGCTTAATTTTGAGTCTATTCGTGCCACAGCAATGCAAAAAGTCCCATACGATTGGGCTTTGATCAAAAACCTGCTTTCACCAGAAGCAAGCTTAGAACTAACTGCGAGTTTTCCCCACGAAGAGTTTCGCCTATCGGAGGGAGAGGGATATGGATACTCTTGGGGAAAGATGCTTGCAACTAGCGAGGATATTTCCTTGATGCTCAAATCTAGCGATAATCGCTGGCGAGAGCGGATGGCACAAGGCAGACTTACTTATGACTTGAGACACCTGAGTAAAGTCTGGCGACAGTTGATAGAAGGACTGTGGACAGATTCTTACCGCGCAGCTTTAGCTGAAATATCTGGGTTGCAACTAAAGGACTGTGTAATGGATATTGGATTTCGCCGATATCAATTAGGACAGTTGCATCACCCTCATACAGACGAGCCGAACAAAGTTTTAACTCATCTGCTATTTTTCAATCAACAATGGTCTGTAGAGTGGGGAGGCTGTTTGCGAATTCTCAAAGACTCCCAGCCGGAATCTGCCTTCCAAGATATTCTACCCCTTAGTGATTCCTCAGTTGCGATCGCACGTTCTGACAATTCTTGGCATACGGTTACTCCGCTTAATTGCCCTGCATCTGAGTCTCGGCTAGCTTTACGAGTTGCTTTTTTTCGGAACGATCGCCTTTCAGATTTTGGAGAAACCCAGCTAGCTGCGTAGTAATCAAGTATTTTCTCTCAACTTTTGTCAGAAAATCAGCCTCCTGATTTTCTGGTTCTTCCTTTTCCTGATTAATCGTAAAAAAGTGTTCAAATTCAAAAGCTGACTATGACTAATCCTACAGAATTACTGCGCGAGCGCTACGGTGAAGTTCCCTTCAATCACGAAATTGACTGGAACGATTCTCTAGAAACGCTAATAGCCCACCGTTCAGTTCGGTCTTATCTATCCGCTCCTTTACCACCAGGAACTCTGGAATGGCTAGTTGCTGCTGCTCAATCTGCTCCTAGTTCAGCTAATATGCAAACTTGGAGTGTGGTAGCAGTTGAAGATCAAGAGCGCAAAGCCGAATTATGCAGGCTGGCTAATAACCAAGTATGGATTAACCAAGCTCCCGTATTCTTCGTTTGGTTAGCAGATTTAGGTCGTCTAGCTCATGTTGCTGACAGTTGCGGACTAACTCCCGTAGCTCTGGATTACGTAGAACTGTTGGTTAAAGCAATAGTGGATGCTTCAGTCGCAGCCCAAAATGCGATTGTCGCTGCTGAATCTATTGGTTTAGGGACGGTATATATCGGCGCAATCCGCAAAAGTACTCAAGAGGTAGCCACGTTATTGAATTTGCCACCTTTTGTATTCCCTGTGTTTGGGTTGTGTGTGGGTTATCCCAATCCTGAAGCACAACCTGTTGTTAAGCCGCGTCTACCCCAGCCAGCCGTATTCCATCGGGAAACTTATAAATTGGCAGAGCAAGATGAAGCGATCGCTCACTATAATGATATCATGAAAGAGTTCTACACTGAACAAAAGATGAATGTCGCTGGTGATTGGTCGCAACACTCAGCCGAGCGAATAGCCACTTTAGACTATTTAAAAGGGTGTAAGGATTTGCGTGAGACTCTGAATAACTTCGGCTTCAAGTTGTTATAAAAGGAGTCAACAGCCAATAAGGTTCGGTTAAGAATATTTGTAGGTTGGGTTTCACTTCGTTCAAGCCAACCTACATATTAACTTCTGATATCTGCACCAAAGCTTCTGACATTTAAAGACTCAAAACCCTACACTGAGTCTCAAAAGATGATTTCGGTGCGTAAGTCCTAAAATAGACCCGCTAACTCGCCAGCCCCAGCAATTCTCCTGCTTGAAACCTTTGTACGAATTTGGGGAATCTGAAGGCATTTAAGCAGTCCACAGGCAAAGAATTTAATAGGTATTCCAGCAAGCTTTATCTTTCAAAAAAGGGCTGAACTGTCAAAATAGCTCTTGTCATGAGAATTGCTGATCAAAAATGTAGAATTAACCCGCGAAACAAAAGGAGCTTCAAACAATGAATAATCTATCTACTAAAGACCTCAACAGACTACGCTCTCAAGGCAAAATAATTGTTAGTCGAGTGGAGATTTTCATAGAAACTTACTTATCAGAAGTTTCCCTTGATGAAAATCTGGTTAACGAAACCTTAGAAGAGATCATCAAGGCTGCGAATAACTTAACAACCGCAGCATCCAAGATGAAAACCGCCGAAGCCGGACATAAACTCAACGGTTCAAAATAGTTTAATAGTGCTGACTTTAACCCCATAGCTAAATAATGGGGATTGAATACAGTTCCGTTAGCGGTAGCGGGGCGTTTAGCCCGTGCTGAGTAATCTATGCTAGATACTCAGCACTATTTCGGTTATGGAGATAAATGAATCTAGCCTATTAGGAAATACCATGCTCAAAGGGATAATTTCAAAGTTAAATAACTCGCTGCAAAGAAATACAATTGTACGTAACCTGGAGTTTTTTCAAGACTTTATTATCATTTCTCTCTGCCTTGGTTTATTCTGTGTGATGATCATCCGACTGGGAGATATGTTCTTCTCTTTTTTGAGTCCATTAGATTTGCGGCAAGTAACATCTGATATCCTATTCATTTTGATTTTGGTAGAGTTGTTCCGCCTGTTAATTGATCATCTACAACAACAGCGAACATCCGTGGCCGCAGCAGTGGAAATTACTATTGTTTCTGCTTTAAGAGAGGTAATTTTACGTGGTGTACTCGAAGTTCCCCGTGACCAAATTTTTGGAATAGCTCTATTTTTATTAGTACTAGCGGGAATCCTTGTAACTTTACCTTGGATATCTCGCTTTTTTGAACAGGTCAAAATTGCTACCCCAGAAACAACGCAAACTTTGGCTGAAAATCTTCTATCTTCTGATTAATTGTAACCACACATACTGTTTGAAAATTAGTTAGCGATCGCAAGTAGTTTTGCCAGGTGTATGATATTTTACTGGCACACTCAATGTTGTCTGATTTTGTGAATGAGTTGATTAACTTTCGCCTTCCCGCAGGGTAGGGGCGCAGAAGCAAGCAGATAATTAGCCACTAATTAACGAAAGTTTATACTGAGAACAACCTTAGCCATACCTAAACTGACAGTTAAAACAGCAGATAGTAGACCATCAATGTCAAAATACTGAATCTGATGATGGGAAAATAAAGGTGAGTAATGCCCAACCCCAAACTTGCTAGGCCATTCACCCAAAACAGATAAACAGCGACTTTCATCAGTCAAAATCTATGACTTCAACCGTTCCCACTCAAACTCGAAAGCCACCTACCCAAGCAATAGCAGCCAAAATCTTCCACTCTTGTAACATCATTAGTCTGTTTATCATGCTCACCAGTGGACTACAAATTTACAACGCCAACCCTGTTTTTGGTGGACGTGCAGGTTTGCACATTCCTCCAATATTTACCTTAGGAGGTTGGCTTGCAGGAGGTAGACACTGGCATTTTGCAGCAATGTGGCTATTCTCGTTAAATCTCTTGTGGTATGGAATTTACATTTTAATTACCCGACGCTGGCGACATCGATTTGTCGGTGCCAATGATTTCAAAGCATTACAAAAAAGTCAAAATTCCCAGCGTCTAATTTATGCTTGGCATCGTATTGCTTATACAGCAATTATTCCTATCTTGCTGCTGGCGTTATTTACAGGCATAGGAATGTATAAACCTGCTCAATTTCCCTGGATTGTGGATGTCTTTGGCAGTTGGCAAGCATTGCGAATCGTTCACTTTGCCTCAGTGCCGATGGTTATCTTATTTGCAGTGATTCACTCAGGGTTAGGGCGGAAAGCTGGAGGCACTAAACTCTCAGAATCGATGTTTTAGTAAACAATCTTTTTTTTACCGATAAATATGAACTTTTTTGATAAATTGAATCGTAATATCTTGCAAAATCAAAGCTTACTGTTTGTAGGACTTGATCCAAATCCAGAAATGATGCCTGTGCGTTATGAATCGGAAGAACTCATTGCCGGTTTGGAAAAGTGGTTAAAATTCATTATTGCAGAAACTGCTGATTTCGTTTGTGCCTATAAACCAACACTTGGCTTTTACGAAGCGTTAGGTATTCCCGGTTTAGATCTGCTGTATAAAACTTTAGCAGCTATTCCAGCCCACATCCCAGTTATTTTAGATGCCAAACACAGTGACTTAAATACTAGTACCATCTTTGCCCGCACTGTGTTTACAGAATGGCAGGTAGATGCAATCACTCTCAGTCCCTATACAGGACAAGATCATGTAGCACCTTTTTTGGTCTATCCTGATAAAGCGGTGTTTATTTTATGCTGTACTTCTAATCGAGGTGCAGAAGCTTTACAGCAATATCCGACAAAGGAATCACCCCTTTATTTACAAGTAGTAAAAGAATCAAAAACCTGGGGAACTCCAGAACAATTGGGTTTGGAAGTTGGTACTACAAATCCTGAAGTTTTAGCACTTATTCGAGCCGTTGCGCCGGAAAGAATTATTATGGCGCGTAGCATCTGGGCGGAGGGTCAAAACCTGAAGCAAATTTTAGAAGCAGGTTTGAATACTAACGGTGATGGTTTGCTGATTCCTGTTCCTCAAGATATGTTGGCAAACACACAATTATCTCACGATATCCAATCTCTACGCGCAGAAATTAATCAAATCAAAACTGAAATTATTCATGAAAATTCCACTTGTTCTGTGTGGTTCCCTGATGTTTGTTTGCTAAATCAGCACCCGCAACAAGATTTAATTTTACAACTTTATGACATTGACTGTATTATGTTTGGCAGCTTTGTCCAAGCATCAGGAGCGATATTTCCTTATTACATCGACTTACGCAAAATTATTTCCAATCCCCAAGTTTTTAATCAAGTTCTCACTGCATATCAGGATATTTTGAAGAATCTGATTTTTGATAGGTTAGCAGGTATTCCCTACGGTTCTTTGCCTACGGCGACAGGTTTGGCTTTGCGCCTTCATTGTCCAATGATTTTTCCGCGTAAAGAGGTGAAGGCACATGGAACTCGGAGAGTAATTGAGGGTAACTTTCACCCTGGTGAAACAGTTGTGGTGGTTGACGATATTCTCATTAGCGGCAAAAGTGTCATGGAAGGGGCAGGAAAGTTGGAATCAGCAGGATTAAAGGTTAATGATATTGTGGTATTTATCGACCATGAACAAGGAGTGAAAGATCGGTTACAGCAAAATGGTTATCGCAGTCATGCGGTTTTAACTATTTCCGAAATTACTAATACTCTGTATCAAGCAGGGCGAATAAATGAGGAGCAATTTTTAGCTTTTGCTGAAAGTTAGTAGTTGGAATAATGGAGAGGGGGGATTAAGGGGGGTAATTCGACTTGTGTGTACAACTTCCTATACTTCCCCTTTGGCATATTTAATTACCGGGTTCAATGTAGTAACTAGAATAATTTTGATTTTGAAATTGATTATGAATTTTTCACTCAATCAACTACTTAAATGGTTAATCTTTACGCTGCTATTTCCTCTAGTTTTTATCAATGGTTGGCTAGCATTTTTGCTTGTTAAAAGTTTTCAACCTGTTGTCACAATTCTTGTCTTGGCTAGTTTACTTGCATTCGTTTTAAACTACCCTGTTTCGATTCTGCAACAGGGGGGAGTTAAACGCAGCTATGCAGTAGCATTAGTTTTTATATTAGCATTGGTAATTGTTGCGGCTCTGGGTATCACTTTAGTTCCCATTGTTTTAGAGCAATTTAATGAGATGGTTAAAGTATTTCCCCAATGGGTTGATTCTAGCGAAGAAAAACTTCAGATTGTAAATGATTGGTTTTTTAGGCACAAATTAAATGCTAATATCAGCAATTTATTAACACAAATAACTGACAAATTGCCCAATGAATTAGAGTTTGTTTCAGACAAACTTTTAAGCATTATTCTAGATGCTATTGATAGTGTTTCTGAGTCATTAATCACAGTAGTACTAACTTTTTACCTGTTGTTAGATGGCCCAAGAATTTGGGAGGCGATATTTAAGAAGTTACCAGGAAGTTTTGCCCAAAAGGTAAGTCAATCTATTCAGCAAAACTTCCAAAATTACTTGATTGGTCAGGTAACTTTGGCCTTGCTGATGGGCGTTTCAGTAACATTATTGTTTTTAGGTTTTCAAGTCCAGTTTGGTTTACTCTTTGGTTTGGGAGTTGGGGTTTTGAGCTTAATTCCCTTTGGTGATGTCGTCAGTCTGATTGTAATAACTTTCATCATAGCTACCCACGACTTTTGGCTAGCAGTGAAGGTTTTGGCGGTAGCTGTTGTCATTGACCAGTTAATTGATCAAGCGATCGCACCCCGATTATTAGGTAAATTTACTGGACTTAGACCTATATGGGTATTAATTGCTTTGCTTGTCGGAACTAATGTTGCTGGAGTCTTGGGTTTGCTAGTCGCGGTACCTGTAGCTGGTTTTATCAAAGATGTCGCAGATGGTTTTTCTACATCTGGTAATTCTGATCGGGTGGGTGAGGGTGAAGCAGCATCAGAATTGTTGTCAGAGAAATCAATATCGCAATGATTAGTGGATTTGCGTGGAATAAGGGTAGCACAGCTATCATTAGTGTCAGCTTAAGCGAAACCTCGTTTCTAGCCTCTGGCTGGAAATGTTCCTCATCGCAGCTCTGCCGCCAATCAAAAGGCGGAGCCAATACGGTTCGGTTAAGGTTTTTTGATGAAAATTCGAGATCACAAAGACGCGATAAATCGCCATCAAAACGAAAGACTGATTATTGTAGAGACGGCGATTCATCGCGTCTCTTGCCTTAACCGAACAGTATTGAAGGCGGAGCCTCTCATTACTCATTCCCAGTCTGAGACTAGAAACGAGATAATTCGTTAATTTCTAGATCCGCACAGCTGTGGGTAGGTGGGTATTGCCCACTCAAAAGGAATTGCATAAAAAAACCCCTAGCATTTATACTAGGGGTGAGAAATAATACTATTTCACTTGATGTTTGTCTGAGATGACCCTGTTTGTACCTCTGCTCTACGCAAGAGGCTAGAGTGTTTCTCAAATATTACAGCAAAAAGCGATCGGGTATAAAATTAGCCAGCACTTGCCAAAAGTAACTCTCGTTTTTCTGATTTTCGTACTTTTACCTGAGAGTCGTCATCAACATCGATAAGGGCTGTGTCTCCATCTGTAATTTCACCAGACAGCATTGCTTCAGCCAGAGAATCTTCTAAAAGGCGCATAATTGCCCGACGTAATGGCCTAGCACCATAGCTGGGGTTGTAACCTTCTTGTACCACAAGCTCTTTGAAGCGATCGCTAACTTCCAAGATAATTCCCTTTTCCGTCAACCGACCAGCAACTTCACGAAGCATAATCTCCGCGATTTGCTTCACTTCATCCCTAGATAGTTGGGTGAAGACGATAATCTCATCGAGACGGTTGAGGAACTCAGGACGGAAGTAAGCTTTCAATTCCTCATTTACCAAGGTGCGGATGCGGTTATAACTAGCGTCGGCTTGAGTGTCGAAGTCAAAGCCTAAGCCACTACCACCTTTTTCAATCACCTTGGAACCGATGTTAGAAGTCAAAATGATCAGCGTGTTCTTGAAGTCCACTTTCCGACCTTTAGCATCGGTAAGATGACCGTCATCCAAGAGTTGCAGCAGCATATTGAATACATCGGGGTGTGCTTTTTCGATTTCGTCGAATAGCAGCACTGAGTATGGTTTCCGCCGCACGGCTTCTGTAAGTTGTCCGCCTTCGTCGTATCCGACATAACCAGGAGGCGAACCAATTAGCTTGGCGACGGTGTGGCTTTCCATGTATTCGGACATATCTAACCGAATCATCGAGTCTTCCGCACCGAAGAAGTAGGCAGCTAGCGCCTTCGCCAATTCAGTTTTACCAACTCCAGTGGGACCAGAGAAGATAAAGCTTGCAATGGGACGATTGGGATTTTTTAGTCCGACGCGGGCGCGACGGATACCGCGAGATACAGCCGACACTGCTTGCTCTTGTCCAATGAGCCTCTGATGCAGAGTGTCTTCTAGGTGCAGGAGCAACTCTGACTCAGATTCAGTTAGTTTGTTAACTGGTACGCCAGTCCAAGAGGCAACTATTTGGGCGATGTCTTCTTCGTCAACTACAGTCGAGTTGACAGGTTGATCGTTTTGTGTAAAGGTTGCTTGTAGTTGTTCTGCGAGTTTCAATTCTTGGTCACGTAGGGTTCCAGCTTTGTCAAAATCTTGGACTCTGACTGCTGCTTCTTTTTCTTTGGTAACGCCGGCGAGTTCACGCTTAAGTTCTTTATTGGGAGAACTTTGGGAGTTCCGCAGACGAACGCGAGAACCTGCTTCATCAATCAAGTCTATTGCCTTATCGGGCAAGAAGCGATCGCTAATATAGCGGTCTGATAATTCGGCTGCTGCGACAAGTGCTGCATCCAAAATTGTGACTTTGTGGTGTTGTTCATAAGCACCGCGCAAGCCGTAAAGAATTTGTACGGTTTCCTCTACTGAGGGTTCACCAACCTTAATTGGTTGGAAACGACGCTCTAGGGCGGCATCACGCTCGATATGCTTACGATACTCATCAAGGGTAGTTGCGCCGATACACTGGAGTTCACCTCGTGCTAAGGCAGGTTTGAGAATGTTGGCTGCATCCAAGCCACCTTCTGTACCACCAGCGCCAACCAAGGTGTGAATTTCGTCAATCACCAGGATGATGTTGCCGACAGTGCGAACTTCTTCTACGACTTTTTTGATGCGTTCTTCAAAATCGCCACGGAAGCGAGTTCCAGCTACCAATGACCCCATATCGAGGCTGATAACTTGCTTGCCTTGTAAGGTTTCGGGAACATCTTGGTTGATAATACGTTGAGCTAGACCTTCTGCGATCGCAGTTTTGCCAACTCCTGGTTCTCCAATCAACACTGGGTTATTCTTAGTGCGGCGACCGAGAATTTGAATCGCCCGCTCAATTTCCTTCTCACGACCAACTACCGGGTCGAGTCTGCCTTCTTGGGCTAATTTGGTCAAATTCCTGCCATACTCTTCCATCGTTAGCGGTTGGGTGCGCTTTTGATTACCACCACCAGCGAAAGCTGGTGAATTTTCACCCAAACGGCGAACTATGGCACTGCGGACACTCTTGAAGTCAACTCCTAGATTTTGCAGCACTTTGGCGGCGACACCTTCACCAGCCTCGGTCAATCCTAAGAGTAAGTGTTCAGTGTTAATGTAATTCTGTCCCAGACTATGAGCTTCTTTAAAGGATTGCTCGAAGAGGCTTTTCACCTTGGGGGTAAAAGGAATTTCTGGTGGTACAAAGCCAGAACCCCTACCAATAATTTTTTCTACCTCGCGGCGGGCATCTTTGAGGTTAACGCCTAATTCGGCCAGCACTTTAGCAGCCACCCCAGTTCCTTCTCCCATCAAACCCAGGAGAATTTGTTCAGTTCCTACGAAATTGTGTCCCAGGCGACGTGCTTCCTCCTGAGCTAACATAATTACTCTAATGGCTTCGGAAGTGAAGTGTTCAAACATAATGGGTTATTGCTCCCTCGCTGCTTGGACTTTGGGTGAGATAAAATTCACCCTCATCTAAAGTTTTTTGTATTTTCTTAAGGACTAATGTAACTTTATTTAAAGTTAAGTGGCAGTGGTGAGAGCCGTAAGACATCAGGTGTACTTGCCGTCTAATGTTAGTTAAGAGTGGGGAGTGATGAGTTAGGAGTTTTAGGTAAGTAATGGGTTATCAATTTTACAATTAGTTTTTCAGTGCAGAAGATTATTTGATTTTGCCTTTTCTGCTCCTCTGCTCTCGGCTAAACTTAAAAACCAAGACTCAGCACTCTTAACTTATAACTTATAACTCCTAACTCTTAACGTACAGACGCGATTAATCGCGTCTCTGATCACTCAGGATTGACGATGACTGAAGCAATGGCTGGTAAAGACCAACAACATCCACTTTATAACCGCGATCGCCCCCTTATTGATATTTTACTCTCTCAAGAGGCGACAGACTATAACTTAGCAGAATTCGGTAGACTGCGAATGCGTTATCAAGGGTTTCCAGGGGCGAGAGATATCCAAAAAGACTTGGATAAAGTCTTGCAGCAGTGGGGTTTGACCGAAGCCGAGCTTTTTGAGAAAACTCGTCAAATTCACGATTTAGGGGGAATTTATAAAAGTCGTGGTAAGAAAGATGAACAGGATTGGAATTAGGGCATGGGGCATTGATCTTTATTGTCGTCTCTTTGTTGGCAATGCGATCGCCCGCATAACTCCGGCTATTTTGATTATTATAAGTGGGCAGAAGTGGTCTGAAAAAATAAAATATTTGTAGGTTGGGTTGAGCAAAGTGAAACCCAACAAAATCAACGATTATTGGTGTTGGGTTTAGGAACGAAACCAGGCGAGTGGTGTTGATGAGCTTCAACACCTTGCTTTGCAGTAAAATACCCTACTTAAAATTGTCAACCTGTGTTACCTCTTTCCCCGTCTCCCGTTGCTTACCATACTCCCGTAGCTGCTTCAAAAGGTCTTCTTGGGATGAATTAGAGACAGACTGACTGGGTATTGGTTGAAGGTTAGTGTCGGCAGTTTCAAAATTAGCAGGTGAGGGATTAATTGTATAGATGGGTAAAGACTTGTCGTGAAACACCGCCTGTTGGGTTGGTGCTGGAGTAGGAATTAGATTATTTGGTTTGCTCACAGCAGCTTTTACCGAGTCTAGAGTAGTAGCAACTTGTACTTGTTGCTGCATCTCTTGTGTAGAAGATACTAAATGACTTAGACCATTGACCAATTGCAGCAGATTTTTGCGGAAAGTCGGATCGCCTGTCAATTCATCTAAATCAGATGTAATTTTTTGGGTATTTTCAAAGGTTACTCGTGCTGAATCTAAAGTTTGTTGCAGCACCACTATATTCTTTGGATCATTTAAGGTTTTAGAAGCATCGCGTAAATTAGCTGAGGCTTGCGCTGCATTTGCTGAAAGAGTTTCTAAGTTGTTGAGTAATTCTCCTTTAGTCAATCGATTCACAGATGGTGATAAGCTACTGACTGTAACACGCAGTTGGTTGCTGGTTTCGGTGATATTGTTCAAAGCCCCAACTAGCGCCGAACGATTTGTTGTCAACAGATTATCCAGGTTGTTCAGCAAATGATTTGCTTGAGTTGCAGTTGTACCGAATTTATTTAGAGTTTGAGTTGTGGATGTACTAAGTTGGTTTGTCGCCCGTTGCACTGAATTAGCCGTGGTGGAAAAGGTATTAAGTTGTTGTCGTAAGCTTTTGGTCAAACCTCGAAGATCCTGACTTAACTCTGTAAAACTGGATGCTGCACCTGTAGTTGCTTCCAGAACCCCATTGATATTTTTATATACTTTTGGGTTATTGTATGCATCGGCTAGCTGAGTTGAACTACGAATTAGTTCATCAACACTGATGCCAACCTGACCTTTTAACCGAGAGCCATTACAGACTATGAGACTGGAATCACAATTTTTATCTAGGGGTTTAGCAGTTACAACCCCAGCAGGTAAGATTGTTTTTGGTGTGATGTCGATAATACTTTCGCTAATTAACCCGCTCTGATTAGCTTCCACCACTACATTCCGGGGGATAATTAGGTCAGTTTGGGCAATTTCAATTTCTACATCAATAGCATTTGGTCCTGGTCGAACGTGGGAAATAGTTCCTACCTTGACACCACGATAGCGAACTGCTGCTCCCTTTTGCATTCCGCCAGCGTTAGCAAATTCCACAATAACTTTGTATGAACGGCCAGCAGCAGTGAATCTATTTAACCACAGAAAGAGTAATCCAAATACCCCTAGTCCTAGCAGGAGTAATAACCCTACAGAACCTTCTCTAAATGTTCGCCCAGACGCGAAGCTGCTTGTCATAAGACCTCGCATTTTTTTGCCTCCACCAACAACCAACAACCAATTAGGAGTTAGGAGTTAGGAGTTGAATTTAACTCTTAACTTCTTAGTTCTTAACTCTTAACTTCTCATTCTTAACTCATAATTCCTCATTCTTAACTCCTGACTTTTAAGTTTCTAGCCTGCAACTTTAATCGGCCCTTTCACACTTCCACTGATAAATTGTCTGATCAACGGATCTTCTGTGTTGTATATTTCACTAACTGTACCCTGCCACTGCACTCTACCTTCATAGAGAAATATAAGTCTATCAGATGTGCGGCGGATGGTGCTGTCTTGGTGGGTAACAACAGCATAAGTACTACAAACCCCATGTAAACATTGCAAATAGCGGATTAAATCTTCGATTACTGTTGAGGCAATGGGATCAAGTCCGGCTGTTGGTTCATCGTATAGTAGAACTTCTGGGCCTTCAGTGGGACTATCGGGGTTAGACATAATTGCACGGGCAAAACTCACCCGTTTTCGCATTCCTCCAGAAAGTTCGGCTGGATAGAGATTACCTACTGCTGGCAAACCTACCATCTCCAATTTTTCTTTTACCAAATCTTGAATGCGCGATCGCGGCAGCTTTGAATTCTGATAAAGTAAAAATCCCACATTCTCATCCACCGTCAGCGAATCAAATAGCGCCGCCTGCTGAAACACCATACCAATGCCAACCTGCTGGCCACCATCCTCAATCAAACCGTCTCGCCGCACTCCTTGCACATAAATTTCCCCTTCATCGGGACTAAGTAACCCCGCCATTATCCGTAAAATTGTTGATTTACCAGTCCCTGATGGCCCAATAATCCCCAGTGCTTCTCCCCGGTGAATGGTCAAGTCTACATTATCTAGAACTTTATGGCTACCAAAGGACTTAGAAACACCTTTCAGTTCAATCAATGGTTCAGTCATTAGTTATTAGTCATTGGTCATTGGTCATTGGTCAGTAGAAAATAAACAAATGACTACTGACAACTAACAAAGGACAAATATGCCCAACAGTGATGTCATAGTTATTGTTAGGGCATTGGAAATTACATTATAAGTATACGATTGGTATTCTGATTAGCAAACTTTATTTTTAGTCCTATTAACTCTCCAAAATCCTCTCAAGGCAAGGCTTAGTAACACACCCTAGTAATTGAATGTCTCAGCGAGGCGGAAGTAGCACTCCAGTTTTCTATGGACATCAGCAAGTCTATAACTAGTACCAGATTACTATAAGATGGAGCTAAAACTACTCAGATAACAACAAGAACTAACTAACTTACTATTAGCCCTTTCAAGGTGACTCAGAAAATCTCTGATTTCCTCTCTGCGCTGCGCCGGTTGCTTCTCCCAGGGGGAGACGCTACGCGTAGCTTGCTTCCCCGGAGGGGTACAAGTCGGGTCACCGCAAGGGCGCACTGGCAACTCTATAGCCTCTGCGGTTTAAAAGTAATTTATCTAACCTTATTAGGCGTAGAGAACACAGAGTCAAGAGGGATTCCTTGACCAAAATTTTACCAACCTTGAAAGGGCTACTAACTTACTATTTATGCGTTGACAGAAAGCATATAATATGTACTTAAGGTAAAAGCCATTCTCGAAACAGATTTTAAAAGAGTTTGAGCTGAAGTTGACACCAATGAGCAATGCGCTTTACCCCGACAACGCGGGTCTATTTACCATCAAAGTATAATAATTACTGTTAAAAATCAAAATAGAAATTATGAGTAGCCAATTAGAACAGTTTGCAAGCGATAATTCCTCTGGCATTTGTCCTGAAGCCCTGGAATATATGATTAGGGCAAATCAAGGTAGTGTTCCAGCTTATGGAAATGATGAATGGACTCAAAAAGCTAGTGATTATTTTCGGGAACTTTTTGAAATTGATTGTGAAGTATTTTTTACCTTTAACGGTACAGCCGCAAACTCTTTATCTTTAGCTGCCCTTTGTCAATCATATCACAGCGTTATTTGCCATGAAACATCTCACATAGAAACAGATGAATGTGGCGCACCTGAATTTGCATCTAATGGCTCTAAGCTGTTACTTGCTCAAGGTAAAAACGGCAAGTTAACATCAGAGTCTATAGAGGCAATTGTCACTAAGCGCACTGACATTCATTATCCCAAACCTAAAGTTATTAGCATTACACAATCAACTGAATTAGGAACTTTATACTCTATTGAAGAACTTTTAAGTATTAAAGAAGTTGCGAAAAAGCATAATTTAAAGATTCACATGGATGGCGCTCGTTTTGCAAATGCAGTTGCTGCTATGAATAAAAGCCCTGCTGAAATCACTTGGAAAAGTGGAGTTGATGTATTGTGTTTTTGTGGTACTAAGAATGGAATGGCATTAGGTGAAGCAATTATTTTCTTCAACAGAGCATTAGCAGAGGACTTTGATTATCGATGCAAGCAAGCAGGTCAGCTAGCCTCAAAAATGCGGTTTATTTCTGCTCCCTGGTTGGGTTTATTGGAAACTGGTGCTTGGCTAAAAAATGCCAGACATGCCAATCAATGTGCTGAATACTTAGAAAATCAACTATTAAATATAGAAGGCGTTGATTTGATGTTTCCTAGAGAAGCTAACGCCGTGTTTGTGAAATTACCTGAACAAGTCATTCAGAGTTTAAAAGCAAATAACTGGCAGTTTTATACATTTATTGGTGTGGGCGGAGTACGTTTTATGTGTTCTTGGAACACTACTCAATCAAGGATTGATGAATTGATTGGTGATATTAAAAATGCAACTAAGTAAGTGTGCATGAATAATCAAAGGTTTGTCGTCAGGGACTATATCTACTGACGACAAACCTTTAATTACTTTTACATTGCGTAACATAGGTTTATTTATTTTTGCCTAATTGCTTATTTTACATGGAATTTAAACTGCACTTTTGATTCCTGCCACAATCCTAAATGGTTATTTTTAGCATTGGCTTCTGCAATTAAAAATTGGGTTTTGGTCTCATAGCAATTTTCTAAAGATTCCCGGTCAACGACGGCATTACCTGACTCTACCAAAAGGAGATTTACTGACCGATTATCCACAAACACTTCACCAACTGGTTTACCATTTTTGAGTTGTTCTGTAGTTCTAATCACGACACGACTTTGAGGTGGTAGTAGCTGTTTAAGCCTTTGTGTTGCTGCTAAACCTGATTGCTGGTCAGTTGCCTCTGGTGCATTAATACACGCTAGCTTTATTGTAGTTGTTTGTCCGGCATTATCTTTAACCAAAATGGTGTTACCGTCTGCAACACCAACTATTGTGCCTAGCACTAAAATTAGTTCAACTAAAGACATAATTTTGTCTGCAATATTTTATGGATAAATATAATTTTATTTCAGTGCTTAGGTTATTAGTGTGATATAACTCACAAGATAGAGATATTATCTATTAATGATATTTATTGCAAATACCTGGCATTTATATCAATCAAAACTTCATTGAAGAATTACAGGTAATTCAACACTCACGGTAGTTCCTGTCAAGAGGTCAGAAGATATTAACAGTTTACCACTATGAGCATTGACGATGCCTTTGCTAATAGCAAGTCCTAGCCCAGTACCACAAGGTTTTGTAGAGAAGAATGGCTGAAAAAGTTTGGCGATAACTTCCGATGAAATTACCTCGCCGCCATTGTGGACATTAATGCAAACTTTATCTGTATGGGAACAATCTACTTCCCATTTAACAATATCTCCTGCTGAAACTGCTTCGCAAGCATTGCGGACAATGTTGATAAATACTTGTTTAAGTTTGTCCTTATCTCCCAAAATTTTTACCCTAGGCAACGCCGGAATAAATTCAATTTTTCGTTCCAAAGCTTCTGGCATTTCACGAATGCATACAAGCAACTCATGAATGAATTCATTCACCTCTAATTCACAAAGTTGCAATACTTGGGGCTTGGCGTAGAGCAAAATTTCACTTAGCAAACGTTCTAAACGACTAGCTTCGCTCAGTGCCAAGGCTAATCGCTCTTGAGCCGATTCAGTCAGAATACTTTTTCGGAAATACTTCAATCCCATGAGCATTGTAGTTAAGGGATTACGAATTTCATGCACAATAATAGCCGCAAATTCACCAATAGCTGCCAGTCGTTCCTGTTCTAAAAGCTTGGCTTGGGCTGCTTGTAATTCGGCGGTGCGTTTTTCTACCTCAATCTCCAGAATATGATTAAATTTGCACTGTTGTTGATAGAGATGATAGTTGTCAATTGCTGTTGCGGCTCGTTCAGCAAATAATTCTACTATTTGGATGTCTTCTTTTGTAAAATTACGTGGTTGCTGATTAAAAGAACAGATAGTACCAATCACTTCGCTTTCAGCAGTCCGCAATGGTATCCCTAAATATGCACAATAACCTTCTGGCGCTTGTCCATACTCTGGGTGTTTTTGAGCATCTTCCACCGCTAATGAATGACCCGTTTCGATAACAGTACCAGTTAGTAAACCATGTAGTGCATAAATATGTTCGCCTTCGCCCATTTCGAGACTACTCGCTAGAACAGTTTCAAACCCTTCTTGGCAAAAGGTAACTACTGTCCAATCAACTCCTATAAGTTCGCTGACTCCGCAGGCAATGTTGTGCAAATAGCTACCCAGTTCGCCAGTTCGATAGTTCAAAGAAGACAAACGTGCGATGATTTGCCGCTCACGTTGCCAAGTTTGCTTGTGCAACAACATTTCGTTATCACTGGTTTTGCTCATGGATGCTTATTGCATGAATGGAGAGTGGGTAAGAGTGTAGAGATGTACAGAGAGAGTTTTTTAAAGATAAAATAGGAGTCTTATTGTAGGATGATATTTAAGTCGTATTATTTTACTTGCTTGACTTTCTGAAGATATTTATAATTCTGGATTATTAATCTCCAATCATTTAACACAGCATTGCATTTTAATAGTTTTAACTCCTAACTCGTAAGTTTCTTTGTATGTCAGAACAACAGCAGTGGACTATCACAGCAACCGAACAACCGCCAGAGTGCTTTATCCAAGCAGTCAAGCAGTATACACCCGCATCAAATGGACTGTATGCAGCACAATTGTTATGGCAACGGGGAATTAAAGATGATCAACAATTAACGGCTTTTATCAACTATAAAGCTTATCAACCAGCAAGTGCTTTTGAGTTTGGACAAGAAATGCATCTAGCGATCGCACGGTTGCAACAAGCATACAATACTAAGGAAAAAATTGCCATCTGGGGAGACTTCGATGCTGATGGCATTACCGCTACATCTGTACTTTGGGATGGATTGGGGCAGTTTTTCGCTCAAAATACCCAGTTAAGTTACTACATTCCCAATCGCCTGAAAGAATCCCACGGACTTAATCACCAAGGGATTGATAATTTAGCAAAACAAGGTTGCAAATTAATAGTTACTTGCGATACAGGTAGCACAAACCTGGAGGAAATTATCTATGCAAAACAGCTAGGCATAGATGTCATAGTTACAGATCATCACACTTTACCCGCCGAACGCCCACCCGTTGCCGCGATTATCAATCCCCGCTATTTACCAAGGGAACATCACCTATTTCATCTTTCTGGCGTGGCGGTAGCTTATAAGTTGGTGGAAGGATTATATCACACTCTGCCTAATATTGCAAAATATCCCTTAGAGGATTTATTAGATTTAGTAGCAGTAGGATTAATTGCCGACTTAGTGCAGTTAAGTGGAGATTGCCGCTACTTGGCACAGATGGGAATTCAACGATTGCAAGAAGATTTTAAACTGCCAGTAGCAGCACGGCGGCGGCCAGGGGTGGGGCGATTATTAGAATTGTGCCAGAAAAGTGGCGATCGCCCCACAGATATTTCCTTTGGTTTGGGGCCAAGAATTAACGCCGTTAGCCGTATCCAAGGTGATGCGAGTTTCTGCGTAGAATTACTCACTAGTCGTGATGCCAAACGTTGTAACGAACTAGCCGAAGTTACAGAACTCGCAAACGCCCGCCGCAAATCTTTACAAAAAGATGTGCAAGCACAAGTAGCGCAAAAGCTCACCCAATTAGACTTATCAACCACCAGCGTCATTGTCCTAGAAGATGCCCAATGGCCTGCGGGTGTATTGGGTTTAGTCGCCGGACAGGTAGCACAAGAAACAGGTCGCCCGACTATTTTGTTAAGTACGGAAGGGAGTGGGGAAGATTTTACCCCTACTCCCCTCGCTCGTGGTTCCGCCCGTTCGGTGAATTCCGTTGATTTATACCAACTGGTGAAAGAGCAGGCACATTTGTTACATCGCTTTGGGGGACATCCCTTTGCGGCGGGTTTGAGTTTGTTGGTAGAGAATATTCCTTTATTTACTGCGGCGATTAATCAGCAGCTGCGGCAATCTTTAGGTAGTACAACTCTAACGCCAACTGTGCAAGCAGACTTGACGGTGACAGTAGCAGATTTGGGGAAAGAGTTATTTTTGGAACTGAAACTGCTAGAACCTTGTGGAATGGGTAATCCTGTTCCCAAATTGCTAATTCAAAACTGTTGGTTTGAAAATACTTGGCATCGCAATCAGCAGGATTGGCAAGGGAAAAAGGTACAGTACATTAAAACTGAGTTTGACATTCGGGATGATTCTAGCAGAAGTGCTTTTCCTGGCTTATGGTGGGGACACTACAAAGATGAATTGCCCATCGGAAGATGTGATTGCATAGCCGAACTAGACTACAACACCTTCAAAAAACGTTATGAAATCAGATTAATTGCTGTACGTCCCAGTGTTAACTCAGCACTCACGACTCGGAACGGGCTAAACGCCCCGCTACCGCTAACACCACTTATCTTAGACTGGCGTAACTTCCCCACTCCCCATTACCCCTTATCCCCAGAGGGGACCCCACCTTCCCCACTCCCCTCTCCTCCACTCTTGCTTGAAGATTGTCCTACGAATTGGGATGATTTACGCGCGTGGTTGCGGCGATGTCTAACGATCAGCCGTTCTGCGTCTGGGCTTGACAATCAGCAACAATTAGCGATCGCCTGGTCTAAACCCAACCACCAACCACCCAAACAAATTTGGTTGACTCTTGTCGGAATTGCCAAATATCTCAGTCGTACCAATCAACTAGTTACCCGCGTACAACTTTTAGAGAAAATCGGCATCAGCGACCAAACCTTACTTGTGGGAATCAAAGCTTTAAAATATTTAGGGTTCACGGTCAAATTACAAGACCGTTATTTACAATTTACCTGGAATCCAAGGGATAGTGCCGAAAACCTTGCCGATGCAGCAGTTACACGGTTTTTAGCTGCTGTCCGAGAAGAACAATTTCAGCGACAGTATTTTGCACAAGTGCCTTTATCTACTATCGTTGCGATCGCTAGCTACGACAATAATCACAGTTAAACCATATCTATCTTGAAACCTGTAGTTTTTCCCTGATGAAAAGGATTTGCCCTCATCCCCCAACCCCTTCTCCCAGATCTGGGAGAAGGGGAGGCAGAATATAGAATTCGCGGCTACACAAACGAAGTCCACCTCCGTGGACTAATACAAAATAAAGGATTCTTAACCCACGTTCGCGTAGCGTTCCGCAAGGAAAGGTGGGTTTTGCCTCGTGTAGACGCGGTTTCTAACCGCCCTTTTAGCTTAAGTTGACACGCATGGACAGCGACTAGCTTACAACGTAGGCATAAATGCAAGCATTGATGAAACAAATCTTTTCGCGGGGTGCTTGATTCTTTTGTCTGTATTGTGATAGTTTTCTTTCTAGTCCCTAAAATAACTATAAATCTATCGAGTTACCGTAGTTTGTTAAGTATCATTAACCTAGTTACAGGGATTTGGAGTTAAGAAGAAATAGCTATAGCGGTTCTCCAATGGAAGCAATACACTTTGACCTCTCTCCAAACCTCTCTCCTAAAAGGAGAGAGGCTTTGAAATCTTACTCCCCAACGCTAGTAGGGAAGGGGCTGGGGGTTAGGTCCGTATTGCATTCAACCGAGAAGCGCTACAATCTATCGAGCTTATCTATTGCAGGCAGTACATCGTGAACCACCGATCTAGAAATTCATCTCTAAGCCAGGGCATCCTCTATGAGTAAAATACGTGCTGTAATTGTTGATCCGAATGTGGTTGGACGTTTGGCACTGAGTGAAGTGACTGCACCAACACCTGCCCCAGATGAGGCACTAGTCAGAGTGGCCGCGATTTCTCTCAATCGGGGAGAGGTGAAACGTTCAACCACTGCTGAGGCTGGTTGGCAGCCTGGTTGGGACTTGGCAGGTGTAGTAGAAACCCCGGCTGTCGATGGTTCAGGGCCTCCCCAAGGGACGCGTGTTGTTGGCAGCTTGGGCCGCGCCGGTGCTTGGGCAGAACTCGTATCTGTTCCCACCAATGCCTTAGCAGAAGTGCCGCCATCGGTATCCTTTGCTCAAGCTGCCACACTGCCTGCAGCGGGTTTAACCGCGTATCATGCAGTACTAAAAGGTGGTTCGCTGTTAGGTCGTTCAGTTCTAGTTACAGGTGCATCAGGAGGTGTTGGTTACTTTGCTATCCAATTGGCGCAACTGTCAGGGGCGCACGTCGTAGCATACATTCGTCAAGCTGGCTATGAGACTCTGGTTAGAGAAGCAGGGGCACAATCGGTGGTGATTGGCGAAGACCTCTCACCCGCCAGCGAATATGGTCCCTATGATCTAATTATAGAATCAGTGGGTGGCAAGACTTTGGGGGTAGCCCTGAGCTTACTGGCACAGGATGGAAAAACTGTGCTGTATGGAGTATCTGGGGGAGCAGAAGTAACATTCAACGCCGCTCAATTTTATGGGACTGGTGGCGTGAGTTTGTATGGTTTACGTCTGTTCGATGAACTGAGATTTGAATCAGCCGCAGTCGGTCTAAAACGGCTTTTGAGTCTAGTAGAAGCAGGTAAGTTGCGCCCTCACATTGGTTTAGAAGCTTCTTGGACACAAATAGCTGATGTAGCGCAACAATTACTCGACAGGCGTTTTCCTGGTAAGGCTGTGTTACACATTTCCAATTGAGTATTAGCTGATGGCATGGGGGATAACAATGATTTCTGGTTCAAATTAGATCAGCTTGTAGCCGCTAGTAATCTCAAGATAGATCGGCCAAAAGGTACATCACATCCACGTTATCCATCCTTCGTTTATCCACTCGACTATGGATACTTAGAAAACACTCGCTCTGGAGATGGATCTGATATTGATGTCTGGATCGGAAGCTTGTCTAGTAGAACAGTCACCGCGATCATTTGTAGTGTTGACTTGCAGAAGCGGGATACAGAAATCAAAATACTTCTGGGCTGTACCTCTGAGGAAAATCAAACCATCTTGAATATCCACAATATAGGCTCTCAATCAGCAATATTGTTGGTTCGCAAGTAAATTACATTTTTGAGCGTAAGTTTGTATGAGCTTAGAACTAAAACTATCAGGGAAAACAGCGATCGTCACTGGAGGAAGTGCGGGAATTGGTTTAGCCACCGCCAAAGCACTTTATAGTGAAGGTGTGAGTGTTGCAATCGCATCTCGCAATCAAGAACGCTTAGATCGGGCAGTAGCTGACATCCAATCTTTACCTACCCCAGGCGCTAAAGTTATTGCCATCAGCGCCGATTTGACTAAAGCAGAGGATGTTGAGAAAGTTGTCTCCACAACATTGACCCAGTTTAATCAGATTGATATCTTGATTAATAATGCAGGTTCAGCCCGTGCTGGGTCTTTCCTAGAATCCACAGATGATTTATTTTTGGATGCTTGGAACTTAAAATTATTGGGCTATATCCGCTTAGTTAGAGCCGTCGTCCCCCATCAAAAAAGTCGCGGTGATGGCCGGATTGTCAATATAGTCGGCGGTGCAGGACGCACACCTCGGCCTAACTTCCTAGCTGGTGGTACGAGTAATGCGGCTTTGCTGAACTTCACAAAGGGCATTTCTAAAGAGTTAGCCGAGTATAAAATTCGCATTAATGCTATCTCTCCTGGCGCTACAGCTACCGAGCGTGCCGAGACTTTAGCGCGGCAAAACGCCCAAGCCCAAGGGATCACCGTCGAGGAAGTAAAGTCACAAAACATCCAAAGTATTCCTTTAAAAAGAATCGCCCAGCCAGAAGAAATTGCTGCCCTGGCGCTATTTTTGGTGTCTGATCTAGCTGCATCGATTACAGGAACAGAGATTATCGTTGATGGCGGATCTACCCCTGGTATTTAACAGTAGAGACGCGATGAATCAGACGCGATGAATCAGACGCGATGAATCAGACGCGATGAATCAGACGCGATGAATCAGACGCGATGAATCAGACGCGATGA
>NZ_JBALEK010000074.1:0-87286 GCF_036917815.1 Nostoc sp. | reverse complement strand
GGAATAGGGAATAGGGAATAGGGAATAGGGAATAGGGAATAGGGAATAGGGAATAGGGAATAGGGAATAGGGAATAGGGAATAGGGAATAGGGACTGAATTCTTTCCAATGCCCAATGCCCAATGCCCAATGCCCAATGCCCTATTCCCAATGATTCAGTTCCGGGATTTAGTAATAGATTTTTCCGCCTCCCCACTTAGTGCCAACGATTTTGGGTTCTAAGAGAATATGACCAGCGATCGCTTCCAAGTCATCATCCGTCAGATTTCGCATTACTGTGAAAATATCTGCACTTTTGATACTGGGGTGTATTTCCGAAATCTCTTCTTCCCCGTCGTAAGTAGTCGGATTTTTCAGGTAATCCACCAAGCCTTCAACATTGTTACGGTTGGGTGTTGCCAGTGCCAGATCCTCTGGAGTGAGTCCCACGTTCTGGTTTGTCTTGGTAACTCCACCAGCATGACATTGGGCGCAAGCGTTATTAAATAAGCGTTTGCCTTCTTTGACTTGTTTAAGGCTGAGTACGACGGTATCACCTTGAGTATTTAATGGCACTGTTCGGGTAGCTTTGTCCAGTTCCACTGCTGTCGCGTTACCGACAATCAACTGAAACGAGAGTAAAACAGTAGCCACAACAACGCCAATTAGTTTTCTAAACATGTTTCCCCTTAAAAATTTTGACGCTCAACACAGCTAAGAACGCGATTCTCAATCTCCAAGCTGCTAATTGCTAATGACTCATTATTTTTTGTCATTAGCTATCAGTGATTAGCCAAAGCCGAGATAACCCTTTAGGTGACTTCGCGATCACCCATTGAGTCGCTAGTACCTTTTGGGCGTATTTCAGACGATATTTGGGAAATAATTGCCTTTGCATCTTCTAACGCCAAACGGGTCTTTTGGTGTTTGTAGGCGATTCCCAGTTGGTTGCACAGAGAAAACACTTCTTCTACAGGAATGCTGTAGTCGGCTGCTATCTCTGCGATTGATAGGTCTGCAAAACCCATAATGCTTGTTAACTGATAGATAGAGATTGAGTCGCTGTAATACCAATATCACGTTAGGAGTGCAATTTGTTGCCCAAAATACTGTTTGGGGATCGGGAGTGGGGAGTGGGGAATGGGGAATGGGGAATGGGGGGAGAAATAACTAATGCCCAATGCCCAATGCCGGTTAACCTTTTCCTCCCGTGAAGGTGACGCTTTGAATAAAGTAACGATTAAAAAAGGCGTAAATACCTAAAGCTGGCAGAGTGAAGACCATAGAAGCCGCCATAATGTAGTTCCAATAGCTGATGTATTGACCTTTGAAGGTGTTCAGCCCTAAAGGGAGGGTAAACATTTCTGGGTCAAATAGGATAACTAGAGGCAGTAAAAAATTATTCCAACTCCCCATGAACACAAAAACTGCCTGCGCTGCTAGTGCTGGTTTTGCTAAAGGTAAGACAATATATCGGAAAATTCCCAAGGTATTTAAGCCATCTAGTTGAGCCGCTTCTTCTAGTTCTTTAGGAAAATTAACAAAAAACTGCCGCATCATAAAGATAAAAGTGGCATTGACCATGCTAGGGACAATCATGCCTTGGTAAGAATTCAGCCAGCCGATCGCTTTTAAAATCAAAAATGTGGGAATTAGGGTGATTTGCGCGGGTACTGCTAGTACAGCCAAAATTAGGAAGAACCAAAAGCGTTTACCCACAAAGCGCAGTCTTGCCAAGGCATAACCAGTCATTGAGTTTAACAACAAGTTTAAAAGAGTGACGCTGATGGCGATCGCTACACTGTTGAACAACCAGCGCCAAAATAGCGGTTCTTGGAGAAAGATTTGCCTGTAGTTATCCAGAGTAAAATTCTTGGGGAGAAAGTTGGGTTCACCACTGACAATCTCTGATAGCGGCTTAAATGATGCTGACAGTGCCCAGAGAAAGGGTATTAGGGTAATAATCCCATAGAGTGTCAGCAAGACGTATAACAGGGCTTTGAGCCAGGATAAGCCAGAGATTTTAGTCAAATGTGTTCGCCTCCGAAAAGTCGTCGCTGAATCAAAGTGATGGCAATGATCACTGCTGCTAACAAAAATGCGATCGCAGCTGCATATCCCATTTGTAAATTCCGAAACACAGCTTGGTAAATTAGCAGCACCACAGTTAAAGTAGCGTTATTTGGCCCGCCAGTACCGCCAGAAAAGATGTAAGACTGGTCAAAAAGTTGAAAAGTCCCAATCACCCCTACTGCTACCACAAAGAAGGTTACAGGCTTCAGCAAGGGGAGAGTAATATAAATAAATTGCTGCCATCCATTTGCCCCATCAAGTTCCGCCGCCTCATAAAGTGTTTGGGGGATATCTTGCAACGCCGCCAGATAAATCACCATAAAAAACGGCGCAGTTGACCAAATGTTCATGATCATAATGCCTTTGAGCGCAACTGCCGGATCGCCCAACCAGTTATAAGTAGGTAGCCCGACAAAAGCCAGAAAATCGTTTAGTAGCCCATCAGTGTTATAAATCCACATGAAGATCAGCGTCAGCACTGCTGAAGAAGTGACTGTGGGTAAAAAGTAGAGGATGCGCCACCAGTTTTTACCGCCAATCCCAGAATTTAGAGTTACCGCCAGAATTAAAGCCAGGATAGTTTGAGTTGGTACAACAATAGCGACATACTCTGCTGTGTTTCTTAAAGCAATCCAAACCCTTTCATCTTCAGCTAATCGCGTGAAGTTCCGAAAACCGATGAACTCGTACTCAATACCGCCAAGCAGTTGAACTTTTTGCAAGGAAAGAAAAACGGCGTAGAGAATGGGTAAGACTACAAAAGTTCCCAAAACTAGAATAGTGGGCATCATGAACATATACCCAGCCAAGTCTTCGGTGAGATTCCACCTAGGGTTACTCCGCCGCCTGTTGATTTCAAACACTACTGAACCTCCATCTAATCTCGCACTAACCCGGCTGTAGCGATCGGTATTTTATTTGGAAGTCTCTTAGAGGCTGTTTGAAAAGTCTTAAAGTATACTAAAAATCTATCTCCAAACTTCTCTCGGAAAGGTCAAAAGGTTTTGAATCTTACTCCCCTTCCCTACAAGGGAAGGGGCTGGGGGTTAGGTTTGCGAAGCTTTGATGTTACCAAAAATACTTTTCAAACATCCTCTTAAATGAGTCTCTATCTTGGGAAAGTGTAGATCAAAGCAGCGAGTCAAAAGACATCGGTTGTGTGAGTTAGCAGGATATGTGATTTAGGGAACTATATATTTAGCTTCCTTGGGGATGCTAATTAAGCTAACTCAACCAATAGGATACAAAATGTCATATACAGCCTACTTACGTTCGATTAAAAGTGAACTTCAGAGAACTGGTAAAACTCAAAAAAGCCTACGGGTCAAAACTATCATAGAACAGTTTGGCTACCAGCGTAGAAGTCAATCATTCATAAATGATTTTAATACTGCTCTTGATGAATTGGGGCTTTGTACAAATCCTCAGTTGGATTTACATATTCCATTAGAGACAAAAATAGCTATTTCTATTAAAGGTGTAGAACCAACAAATCAAGTTGCTGAATCTCAATCAATTTCAGCCAAGCTAAAAGAGGCAATTTCAGTCAAACATGATTTTTTCTACTACTTATTTGATTTTGGCTCTGAACAAGAATATGAAAGATTCCAAGCGTGTTTAGATTCTCACCAGCCAGTAGGTATTTTTTTGATTCCACAAGTAGAAGATTTCTTCTGTGATATTGTTGTCAAAATATTTAATTATGAATTAATTAGAAAATATCAGTATGGAGGTTATAATAGTATACCCAAAGCTGCTGCTAGGAAAATTCCTACAAGTATTGCCTCAGACTCAGACCAAGATTGTAAAGATGAACAAGAAAATCCTATCTCTGATGCTGGTATTTTTCAGTTTTATCGCTCAACTATGACCAGCATTATACTTGGTAATACTGGTTTAGAGTTGCTTGATTCTGAAAAATTCGACCAGCAGTTTGAACAGATATCTCTATATGCGAATAAATATAATTCTGAACAGTTCTTTATTTTATTTCATTGCCCATCGGCATTAGAAATCCAAGCTCATCAGCAAGAAGATGCTTTAGGATATTTGGTAGATAGAGTTGCCAGTAAAATTCCTTTTACTTTTACTCTCAGATGTAAATATCCAAATCAAGCCTCTATTGAACATAAAGAGGAAATATCCGCCCATTTTCGTCTACTCCTGGAACTTCCATATTACGAAATAGAGGAAGATGATGCATCTTTGCAAAATTACTTTCTCGAATTACAAAAAGCTCAAATACAGGCTGAATCTCAGTTATTATTGAAGATGAAAGCTGAACATTTTTATGCTCTGAAGTGGCAACAGGAAAGTAAAGAATATCTCTATCTCAAATATTTTGCTATTAAAACGTTAGAAACTCTAGGATATGGATTGTCTAATATCGGCTGTGAAGTTGAGTTGACTTCCAGGGATGAGGAAACAATAGATGAAGATACATCAGATTATGATGGAGAGTACCAAAGTGAAATCATACAAGTCTATGTAAAAAACCAGGTAGTGGTTGAGATAGAAACTCTCAAATATCAAGAATTTCAGGATAATAATCTCTTTTTAGATTCAATTAAAAGAGTTTTGAGAAAATCAAAAGTATGGCCAAATCAACTAGAAAGTCTTTGGTTGGTAATTCCCGGTTTTGAAATTGCACGCAACTATTACCAACTGAAAAAAGCTAAGGAAATATTAGAATATAAGTTTTCTGGATATTATGGCGATCGCTTCCAGGTTATAATCATGGCTCCTGATTATGAAAAACACCAATTAGTCCCAGTATCATTTGACTCTATCGACTATCCATCTTTTGAGTATGTGGCTCAAAAACCTAGTTTAGCACAAGCATATCCAATTACTAACCATATCAAAGAAGTTAAGCTTGACTTTAGCCAAGTCAAAGGGCTAAATGAAGAAAAAGAAAAACTAACTAGACTCCTGAAGCTGCAATCTAAAGGATACAATAGTTCAATTGGTGGAATTCTTTTCTATGGCTTACCGGGATGCGGTAAAACTCTACTAGCAAATGCCTTTGCTAATGAGTCTGGGAGATATTTCTTTAAGTTCTCTCCTGCTGATATTGTCAGTGTTTGGATAGGGCAAAGTCAAAAAAATATTCGAGATATCTTTGCTCAAGCTAAGAAAAAATCTCCTTCACTTTTATTTATTGATGAGTTAGACAGTATTGGGTTTAATCGGAATGAAGACAACGCACACACAGACCAAAAGGCAACCATCAACCAATTACTCATAGAACTAAATAATCTTCAAAATAGTGATGTAATTGTCATTGCTGCCACTAATTATTTGAGTGGTATTGATAGTGCGTTGAAACGTTCTGGTAGATTGGATTGGAAGATTCCTATTTTCCCACCGTCTCAACTAGAAAGAACAGATTTATTCAAACACTACCTTTCAAAAATTGATATAAATCAACTAGTTATTTTTGAAGTTTTGGCGGATAAAAGTACGAGATTTACTTCATCAGATATTGAGTTGGTTTGTCGGGAAGTTAGAAATGCTATTCTTCTAGAAGAAATTAGTTCGGATTTAACAACTTCAGATGTGATTACTTACATCAATAATCTGCAAGATGGCGGCTTAAGTCTTAATGAAGAACAAGTCAAGGAATTTTTGGAAGAGTGTAAGAGAATGAGTGTAAAGAATCCTAAGTTAGAAACTCTGAAATTAGAATGGGGACTGTATTAGCAATAGGCTAAGGGACTGACAAGAAATAAATTATCCAAATAAACGAACCACAGAGGCACAGAGAACACAGAGGAATAAGAGGAGAGAGTTTTTTTGCCAGTTTTTTGAGTATTTTTTTATCTTTCCTCCCACTCCGCAAATTTTATCGCTACCTAGAGATCAATTAGCATTACCTTCGACACGATTCAAAAATTCGCCCAAGACTTGCAAGAATCTTTCTGTCTCTTCGAGATGAGGCATATGTGAACTGTTTTCAAATAGTACCCACTCGGAGCCAGAAATACCCTTGTGAACTGTTTCAACACAAGCGGGCGTAACCTCATCGTAGCGACCTGAAAGCAGCAGTGTAGGTACAATAATTTCACTGAGGCGGTCTTCAATATTCCAGTCGATGATTTTGCCAGCACCCCGAAATTCTGTACCAACTTTGCTGTAGGCTCTAGTTAAGCTACTGGGCCAAGGGTCTATTCGGCAAAGAAAAGAATGATTGAATACCTCCATTGCCTGTTTGTATTCGGCATCTTGAGTAGTACCATCGGCTTCGTGCTTACGAATAACCTGTTGTACTTCCATTGGTAACTCATTCATCAGGTTATAAGCTTCAGTTACAAATTGTCGAATGCTAGAAGGCGTGCTAGCTAGAACGAGACTGACTAACCCAGTCGGTTGGGAAAGGGCGTGTTCTAGTGCCAAACAACCGCCCCATGATTGCCCAAAAAGATTAATTTGGTCTAAATTTAAGGCACTGCGGACGGCGAAGAGTTCTTCTTTGAACAAATCTATGGAATATAAATTGGGGTCTGTGGGGCGATCGCTATTTCCACACCCTAATTGATCGTAAAATATAACTCGTCTTCCCGTTGTGGCGATCGCTTCTAATGGTTCTAAGTAGTCATGGGGTACTCCTGGGCCTCCGTGAAGACACAGCAGGGGTAGCTTTTTAGAATCTTCTTGGTCTGGTTTGACAATGCGATACCATACCTGATGACCACGAAATGAGATAAAACCTTCAATGGCAGAAGTTACAGTCATGGAGTTAGTTTTTTACTACTCAAACAAATATACTCAATTACGCGATCGCCTTTTTAACTAGCGATCGCTTTTTATCGTGGATAATTTTGTTAAACTTTCGGCTTAATTAACCTTCGGGACACAGCGATACATAGCCGTCTCCTTCCCGTTCAATAATGCCAGTAAGTTGTTTTGTTTGCTTCATTATGTATCTTTATTTGAGATAGAGTTATCAATTTCGATTTTAAGTCATTGCTCAATTAGATCCCCAGAACCCCGACTTTTCAAAAAAGTCGGGGTTCTGGTACCTCATAGCAGATGTAGTTCATGGGAAATAGCGGTAAATATCCTTCGGTGAAGCACCCGCACAAAGGTAACTGTATCCCCTACAACCATAAAGCCTACGCGGTAATCACCAACCCGAATGCGATATGTACTATCAGCGTCTTTGAGCTTTTTGAGATTACTTATTTCATCCAGACTGAAATAGCTGTGAATCTCATCAAACACAAGAAATTTAACAGACTCGAATACTGGGGTACTTTTCAACGCCTTGAGGTCTTTGATAAAACTAGGCATATACTCGCAATTCATAGTTGTTCAAGTTCCTCAAGAGCCTCATTCCTGTTTAAAGGTGTTTCGCCCTTAACTGCTTGCATCGCTCGATAAAGTCCTTCGTCTTCAATCGCATCTAATAAGCGCTGATATTCCTCAAACTCTAGGACTACTTTGAGAACTTGACCTTGTTTATCCGTAATTAACTCCTGAACAAACGGATATTCTTCAGCTTTCATATATGACCTAAAGTTATTGTTTAATATCTACTATAAAGAGCGATACTCTCACTTCTTCTCGAAAATAAATCCTGTGACTTCCTTTGCTTCTAATTTGAATAAAGCCTACATCTAATAAAAGTTTTTCAGCTTCTGTTGCAGTCAAACGTGGCAGCTTAGGCAACTTTTACCTCCAAGGTTATTGTGAATGTTTCCTTGTTCTGAAGCGCCTGTTTTTCTGAATTTGACAAGGTTTCTATAT
Organism: Nostoc sp.; assembly: GCF_036917815.1. Taxonomy (GTDB): domain Bacteria; phylum Cyanobacteriota; class Cyanobacteriia; order Cyanobacteriales; family Nostocaceae; genus Nostoc. The sequence goes on along the minus strand of NZ_JBALEK010000074.1, from coordinate 79,486 downwards.
AAAGCTCAACTGCTTCTTTGATATTTGCCTGTACTTCTTCTAGGGAATCACCTTGAGATTGACAACCAGGAAGTTCAGGACAATAAGCATAATATCCATATTCATCTTTTTCGATAACAATGCTAACTTTATACGACATATCAAAGTTACCTTTACTCGTTCAATAACTATTATCACCTCTCATCCCTCTCCTGATATCTTGCACCAGGCGACTGGAAGTCGCGGCTACACGAGGCTTTACCCGCACTTCGACAAGCTCAGTGACCACCTGCGCGGGTTGAAAACCTTGATTTTGTATTAGTCCGCGTAGGCGGACGAGAGTTTGTATAGCCGCGATTTCTAATCGCCAGGGCTAGGTGCAAGATATGAGTCTCTCGTTAGGAAGCATCAGAACGAGAGAATCAAGGTTTACCGATGAGTTGGTTACAAAAACCGTAACCACAACTGCAACCTTAAACCTCAACCGTAAAATCAACATAAAGTTTCAGCAATATTACTGGCGACAATTAAATAATTTACTAATAATCGGAATTGATGCCGACGGGATAGGGCTGTAAATAATCACTGATTGAGGCTGTGAGGCTAAAGAATGAAGAGGAGTGCAAAGTCTCAACGAGTTTGTTGGCGGTTTCTACCAAAATTGACCCGTTACAGTTTAACTTTGTTGCTGAGTGCGGTTTTGCTTGCTGATGCTGTGGGGGCGACACCGAGAAACCGAGGGTTGCAGATAGCACAGCAGCCAGAAACCACTCAACAAGGTCAATTATCAATACTTCGACTCCGCTCAGTATAAACCATTGGTAGTCAACCATGAAATTATCAGTCTACCTTCCGCCTCCACCATTGCCATTCTCAGGAAACAAATCAAAGGGCGGATAAAAGCACCGAAAACCCTCGCCATCCTTGCAGACCTAGTGTTTAGCGCTAACGATGAGCGATTTACTGGTAAATCCTCCAATGTTGCTAATAATAACATTGACCAGCAAGTAGAAAACTCTGCCCTGAAGCGGTCTATGAGAAACATCAACCGCAGCGAAATTCAAAGACTCGAAGTGCTCTCCAAAGGTCGAATTACCCCCCTTAATCCCCCCTTTACAAGGCAGGGCTGATTCATTCCCCAAAAGACCTTAATTTACAAGCGTATCAGTCAAAAAAATCAGGTTTTTAAACACTCTAATTGGGTCAAAAACCAGGCGATCGCACTTAAATTTACCGATTGAAACAGTAATTTTTCGATTACCAACTCACTAAATTTTCTGGTTGATACTCTTGACAAAATTCTGATCTGAACGAATGAAACAGCCCTGCCTTTACAAGGGGGGAGATCGGAAAATCCAGTTCCCTCCCCTTTACAAGGGGAGGGTTAGGGAGGGCTAAAACCTATGCTTTGTAGTAAAGAAAGACAAAATTTATTAGGAGTGATTTTTCATGAAAAGCATATTTACATCCAGACAGTTTATTTTTCCCTGCATAGCCACAATTGGGGCAGGAATTTTGGGGATTTGGGCTTCAGTCTCAGCCGAACCACAAACCCCACCCAAGTTTACCAAGGTTGAAAATCCCGGAGAATTTAAACTAGAAGGAAAAGGGGAGCCTTCGGTGCTAAATCAGAAAGAAAAACTCCCCGGAAGACGAGCAATTATTGGTTCAGATGACCGTATTCCCATGACTAGCAGAGACTACCCTTGGTCAGCTATTGGTAAAATCGAGGGGGTAGGTGCTGACGGTGGCGGTTACAGTTGCACGGGAACGTTGATTGCTGAAGACGTGGTTTTGACAAATGCTCACTGTGTCCTCAGTCCCGGAGCGCCATTCCTCCCCGACAAGCTTGGCCGAAGTCGGGGAATACTGGCGCGACCCGTTAAAATATGACTATAGTCATGACTACGGTTATTATGAAATCAATTTCTAAAAGTAAACTCAAATCTCAACTTCTTGAGTTCTTACGACTTGTAGAGTCAGAAGGAGAAGAAATTATAGTTACCGATCGCGGTAAGCCAGTCGTGAAAATTTCCAAATACGCACAAACACCTTCAACAGAGGAGTTATTTGGGGAGATGCGCGGTAAAGTGAAGTACTTTGAGGATTTAACTACACCAACCATTGAGGAATGGGCGCAATTGTGAAGATAGTCCTTGACACTTGTGCCCTAATCTGGTGGAGTTTAGATCCAGCCAGACTTTCTGAACAAGCCAAAGAAGCGTGTAACTACATGGAAAGGGATAAAAATGGTCTTGTCCCGTCCATAGCTATATGGGAAATTGCGATAAAAATCAAAAATAAAAAACTAGATTTAGGAGTCAGTCTTAACGAGTACGTAGTAACGCTGAAAAAGTCTAGTACCGTTCAGATTGTACCCATTGATGAAAATATTTGGATGGAAAGCGTCAATTTAGAATGGGGTCATCGAGATCCAGTAGATCGAGTTGTTGTCGCACTAGCCAGAAGTCATCAAGCTGCAATAATTACAGCCGATAAAGAGATCGCAAATTTCTACTCAAAAGTGATTTGGTAGAGGTAAGAAAGATTACTTACTCCATCGCCTTAATCTGCTGATTCGCATCATTCTGCCCTCGCGCGATCGCCTGCTTTAATGGTTGTTGTCCCAATAAGGCGCTGACAAACTGATTATCAAAGTTACTGACGATCGCACTTGGATACTGACCTACCTGCCAAGGTGTAGCATAATTAACACCCGCCACTAATGGCGATCGCAACGGGTCTTGATCGTAGCCCAAATTCTTTGCCACTGATTTACGTGTTGGCAAAGCAAACCCTGTTCCTGTCCACTTCTGCATCCCTTCTTTACCTGTGAGATAAGAAATCAACTCCCAAGCTTCGGCTTTGTGTTGTGCTTGCTTATTCATCACGTAGGCAACGGTAAAGACCATCGTACCTTTTTTGTCATTAATAGTAGGCACTTGTGCGGTAGCAAACTCTACTTGAGGAAAGGTTTCAGCTAGATAGGGAATTGCCCAGTTACCCTCAATCACCATTGCCACTTTATTTTGACCAAACATTTCACTACCTGAGTTTGTCCCCACATCCGATTTTTGAGCAGAGGAGCGGTCTTTTTGATACTGGTCTACCACTAACTCTAAACCCTGTAAACCTGCTGCACTGGCAAAGGTAGCATAACCTTTTTGATCAACGAGTTGCCCACCAAAGGCTTTAATTTTATAAGCCTGACGCGCCAATTCTGGAATTTCCCCAAAGCCGTATTTGTTAAGTTTGCCTGTCAATTGTTTCGAGTAGTTACGTAATTCCTCCCAAGTAGCTGGCGGATTACTCAAGCCGGCGGCGACGAAGGCTTTTTTGTTATAAAACAGAGCCAGGGTGGAATAGTCTTTGGGAAGACCATAAATCTGGTTCTGATATTTAAAACTGTCGAGTAGGTTATCCTCGAAGTCTACTAGGTCAAATTTGGGGGTGATGTAAGCATCTAACGGTTCCAAGACGTTTTTACTCATCAAAAAAGGAGCTTCCAGCGCATCCAGATAAAAGACATCAGGCGCGGCTTCCCCAACTAAACGAGTTTTAATTACATCCATGTATTGGTCGGAGATTACCTCATATTTGACCTTAATAGTTGGATGTTGTGCTTCAAAGTCTTGTAGAACTTGTCTCAAGAGTTTTTGCTCAATCGGGGAGCCTCCCCAACCACTGAGTTTAATGGTGACTGCGGTAGATGCTAACGGTTTGCTTGGTAATTGTAGATTTTGACAAGCAATAATAGCGATCGCAATAGCGATTGCCAATCCCAAAAAATTAAACAACCTTTTTTTGCTCACAGACAGATAACCATTCGTAGGTCTCACTTCACTTATATCTTGTGTTCTTAAGGAGTGAGATTTTACTTAGGGACTGACAAATAAAAAAATACTCAACTACTTCTTGTGGGGTGGGCAACATGAGCGCCAATAGCCAAAGGCGGGTAAGATAGCCACCGCACAAGATTGGATGATTTATTTGTTCCAAGTCCCTTATTTGAAATTTTTGTTGAAAAATGCAAGCTAGAATAACAAAAACTTATCAAGAATGCTTATGAAAGCATACTGAGTTCCTCTGCAACCGAATTTATCCAGGGTACTTCACCCATAAACATAGATTATGGATTCTGTTCAGGTTGAAACAACTGCGCCAAAAACTCTGGAATTTACCCAGATTGCCTCACCACTAACAGCAATCTCTCCAAACTCTCGAATTCCCAAGGATAGTATTCGTACTAGTTTAAAAGCTTCCACTGCGGATTCTGTCTTAGCATCGGTTTACTCTCTTGGAACTAGCGGGATTTTACTCAGCAATTTCTTGGTGGAATTGGGTGCTAGTCCAGTGGTATTTGGGATGCTGTCTTCTATCCCCATGTTAGTCAATCTTGTTCAGCCGTTGGGTGCTTACTTGTCTGAACGCAGCACCAGCCGTTTTCAATATTCGCTTCGGACACATGGAATTGGTCGGCTGCTATGGCTGGTTCTAGTAATCAGTATTTTAGGCGTAAGCTTGGGAGTGATTAATACTCAGCAGTTAGTGATATTGACACTCTTGATTGTCCTATTCAGCAATCTTTTGGGAGGACTAGGAACCGCATCGTGGCTAAGTTGGGTAGCAATGATAGTTCCTCGACGATTAAGAGGTAGGTATTTTGGGATACGCAATAGTGCTGCTAACCTCACCACTTTGATTTGCGTACCAATAGCTGGCCTAGCTGTATCACATTGGTATGGGGGATCTCTACAAGGTTATGGGGTAGTCTTACTGGTAAGTATTGTGTTTGGGATTGTGGGATTGGGGTGTCAATATTTCCAGGTGGATATGAATCCCCAATCACAAAACACTTATTATGGCAAGTTAACTCAAACAAGTGAGATTCAGTCAGAGGTTGCAAAAAATGAATCTGAAGTACTTCAAGCAATTCATTTGCCACAAGACCAATTAATTAACAGTATTTGGAAAAACTCTAACTTTTTGATATTTCTGCTGTATTTCAGCTTTTGGACGCTTGCTGTTAACCTCAGCGCTCCTTTTTTTAACCTCTACATGCTGGACACGCTGGATTTAGATGTAAGTTACGTGACTATCTACAACAGCCTTCAAGCGGGAGCGACTTTGCTAATGCTTATTCTCTGGGGAAAATTAGCAGACAAGATAGGCAATCGTCCCATCCTGATCTGTATTGGGATTTTGGTTGCAGCTACACCACTCCTCTGGCTGGGGATTGGCGCTAATCGCCTTGACATCTGGTTGTGGCTACCTCTGTTACACATCTTGGCTGGAGGTACTTGGGCCGCCATTGACTTGTGTAGCAATAATATACAATTAGCGATCGCACCAATTAAAAATCAGTCTATCTATTTTGCGATCGCAGCTGCCGTTGCTGGAGTGAGTGGTGCTTTGGGCACAACTATAGGCAGCTTTCTTCTCCAATTTGCTCAGTCTGGAGGCTTGCTGGGCTTGTTCGCCCTCTCTAGTCTATTCAGATTAGTAGCCCTTGTTCCACTCATGTTTCTCCAAGAGCCAAGGAGAGGATGAGGAGGATGAGGAGGATGAGGAGGATGAATAAATAGTAGTTGACTACCTCTACTCCCTCTACTCCCCCTACTCCCTCATCTCCCCCTGCTCTATTCTGCGGCGGTAGAAGTCAAAGACATTGTTTCCCATAACACCATGTGAGGTGTTGTTAATACAGGCTGGTGTAGGGCAATCAGTTGGGCTAGGGTGTTCTTTAATTGGGTACGAGGTACTATATCATCAACAAAACCGTGCAGGAGTAAATCTTCAGCAGTCTGAAAATTTTCGGGCAGTTTTTCCCGTAGGGTTTGCTCGATCACTCGCCGACCGGCAAAACCAATGGTTGCTTTGGGTTCTGCCAAAATGATATCGCCCAACATGGCAAAACTAGCGGTAACGCCGCCCGTTGTGGGGTTGGTCAAAATGGGAATATATAATAGTCGCGCGTCTTTATGGCGCTGTAGGGCTGCGGAGATTTTCGCCATCTGCATCAGGGAGAGCATTCCTTCTTGCATTCTCGCGCCACCGGAGGTGCAGACGATAATTACAGGATACCGCCGTTGAGTGGCTTGCTCAATCATGCGGGTAAGTTTTTCTCCGACAACCGAACCCATGCTACCACCCATGAAGCGAAAGTCCATAACTCCAAGGGCAACAGGTAAGCCATTGATTTGACCCAAGCCAGTGTTAACCGCGTCTATTAAGCCAATTTTCTCTTGTGTTTCTCGTAGGCGATCGCTGTAGAGTTTGCGATCGCGAAATTCTAGCGGGTCGGTTGGACGCAAATGCTCGTCCATCGGTTTCCAGGTATTATGATCTATCAATTGACGGATGCGCTCATCACTGTCTACCCGATTGTGATGACCACATTCGACACAAACCATCTGATTGGCTTTCAAGTCTTTTGTATATGCCAATACGCCACACTTAGAACATTTGTGCCAAAGACCATCAGCAATTTCACGTTCTTGGCGATCGAGGCTGGTAGATCCTGATTTCCGTCGATTTGCAAACCAATCAAATAGAGACTTTAAACCGCGTGATTCTTCGTTGTTAGCCATTTTTTATTTTATTTTAAGTGGGCATGAGGTCGAAAACATATCAAACCGTATTGGGTTGTCATTAGTCATTTGTCTTTATTAATGACCCTTCGGGTGATGGCTAACGCCAGTTACTTATGGGGAAACCCCCTTGGCGGTAGCCTCTCCCTTTGGGAGAAGACCGTACTAACTCACTAATGACAACATCGTTAAACTACGTTTTTAAGCAATTCAGACCTTAATTTTCATCTGTGGTTGCCAGCTTAACGAAAATACTTATGCCAATACAAGTCTCTTGCTCTTTTTTTCAGCAGACTTAATTATATGGACGTACTGACAAAGCCATGAAAATACCAACCTCCAAATAAGATGCTCTCGCCCTCCCACCCAAATCAATTATTCGTATTGCTAGATTCTGAGCAATCAGCATATTTTGCATTAGTTGTACTTGCCAACGGTTAATCGTCGTTAAGAGGGTAATACAAGTCACAAGCTGAATATTATCAAAATGTGAAGGGCAGATGGGGTAATGCTGGTTACAGTCACGAATTATAAATATTTCTTATGTAAGGGTATGGGCATTGGAAAGAGGTGGAGGGGAAAACTCTGCTCCCTTGCTTCTTCTCCCTCACTCCCCACTTTAATTCAAGATGCTGGAAAAAATATCCGCAGGTAGCTAGATAAAATGGCTTCGCCACTAAACAGGGTAATAAGAGATCCTAAAGCCAGAAAAGGGCCAAAAGGCATCTTTTGTCCTAACGTTTGTCGCGATCTCTCTTGATTCGCGGCTTCTCTACGAGACGATTTGCGAATGCGTGTGTGCATAATAACACCACTGCCAATTAACGCTCCCAGCGCACAGGCGATAAAACTAGCTAAGAGCAAATATTTCCAGCCTAACCAGGCTCCCATCATGGCTGCTAACTTCGCGTCACCCGCACCCATTGCAGCTTTACCAAAGGCAATTGAACCCAATAGAGCGATCGCATCAAACAGCCATAAACCCAATACTGCGCCAACTATCGCCATCATGAGATAATTTACCAATGCTACAGAGCTAGCGTCTGGTAAAAAACCAACCACCATTTGAAACAAAATCCCTACCACTAAACCCGACTGAGTAAGTACATTGGGTAGGGTCATTGTATCTAAGTCGATGAGCGATAGTGCCAATAACCAACTACAAAAAGCCCAATAGCCTATTGTTAAAATCGAAACTTGAAATACCAAAAAAATTAGTAAAAAAATTATGCCCGTTAACCCTTCTACCACAGGATAACGGACAGAAATTTTGCTTTTGCAATATCGACACCGCCCTCTTAAGGAAATCCAGCCGAATACTGGTACATTGTCGTAAGCTTTTAGCTGGTTTAAGCATTTAGGACAACGAGAAGGCGGCCAAAGAATTGACAACCCAGCAGGTAGCCGATAAACAATAACATTGAGAAAACTGCCAATAGATGCACCCAAAGCAAAGACCATTACACTCGCCGGGACGGCGAACAAAATGTCCATACAGTCGTTTGTCCTTTCTCATTAGTCCTATGTCATTTGTCGTTCATCTTTTGTCCTTTGTCGAGAACTAATTACCAATGACAGATGACTAATGACCAATGACTAATATATATGGGATTCAATTTGACTCAAGGGCACAAAACACTCTTGAGGTAATAGAACTGGTTGGTTAGTAAAAATAACCTTACCTCGATGATTCATTCGATTAATTGCTACACCGGAGGGTTGCCCAGCTATTTCGGGATGTACTTCACAGTGAGTGTAGTAAATCTGCCCAGCAGCTCTGATTACGGCGGGATCAATCAGAGGTGACTGGTTTTTTGGGGCGGTAAAATTTGCTTGTGCTTGTCGTAATGCGTACACTATCGACTGTTATTTGATTGCTAGATTTCACTCTAGTCTACCCGAAACTTCTAGCAAAGGTTGCCAAATTGCCCAGTTTGCTCTAGAAAATTATTTTTGTTCAATAGCCTTAATCAGTGAGTCTCCCATAGCGCGGCAACCAAGGAGATTTTTGCCTGGAGAAATTATATCTCCCGTGCGATCGCCCTGCTCTAAAACTTGCAATACGGCTTCTTCGATACGATCTGCCGCTTTTGGTTGGTTTAAACCGTAGCGTAACATCATCGCCGCACTCAAAACCTGTGCTAAAGGATTTGCCCGATCAAGTCCGGCGATATCTGGGGCCGAACCGTGGACTGGTTCAAACACACCAGGTCCAGAAGCGCCCAAACTAGCCGACGGTAACATCCCAATACTACCTGTGAGCATGGCAGCAGCATCAGAGAGAATATCGCCAAACAAATTGCCTGTGACGATGGTATCGAATTGCTTGGGAGCGCGTACCAACTGCATAGCAGCATTATCTACATATAGATGAGAGAGTTCAATATCTGGATATTCCGTACTAAGTTGGGTGATGCGATCGCGCCACAACTGAGATACTTCTAATACGTTCGCCTTATCCACCGAACAAAGTTTCCCACCGCGTTTTCTAGCAGCCTCAAAAGCCACCCGCCCAATACGTTCAATTTCCGATTCGGTGTAAACCATTGTATTTACACCGCGTTTTTCACCAGTTTCTGTAGCAAAAATCCCTTTAGGTTTCCCGAAGTAAATTCCACCAGTGAGTTCACGCACCACCATAATATCCACACCTTCGACGATTTCGCGTTTCAAAGTCGAGGCATCGATTAGCTGGGGCAAAATTTTCGCTGGGCGCAAATTGGCAAATAATCCCAAACCCGCACGTAGTCCTAACAAACCTGCTTCTGGGCGTAAATTAGATGGTAGGGAATCCCACTTATAACCACCAATTGCGGCGAGTAATACAGCATCACTATTACGGCAAGTCTCTAGAGTCGCAGATGGTAGGGGTTCACCTGTAGCGTCAATTGCTGCACCACCGATCAGGGCTTCTTGGAATTCAAACTTTAGATCAAATTGCTTCCCTACGACTTTCAGCACATCTACCGCCACTGCCATAATTTCAGGGCCAATGCCATCGCCGGGGAGTAGAGTAATGCGGTAGTTCTGTGTCATAGCTGGTTATTAATAGGTAAATGCTTGCAGTTAAATATCATACCGATCAAGATGTACCGATGGAGTTTTTAATTTATCTAAACACTCGGTAAGCGTAAAACTCAGTTTTGATGATCAGACACAAGAACGGATTCGTTTGGAAGCTGAGGCGGTACGGCTGATTTTGGCTAATTGTCAAACAGGTGAATGGCAAATGCTTGTAAGTGAAGCCATTGATAGCGAACTTAAACGTACTCCAGACATTGATAGAAAACGAGAGGTGAAGCTTTGGACTGCTTCTGTAATTATCAAAATAAGTTTAACTGAACAGGTTAAATCCCGTGCAAGAGAACTGAATGAATTAGGGTTTAAGAATTATGATGCTTTGCATATCGCTTGTGCAGAAGTGGGAAATGCGGATATTCTTCTAACCACTGATGATAGGATGTTGCGTTTGGCAGCAAGATGCAGGAACTTGTTACAAGTAAGAGTAGAAAACCCGCTTGATTGGGTAATGGAGGTGACAGATGATAGACGTGACTAAACTTTCTCAGGCTGAGATTAGGCGACTGGGAATAGAAGCCCTGACTAAGGCTCTTGGACCTGCTGGAATGGCGCGATTTATGCAGCAATTTGAGATGGGTAGTGGAGATTACACGCGAGATAGGGATCAAATATTAGGAGATATCACTCTTGAGGAAATCTTCGTAAGTATTGAGGAGGGACGACAACAGCCTTAAATAAAGGTTAAATTCTACTCAGTACTTATTAGTTAGCGCATCTATGCAACTTTGGACACCCAATCAACCCCTCAAAAACGGCAGATTCATCGTTCAAAAAGTCCTTGGTGGTGGTGGCTTTGGTGTCACCTATAGCGCACACAGTTAGCAAAATACTAATTAAAAAGTAGATCCGGTATATGCCTTACCTACTTTTTTATGTCGCCAATTTTATGAAAGCCAGTTTCAATTGCTGAAAATTGGTATAATTAAGTAAATTTGTATCAAATAAAGCAATCACACTTTACCTGCCAAGTTCATCAACTGTTTTAAGTTCACAAGATAAATGATGTTGTTGGCAGTGTCAATTTTGATCCACCCTTTTTCATGGAGCTTTTCTATGATTTTGGTGGTTTCTTCAACGCCGATTTCTGTCACCTCGGCTAAATCTTTGAAGGGGATGTTAAAAATTTCTCTTCCTAGGTTCGATTCTTGACCATAGTTTTCGCCTAAAGTGACTAGGGTATGGGCGAGTTTGACTGCCGGTGGTGAAGACCGCATTTGTAAGCGCTGGTTAATTTGCCGCAATCGTCGCACCATCAGTTGCAACATCCGGTGATGTAACTGCGGGTCTTTAAACAATATTTGAATAAAACGCTCTCTGGAAATACTAAGCAACTTTACAGGTGAAAGGGCAATGACATCGGTTGAACGTGGAGATTCATCCAAAATTGCCATTTCTCCAAAAAAATCGCCACGGCCAAAAATTGCCAGAGCTACTGAATCTTCCCCGACGGTACGCCGGACCTTGACCCAACCAGAAACCACGAAGTAAACGGCGTTACCCCAGGCATCTTCCATCACAACAGCTCGCCCAGATGGGTATTCATGTTCAATTGCAACGTTGAGTAGCCATTCCAAAGTTTGTGGATTGGCTGTACTCATTAAGGGAAAAAGCTCACTAAAAACCTCAGTTAGCATGAAATATTTGCAAAAAATGGATTCAAGAGCGGGAAACTAACTTTGCTACTATAAGTTTATTTAAACCGTAATCTTACTCAGAATACGATCGCAAAATTTGTATTTATTTGAGATGAACCTCTAAACTTGATCGGTCTAGGGTTCCATTACAACATAACAATTATGTATGCGATCGAAATCAGCGTTTTTACTGACAGACGGATGATTTGTTGTTTGTTGGTGGATTCCTATTCAGTGCGAGTATTTTGATCTGTTGGTCTAAATTCTTTACTAGTTGATTCAGGGCAACCAAAGCTTCTAATTGCTGAGAGTCAAGGCTGGGATTTAGTAAAAGCCGTTCTTGTAGTTCATGTAATTTTAAGCTTAGTTGCTGAGAAATTCCTAAAGCATCGCGCCCCAGACGCGTCAACTGTTGTTGTTGATAAAACTTTAATGCTGCTCCCCGCAAAACTTGCAGTGTTGCTTCTTCGCCGTGGATTCCCGGCATGACTCGCAAGCGTAATAATAAGCGGTTTTTTTGATACACATATTCTTTCTCTACCTGTTTTGGTTCTGCAACTGTGGTGAGAGGCAGGGAAGCAAACCGCTTTAACTCATTCAGTACTCCTTGGAAAACCGAAAGCGGCAGTTTGTCTAATACAGACTGTAAGATTCCGTTGTCACTCCACAGTATACTGCCTTGGTAAGCTTGTCTTTCTAAGTACAGCCGACCAATTCCCCCAGCCAGGATTCGCCCTAGTAATTCTCCTAGTAATTTCTTGGGTGGTAGTGTTGGCAGCATCTCAATAGGACTAAATAGTTCGGGAACTTGCGTAGCCAAAGTAGGTAAATTGTTTGGTGTTGGGGCTTTGGAATTCTCGCCCTGTTGACTTCTAGAAATAGGGGTCAAGAACGTCGTAGTTGGAGATGATCGGTCTAGCTCTGGGATAGGAGGCAAGTCTACCCTCTGCCCAGAATGTTGACGCTTTTGTGTCTGAAACACCATCAATATTGGTTGCTGATTTGATTCCGAGTCGGGATCTAGGAAGGGAACAAGTGTATCAGCAATAGTAGTTGGGCTATTTGTTGGCTGATACACTTGTTTGGTATCAAGCTGGGATGTATTTTTATGGTTGAGGTAGGCTGACAGTATTCTGCGGTGAGCGTCAGCTGCGATCGCCTCAATCGCCATTGTGCAATTGATATAAGACAAAATATGACCAACATAATCTACTGCCTCGCTCTCTTGTGGATGAACCATACCTAGCAAGAGATTTCTGTCTTGTAATCCAAAGGGCAAAATTTGGTGGTAGAGGCAAGCTTCAAAGGACAAAAGACTATCAATCAATTGGAATATTTGTTCGCGATCGCCTCGTTCCTCCCACTTCATTTGAGTGGCAGTTAGTACTTGCTGTCTATTCGCTGCGGTATCATTTGGTTCGCCCTCTGAAGACAACATAGATTTGATTCGTTGGTGTTTACCTATATTTTGCCTCTAATTTAGTAGGTAGTTAATAAAGATACTTTGTTTGATTGTTAATATTTCAAATATATCTACCTAAGTAGATGTAAGTAGAAGATGAATTTTTGATTGGGCATTGGGCATTGATTATTTACCTTGTACCCCTTATCTCCTCCTGCTCCCCACTCCCAACTCCAGCCTACTCCTGAGTTCTTAAAGCTTGGGCGGCAAGATAGATTTTTGTCCATTCGCCTAGCACTTGATGGGTTTTGAGTTTTAAGTGTTCGGCTATTGCTTCTATTGAGTTACCCGCTCTCCGCAAATCTAGGATCTGCCGCCCCAGGGGAGCCAATTTTTCATCAAGTTGCTGCCATTGGTTTTGTGTTAATCCCAAGTTATGTTCTTGCAAGGAAATTGAGAGCCAACTGTCTACGAGTTCTGGTTTACCTTTGAGGGCAAAAACACGCACGGCGTGGTAACTAATTTTTTCTCGCAGACGATATACTTCCCTAGCCTGCTTATTTAATCTGTGGGCAATATCTTCCTGGGACTTACCTTGGAGATACAGTCGTAGCCATTCCACTGCGTCTGTTCCCACATTTTCTTGTAAATAATTTTCAAATTCTTTTTGTACTGACTGGCGCAGCACCTGTTGTTCCTCTAGTTGTTGTGCTTCTTGATATTCTGCGATCGCCTGACTATCGACTAAGTTAACTCGATTGTCAGTGTCGTCTGTCAGAACTTCTTCTGACACTAGTCTAATCAAATCACGGCCTGGCACTTGGGTTAAGCCGCCGCGCTGAGTGCGACGTAAGTAATTTACAAATCGGTAAGCTAATAGGGGTTGATTGCGTACTGGCCGCAGACAATATTCTTCTAGACTGGCAAATAGCAGAGCATCCCTCAATCGTCGATCGGTTGTATATTTGGCAATATCAGCCATTTGCTGTTGCATATAGTTATCACTTTGCAGTAATTCTTGGAGTACTTCTTGCAACACATCCATCACACTGCGCTGGCGATCGCGGCTCAGGGAAACCCAAGTTTGAATCTGATTCCGTAATGTTGCTAAACTTCCCAGTCGCGTTATCAAGTTGCGATAAGCACGGTCTCGCCCCAGCCCCAAGTAGCGTTGACGTAAAATCCTCCAGCGGTATTCCATCGCTTGCTTGGCGATGTTGAGTTCCTTAGGGTTAAACAGATCAAACCGTTTTGAGTCAGATCCCAATAACCAGAGAATAATGCTTTCTTTAGCAGCTTCATTTTGGTCTGGACATTCCACAGCCAAACGCTTTTGCCAATCTAGAGCCAGTTTTTCTACATCTCTTGTCATAGTGAGATTGCATTCCTCGAAACTCAATTTTGAAGTTTGCATCACAACCTCCATTCGTCCCACCTAATTGTTTAACTGGCAGCTGCCTCGGATTTCATGAATTTCATGAAAATAACTCAGTGATTCCACTTTTATTACGTCTTAATTCCCTAGAATTATGCAGAAATTTCTACATTGATGTTTTGCTTGCGATTTCAAAAAACCCGAAAACTATGCATAGCAAGAGTTTGGGTCAATTCTGTTAATTTTAACTTTTTGTAAAGTTATGTTTTTTAACTGAGAACAGAAATCTGCCTAGAGTGGAGAGGATACACCTTTGCACGAGATACATCAGGGAAATCTGACATTTTGTAACAGATACTAGGAACGAATTTAATTTAACTCTATGTCAGACGTTATTTCACCAGTATAAGTTTCAACCTTAAAATGGGCTTAATTCCCTCCTTAAAAAGGAGGGTTAGGAAGGATCAAGCCTTAACTGAACCCTATTGAGTTAAATTTCGTCATCTATTTTGACTTTGTTAAGTATATATACGTGAATTAGTGTTTAAAAAGATGTTTAATTAAATTCCTGGATAAATAGTATCGGTAGAGCTTGGAATCATCCCCAGTATGCCATATTGCGATGTCTACGACGGGCTACGCCTACGCTATTCTAGAGAGTAGGGATTGATGGCAAATTTATCCTTTTTAAACTGGCTTCACCTACAACTACGCCTCTAGCATTGACAACTTAATTTTTAAAACTTTTACATTCCTAAGAATAAATAGTCAACAGTCAATATTGATTTTGACTATTGACTCTGACTGTTATTTTACCTCTGCTTCAAAATTTAACTTACGCAAAATCTAGAATACAGAAAGAATGAAACCCTCAAAAGCTTTAATGAGCAGAAGCCTTACAAAAGACTTCTCTTTAAATTCATTTATGGAGATTCTTCGTTTGAAATTTTGAATTCCCCCACAGGGGGTTGACTCTATCTACTATTCGATGATCTAACAATGGGATTTTCTACAGATTCTCGATACTGTTGGACTTGTTCTGTGTAACCAATTGGCAGAACAGCTTCAACGTTTTCATGGGGACGAGCAATAATCACCCAAGATTCTAGAGTACCGCCATAAACATTCTCTGCGGCTTCAACACCAGCAGCCATAGCAGCTTTTACTTCCGAAACATCGCCACGAATATTAACTGTAAAACGAGCGCTACCTACTCTGATATAACCAACGAGGGTAACTCGACCAGCTTTTAGCATAGCATCTGCTGCTGCTAGCACCGCCGGAAAACCTTTCGTTTCAAGTGCTCCAACTGCCTGTAATGACATTATTAATCTCCTGTATGAATAAACGATATGGGGGCTACAAGTTAATTGTACGAAGCTTCGCTACAGATTTTGATAGCAAAATTTCTTAGAAAATGCGGAAAGGTTCTGATTCTTCAGTGAAATGGATTGGTAATATGGTTTCCACATTTTCCGGGGGATTAGGAACGATGTAGTAGGTGATTACTGTACCAACCTTGACTTCTTCTCCAGCCGCGATTCCGGCTTCAACTGCTCTTTTTACCTCAGCAACGTGTCCCCGGACAGCGACTAACAAGCGAGCGCTTTCGGCTTGACCATAATAGACAATTGTGACTCCAGCAGCTTTGACCATTGCATCTGCTGCTGCTAACACACTAGGAAAACCTAAAGTTTCAATTACGCCAACGGCCATTGGCATGGCATTAGCTCCTGGATTAAAGGATAAGCGATATTAATTGTACGTGGCTTTAGTCCAAATTTTGACATTTTGGGAAAACTTTCTTTGATGTAGAAATTCTGGGGGAGTGGGGAGTTAGGAGTTAGGAGTTGGGAGTTAAAATTTTTTGATCGCGGCTGGGTTATGTTTTATATATTAAAAATAATCCTTCAGCAGATTAGTTTCGGTAATTTTGTTGTTTAACAAAATCAGGGATATGTGGAAGCAAGCTAATATGATAAACTGGAATTTATGTTTCCGAATTTTCTTCCTACAGCAGTTAGGCAACTGACAGAACCTACTTCCATCGCCCTAGCCCAGAGTATTCAAAGAACTGCGATCGCTACTCCTTTAACTAATCAACCAGTTATCACAACTTATGTCAAGCAAGGGTGTGGTGGAACTCCGATTTTATTAATTCATGGCTTTGACAGTTCTGTATTAGAATTTCGGCGGCTTTTGCCACTACTTTCTGGAGATAATGAAACGTGGGCAGTGGATTTGTTGGGTTTTGGGTTTACAGATAGACTATCAGGAATTGCCTATAGCCCAACTGCAATTAAAACCCATCTTTATTATTTCTGGAAAAGTCTGATTAACCAACCTGTAATTTTAGTGGGCGCTTCGATGGGGGGTGCGACGGCAATTGATTTGACGCTGACTTACCCGGAAGTGGTAAAAAAGCTGGTGTTAATTGACAGTGCGGGGTTGGCGGGTGGTTCGCCGTTAAGCAAATTCATGTTTCCCCCGTTGGATTATTTAGCAACTCAATTTTTGAGTCATCTTAAGGTGCGCGATCGCGTTTCCCGCATTGGATACAAAAATCAAACTCTTGCCTCTATCGATGCGCTGAGTTGTGGCGCATTACACCTACAAATGCCGAGTTGGAATCAAGCTTTGATTGCTTTCACTAAAAGTGGTGGTTACAGTGCTTTTAAATTAGAAGATATATCACAAATTGTGCAACAAACGCTAATTTTGTGGGGCGATTCCGATAAGATTTTAGGTACTGAGGATGCCAAAAAGTTTCAAAAGGCAATTTCACATAGTATTCTAGTCTGGATTCAAGATTGTGGTCATCTCCCTCACTTAGAACAACCTCAAATCACCGCGCGGTATATTTTAGACTTTCTAGTTTAAAGATAACCCAACTCTCAATAATTTTTCTGTAACCCTAATCTGGAAAGTTTTTCATCTGTTGCTAATTGCTTCTGTCATATAGCGGTTCCCACTCAGATGCGGTACAAAATTATATCGTAAGGTGTAGGGGCAATTCATGTAGACGCAAAGCGGCTTCCCGCAGGGTATTGCCCCTGCGGGTGTACCTCACGTGAACGAGAACCGCTATGGCGACTATTTTCTCTTTAATCGTGTTACTTTCACAAAATTTTAGATAGCTCTGTAGTTAGAGAGATGTTAAACCTGTCTTACAAAAAGACAGCAGTTTATTAGACATCTCCGAAAAAGAATGTAGAGAGGTAACAATGCTACGTCTCTACAAGACTTTTGGAGAAGGCATATTTAATTTCTGGAAATGTCTATTGTAATGCCCACCCGACAAGCTCCAAAGATTTACACTTGCACTTGGTAATTTAGGTTTAATTCATCTCCTGTTGTTCCCCGGATACCCCAGTTATGTTTTGGAGTTTCTGTAATCGTGATTTCTATATCTACAGGTGCAATTGCAACTTGTTCAGATAAACAGTAAAACAACAATTTAATTAGTTTCTTTTTCGTTTCAATAGTGCGTCCTTCAAACATACTAATCTCAATGATGATGTATTTCTCTGAACGTCCGGCAGGGTAGATGAAATCATCGGGTTCGAGAGGAAAGAAGCGATGGGCACGCTTGTCTTGAGGATATACTAGAGCTTCAACAACACAAGAATGAATTGCGTTAGAAATGGCACTGCGAGAATGACGGATAAATGAAGCAGTCCCATAGATTTTGATTTGTACCATTAATCTTTACCTAACTGATGAACTGACTCTAGTCAAGTAACCACATCTCGTTAGAACTATCAGGATACTCATTTGGTTGATTTTGAGGTTGATTTTGAGCTAGTGTTTCTGATGACCGATGTGATTTTTTGTAATTAAGTGGATTGTAGTGTTCTTTTACGGGTTTTATAGCACTAGTTTCTTTTACCGCTACAGCAAGTTTAGATTTATCTTCTGCTGTTTGTTTTAAGGCATTAATTTCTTCTATAAGCAGAGAGTTTGCTTCTGCAAGTTGTAGTGCTGTCTTTTTAGTTTCGTCAAGTTCTTTTGTCAGCTCTTCTAGTAATGATTTTTGTTCCGATACAAATGTTTTTTGTTTAGATAGTTTGGATTGCAAATCAGCAACTTCTTGTCCAAGAGATGCTGATTTTTTGTGGCTTGTTTCTAGATTAATTGTCAACTCTTTGACGGTTGTTTCTAAATCAGCCTTAGTGTGACTTGTGCGCCTAGCAGAAGTTGGATCAGGTGTCTGTGTCGAAGATTCCTCATCTGATGAAGCCTGTTCTTCTACAACTTTTTCGGCTGTAACTTCGATCGCAGATTCTCCTTCTGAGGGTGTAAATTTTTGTGCCTCTTCTTGTAGTAAGTCAGAGAGACTTTGTTTCCTAGCCATTATTATTTTCTCCAATCACGCTGTAATTCATCAGATGCACGGCGGTAGTCTAATTCCGCCTCCCGTGCATTACTTCCTCGCCATTGAGTGATCGCTACACCCTCAAGTGCCGCTCGTTCATGAGCTTTATAGGCACGAATAAAGGTATTGCAAGTGGGAATACCTAACCGAGTCAGAGTACTTTTTGCTTCTTGTGCTTCTCCCATACTCCGCGTATCAACTTTGGTAAACAGTACCCGATGGGGAGTTCCCGAAGGGATGACGGCTTCCCTGACTGTTTCCACGAGGATTGCTAAATCCATTGCGGCTGGGGGTGTAGGCAAAACTAGATAATCTGCGATCGCAACTACCGCCACTAATGCTTCAGAGCGCAGGGCGGGAGGCGTATCCACCACTACTAAATCGTAACCTGTTATCTTACCTAAATCACCTAAAAGTGTGGGATCGGTTTCTTGAGATAAATCAAATCCCATTCCCTGCTGATTGCGTCCAAACCACCAACTGGCAGAACCTTGAATATCTGCATCAATCAGTAGCACCTTTTTTTTCTTCGCAAAGTTTGCAGCCAGATTGACTGCGGTAGTCGTTTTACCGACTCCTCCTTTACCGTTGAGAATAGCGATGATTTTTGGCACTGCTTTAGCAAGGATTAGGGAGTGGGGAGTGGGGAGTAGGATCAGAAATCTTTTTCATGTTTGGTTGTGGGATTTTTTGATGATGCACTGACTTGGAAGAGTTTTGAGTACTGAGTTAGTCATTACTTATTATTTTTTTTTGCACTCCCTACTACCTACTCCTTACTCCCCCATTCATGAATATACCGCTTTCTGTAACCCTAAATAACATGAAAACTCGTAACAATAAAATTCAGAAGCCATCAACTCTACAAAATTTTATGACAGCAACTTACAATCTGCCTGATGGACCTCAAATGCCGCGCTGGTTGCGGATGATCAAGTTTATTGGTCAGCCTGTGAAATATGTGGATGATTTTGCGAAAATTTATGGTGACACTTTCACAATCAGGAGTAGTCGAGGGGATAATCATCTTGTGTACTTTAGTCAACCCGAAGCGCTTGAGCAGATTTTTACTGCTGATTCCAGCTATTTTGAGGTTGGTAGGGCGAATATAGGACTAAGATTTTTACTTGGCGATCGCTCCTTTATGTTATCAGATGGCGATCGCCACCAGCGCCAACGACAACTATTAGCTCCTCCCTTTCATGGCAAAGAAAAATCCACACATTACCAATACTTTCAGCTATTATTCCCCTTAAAATGCTCACACAATGCTCAAATAGCCTATTTTCAGCGTTTGAGGGGCAATAAAAGGTATAAATTACTACTCAAAAACCATGCTCAAAGGATGCTCAACTTTCCGGGTAAGAATCTACATCTATCTCATGCGTGTCTCAAGCGCCTTTACCTCATCCTGTAACTTACTCTCCCTATCAACAAGTGCATCAAGCTTTGATGTGTCTATGAGGGTGAGTGAGTTCACTGGTTTTCCTAGTCACAGTATACGTTACGGCTTATTTTCTTATTTTTGTGATAAAAATGATTGACGTTCTTTTATTTATATGACATAAATGATATAAGGAATTAGCAGCAAGGGATTTAGGGATTATCGCTTCCATAGCGCTGTTAATGCCAAGTACACACATAAGATGCGATTCTATGCCTAGAGGTGTTCCAAGTAGCGGTACTAGAAAACCAGGTTCAGGGAGGAAAAAAAAGTATACCGATGAAGTAGTACAAAAGTGGGTTCCGATCTCTATCGCTAGCAAGTTAGATGACATCTATCAACTCTTAATTGACCTAGAGAAAGAGGTTGATATGTGGGAAAAAACTTGTGAAGAAAAAAGTACTTCACCGCGTTATGAGCAAGCGCGTAAGCTTGTTTCAACACTCAGAATTCGCCTAGACAGACTAGGGATTGATGCTACAAAAATTTACGCCGATAACCAAGAAAATATTCAGGGAGACAATCATGACAACTAAAGCTAAACGCGAGTCAATTCAAATTGCTGGCATCGAAGTAGAAGTATTTCAAATGCCGAATGGTGAGTACGTGATGAGTCAGAGTCAGGTTGCAGATTCAATTGAAGTTAACCCAGTATTGGCATTACGTTTTTTACAAGAAAATCACCCATAAGCCTTTTCTGACAAGGGTTATTGGAATTACAAAATAGAATCTTTCAAAGATTCTATTGGTCGTGGTGGTAATCGAAAGATTAATGCAGTGTCTATCGAAATTACCTCTAAGTTCTGGCTAGCTCAAGCATTCAAGGATAACGTCAAAGCGCAAGCATTGGTAGCAGCGTGTATGCAAGAAGCTTTACAGCGTCGTTGCGATAGTGCATTCCAAATAACCAAAACTGAACAGCAGTATGAGCAACAATCTATCGTCAACAGAGAAACATGGGAACAATCTAGAGAGTACTGTAAGGATATACATTTTGGCTTGATGCCATACCGTCTACACAAATCTCTCAACTCAGCAATGGTTTTGATTTCGAGTTCTGACCGTGTGAACATAAAATAGAGTTACCCATTTGTAAAAGTGGTATCGGTGGTGATACCAGTCTCGTAAACAGTTCACCACCGATTAAACACTCTAATGTTTCGCTTCCAAAAGATTCAAGCTATATTTACGTTTCTCAACAATGCCTAACCCTAAAGGAACTCCTGAAAATTTAAAACCAATCAAGTCGCAGCGAGAGGAGCCATTGACCGAGAAAATGAATATACGCATGACCAAGGAAATGAAGGAAGAGGTAAAGGCACAAGACGATCCACCTGAATTTTGTAGAGAAGCTATTCAAGAGAAACTGGATAGGAGTAAAGGGAAGTAATAGCCCCGGAAGAGATTAGATTTAAATACCTTAAGGTGGTTAAAACTAATCTGTTCAAGCGGCTGTCAGCGCTATCGAATATTGCTAAGACTTTCAATTGGCATTAGTGAAACTCCTGTCTGTGGATGCCAGGAAGGAGCGTTAATACTCTCAACCATAGAAATACATCATTAACTCAAAACAAAGGCATTATAGGCGATTTTGGCGTGAGTTCTTAATTTTTGTTCAGTCAGCAATGGCTATCTCATACCCTTTGTACAAAAGTGTCAAAAAATCTGTCATTTTAAATGTCATTATTTATGTCACTTTTTTAATACCCACTTAAAATGGGGTGTTGGAAATAGTGACATTTAAAATGACATAAATAATGACACAATAAATGACAGAAAAAATGATACTTTAAAATACAAGGGTATGACCGATATTACGAAAAAAAACCTAGCAATAAAATGCTAGGTATAAAGTGTTGGCAGATAGGGTCTAATACGTCTTGATTTCGTTACGATTTCAAGTTATCTCTGTCCTGAAGTAGCTTGTTGATTAGTTCCTGTTGCTGTTTCATCTGTTCTCTGAGTAAGTCAATCTCTGACTGTTGTTGAGGTACTTCAGGATTAATCCTTCCGGCGAAAATAGCAACATCCTGATAATGCTTGTTAGATACCTGTATGTCGTGACCGCACCAGTTACTAACGAACTTCTCATCAATTCCTAGGTCAAAGACTGCATGGGTGATGAAACTATGCCGTGTGTTGTAGGGTGACAAGTATTTAGTGAGCTTACCTTGCTCGATTAATGTTGGGATAATTCCTTTTTGGCGTGTCTCTTCCCTGCCACGCCAAACAACACTAAAAACAGACCTATCAATTATTTTTCCAAGCTTAGGCTTGAATACAACTTCATTAGGTTCACCCTGTGGGATTGATTTTAAAAGGTTCCATAGTTCACCATCTCTAGGCATGGGAAATGTTCTTTTGTCCTTGCCTGTGAAAACTCCAATTAAAATTATGGGCTATGAACTGCCAGAGGGAACGGCAATAGTCCCCAGTATTTATTTAGCACATCATCGAGAAGAAGTTTACCCACAATCTAAGCAGTTTCAACCAGAACGCTTTTTAGAAAGACAATATTCACCTTATGAATATTTACCCTTTGGTGGCAGTAATCGTCGTTGTATTGGCATGGCATTTGCCCAGTATGAAATGAAAATCGTCTTGGCAACTGTTTTGTTGGAATTTCAAGTATCGCTAGTGAATAAGCGCCCTGTGCGTCCTGTGCGCCGTGGGTTAACTTTAGCCGCACCCGCCGGAATGCGGATGATTGCAACGCCTCAAATTAAGCGGGCTAATACGCCAGTGTAGGTGTAATATCAACTTCCCTTGATTACTTATTAAACCCCAACAACCCCACCATATAAGTACATTGAGGGTGGGGACTTTCCCGACAAGGTTAAAACTGCTGTAAGTTGGTGCGATCGCAGGCAATAAAATTATGATAATTAGCCTCAGAAGAGCCTCTAGATGGCTGTTAATTTTCTCTCTAAGTCAAATAAAAAGCCGTGGATATATTCTTCAGTCCATTCGGCACCATAGAAGCGTTTAAACATCCCTCGTGCTGGGTCTTTTTCAGCCCGATATCGCAGGTATCGCAGTTGGGCTTGCTCAATGGCTACTAAATTTTGGGAATCTGTTACAACTTCTGCTTGGTCTACAAAATCCAGATAAGCTTTCAAATAGTCTTTGAAAGCGGCAAACACCTGAGTTTCTACTACAGCCGTTTCTTGGGGACGAGTCCACAGAAAAGCCGGAGAGAAAAAGGGCTGTGCTTCTTCGGGAAAATCTCCTCCCCAAGACAGATGTTGTTGATGGGCGTGGAAAATGGGCAGAATTGGCTCAGTATATTTTGCCAGATATGCTGGATCATCCCGAAATAGCGGCTGCATATCCAAAGCAATTAGATGTCCTCCTGGTAATGTCACCAGATCCGCCCCAAAAAATGGTAGATCGTAGTTGAGGCGGGGGAAAATCACAAAATTCAGCACTTGCAGCGAATTGCCACCCTGTACGTGAGCTGCACGAATTTGCCGCAATTTTGCAGTTTGAAAAGCATAACTGGTGGTGACAACCTCTTCCTCGTTCTTCCCTTTGCCCACAACAGCACTTTTAGACTCAAACCCAGTGGGGATTGGATAGGGTTGTAAATCCAACCGCGATTGCATGTAGGCGATCGCATAATCGAGAAATGGCTGATAGAGTGTCACGTCGCTTTGCTCCAATTCAAAATTCAAAATTAATAATCCCCCATGCCCCATACTTCTTTACGAGAGGCTGCGCCAACGACTGCGCTCAGTACAAATGCCCCATGCCCATACCAGTCATCTTTTGCCGACACTAACTGCTAAGGGAACTGAATCTTCAAATAAGAATTCATGGAGAAAGCGCTCTGCCCATTCATGACCAAAGTAACTGCTAAACAAACCAGATGCGGGATCGCGGTCTGCACTATATTGGTCATAGTCTTTTTGGGCTTTGACAATCCGTTGGATATCTTCAGGGTCTTGGAGCGGTTGGGCATCTACTAACATTTGCCAATACAAGTTTAAATAATCCTGAAAAGCTTCAAAAACTCGCGTTGACACTGTTTCCGGGTCTGTCTTGGCAAACAATAGGTATTTAGAAAAATACTGATTGGCATCGTAAAACTTCATTTCTAAGTTTTGCGCCAAATCCGGGTATTTCTCATGGAGAGATTTTAGCGGCACTATATATTTGTTCTGATAATCTTCATCCTGAAACAAAGGCTGAAAATCAAGTACAATCAGGTTTTTTACCTTACCAAAGGATAAAAAATCAATCCCTAACAGAGGTAGATCGTAGTGATGACTGGGATAAACCACGCTGTTAAAAATTTGGGCACTTTCCCCGGCATCAATGTAGGTATAGCGAATTTTCCGCAACTCTTGACATTGGTAACACCAACTGCGAATAGTTGCTGGGTTTCTGCCGCGATCGCTAACTTTGAATTCCAAAGCAGGGGGAATAGCCCTACTTTGTAAATCAAACCGATGAAATAGCTCTTTTTCTAAAAATTCTAGGAAAGGCTTATACATAGAGCATTACTTGTTAACCCTTGCATGAAAATAAATGATGTCAATCATGCACGTCTCATTTCTGAGAAACAAAGCAACATTCCTTAATGGGGATTGGGCATGGGGCATCCCTTCTCTACGAGACGCTACGCGAAGGACTTCGCTCAGGGCAAGTGGGCATTGGGTAAAGTCTCAGACTGCAATTACTTTAACCTGTCATAGATGCTACTTAACAATATTCTGTACTTTCAGGCACAAAATTTAGATGCGCTTACTCTGGAGCGATCGCAATCACTCACTATAAAAAGTGATTGGGGACTTCCAAATAAAAAAATACCCAAAAAACTCGACAAAAAACTCTTTCCTCTTATTCCTCTGTGTTCTCTGTGTCTCTGTGGTTCGTTTACTTGGGTAATTTATTTCTTGGAAGTCCCTTGTTTTTAAGCAGTGCGATCGCTCGACAAAAAAGCGATTGTTCCTTGGGTGAGGAGGGGCGATCGCAACCATCAAAAAAGCTTACGCATCTTTCCCGACACCCAAAACGTGCAGCTTGCCATCACCACCAACAGTTGCTTGAACATTCTGAGCACCAAAGCCCATGTTGTGCCACCAAGTGTAGTTATTATCTGATTCATTCCACATCATCCTTCCATTGCAACTCCGCACCATTGGGCGCACCTTGACCGACTAAATCAAATCGATCGCCACCGCGTTTACTGTAAATCGGGGTAACAACCCCACCGCGATTCACCAGTTGCCCACCCTCAAAATCCATCACAGAACTGCCATCCGCCTGCTCATAGATGGCAGATGTCGGATTACCCAGCCCTGAAGCCACCCCATTTAACCCATTAGTTGCACTGGGATTTTTGGCATAATTGTTTGTGTAATAATCCGCGATCGCTCCATACATCAGAAAAACATTCGGCTGCCCCTGAGCGGTTCCAAATGCGACAACACTGCTAGACGGGTTTTGATAAGTACTAATGCCACGGCTGTTGTAGAACAAACGAATTACCCCAGTTCCAAAATAAGAACGAGTTGCCGTCAAGTCAGCACTATCAGGGTTTCCTAGTGCCGTCGCCGAATAGTTTAAGCTGTAGCCCGTCGTGGCACCTTTATCGACATCTGGTGAAAAAATGTAGAGACGTAGCAGTGCTACGTCTCTGGATTACACATATTTAATTTATGGAGATGCCTAATAACTCTCTTTCTTCCTCTACCTTCCCAGCCTCAAGAGCTTTGTCTCTTCATCCTTAAATATGCTGATTATACAGTCTTGGGGTAAAGTACTTCTCTTGTCTCCCCAATCCCCACTCCCCACTAACCCCTAGCATGATTCCGAGCGATCATTTGCTCCAAAACTTCTTGAGAAACACAGCGACGCTCAGAACAATAAGTCATCAAGTTGACACCGTTCATCATTCGTACCGTACTGACCCGAACGCGAAAATCATCCGTAACAAACCAACAACGTTCCTGACCTTGATTATTGTCATAATCAGTATCAATCGTCAGCACACCATCATCAGCAAACCGATACCGACTCACAACCGGAATGCTCTCAACATAGCCTTGGTTGCGGATCAGTTTTCCAGAACGCCTCGTTTCATCGGGAACATCAACCAAAATGGCAGCATTATCGGTATTCGGTAGCCTGGTATCGAGGTTAGCCTGCCATGAAAAGCTAGCACCGCCTGTGGCTTTAGTAGGGTCTATCCCTTGGGCTGTACAAACTTCTTGGACTTTTGGATCATCCTTTTCTATAACTTTAATGATCAAATTCGACTCCCCCGACTCATCCGCCGCCGAGTCAAAATGATGAACGGAACGTTCTGTAAACCATTTGCCCTCACTTTTACGGAAGAAGTCGATCATTGTCAAGGGTGGTATTAGATACATCTGTTTTGAAACCTCGTTTTATCAAATTTTTGGCGTTATTAAATACTGATCCATCAGATGAAGTCCCGATTTAGCTAAAGTGTAGGATAACTCCAAAAGTTATATTTTAATCAGCTGATGACAAATACTGAAATTCAACTTATTACTAGCCATCGCCCCAGTCCAACTCCAGAAATCTTAACAGCCCTCAAAAAAGGAATCCCTCTGGATTGGGTAGATTTGTACCAATTCAATCTGAGGGAAGTCGATTTACGACAAGCTAACTTGAGTAAAGCCAAGCTATTGGGAGCCGATTTAGGCGAGATGGTCTTGAGTAATGCCGATTTGAGTGGGGCTGATTTGCGAGGCGCTAATCTGCGAGGAGCCGATTTGAGTGGGGCTGATTTGCAGGGAGCCTATTTAAACCGTGCTGATCTCCAACAAGCAAATCTCAGTGGCGCAAACTTGGAGGGAGCCAAACTGCAAGTAGCGCGTTATGATTCACAAACGAAATGGCCCCAAGAATATAACTACAAAGCTTCTGGAGCGGTGGGACCGGGTGCTAATCTCAATGGTGCTTTTCTCAACACCGCTTCTTTACGAAACGCAGATTTGCAAGGCGCTAATCTGCGTGGAGCCTACCTGAGTGGCGCTGACTTGACAGGAGCCAATTTGCAAGGTGCGGCATTGAGCGGCGCTGACCTGACGAAAGCTTATTTAACAGGGGCTTGCTTACGGAATGCTCGATTGACAGGAGCCGATTTGCGGGATACAGACCTGCGAGCAGCTGACCTCAGTGATGCAGAGATAGATCATCTTCAAAGTATCGCTGGGGCAGATTTTACTCTTGCCCAAGGACTCACAGAAGCAACTAAAGCTATGCTCTCCAGCCGTCCACATTCAGAACTAGATGTTTGGAATGCCTACACCCGCACAACAACTCGTGAGAGTTTGAGTGCTTGACCAAACTAGTTAGAGATATGAGCTTAGTAAAGATGTGAAATTTCGCGTCTCTCTAACCTCACCAAAATTAATGACACGCCCTAGTAGTCTCTCAAATTTAAATTGATGGGTAAGCAAGTTTGTAGTAAGGACTTTAGTCCTTACTACAAACTCTTAAAATTAGCTTGACAAAGTACTACTAGACTTAAACTCGACCTCGGAGAAACTGCGCCATTTCGTTAGGAGTTGGCGACATTTCCAAAGCAGTTTCTTCAGTGATGCGCCCCTCTTGATAGAGATTGAGCAACGACTGATTCATCGTAATCATGCCGTCAAAGCTGGCTTGTTTCATCAACTCGCCAATTTCATCATACTTACCGTCTTTGATCCATTCTTTAATCGCCTCAGTATTAATCAGCACATCGTGGAAAGCAGCCCGCTTACCATCAGTTGTGCGACACAAACCTTGGGCAATTACTGACACTAAAGATTCAGAAATTGCCACCCGCATTGCATCTTGTTCATCACCAGAGTATAGATTGAGAATCCGCTCAATGGTTTTGACCGCGCTATTCGTGTGCAGGGTTCCCATGACTAAGTGACCAGTTTGAGCGGCTTTTAGGGCGGTGTTAACTGTTTCCTTATCCCGCATTTCCCCCACCAGAATCAAATCTGGATCTTCCCGCAAAGCTGCTTTTAAGGCGTTGTCAAATTTCCGGGTATGCATTCCCACTTCCCTCTGTTTGACTAAAGACTTGCGGCTTTGATGGATAAATTCTATCGGGTCTTCAATGGTGATGATATGCTTGGCCATTTCCTTATTGATATAGTCAACCATCGCTGCCATTGTGGTGGACTTACCAGAGCCAGTAGGGCCAGTTACCAAAATTAAACCTTTGTGGTGATGACAAATATCCCGAAAAATTGGCGGCAAATTCAACTGTTCCATAGTTAAGATTTTCAGTGGAATCAACCGCAAGACCATTGCAGGTCCTCTAAGAGTGCCAAAAACATTAATCCGCACGCGAGCAAAGTCATATTGAGTTGCTCCGTCAAATTCTAAGTGTTCTTCAAAGCGCTGAATTTCAACCTCACTCATCACCTCCCGCAACCAACTCATGAAACCTTCTTTATCTGTTTCTGGATAATCTGTTGATTGAATTTCTCCTCGGCTGCGGAAGCGGGGTACTTCACCTACTCCCAAGTGAAGGTCAGAATATCCCTGATCGTAAGCTAGCCTGATTAACTTCTCTAAAGTTGGTCCGGCACTGCTGTTTTTAGGGGGAACTGAACTAGGTATTGGTGGTGGACTAGCTGGACGATGACCTGCAACAGGCACTTTGCTGCTTCTATCCATTGACATATCCAATGTTTGTGTCATCTGCCTCTGTGTACTAGCAGTTGGCGGTGGTGGTGGCGGCATTGGTGGCATTGGTGGCAGGTTACGTCCGGCAGCAGAGTTAGAATTTAATGGAGACTGTGATTCTGTCATATATCTTCACATTTGGCAGTTAAAAAGTTGAATTAACGAGAACTCAAGTCACTTGCTTCGATGACTTTTGGAGAATGCTTGCCTACGAGCTTTAGCGG
The DNA here is from genome assembly GCF_036917815.1 of Nostoc sp. GTDB lineage: Bacteria > Cyanobacteriota > Cyanobacteriia > Cyanobacteriales > Nostocaceae > Nostoc. The sequence continues at coordinate 50,718 of NZ_JBALEK010000074.1, read as the reverse complement.
TGATACTAAGCGATTGAAACTCTAGAACCACGATCAACCTATTTCATCCACCTCAATTGGTATCTTTTTTTTCTTGAGATTCTACTACTCAGAAGATTTAGAGAAATTATTTAACTTACATAACCTGGTTTTACACACGCAAGGACTCAAAATACCTCAGTAATTACACAGTGTTTTATGAGTAGTTTTTATTACTTTCCTTAAAGAGTAAATATTCTAAGTTCTTAGATGAGAAATTTATCACAGTTATGGATATGAATTGCCAGCAATTAACAGCACAAATACTAGCAGTTCATTTATTCAGACCATATTAGGAATTATGAGAACCACTACTAGTTTTTATAAGAAATGTTAAGTTGAATAGTAGCAATATGCTGGGGATCAAGGTTAAAAGCTCATAAATTCAGGTTATATATCTGAAGATAGATGTATAAAACAAGTTTTTTTAATAGATATAAACTTGACTTTATATCCATAATTACAAAAGATTAACTGTAAACTTTAGTAAACAAATGCTCATTTTTCCGATTAGTTTTTATATACTGGATTTCAATGAAACAATTCAGTTTACTCGCGAAAAGCGAGATATGACTGAAGTTAAAATATGCCCTGTATTTTAGGAGGAAAAGTCATGGTTTCTGCTCAAAGCTCTAATCTAGGAAAGACCTACTCCTTGTTGATGATTAAAAGCTTTTTAATATGGACTTTTACATTAGCAGTATGCTTGTTGGTTGTGGGTTTTCCACTAGTTGTCTTGATGGCTACAGTCGGATGTTTGTTGTCGATTGTCTTGCAATCTGTGATGCCTGTTAGTGCTGTTTTGCTTGTAGCAGGCGGTTTAATAATGTTTAATGTCATGGCAGTTGTATTAGCTGCGGGTGTGCTAACTCTTAAAGGAGTTCATCCTAGTGAAGTTAAATGGTTAAGCTGGTTGCATGGAGAGGCAGACAAAATGCAGACTACTGTTTACGCTGCTTGTCCTTTAACTTGTGAGATTAAGTAATCGTTACAGGTGAATTAGACAAACAGTGCGTCTGCCCGGTTAAGCCGGGTTTTTTCATGCTCTTTTATATTTGAACTTGTGAGATCAAGATGTAGTTATTACAGTTGAATTAGATAAATTGTGCATTTGCCCGGTTAGTCCGGGTTTTTTTATATTTTGTGTGATTTGTCGATTTATATTTATGGTTTGTGTGATGATTTACTGCCAACTATTGACCATTGACTAATGACTAATCAAAAACGCGTTTGCATTATCTTAGGTACTCGCCCAGAAGCGATTAAACTAGCTCCAGTGATTCAGGTTTTCCAGAAGTCTTCAGGTTTTCAGTTGCAAGTAATTCTTACTGGACAGCATCGGGAGATGGTTGAGCAAGTTATGCAGCTATTCAATATCAAGGCAGATTATAACTTGGAAATTATGCAGGTTCAGCAATCTCTCAATGATATTACCTGCCGCAGTTTACAAGGGTTAGAAGCATTATTCCAGGTGGAAAAGCCTGATTTAGTGCTGGTGCAGGGAGACACTACCACGGCTTTTGCCGCAGCTTTGGCAGCTTTTTATCAAAAAATTCCTGTTGGTCATGTAGAAGCAGGGTTAAGAACTGATGATATATTCAATCCTTACCCAGAGGAAGGTAATCGGCGGTTGATTTCTCAAATTACTCAGTTGCACTTTGCGCCAACTCCTTGGGCTGTGGAAAACTTGCATCGTTCTGGTGTTTTGGGTGAAATTCACATGACGGGTAACACGGTAATTGATGCGCTGTTAAGTGTAGCTGCAACTCAAGTAGTTTGTAATGTACCAGGTTTAGATTGGGATTCATATCGGGTTTTATTAGCAACAGTTCATCGGCGGGAGAATTGGGGAGAACCTCTTTTAGCGATCGCTCAGGGCTTTTTACAAATTTTAGACAAGTTTCCTGATACAGCAATGCTCTTACCATTACACCGCAACCCGACAGTACGAGTCCCGTTGCAAGAGCTTTTAGGGAATCATCCCCGAATTTTCTTGACAGAACCTCTAGATTATGGCGAATTGGTGGGAGCTATTGGGCGATCGCATCTTTTGCTTACTGACTCTGGTGGCTTGCAAGAAGAAGCCCCCAGTTTGGGAAAACCAGTATTGGTTTTGAGAGATACCACCGAAAGACCAGAGGCTGTTGCAGCTGGTACAGCGAAACTTGTAGGAACTACAAGTGAGAATATTTTTGCAGCCGCTAGTGAGTTACTCAGTGACTCAAATGCTTATGAAGCAATGGCAAATGCAATTAATCCCTTTGGGGATGGTCATGCAGCAAAGCGTATTTTGCAGGTTGTGCAAAATTACTTGGGTATTTCATCAGAAACATCAACTTAACAACTTAGATTCAAAAACCTTAATTTTCTCTTAGCCCAGGTCGCTGGGCTTTGTTTGTGTAGCCGCGTTCGCCCTTGGCGTGCCGGAGGCATCATTCTATTCGCTGGGGCTTTCTAAATACCCAGAGCCGATCGAGTTTCGGGGCCAATAACGCCATCTACTAGTAGACCTTTACTTTCCTGAAAACTTCGGACTCGGCTAACGGTTTCTTGACCGTAAATTCCATCAACTGTGAGATTACCTAAAGCTGTTTGAACATCTTTCACAAGCTGACCTTTAGAACCAGGGGTAAGAATCACCGAACCGCCAACACCTCCAGGTGTAGTCACAGGAGGATTATTAGGTTTATCACCAATCCATCGGGCAAAAGCGTATCTACCCTGAGAAAGCCTAGCAAAACCGTTTTCATACTTTTCAATCGCTGGAAGTGTTGCGCCATTTGATACACAGTCCACAGAAGGGTAGTTGGTGCTTGGGCCTGTGCGAATACGTAAACAACTACCATTAGTTTTTATATATGCAGCCGAACTCATTTGAATTTGACTAGCAGCAACAAGTAATACACCAACGCCAGCTAAAGCTAACCAAGCCGAAGATTTAAGCAGTTTTTTCCAATTGAATTCAGGTTTAGGGAGATTATATTTAGTCTTTCCAGATGCCTCTTCTTGAGCAATAAACATGTGAGAATAAGCAAGATATTCCATAATCCGCTCCCTTGTATTAAAAAATGAGTCTTCTCAGAGAATTACTTGGTCTTTCTCTGTATTTATTCTTAGTATATTTTATATCACTACCCTTTCAAAAGGTTTTTCTTGGTAGCGAAATTAAGAAAAGATAAAATTAGTCAAAGGATTCCTGAGAAGATGCGATCGCCTGGAGTCGCAATTGTATCAAGTTGGGTGCTGTTTCGGGCATAGAAACTAAAAAGGAATCAAAGCCCCATACTCGATATGAACATTTATTAAGTTTTAACTCTCGAAGAATTTTAAGACTTTTTGGTATACTACGGTAAGTCAGTCTAAATATAGTAGTTTTAATTTATGCTAACAAAGTCCGTTTCACAAAATCTCAATAAAAGCAAGTGTTTTGTACTACAATTTTAAATTTTTGATCCCAAACTAGCTTATTTATCTGGTTACTCTATGCAATAATAAACAGTTGCGACCTTAAATACCAGCTTATCTATCGACTTACAGTATTTTAGCAACCTATTTATTTGCTGAAAGTTTATACTGTCTTAGTGCCAAATTCAATATTGTTTTGAGCTTTTTTTCTTAAAAAGAATAATGTCCTTGACAAAATGCAATATATCTAACAAAAATATCACTGTTAAATCAACTGAATAACAACGCAGAAATATGAAGTATAACCAACTTGGTAAGAGTGACTTAAAAGTTTCTGAAATTTGTCTGGGCACCATGACTTATGGACAGCAAAATACCATTGAAGAAGCCCATGAGCAGCTAGATTATTCTATTGCCCAAGGAGTCAACTTTATTGATGCAGCCGAGATGTACCCGGTACCAACAAGTGCAGAAACTTATGGATTAACTGAAACTTATATTGGGGAATGGTTAAAGCATCAACAAAGGGATGAAATTATTATAGCTACTAAAATTGCTGGGCCTGGTCGAGGTTTTAAATGGTTACGTGATGGCGCCAAAGCAATTGACCGTGATAATATCAAACAAGCCGTAGATGATAGTCTAAAAAGATTACAGACAGACTATATTGACCTGTACCAGATCCACTGGCCCGATCGCTATGTGCCACGGTTTGGACAAACGGTGTTCGATCCGACTCAGGTAGGTGAAACAATCCCCATTCCTGAACAGTTAGCAGTTTTTGCCGATGTAATTAAGGCGGGTAAAATTCGCTATATTGGTTTGAGCAATGAAACCCCTTGGGGAGTTGCCCAGTTTAGTAACGCAGCTAAACAGTTAGGATTGCCTAAAGTTATTTCGATTCAAAATGCCTACAACTTATTAAATCGAGTATTTGACGGAGCTTTAGCAGAAGCAGTTTATTACGAAGAAATTGGCTTATTGGCTTATAGTCCTTTGGCATTTGGTTTATTGACTGGTAAATACTTAAATGGCAAACCAGAAAAGGCAAGATTTAGCTTGTTTGAAAATTTTGGTCAGCGCTACTTAAAACCAAAAGTCAGTGAAGTAGTATCAGCCTACATAGATATTGCCAAGCGCTATCAATTAAGTCCAGCACATCTAGCTTTGGCATTCGTGCGGAGTCGTTGGTTTGTGCCTAGCACAATTATTGGTGCGACAACACTGGAACAACTCAAAGAGAATTTAGAAAGCGTGGATGTAGTTCTCGATAAAGATATTTTGGAAGAGTTGGATATAGTTAATGCTCAGTCTCCAAACCCAGCACCTTAAAGAATTCAAAATTTACCTCGTTAACGCCTTTCAAGAGCCTCTAGCTCTGATTATCAAGAAACGAGTAGAGGTAAGCGATTCTGTCCCATTTATTAGAGGTTGGTTGTATCTTTGCACTTATTGATCCCCCCTAACCCCCCTAAAAAAGGGGGGGGATCGGAGTCGAAGTCCCCCTTTTTAAGGGGGATTTAGGGGGATCTAAAACGTTTTGCTAGCAAGAAAAATATTTTTAAAACATCCTCTGAGACTCAAAACGAACTAGATATTTAGTAGGTAGAATATGACTTTTACAGCAACATCGGTTGACCAAAATACTATTCGTCGTCGGGGTACTGGTTTAAAGGCTTACAATCCCGAAAAAGTATTTAAAGGATACACACTTTTCACACCCCTGACAGGTCAAGGTGAGGTCTACCTCCTGAACCTAGAGGGAGAAGTAGTACACCAATGGAGTCTACCTTATCCACCAGGGTTATACGGTTATCTGTTGCCCAATGGCAACCTTTTTTATAACGGTAAGACTCCACCAGAAGAACCACTACGTTTTGCTTTGTGGGCTGCATTCAAAAGTGGTGTTGTTTTAGAAGCAGATCCCAAAGGAAATATTATTTGGGAATATAAGCATCCAGATCATCATCACGATGGACGCAGACTGGCCAATGGCAACACAATTCTACTAGCGATTGAAAAGATACCTCAGTCTTTGGTTAAGAGCATCAAAGGCGGTGTACCAGGTACAGAACCAAATGGTGATATCTATGCTGATGTGCTTTATGAGGTGACTCCAGCAGGTGAAATCGTTTGGACTTGGCACGCCCATGAACACCTCGATCCAGATATATTTACGATCACGCCCCAGGATCATCGACATGAATGGACTCATGGGAATACTGTGGGTGAACTCGCTGATGGCAACATTATAGTGAGCTTTCGTAATATCTCCACAGTTGTCATTGTCGATCGCAAAACCGGAGAAATTATCTGGACGCTAGGTGATGATGTGCTAGCACAGCAGCACTTCCCGAACGAATTAGCTAACGGTAATATCCTGATTTTCGACAATGGCGCACATCGCCGTCACATTGCTCTCAATTTCTCCCGTGTGATTGAGGTGAACCGTCAAACCAAAGAGATTGTTTGGGAATACACCGACAATCCGCCCCAAAATTTCTTCAGTTCCTACATATCAGGAGCGCAACGTTTAGCCAATGGCAATACCTTGATTACAGAAGGTGCCTATGGCCGGATATTCGAGGTGACAGTTGCAGGAGAAATTGTTTGGGAATACATCAATCCCCACTTTGCATCTCGGAATATTCCAGGTGAAAAGTCGCCGGTAACTCGTGGGGAGCAAAATACAGTCTTCCGCGCCTTCCGTTATGCACCTGAAGAAGTTCCCTGGCTTTAGTAGTCTATCAAGTTTAAATTGATGGGTAAGCAAGTTCGTAATCAGTAATCAGGACTTTAGTCCTTATTTTCTAAGCACTAAAGTCCTTACTAAAAACTTTTGATTATTAAAAGTTTGGTTAGTGTCGAGAATTTTTCACGCTACATTCGCTTCAAAGGGATTTTGTGACACTAACAATTTAAGATTTGGGATTTTGGATGAAAATTCAATTCCCAATGCCGATTAACAATTCCTATTTACCAAGGAACTTAAACATGGCCCAAATCAAAGTATACAGTGCAGTTGTTTGTCCTTATGCTCACCGTACCCGCTTGGTACTCCAAGAAAAGGGCATCGACTTCGATTTGATTGAGATTGATTTGCAGAATAAGCCAGAAGGGTTTACCAAAGTTTCCCCCTATGGTAAAGTACCTGCGATCGCTCATGGCGATAACCGAGTTTGGGAGTCAGCAGTAATTAACGAGTATCTCGATGAGGTATTTCCCAATCCACCACTGTTACCTAGCAGCCCCATTGCCAAAGCACAGGCTCGCATCTGGATCGATTTTGCTAACACTAGGTTCGTTCCCGCTTTTTCTACCTTGCTGCGGAGTTCAGATCCTCAAAAACAAGAAGAAGCGAAACACGAACTATATAAACACCTGGAATTCATTGAAAATGAAGGTTTAGCAAAGCTATCTGGGGAAGGTCCTTACTGGTTTGGTGAATCTATCAGTTTGGTGGATTTCACCTATTTCCCCTGGTTTGAGCGCTGGGCTGCACTCAAGCAGTATCGTGGCTTTGGGATACCAGAGCAATTTACCCGTGTACGCCAGTGGAAACGTGCTTTGAAAGAGCGTGAGTCTGTAAAAGCGATCGCTCACTCTAAGGAATTCTACATCGAGCGATATGCTAAATTCGCTGCACCTACTCTCGCTGCTGTTTAAATAACTTTATTCTGGAGGCTCCGCTTTTTTAGACTTGAGGCAGAGCCTCTTGATAGATGTTCCCATGCTCTGCATGGGAACAAGTTAAATTACGAATTACGAATTACGACTTTACCGAAGTGAGCCGCACTTTTGAGGTAATGATAAGCTTCCCGCGCTTCATTGAAGGAGAAAACTCGATCAATAATCGGTTTGATTTGATGCTGTTGCATCGCCTGATTCATCGCCTCAAACATTTCCCGACTGCCAACATAAATTCCTTGAACTGTTAAACTCTTAAAAAGTATTGGCATGGGGTCAATCTCATTTCCTCTGCCTGACAATACGCCAATTAAGCTAATACGTCCCCCAATACGGACTGCTTGGACGGATTTTGGCAGAGTACCTGCGCCACCAACCTCAACTACATGATCTACACCCGTGCGATTGGTTAGTTGGTAAACTTGTTTTTCCCAATCTGGTGTTATTTTGTAATTAATTGTCTCGTCAGCATCAAGCTGTTTGGCTCGCGCCAATTTATCATCACTGCTGGAAGTAATAATCGCTCTAGCACCATGTATCTTGGCAAACTGGAGAGCAAAAATTGAAACTCCTCCAGTACCAAGTAATAAAATACTATCACCTGCGCCAATATTGCCTTTTGTAATCAGTCCATGCCAAGCTGTGACTGCTGCACAAGGCAGAGTTGCGCCTTCAATATATGATAGGTACTCAGGTAATATCACTACACCATCTTGGTGTAATAAGACATACTCAGCTAGCATTCCATCAATACCGCCTCCGAGATCGGATTTCATTTTCTCTTTAGTTAAAGAGCCATAAATCCAGTCTTGGAAGAAAATACCAGCCACGCGATCGCCTATTTTTACCCGTGTTACACCTTCCCCCACCGCCACAACTTCCCCCGCACCGTCAGACAGGGGAATTAACGGATATTTCTGTCCAGCACCATAAGCGCCTTCAATGACCAGCAGATCGCGGTAATTTAAGGATGTTGCTTTGACTTGAATGAGAACTTGTCCAGATGTGGGTTTTGGTTGGGGGCGATCGACTAATGCCAGGGCATCAATTCCGGCGTTGCTTTGAATTTCGTAAGCTTTCATAGAATTTATTTTTGTCAATAGCTCAAACGCCACAGTACAAGATTAGGCTATCGCCAATCATCCATTGCGAAAACATCTGGGCGATTGAATCCCGGTTCATTAGGTCTATGCATTGCAACTCCGATGATTTCACTGCGAAAACCACGAGCAAGCATCCTGCGATAAGCTTTGTCTCGACTGGTATTGACTCCAGCAACCAAACGTGACATCCCTTGAGCCACAGTTAATGCTTCACACAAATCCAATAACTGCTCGAAATGTTGCCCTGCATCATTGCCAGAATATACCGCGCCAAATTTTATAAAGCAAGTATTACTACCCGCCTCAGTACCTGCCCCATAGTGACAAACTGCAAATCCTGCCAAGCCTGTATCATTCCATAACAACACTGTATCACCCAGTCCTTGAGCTTGAACTATCAGAATTTCCCGTGATAAATCTAGCCCTTCATAAATGGAATTAGTGAGTTGAGCAATTGCTTTCAGAGTTTGGGTGCGTTCATCTTCACTCATCTCTGAGTATCTATTTCCTTGGGGTATTGGCTGTAATTGCTGTACTTCCTTTGCCAAAATTGCAGTGAGAAAACGCAGACGGAAGCCAAATTTTTGATATAGTACGTGATGCTTAGGACTTTGAGCAAAAGTAAACAGTCCTGTCATCGGAGTATTCCACTGGTCAAAGCTAGAAATGGCAGCTTCAACCAGACGTTGACCTACTCCTTGGTTCCAAAAGTCAGGATGAACGCTTAATGGCCCAAAATAGCCAAAGCTTCCCCAATTCACCACCAAGTTAGAACCGATTAATTTTCCATCTACCTCAGCAGCATAAGCCACATTCGGATCAGTTTTCCAACGATGGTGGATGTAAGCAGCATCCCCATAAAACTCAGTTGGTTCAGGTAGTCCTAACAATGTGCCAAAGGCTAGCCGAAAAATATGATCAGCAGCAGCTAATTCATTCTCTTGGAGTAATCGGATAGAAACGTTCATCTTTTTGTTGTGTTGAGAGCGTTAGGTTCTATCCTATTACTTAGAGTTACGCTACAGAGAATCTATAAACTGCCGTACTTTTTCTCGGAGTGGCTGATGTTCGATTTGCTCTGCTAACTGTTGGGCATTTTGGAAGCACGATCGCGCCATTTTTTTGCGTTTGGTTGTAGTGTAAAGGCTTCCCATGTTCAGCAAAGTTGAAATTTCTCCCAGAGAATCGCCCTGTTGTTGATAAATCGCAATGGCTTGTTTGTAAAACTTCATGGCTTGTCGATGCTCTGCCAGAGTAGTGTAGGTAAAACCAATGTTATGAAGGGTTGTGGCCTCGCCAGAGCGATCGCTAATTACTCGACGTGTCAAAAGAACTTGATGGTAGAGCAATAGGGCTTGTTTTGGTTTTCCTAAATCATGATAGACAGAAGCAATGTTATTTAAGGTAGTTGTTTCGCCAAGCAAATTCTTGAGAGCTCGTTGAATTGGAAGTGCTGCTTGAAAAAATTCTAGAGCTTGCTCAAATTTGCCTAAGACATTGTAAGCAAACCCAATGCCATTTAGGGTTGTTGCTTCCCCAGAAAAGTCTCCTAGCGATCGCCGCATCGTCAAAATTTGGTGTTGTAACAAGAGTGCCCGTTTCGGTTCTCCCAACCGCGTATAAATTAGCGCTACATCATTGAGAGTAGAAACTTCACCTTGAATATCTTGCGATCGCCTGAAGATGGGAAGTGCTTTGTCAAAATATTCCAAGGCTTGCGAAAAGCGTCCAAGACGGCTGTAGGTAGAACCCAGATTGCTAAGTGCAGTTGCCTGTGCGGGAGCGTTGCCAATTTCAACAGCAACCGAAAGCGCCTGTTGAAACCGCTCTAATGCTCTTTGAGGTTGCCAGCAACTAAGGTGAGCTAAACCAAGGTCGTTCAGAGTATAACCTTCCCTGGCTCGGTCTGGAATTGCTCTAGCTAAGTCTAAATTTTGGGTTGCCAGATTGAGATACTCTTGAAATTTCCCTCGCTGATAGTAGCAGTTTGCCTCATCACGACGTTGTTCCCACTCTTTGACTTGATTTAAAGGTTGCATCATCTGACCTCAATTGCACTCTGCGATAAGTAGGCAGGACATATTTTGGGAATGAACCCCTCTTAGGTTTCCCAAATTTTAACCTTTATTTTCTATCTTTAGATATAAGACGTAAATAGATAAGTATGTTATTTTCTCATACTTCCAGAAATATCTATGAATAAATTAATACAAATAGCCTAGTAGGGGCACACAGCTATCATTGCTGTCAACTTAGAACCAGGGCGAATAGAATTCAGTGAATAAGTTCGTAGTAAGGACTTCAGTCCTTGGTTTAAGGGTTTCAGTAAGAGAGTACTTATAAAGTAAATCTTAAGTAAGGTGTGTTACGACTTTAGCCTAATGCACCGCTACATAACACGGTGCGTTAGGCGCTCGTGTCATATTTTCGTGACAAATCAGATCGAAAATATGCGCCTAACACACCCTACAAGAATTTTATTTTTACTTTATAAGCGGTCTCTTTACGACTCTAACTGGTGCGCCAAATCTTACGGCATCTGATTTTATTGTGCAGTCGTAATTCACTTAGAACAGCAAACTTTGAGTGCCGAATTTTACCACTGTAGCAACCCTCGTTCATTAGTTGTTCCAGATAAAAGTTGTATATTTCATCATGTAGACCGTTCAGTGTCACTGAAATTGTTTAAATTTTTACTTGTAGAAATAAAAGGACGAACTCATGGCAAATTCAACTTTTAACCTTTCGGATCTCAACGGCACTAACGGCTTTGCTATCAACGGCATTAATGCAAATGACGAATCAGGCTTTTCTGTCAGCAGTGCGGGAGACATCAATGGCGACGGCATCGACGACCTGATTATCGGGGCACCTAGTCCTACCCGTGGCACCGCCAGTTCTGGGAAAAGCTACGTGGTGTTTGGCAGCAAGGGGGGTTTTGGTGCCCAATTTAACCTCTCCACCCTCAACGGCACTAACGGCTTTGCTATCAACGGCATTAATGCAAATGACGAATCAGGCAGGTCTGTGAGCAGTCCGGGAGACATCAACGGCGACGGCATCGACGACCTGATTATCGGGGCACCCCTTGCCGACCCCGACGGCAACTACTCAGGGCAGAGCTACGTAGTGTTTGGCAGGAAGGGGGGGTTTAGTGCCCAATTTAACCTCTCCACCCTTAACGGCACTAACGGCTTTGCCATCAACGGCATTAATGCAAATTACAATTCAGGCTGGTCTGTGAGCAGTGCGGGAGACATCAACGGCGACGGCATCGACGACCTGATTATCGGGGCACCAGGTGCCCTCCGCAGCTTCTACAGCTCAGGGCAGAGCTACGTGGTGTTTGGCAGCAAGGGGGGTTTTGATGCCCAACTCAACCTCTCCACTCTCAACGGCACTAACGGCTTCGCCATCAACGGCAGCCAACTTGACGTATCAGGCTGGTCTGTGAGCAGTGCGGGAGACATCAATGGTGACGGCATCGACGACCTGATTATCGGGGCACCTGGTCCCACCCGTGGCACCGCCAGTTCTGGGAAAAGCTACGTGGTGTTTGGCAGCAAGGGGGGTTTTGATGCCCAACTCAACCTCTCTACCCTCAACGGCACTAATGGGTTTGCCATCAATGGCATCAATAAATTATATGACGGCTCAGGCAGCTCTGTGAGCAGTGCGGGAGACATCAACGGCGACGGCATCGACGACCTAATTATCGGGACACCAGGTGCCAACACGAGCTACGTGGTGTTTGGCAGCAAGGGGGGTTTTAGTGCCCAACTCAACCTCTCCACCCTCAACGGCACTAACGGCTTTGCCATCAACGGCATTAATCCAGGTGACTTTTCAGGCATCTCTGTGAGCAGTGCGGGAGACATCAATGGCGACGGCATCGACGACCTGATTATCGGGGCAATGCTTGCCTCCGCCAACGGCTCCTTATCTGGGCAGAGCTACGTGGTGTTTGGCAGCAAGTCCGGTTTTAGTGCCCAATTTAACCTCTCCACCCTTAACGGCACTAACGGCTTTGCCATCAACGGCATTAATGCAAATGACGAATCAGGCTGGTCTGTCAGCAGTGCGGGAGACATCAACGGCGACGGCATCGACGACCTAATTATCGGGGCAGGCCTTGCCTCCCCCAATGGCACTAGGTCAGGGCAGAGCTACGTGCTGTTTGGCAGCAAGAATATAGGCAGTAGCAGCACCATTAACCTCACAGGAACCCCTGGCGCAGATACCCTTGTAGGCACACCCGGCAACAATATCATCGACGGGTTAGCTGGTAATGATACCCTCACAGGCAACGGTGGTCAAGATAAATTTGTGTTTCGCTCTGGGTCAGGCAATGACACCATTACCGACTTTAGTGGCGTAGGTAAAGGCTCAAACCCATCAACAGCAGTAATTGCCAACCTTGATACCCTGGAATTTACCGGAGCCGGATTAACTGCCCGAAATCTGCAACTAACTCAAAATGGTCACAACTTAGAAGTCACCTTTGAAAATGTGGCTAATACCAAAGTCACTCTGCAAAACTTCAAATTAGAAAACCTGGATAATCTCCCAGCAACTTCTTCAAGACCTGGACTAGGTAATATTTTGTTTGATGGGCAAACCAACATCACCGACAGCTTTGATGTCATTAATGCCAACTCTACTCAAACTAGCATTTTTAACAAAAACACTGTCACCTTCCTTAATGACTTAAACAATAACATCACAGGTTTTGATAACTCCAATGATGTGATTAATGGTCAAGGGGGTAATGACTTGATTAATGGCTTGAGTGGCAATGACCTGCTCACAGGCGGTAACGGCAATGATACCCTGATTGGTGGTGCGGGTAATGATATTCTCGTTGGCGGTGCCGGTGCTGACAGTTTCCTTTACAATACCAATGCAGCTTTTGAAAGCTCTGCGATTGGTGAAGATACAATTAGTGACTTCAACAGTTGCCAAGGTGACAAGATTGTACTGGATAAGACGACCTTCAGTGTTATTACCTCTGTTGTGGGAAATGGTTTTAGTAACAAGAGTGATTTTCAAGTCACAACTTCCGCCGCGACTAGCACAGCGAAAATTGCGTATGACCCTTTGAGTGGGCAGTTGTTCTACAACGAAAATGGCAGTGCGGCGGGTTTTGGCAGTGGTGGTCTATTTGCGACTCTGAGTGGTGCGCCAACTCTCACGGCATCTGATTTGGTGTTGCAAGGGTAGTTTGCTTTAAATATGGTGTTTCAAGCTGGGAACAGCAAACGTCAAGGTAAGATTTGTACCTTTTGTTCGGGCGCAACTTTTTCAGTATCTAAGTTTCAAAGCTGGGAACAGCAAACGTCAAGGTAAGATTTGTACCACTGTGGCAACCCCTGTTCATTGTTGAAATTTTTAGTTGTAGAAACAAAAGGACGAACTTATGGCAAATTCAACTTTTAACCTTTCGGATCTCAACGGCACTAACGGCTTTGCCATCAACGGCATCAATGCATTTGAGGAATCAGGCTTTCCTCTGAGCAGTGCGGGAGACATCAACGGCGACGGCATCGACGACCTGATTATTGCGGAATCTTTTGCCAACGGCTCTCCTTTAAACCATAGCTACGTGGTGTTTGGCAGCAAGGGTGGTTTTGGTGCTAGTCTCAACCTCTCCACTCTCAACGGCACTAACGGCTTTACCATCAACAGCATCAATCCATATGACCGTTCAGGCTATTCTGTCAGCAGTGCGGGAGACATCAATGACGACGGTATCGACGACCTGATTGTCGGGGCAATTAATGCCTCCCCCAACGGCAACCCCCAATCAGGACAGAGCTACGTGTTATTTGGCAGCAAGGGAGGTTTTGATGCCCAATTCAACCTCTCCACCCTCAACGGCACTAATGGCTTTGCCATCAACGGCATCAATGCAGATGACGAATCAGGCTGGTCTGTCAGCAGTGCGGGAGACATCAACGGCGACGGCATCGACGACCTGATTATCGGGACACCTTTTGCCGACCCCAACGGCGCCTTCTCTGGGCAGAGCTACGTGGTATTTGGCAGCAAGGGAGGTTTTGATGCCCAATTCAACCTCTCCACCCTCAACGGCACTAATGGCTTTGCCATCAACGGCATCAATACACGAGACGATTCAGGCAATTCTGTCAGCAGTGCGGGAGACATCAACGGTGACGGCATCGACGACCTGATTATCGGGGCACCAGGTGCCTCCCCCAACGGCTCCGACGAATCAGGGCAGAGCTACGTGGTGTTTGGCAGCAAGGGGGGTTTTGATGCCCAACTCAACCTCTCCACCCTCAACGGCACTAATGGCTTTGCCATCAACGGCATCAATGCATTTGACCAATCAGGCTGGTCTGTTAGCAGTGCGGGAGACATCAACGGCGACGGCATCGACGACCTGATTATCGGGGCACCAGATGCCTCCCTCAACGGCCACTACTCAGGGCAAAACTACGTGGTGTTTGGTAGCAAGGGGGGTTTTGATGCCCAACTCAACCTCTCCACACTCAACGGCACTAATGGCTTTGCCATCAACGGCATCAATGCAGGTGACGGTTCAGGCGGTAGTGTAAGCAGTGCAGGAGACATCAACGGCGACGGCATCGACGACCTGATTATCGGGGCATATTCTGCCTCTCCCAACGGCGCCCACTCAGGGCAGAGCTACGTGGTATTTGGCAGCAAGGGGGGTTTTGGTGCTAGTCTCAACCTCTCTACCCTCAACGGCACTAATGGCTTTGCCATCAACGGCATCAATAGATATGACTTCTCAGGCGGTTCTGTCAGCAGTGCGGGAGATATCAACGGTGACGGCATCGACGACCTGATTATCGGGGCATTTGGTGCCGACCCCAACGGCGAGCATTCAGGGCAGAGCTACGTGCTGTTTGGGGGAAAGAATATAGGCATTGGCAGCACCATTAGCCTAACAGGAACTCCTGGCAGAGATACCCTTATAGGCACAGCCAGCAAAAACATCATCTACGGGTTAGCTGGTAATGATACCCTCACAGGCAACGGTGGTCAAGATAAATTCATCTTCGGAATAGGCGATGGCAATGACACCATCACCGACTTTGGCGGTGTTGGTATTGGCTCAAACCCATCAGCAGCAGTAATTGCCAACGTTGATACACTGGAATTTACAGGTTTTTTCTTCACTGCTGACAATCTGCTCCTAACTCAAAATGGCAACAACTTAGAAGTCACCTTTGGAGATATAACTAACACCAAAGTCACTCTCCAAAATTTCAAATTAGAAAACCTGGATAATCTGCCAGCAACTTCTTCAAGACCTGCAATTGGCAATATTTTGTTTGATGGGCAAACCAGCATCACCGACAGCTTTGATGTCATTAATGCCAACTCTACTCAAACTAGTATTTTCAACAAAAACACTGTCACCTTCCTCAATGACTTAAACAATCACATCAAAGGTTTTGATAACTCCAATGATGTGATTAATGGTCAAGGGGGTAATGACATAATTAATGGCTTGAGTGGCAATGACCTTTTAAGAGGCGGTACTGGCAATGATACCCTAATCGGTGGTGCGGGTAATGATATTCTGGTTGGCGGTGCGGGTGCTGACAGATTCCTTTACAATACCAATGCGGCTTTTAACAGTTGTGCTGTTGGTGTAGATACCATTAGTGATTTTAACACTTCCCAAGGTGACAAGATTGTACTGGATAAAACGACCTTTGGTGCAATTACCTCTGTTGCGGGAACAGGTTTTAGTAACAAGAGTGATTTTCAAGTAACTAATCAAGCTGGGACTAGCACAGCGAAAATTGTCTACGATTCTGTGAGTGGGCAGTTGTTCTACAACGAAAATGGCTGTACGGCGGGTTTTGGCAGTGGTGGTCTATTTGCGACTTTAACTGGTGCGCCAACTCTGACGGCATCTGATTTTGTGTTGCAAGCGTAGTTTGCTTGGAACACCATTTAATCCCATTTCAGACAAACCCTGATGTTTTAGTTAAACTCGCCTGGGTTTGTTCCCTTATTCTGGGCGACAAATATTTCATGATTTCTGCATCGTTCTAGAGGCGATACAAGTAATCAAAGTCCTTGAGAGAGAAATGCCTTAGTCGCAGTCTTGCAGTTTTTATCTCAGGCATGCTATCAGAGTAGCAGTCCAAATGCTACTTTAAACAAGCGTATTTTTTTGCAAACATTAATATAATGCTCTTACTATGAGCATCTACCAATCTCTCAAAAAATCTTATACGGAACATCGTCAGAGTGAAAACGACTGGCGGTTGTTTTTGCGTTTAGTGCCTTATGCCCGTCGTAACGGACGGCTCTTGGGGCTGTCGATGTGCCTACTCATACCGATCGCACTAGCTAACGCCTTACAACCTCTGTTGATTGGCCAAGCTATCTCCCTAATTCGCCATGAACCAAGCGCTTACGAATTTTTCAGGAATCGCCCCTTGTCCCAAGGGCTAAATATCCTAGAGGGATTATTGGTAATTGCCATCGCTATCCAATTGAGCTTGACAAGTTTACAAGGTTATATAGTCCAAAAGCTAGGGCAACAAATCACCGCCGCAATTCGCCAAGACTTATTTCACCATGTGACATCTCTAGCAGTGCGCTTTTTTGACCGCACGCCCGTAGGTAAATTAATTACCAGAATCACCAGCGATGTAGAAGTGTTAGGCGATGTCTTTTCTACTGGGGCAATTGGCATTATATCCGATTTGTTTTTGATGCTGGTGACTTTGGGTGTAATGTTTTCCATGCAGTGGCAACTTGCTTGCTTGCTGCTATTGATCCTATTACCAGTTAGCTGGATAATTGTTTACATTCAGAAACAGTATCGCAAAGCCAATTACAAAGGGCGAGAAGAACTTTCTATCCTGAATTCACAGCTACAAGAAAATGTCCTTGGTATTAACGTTGTGCAGTTGTTCCGGCGGGAAAGATTTAATGCCGAATTGTTTCGTGCCACGAACAGCCGCTACACACAGCAAATGGATAAAACCATCTTTTATGATTCATTTGTTTCAGCAACCTTGGAATGGATTGGACTGATTGCGATCGCAGGTGTTTTGTTGATCGGTGGTTGGTTGCTATTAGAAAAAAACTTGACTTTTGGGAATTTATCTGCATTTGTCTTGTATGCCCAACGATTATTTGACCCTTTAAGGGCTTTTGCAGAAAAATTTACGACAATTCAAGCTGCTTTCACAGCCATTGAACGCGTCGGGGATATATTAGATGAACCGATAGAAATCCGCGATCGCGCCAATTTGCGCTTCTCAATATTTGATGCTAAATTCGGCTACATAGACGAGATCGTGGCAAATCTAGAATCCCCAGACCTCACTTCCCCGCCAGAATTGGGAGAGATTCGCTTTGATCACGTCTGGTTTGCTTACAAAAATGATGATTATGTAATTAAAGACTTAGATTTTACCATTCATCCTGGTGAAAAAATTGCATTAGTCGGCCCCACAGGTGCGGGTAAAACCTCCATTATTCGCCTTTTGTGCCGCCTTTACGAACCCACCGAAGGACGCATTCTCATCGATGGTATCGATATTCGAGAAGTACCACAGGCAGAACTGCGGCGCTACATGGCAGTAATTTTACAAGAAGGCTTTTTGTTTGCTGGTGATGTTAAAAGCAACATTTCTTTAGGAGATGGCTATACCATTGAACAGATTCAACAAGCAGCAGAACAAACCAACATTGCCCAGTTTATAGAAGAACTACCCCAAGGGTATGATACTCAACTTCGAGAACGGGGTACAAATATTTCTAGTGGTCAAAAGCAACTTTTAGCCTTTGCGCGGGCTGCCATTCGCAATCCCCAAATTTTGGTACTAGATGAAGCTACCGCTAGTTTAGATGTTGGCACAGAAGCTTTAGTTCAAGAGGCATTAAACCAGCTTTTACTCAGACGTACCGCCATTATTATCGCTCACCGCTTGTCTACAATTCGCAATGTAGACCGGATTTTTGTTCTCAAGCGGGGCGAATTAATCGAACAAGGAAGTCACGATCAACTACTGCGACAGGGAGGGCTTTATGCTACTTTACATAACTTGCAGATGTTGGGAACTTAAGATATTTTCAGAATAACCTGATTGAAATATCAATACCTCGCGTCCGAGTAGTAATAGAACCCAATAGAATTAGCAGGATCTTCATGACAACAATTTCACAAGCGCTTCAGTTCGCAGTTCAACTTATAGAAACCCAGTCCAATCACCCAGAAGCACTCCTCGGTTTAGGAATCATAGCACAACAGTCAGGACAATATCAAATAGCTGAAAGATTGCTAAATTCTGTACTTCAGGTTGAACCGGAATCAGTTAAAGCATGGTTTAGTTTGGGAAATTTGTATCAAGCTCAGGGTAATTTAACAGAAGCAGTCAAATGTTACCAAAGAGCTTTAGCTGCACGACCAGACCTAGTAGTGTGCTACCACAACCTTGCATACATATTCCATCAGCAAGGGCAATTGGATGAAGCAATTTCCTCCTATAAAAAAGCTCTTGAACTTAGACCCGACTTTATTGAAGCCGAAGTTAATTTAGCTAATACACTTTATGCCAAAGGAGAACTTCCTCAAGAAAAAAAGGCTCATTATGCTCTGCTAAATAAAGACCTAGGGCTATCCCATCAACAAAAAGGAAACCCCAAAGCAGCTATAGCTTATTATCGTCAAGCAATTCTCCTGAAAACAGATTTAGTAGATGCGATTTATAGCTTACAAGAATTATTAAGTCTAGAGTTTCAGGATGCAGTATCGCTCAATCCTGAAAAAACTATCCGTGGTAACGTGCTGCTCTCATATGTCAATGGGCCGTTTCTACTTCAACCAGATGATCCAATCTTTAATGTACCTTTTCATCAATGTCATTGGGAATCATTACAGATAGCAAAAATCTGGTTAGAACTTGGCTATGCTGTTGATGTCATTAGCTACCAAAATCATAGCTTCATACCTCAGAAAAATTATGATTTTTTAATTGACATACGTTGGAATATCCAAAGATTGACACCGATTATTAATCAGGATTGTATAAAAATATTCCACATTGACGTTGCCCATAATCTCTTTAACAGTTGTGCAGAGTTGAACCGACTACTGGCATTACAAAAGCGAAGAGGAGTAACTTTGCATCCACGCAGATTTGAAATGCCTAACTTGGCAATTGAATATGCGAATTGTGCTGTAATGATCGGAAATGATTGGACAAAAAGTACCTTTAACTACATCAATAAACCTATCTACCACATTCCTAACTCATCAATGCAGCTTTTTCCTTTTCCAGAGGAGAAAGACTTTGAACATTGCCGTAAAAACTTCCTATGGCTAGGTAGTTTTGGACTTGTTCACAAAGGCTTGGACCTAGTGTTGGAAGCCTTCGCTGAAATGCCAGATTATCATTTGACAATTTGCGGTCCAATCAAGCGAGAGCCAGATTTTGAGAAGGCATTTTATCAAGAACTTTATCAAACTCCAAACATCCAAACTATTGGATGGATTGATATTAGCAGTCCTGAGTTTCAGAATATTCTCAACAGTTGTATAGGGGCTGTTTATGCTTCGTGTTCCGAGGGACAATCGGGTTCTGTTATCACTTACTTACACGCGGGTTTAATTCCCATAATTAGCCGTGAATGTGGTATGAATATAGAGGATTTTGGGGTGTGTTTGAACAATTGCTCCATTGAAGAGATTAAGGCTTCCGTACAATGGGTCGCTAACCAGCCTGCTCAAACACTGAAGCAAATGGCACGAAAAGGCTGGGAATATGCAAGAGCTAATCACACCAGAGAGAAGTTTACAGAAGAATATCGGAGTGTTGTAGAACAAATTATCAGCACATATCAGAAATAGCTCAAAACTCCCCGCTTCTTGTTCTGACCGTAAAAGGACTTTCTCTTTGCTTTTAAATTGGTCTGATGACGGGGGTTAGGGATTTAGGTTTTTCATCGGCTTTTCTAAACAACGTGAAAAGTCAGACCATAAAAAAAATCCCCACCCAGACAAATGCCTAAGTGGGTAATATGAGGGGGAACTAAATAATCTTCCCAAAAGAAGTAAGGGAATTATTTGCTCTCTGTAAAATCAGCGTCAATCACATCGTCGCCGTTAGTAGAGCTAGACGTGGAACTACTGCTATCTTGAGGTTCACCACCAGGTGCAGCACCGCCACCGGCTTGTTGATAGATGTTACTACCAACAGCGAATAGCGCTTGTTGCAATTCTGGGGTGAGCTTCTTGATTTGCTCATCGTCTTCTTTTGCAACTGCTTCCCGCAGTTCTTTCACCAAACCTTCAACTTTGGTCTTGTCAGCATCGGGAACTTTATCGCCCAATTCTTGTAACTGCTTTTCAGCTTGGTATGCCAAAGAATCGGCTTGGTTCTTGCGTTCAATCCTCTCACGCCGCTCTTTGTCAGATGAAGCGTTTTGTTCAGCTTCTCTCACCATCCGGTCAACGTCATTTTTATCCAGGGTGGAAGCGCCGGTTATGCTGATGGACTGTTCTTTACCAGTGCCTTTATCCTTAGCAGTGACGTTAAGGATACCGTTAGCGTCAATATCGAAAACCACTTCAATTTGAGGAACGCCGCGTGGTGCAGGAGGAATACCATCTAGGCGGAAGGTCCCCAAACTCTTGTTATCGTTAGAAAATTCGCGTTCACCTTGAAGAACATGAATTTCTACGTTGGTTTGACCATCCACAGCAGTGGAGAAAACTTCCGATTTTTTGGTGGGAATTGTGGTGTTCCGGGGGATAATTTTGGTCATCACGCCGCCCAATGTTTCCACACCCAAAGATAGCGGTGTCACATCTAACAGCAAGATGCCAGTTACATCACCAGCCAGTACGCCAGCTTGAATAGCTGCACCAACTGCTACGACTTCATCAGGGTTGACGCTTTGGTTGGGGTCTTTACCCAATACCTGCTTCACAATCTGATGGACTGCGGGAATGCGGGTAGAACCACCAACTAACACCACTTCATCAATATCGCTCTTGCTTAACTTCGCATCCCGGAGGGCGTTTTCTACAGGAATACGACAACGGTCGATTAAGTCAGAGCAAAGTTCTTCAAACTGAGCGCGAGTCAGAGTTGTATCCAGGTGCTTGGGGCCATCCTGGGTAGCGGTGATAAATGGTAGGTTGATTTCTGCTTGGGTGACGCTAGAAAGCTCAATTTTGGCTTTTTCTGCGGCTTCAGTCAGACGTTGTAAGGCTTGTTTGTCTTTCCGCAGGTCAATACCTTCGGCTTTTTTGAACTTCTCAGCTAAGAAGTCAACTATTTTTTTATCGAAGTCGTCACCGCCTAGGTGGGTATCACCAGATGTGGCTAGTACTTCAAAAACCCCATCTCCTACTTCCAGCACGGATACGTCGAAGGTACCACCACCAAGGTCAAATACCAGAATGGTTTCGTTACTCTTCTTGTCAAACCCATAAGCTAGGGAAGCAGCAGTTGGCTCGTTGATAATCCGCAGAACTTCAATGCCGGCAATTTTACCAGCGTCTTTTGTCGCTTGCCGTTGAGAGTCGTTGAAGTATGCGGGAACGGTGATTACAGCTTGGGTAACGGTTTCACCCAGGTATTTGCTAGCGTCTTCAACTAGTTTGCGAAGAACTTTTGCCGAAATTTCTTCAGGAGCAAACGGTTTACCAACGATTGGACAATCTAATTTGACATTGCCGTTGCTGCTGAGGACTTTGTAAGAAACTTCCGTAGCTTCGTTACTCACTTCGTCGTAGCGGCGTCCGATAAAGCGTTTGACTGAGTAAAACGTATTTTCGGGGTTCATCACCGCTTGGCGTTTGGCGATTTGGCCAACCAAGTTGTCGCCATTTTTCGCAAATGCAACTACTGATGGCGTTGTCCGAAAACCTTCAGCATTAGCAATTACTGTCGGTTTACCACCTTCCATCACTGCAACGCAGGAGTTCGTTGTTCCTAAGTCAATTCCAACTACTTTTGCCATTTTAGGTGCTGGCTCCGTATAACTACAAATGAATGAATGAGAATATAAAGCACTAAATTTTGAACCAACAGGGTCAATAAATCAGCCAGTTCAGCATGAATACCTTTGATTTGGCTTTCCTGGGGTTAAAACTCCAGATTATGCTGATATATATACTGAACCTTAGTGGTAGCCATTCCATGAAGGGTGGTTTCCCGAACCTTGCTTGGGACGGTTAAACTAACTAAATTGTGTTTTTAGTTGGTTCATGGATTAATTTGTCTTCACTCTGTCTAATGTAGAAGAATTAATACTTTCAGCAATTAGGGTGAACCGTAACGTCAGAGTGGTGTTTGCCGTCTTTAGAGGTAATAAACTACAGAAGCAATGAGAATTGGGCACTTGTACTGAGCGTTCGCGTAGCGTCTCCAAGAGTTGCCGTTGGCGCAGCCTAAGAAGAGAAGCAATGAGAATTGGGCACTTGTACTGAGCGTTCGCGTAGCGTCTCCAAGAGTTGCCGTTGGCGCAGCCTAAGAAGAGAAGTATTGGGCATGGGGCACTTGTACTGAACGCAGTCGTTGGCGCAGCCTAAGAAGAGAAGTATGGGGCATTGGATAAAAGATGACTCAGCACTTAGCAGTTTCAGAGCGAAGAAAAAAGAGTTTCCCAGTCAATTACAGGCGGTTTTTGTCCTTGGTTGACTATTTCAAAAACTTTCTTAGAAGTACTTGGCTGAAAAAGGCATTCTACACAAGCGTTTGCTACGTCAATTCGGCTGGTATCACCCGAAAGTGTATCGCCAGTACCGATCACCACACCGTATTTACCCCCTGTTTTTGCCTTGAGGAGGGTGTTGAGGTCGTATGAAGTATAAGGTCCGTCAATGAGGCGTCCTGGGCGGATAATGGTGTAGGGTAATCCTGAATTAATAATGGACTCCTCGCCCTTCTGTTTGGCATCCAATACACCAAAAGCGTTGAGAATACTAAAAGGAAACTGATTTTTACGGAGAATTCCGCAAGAGGAGACGAAAACGAATCGCTGCAAATTCTGGGGTGCTGCTGCCACTAAGTTGCTGACACCTTGGGCATCGACCTTTGCCGGACTATTCTTTGCTTTTGCTTCACTAGATTTGGGGTTAAGGAAAGTGATTCCCCATTCAATCAAGTTCGGGGGGTGGTCAAACTCCCATCGCGCAGAGGGAAAGGCGGTGGTTCCGGTACAATTTATGATGTGGGTGACATCTTGGGTTGCGGCTGGCAGTGTACCTGGCTGGCGGATGTCACCAACGGCAATTTCTACTCTCTGGTTAAACATCTCTTCAGCTTTTGCAGCATTGCGTGTCAATACACGAACTTTCAAGCCCTTCTCTAGCAGTTTGCCTACCACTAGTTGTCCTACTCCACCAGTAGCACCAGCAACTAGTACCAAATCTTCAACTGAAGTTTCAAAAGAAGTCATAAAGTGCCTTTGAGATATCTATTGCTAATCTACTTAAAAAATGTGATGTCTACGACGGGCTACACCTAATCACATCGCCAAACTACAATACGCTTGGGTTAACTAAAGCGCAACCCAACAAAGCCCCGGAAATGTTGGGTTTCGTTCCTCAAACGCCACGTGCTACAAGTCGGCATAGCCGACGCCAGTCGCTCATGGGGGTTTCCCCCAAGACCGCGCTGGCTCCCCAACGCAGTGGCTCCCCAACCTACACAGTTTAAGGTTTTTGGCGCTAACTGAACTGTATTGGGCCAAGCTAGACGCAGATTAAAGATTTTGCTCATGGGTGATCCACAGATCCCTGATTTCTTGAAGAAGTCGGGGATCTTGATTTTTCACGAATGATTCAGGATTGCTATATCAAACTTTGAATATGTTGCGCTACAGCCAGAGTAGTTGGGTTAGTCACCGAATACTATCAGGTTAAGTATTACAACTCCTAACTCATGACTCCTGGTTTGTGTTTATTGCTAACTTCTAAAGGTAGGAAAATCGTCAAAACTTCCCCATAGTGTGGACGTTGGCGGACAATCAGTTTGCCACCGATCGCCTGAAACAAATGCTTGGTTGCGGCGATATTCAAACTAATCGTACCGGTTTCTGGTTGGAACATCAGCAGTTGCCCTAGGGCTTTGCGAATTGGTGGTGTTGCAGGTGTATTGGCTTTATTTGAATCTTTGCACCCGAATTGGGGCGACAATTGTAACTTGAGTTGATCTCCAGCCGGGATAACTTGTACTTGAATATGGCTGCCAGAAGGTAAGCTCCGAGTGAAATTTTCGATTAAACCAGTGAGTACTTGATCCAGCATAATGGGATTGCTTATCACTGTTGGTAGGTGCTGGGGTAAAACAACATTTAAAGTTAAGTTCCGCCGATGCGCTGCTTGTTCCCAACGGGGAATGCTCTGCTGCAACACTTGATCTAAGGACATCGGTGTGAGTTGAGTTTTTGAGGATTTTGCTGAGGCAGTAGTTTCCAGTTCTGCGGCTTTAAACAGCAACTCCATACGATCAATTTGCTCGGTACACTCGTGATCGATAATTTTTAAGCGATTGATCACGCTGGCATCTAAGTCTTGCCGCTTCAGCAGCAGACGAGTCATGGTGCGAATCGTTGTTAAAGGTGTGCGGACTTCATGAGCGAAGGCTTGGAGCAATTCTACATCGGGATTTGAGGATTGGGGAAGGTGGGTCCCCCTCTGGGGATAAGGGGTAATGGGGATTGGGGACTTGTAGTGAGCGTTTGCGAGGTATTGGGCATTTGGGAAAACTCTTCTCCCCTGTTCCCCTGCTTCTTCGCCAGTCCCTAGTGAAGAGTCTCTAGTCTCTTCTGGTTCTGTTAATTCCTGAAGCAGCAATTGGCTAAACTCATTGATGATGCGGTAGTCTGGTGCTACCGGGGAATACCGATCTACTAATGTGTCCAGGCGAGCAAAAAATTCTGGATTAGCTAGCATTACCCTTGCTCCTAGCGATCGCCAGGCTTGTTGCACTACTTCTGGCTCAAAAGAAAATGAAAACGCTTTTTTACCGTTTTTGTATGCTGTTAAAACCAGCACTAATCTAAATTTATCTGTAAAAACCAAGCAAAACTGTTCTGCGGCTAGTGGATCGGCAGGTAGTAAGGGCAGTACCGATTCGTGGAGAGCGACTCGATCATCTTTTGGTGCGTTGGCGTAGCCCAACTCAGGCATCGCATCTGGCATCTGAAATGGCATCAGCGCCAAAGGATTAAATGGTTTTGCTGTAAAAGTTACTGTTTGTAAGCTTTGAGTTAGTTTTGGCTGACTAAATAAAGGCGCTGGTGCAGCTAAAACTAATCCTTGGGTTGTGTCTTGGGAAGCAGGTGCTAAAGTATTTGATAGCAAATGTTCTGTCGCTGCGAGGCTGACACGCCACTGCCGCTCTGCTTTGGCAGGTGAGCATTCAGCCACACTTGATTGATTTTCAGCCAAGATTTCGCTCAGGCTTGGCAATATCCATTTGTACACAGGTTTTCACCCCTTAATTCAAGAGCGACTAACAGCGTCTAGGGTAGACATTTCACTACTACCTAAGAGGTTATAGCTATTTGTGTACTGATGACAGTGGTAGAACCGAACAATTCAGGCGCAATTTCCCCTATTTAGCGATCGCTATCCGTGAAAATTCCAATTAATACCAATTTAATGTGAAGTTGCACATAATCTTGATTCCCCTAAATCCCCCATAAATTGGGGGACTTTGCTTTGATAGATGTTTTTCCGGTTCCCCCCTTATAAGGCCTTGTCATTACCAACATATTTTAAAGTGAGGTAGGGATGTAATCGAGTCCTAGTTGGATTTAACTTTAGGTGAGTTTTGCAAGTGTGTTGCTCGTTTGGGTGGTTTTCTCGCTCGTAAAAGTGATGGGCTTCCTGGTTGGTAAACTCTATGGCGCGGATGGTGTCGATTAATGGATATGTTCTGGGCTATCGATTTTTCAACCCAGTCTTTGGAAAAATGTTGGTAATGACAAGGCTTATTAAGGCTTGCTCGGGGGGATCGAATTCTATGCTGCTTCATAAAAAATTGGGATAAGGTGTATTTTATCAATCCTTCTATCTAATGAAATTTTCAGAACCAGTTTAGTTGAATAAAAATGCCAAACTAGCTAATAAAAACTAAACTTTTTATTAGTAAATAAGATGCATTTTTACTACTGCTGTAGGTTGATCAAATTATTGCTTGAACAACGCCCAAGCCAAAAATCTCTCGGTATAATATAACGCTAATTGATTGCTCACACCGTTGAAAACAGCATCAAAAGCGTGTTCTGCCCAAGGGATTTCGAGAAAAACGGCAGTGTTGCCAGAGTCATGTAAACGTTCATACATTTGTCTGCCAAATTGCGCTTCTACCAAATTGTCACGACTACCGTAAATTAATAAAGTTGGCGGTAAAGGATGCGTTAGGTAATTTATTGGTGAAGCAATTTGATACTGATTAGGTAATTCTTTTAAAGAACCACCGAGAAATGCTTTTAAAACAGCGCGGCTATCAATGGGATCGGGAATTGGCGGTGTTTTGTATCCTTCTGTTAAGTCAACAGGCCCGTAATAGTTGACTACAGCACGAATGGGTGGCGCATCTGTTTGATAAGCCGCTAACATTGCTAGATGCGCTCCCGCAGAACGTCCTAAGAGTACCATACGTTCTGGATCGGCTTCATAAGCTGCTGCATGTTTGCGAATAAAATTCAAGGCTATACGTACATCATCTAATTGAGATGGAAACTGATATTTAGGTGCGTGTCGATAGTCGATGGCAAATACTGTATATCCATGATTAGCAATATATTGATTAAACTCGGAATTGGCATGAGGATTACCATATTGCCAAGATCCACCATAAATTACTACTACTGCTGGATATTTCCCTACCTCTGGGGGTTGGTAAACTTCCATTTTTAAAGGGAATCCCGCAGGAGAAGCAAAGAGAATATCTTTTTGATGACGTATTTTGCCTAATGGAATACCCCAGAAGAAATTAACTAAATTGAAGGGATCTGTTTGCATCTTAGCGCTGACTTGGATGGGAATTTGCTCTAGATAATTTGCTCCCAATCCTTGTTTCATCGCTTTAGCCATCTGCATTTGAGTTGATGGGATATTCACTAGCATCCATCCACAAATTAGCAATCCGATTAAACTGAAAATGCAAACTAAACGCTGTATTTTACGGCGACGGATGTAGAAGAAAGATAGCAATAAAAAGAGCAAGTTTAATAATAATAACCAAGGACTGACTTCTGGCGCTCCCACTGCTAGGGTGAGTAAAAACATATTTGGAGCCGGAAGAATAATCCAAGAGCTAAGAAATAGATTTGCAAAACTGAGTAATAATGCAAGCCATGATAAAAGTATTTTTGGTTTAGCCAACATAGAGCGGTAATAACGATTCCAAAGAAGTACAATTTATCCGCTAATGCTCAGGTTGGCAATAGTTCTATATTTTGAATGCAGTTAGTAATTTAAAAATAAAAAAACATCCCGGATTTTCATGTGGGATGGGTGTCCGCACCCATCTTCAGGGCGGGCAGGATGCCCACCCCACAAGATGGATAATTTATTCACTTATTGCTGTTGTATCTGCTTTTGTACCCAAAGACGAAAAGCTTTGAGGGTTGTATTTCTGCCTGCTGTTGTACTTTGCTCTAGATATTGGGGAATCGCCTCAATTAGTGGGAATAGAGGAAAATTTAGGCTTTGCTGAGATTCTATATAATGCCCATCTTGGAGAATATTAATTTGGAGCTTCCCTCGATCAAAACGCCAAAGCTCAGGTACTTTTAGCGCTTCATAAATATTAAGATGAGTCCGAGAAGTAATATCAATTTCTAGAGCTAAATCTGGAGGAGTATCCATTGTTAAATCTAGCTGTTTCTTGCCACGAATCTTGGATTCATTTTTTATATAGAAACACTGATCGGGTTCTATGCCTTGAGCCATTGCTTGGTTTTTGAAAGTGGTAGAACCAAGACTGATGAATTCAGTACTTAACTCTTCCAAAAGAGCTTTGACTAAATCGCTAATAATTTCTTTATCATATTCATGTTCTGGCAGTGGTGCCATAATCTCCAGTATTCCTCTGTCATAAGCAATTCGTGCTACCCGGTGTTCCCCTAAATCTTCTAGAATTGTTTCCAATTCTTGCCAGGTTACATCTCGCAGTAGCACTCTTTGTCCTGGTGGAACATGGATGCGCTTTAATTCCAACAACATCATCTCCACTCCCAGTAGCTTTAACCTAAGTTTAGCTTACTCTAATTGAACTGAGGAGGCGACAATTTTTGCTCCTAGATAGAAAAGAAAAGCTTAGTTTGAATAAGAAAAAACCCCTGGAGTTCCCAGAGGTTTTAGTTCCTGATTTAGTTTCTATTTGTGACTACAATTTGTTTTCAGTCATTTCCAGAAATTAAATATGCGTTATCCAGAACTCTTTTAGAGACGTAGCAGTGCTACGTCTCTACATTCTGCGACGCAATTAATTTTTTGCTGGTTGTGAGTTGGGAATCGTCACATCTATTGGTGTCACCTGTGGTGCTAGTTGTGTCAATGGTGGTTGAATGGCGGTTTGATTACCCACCACTAGAGTCACTAGCTTTTCTGGCTTGAGGTATTCTCGTGCTACCCGTTGGACATCGGCGGCTGTGGTGGCGGCGACGGCTTTTTGATAGCGAAAGAGGAAATCAGCCGGATAGCCGTAATATTCGTATCGCATCAACCGTGATAAGGTTTGGCTGGGGTCTTGAAAGTTAAAAACAAAGGAGTTGAGTGTAGACTCTTTGGCAAAAGCGAGTTCTTTTGCAGTCACTCTTTGAGTTTGGATGCGCTTGATTTCAGCTTGTAAAGCTTTGACGAACTGGACGGTAGCATCCGATCGCGTTTGTCCACCTGCAATAAACATTCCCGGATAATCGTAGCGGGGACTCCACTGGCCATAGACAGAGTATGCTAAACCTTGACGCGATCGCACTTCATTAAATAAGCGTCCACCAAATCCATTTAACACTCCATTCAATACATCCAGCGCTGCATAATCGGGACTGTCAAAACGTCCGCCTAAATGCCCCATCAGCACACTACTTTGGGTAAGTTGTGGCTGATTGACAAAAAACACTCCACCTGTATTAGCTGGCGAAACCTTTGGTAATGTAGGTTTTGCAATACCTGGGTTACGGTTCCAGTTGCCAAACTTAGCTTGAATGAGCGATCGCATTTTCTGACTATCAAAATCGCCCACAATCCCTAAAATCATATTATTGGGGTGGAAATATTGCTGATAGAACTTGAGCAAATCTTCACGGGAAACCTGATCTACTGTTGCATACTCGACGGTGCGAGAGTACGGGCTATCTTTCCCATAGATCAATTTCTTAAATTCTCGACTAGCAATCCCATCTGGATTGTCATTGCGACGGGCAATGCCACCCTTAGCTTGAGTTTTCGCCAAGTCTAGCTTTTCTTGAGCAAATACTGGCGATCGCAGCACCTCGGCAAATAGCCCAAATACTGTTTCTAAATCTTCACTGAGTGCGTCAAAGCTAGCACTACCAGAAGCTTCACCAATACTAGCTTCCACAGATGCCGCCCGTTGTTCTAATATCTCGTTGAGTTCATCAGGCGAATGCTGCTTAGTTCCTCCAGTTCGCATCACCACGCCTGTAAAACTCGCCAAACCAACTTTTTCTTGTGGTTCCAAACGATTCCCTGTCCGCACAAATGCCGTACCATTCACCAACGGTAACTCGTGATCCTCCATCAAATAGACAACCAAGCCGTTTTGAAGCACAAACCGTTCATACTTGGGTAACTTGATCTCAGGTAGCGGTGGTAACTGCAACTCTGTGTAATGCTTGGCCTCAGTCGTCGCCGCCAGAGAAAAATTACAAGTTAAAAGTAAACACGTAAAAATAGCAACGAAAGCATAAACAAACCCCTTGCAATTTTGAATTTTCAACCCTATCTGCCTTTTACCCTTCACCTTATACCTCTGCATATCTCTCTCCCTTTGCGCCCTTTGCGGTTCGTTTCTCTTAAGAGGATGTTTGAAAAGTCCTCTTGTCGGTATCAAAAGTTCTAGATCCCCCTAAATCCCCCGATAAATTGGGGGACTTTGATTCCGGGTTCCCCGCTTTTTAAGGGGAGCCAGTGCGTTGGGCGGCTCCGCCGACTTGGAGCGACTGGCGTGGATTAGGGGGGATCTAAAAGTGCCTAAAGTCACAGCAAAGTACTTTTCAAACAACCTCATCCTTGTTTCGACAACAACTTACCAATCGTGCGATTTTGTGGCGTAAAAGTCACCTTGGCCACCCGCTCAATATCAGCCGTCGTCACCGCCCCAATGTCATCCAACTGCTTAAACAAATTCCGCCAAGAGCCAGTTTTCACCTCATATTCCAACAATTGTTGAGCCATCCCCATATTGGAATCGAGGGTACGTAACAAACTCGCCCGCGCTTGAGTTTTCACCCGTTGCAAATCAGCCGCCGCTACAGGCTCAGTTTTTAATTTGTCAATTTCTTGGCGCAAAGCCACCGCCAATTGATCAACTGTATGACCCGGAGCCGTGAGAGCATAGAAAAATATCAGGTTTGGGTACTTATCTCCCGGAAATCCACTGTAACCTTGGGCATTCAGCGCCAAACGCTGCTTTTCTACCAAAGATTTATACAGCCGCGACGTGCGCCCATCACTTAATAAACTGCCAATGATTTCATAGACTGCATTATCTGGATGGGTAATTGCCGGACGATGATAACCTTCTAAATACCAGGGTTGCGAAGCTAGCTGTAAAGTAACTTCGCGTGTTTGTTTTTGTGGCGGTTCCACCGGGATTTGTTCAACAGCTTTGGTTTTTGCTTGAAAGCGGCCAAAATAAGCAAGAGCCAGTTTTTTTACCTCAGCCGGGTTGACATCTCCGACAATGGCGATCGCTAAATTACTTGGTACATAGTGAGTATCAAAAAAATTCTGGACATCTTCTGGTGTGAGATTGCGGATATCTTCGTCATAACCAATCACCGGACGCCTGTAGGGATGGACTTTGTAAGCAGTATCAACAAATTTTTCCACCATCAATCCAATGGGTGAATTCTCCACCCGCATCCGTCGCTCTTCTAAAATTACATCTTTCTCTTTATAAAACTCACGACGAATTACCGGATCGAGAAATCGCTCCGACTCCAACGACATCCAAAGTTCCAGCTTATTTGCAGGAAAGCTGTAAAAATAACGGGTGGCTTCAGTAGAAGTATTGGCATTTAAACCTACGCCTCCTGCTTGTTCGACTATTTGCCCCAATTCGTTTTGCTTGACTAACTTGCCTGCTTGAGATTCTACTTGTTTAAACTCAGTTTCTAATCGAGCCACCTCATCTTTTTTGCCATCGGCTTTCGCTGTTTTAATTTGGGCATTCAACTGCTCTAAGGCTTCTAATAAAGGTTTTTCTGCCTTGTAGTCTTTTGTCCCAATGCGCGTCGTCCCTTTAAATGCCAAATGTTCTAGAAAGTGAGCTACACCAGTTTTGCCATCTACCTCATCCACCCCGCCGACATTTGCGTAGGTAAGAAAAGAAACTACAGGCGCTTGATGTCGTTCTAAAACAATGAATTTTAGACCATTATCGAGGCGAAATTCCGTTAACTGCTTGATGACTCGATCTAGATAAGGTTGGATTGAAGTTTGAACTGGCGGGGTTTGAGTTTTGGCTTCTTGAGGAGGAGATCCGGTTTGAGTTTGAGCCAGAGCGACTTCTGGTAGTAATCCCCATGAGAAAATGATCAAAGCCAACAAAGTGACAAACAACCGCCGCAGTATTACAGATACTTGATCTGAACAATCCCAAATCCCAAATCGTTCGACTGAGCGTAGCCGAAGTCTAAAATCCAAAATTGACCCCCTGCTCTGTTTCATCAGCGAAAATTAAGATAAAGTTACATTAACTAAAAAACAAGATACTTAGCAAAAGAGCGTTAATCTGGTATCGAGATTTCAGTGGCTCTTTTTACTTGACATTAGACAATAATGCTACAAATCCTGTTACGGATATCTAACCATAACTGTTATGCGAATTTTTAATTCTTCCCCACCTTCCGAAGCTCAGACGCGCACCCGGATTTTAGAGGCTGCACAACGGTTGTTTGCCTCCAAGGGATTTGACGGCACTACCACCCGCGAGTTGGCAGAGGCGGCAGCTGTAGCTGAAGGTACTCTATTTCGTCATTTTCCCAATAAGAAAGCAATTTTGGTGGAAGTAGCCACAAGTGGGTGGGTAGAGATTCTGACAGATTTGCTGACAGAATTAAGTGAAATGGGCAGCTATAAAGCCGTAGCTCAGGTGATGCGCCGGCGGATGTGGAACTTCCAAAAAAATGCCGATTTGATGCGTGTTTGTTTTATGGAGGTGCAGTTTCACCCCGATTTGCGCGATCGCATTCAATTAGAAGTCATTACCAAAATGACCGATGTGGGCGAAGCGTTCTTTCAAACAGCGATGGATAAAGGCATTTATCGCCAAGGGGATGCCAAGCTAGTAGCCAAAGTTTTTTTAGGAATGTTTGCGATCGCAGGCTTTTCTAATAACACCCTCATCGAACCTGATGCTTCCCCCCAACAAATGCAAGAAATGGCCGAAGGACTTGCTGATATCTTCCTTAATGGTGTTTTAGTTAAAGAGTAGGGAGTAGGGAGTAGGGAATAAATGGGCGTTACGTATTAGTTATTCTTTCTCCCTCATCCCCCTCATCCCCCCACTCCCCACTCCCTAGTCCCTAGTCCCCAATATTTTTGCTTGCTGACTCCACTGTTGTACTAGCTCAATTGCTGGACACAAATCTCGTCGCTGCATTGTTGCTACTTGCAAGCGCATAATTTGTTGATGCAATCTGTGAGTCGGAGTTTGAGCCAACTGTGCCACAGAACCAATACCCGCATGGAGCAATAAACCACAATATTGTGTCCCAACACTGGGAATACGCGCTAAGTCAGCTAAAGCCATCCATTTATTTATATACTGAAGATGAATCTGTAGTTTATTGGCTAAGGCTAGTCTTGTTTCTAAAGTCTTCCCTTGTTTGACTAGCGCTACTGTGCTAGTAATTCCACAATTTTGCAGTTGGGATTGTTCTTCTTGGCTAAGTCCAGGTAATTGTTCAATTGGCCAGTCACTATATTGGACAGGACTTCTACTATCTTTGTGTTTAGCAGACATTTTTGAAATTAAAATATAAGGCTTCTTTAAATATTGTGACAGTCGTCTCTTGGCAAAAGTACGCTTTTGCGTGCTTAGTATTTGTATCACCTTGCTATCTTAACCCAACCTCTTGCAATGCCAATGCATCGGGTTGTAATGCGATTGCATCGACTTGCAAGTACAAAACCAAAATCGTTGGAGATCCCCCTAAATCGCCCTTAAGAAGGGGGACTTTGATTCTAGTTCCCCCCTTTTTTAAGGGGGGTTAGGGGGGATCTTCGACGATATCGAATCAGGTGAGCAGACTTGTGTGTACACCGTAGCCTTATAAAGGGCAGGGAACTAGATTTCTTGTTTCCCCCCAATATATCGGGGGGATTAAGGGGGGTAATTCTGGGATACAAGGGGAAAACAGACTTGTGTATACACCGTAGCTTACTGTAATTTACCTCGCATCACAGTTACTGCTTGTCCAGCAAGAAAGACGCGATCGCCTCCGTCATAATACACTTTCACCACGCCACCGCGACTCGATGCCTGATAAGCCAACAGATCATTTTTGTGCAAGCGATCGCGCCAGAACGCAGCAAGGCAACAATGGGCTGAACCAGTCACCGGATCTTCATTAATACCTACCTCTGGCGCAAAGAACCGAGAGACAAAATCATAATCTGAATCAGCATTAGTCAAGCTAGTAACTATAACTTTACCAACTGGTAAAGTTTTTAGTAGTTGAAAATTAGGCTGCATTTGCCGCACCAAATCTTCCGATTCTAATTCCACTAAATAACTTAGTGAATTCTGCAAGACAAATCTGTATGGTACACCCAAAGCAACCTTGAGTTCTGGAGGTGCAATGATTACTCGTGAGTGATTCACAGGAAAATCTAACTCAATCCACTCACCTTGCAACTTAGCAATTAGCACTCCACTTTTGGTATAAAAACGCGCAACTTCATCAGGTGATAAATGTCCCTCTGACCAAAGTACATGGGCACTAGCTAACGTTGCATGACCACAAAGTGGTACTTCTACCGTGGGTGTAAACCAACGCAAGTTGAAGCCATCATCCTGTCTAACTAAAAAAGCCGTCTCAGATAAATTCATCTCCTGCGCTACGTTTTGCATCCAGCGCTCATCTTGGGAAGTAGGCAAAACACAGACAGCAGCAGGATTGCCGGCAAAAGGTGTATTGGTGAAAGCATCAACTTGAGTAATGATTTGTCCTTCTGTAAGATTGCTCATTTACCCCCTAAGAGCAAGAGAAAAAATTAGCAGCCAGCATCGTAGTAACCACAGGCTCGACTCTAACAATTATTAGAAAAAATTATACAATTATTAGCAGTCAGTTATAAAAGCCTGTACTACCTCTGAGGCCGCCAATTCGGTTATGATGGTGTTTGGTGATGAATTTACCTACCACATCATCAGATTTGAGAGCTTTACCTGAATCCTTTTGGAGTGTGTCAAAGCCATTACTCCCATTCGCAGTGTTACCAGTGATGGTGCTGTAATTGTGAGGCTACCAGTGTTGAAAATGCCACCGCCCTCGCCGAAGAAAGAGTATTCGTCAGACTGTATTATATTCTCTGCTGTATTGCCAGTGATGATGCTATTGCTCAAAGTGAGAACGCCTTCATTGGAGATGGCACCACCGCCTCCTGCACTATTGTAGCTATTGGTAATAGTCAACCCGTTGATTGCAGCTGTTACACCACTGCCAATATCAAAAACACGGTCAGCACTATCATCTTTAATAGTTAGTAAGCTCGGATTTATTCCTTCAATGGTCAAGCTATCTGTGATACTCAGACTACTACCAGTCAGACTGATGGCATGAGCCAGCCCATCAGTAAACAGTCCACCAAAATTGATGATATTTGTTCCGCCAGCGAGATCGGCATTTAGAATTTGCTGCCGTAGTGAACCTGCACCACTGTTGTTAGTATTAGTGACGCTAAATGTAGACATTCAGATTACTCCAATTTTTTTACGCTGTATAAAAACTGCGCCCAATATTCCTATTGATACTACTACGAATATGCAAGCATTTTTTTACCAAGCCCCTTCGGGGCGGGAACAGGGAACAGGGAACAGGGAACAGAAAAAAGAATTAGCCCCGAATATAGGGTTTAGAGCAAGTAAATTTATTTATGAAAAGAGATAAAAATTTTTTGTTACAAGATGGCGTAAGCCACGATGTTTCAATGCGTCATTATTCAAATCCCCTAATTTTAATTATGGGGATTCCCTGTTCCCTGTTCCCTGTTCCCTGTTCCCTGTTCCCTGTTCCCTGTTCCCTGTTCCCTGTTCCCTGTTCCCTGTTCCCTGTTCCCTCTTAATGCTCAACCTTATTGTCGTTTTTTTAAGACATGAAAATTTTCGCAATCTCAGTAGATCACTGCGCTCTTTACCCAGCAAACCAAAGCCGTTCACATGCTTAACTCGTATAGCTTAGAGCTTTTTTTAGTGCCATTGGACTAAAGTCATGACTACAAACTTGCTTAATGAGAAGCGCCACATACAGTACCTTAGAGATTAGGAATACAATCTCCAAAAACTAGAGTCAATGTTAAAGCAAAACGAAAACATGAGGATAAAAATCTTCAGAAGCATCTTTGCTGCTATCAACTTAGCGCTAATTTCTGGGGGATTAGCTAGTTGTGTTGTTGAAGTACCACAGCCAGTTGCACCAACCCAGCAACCAAAACCAGTCGTACAAACTACCCAAGAGCCTAACCAGGTAAAGCAGAAAGGCAAGGATGACAAAAAAGATGGCGATCGCAAGGATGATAAAAAAGATGACGATAACGACTAAATAAAGGCAAACCCATCACCTTTATCCTTTTCTTTGAGTTGACATTTATGCTTATCCAACAAACTTTTACTTCCCTCATCGATACTTTACGCCACCGACGGCAACAACTAGCCAACCTCATTGACTTTCCCGCAATTTTGTGGTCAGGTAGCAACAGTCCACGCAACTTTCCCGCAAATGCCTTTCCGTTTCGCGCCAGTAGTCATTTTCTCTACTTCGCCGGACTGCCATTATCAAAAGCGGCAATTCGTCTAGAAGCGGGCAAACTAGAATTATTCATGGACGATCCCTCACCCAGCAGCGCCCTTTGGCATGGAGAAATGCCAACACGTGAGGAAATAGCCCTGCATATTGGGGCGGATGTGGCTCGACCAATGGCAGAATTAGAGTCTTGGGTAGAAGATGCTGCCACACTTGCTGTACAAGATGCAGCTACTTGGACGCAGCAATCGCAACTATTAAATAGATGGGTTTTGCCACAAAGTCCTCCCGAAGGAATAGACTTAGAGTTGGCGAAAGCGATCGCTTCTTTACGCCTCACCCACGATGAAGCTGCATTAACCGAATTACGAAAAGCTGCGGCTGTCACCGTCGAGGCACACAAAGCGGGGATGGCTGCAACACCTCAAGCCAAATTAGAAGCAGAAGTTCGGGCAGCGATGGAAGGGGTAATTATTGCCCACAATATGACCACCTCTTACAACAGTATTGTCACCGTTCACGGTGAAGTTTTGCATAACGAGCAGTATCACCACCCCCTACAACCAGGTGATTTACTGCTTGCCGATGTTGGCGCTGAAACCGAGACGGGTTGGGCAGGTGATGTCACCCGTACATGGCCAGTTTCGGGTAAATTTTCATCGACCCAGAGAGATATTTATAATGTGGTGCTGGCAGCCCATGATGCTTGCATTGCCAAAATACAGCCTGGTGTAGAGTATGGGGATATTCATCTACTAGCTGCTACGGCGATCGCTGAAGGTTTAGTAGAGTTAGGCATTTTACAAGGAAATCCCCAAAATTTAGTAGAGATGGATGCCCACGCGCTGTTTTTCCCTCATGGTATCGGTCATCTACTGGGTTTAGATGTCCATGATATGGAAGATTTGGGCGATTTAGCTGGGTATGAAGAAGGACGCCAAAGGAGCGATCGCTTTGGCTTAAGCTACCTCCGTTTAAATCGTCCCCTGCGTCCAGGAATGCTAGTCACAATTGAGCCTGGTTTTTATCAAGTACCAGCAATTTTAAATGATGCTAATGTGCGTTCAAAATATCAGAGTGTACTTAATTGGCAGCGTTTAGCTGAATTTGCTGATGTCCGCGGAATCCGCATTGAAGATGATGTTTTAGTTACCGCAGAAGGCAGCGAAGTTTTAACAGCCGCATTACCGAATGATGCCAATACTGTAGAGAATCTAGTCAATGGCTGAGTTCATACTTTTGTATCATGTTTGCTTGATTACTTATTAAACTCGAAGAACCCCACCCCGACAAAGCTATGCTTTGTCTCCCCTCCCCGCAAGCGAAGAGGGGATTAGATTCAGGACTTACGCAAACAATAGCCGAAAAGAGTGATTTTTTGGTAAGGGCAATTTTCTCGTTCCCATGCTCTGCATGGGAATGGCTGATTAGAGGCTCTGCCTCCAGTTATACATTGAGTCAGAGACTCAATGAATGCATTCCCAGTCGGAGACTGGGAACGAGTCAAGCCTTATCAAGCAAGGTTTTTAGGACTTGTGTGTACACCGTAGCCCCGCAAGCGAAGAGGGGATTAGATTCAGAACTTACGCAAACAATAGCCGAAAAGAATGATTTTTAGGTAAGGGCAATTCATGAATTGCCCCTACCTCGTGTAGTTTTGCGTAAGTCCTAAGACTAATAGGCTTGTCCCCTCCTCGC
Source organism: Nostoc sp. (assembly GCF_036917815.1). Taxonomy (GTDB): domain Bacteria; phylum Cyanobacteriota; class Cyanobacteriia; order Cyanobacteriales; family Nostocaceae; genus Nostoc. The sequence continues at coordinate 12,604 of NZ_JBALEK010000074.1, read as the reverse complement.
TTGCGGGGAGGGGATTAAGGGGTGGGGTGCAATGACTGTGAATATCAAAACTAAATTATTCAGACATTAGCTTTGCAGAACTCTTATTCCCGTAAACCCAGGTGATTTTGTAAGGCTTGGCGCATTACTTCTACAGGCAAAGTTTCCGACTGCAACCAGATTTTTAATGCTGCTACTCCTTGTTGAACTAGCATTTCTAATCCATCGATGGCGATCGCCCCTTGTTTTTCAGCTTGCTGGAGAAATTGCGTTGGTTTAGGAATATATATTAAATCGTAGGCGATCGCACCCGTTGGTAAATTTGCCATTTCCTCTACACTCAAAGGCGACTGATCAACCTTGGGATACATACCTATAGGAGTTGTATTTACCAGCAGATTTGCTTGAGGAATCAATTTTGCTAGTTCATCCCATGTACCGACTTGCAAATTCTCTTCTATAGGTGAATTACTCCAACTATCGCAAAATGCTTGTAATTTCTGCACATTGCGCCCCAACACATAAATTTTGGCAAAACCTAGTTGATGACAACCTGCAACAACTGCTCTGGCTGCGCCACCATTGCCTAAAATCACTGCTATCTTCTGACTCCAATCTTGTTTATATGTCGTCTGCAAAGGCGCGATAAATCCTTCTATATCTGTATTTGTGCCTACCCATCGGTTATCTTGGCGGCTAACAGTATTTACGGCTCCGATAGTTTGAGCCAAGGGTGTAATTTCTGAAAGTAGGGGGATGATTGCCTGTTTGTGAGGTATTGTCACACTAAAGCCGACAACACCAATAGCGGCAAAACCTGCGATCGCTACCTCTAAATTCTGTGGTTCGATGGGAAAAGGCAGATAAATGTAATCTAATCCTAATTGTGCGATGTCTTCTCTACGAGAGGCTTCCCTTCGGGACGCTACGACGAGCTGCGCTAACGCAGCATTATGCATCACTGGCGACAGCGAATGCTCCACCGGATGTCCAATGACACCTAGTAGTTTAGTTTTGCCTGTAATCAATCTTTCTTTTGTCATTTGTCCCTCATCTCCCCACTCCCCACCTAGTCTACAATTATTAGAAGCTACTTAATATTTCTTTAAATCATGCAGGCAACTACAGCCCCCTCTACAACCCCAATTCCTGGTAAATATTGGCAGTGGCGCGGGCACAACGTTTACTACGTGCGCGCGGGAGAGAAACAACTGCAACATCCACCCTTGCTTTTGGTACATGGATTTGGTGCTTCTACAGACCACTGGCGCAAGAATATCACAGGATTGTCTCAAGATTTTGAAGTATTTGCGATCGACCTTTTGGGATTTGGGCGATCGGCAAAACCAAAATTGCAGTACAGTGGCGACTTGTGGCGCGATCAACTCCATGATTTTATCAGCGAAGTGATTGGTCAAAAAGCAGTATTAGCAGGTAACTCCCTTGGTGGCTATGCTTGCTTGTGTGTTGCGGCACAACGTCCCGATAGCGTAGCTGGTTTAGTGTTGCTCAATAGCGCTGGCCCATTTAGCGAAAGCCAGCCGACACCTGAACCTGAAGCTTTGCAAAGCCAAATTCAGCCACCCAAAAAACCTTCTTCTTTACAGAAAATTCTGGGTAACTCGGTTAAGTGGATTTTTCAACAACCTTTAGCTCAGTTTCTCTTATTTCAATACGTGCGACAACGTTGGGTAATTCGCCGAACTTTAGAAAAAGTATATCTTGATAAAAGTGCAGTTACAGACCAATTGGTAGAAGAAATTTCTCGTCCTGCTTTTGATGTGGGTGCGTTGGATGTATTTATTTCAGTTTTTAGCACTCCTCAAGGGGAAAAAGTTGATGTGCTACTAAAGCAATTAACTTGTTCTTTATTGATATTATGGGGAGAAGCTGACCCTTGGATGAATACTAGAGAACGTTCTCCAAAGTTTCGTCAATATTGTCCTCAATTGACAGAAAATTTCTTAACAGCAGGTCATTGCCCCCATGATGAAATACCGGATAAAGTAAACCAACTTTTGCGCGATTGGGTTTTGTCTATTTCCCGGTGATATTAAGTTTCACTAAAGAATGTTGTTGAGAGACGCAATAAATCGCGTCTCTATTCGCAGTTTTTTCTATAAAAAACATAGTTAGATAAAAAGGAAAATACCATTAAGCTGAAATTCCTGTTATAACAATCTGTGAGCCTTCTAAAAACTTTTCTACTTTGATTTGTGTTCCTATTATTCGAGTATTATTTGGCGTAATTTGCTGGAGATTCTTACCTGATAAATCAGAAAGATAGCCAATAGTAGCATCTTCGCCGTTGAGTTTTTTATCTGTATTTGTGTCTTGGTCGATGATTCTATATAACCAAACTCTTGTGGTTGGTTTGTTTGCTGCTTTGACCTCCAATAAATCGAAGGAGGTGATAATGGCTTTTTTATTTAATAAAGGTTAAAAAGCTATAATTTCTCATAAAATTCTCCTAGGAGATATGTTGCTGTCCTATTTTATTCTCTGCTGGAGAATTAGCTATAGTCTTAATTTGAGTTTATATTGTACAAAACAAGCCCACATAAGTGGGCTTGTTTTGTTTTGTTTAGCAAAATAAGTGAAGTACCCTAACCAAAAGGTTTTGGGTTTCTTGGGCACATTAACTGTTTTTTGTTAATGTTATCCTAGTCTCACAACTAGCTCCTCAAGCGTGAATTCCGGCACTACCTGCCGTACTCATAAAATTATATCACAGTAAAATACCAAAAACCTGGTCGAGGTTGACCAGGTTTTATCGAGTTCACAGGTTTCAAATTGTTAAACTAATTAACTAACTGAAGGTTAATAACTAAGGTGGACTGAAAAAATAACAAATTCAGCATTCTCGCGTTTTTCCGCTTTAGAATTCGGCTTTGCCTTCTACATTAGGCTTTTTGCCACTTATTTGATATGCTGAAACTTGCTTGGGCTGATGACAAGGAGACACTAAGCCATTGACCCTATTTGTTTGCTTTTGTTTTGTTTTGTGTCCTAATACTTAAGTTATCACTTAGTTTGTTAGTTGCAACCCTTGCTTTACCAAAGTTGACGTTTTGTTAAATTTTGCAATCTAGAGCTATAAATTTGATCCCTAGCTCTCTTTTTAAGAAAGTTGAAGGGATATTGGATAGATCGGTATGGTTAACTCAACTGCATTGTCACCAATTCCACATAATCTGACTGTTATCAAGATGGTCAGTAACAATACGTCCAATGGAATCGATTTCTGCCAATTCAGTGGCGGAAAGCTGAATTTGGGCGGCTAAGGCGTTGTCTAGTGCTTGTTCGGGATAACGGGCCCCAACAATGGCATTTGTTTGAGGTTGGGCAATTAACCAGGCCAAAGCTAACTGAGCAAGGGTACAATTATGAAGAAGGGCTATAGGACGCAGTTTTTCTAGCGCTTGTTGAGCATGTTCAAAGTTTTTGCCTTGAAACAGTTTATTTTTAGCACGGTTATCTGTCGGGTCAAATTTATGACCAGGAGCAAATTTTCCTGTTAACAAACCCTGCGCTAAAGACGAATAAGCAAGGATAGAAATATTGTTTTCGATACAATAGGGCAATGCATCTTGTTCTACCTGCCTCCAGAATAAAGAATAGGGTGGTTGTAAACTATCAATACGTCCATAACTTGCTGCTTCTGCTAACTGGGCGTGGGAAAAATTGGAAACACCAATTGCTCGAATTTTACCTTGCTCTTTGAGCGAGTTAAGAGCGCTCATAGTTTCTTCGATAGGTACTATTTCGCTATTGAAAGCGCCGGAGGGCCAATGTATTTGGTAAAGGTCGATGTAATCAGTTTTCAGGTTGGTTAAGGAGCGATCGCAAGCTTCAATCACTTGTTCATAATTTAGATGGTTAGCAAAAACTTTCGTGGCATATTCTACGCGAGTTCGCACATCAGATAAAGCTTCAGCGACAATTCGCTCAGAGTGTCCTTCACCATAAACTTCAGCAGTATCAATTGTGGTGATCCCAGCTTCATAAGCGGCTCGGATAGTTTTAATCGAGTCAGCGTCCTCAATTCCCACCCACATTTTTTTACCAGCTTGCCAAGTTCCCATCAAGAGGGGTGTGATTTTGACTTCAGTTGTACCTAGCGATCGCTTTTCCATAACTCCTCCCTAATTCATTCCCTTGGACAGGTTCATACTTTATCAGTTTTAGCGTGAAATTAAATCAGAGTTACAGTAGATGCTGATGGAATTGACTACAACTTTTCATGCCCTCAAAGAATGGGCAGTTGCCGTAAATGCCTTGGAAAATGGCAAGACAATTATGTTGCTCCGCAAAGGCGGTATCCATGAACGAAATGGACATTTCCAAGTCGCCCACAACCAAATTTTGCTTTACCCTACTTATGAACATCAACAAGCTTTCATGCTGAAAGCAGAGTATGCAAATCATGTTTATCCAGTAACATCAGGTTGGCATCCTGAGACAGTTCGCATCGGCAGTTGGGCGGAAATTACGGATATTTTGCCCTGTAGTGACGAGTCTATTGTCAATACCTTACTTCCCTTTCATATTTGGAACGAGCATTTTATTACCGATCGCCTCAAATGGAAACCACGTCAACCCCTTTATATTCTCCTCCTGCGGACTTACAAACTACCCCAAGAGCAAGAAATTCCCTATTACGCCAAATACGCCGGCTGTAAGTCATGGATTGATTTAGATCAATCAATTCACTTGCAAGCAGCAAAACCAGTTTTATCTAACTTTGCATATACCGAACTAGTAGAGACAATTCGCGGCATTGTTGGCGACAAAATAGAGAGAAAGATTGACCGAATAATTCATAACTCTTAAGAGACTTCCAAGAAATAAATTATCCATCTTGTGGGGTGGGCATCCTGCCATAGGTGTCAAGTTAAGCTAAAACCATTTGAAAATCTCGTTTCCAGCCAAAGGCTGGAAATGCTGCTCATTGGGCTGGTGCCGCCAGTCTTGAGGCGGCAGCCTCAACGACGGACATTCCCAGTCTCTGACTGGGAACGAGATCATCTCTAAAAGCTTGTTCTAGACTGGCTTCCATGTTAAGTTGACACCAATGGCATCCTGCCCGCCCTAAATATGGGACGGGTGTTTACGTAGCGGCACGTAGTGCGAACACCCATCCCACAAAACAATATACGCAATTAGCAACGCCTGTTTTTATTGTCAACTCAGATCCTTTTGTTCAACCAGAAGGCAGATACTCAATTTCACTACTGTATCAAAGCTAAATTTACAATTACTTTAAGCATTTACACGCAAACTTAATTATTTATCGAAGCTATTGAAGAAACGGGCAACGTATTGTTTGAACTGATTGGAAAACTGGCAGAAAAAATTGAAGAGGAAATGGGTATCGAATTGCGCTACTGTGGAGAATTCCATTTTAGGAAAGAATCTGGTCATGCGATGACAAACGACCATACCATCATGGCAAAAATTGAAATGGATGACCAAAGACGTGCCGAGGCGATTGAAAAAGTCAATTTGGTGTTTGCTTGGTTTACAGAATGGACGGAAGAATTGCTAGCGTATACCAAGGAAAACCTGAATCATTCATTGGAGCCAGTTGCACAAAAAATTAGTATGAGTTCAGTTTATAGTTTTTGATTAGCAAATTTCGTTAGTGTGATTCGAGAACTGGTTCACCTGAAGCCCCCTCCAGAAACTATCGTTGCTCTCATAGATGGCGACTCAGTAATTAGTCCTGGTATTCGTAAAATTTGCCCACGCCTAGCCCCTAGAAATAGAATTTAGAGGCTAGCCCTGCGTGGTTAACTTGATCTGATTGCAAATTGCAAACCTATACTTAAAAAAGTAGCTCTTGTTACACCCAACCGCAAAAAACGCGGATAACATTAGAAAAATCTTACCTGATAAAGAAGGTGAGACAAAGCTGTTTATCTTTGTGTCCTACTAGCAGCTATCCTCCAGGCTATGACTTATTAAGTAATTATCCCGAAGGGGATAAAACTTAATTACACTTTGTCTAAAGTATTAGGCAAAAATTACTCCGCGAGGGTGAGAATTTGCTTGACAAAAGTCTGTTATTATGCGTTATTAGCTAAAAAGCAAAGGAGTTTGCAATGCATCGACAAATGTGCTGGTTATCTAAGTCTGGTGGCGACGGAGAGAAAATTTTGTATTTGCAGACAGAACCCAATCAACCTTGGCGTCCCTACACAGCTTTTGGACATATTGCAGTGCCAGATTATAAAATAGAAGGTGGTTCTAAAGGTTGGGCAACTTATCAAAAACTTATCAAAGCAGGCTGGACACTGGTATCTAGCGCCCGTGCAAACGAGTTCGGCGGCAGCAGCAGCTACGCAGAGTCAACAATCCAAAATCAATAAGGGAATTGGGCATTGGGCACTTGTACTGAGCGTACCCCTCCGGGGATCTTGCTACGCGTAGCGTCTCCAAGAGTTGCCGTTGGCGCAGCCTAAGAAGAGAAGTATTGGGAATTAGTTATTTTCCTCATCTTCCCTACTCCCTCACACCCTCACAAACCTCTGGGGGAACCTTCACCGCGAGGATCAGCAGCCCCTTCTAAAGTTCCATCAGATGTGACAGCGATCGCATTACCATTTCCCCAAGGGGTAGTTTCCTTAATTTTATGCCCCCGATGGCGTAAGTCTTGCACAGTCAGAGCATCCAAGCCCCAGGATTCCACGCGCAACTCATCGGGAAGCCATTGATGATGTATGCGTGGAACAGAAACAGCTGCACCAACATCCATGTTGTATTCCAGCACATTCAGGATCACTTGCAAAACCTGGGTGATGATGGTGCTACCACCAGGCGCACCCGCAGCCATACGGAAATGACCATTTTCTGTGACAATTGTGGGAGTCATGCTGGATAGGGGAGTTTTGCGGGCTGCAATGCTGTTGGCATCGTTACCAACTAAACCAAAAGCATTAGGCACTCCTGGCGCAGCTGCAAAATCATCCATCTCATTGTTGAGGATAATTCCAGTTCCCGGTGTCACCACACCAGCACCAAAAACCAGGTTAATTGTGAAAGTTAGACTGACGGCGTTGTGTTCTTCATCTACAACAGTCAAATGAGTGGTTTCAGTAGATTCATGGCGAGTCGCGTGCAGTTTGAGAGATTGATCTGAGAACGGGATAATATTTTCTCCCAAACTTTGATTATTAGCTTGACTAAAACGTTGTAGTGTCTCTTTGTCTACTGGCTTGATCTCGGTCGAGGGTCTAGCCACTTGCATATTAATTTCTTGACGGCGTTTTTTGGCGTAAGCTGGACTGAGCAGTTCTTGTACAGGGACTTTGACAAAATCAGGATCGCCTAAATATTGTGAGCGATCAGCATAAGCAATTTTCATTGCTTCTACCATTAAATGTATTGCGTCGGGATGATGCCATCCTAAAGATTTTAAATCAGTGTCACCAATAATATTTAGAATCTGTAATAGGTGAACGCCTCCCGATGATGGAGGTGGCATTGAGCAAATTTTAGCTTTGCGAAAGTTTCCACAAATGGGAGTGCGCCAGATTGGTTTATAGGCTTTGAGGTCTTCTAGAGTAATTAAACCACCATTTTTGGCCATATCAGCCGCGATCGCCCGAGCAATACTGCCGGTGTAAAAATTTTGGGGATTTTCGGCAATTGCTGTTAAGGTACGTGCCAAATCTCGCTGCACCAGCTTGTCCCCTGGCTGATAAAATTCACCGTTGCGAGTGAAAATTTCTCGCGCTGCTGGATTGTTGAGAACTTCTTGTTTGCGGGACTCGTTTGCTTGCAGAGAACGCCAAGTTACTGCATCACTGACAATAAAACCATTTTTAGCGAGTGCGATCGCAGGTTTCATTACCTCTTGCCAAGAAAGTTTACCATAGCGACGATGCACTTCATAAAGTCCCGCTACCGTTCCTGGTGTAGCTACTGCCAAATAACCATTAATACTTGCATTGGGGCGCACCTTTCCTTTGGCGTCAAGATACATATTTCTTGTGGCTTTCAAGGGTGCGCGTTCGCGGAAATCTAATGCTTTCATCTCGCCAGTTTTCTCAGAGTGCATTAGTAAAAATCCGCCGCCACCGATTCCCGCCGAAAAAGGCTCAACTACCGAAATTGCAAAGGTTGTGGCTACAGCTGCATCAACTGCATTACCACCTTTGCGTAACATCGAAATTCCCGCTTCGCTTGCTAGGGGATGGGCTGAAACCACCATCCCCTTTTTGCTGCGTAGGGGTAAAGTCAAGGCGGCTGACGCAACTTGACTGTAAAGGAAGACAGTGAAATAAAATATGGCGATCGCTACGCCGGCCGTAGGCATCGCAACTCCCTTGGGTTTAAAACCAGTAAGCATTTTTATGTCATTTCTCCTAAAATCTTATACTTGTTTAGCATCTTGGTGTGAGATTATTAATGTGATATGATTTGAAGATTTTACACTACTTATAAATGCTATGTTACGAAAAATAAGTGAAACATTTTTCAAAGCTTTAACTATTGGCTTATGTATCTCTAGTGGAACCGTTCTCTCTCAAACATTACCACTTCCCTCTAACTTAGTAGGATTTAGTACACCGGAAGGTGAAAAATTATTATTTGAGAGTAAATCAAAAGAAGACTTTTTCCCACTGAGTATGCAATTCACCACTCAAAATAATCAGGCATATTGTGGTGTTGCTAGTATGGTTATGGTACTAAATGCTCTACAAATTCCAGCACCAGAAGCACCCCAATACAAACCATATCGAGTATTTACTCAAGAAAACTTTTTTAGCAATGATAATACAAAAAAAGTGCTAACTGCTGAAGCTGTATCTCATCAAGGTATGACCTTAGACCAGTTAGGGCAATTACTAGCCAGCTATGGCGTTAAAGTAAATGTTTACCATGCTGCCGACACTAGTTTAGAGCAGTTCCGCAAACAAGCGGTAGAAAATTTAAAACAACCGCAAAATTTCGTTTTAGTAAACTATTTACGCAAAGAGATTGGTCAAGAAAAAGGTGGGCATATTTCCCCTTTAGCAGCATATAACGAACAAACAGATAGATTTTTAATTCTTGATGTTTCTCGTTATAAATATCCACCAGTTTGGGTAAAAACAGCAGATTTATGGAAAGCAATGCTCACCAATGATTCCTCATCAAATAAGAGCCGTGGCTTTGTATTTGTAAGCAAAAGCCTTTAATATAAAAATTCAGAGACGCGAACGCGAACGCCAACGCGTCTACGACAACATCTAAAATGTGAGTTAATATGGATACCGTAATTACACCACAAAGAATCGAGTTACCACCTGGCGCGGTGTTGAAGCTTTTGGGAGACTGGAAAGCCTATCAAGTATTGAGTCAGCAACTAGGCGATCGCTCCTCGCCTCGGATTAAATATCGAAGAGGGGAAATTTTACTGATGGCACCGCTACCAGAGCATGGAAGAGATGCAAGCTTGTTGGCATTGATAGTAATAGTTCTACTTGACCACTTAAACCGCATATACGAATCATTTACGTCCATCACCATGAGCTTGCCAGAAATTAGTGGTATTGAACCAGACTATTGCTTTTACATTGAAAATTGCAGAGCAGTAGTAGGGAAAAAAAGAATTGATTGGGAGTCAGATCCACCACCAGATTTAGCAATTGAAATAGATGTGACAAGTTATACCGACGTTAATGATTTCTTGCCTTATCGAGTGCCAGAAATCTGGATATTAAAGAGTAATCGGCTATTAATTTATCGATTGCAGGGAGAAAGTTATGCCCTTACAGAAAGCAGCTACTTTCCTAACGTCAGAGAAATTGTGCAGCAATGTCTCCAAATGGCCAATGAGCAAACAACAAGTGAAGTCATTAGGTGGTTAAAGAACTTTTTGCGTGAACAACAGTAGTACAATGTCTAAGCTAGTAATTAAAAGTTTGTAGTAAGCACTTTAGTGCTTAGAAAACAAGGACTAAAGTCCTTACTACGAACTTACTTACCCATCAATTTAAACTTGACATACTAGAGGGTGTGTTACCCTAACCCTTAACTACGAATTACGAATTATTTTAATCCCTTCGATTTGCGAAACTCCTGGACAACATCTTTAATATCACGTAATTCCCCCTCAACTAAATAGTTTAACTGTCGCATTTCATCTGCCGAAATCTTTCCTGTGAGTGAAGCGATCGCTGTTTTTAATTCGGGATATTTTTTTAATATTTCTTGTCGGACAATTGGCACAGTTTCGTAAGGCGGAAAATAGTGTTTATCATCCTTGAGTACAACTAAACCCAAGCGAGAAATCTGTCCGTCAGTGGAATTACCCGCCACCATATCTACCTGTTTTTGAATCAAAGCACGATATATTAAACCTAAGTCCATGATTTGGGGAGGTTTAGCAAAACGTAAATCATAAGTTTTAGCTAATCCTGGAAAACCATCTTCTCGTTCTAAAAATTCATAGCCAAAACCACCCCGCCATTGTGGTGTATATTGAGTAGCTTCAGATAGAGTTTGAATATTGTAGCGTTTAGCATCTTCACCCCGAACAATCATCGCAAAAGTATTTTCAAAACCCAAGCTTGGCATTACTTCCAAATTGAATTGCTGGGAGTATGCTTGTTTTAATCTTTCATAAACTTCTTTAGGATCGTTAACTGCCTTTTGCTTTAAAATTGCAGTAAAAGCTGTACCAGTATACTCAATATATACATCAATTTTACCAGCAGTAATAGCACTATGACAGACAAAAGAACCACCTAAACGGGGGCGACGAGCTACTTTTAAATTAGTTGTCGCTTCAATTTGCTGGGCTAAGAGTTCACCTAAAATATCTTGTTCGGTAAAATCTTTGGAAGCAACGATAATATTACCACCGCTACTACTATTTAGATTCGGCGTACAGCTAGTAATTACCAACAACAAGGCAAAACTTAAAAAGCAAAGTGCGAAAAATCTTTTCATTAACTTTGAATTTTTAATTTATTCTCCAACCAACCAATTGCAAAGTCAGCCAGTAATGCAATTACCGCCGCCGGAACTGCACCAGCTAAAATTAACTGATCGTTCACTACTGAGATACCGCGAAAAATAAACACTCCTAAACCACCAGCACCAATTGCTGCGGCAATAGTTGCAATCCCAATAGCAATTACTGTTGCTACTCGCACTCCTGCCAGAATTACTCCCATTGCTAAGGGAATCTCAACTTGTAACAATAATTGTCTATCTGTCATTCCCATGCCTCTTCCAGCTTCTCGAATCGCTGGATCTACGCCCATAATACCTGTGTAAGTGTTACGAATTATCGGCAGCAAGGAATATACAGTCAAGGCAACAATTGCTGGTACTGCACCAATTCCGCCAATTATTGGAACAGGAATGAGTAAGCCAAACAGCGCTAAACTAGGAATAGTTTGCAGAATATTCGCTATGCCGAGAATTGGTTGCCGGAGATAAGTTTTACGGGTAATTAAAATACCTAATGGAATGCCTACAAGGATGGCAATTCCAATTGCAATGCCTACCAAAAATAAATGTTCTAGAGTATGCTGAAGAATTTCTGGAGCATACTTAACGAGAAAGAAATTTTTCATAAAGTGTCTGGGAGAGAACGCAGACATTGGAGAAAGGCAAGGCTTTCTGGGTGTTGCGATCGCATAAATTCATCTATCGTCCCCAATACTACCAATTCTCCGCCATACATTAAACCAATTCTCGATGCCAAAACCAAGGCTTCTTGAATATCGTGGGTGACAAAAACAACTGTTTTGCCTAATTCTTGCTGCAAATGCCGAAACTCTTGTTGCAGTTCTAGCCGCGTAATCGGATCGAGTGCGCCAAAGGGTTCATCCATCAATAACATTGGCGGATCTGCTGCTAAAGCCCTGGCTACACCGACTCTTTGCCTTTGTCCTCCCGAAAGTTCATGGGGGTAACGTCCGGCGAATTGTGCTGGTTCTAAGCCTACCAATTGTAACAACTCGTAAACCCGCGTTTTTATTTGTTTAGGTTGCCAACCTTCCAAAGAAGGGACTAAACCCACATTGCGTTCAACTGTAAAATGGGGAAATAAACCAATTTCTTGAATAACGTAACCAATTTTTCGCCGCAGTTTAATTTCATCCCATTGAGTTGTGGGAATGCCATCAAATAAAACTTCGCCTTGTGTAGGTGTAAATAGGCGATTAATTAACTTCATTGTTGTAGTTTTGCCGCTACCACTGCGTCCAAGTAATACCAGTGCTTCTCCTTGGCGGATGGTGAAATTTAGATTTGACACCAATGGGCGATGGTTGCGGCTAAAGGTGACATCGCGGAATTCAACGGCGGTTTGGTTATTTTGCGGCATGAATGGTTTTTGATGGACGCTAGCTATATGTATTATGTGCTGATTTTGCTAGCGTGCTAACCCCCGATTTGCTTGCAACAACAGATGCCCAAACTTCATAAGCTGTAATTGGCGCTAATACCAATTCTGTATGAAGATGCACTAAACCATATAAAAAAAACGAACCGCATTCGCGCAGCGTCTCGTAAGAGTTGGACGCAAAGGACACAAAGAAAGAAAGAAAGAAAGAAAGAAAGAAAGAAAGAAAGAAAGAAAGAAAGAAAGAAAGAAAGAAAGAAAGAAAGAAAGAAAGAAAGA
>NZ_JBALEK010000073.1:0-11664 GCF_036917815.1 Nostoc sp. | reverse complement strand
ACACTGAACCCTTCCCGAACTCAGAGGTGAAACGCTGCTGCGGCCACGATAGTTTAGGGGTAGCCCTACGCAAAAATAGCTCGATGCCAGGTTTAATTTTTTAAACAAAAGCCTCCTCATGATAATTTGAGGAGGCTTTTGTTATTTGTGTGTTGCAAAACCTTCTTGTCTTTTCACGGTATCTGGAAAACCTCACTTCTATTTCTCTCTTCCTTTAAGGAGAGAGACTTTGAATTTTCCCCCTTCCCTTGTAGGGAAGGGGGTTAGGGGGTTAGGTCAATCGTTAGCTTTTCCACATAACGTGAAAAGTCAGCAAAACCTTCTTGTCTTGCACCTGAATATACTTCTTTGGTCTGAGAATCTAGAGACTGTAACCTTTTCTTTTTTTTCAGCAAGCCCTAACTAAGTTTTGTGGCTAAAGTTATATACCCCTCTTCTGTCATGTCACTTTCCGGAGTGAGCAAGTAGTAACTAAGTGAAATTATCCAGAAGCATAACAGGGTTTAAATTGATTCATTTCACTAATTAATTGATTGAATCCCAGTAATAAATTAGAATTGGGGAAAATATGTATCCAGGGATAAATCAACCAAAATAGTAAGAGTGGTTGGGCAGTGAGACACAGATTATTTAAAGAATATCTACTGTGGACTGGGGAAGATGAGGAGCAGTAAGTCTTTGACCAATGCCCAATGTCTGGTGTTAACAGCTGCATAAATCTAAAGAATGATCTTGGTTGTTCAACTTCATGCGATCGCCGGAAGAAACTTGGGAATGGTTTTGTGTGGAAGTTAGACTAGATAAGAAAAGTGTAATTTCCAGTTATTACAATTTTTGATAGAAGAATAGGCATAAAACCATAGCTCAACTTGTGCCAGCAGACAAAGGGTAATTATTATGACAAATTTGGGAAAAAAAGCATTGGTAAAAAGGCAGTCATCAAAGCGGGTTGCTTGGGTTAGTGCGAAGGCGTTGCCCACCCTAGGCATCGCTGCTAGTTTGATTATGTTGCCAGGAATTTTCTCGACTTCTCCCGTCTTGGCACAAAAAGCAGATAGCAGCAGCAGCACCTCTCTAAATTATGGCGACTTGCTCAAGAAAGTGAAGGCGGGAGAAATCCAAAAAGTCGAGCTTGATGAAACCGAACAGCTAGCGAGGGTTTATCTCAAGGGGCAAAAGGAGAATACACCACCGCAACAGGTGAGACTCCTGGCCCAAAACACAGAGTTAATTAACATACTCAAAGATAAGAATGTTGATTTTGGGGAAGTTTCATCTGCTAACAGTCGAGCTGCTATTGGGCTGTTGTTCAATCTCATGTGGATTTTGCCACTGGCGGCTTTTATGCTACTATTCCTCCGCCGCTCTACTAATGCTTCTAGCCAAGCGATGAATTTCGGTAAATCTAAAGCCCGCTTCCAAATGGAGGCAAAAACTGGAGTGAAATTTGAAGATGTCGCCGGGGTTGAAGAAGCTAAAGAAGAACTCGAAGAAGTTGTGACTTTCCTCAAACAGCCAGAAAGATTTACTGCTGTGGGAGCACGTATTCCCAAAGGAGTGCTGTTAATTGGCCCTCCTGGTACTGGTAAAACTTTACTAGCAAAAGCGATCGCCGGGGAAGCAGGTGTACCATTCTTCAGTATTTCCGGTTCAGAATTCGTGGAAATGTTCGTTGGTGTGGGTGCATCTCGCGTGCGCGACCTCTTCAAGAAAGCCAAAGAGAATGCCCCTTGCCTAATATTTATCGATGAAATTGACGCAGTAGGTAGGCAACGGGGTGCTGGTATTGGTGGCGGTAACGATGAGCGCGAACAAACCCTCAACCAACTGCTCACCGAAATGGATGGTTTTGAAGGTAACACAGGCATAATTATTATTGCTGCCACTAACCGCCCAGATGTTTTAGATACAGCGTTACTCAGACCAGGACGCTTTGACAGACAAGTGATGGTCGATCCACCGGATCTTAAAGGGCGACTGGAAATTTTGAAAGTCCACGCTCGGAATAAGAAAATTGATCCTAGCGTATCATTAGAAGCGATCGCTCGCCGCACTCCTGGTTTTACTGGCGCAGACTTGGCAAACTTACTCAATGAAGCTGCCATTCTTACTGCGAGGAGGCGCAAAGAAGCTGCCACCCTTTTAGAAATTGATGCTGCTATAGATCGAGTTGTTGCAGGTATGGAAGGTACCGCATTAGTAGACAGCAAGAGCAAGCGCTTGATTGCCTATCATGAAGTTGGCCACGCTTTAGTGGGCACGTTGCTCAAAGAGCATGACCCAGTGCAGAAAGTTACATTAATTCCACGGGGACAAGCACTAGGATTAACTTGGTTTACTCCCAACGAAGAACAGGGGTTAATTTCCCGTTCCCAACTCAAAGCCAGAATTACTGCTACCTTGGGTGGTCGCGCCGCCGAGGAAATCGTTTTTGGTCAGCCAGAAGTGACCACAGGTGCAAGCAACGACTTGCAACACGTCACAGGGATGGCGCGGCAGATGGTGACACGCTTCGGGATGTCAGAATTAGGCCCGTTATCACTGGAAAATCAAAGTGGAGAGGTATTTTTAGGACGGGACTGGATGAATAAATCAGACTATTCTGAAGAGATTGCTGCCAAAATTGATTCACAGGTGCGTGAAATTGTCAACACTTGCTACATCAAGGCCAAAGAACTTTTGCAAGAAAACCGTATAGTTTTGGAGCGTTTAGTAGATTTGCTAGCAGAACAGGAGACAATAGAAGGCGATTCATTCCGCCAAATTGTTGCCGATCATGCTGAGGTAGTCGATGCAAAATTGGCTATACCTCATTAGAGATATGAGTGAAAAATAATGTAGAGACGTAGCATCTCAGATTCCCGACTTCCTTTAAGAAGTCGGGAATCTTATTGGAAACAAGTCAGAAGGCTATCTTAGCATTACTACAAACTAGCACACATCAAGTCTTGCCACTGTAAAGCTTAGGCTATTGTATTATATAGACCAAGCAATGTACTACAAGTGGAAATGGACATCATGAAACATAGATTTTGGGCAAGCTATCTGCTTTCTGCCTTAGCCTTTCTTGGCTTCGAGCCTGTAAACACTACTCAAGTTTTGGCAACAGAGTCGGTTTACCAACTGGCACAAGCTAAAACTGCTTACACTCAATATATGCAGCTTGGATATAATGAAACCAAACGGAGAAACTATCGAAAAGCTTTATTGAATTTTCAGCAAGCAGAGCAGCTACGTCCTGGAGATAGATATGCTACTACTGCAATTAGAAATGTTACAAGTTACATTCAACGTGGTAGAAATCGGATCGCCTTTGTCCCTGGTAGACCTGGTAGGGTAAGATCAGCAGGAACACGGGGAAGTTGCTTTCAAGCTGGACAATATCTGATTCCCCTGACACCAACAGATAAGGAAGCTCAACAAACCACAGCAGAACGTCCGACATTCTTTTTCTACGTTCCTCAAACTTCTACAACAGTACAAGCACTAGAATTTGTTTTGCGGGATGGTGATAGCGTTGACCCATTGTATAAGGGAACTTTCAAACCTGTTGGGCAGAATGGTATCGTTAGTGTAAACGTGCCTGCCGATCAGCCACCTCTACAAATCGGGAAAGAGTATAATTGGACTTTTTCGATGATTTGTGATAATAGTAACCGCGATAAAGACTCGTATGTAGAAGGTACGATTGTGCGATCGCAAGATGAAAACCTATCTCTTCAGCTAAACCAACCAAACACAGACTTGGATCGGGCAGTTTTATTTTCAACAGCTGGATTTTGGGAAGATGCTCTGAGAACTTTAGCTAATTTACGTCGCCAGCGTCCTAATGATCCTGAAGTTCAGAAATATTGGGAAGATTTGTTGAATTCAGTAGATATTAAAGATGTTGTAAACAAGCCTTTATTGCCCTGTTGTACTGCTCAGAAATAAATTAATTGGAATTACCATAGTTAAGCCCCACAAGGGCTTAACCCTATATCTAAAGCCCTACAGTGGTGTACACAAGTCCTAAAAACCTAACTTGATAAGGCTTGATATCAGGTTCGATTAAACACTCATAATATCTGTAGGTTTGGTTGAGGAACGAAACCCAAAATTTGATCTATGTTCATGTTGGGTTTTACTGCCGTTCAACCCAACCTATATTGATAGATTTTATTAGATGCGTTGGTTTATACCAGCACAGGGGAGATAGTTATTTGGGGTGAGAATAACGCCAAGGGAAAACAACGCAGTTGGTCGGGGATTCCACTGGAGGGGTTTAAATTGGTCGATCCGAAATATGGACAAGCTTCAGTAAACAGGGGGAGAAAAAGCCGTTTTGAAGGAGTGAAATTGGATAATTTATTTCTTGGAGTTCCCTTACGCATCACGACTCGTAAAAAAATCTCCAAAATTAGCGGCGCACATGCTTAAGACTCACCAAGCTGATGGGTACACTAACTCTAACAAAGTGACTAGGACAGCATTAACCCACTTTTGAGGAGTACCCAAATTATGCTCACGCTTTCCGGCTATCAAATTATTGAACAAATCTACGAAAGCAGCAATTCTCTGATATATCGAGGCTACCGGGAAGCCGATAATCAACCTGTAATTCTCAAAACCCTACGAGATGTTTATCCCTCGCCAGAACGCATTGCTTGTTACCAGCGCGAATATGACATTATCCACAATCTCCATCTCGCTGGAGTTGTTCAAGTTTACGCTTTGGAAATTCATCAACAACGACCAGTTTTAGTATTAGAAGACTTCGCTGGTACTTCTTTAGCTCAATTACAGTTAGCTGGAAAAATCGAGTTAGAACAGTTTCTTAAATTGGGTATTTCTATTGTCGAAAGCCTCAGACAAATTCACGCTGCTAACATTATCCACAAAGATATTAACCCCTCAAATATTGTCTTAAATCCCAACACAAGACAGATAAAAATCATCGACTTTGGGATTTCCACTGTTCTATCACGAGAAACCCAATCATTCAAAAATCCCAATACTCTAGAAGGCACTATTACCTACATTTCTCCTGAGCAAACGGGGCGAATGAATCGAGCGATTGATTATCGCAGCGATTTCTATTCTTTAGGAGTAACTTTCTATAAATTACTAACAGGTAAAGTGCCATTTGAAGGTGATGATCCTCTAGCGTTGATTCATTGCCATATTGCGAAACAACCACCACTTTTAGGGGATAGGGGACAGGGGATAGGGGACAGAAAAGAGATTCCCCAAGTGCTATGTGAGATTGTGATGAAACTGATGGCAAAGAATGCCGAAGACCGTTATCAGTCTGCTTCTGGAATTCAGGCAGATTTAGAACAATGCTTGCATCAACTGCAAAGTAATGGCAAAATCGATGTCTTTGCTTTGGCTAGTCAAGATGTCTCCGATCGCTTTATAATTCCGCAAAAGCTCTATGGACGAGAACCAGAATTAGAGACGCTATTGACGGCTTTCGATCGCATCACCAATGGTACAAATGAACTGATGTTAGTTGCAGGCTATTCTGGAGTCGGCAAATCAGCTTTAGTAAATGAGGTTCATAAACCCATTACAGCCAAACGTGGCAATTTCATCACTGGTAAATATGACCAGTACCAACGTAATATTCCTTACTACGCCATTTCTCAAGCATTCAATGACTTGTGTAATCAATTATTGACTGAAAGTGAATCCATTTTGAGACAATGGCAAGAAAAAATATTAGCTGCTGTTGGCAATAACGGACAGGTTTTAATTGATGTCATTCCCAATTTAAAATTGGTGATTGGCGAACAAGCTTCTGTAGCTCAAGTAGGCGGACAAGAAGCCCAAAACCGTTTTAATCTGGTCTTTCAAAACTTTATCAAGGCGATTTGTCAGGCTGAACATCCCCTCGTTTTGTTCGTTGATGACTTGCAATGGGCTGATAGTGCTTCGCTAAAACTGCTGAAGATTATTTTAAGCGATCGCGATATTCAAAATCTACTCATCATTGGAGTTTATCGAGATAATGAAGTCGATACAACTCACCCTTTGGCGATGAGTTTAGACGAAATTAAAAATGATGGAGGAATCGTATCTGAGATTAATCTCAAAAACCTCACTCCCAAAGATGTGAATGCTTTAATTGCCGAAACATTGTCAGTTTCAACTATCCTAACTCAAGCGTTAACTAATTTGGTTTGTGAAAAAACTCAAGGTAATGCTTTCTTTATCGCTGAGTTTTTGAAATCACTTTATACAGAGAATTTACTCAGCTTTGACTATATAAAAAAAAGATGGCATTGGGATTTAGAACAAATTGAAACCAAAGACATTACTGATAATGTTGTGGAATTAATGACGAGTAAAATTGTCAACTTAGCAGCAAACACCCAAAAAATATTACAGTTGGCTGCTTGTATTGGCAATAACTTTGATCTATCTACATTGGTAGTGATTTCTCAGCAATCAGCCAAGCAAGTTTTAGATGATTTATTACCAGCACTCAAAGAAGGCTTAATTGTTGTCTCAAATAATCAATATTATCTGAGACTATTGAGAGACGAGAAAAAAGCTGCTGATATTAATTGTAAATTCCAGCACGATCGCGTCCAACAAGCAGCTTATTTTCTAATTTCTGAAGGGCAAAAACAAGCAACTCATTTAACAATTGGGCGACTGATGTTGAGCAATACCTCAGCATTAGTTCGAGAAGATAAAATTTTTGAAATTGTTAATCAATTAAATATTGGTGCAGAGTTGATTGACGCTCAAAATGAACGAAATGAATTAGCAAATTTGAATTTATTGGCGGGACGTAAAGCTAAATTAGCAACTGCTTCTGAAGCGGCTTTGGGATATTTTTCATTCGGCATTAAATTACTAGCAGCAGATTCTTGGCAAACAAACTATGACCTGAGTTTGACATTATTTAAGTCAGCAGCAGAAGCAGCATTTGTCTACGGTGACTTCACACAGATGAATATATGGGTAGAGGAGGCAATGCAAAATGCTCAAGTTTTGTTAGACAAGACGAGAGTTTACGATCTGAAAATCCAAGCCTTTGCAGTGCAGAACAAATTACCAGCAGCGATCGCCACCGGTTTAGAAGTTCTCCAAGCCTTGGGAATTAACTTTCCCTCTACTCTGAGTCACTTAGAACTGAGCAAAGCACTACAGCAAACAGCAGATCGTCTGGCAAAAAGAGAAGTTGAAGACTTAATCAACCTACCCCAAATGCAGTCAGCCCAACAATTAGCAGCGATGCAAATTCTTTCCAGGATCATCGGACCCTCCTACCGAGGAGGACATGAGATACTCCCATTCATTGTTTTAAAGATGGTGAATCTATCTCTAGAATACGGCAACACCGAATTATCAACGGTTGGCTATGGAATGTATAGCTTAATTCTTTGTGGAGCCTTGGATGAGATTCCCTTGGGCTATCAATTTGGTAAACTTACTTTGACCTTATTAGAACGCTACGATGCTAAACATCTCAAATGTTACATCATCGCTGTAATTTATACTACCGTCTACCATTGGCAAGAACCACTCCAGAAAACCATCAAATCCTTAAAGGAAGGCTATCAAATTGGTAGAGAGCAAGGAGATATAGAATTTTCAGGTCTTTGTGCAGTCTTTGATAGCCTGCATTCCTGGGCGACTGGCCAAGACTTGGGAGAATTTGAACGGCAAATTAGTGACTACCATCATGCTATGAGTCAAGTCCAAAACAAAGTAGCTCTTTCGTATCTAGCTATTTATTGGCAGTTAAGCTTAAATCTGGTAACGGTATCTGAAAACTCCTGTTGTTTAAGTGGGGAAGTCTATCAAGAAGAACAAATGCTGCTCTGGCATCAGCAAGCTAATGATACAACTGGTTTGGCACATCTATATTACTCAAAGCTTTTTCTGTGCTATCTCTTCCAAGATTTCCCGCAAGCCGCAGCTAATGCCCAAGAGTTAGAAAAGTGTCTAAATGCACTATTAGGACAGATAACCGTAGTACTTTTCAATTTTTATGATTCTCTGACAGCCTTAGCTTTATATACTGATGCCCCACAAGCAAGCTTATTAGCAAAAGTCACAGCCAATCAAGCCCAAATGCAGAAATGGGTACACCACGCGCCGACAAATTTCTTACACAAATTTTATTTAGTGGAAGCGGAACGGTATCGAGTTTTAGGGCAAAAAGCTGAAGCCATAGAGATGTACGATCGCGCGATCGCCAAAGCAACAGAACATGAATATCTCAACGAACAAGCCCTCAGCTATGAACTCGCTGCCAGATTTTATCTGCAATGGGGTAAAGAAAAAATTGCTCAAGATTACCTATTTAATGCCCACTATGCCTACACTCGTTGGGGTGCTAAAGCTAAAGTAGAAGATTTAGAAAAACGCTATCCCCAATTTTTCACCCAAGCTCAAATAAACTCTCAATTTCCAACCTCTAAAATCACCTCCACGAGTACCACCCTATCAACTTCCTTAGATTTAAACAGTGTTCTCAAAGCCTCCCACGTTCTGGGACGAGAAATTAAGCTCGATACTTTATTAACTAAACTGATGACAATCGTCATTGAAAATGCTGGGGCAGAAAAGGGTTATTTACTGCTCAACCAAAATGCAGAATGGCAAATTAGAGCATCAGGAACAATTAACTCAGATACAGTTAAAGTTACTGAAGCTATCTCTATCAAAACCTTCAGTCAACCAATACTATCTAATGCGATTATCGATTACGTTGCCCGGACTAAAGATAGTGTGGTATTACATGACGCGGTTAATGAAGGCAATTTCACTCGTGATGCTTACATTCATCAACAGCAACCTAAGTCTATTTTGTGTTTTCCTCTCCTCAATCAAGGCAAATTGATTGGGATTGTTTATTTAGAAAATAATCTCACAACTGGAGCCTTTACACCAGAACGAATGGAAGTTCTAAATTTGCTTTCTTCTCAAGCCGCCATCTCTATCGAAAATGCTACTCTCTACAACACCCTAGAAGAAAAGGTAGCCAGACGAACTCAAGAATTGTCTCAAGTTGTAGAAGACCTCAAAGCAACCCAAAAGCAACTGGTAGAATCTGAGAAAATGGCGGCATTAGGTGGTCTTGTGGCTGGAGTCGCTCATGAAATCAATACACCTGTGGGCACTAGTATCACCGTTGCTTCTACATTAGCTGATGAAACGCGATCGCTAATTACGACTGTTGAGCAAGGTCAATTAAAGCGCTCAGTTTTAAACAACTATTTGGAAATTGCGAAGGAAAGTACTGAACTGCTTCTCAGCAACCTCAATCGTGCCGGAGAACTGGTGCAAAGCTTCAAGCAAGTAGCTGTGGATCAGACTAGTTTGGAACAACGGACATTTTTCGTCAAGCAGTATTTGGAAGAAATCGTCACTAGCTTAACTCCCAAACTCAAACAAGTTTCCCATACCCTGATAGTGACAGGCGATGAAACTGTGGCCATCAATAGCTATCCTGGGGCTTTGGCGCAAATTATCACCAACTTAGTGATGAACTCCCTGAATCATGGCTATCAACTTCACGAATCAGGACAGTTGCGGATTGAGGTGAAGCAAGAAAGCGAGCGCGTTGTGATTCAATATAGCGATGATGGTTGCGGCATTCCGCAAGAAAACTTAAACAAAATTTTTGAGCCTTTCTTCACCACTGCTAGGCATAAAGGAGGCAGTGGTTTAGGTCTGCATATAGTCTATAACTTAGTTACTCAAAAGCTACAAGGAACAATTGATGTTGACAGTGAAGTGGAAAAGGGAACCCTATTTACAGTGACACTACCTCTATAATAGTGCTGAGTTAGGAGTTTGGAGTTAGCAATTAGCAATTAGCAATTAGCAATTAGCAGTTAGCAATTAGCAATTAGCAGTTAGCAATTAGCAATTAGCAATTAGCAATTAGCAATTAGCAATTAGCAGTTA
The DNA here is from genome assembly GCF_036917815.1 of Nostoc sp. Classification (GTDB taxonomy): domain Bacteria; phylum Cyanobacteriota; class Cyanobacteriia; order Cyanobacteriales; family Nostocaceae; genus Nostoc. The sequence continues at coordinate 1,752 of NZ_JBALEK010000073.1, read as the reverse complement.
GCAATTAGCAATTAGCAATTAGCAGTTAGCAATTAGCAATTAGCAGTTAGCAATTAGCAATTAGCAATTAGCAATTAGCAGTTATTTCCCCCATCTCACTTATCTCACTCATCCCTTTTTACGCAATACCATTTTTATTGTTATTTTTTACAAGGTTGGTTGAAAATGCTTGACAATAACCACATTTCCCTTTCATCGCCAGGCGATGAAGTCTTCGTGTTTGAAGATGAACAAGAGCAAATAAGCGATCAAACTCAATTAACTCTTGTGGCGAGAGAATCTCAGGCACAAGAGATATTAGAAACCTGGAAAATGATCATTGTGGATGATGATGCTGAAGTTCACCAAGCGACTAAGTTAGCTTTGAGAAGTTTTACCTATGAAGGAAAACCTTTAATTTTCCTCTCGGCTTTTTCGGGAATAGAAGCCAAAAAGCTGATTGCGGTTCACCCAGATACCGCGTTTATTTTATTAGATGTGGTGATGGAAACTAATGATGCTGGGTTAAGGGTGGTTAAGTATATTCGGGAGGAGTTGAAAAATCAGATTGTACGGGTGATTTTACGCACAGGACAACCGGGAGATGCGCCCGAAGAATCAGTGATTTTGAACTATGACATCAATGATTATAAGTTGAAGGTAGAATTAACTCGCCAAAAGTTAATTACAACTGCGATCGCAGCTTTAAGGTCATATCGTGATTTAATCACCATAGAAAAACAAACAGCACAATTAACTCAAGCATTGCAACACCTGCAAGAGACACAATACAATCTCATCCAAAAAGAAAAAATGTCGGCACTGGGCAACCTCGTTACAGGCATTGCCCACGAGATAAATAACCCAATCAACTTTATTGCAGGCAACTTAAAGCCTGCACAGGACTACGTTCACGACTTATTAGCACTAATCAATCTTTATCAGCAAAAGTTTCCCGAACCGGGAGCCGAAATTGAGTCAGCGATCGCCACAATCGATTTAGACTATCTCCAAGAAGATTTACCCAAACTTATCTCGTCCATGAAAGAAGGTAGCGATCGCATCCGGGGAATTAGCGCCAGTCTTCGCACCTTCTCTAGAGGAGATAGCGATCGCAAGGTTCATTTTAATATTCATGAAGGTATTGAAAGCACATTACTTATCCTCAAGCACCGAATCAAAGCCAATGAGCATCGTCCTGCCATTGAAGTAGTCAAAAATTACAGTCAAATACCTCAAATAGAATGCTTTCCTGGGCAACTCAACCAAGTTTTTATGAATATCATCGCCAACGCCGTTGATGCCTTAGAAGAATCTAACAAAGGGCGTTATTTCCAACAAATTCAAGACAATCCCAATCGCCTCACAATTACCACCGCTTTGTCTGAAGATCGGCATCACATCTCGATCCGAATGCAAGACAATGGTGAGGGAATGTCTGAAAATGTCAAGCAAAAACTGTTTGGTTATTTATTTACCACCAAACCAGTAGGTAAGGGCACTGGTTTAGGATTAACAATTTCCCGGCAAATTATAGAAGAAAAACATGGTGGACAACTCACAGTGACATCTGAGTTAGGCAAAGGCACAGAATTAGCGATCGTCATTCCAGTGGCGAGTGCTGAGTTAGGAGTTAGGAGTTAGGAGTTAGGAGTTTGGAGTTTGGAGTTAGGAGTTTGGAGTTTGGAGTTTGGAGTTTGGAGTTTGGAGTTTGGAGTTTGGAGTTTGGAGTTTGGAGTTTGGAGTTTGGAGTTTGGAGTTTGGAGTTTGGAG
>NZ_JBALEK010000072.1:0-39684 GCF_036917815.1 Nostoc sp. | reverse complement strand
CCTCTGGACAAGAAGTAGCCGACTACCTTGGATGAAGGAGGAAGAAATCTCTATTCTCAGCTTTGGCTAAGTTTAGGTAAGTATTTTGAAGCAGATAATCGCCTAAAAGTGATGTGCCTAGACGTAGCCACCGGAGAAAATATACAATGACACAAACTAGAGTGCGCTTGTGGAGTGTAAACGAATATCACCGGATGTTTGAAACGAGTATTATTACAGAGAATGAACGGGTAGAACTGATTGATGGGCAAGTTATCCCGATGAGCGCCAAAAATCCCCCCCATGCAGCAACAACGCTGTGTGCGTCTGACTACCTCAAGCGGCTGCTAGCAGAAGTTGCCTTAGTTCGAGTGCAAGATCCCATTCAGTTAAGCCAATATTCGGAACCTGAACCAGATATCGCTGTTGTCCAGATTGATACGCGAAAGTACATTGATCATCATCCTGCACCGAATGAAATCTTTTTACTCATTGAGGTAGCCGATACAACATTAGAAACAGATCGTAAACAAAAAGCGCCTCTTTATGCTAAAGCGGGAATTACTGACTACTGGATTTTGGATGTGAATCAGCGTCAGGTTTATGTTTTCCGCAAACCGGGTTTGGAAAGCTACAATCTTGAATTTATTTTGCAGGAGGATGCAACGTTATCCTTGATTGCATTTCCAGAAATTGAAGTCCAGATTAGTCAAATGTTTCCCTAGTCTTGATGAACCCCGCACTAGACTTTTGTCAACAGCAGAATTAACAATGACGCTTTTACTAATGACAGGTTACAACAGAATATTGTATAAAACGAAACTTGTTTTATTCTGCTGAAGCCATCAATAGCTATGTTTCTACCCCCTGTTATATTGGATGTCCTCTTTACCCTGCTGAAAAGTGCTGCTTATCACCTTGGGCAAAAACTTGGAGAAGTTGCTGGTGACTATATCGGCTCCAAGGTTGAGCGTTCGAGTATTTCTGCTTTGTTGCCGTCTTCAGTGAAAGAAGACCCTCGTTATGTGGAAGCATTAACAAAATATGAGCAAAGTCTTACTCATGCCAATCAGCTTAAAGAACAAGAATTACAACAGCAGAAGGAGTTTAGTAAACAACTTTTGGAACTGGAAGTATTAACATTTTGAGCATTTGCTATATTTCACTTACCCATGCATAGGTTTGAGGCTTGTTTCTCCCTTGAAAATGTTTAAGTCTCGTTAAAAAGGTTTGCTGATAATAAATATATAGCAGTCCTCGTTTGGATGCAATACACTTTTATCTCTCTCCAAAAAGCGGAGAGGCTTTGAATCTTACTCCCCTTCTCTTGTAGGAAAGGGGGTCAGGTATTGCCTAGATTAAATAGCCTTCATTTTCAAGTTAGTAAATTGCGCGATCCCTTTTACTAAATCTTGCTGTTCTGGTTGTAATTTTAGTTTTTCTAGGGCTTGCTTGATATTTATTATTCCCAGCCCGGAGATTGTGAGTAAGTTGGGCACAAGGACTAAAGTCCTGACTACGAACTTGCTTACCCATCAATATTAAACTTGACAGACTACTAGAGTGTAGTTGTGGGATATAAACGAACATCACCAGATGTTTAAAAGGGGTCTTATTACAGAAGACCAACGGGTTGAACTGATTGAAGGGCAAGTTATCCCGATGATTGCCAAAAAGCGCCTCTTTATGCTATAGCAGTAATTGCTGACTACTGGATTTGGAATCTGAATCAGCATCAGGTTTATGTTTTCCGCGAATCAGGTTGGGAAGGCTACAACCTTGAATCTATTTTGCAGGAGGATGCAACCTTGTACTTGATTGCATTTCCAGAAATTGAAGTCCAGGTTTAGTCAGATATTTCCATAAGCTTGGCGATCGCAGCCTAATTTATCGTGTTTATAAAGAATTTACAATCTGATTATGAAGTATAAATAAACTCTCAATAAATTTTAAATAATTAAATTATATTGTGTATGTAATCTCTATTAAACAATTTTTGGAGTTTAAGTACATTTTTGTCACCTTTTAAGTAAATATACGTAAGGTTAAAGGTTTGTAGTAATCATTGGAGACAGTTACGATGCTACTGTTTAATTAAATTTACGTTGTGTAACATAGTTTGATTTATTCTTGCCCACTTAACTTAAAATTTGAGAAGGCAATTCCCTAGAGATTTGGCGATGAAAATCATTAATTTGCTTGGATTGAGTTGTAGGAAAACCCAAAATGGAGTTGGGTTGTCCCACAACTCAACGAATGGGGCAGATTAGTAGTTTTTTATTCGCGTGGCACAGCACTGTTTACAACAGCATAATAGTTCGTGCTATTTAACAAAACTCACTCTTAAAAAGTAAAAAGTAAAAAGATAATCCCCATAAATAAATTTAGGGGATTTAATAATGACGTATTATTTCTCGCGCTACGCGTCTCGAAATAAATGTTTTTATTTGATTCCATAAATAAATTTAGTTGCTCTCAAACCATTTTTCTTTTTCTTTCTTTTGCCTTTTTACTTTTTACTTTTGCCTTGTTCGGTGAATACTTAGTGAGCATTAGAAAAAATACTAAGGACTCGTAGTAGTATCAAGACCTGACTTTTCAAGTCATCTGGAAAAGCCCAGGAAAAACCTAACCCTCTTTCCCTATCGGGAAGCAGGGTAGCTTCATACAAACAGAGAAAAACTGCAACTAGCTTTCAAAGCCTCCCGAACTCTCGGAGAGAGGTTTGCAGAGGGGTGAGAATCTATGGTTTTACACGAGAAATAAAGAATTCCATCTTTTTATTTTTTCGGATGAAATAACCGTGCCCTTCCTGATACGGGAAGGGGGAAAATTCAAAGTCTCTGTCCTAAAAGGCTACGGTGTACACACAAGTGTAAAAAAGCTCGATTTACCATTGTTCTCTCATTCTCATACAGAGTATGAGAATGCCTGAGTGGTGTCTGCTGTCTCCAGTCAGGCATTGAGCCAGAGACTCAATGAATGCATTCACAGGTTCCGCCTGGGAACGAGGAAAACCTTATCAAGTGAGGTTTTTAGAACTTGTGTGTACACCGTAGGCTAAAAGGAGAGAGATTTTCCAAATACCGTGAAAAATCAGGTATCAAGACGAGCTTGAGCGCAATATTTATACACCGTAAAAAATTGGAGTAATTCCCATGTCTATATTTACCGTTACTAATACTAACAACAGTGGTGCAGGTTCACTGCGGCAGGCAGTTCTAGATACCAATGCCCTCACAGGAAAAGACATTATCAATTTTGGTGGACTCTTTACTGATGGACTCGCTCATACCATCAGTTTGACTGGTAGTAGTCTGAGTATCACAGATAGCCTTACCATTGAAGGCATAAATCCGAGCTTAGTAACTATTAGTGATGATAGTGCTTCTCGTGTTTTTGATATTGGCAAAGGTGTAACAGCTGCAATCAACGGGCTGACTATTACCAATAGCTACAAAAACGCCGGAGGAGGTGGTGCTATCTCCAATGAAGGAATCTTTACCTTGAGTAACAGCACCATCATTGGCAACACTGCTGCATACGACGGTGGTGGCATCTTCAATCAGGGCACTCTATCGGTGAACAACAGCACCATCACTGGCAACTCGGCGGCAAACAACGGCGGCGGTATCTACAGCGAAGGTACTATAACCGTAAATAACAGCCTCATCAGTGACAACAATGCCAGCGAGGGCGGCGGCATCTTCAGTTCTGGCATTGTATCGGTGAATGATAGCACCATCAGTGCCAACACTGCATACACAGATGGCGGCGGCATCTACAACTATGTCTTTAACGACGACAACAGCAACAATGTAGGCATCCTGACGGTGAGTAAGAGCACTATTAGTGGGAACACTGCGGAATACGGCGGCGGGGGTATTTATGGTTACGATTATGGCACTATAACCGTGAATAACAGCACCATCAGTGGCAATAGCGCCAGCTTCAGATCGAGCTATTACGGCGGCGGCGGCATCTTCAGTTCTGGCACTCTATCAGTGAGTGATAGCACCATCAGTGGCAACACTGCGGAAGATGGCGGCGGTATCTATGGTATTTACCAAGGCACCATAACCGTGAATAACAGCCTCATCAGTGGCAACAGTGCCAGCGATGGCGGCGGCATCTACAGTTCTGTCACCCTATCAGTGACTAACAGCACCATCAGTAGCAATACTGCGGAATATGGCGGCGGTATCTATGATGGCGGCGGTATCTATAAGGGTAATAGTCTTGACGAGGGCGATGGTACTATAACCATAACTAGCAGCATCATCAGTGGTAATTCGGTAGGGACAGACGGCTACGGTGCCGGTATATATGTTGGCGGTACTAGCATCGGCGGTACTACCATCGGCGGCACTATAACAGTGAATAACAGCCTCATCAGTAAGAACCACGGCTACTTAGGCGGTGGTATCTACAATCAGGGCACTATAACCATAAATAACAGCACGATCAGTAGCAATACGGCAATGGAAGGAGCCGGTATATATAATACGGGCTTTATCACCCCCGGCTACCATAGCCCAGATGTTATATCATATAGTACTGTATCAATAAACGATAGCACTATCAGTGACAATAATGCAACCACTGGAGGAGGTATCTACAATCAGGGCACCCTATCGGTGAGTAAAAGCACCATCATGAATAACTATGCCAGCGACTACGGCGGCGGTATCTACAACGAGACATTAGGTATAGTTACGGTGAGTTATAGTACCATTAGTGGCAATCAAGCACACTTTGGCGGTGGTATCTACAATACTGCCACCCTAAAAGTGGGCAACAGCATTATCAAGCAGAATAAAGCTTTTGGGATCGAGCTCAGTTCTGGTGTTTATGAGCCTGGGGACGGTGGCGGCATTTACAACTCTAGCTCTGGCACTGCCACAGTGGACTACAGCACGATGCTTTCGGAATCGAACTCAGTTGTGGTAGAGAAGAGTCAGGCGTTGGTGGCGGCATTTACAACTCTAGTTTTGACACCGCTACAGTCAGTAGATCCAAAAGTTTTCCAGAATCCTTTCCAGCCGTTCATTTGAGTTTAAAAACACAATTTGCCGCAATCCTGTTAGAGTCTGCTTTTCAAGGAACGGGCGTTGTTGGTGGGTTCAGAGTGCAGTACAAGCGATCGCGATCATCAGCCCCAAAACGTGGGCTGAAACCCTTATTCTTTCGTCAACTTACAAAAGTTTTCGATCTACTGACAGTGGACTACAGCACGATCGCTTGTAACTTTGACACGCCCCAAGAGGATTCAACTAAGGTTATTAAGTCTGATGATCTAGTAGGGAAATTCATCACTAAATACCATCATAATCGGATTTGCAACCTCAGCGGCAGTACTTTTTCTTATAGTTAACCAGGCTTTTAAGCGTTAAATCCTTGGTTTTTCAACAGAGGAAATCGGCGATGCCGAAGGCGCAGAGCGTTTCCAAGAGTTGGCGGCAAGTTACGCTCTCTGTTAAGTATTGTACATAGTTTGGTTTCATCGCGCCTACTTAACTGCACGTTTGTAGGGCGATCGCGGTTTTTGAATTTGACCTCTGACTACAGGTGAGCATTAGAAAAAATGCTTGCAGATTCGTAGTAATATCAGCATGATTCTTGATATCAATTTTTATACAAGGTCAAAAAATAGGAGTCATCTGAATGTCTACATTTACCGTCACTAATACTAACAACAGTGGTGCAGGTTCACTAAGGCAGGCAGTTCTAGATGCCAATGCCCTGACAGGAAAAGACATCATCAATTTTAGTGGACTCTTTACTGATGGGCTGGCTCATACCATCAGTTTGAATGGTAGTGGTCTGAGTATCACAGACAACTTGACCATTGAAGGCACAAATCCAAGCTTACTAACTATTAAGGATGATAGTGCTGACCGTGTTTTTGATATTGGTAAAGGTGTAACGGCAGCAATCAACGGGTTGACTATTAACAATAGCTATAATGGCTTAACTGGAGGCGGTGGTATCTCCAATGAAGGCGTTCTTACGCTGAGTAATAGCATCATCACTGGCAACACAGTATACGAGAACATAACAGACTCACCAGAAGATTTGTTGACCGAGGGCGGCGGTATTTACAACACTGGTAGCCTCAGGGTTAACTACAGTAACATCTTGGCGAACTTTTGTCCATCTGGCGGCGGTGGCATTTATAACACTGGTACTGTGAATGTAAGTAACAGTACTATTAGTGACAACGTTGCATCTTTAGGCAGCAGCGGTGGCGGCATTTACAACACTGGTACTGTGAATGTAAGTAACAGTACCATTAGTGACAACAATGGTACTGGGTATGGCGGCGGCATTTTCAATGGCAGTAGTGATGGCATCCTCAGAGTCAACTACAGCACCATCACTGGCAATGGGGGCAACGGGCTTGACGGCGGCGGCATTTGCAATTTTGGTGGTACTGTGACTGTGAGTTACAGTACCATTAGTAACAACAGTTCATCTTTCGGCGGCGGCATCGGCAATGGTGGTACTATGACTGTTAGTAACTGTACCATTAGTAACAACAGTTCATCTTTCGGCGGCGGCATCGACAATGATGGTACTATGACTGTTAGTAACAGTAAAATCACTGCAAATTTCGGCGGCGGCATTTACAATGAAGCCACTATGACTGTGGGTTACAGCACTCTCAGTGACAATCAGGCAATCATTGGAGGCGGTATCTTGAATTATGGCGACTTATCGTTGAGTAACAGCGCCATCAGTAATAACCATGCCAGCGAATACGGCGGCGGCATCTACAACTCTTTTTTCGTCTACTCCAGAATGGGCAATCAATCAGGCATCATTACCGTGAGTTATAGCAGCATTAGTGGCAATACGGCACTTACTGCCGGTGGTGGCATCTACAATAATGCCGACGACCGCGGCGACTATTCTGGCACTGTTACATACGATCAATTAGGCTTCGTTACTCTGAGCAATAGCACCATTAGTGGCAATCAGGCACACTTTGGCGGTGGCATTTACAACACTGGCATCCTAACAGTGGGCAACAGCATTATCAGGCACAATAAAGCTTTCGGAATCGAACTCAGTTCTGGTAGTTACGAGTCTGGCGATGGTGGCGGCATTTATAACTCTAGTCATGGCACTGCCACGGTAGACTACAGCACGATCGCTTGTAACTTTGACACACCCCAAGAGGATTCAAGTAAGTATATCAAGGTTGATGATCTAGTAGGTAAATTCATCAGCAAAGGACATGATAACTGGATTGGCAACCTCAGCGGCAGTACTTTTTCTTATAGTTAACCAGGTGTTGCTAGTAGAGCGGGCACCGAAATAAACAGACCATTTTCTTACCCTGATTGCGCCGAAGCTCATATCTTTGCTGTTGGGCGATCGCCTCATTGAGTTTTCCTCTCAGAATTTTTCTAGTACTAATTGACACAAATCACTTTTTTCTTTGAAGATGATGAAGCGTTGCGTTAGGTTGCTGCTCTTTTCGCCCTGTGCTTTTTAGCGTTAAACCCTTGGTTTGGAAATCTGCGGCAGTGCTACGCAGCTTGAAGGGGTTAGACTCAACGGGCTTAGAGAGCGATGCCGAAGGCGCAGAGCGTTTCCAAGAGTTGGCGGCAAGTTACGCTCTCTGTTAAGTATTGTACATAGTTTGGTTTCATCGCGCCTACTTAACTGCACGTTTGTAGGGCGATCGCAGTTTTTGACTTTAATGTTACATACAATGGCTTAGGCATCGTTACCGTGAGCAATAGCAGTATAACTAACAATCAGGCACACTTTGGCTCTGGCATCTACAATGATGGCACCCTAACGGTGGGCAACAGCACTATCACGCACAATAAAGCTTTCGGCATCGAACTCAGTTCTGGTAGAGAAGAGTCTGGCAAGGGTGGCGGTATTTACAACTCTAGCTCTAGCTATGCCACGGCCACGGTAGACTACAGCACGATCGCTTGTAACTTTGACACACCCCAAGAGGATTCAACTAAGGTTGTCAAGTCTGATGATCTGGTAGGTAAATTCATCAGCAAACACCATCATAATCGGATTGGCAACCTCAGCGGCAGTACTTTTTCTTATAATTAACCAGGCTTTTTAGGGTTAAACCCTTGGTTTTGCAACAGAGGAAATCGGCGATGCCGAACGCGCAGAGCGTTTCCAAGAGTTGGCGCTCTCTATGAAATATGGTACATAAACCATATCTATCTTGAAACCTGTAGTTTTTCCCTGATCAAAAAGATTTGCCCTTATCCCCCAACCCCTTCTCCCATATCTGGGAGAAAGGGAGCCAGAATTTCAAAGTCCCTCTCCCAGACATGGGAGAGGGATTTAGGGTGAGGGCGAAAACTACGGTTCTCAACTTAGATGAGGTTTAGTTTGGTTTCATCGCGCCGACTTAACTGCACATTCGTAGGGCGATCGCAGTTTTTGACTTTAACCTCTTAGTTACGGGTGAGCAGTACAAAAAATGCTTGCAGATTCGTAGTAATATCAGCATGATTCTTGATATCAAATTTTATACCAGGTCAAAAAATAGGAGTCATCTGAATGTCTACATTTACCGTCACTAATACTAACAACAGTGGTGCAGGTTCACTAAGGCAGGCAGTTCTAGATGCCAATGCCCTGACAGGAAAAGACATCATCAATTTTAGTGGACTCTTTACTGATGGGCTGGCTCATACCATCAGTTTGAATGGTAGTGGTCTGAGTATCACAGACAACTTGACCATTGAAGGCACAAATCCGAGCTTACTAACTATTAAGGATAATAGCGCTGACCGTGTTTTTGACATTGGCAAAGGTGTAACATCTGCAATCAACGGGCTGACTATTACTAATAGTTACAAAGGTAAAGCAGGAGGCGGTGCCATCTCCAATGAAGGTATCCTTACCTTGAGCAATAGTATCATCACTGGCAACACAGCAAATAACAACGTCACCCTCTACGTACAACTCATCGGGGGAGGTGGTGGTATTTACAACACTGGCAGCCTCACACTAAACAACAGTATCATTACGGGCAACATAGCAAATAGTATTGTAACAGATGCCGACGGAAAGATTATCGAGTATGAGGGTGGTGGTATTGGTGGTGGCATTTATAACACTGGGAGCCTCACAGTGAACTACAGCAACATCACTGAGAACTCCGCGGTCCAGGGCGGCGGCATTGACAACAGTGGCAGCCTCACAGTGAACCACAGTACCATTAGTGACAACGACAACTCTAATTCTAACATCCCTATCGGTGGTGGCATTTATAACATTGACATCGCCACACTGAACTACAGCACCATTAATGGCAACACAGCAGACGAGGGCGGTGGTATTTATAGTTATTATGGCATTATAACCGTGAGTAATAGCATCATCAGTGGCAATAAGTCAGTGACAGATGGCGGCGGTATTAGCATCGATAATAGCACCCTATCAGTGAGTAAGAGCAGCATTAGTGACAACTTGGTAAGCAACGGAGGTGGCGGTGGTATCAGCTCTCAGTATCTAGAGTATGTGCGCGGGAGTAGCACTATAAGGGTGAGTAATAGCACCATTACTGGCAACTTTGCGGGCGTGGGCGGTGGCATCTTTACTGGTGAAAACACTAGCCAAGAGAATCTTGTGAGCCTAAGCGTGAGTAACAGCGCCATCACTGGCAATAAGGCAGTGGGATACGGCGGCGGGATCTGTGCTGGCGGGTCGTCTGAGATTGCAACTCTGAATAACAGCCTCATCAGTGGCAATACGGCAGGGACAGACGGTGGCGGGATCTATAATCTCTTCGTTCAGGGATTTGTTGGACAGCAATTTTTTGGATTTTATGGTAGGCTAAACTCTATTGGGGATACTGCTGGCAATACATTCGCCGAGACTATAAATGTGAATAATAGCCTCATCAGTGGCAATAAGTCAGGGGCAGATGGCGGCGGGATCTATAATTTTGGTACTATAGCCCTGAGTTATAGCAGTATTAGTGGCAACACAGCACTTCAAGGTGCTGGCATCTATAACGATGGCATCTATTCCCCCTCCCTAGACTCATTTCCAGGTTTAGAAGGATATGGTAGCGTTACTGTGAGTAATGGCACTATCAGTGACAATAATGCATCAACTGGAGGCGGTATCTACAATTATGGGAACCTATCGGTGAGTAAGAGCACCATTAGTCATAACTATGCCAGCGACGAAGGCGGCGGCATCTACAACTCTAGTTTTGATGCGGGCAACAACACTAATGGGGATAATTTAGGCATTGTTACCGTGAGTCATAGCACCATTAGTGGCAATAGGGCAGGGATAGCCGGCGGTGGCATCTACAATGATAAGGACGTAGACTTTGGCTTACTTGTTTATACTAACAGAGGTGTGTTAGTTGATACGCAGAATCTAGTAGGCATAGTTACCGTGACTTATAGCACCATTAGTAACAATCAGTCACACTTTGGCGGTGGTATTTACAATGATGGCAACCTAACGGTGGGCAACAGCACTATCACGCACAACAAAGCTTTCGGCATCGAACTCAGTTCTGGTAGAGAAGAGTCGGGCGATGGTGGTGGCATTTACAACTCTAACTCTAGCTATGCCACGGCCACAGTAGACTACAGCACGATCGCTTGTAACTTTGACACACCCCAAGAGGATTCAACTAAGGTTATCAAGTCTGATGATCTAGTAGGGAAATTCATCAGCAAACACCATGATAACTGGATTTGCAATCTCAGCGGCAGTACTTTTTCTTATAGTTAACCAGGTGTTGCTAGTAGGGCGGGCGCTCAAATAAACAGACTATTTTCTTACCCTGATTGCGCCGAAGCTCATATCTTTGCTGTTGGGCGATCGCCTCATGGAGTTTTCCTCTCAGAATTTTTCTAGTAGCAATTTATACAAAATAATTTGCCTCCTAACTTCTTCACTTGGAAGTCTCTCAAAGATATCTAAGAAGCGATCGCATTTTATTTCTGTCCTATTTTCAGCGAATGTCTAGATGAAATAGCCTTCATTTTCAAGTTAGTAAATTGCACGATCGCCTTTACCAACTCTTGCTGTTCTGGTTGCAAATTCAGTTTTTCTAGGGCTTCCTTGATATTATTCCCAGCCCGGAGATTGTGAGTAAGTTGGGCACGCTGGGCTGAGTTTAACACTGCCTCAATTTCCCTGTTTCTTCTCTGACGCACAGCCTGGAATTCTTGGCGTTGTAGGGGAGTCAGGTTAATCTCCGACGAAGTGAAGTAGCTTGCAGTTTTAGTAGTTTGGGCGAAAATAACACCAGGAGTAGTATTGATTTGAACGGGTATAGCTAAGGCAATTCCCGGCATGAAGAGGACAAGAGCAAGAATATTAGCGAACACAGATAGCCGTTTTGTCAAGTAAATTGCCATATTGCCATATTAAGAAATGCCTAGTACAGGTCGGCGGAAGTTTACTTACCTTTAACAAGTTGCTTGAGTAGGGGCGATACCTTGCGGGAAGCCGCAACTCTTAGAGACGCTGCGCGAACGTCTACATGAATTACCCCTGCTTGTCTGGTTAATTAAGCCCCAAAACCAGGAATTAAACCAATTCGCAATGACGCTCGCGGACTCACTACCGCTACGCTAATGCAATTACGTTTTGTGACGGGGATTTAGCTTAGGCTTTCAATTCGCGCTGCCTCTCTTGCTGGGGACTTAAACCCCCAAAATTCGTTAAACACTTCAGGTCACTACCAGCAACGTCACCATACCGTAGTTATCCACACATAATCTTACCCATAATTTTTGCTCCTGAATTAGTTTATTTTTTATCAATGAAGGCAGGAGGCAGAGGGCAGTCAAGAAGAGGAAAACTGCCCGACGCTCGCGGACTCGCTTGCCGCCGGCGCTATCTGTAACAGCTGCGACCAGACTATTCTTGGGTTTAAGACCCATTCCCAAATCTCTGCCACAGGTGTCCTGCAAGACGCTCTAGGACTCGCTACCGCTACGCTATCAGTGTAGGTCTGAACACGAGTGCGTCTCGTTGGCGCAGCCTAAGAAGACAAGATAAGCCTACACTGATTGCAACCTCCAGCAAGACTGCCTTCTTCACTGAGATACTTGATTTATTTTTGTTAAATACCTAAGAAATGATAAAGGCTGAAGAATTTATCCATCATCCTTCAGCCTTTATGCTTCAGACTTTAGACTTTAAACAGTCGTAATGTCCTTTTCTTTTTCTGCCAGTAATTCGTCGATTCGGGTAGTGTACTTGTTTGTCAGTTTTTGCAATTTATCTTGCTGATCTCGTGCTTCATCTTCAGGAATTTCAGCGTTTTTTTCCTGTTTGCGAATGGCATCTATGGCATCGCGGCGGATGTTGCGAATAGCAACACGACCCTCTTCAGCATACTTAGATGCTATTTTGACGAGTTCTTTACGGCGATCGCTTGTCAAGGGCGGAATATTCAGCCGAATCACAGAACCGTCATTACTAGGGGTTAAACCGACATCTGAGAGGGAAATCGCTTTTTCGACTATATTTAAACTGCTGCGATCGTAGGGTTGAATTAGGATCGTCGTAGCATCCGGTGTGCTAATATTTGCCAGTGATTTCAAGGAAGTGGGCGAACCGTAATAATCCACCAATACCTTATCTAATAGGCTCGCATTGGCGCGACCAGTGCGAATCGAGTTAAAAGATCGTTGAGTTGACTCAACGGTTTTTTGCATCGTACTCTCAGCTTCAGCTAATTTCACAACAACCTCCCACAAGGGTACCGATGGATTCTCCCATGACTGCTCGGTGGATGTTACCTCGCACCGTTAGGTCAAATACCAAAATTGGGATATTATTTTCTTTACACAAAGCGATCGCAGTACTATCCATCACCCGCAAATCTTTGGCTAAAACGTGTGCGTAAGTAAGGCTATTGTAACGCTTGGCGTCAGGATAAATATGAGGATCGGCATCATATACTCCATCTACCTTGGTGGCTTTAAAAATCACCTCGGCATCAATTTCTGCGGCTCTTAATGCCGCAGTCGTATCTGTTGTAAAGAAGGGATTTCCAGAACCAGCACCAAAAATTACCACCCGCCCTTTTTCAAGATGACGGATGGCACGACGACGGATATATGGTTCTGCTAATTCTTGCATAGCGATCGCAGTTTGCACCCGCGTCTGTACACCTATATGTTCTAGCGAATCTTGCAGCGTCATGGCGTTCATTACCGTGGCAATCATCCCTATGTAGTCAGCAGTTGCTCTGTCCATTCCAGCTGACGCCGCTTTGACACCACGAAAAATATTGCCGCCGCCAACGACGATGGCCATTTGAACGCCAGTGGCTATTACCTCTGCTACCTCTTCTGCTATTCCTTTGACCACCTCTGGGTCAATGCCATAGCCCATGTTGCCCATTAAGGCTTCACCGCTCAGTTTGAGTAAAACCCGTCGGTAATTCGTTCCCATGAAGTTCCGCTTTATCAAAAAAGTTGCAATTGCCTCCAATTTAAGATAACAGTTACAGGGACTATCTATGTCTAGTTACGCCAAATCAATGTAGTACCTATTGCTTCTGTTTGTGGTATATCTATTTCTTTACCTAGAAACAGAGAAGCGATCGCAGTTCTCAAATAATCCTCTCCCACCAATGATGGGTCTTGAGGATGATTATCAATTTTGCCTTTGTAGCGGACGATACCATTAGTATCTATTAAAAAAGCTGTTGGTGTTTTTGTCGCCCCAAAACTACCGGTCACATCTTGGGTCGAGTCCCACAGGTAAGGGAAGTTCAACTGGTGACGCAGGGCGAAAGCTTTCATATTTTCAAAGCTTGGCCTAGTAGCGCGATCAACATTACTACCATTCAGGCCAATTAATGTGAAGCCTTGTGGCGCAAATTCGGCTTGAATGTTTTTTAGCCTGCCTATATACCACTCGACATAAGGACAGTCATTACACATAGAAATAACGCCGACTGCTCGGAACCTCTCAAGATAACGCCTGAGATGGTGTACTTGACCATCAATTCCTGGCAGTTCAAAATCTGGTGCGTAGCTCCCAACGGGAGTATCAATTGTTTCTAGTAGATTCATGATTTCTGGCTCGCAGAACTAGGAACAAGAAAAATGTTGTTAAATTCAGCGTCAGTTTCCAGTTGCAAACCACCCCTTAGCCGATGCCTCATATTCGACAATCTTATAGACCAAATTTGCGATCGTAAATTGTGAAACTACTGAATCTAGCAATGATGCTAATTCACTCACATCTAAAAAATAGCGGAAATATTACTCACATTAGAGAAGTTATGATGCCAATCCTGACATAATCTAAGTTGTGAGTAAGTTACATCTATCAACCAGATGAAAACTCTCTATACTTGATAAAACTATTAGCTTGATGCTTTCACGGTATATGTATAAGCTATCACTATAGCAAAAGATTTATTTTGAAAATCTGATAAATTTTATTCAAATTCAAAACAATTTTACTTGCGCCTTGCTGCTGAAAGGCTTTTACCCTTGTTATCATCAAATTTCCCATGACAACCTCAAGTTCAGAAACAGCACTTCCCTCAACAAAAACCTGGATTTGGCAAGATTTCCCGATCTGCTATCAAACCCAAGGAACTACTGGGCCAGCCGTTGTCTTGGTGCATGGATTTGGCGCTTCTTGGGGGCATTGGCGGAAAAATATCCCCGTATTAGCAGACAATTGCCGTGTTTATGCTATTGACTTGATTGGTTTTGGCGCTTCTGCAAAACCTCAACCTGGTGAAAAAATTACCTATACACTAGAAACCTGGGGACAGCAAGTAGCAGATTTTTGCCGCGAAGTTGTTGGTGAGCCAGCTTTTTTAGTCGGAAATTCCATTGGCTGTATTGTAGCCATGCAAGCAGCAGTAAGCAATCCAGATATTGCCTTGGGAGTTGCTTTGCTCAACTGTTCTTTACGACTGTTGCACGATCGCAAACGGGTAACTTTACCTTTGTCTCGTCGTTACGGAGCGCCTATAATGCAACGCCTGTTATCTATCAAACCAGTTGGCGAGTTCTTTTTCAATCAACTAGCTAAACCCAAAACAGTGCGGAAAATTCTGCTGCAAGCATACTCCAATGCTGAGATGGTGACAGATGAGTTGGTAGATATTCTCACTTCACCAGCAAGCGATCCGGGGGCTGGGGCTGTGTTTCTTGCCTTTACTTCTTATTCTACAGGACCATTACCAGAAGACCTTTTGCCACTCTTACAGTGTCCGGCGATTATCTTGTGGGGAACGGCTGATCCGTGGGAACCAATTAAATTAGGGAGAGAATTAGCTAACTTTCCCCAAGTAGAAAAGTTTATTCCTTTAGAGGGAGTGGGGCATTGTCCGCAAGATGAAGCACCAGAGTTAGTCAATCCCATTTTACTTGATTGGATTTTGGAGCGATCGCGGTAATAGACTTGGCAGAATTTTCACGTAATGGGTGGTTTAGCTTCGCCAATAATCTGTGAGGTGGAAAAAGTATTTGCTAAAAATCCAGGGTTTTGCCAGATAAAGAAAACCGAGTTCTTAATTTTGGATAAAGTCGAGCTAAGATGCACCTCCTTTAGGTTGAGGTAGGCTTAATATCTTTAGATACAGGTGAACCTGTAATACCCATTTGGTTGGAGAAAATTTACCAACGAGTAGTAAGCCAGTTGAAAAGCTAAGTCATGAAAATTTTAACGAACTGGTTTAAAAGGTCAAATAGATTGTAAATTAAAAGCTCTGAGGCAAGGGAAACTGATATGGCAAGGCAGAGGAAATCAGAGCAGAGAGAAATTGAGCAGTACAAGCATGAAAACCAGCAACGAGCCAATAACCCCCCAATTGGGCTAGTTAACCCAGATACTGACCCAGAAGAGGGTACTAAGAAATATGCCTACGATCCTCACCTTGATCCTCAGTTAGTTTGGGCTGGGAAAGCAGAGCATACAAGTTTTGAAGTGCCTACAGTCTCACTGCACGTCCATGAACGCATAGATCCGCGCACAATTATTGAGGGAGTGCGTAAGCGCAAGGATGAAAAGGTTAAACAACTGTCCTTATTTCAAACCCCAGAAGAAAATCCCCCCATTCGACAGGCTATTGAGTTTTACAAGCACAAGCATAATTGGACAAACCGATTAGTTGCTGGAGATTCCCTTTTAGTAATGAACTCATTACTAGAAAAGGAAGGTATGGGGGGGCAGGTGCAGATGATTTATATCGATCCGCCTTATGGAATTAAATATGGTTCAAATTTTCAGCCATTTGTCAATAAGCGAGATGTAAAGGATGGCAAAGATGAAGACCTGACCCAAGAACCAGAAACAATCAAAGCATTTAGAGACACTTGGGAGTTAGGAATTCATTCTTATTTATCTTATTTGCGCGATCGTTTATGGCTGGCAAAAGATTTACTTCATGAAAGTGGTTCTATTTTTGTGCAAATAGGTGATGAAAATGTTCATCGAGTAAGGTGCTTAATGGATGAAGTATTTGGCAGTGATAACTTTTGTATGGAAATTGTTCTTATGAAAGCAAGCAGCCAGTCATCTAAATTATTGCCAGGTGTAAATGATTTCTTGCTATGGTTTGCGAAGGATATAAACCAGATAAAGTATAAGGAATTGTTTACAGAATGCGACCCTATAGAAAATCCAAACGAGCGATATATTTGCGTTGAAACAAAACATGGAGAACTTATTGATCTTTCTATAGCCCAAAAAACAAACAAGAAACCATTACCAGAAGGTCGTATTTGTAGATTATGGCCAACATTTTCCCAAAGACGTGGCAATGATAATTCATTCAAATACACCTTTAACAATGTTGAGTATGAGCCACCTGCAAGATATGGCTGGCAAACTACTATCACAGGTCTAAAACGTTTAGCATCCGCCGCAAGGTTACATCCTATTGGTAAATCACTAAGATGGAAAGTCTATCACGATGAGTTTCCATACAAGACTTTAAACAGTACTTGGTTAGATTTAAGACCAGGTGGATTTGGGGAACAGAGAACCTATGTTCTACAGACAGATCATAGAGCAATAGAGCGTTGTCTTTTGATGACAACTGATCCAGGAGACTTGGTACTAGATATAACCTGTGGAAGTGGTACTACAGCCTATGTTGCAGAACGCTGGGGAAGACGTTGGATCACTTGCGATACTTCTCGTGTAGCTATTACACTTGCAAAGCAGAGGTTGATGACGGCAGTTTTTGATTATTATGAATTGGCGAATATAAAAGAAGGCTTAGGTGGCGATTTCAAATATAAAACAGTGTCACGCATTACGCTGAAATCCATTGCCAACAACCCAGAAATTAAGGAAGGAATGGCAAGAAAAGAGATTGAGGAAGTTATTCAAAAATACGCTGCTAAAGAAACTCTTTACGACCAACCTACTGTCGATAAATCAAAAGTAAGAGTTACAGGGCCATTTACGGTTGAAGCTGTTCCTGCTCCAACTGTTAAACCTCTTGATAATATTGAAGGGTTTGCCAATACTCCAGTTACTGATCAATCAATTGCTCGTTCTGGTGAAGCGCTGCGGCAGGCAGAATGGCGAGAGGAGCTTTTAAAAACAGGAATTCGAGGTAAAGGCGGTCAATACATTCTATTTTCCAGAGTTGAACCTTTACCAGGAACTCGTTGGCTTCATGCTGATGGCGAAACTAAACCCAGTAATGAAGAAGACAACGCTTCTCTCTTAAGTGACAGCAATCAAGACAAGCCAATGCGAGCCGTTATTTCCTTTGGGTTAGAACACGCTCCTCTCGCTCAACGCCAGGTAGATATGGCAATTGAAGAAGCACAAACGCTAATTCCTAAACCTAAGCTAGTGATTTTTTCTGCTTTTCAATTTGATCCTGAAGCGGCAAAAGATATTGATGAAACTAACTGGCCTGGTGTTACGCTGCTAAAAGTACAAATGAATGCTGATCTACTTACAGACGACCTGAAGAAAAAACGCGCCAGCAACGAGAGTTTTTGGCTCATAGGTCAACCCGATGTCGCACTTCGTCGTATTCATAGAGGAGAAAATACAGGGAAATGGGAAATAGAAGTGCATGGCTTCGATTACTACAACACCAGAAACGGAAATATTGAATCTGGAACTGTTGAAAAAATTGCCCTGTGGATGCTGGATACTGATTACGATGGCAGAAGTATTTTTCCTTGCCAAGTTTTCTTTCCAATGGCAGGAGAGAAAGATGCCTGGTCACGTCTTGCTAGAAATCTTAAAGCCGAGATTGATGAAGATTTAATTGAGTCCTATCAAGGAACTATTTCATTACCTTTTGAAATGGGTAATTATCAGCGCGTTGCTGTAAAAATAGTTGATGATCGGGGAATCGAATCTCTGAAAATTATCCGGCTAACTTAGAAGATTTAACTAATTAAAATATACCTATGCTCACCAATATAAAACTAAAAAATTTTCGAGCATTTCGAGAAAATATAGATATTCGGATCAAACCGATCACAATTTTGATTGGTCGCAACAGTGCTGGAAAATCCACCCTAATTAAGTTTTTGCTTATGCTCCAGCAAACTCTAGAATCCAGTGAATCTAATGAAGGTGATTTTTTTACTACTGAGGGGCGGCACGTCAGTCTTGGCACTTTTAAAGATTTAAAAAATACTAAATCTAATAGCAATGGTTTTCAATTTACTTTAAATTTCAAAACTAATTCTTTGCCTGAACCTATAATTCAACAAATTAGAGAAGCACTCCAAAAAAGTACCTCTATACAAAAATTAGAAAGTGATAGTGTTGAATTGTCAGTTAGTTTACCTTTTTCAAGTGTTACTACCGAAGATGCACTAGGTAAAACAACCAGCGTGAAAATTAACTCACCAATAAAAGCAGATGAGCTAATGGCTGAATATCGCGTTTCGGGAAATATCCCATATCGTGAAATTCCAGGTAACAAATATAAGCACATAGTCACTTGTAAAATTCAAGGTGAACAAGTTATCCATAAAGAAGAAACTAATCTTAGGAGAACTAGATTTCTTAAATTTCCTCTTCCAAACAATCCTATAGATATACTTAAATCCGCTTTTGATAATCTCTATCTAGATACCGTAAAAGATGAAATTATATCTATCCGGCATCTCTCACCTGTTCGTGAAGAATCAGAGAGAAGTGTCATACTAGGTAGTCCCCCTCTGGATGATGTTGGACATAGGGGTGAATACGCTATGCCTCATTTACAGCGTTTGCTTACTGACGGTGGAGAAAGAGCAGATTTTGTTTTACGACATATTGAATCTGTTATTGATATTGAAGATGTAAAATTTAAATCTCAAGTGAAGGGATTTATTCCTGAATTTCGAGCAAAAAACAGGTTAACTGGAGCCGAATCTTATCTAGCTGATTTTGGCTTTGGTGTTAGCCAATGTATACCAATTTTTGTACAAGGAGCTTTACTCAGTCCAGGAAAGTTACTAATTGTTGAGCAACCAGAAGCTCAAATTCACCCCACAGCACAACTTGAAATGGGTTCTTTCTTTGCTGAATTATGGACAGAAAGAGGTGTTCCGTCCATAATTGAAACTCATAGTGAGAATATCATTATCAGGTTGCGTAAGCTGATTGCAACAGGACAATTGAATTCAAAAGATGTGACAGTTGCATATTTTTATATCAAGGATAACTCTGTCCAAGTAAAAAATCTAGATATTAACTCGGACGGCAGTTTTGAAAAAGGACTTCCTATGGAGTTTTTTGGAGCAGATATTTTGGAAGTTCTCAGTATTGATATTATGTAATGGATCAAAAATGACAGATAATAAACAATTAATACCAATTGTGATTGATACTAGTGTATTTATCCATATTCTTAATCCCCAAATCAATGAAGGTAGGCATATTGACATCCTACTTGCCCGACTTGCATCCACACATCAACTTCAAATTGACAAAGCAGGTAAAATTGACCTTGAGTATAAAAGGAAGCTTGTGGAAACAATCAAGAATATGGACGAGCAAAGGTTTGAAAAATACACTCTCCAGTTCTGGATTTTAATCAAGGAAAAAAATATAATAGACATTGAACCATCAGAGCAATTAAGAAATGGGATAGAAAAGATTATTAATGATAAAACTAAAAGTGTTGATCGTTGCCTTGTAGCAACTGCTGCTTTAGCTACTGCTGATTTAATTACTAATGATGGCGTAGACATTTTGAATAATGCTTCAGACCTGCATAAAGAAATTAAAAGAAATAAACTAAAAAAAATTAAATTAATGAATTCCCAAACTGCACACGCTAATTATTGTATAAATACGAATTAAAAATTGCAAATCCTTGTTAGGGAATATTGAAAAAGCTATGATATCTACATCTACAATTCACCAGCTTATTATAAATTCCCCTTATGAGGAGCCAAAAAAATACTGGCAATACAATTACCAAACTCGTCTGTTTAAACTTGTAGAAGGCAGAAGACCCGCAGGTTATACAATCGCTTCTGAAAACTCAAAATCCTTTGATGCTCCTGGTAAGTTTGTTGAAATCCCTCTAGTTAACCAAATACGTCTGCGTGTCAAAGCTTGGTGTGAGAATGGGCATCCCGGCGTTACAGGTGTTACCAAGCGTCTATTAGAACACTGGCACAATCCAGAAGAACGTGATTTCCCTTTGTTCTTTTGTCAGTTAGAAGCAATAGAAACCTTAATCTGGATGGTTGAATCTCCACCATCTGAAAAGATTGGTATTGATATTCCCTCTGATGGTGGAGCATTCAAACGTCTCTGCTGCAAAATGGCGACAGGTTCAGGAAAAACAATCGTCATGGCAATGCTAATTGCATGGCAAATCCTCAACAAAGTCACCTATACCCAAGATCCCCGTTTTGCCAAAGCCATCTTTATTGTCGCACCCGGATTAACGGTTAAGAATCGCCTACAAGTTCTAATTCCTTCCGCCGAAAACAATTATTATGAGATTTTTAACATCATTCCTCTTGGCTTGTTTGATAAGCTGCGTCAGGGTAAAGTCCTAGTACGTAATTGGCACATTCTCAATTGGGAAACTCAAGAACAGATTGAGAAAAAGAAGGGAGTAGATAAACGTGGAGCAAAAAGTGACGAAGCTTATGTCAGGGATATTTTAGGTGAACTTGCTAATTTTAGGAACCTTCTAATCATCAACGATGAAGCACATCATGCTTGGCGTATTCCTGCTGAATCTAAAATAAAGGGTATTAGTAAAGAAGATATTGAGGAAGCGACAAAATGGATTGGTGGACTTGATCGTATCCACAGGGCTAGAGGAATACTCACTTGTTTTGATTTTTCCGCCACACCCTTTGTACCTTCTGGTAAGAAAAGTTCTGAAGAAGCTTTATTCGGCTGGATTGTTAGTGATTTTGGGTTAAATGATGCCATTGAGTCAGGCTTAGTTAAAACTCCCCGTGTTGTTATTCGTGATGATGGCAGGCTTAACCTCAAAGATTTTAAATCTCGTTATTATCACTTATATAATGATGTTGAAGTTAAAGATGATTTCAATCGCAAAGCAAAACCAGATGAATCTTTACCTGATTTACTAAATAATGCTTATTATTTGTTAGGTAAAGACTGGTTAGAAACAGCCAAAGCTTGGGAACAAGCTGGCCATAAAGTTCCTCCAGTAATGATTTCTGTTGCTAACCGCACTGAAACCGCAGCCCGGATTAATTATGCCTTCAATCATAATAAAATTCAAATAGAAGAACTTTGCATTCCAGAACGCACTCTCCATATAGACTCTAATGTTCTGAAAATGGCAGAGTCTCAGGAAGAAAGTTCTGAGATACAATACAAAACCTCAGATACTAATGAGGACGATACATCTGATGAAGAAAATACTCCCAAGTTAACTAAACAGCAGCAAGCAGAACTTTTAAGACAAAAGGTTGACACCGTTGGTCAAGTTGGTAAACCAGGTGAACAAATTCAAAATGTGATCTCAGTTGGGATGCTGTCTGAAGGATGGGATGCTAAAACAGTAACTCACATTATGGGTATTAGAGCCTTCACCAGCCAACTTCTATGTGAACAAGTTGTGGGTCGAGGCTTGAGAAGAACGGCTTACGATATTAACCCAGAAACAAATTTACTAGAACCAGAGTATGTCAACATTTTTGGCGTTCCCTTCACCTTTATTCCCCATGAATCTAATGAAGAAACAACACCTCCACCCTCTCAACCTAAAACTGAAATAAAACCCGATCCGGAAAAGCAGGAGTTTGAAATTAGCTTTCCCAATATCATCCGAGTTGATTACATTTATCAGCCGGAACTTAAGCTTAATTTAAGTCAAGTTCAGCCTTTAGAGTTAGATGCCTTTGACAATAGTACACTGGCTGAATTAGCGCCAATTGTTGATGGTAAACCAGATGTTACAAAAATTAAGGGGATTGATCTGGAAGATTTAGGGCGCAAATTTCGGATGCAGAAAATTGCCTTTGAGACTGCCAGAGATATCTTTGATCAGATGAAACCTGGATGGAAAGGTAATCGAGAATATTTATTAGCCAAGCTGATTAGATTAGTAGAAGACTTTATTGACTCAGGTTTAATCCGAATTAGTCCACCTTTATTCAATTTAGATGAAATTCGACGGCGGATTATTATTACTCTGAACTTGAGCAAATTAGTTCAGCACATTTGGAATGCTATTTATTTAGAAAATACAGAAGCAATTGAACCTGTTTTTGACCAAAATCATCCAATTCGCTCTACTGGTGATATGCGCTCATGGTATACGGGTAAGCCATGTGAATACACACGGAAATCACATATCACCTGCTGTACTTTTGATAGTACATGGGAAGCTAGTGAAGCATTTGAACTAGATAGAAATCCTAATGTTGAGGCTTGGGTTAAGAATGACCATCTTGGATTTGAAATTTTCTACATATTTGAAGGAGTTGTTCACAAGTATCGACCAGACTTTATTATTCGGATAAAAACTGGGAGTTTCTTGATTTTAGAAACTAAAGGTCGTTATAGTCAAAAAGATGCAGCTAAAAGTGTATTTTTAGATCAATGGATTCAAGCAGTTAATCAGCATAGTGGCTTTGGTTTTTGGCAACGGGATATATCCAGAAATCCAGATGACGTTAAGATGATTTTAGATAGGGCGGTTTCTCTGTCAAAATGAGGCTAAAATTTTACCGTAAACATTCAAAAATTAACGTATTTTCAAGGCTATTACCCTGTCAAGAACTTTTTGTCCAAAGTCAAATTATTGACTGACGATGAATTTTTGACCAATCTCTTATTTGCTCAATTAGGAATAGTACTCAAGGCAATTAGTAACTAAAAACTAACTGACTTAAATAGAAAGCAAGGGCTGCACTACCCAAAGGAACTGTTAAATTGTCAATACCCAAAAATGAAACAGCCTCTAAAGCAGTAGCTATAACTGCCACTATCAGCGATATGGTCCAAGTTTGCCAACTGTTTCCTTGAGTTGCAACTAAAATTAAACTACAGACAAGATAACTAACGAGCATCATAGTTAGGGAGCCTTCCCAACTTTTTTGCGTCTCAAAAACTTTATACTTGTGTGTACCAAAGCGTTGCCCAATTAAGGCTGCTAATCCATCTCCCCAAGTCATTACCAAAATTCCGAGTGCGGCATACTGGGGTTGTTGCAAGTACCAGAACCAGGCAACTAAAATACCGAAACTGACAGAGTAAAAAAATGTCCCTAAGCTTTGCCGTCCAACGCTATTAATACCAGGAAGAATGGGCAGTCGGTAGGATAATAAGGTGATTGCACTCGCTAAAATAGAAGCTGTAATCCCTACACTGGCAGGAATATCGAGCCACCAAGCGATTAAAATCACATTACCAGTGCCAATATGAACTATCTTCCGCACGATTTCTGGCTTGTCGGCGAAGCGGTTTACCACCCATGCAATCAGGAGGATGAGTAACACCCAAATTGCAGCCAACGCAATTTGCAGCCAGAAAACCGGAATTGAGGTGAAGTCAGAAAATGTAATTAACAAAGATGCGACAAAATGAAAAGTTTTATCCCTGTTACTAATTTATAAGATTTGGGTAGCTGCAATGAAATTATTATTTATTTGGCTGATTCGGGGCTACCGAATGTTTATCTCGCCGTTGTTTCTCCCAACTTGTCGCTTTCAACCAACTTGTTCGATGTATGCTATTCAAGCCATTGAACGATTTGGAGTGTTGCGTGGTAGCTGGATGGCAACTCGGCGGGTTTTGCGCTGTCATCCGTTTCATCCAGGTGGTTACGATCCAGTGCCAGAGGTTAAGGAGGAGTAGTTTATAGAATTGGGGCATTGGGCATTGGGCACTTGTACTGAGCGTACCCCTTCGGGGATCTTGCTACGCGTAGCGTCTCCAAGAGTTGCCGTTGGCGCAGCCTAAGAAGAGAAGTATTGGGTATTGGGCATTGTGAGAAATTCGGGTTTATATCTCTATGCTGCAAGTGTGCCGGTGAAGGTTCATAGCACTTTTAGAAGGGGAGTGTAGGTGGTTATAGCTATTTGGGAAGATGTCAACAGCTGAGGTTGTCATCTAGCGTGAGAAGGTTGAATAATTTAATTTAGACTTACCATGATTAATCCCACTGCGATTTCTATACCAGAACCACAAATTCCTACTCCTGGTCCGAATCCGCTACCCAGTCCCAATCCTGAACGGAATCCTCTACCGGGTCTTGAACCTATACCGGGGCCAGCGATTCCTCAGCCTGTACCAGAAACAGTACCTGCACCTATTCCTCAAACAGTTCCGGCACCAATTCCCCAAACCATACCGGAACCTGTTTAGATTAACTTGGTAATGTAATCCAAAATCTCAAATCTAAAATCCAAAATGCTAAGAGCCGGAATTGTCGGACTTCCCAACGTCGGAAAATCTACTTTATTTAATGCTGTAGTTGCTAATGCCAAAGCAGAAGCAGCTAACTTCCCTTTTTGCACGATTGAACCGAATGTCGGCGTTGTCGCAGTACCGGATGAACGGTTAAATGTTCTTGCTAATATTGCCAGTTCGGTACAAACTATCCCGGCGCGGGTTGAATTTGTAGATATTGCCGGTTTGGTCAAAGGTGCAAGTCAAGGTGAGGGACTGGGGAATCAATTCCTGTCCCACATCCGGGAAGTTGATGCGATCATCCATGTGGTACGTTGTTTTGAGAATGATGATATTATCCACGTTGCTGGTTCTGTTGACCCAGCGCGAGATATTGAAATCATTAATATAGAACTGGGTTTATCAGATTTATCACAAATTGAGCGGCGAATTGACCGCACTCGCAAACAAGCTCGTACCAGCAAAGATGCACAGTTTGAAGTCTCAGTTCTGGAAAAATTAGCTGCGGCTTTAAATGAAGGAAAATCGGTGCGTCAGGTAAGCTTGAATGAAGAAGAAGCGGAGATTATTAAGGGACTGGAACTGCTCACTTATAAACCGATTATCTACGCGGCCAATGTATCTGAGGATGAGTTGGCAACTGGTAATGATTTTGTCGAAAAAGTGCGGCAAATTGCCGCAACAGAAAATGCCCAAGTTGTGATAGTTTCTGCCCAAGTTGAAGCGGAATTAGTGGAATTACCAGAGTCAGATAAAGCTGATTTTCTCGAATCTTTAGGTGTGGAAGAAGGCGGTTTGAAATCATTGATTCGGGCAACTTACTTCCTTTTAGGCTTGCGGACATATTTCACCTGTGGCCCTAAAGAAACCCGCGCTTGGACTATTAATGCCGGAATGTCTGCACCTCAAGCTGCTGGTGTCATTCACAGTGATTTTGAGCGGGGATTTATTCGCGCTGAAACTGTCGCTTATAAAGATTTGGTAACAACTGGCTCGATGAATGCTGCGAAAGAAAAAGGGTTGGTTCGCAGTGAAGGGAAAGAGTATGTTGTGCAGGAAGGGGATGTAATGTTATTCCGATTTAATGTGTAGGTGTAATTAATGGGTTGCTGTTATCGACAAGATAATGGTCAACCTACACCAAGTTGCGTAGGCTTTGCTCAACCTAGGCATCGCCAGAAATAATTTGACAAAATTCTTGATGTGTGTTAATTGCTAGGCGATCGCAAATAAACCGGCAATTCTCAAAATTATCATGCCTCCTCTTGCTCTAGCCAAGTTGTGAGGTTTGCCATTGATGAAAAGTCTAGCAGTGCCAGGGCTAATGCTTCCAGTCGTTCCAAGCTTAAGGTAGAAATGCGATCGCGCTCAATTTGCGATAATTTTCCTACACGTTGCTCTAAAAGAAGGAGGACAAGCGATCGTTCTCCTTTTATAATCCCTATCTCTTCACCTTCCTCTAAAATTTCCTGGTAAATTACCGACTCGCGCATCATACCCTCCCGAAATATTCGACGAATCAAGTCTTTCTTAAATTTTAATGCTGATGATTGCTAAACGACCTTGGTTTGGTTTTTTGTTGTCATGGACAATCAGAAAATCGAGGGTAGTTTTTTTCTGCTCTATGAGAGCCATACCACTGATACCGAAAGGGATACCACCCCGAACCGGACGCCAATCTTGCGCCCAAACTTGCTGGGATATGAGTAATAATGCACCCAAGACTATTACATTTATGATTAACCTGAGAAACCGAGGCATAGTATAAGGGATTGGGCATGGGGCATGGAGCATTGGACATGGGGTTAGGAAAACTCTTCCCAGTCCCCAATACCTAGTTCTGAATATCGATAAGAAAAGTACTTTAGCGGATGCTCAATCATATCAAATCTAGGCAATTTGCACCCACGTCAATCAAGCAGCTTTTTGTACTCAAATTCAGCAGTATATTTATGTAATCATTTGACTGACGATAGTACTTTCTGTAAGGAAAGCAATAATTCGTTGACAGTATAGGGCTTCGACAAAAACGTACTTACACCTGTGGCTGCTACTACACTAAGTTTATTGTCAGACATAACTCCACTGCTGGCGATAATTCTGACTTGGGGGTTGATTTTTTTTAGGGTACGGATGGCAGTTAAACCATCCAGCAAGGGCAGCATAATATCCATGAGGACGGCACTAATTTTGTCCCTATTTTGAGCGTATACTGCGATCGCCTCAATGCCATCACTGGCAACTAAGATTTTGTAGTTGTGAGCTTCCAGTGATGTTCTTGTAATCTCAAGAATTGCAACTTCATCATCCACAACCAAAATCAATTCTCCATGTCCTGTCTGTGGTGGCAAATCTTCTGGGCTGAGTGGTTCCATTCCCTGCACGGCTGGTAAGTAAACCTGAAAGCTAGTGCCATTTCCCACTTCGCTATACACGTTCACAAAACCTCCGTGACTTTTAATGATTCCCAGCACAGTGGAAAGTCCCAAACCAGTGCCTTGTCCGACATCTTTAGTGGTAAAGAATGGCTCAAAAATTCGATCTAATATTTCCCCAGGAATGCCAACTCCGGTATCGGAGACATTAATCACTGTGTAAGGTCCCTCTTTGGCTTCCAGGTTCATGCGGGCATAATTTTTGTCAATCAACACATTCTCAGCAGAGATACTCAAAGTACCGCCATTGGCCATAGCATCGCGGGCGTTAACGCAGAGGTTCATCAATACTTGATGCAGTTGGGTACTATCTCCAGAAACCATCCACAAATCCTGTAGTATATCAATGCTGATTTCGATGGATTTGGGAAATGTCTCTTTCAGAATCTTGGCAATTTCGACAATGATATGTCTGAGTTGCAAAGTGATGTGCTTACCTTCTACACCCCGCGCAAAGGACAGCACTTGTTTGACTAAATCAGCACCGCGTCTAGCGTTAATTTCCAAAATTTCTAGTAGATGGCGAGTTCGCTCATCGGCATCAGGAAATTTGAGTGGTAGCAGTTGCGCTCCTGCCAAAATCGGTGTCAGGATATTGTTGAGATCGTGAGCAATGCCGCTAGCTAAGGTGCCAATACTTTCCAGGCGTTGAGCGCGAAACAATTGGGCTTCTAGATGTTTTTTCTCCGTAATATCTGTATCAACGGTAAGAATTGATTTGGGTTTCCCTTGTTCATCGCACACTAGACTCCAGCGACTCGCAACGAGGATTTCTTTGTCAGTTTTAGTAAGTTTAGTTAACTCGCCCTGCCACTTACCTTTACTAATGACTTGCAATAGAGCCGCTTCGATTTCTGGTGAAGGTTCGTCAAACAAAAGCTCACTAGCATTTTTGCCCCAAGCCTCTGTAGCTTGCCAACCGTAAAGTGTTTCTGCGCCTTTGTTCCAAAAGAGAATTTGATTGTTTAAATCTCGAACGCAAATGGCATCTGTAGTAACATCTAGTAATGCTGCTTGTTCGCGGATTTTTTCTTCAGCTAGCTTGCGATCGCGCAATGCTCGTTGACGTTCAATAGCATAACGCATAGAGCGCACCAGCAAGTCTCCAGTTACTTGCCCTTTTACTAAATAATCTTGCGCTCCTTCTTGCATCGCCCTAGTTGCCAGGGTTTCATCATTTATACCCGTCAGCACAATGATTGGGGTTGCTTTTGCCTGATTGTGAGTGATGACAAAGGTTTGCAATCCCTGGCTATCTGGCAGCGAAAGGTCTAACAAAATCACATCAAAAATTTCGTTTTTTAGGTAGTTTAGTGCTTTATCAAGGCGCTCAACGGGCATTAACTCAACTACAACTGTGGTAACTTCCTTGAATAACTCTTGTAACAATAAGACATCACCAGGGTTGTCTTCTACCAACAAAACTTTAATATTTTCACCTGCCATTTCCACTACTCCGGCGGCAGTTTTACGATCGCAAACCAAAAATTTTCTATTGATTGGACGATTCTAACGAATTGATCGAAATCTACTGGCTTAGTTATATAACAGTTGGCATAAAGGTTATAGGCTTTGAGGATGTCCTCTTCAGCTTGAGAAGTTGTCAAAACTACTACAGGAATTCGTTTGAGGTTTTCATCTCCTTTAATTTCTGCTAATACCTCTGGTCCATCTTTTCTAGGGAGGTTAAAATCCAGTAGTACAATATCTGGATGAGATACCTTAGCATACTTTCCCTGTTTTCGCAAGAATGCCATTGCTTCCACACCATCTTCGACTACGTTCAAGTGAATCGAGATTTTGCTATCTTCCAGGGCGATGCGTGTGAGTTGGGCATCACCAGGATTATCCTCTACCAACAAAACCTCAATAGGCATAATCGCTGTTATGGTGCTAGCCATTGCTTACCTGTTCTCTCTGGAATTGTGAAGTAGAAAGTCGAGCCTTGACCTGGTTTCGACTCAACCCAGATCCGGCCACCGTGGCGTTCTATAATTTTCTTACAAATTGCCAGACCAATTCCAGTACCTGGATACTTGTCTCTACCGTGCAAGCGCTGAAAAATTATAAAAATGCGTTCAGCATATTGGGATTCCAAACCAATTCCATTATCACGTACCCAGAACAAATATTCGTTTTGATTGGGGAGTGGGGAGTGGGGAGTGGGGACTGGGGGGGATGAGGGAGATGAGGGAGATGAGGTAGTATTTTCTCCCCCTGCTCCCCCTGCTCCCCCTACTCCCTCTACTCCCCCTGCTCCCTCATCTCCCCCTACTCCCTCTACTCCCCCTGCTCCCTCATCTCCCCCTACTCCCCCTACTCCCCCTGCTCCCCACTCCCTACTCCCCACTCCAATGTGAATTCGTGGCTGTTGATGACGGCAAAATTTGATCGCGTTGGCGATCAAATTTTGAAATACTTGTGTCAATTGGGTAGCATCAGCCATCACTTCCGGTAGAGTATCATAAGTGACAACTGCTCTATGGTCTGCGATCGCAATTTGAAGATTAATCAGCACCTGTTCTAATACAGCACTACAATCAACTGGCACAAAAGGCTGTCCACGACTGCTGAGGCGGGAGTAGTTCAACAAATCGTTGATGAGGATCTGCATCCACCGTGCCCCATCTACTGCATAGGTGATAAACTGATCGGCATTGGCATCGAGTTTATTTTTGTATCTCCGCTCTAACAGTTGTAAATAACTAGTTACCATCCGCAACGGCTCTTGCAAGTCATGGGAAGCTACGTAGGCAAACTGTTCTAATTCTGCATTGGAACGTGCAAGTTGCTGACTTTGTTGGGTTTCTTTTTCTAATAGTTGAGCTTGAGATAGTGCAATACCAATTTGGTTGCCTAATTGCTGTAACAAATCCGTCTCAAACTGATTCCACTGTCGAGGTGCGGCACACTGATGAGCCAGCAACAAACCCCAAATGCTATCCCTGACAAGAATTGGCACTACGAGGTTAGCCCTAACAGCAAACTGCTGAAGAAATTTTCGATGGCATGGTTGGATATGAGCAGCTTCAATGTCTTCAAGGGCATTTACTCTTCCCTGGCGATATCTTTCTATATATTCTTCTTTAAAACAGGGGTCAAAAATATTTTCTCCTAGAATTACTGGCCAACCAGGTAGCACCGCCTCTTGTACCACTGTTCCTGAACCGTCAGTCTCAAGCCGAAAAATCAACACCCGGTCAGCTTGTAGTAGTTTTTGTACCTCTGTCACCGTGGTTTTAAGAATTTCGTCTATTTGTAAAGATTCTCGAATTTTCAGAGTGATTTCTGCAAATAATTGCGATCGCAGATTTTGCCTTTTTAATTCTTCATCCGCCAGCTTGCGATCTGTGATATCTGTATAAGAACCCACCATCCGCACTATATCACCCAATGCGTCCCAAAGTGCCTGTCCTCGATCTAGAATCCATTTATAGCTGCCGTCTTGGCACTGGACTCGATATTCACAGACGTAAAACGGTGTTTTCTTGGCAAAGTGGTCTTGGAAAGCTTGAAGTACGCAATCTCGCTCATCGGGATGGATTCGTTTTGTCCATTCATCCCAACAGTTGGAAACTTCGTGGTCTTTATAGCCGAGCATTTCCTGCCATTGCGTTGAGAAGAACACTTCATTAGTCTTGAGGTTCCAATCCCAAATACCATCATTATTACCATGTAATGCTAATTGCCAACGTTCTTCACTTTCTCGTAATGCAACTGATGTTTTCCGTCGTTGAGTAATGTCTTGGAAATAAACAGACAAGCCATCTTTTGCTGGATAAGCGTGGACTTGAAGCCAGCAGTTTAGTAGCGGATAGAACTCCTCAAATTCGACACTCACCTGTTCTAAGATTGCTCTGTGATACTCACGATGGAATGTTGTGCCGATAATTTCTGGAAACACCTCCCAGATGTTTTTATCCAAAAGCTCATTCTGGGTTTTTTGTAACAGTCGTTCTGCTTGACTATTAATATAAGTAAATTGCCACTTTTGATCCAAGGCAAAAAAACCATCACTGATGCTTTCGAGCAAATTAGCGATGCGAATTCTGTCGGCTTGAGATTGAGTGCGGGCTACTTGCTCTTGCGCCATCAGTTTCTCGGTAATTTGAGAAACCTTAGTTACATTCAGTCTGAGTTCTAATTGGTCGATTACCAGGCGACTGAGAGCCACAAGCGCCTCCACTTGTTTTTCGCTCAATTCCCGTGGAACTTGGTCAATCACGCACAGAGTTCCCAGCACATCTCCCTTCTGGGTAATTAAGGGTACACCTGCATAAAACCGTATATAAGGATAGCCAGTCACTGCTAAATTATTTGCCAACTTTTCATCAGCTAGGGTATCAGGAACCACCACAACACTACGCTGCTCTTGACAAAGATAAGATAACCCAACACACCGGGGCATTTCTGATACATCTAAACCTACCTTTGCCTTAAACCATTGACGGTTTTCATCAATGAAATTTACCAAGGATATAGGGGTGTCACAAATAAATGCCGCTAACTGAGCCAGATTGTCGTAGGCTTCTTCGGGTTCTGTGTCAAGAATTTGATACTGGTGGAGGGCTTCTAACCTCATCGCTTCTGTATCAATATGTCCAGCTTTCATTAACTTTTTTTAATAAATCTAAATCAAATTACATATATTACCTTATATGTACCGCAAACTTATTGCTTAGGCGTAGCCCGTCGTAGACATCGCACTAATCCTAGTCTAGACAAATTTAGGACTGATCTTATTTACTGTGCATCATTTAGATTTAGTGAGTTAAGCAGAGTAATTCACCAGTCAGAATAAACCATTTTAGGTCGATGTAATCATCTTCTACTGTGTCGGTATTCTCAGGAAAACTGTTAAAGGTGGCAGGAAGGGTACAGACCTCAGTGGAGCGACTATTCATGTTTACAACAACCAAGGTCGGGATGTTGGTGCGGCTCAAATTGATTCTCAAGGTAATTTCTTTGTCGGCAATTTACGAGAAGGTGTCTATGTAATTACACTAGACCCAGACGAGTTACCAATTGAAGTTGTAGTTCGGAAAACTTCTATAGTTGCTGAAGTAGCAGGCGCGGCTGTGACGAAGTTAGATTTCCCTGTAACATTAGAATATGGTATGGCAGGCAAAATTACTGATGTATCAGGTCAGCCAATACCAAATGTGGAAGTAGAACTAATTGATGCTCAAGGCAAACGAGTAGTATCATCTGTTACCGACCAATTTGGTCTTTACCGTCTAGATGCTGTTCCTGTTGGTAACTATACATTGCGCGTTCCTGTTCAAGATGGCATCGCCAGCAGCAATAGTTTACCCAAATTAGAGGTTGCAATTAAAGAAGAGTTCATCTACGACCAAAATCTGCAATTGCCAATAGCCGCCGCCGTTAAGGAAACTCAGGATAAAAAAGCAACTCAAGAAAAATAAGTTTTTGGGACTTTTATAAAAGCGGCAATTGGAGGACTTTGATTCTGGTTCCTCTTAAAAAGGGGGGTTAGGGGGGATCTAGAAGTGCCTAAAATCACAGCTAACCACTTTTAAAACATCCTCTTATGTATGGGTTATTTTGCCAGTTTTACCAAAATTTTTGTAGGCTCTTATTTTGGTGAGGCTATTGGATGCACCATATAATTTACTATATTTATTGTCCCCCAGTTCAATGGGCTACATCTGCCTGCCCTTAGGTCATTATGGCAAAATCTAAGAAAAGCTCTACCCCCATCAATCTTAGCGATCCACAATATTATCTTAACCGAGAGTTAAGCTGGTTAGAATTTAATGGCAGGGTGTTACATGAAGCCTGTGACGATCGCACGCCCCTTCTAGAACGTCTCAAGTTTTTGGGAATCTTCAACTCTAATTTAGATGAGTTTTTCATGGTGCGCGTTGCTGGTTTAAAGCAACAAGTAGAGGCGAAAGTCAGCCTGTTAACTCCCGATGGTCGGACACCACAACAACAGCTAGACGATATTCGGTCTAACCTCACTCCCCAGGTTAAAAAACAGCACCAACATTTTGAACAAGTACTTCGTCCCTTACTAGTAAATCACGGCATCCATATTCTGGATTACATAGATTTAAATCAAAAACAACGGACTCATATCAACAGTTATTTTGAGGAACAAGTCTTTCCAGTTTTGACACCCCTAGCTGTTGATCCTAGTCATCCCTTTCCTTTTATTTCTAATCTCAGTCTGAATCTGGCTGTTGTGGTCAAAAACCCAGACACCGAAGAAGAATTCTTTGCCAGAGTCAAAGTTCCTAGTGTTCTGCCACGGTTTTTACCCATACCGCCTGAGTTGAGAGATCAGAACAGCGAAAAACCTACCCACTGGACTGGAGTACCTTTAGAACAGGTAATCGCTCATAATTTGGAATCCCTATTTCCAGGGATGAATATTCAAGAATATCATCCATTCCGCATTACCCGTGATGCCGATTTGATCTTAGAAGAAGATGAAGCAGATGATTTGTTGTTAGCGATCGAACAGGAATTAAGAAAACGGCGGCTAGGTGGAAGTCCAGTGCGGCTAGAAATTCAATCCCAGACTCCTGAAATAGTGCGATCGCGATTATTGCAAGATTTGGAATTAACAGAAAATGATCTCTACGAAGTAGAAGGTCTTTTGGGACTGCGAGATTTGATGTATTTTATGGCATTGCCATTGCCAGAACTCAAAGATCCACTACGCCAATCTGTTGTACCATTACGCCTACAAAGGCTGAAGGAACCGAATTTAAATCCAGATGTCGTAGACACGGACGAAGGAAAAGACTTTTTTGCTGTGATTCGCGAAAAGGATTTACTAGTACACCATCCCTATCAATCCTTTTCAGAAACAGTTGTCCGCTTTATTACCCATGCTGCTTATGACCCCAATGTGTTAGCCATCAAGATGACCCTTTACCGGACTTCTGGTGACTCGCCCATCGTCAACGCCTTAATAGCCGCCGCCGAAAATGATAAGCAGGTATCTGTGCTGGTAGAATTAAAGGCGCGATTTGATGAAGAGAATAATATTTACTGGGCAAAACGACTAGAAAGAGTTGGAGTTCATGTTGTCTATGGTTTAGTGGGGCTGAAAACCCATTGTAAAACCGTGATGGTGGTACGGCGCGAAAAAGACCGGATACGTCGCTACGTGCATATTGGCACTGGTAATTATAACCCTAAAACTGCACGACTGTATACAGATTTGGGATTATTTAGTTGTCGTGAAGAATTGGGTGCTGACATCACAGATTTATTTAATTTCTTGACAGGATACTCCCTGCAAAAGTCTTATCGAGAGTTGCTGGTTGCACCAGTGAATATGCGCGATCGCTTTTTGGCACTAATTCGCCGCGAAATCGAAAATGTTCAAAATGGATTTTCTGGACGCATTGTTGCCAAAATGAATTCCCTAGTCGATCCAGAAACTATCGCCACATTATACGAAGCTTCTCGCGCCGGAGTGCAAATCGACTTAATTATCAGGGGAGTTTGCTGTTTGCGCCCAGGACTCAAAGACATTAGTGAAAACATTCATATAATCAGCATTGTCGGTCGCTTTTTAGAACACTCTCGGATTTTTTATTTTCATAACAATACTCAGGAAGAAATCTATATCGGCAGTGCCGACTGGATGCGCCGCAACTTAGATCGCCGAGTGGAAGTAATTACCCCAGTTAAAGACCCAGATATTGCTAAAGACTTGCAAGAAATCCTGGGAATTATGCTCGCAGATAACCGCCAAGCTTGGGAATTACAAGCCGATGGTAGTTACATTCAACGCCGTCCTTATGATGATTCTCCAGAAGCTAATTCACAAAAAATTCTCATGAATATGACATTACGTTCAAGTGGTGTAGCCTCAAACCTGATTGAGTAAAAAACAATCAAAGCTGTAGGGGCAATTCATAAAAAACTCCACGCCACTTGCGGGATGGAGTTTTTAGTCATTAGTCATTAGTCATTGGTGCTAATGACTAATGACCAATGACTCGAAATCCCCCGGCTTCAAGCCGGGGGATGAGTTAACTTATATCTTGCACCAGGGGACTAGAAGTCGCGGCTACACGAGACTTTACCTGCCTCCGCAGGTTGAAAAGCCTTGATTTGCGTTAGTCCGCGTAGGCGGACGAGAGTTTGTATAGCCGCGATTTCTAATCGCTAGGGGTAGGTGCAAGATGTGAGTTAACTTAGTTTTTTTAGGAAACTTGAATTTTTTGAGCAGTTATCTAAGTTGTTTGTCACGAGTTCACACAAGATATTCAACCATAGGATAGAGTCAGTGCTGGCACTTGCTCCCATAAACTAGAGAGGCTATTCTGAATAATTTCGTCTTTCCCCTCAATGTTAATGTTATCCTGTGAGCTTTCTACCTTGCGTGTTCTAGTAGTTGATGACCACGAACTGACTCGTTTAACCTTACAATTGATTTTTTCTGGACAGGAAAATATTCAAGTAGTAGGTTTAGCGAGTAATGGTGAAGAAGCTATAGAAATGGTTAGACGTTGCCATCCTGACGTCATTATTCTAGATTTACAAATGCCAGTCATGGATGGCTGGAGTGCGTCTAGTCGCATTAAAGCTATATCTCCGAACACCCAGATTCTTGCTTACTCCTCAGTGGAAGATGTAAATTTTCACGGTACAAAGGCAATGTCTAGCTTTGATGACGTTTGCAAGAAAGATGTGCCGACAAGCGAACTAATTACCTTAGTTAGGCAGTTAGGTCAACGTGCAGGAGATGGTTCAGTTGCCGGATAAATAATACAGCTATTTTGCTTCCCTAACTCAGGCTTAGTTCAATTCCGGGGATTTGAGGAGTTGATATTACTAAAGAGCGCCGGTATAGCCGGAAGTTGAGGG
Source organism: Nostoc sp. (assembly GCF_036917815.1). Classification (GTDB taxonomy): domain Bacteria; phylum Cyanobacteriota; class Cyanobacteriia; order Cyanobacteriales; family Nostocaceae; genus Nostoc. The sequence goes on along the minus strand of NZ_JBALEK010000072.1, from coordinate 3,586 downwards.
TTAAACCGACGCAATTGTTGCTAATTCCTACTCTACCGGAATGGTGCGTCTAAATTCATCAATTAATTCATCCAGTTCTTCCAAAGCCTGATTTACGTCAACTCTCAAAGTTCCCAGGTTTGGTTGCTCCAGTAAGCTTAATAGGTAATCGCGTTTACTTTGAACTGCGAGAATTCGTTCTTTTATAGTCTGTATATCCATTATTTTTTCCCATCTTTAACTACCTTTAGATGTGAACTACCCCGCCGTCAGACGGACGGGACTTCCCAATTCATCGGGAATAGCCAAGAGAACTCTGTAGTTCTATTGGTCTGACATTCCCTCCAAGGGCAGAAGTCCTGGTTCCCAAGACTCAAATCTTTTACCCTGAGCGTTCGCGTAGCGTCTCGTACAGAAGTCGTTCGCGGAGCGTCTCGCAGAGAAGGGTTCTCTTGCAACATATACCTAAAAGCTAATGGTTTTCGCTTGTGGCATTGATGGTCAAGACATTCAAACATCCTCTTAGATTCAAAAATCTCAGTGTCTTTAGACCTGAGAGTGTCAATCATAGCCGATGATCACAAAACTGAGATATTCAGATATTATACTAATTTAAGCTCATGCTACGCCAAATCTCTTTGGGAACACTCGGTTTAACTATCGGCGGCATATTAACCATCATTGGCTTCGTCGCCTATGCTGATAATAATGCCACACTCAATCTTGTCGGATTTTTTTACGGTATTCCTCTATTGTTGGGAGGGCTGGCGCTGAAAGCTAATGAACTTAAGCCAGTACCATTTGAAACTACGTCACCATCAGCATTGATACTGCGCCAGCAGCAAGCAACTGATACTCAAAATAAAATTCGCAAAGACATCACTCGATATTGCTACGGTCAAGATGCTCATTTAGATACAACACTTTCTTTTCTGGGTTTGAGTCCCACAGATGAGGAACGGCCAACAGTCACAGGGTTGCGAGAAACAGAAGTTAATGGGGGCTATGCCCTAATTTTAGAATTTGATTCACCGCTAATACCAATTGATGTGTGGCAAAAAAAGCAGGAAAAAATGACCAACTATTTTGGACCTGGATTGGAGATTCAAATAACGCAGCCATCTGAAAATACAATTGAGCTAGCGCTAATTAATATTCCAAAAGAGTCAATAGTCAATGAGTCATCTGTGAAAAATTAATCTATAGACGTAGCACTGCTACGTCTATCTACAAGGGTTCTGGATAACGCATCGTTAGCTTTTCCACATAACGTGAAAAGTAAGGTGCTTCGTAGACGACTGACCAAAAAGTTACTTTTCTAAACGAACTGCATACCACTGTAAATATTTACCAGTACCAATATCTAATTCGCAACTGGTGTCGAGTAAATATTGTGCTTGAGCTTCTACGGTATCAAACTTTTGCAAGTCAGGTGGCAAATCTTGAATTATAAGTTGTTGGAGATTTGCTTTGAGCTTTTCTAATAACTCTGATATTGTCAAAAATTGTTCTGGTTGATTTGTTTCTAGAACAACAAAGTTATCCTGCTGATACATTAATGAGTCGGGCATATTCAAGACTTAGTGAATGTAAATAGGGTTTGATTTTTCTGTAATAAATTATTAATTGAGTAGGGGCAATTCATGAATTGCCCCTACTCGTTTAGTTAATTGAGATGGTAGCTGGATTTACGGCAAGTTGTAATAGATATACTCAACCGAAGTGAATCAGAATTTTTACTGAATTTCTTAACCTGGAGTGACTGGAGAATAAAGCTTTGCAATCAGCTTAATCTCAATCTTATGTAATTATACTAAACCTCGGCAAGGGTTGCCGGATAGACAAAATAAATTTAAGTCAGGTGATATTAGTGTTTTGGATTAGCTATCCTCTGAGCGGACTTTGGCAACTGCTTTGCCCTGTCTCGCTAGGTTTCTAAACTAACTACAAAACTCAATAATTAAGGTGTACATTTGCAATTCTCAAAAAAATTGCAATTTGACTTTGAGATTGGGGAAATATAAAAGTAACATTTCCTCCGATAACCATAACCGAAGGAAAAGGTAACGATCGCCTTCGTGTTCCAATTATACATTGTCTATGCAACTTAGTTATCTGCCGCTTGCTTGGCTCAAGAACATTGATCAATCTGTTGTCAAAAAACAGTTGATTGTGAAGCCAGACTCATCTTTGCCACAAATCCGGGCATTGATGAGAAGAGCGATCGCTCCCATGCGATCAAGTTGTACAGCCTTTTTCAGGATAGTCCCGCAAGTGGAACGCAATTCATGTCAGGCATAAGCCCATTTCCTCTTTCAACTAAGCAACCGCCACTGATTCTGGTGGCTGATGATGACAAGACCATCCGAGTATTGTTGCGTAAAGCTATGGAACAAGAAGGTTATCGAGTGGTCGAGGTCAATGATGGTAAGCAATGTTTAGATGCTTACCAGACTATTAAACCGGATATAGTTTTGCTAGATGCTGTAATGCCTGTAATGGATGGCTTTACCTGCTGTAAGCATTTGCTCCAGATTGCCAGGAATAATTTAATATCAGCCCTTGCCACTTTTGATAGCGACTCGACCCTGAAGAATACTATCATCTCCAAGATATGGGAGCGCACTCCCATATTGATGATCACCTGCTTGGACGATGAGCAATCCGTAAACCATGCTTTTGAGGTGGGAGCGACTGATTTCGTTACTAAGCCAATTCACTGGCCTGTATTGCGTCAACGGTTGCGGCGACTGCTACAGCAAGCGCAAGTATACAAACAATTAGAGGCGGCAAACCAAGCTTTGCATCACCTTGCCAATGTAGATGGGTTAACTGAGTTGGCTAATCGTCGCCGCTTTGACGATTATCTGAATACTCAGTGGATTTATCTCGCACAACAGGAATCTCCTTTGTCGATGATTTTGTGTGATATCGACTTTTTTAAATTTTATAACGATAGATATGGCCATCCTGCTGGAGATATCTGTTTACAAAAGATGGGTGCTGTCTTAAGCCTTAAGGTACAAAAACATCAGGATTTAGTAGCGCGTTATGGTGGCGAAGAATTTGCTGTGATTATGCCAGACACCCCTGTATCTGGTGCGGTTCACATTGCCGAAGCGATACAAGCAGGAGTCAAAGATTTGCAAATTGTTCATGACAGGTCTGAGGTGAGTCAGCATGTCACCCTTAGTATGGGCGTGGCAACTGTTGTCCCCACTTGGGAATCCTCACCTTCCGATTTAATTGTGCTGGCAGATAAAGCGCTGTACCAAGCAAAGGATAGGGGGCGCGATCGCTTTGTCTCTAGTTCTTAATTGGCATTGGGCACTTGTACTGAGCGTACCCCTTCGGGGATCTTGCTACGCGTAGCATCTCCAAGAGTTGCCGTTGGCGCAGCCTAAGAAGAGAAGTATTGGGCATTGGGCACTTGTACTGAGCGTACCCCTTCGGGGATCTTGCTACGCGTAGCGTCTCCAAGAGTTGCCGTTGGCGCAGCCTCTCCAAGAGTTGTATTGGGCACTTGTACTGAGCGTACCCCTTCGGGGATCTTGCTACGCGTAGCGTCTCCAAGAGTTGCCGTTGGCGCAGCCTCTCCAAGAGTTGT
>NZ_JBALEK010000071.1:0-37153 GCF_036917815.1 Nostoc sp. | reverse complement strand
GTAGAGACGCGATTTATCGCTGATTGTAGAGACGCGATTTATCGCTGATTGTAGAGACGCGATTTATCGCTGATTGTAGAGACGCGATTTATCGCTGATTGTAGAGACGCGATTTATCGCGTCTTCAAAGACCAATAATCCTTAACCCAAGCGTATTAGATTATAAGTTATTTAACCACAGAGACGCAGAGAACACAGAGATAAGAGGAATTAATTTTGGAGAATTTTTACCTACCTGAAAAGGGTTAGTTATAGCTACACAATAAACCTGTAAACCCAGATTAAATATTGACTTTTTTAATTACGAATTTAAATGAGCGGGGGAATTTATTGATGCCAGAGTTGATTTTAAATAAACTTTTTAGCTTAAAGGAGCAGGTGGTAGTAATCACAGGCGGTTCTGGTGTACTTGGTGGGGCTATGGCACGGGGTTTGGCTCTTGCGGGAGCGCGAATCGTCGTTTTGGGTCGCAATGAAGCACGAGCGGGCGCGGTAGTGGCTGAAATTACTGCTAACGGTGGAGAAAGCATCGCTGTGGTAGCAGATGTTAGCGATCGCTCCCAATTAGAAATCGCCAGAGATGTTATCCTACAGCATTGGGGTAAAATAGACATCTTGGTAAACATGGCTGGCGGTAATATTCCTGCTGCCACAATTACTCCTGATGCGACTATTTTTGATATGCCTCGCGTTGCTTTTGAGGAAGTGCTTAGCCTCAATTTACTCGGTACTCTACTACCCAGCCAAGTTTTTGGTCAAGCAATGGTCGAAACAGATCAACCCCACGGTTGCATTGTCAATATTTCTTCTATGTCTGCCATTCGGGTGATTAGCCGTGTGGTTGGCTACTCAGCCGCTAAAGCGGGGATAGATAACTTTACTCGCTGGCTAGCCGTAGAACTGGCCCAAAAGTATGGTGATGGAATGCGAGTAAATGCGATCGCGCCAGGTTTCTTTATTGGGGAACAAAATCGGGATTTACTCCTAAATTCTGATGGCAGCTTAACAGAACGCGGGCAAAAAATCATTGACCATACGCCCGCCGGACGTTTCGGAAAACCGGATGAATTACTCAGCACCTTGATTTGGTTATGTAGTTCTGGTTCTAGTTTCGTCAACGGGGTAGTTGTGCCGGTAGATGGTGGATTTAGTATCTACAGTGGAGTTTAATCATGTATTCACTGGCTGTAAATAACGGGACACTTTCAGATGAGCAAGTTTCCGGGCTAGTTCATCAAGCTTTAGCAGACCCGAAATTAGATGGACAGCGCATCTTGGTGTTAATTCCAGATAGTACCCGCACTGCTCCCATCCCGCAAATGTTTCGATTACTTCATCAGGAGTTGAGTAAAAGAGTAGCGGCTTTGGATTTTTTAATTGCTCTGGGTACACATAATCCCATGAGTGAAGAACAAATCAATCACTTGGTGGGAGTGACACCAGAAGAGCGAGAAACAACTTTTAAAAAAGTTCGCATCTTTAACCACCTTTGGAATGAGCCAGATACCTTTATTTCTTGTGGAGTCATCTCGGCAGATGAAATAGCAGAAATTAGCGGTGGAATGCTTCATCAGTTAGTTGAGGTGCGTGTTAATAAACTTGTAAAAGCTTATGATTTAATCGTGATTTGCGGCCCGGTTTTCCCCCACGAAGTTGTCGGTTTCTCTGGTGGGAATAAATATTTTTTTCCCGGCATTAGTGGTCAGGAAGTAATTAATGTCTCACATTGGTTAGGTGCTTTAATCACCTGTTACGAAATTATTGGTACACCGGGAATAACACCAGTTCGGCGGTTGATTAACCGAGCTGCTAGCCTGATTTCTACCCCGAAGCTTTGTTTGGCGATGGTGGTCGCACCCAAAACAAATCAGTTAGCTGGACTTTATATAGATCAACCAGAATCAGCCTGGGAAGCTGCTGCAAAATTATCAGCCAAACTGCATATTAAATATGTCGATCAGCCTTTTAAACAAGTGCTTTCAGTAATGCCCCAAATGTATGATGATATCTGGACTGCGGCAAAAGGAATGTACAAGTTAGAGCCAGTAGTGGCCGACGGAGGTGAAGTAATTATATATGCTCCTCACATTACCGAGTTTAGCTATACATACGGCGAAATTCTATCCCAAGTTGGCTATCATGTCCGGGATTACTTCCTCCAACAGTGGCATAAATTCCAAGAGTATCCTGCTGGAGTGCTGGCACATAGTACTCACTTAAAAGGGATGGGTACTTTTGATCCTATAGAAGGGGAACAAGCACGGATTCGCGTCACTTTAGCTACTGGTATTTCTGCTGAACGCTGTGCTGCTCATAACTTAAATTATTGCGATCCCGCTACTATTCGACCAGCAGAATGGGCTAACCGAGAGGATGAAGGCATCTTGCTTGTGCCAAAGGCTGGCGAGATACTGTACCGTTTAAGTTAGAGAAATTTTCAGGAAACTAAATCATAGACAGCGATATCTACAATGGGCTACGCCTACGCAATTATATCATGTCCGCATAATTAGTTATGATTCCCACAGTCATTGCACCCCACCCCCAACCCCAACCCCCTCCCCGCAGGCGGGGAGGGGAGACAAAGCGCAGCTTTGGCAGGGTGGGGTTCTTCGGGTTTAGTAAGTATTCAAGCGGACATTATATTACAGGTTAAGATTTTACACTTCGCGCTATTCTTGATGAGACGTCAGCGAATCAGTTTATTGCAGCGAACAAAAAAGCATGGGTGGCAAATTAATTGTATTTGAAGGGGTGGAAGGCTGTGGCAAAACCAGCCAAATACAGCTTTGTTCTGAGTGGTTGGAAAGTCTAGGTGTTTCTGTGGTAGTAACTCGTGAACCAGGGGGAACAGACTTAGGTTTACATCTTCGCCGCTTGCTACTAGAAAAGGCAGAGGATAAACCCTTCGGCTCCGCTCAGGGCGAGCCAGTTGCAGAATTGACAGAACTCTTGTTGTATGCTGCTGACCGATCGCAACACGTTGAACAAGAACTCAAACCAAATCTCGCAACCGGGAAACATATTTTATGCGATCGCTACACTGACTCTACCATTGCCTATCAAGGATATGGTCGCGGTCTTAACATGAATTTAATCAATCAGCTTAACAATATTGCTACTAGTGGTTTAGAGAGCGATCTAACTATTTGGTTAGATGTCAATGTCGAAGTCGGACTAGCCCGCAAGCTCTTAGTCCAAGTAGGACTAGATCGCATTGAACAGGAAACAATCGCTTTTCATCGGCGCGTTCAGCAAGGATACGCACATTTAGCAGCATCCCATCCCTCACGAATTGTGCGGGTAGATGGCAGCTTGAGTAAAGAAGCTGTACAACAGGTAATTCAAGAAATTTTGCGCGTACACCTGCACTTGGGGACGTAGTCCAAAAATAAAATCCTTATTTTAAAGTGAGTTCGACCAACCTCTCTGTTTTGAACAAGATTTTAAGTCTGTACCTTTTCAACTCGCAGAGGTATAGGTTTTTTGATTGGGCTATTTAGGCGGACACTATACAATACTGCTCGGTTAAGGAATTTCTTGGTTGAGGCAAGCAGGGGGAGCAGGGGGAGAAATGGGGGCATGGGAAGAGTTTTGCCTCCCCTGCTTCCCCTGCTTCCCCTGCCTCCCCTGCTTATCCGAGCAGTATTGGGACACTATATATTTTGTAAAGTCTCTTCACCGAACAAGGCAAAAGTAAAAAGGCACTCATCAAGAAAAAGAAAAATGGTTTGAGAGCAACTAAATTTATTTATGGAATCAAATAAAAACATTTATAACGATAGCGCCGGCGGCAAGCGAGTCATCAAGCTTCGTGGCGTAGCGCGTTCGCATGATTGCGTCTCGTAGAGAGAAATAATACGTCATTATTAAATCCCCTAAATTTATTTATGGGGATTATCTTTTTACTTTTTAAACGGTAGAATAACGAAATTTTGCAAGAGGTCTAATCATGAAACCATTTCTTTTTGTAACCGATCTAGATGACACCCTCGTATATCGCACTGTGGGGGATGACAGCGCTTTGCCAGAACTAAATCAACTGCTGAAGAGACATCGCCAAGAATACGGCACTAAAATTGTTTATTCTACTGGGCGATCGCCTGTGCTTTACAAAGAACTCCAAGGTCAAAAAAATCTTTTGCAACCCGATGCCCTCGTTCTTTCTGTGGGTACAGAAATTTACCTTAATGGTAGTGATATTCCAGACTCAGATTGGTCAGAAATCATCTCTCCGGGATGGGAACGGGAAACTGTATTATCTATTACCAGGACATACCCTGAGTTAGTTCTACAACCAGATTCAGAACAGCGTCCCTTCAAAGTAAGTTTTTTCTTAGAACAAGAAGTATCTGTCAGAGTGATATCAGAACTTGAAGCAGAGTTGCAGAAATTTAAATTAAATGTAAAGTTAATCTACAGTAGCGGTATTGACCTTGACATTGTACCCCATAGCAGCGATAAAGGTCAGGCAATGCAGTTTTTACGTCAAAAGTGGAAATTTGCAGTAGAACAAACAGTTGTCTGTGGTGATTCAGGTAATGATATTGCTTTATTTGCTGTAGGCAACGAACGGGGAATCATTGTGGGGAATGCCCGAAAAGAGTTACTCCAATGGCATGATGAGTATCCCGCTACCCATCGCTACCTGGCTTCATGTTTTTGTGCAGGTGGAATTATCGAAGGCTTAAATTATTTTGGTTTTTTGTAATGATTAGTTATCTAAAAGGTATAGTCGCTGGTATCCAAACAATTGGCGCTAATCGTGTGATCCTGACTCTGGAAGTGAATGGCTTGGGGTATGATTTGCAAGTTCCCCAACGGCTAGCAAACCACTTACCAGAGTCGGGAGGAGTGACGCAAATTTTTACCCATTTCCAAATTCGGGAAGAAGTGCCCTTTCTATATGGCTTTGCTTCGCCCGCCGAACGCGATTTATTTCGCCAATTGCTGAGTGTCACAGGTATTGGTGCAGCCTTAGCGATCGCACTCTTAGACACTTTGGAACTACCAGATTTAGTCCAAGCAATTATCGCTGGCAATACACAAATCTTAATTCAGGCTCCGGGTGTGGGTAAAAAAATCGCAGAGCGCATCTGTTTGGAACTGAAAAGCAAATTAGTCGAGTGGCGCAAATCAGCTGGGTTCTTCGTCGCCACAGGTGGACCAGCACCAGGAATTCTCGAAGAGGTGCAAATGACCCTCTTCGCCTTGGGATATACTGCCCATGAGGTCAGTCACGCCCTGCATGTGGTGAGTGAAGACATCGGACTACCCAAAGATGCCTACGTCGAAGATTGGATTAAACAAGCCATCGCTCATCTCAGTAGCGAACTTAATAGTCATTAGTTATTAGTCATTGGTCATTAGTCATTGGTCATTAGTCATTAGTCATTGGTCATTGGTCATTGGTCATTGGTCATTGGTCATTGGTCATTGGTCATTAGTTATTCTCTCCCTTATCTCCCTCATCTCCCCCACTCCCTCATCTCCCCCACTCCCCATCTCCCCCACTCCCCCACTCCCCATCTCCCCCACTCCCCACTCCCCACTCCCCATGCCCACCGATCCTTATGCTTGGCTAGAACAGTCCTTAGCAACAATTCATCGGGCAGACTGGTATCGTTCAGTACAAACAATCCACGGTCGTCCGGGTGCAACGGTGGTTTTAGCTGGGCAAGAGGTAATTAATTTTGCCAGTAATGACTATTTGGGACTTACCGGAGATCAGCGATTAATTGCAGCTGCCACTGCTGCGATCGCCCAATTTGGCACTGGTAGCACTGGTTCTAGATTACTCAGTGGGCATCGAGAATTACATAGGGAGTTAGAGGAGGCGATCGCATCTACCAAACAAACAGAAGATGCCTTGGTATTTAGTTCCGGGTATCTAGCTAATTTGGGTGCAATTACCGCCCTTGTTGGCAAGCGTGATTTAATTCTCTCTGACCAGTACAATCATTCCAGTCTGAAAAATGGAGCGATTCTTAGCGGTGCAGCAGTTATAGAATATCCGCACTGTGATATTGCAATTCTCAAAACTCAGTTGAGTCAACATCGGCAAAACTACCGACGCTGTTTGATTCTTACTGATACCGTCTTCAGCATGGATGGTGATTTATGTCCAATGCCCGCACTGTTGGATCTTGCTGATGAATTTGGCTGTATGCTGCTAGTCGATGAAGCTCATGCAACTGGGGTACTAGGCAAAACTGGCGCTGGGTGTGTGGAACATTTTTGGTGTACAGGAAAGCAATTAATTCAAGTTGGCACCTTGAGTAAAGCTTTGGGTAGTTTAGGCGGGTACGTAGCGGGGAGTAGCGCCCTAATTGACTTTTTGCGTAACCGCGCACCCACTTGGATTTACACCACTGGGCTTTCACCTGCTGATACGGCAGCAGCCTTAGCAGCAATCAAGATAGTGCAACAAGAACCGCAACGCCGTGCCCAATTGTGGCAAAATGTACATTACTTGAAAAGTTTGCTGCAACAACAGTTACCTAACTTAAAATTACTGCCTTCAGAATCACCGATATTATGTTTTCAATTGCCCAGTGCCACAGATGCCCTCAAAGTTGGAAAACAGCTAAAAGATGTTGGCATTTTTGCCCCAGCAATTCGTCCTCCCACAGTGCCCACAAGTCGCCTCAGAATATCTTTAATGGCAACTCATCAAGCAGTACATATTGAAAAATTGGTAGCAGTGCTGAAGGACATCTGTTAGAGAATTTTAGATTTTAGATTGAGATTTTAGATTGAGATTTTGATTGAGATTGCACAAGCTTGGAATGGTGCGTTACGCCCTGCTAACATACCCGACTGGAACGACACAGCTAAAATAGTGCATTAGGGACTTCCAAATAAAAAAATACTCAAATATTTCTTGTGGGGTGGGTGTCTCACCCGCCCACAGCCAAAGGCGCTCATGTTGCCCACCCCACAAGATTGGATAATTTATTTGTTGGAAGTGCATTAGACGGGATCTGAGGCTCTTGGTCTTTACAAACAAAATATGATTGCTATATATAAAATTAACAATAATTTTCTCATCAGCATACTATATTTTGGAGAAATTAGCTTCTAACAAAAGATATTTTTCCAACTAAATAAAAATCTATCTGTGGATAAGTTACTAAAATTTGTAAACTAGCTTAGGGTATGTAAAGCCTCTGCAATAAGTATTGGTTGTTCTAAGACATTTTCATGCCCCATATTGATTATTCCCAATTATTGCGTTATGGCATTGTTGTATTAAGTGTCGCAATTGCACTAGTGCTAATGTTGATGCTAGACCCTTGGTTAAGCATGAATGGAACTCCTTTTTTGCTGTTTTTTAGCGCTGTAATGGTGAGTGCCTGGTATGGTGGTTTGAAATCAGGGCTTTTAGCAACTTGCTTGTCTGCGCTACTGAGCAATTACTTCTTCCTACCGCCAGTTTATGAGCTAAGTTTTGATCTATCAAATTCTGTGCGAGTTGGATTGTTTGTATTACAAGGATTGCTCTTTAGTCTCATCTGTGAGGCATTAAAGACTGCTAAAAGACGGGGGGATGAAAATCTCCAAAAGCTGAGAGTTAGTGAAGAGCGATTTCGATTAGCCTTAAGTAGTTCAGATATCGTGATCTTTCAGCAGGATCGCAATTTACGATATCAGTGGATTCATAATCCTCAAGGTCTAGACGCTGCTGAGAAAATGTTAGGTAAGTCTGATGATGAATTATTTCCAGCTATAGTAGCAGAGCAATTGGGCGCAATTAAGCTGAAGGTAATAGAGACTGGTGTGGCAACCCGTGAAGAGGTTTATCTGACAATTCGTGGAGAAGACCGTTACTATGATTTACTAGTTGAACCACTAAAGGATGCAGATAATAACATTCAGGGTATTACCTGTGCAGGTGTGAATATTACTGAGCGCAAGCAGGCTGAAGAAAGACTGCGTTATATCGCCCAAATTAGTAGTGTACTTTCGACTTCCCTAGATTATGAACAAACCTTAGAACAGATTGCCAAAATCTCAGTACCCCAGCTTGCTGACTGGTGTAGCGTTGACATTTTAAATGAAGATGGTTCCATTCGCCGCCTACCCATTGCCCATGCAGACCCATCGAAAACGGAGTTGGCGCGTAAACTTCAGGAGTATGTGAAAGATTACAAGGGTGCAAGTGCAATTACTAGAGTACTGCAAACTGGGCAAAGCGAATTAATCTCAGAGATACCTGACTCGCTATTAGTGGCAAATACTCAGAATCAGGAAGACTTAGAACTGGTTCGGCAATTGGGGATGAAGTCTGTGATAATTGTGCCATTAGTCGCACAAGGGCGAGTATTGGGGTGCATCAGTTTTGTCAGCGCCGAATCAAACCGTCGCTACGATCGCACTCACCTCACTTTAGCAACAGATATTAGCCATCGTGCTGCCTTAGCAGTAGAAAATGCTCAACTTTATCGAGATATCCAACAAGCTTTAATTCATTATGCCGAATCTCTATCTCTTCTAGATGCGCTCCTAGAAGCCGCTCCCGTTGCTGTATGCTTTTTGGATCGGGAACTGCGATATATCCGAATTAATCAAGTTTTCGCTGACATTAACGGTTTCACCATAGAAGAGCATCTCGGACGCAAATTAGGGGAAGTCTTACCAGCAATGGCGGCGGAGTTGGAGCCGCAGTTACAGCGAGTGTTGGATACTGGAGAACCCCTGCTGAATGTGGAAATTAGCGGTGAAACGAGGCAACAACCCAGACGTTACGGCTACTGGCTAGGCAACTATTACCCAGTCAACAACCCAATGGGTGAAACGGTAGGAATTGGAATTATTTTAGCAGACGTGACAGTAGCAAAGCTAACAGAAGTTGCCTTGCGGGAAAGTGAAGAAAGATTCCGCACCATCTTCAATCAGGCCACCGTAGGTATTACCCTACTTGCATTAGATGGACAATTTCTCCAGGTGAATCCGGCTTTTTGTGAGATTACTGGGTACAGCGTAGAAGAATTAATCGAGTTGAGTTTTCAAGATATTACTCACCCTGACGACCTGAAAGTTGATCGGCTTTATGCTCGACAAGTATTAGCCAGGGAAATCAATGGTTATTCTTTAGAGAAACGCTACATTCATAAAGATGGTTCCCTGGTGTGGGTGAAGGTGACTGCATCAGCAGTTTGGGATGCTGAGGGTAAACCAAAGCATGGTTTGGCGATTATCGAGGATATTAGCGATCGCAAACGAGTAGAAGCCACGCAACAATTTTTATTAGAATCCAGCGCCTTACTAGCTGCTTCCTTAGATTATGAAGTCGTTTTGAAGAACGTCGCCCATCTAGCCGTTCCCACCCTAGCAGACTGGTGTGTTGTCGATATTTTTACGGAAGATCAGTTAGTTCAAAATCTGACGATCGCTAGTGCTTACCCCATCAAAACCAAGATCATGGAGGAATTACAACGGCTTTATCCTAGGAGTACCAAGCGAAGACGTTCAATTTTCTTCAGTTTAAAGGAAGGAAAATCCGTTTTTCATCCAGAATTTTCGGATTCGTTGATCGCAGGGTTCGCCGAAGATCAGGTACATCATCAGTTGCTGTCCAGTTTAGAGATTCGTTCTCTGATGCTAGTTCCCCTCTACTCCCGTGGGCAATTATTCGGCTCAATATCTTTTACTACAGCCGATTCTGGGCGTTATTACGGAGAGGCAGATTTAGCTTTCGCAGAGGATATTGCTCGTCGGGCGGCCACAGCCATCGACAACGCTAGACTTTACCAGGAAACTCAACAGGCAAAACAGGCAGCTGAACGGTCTGTCAATCGCACCATCCTTTTACAAAGAATAACTGCCGCCCTCTCGGAAGCACTAACTCCCGAACAGGTGGCTGATGTGGTGGTTAATCAAGGGATTGCCACCTTGAAAGCCACTGCTGGTTGCATTGTCTTACTGACTGAGGGAGATACTACCCTGAAATTGGTGCAAGCAATTGGCTATCCGCAATCCCTCATAGATACCTGGGCAAATTATCCCATCACAGCACTTAACCAAGTAGCGGAAACAGTCAGAACTAGGCAGCCGATTTTTTTAGAAAATTTAGCAGCCATGATTGCTAAATATCCCAACTTAGCAGATGGAGTCGCTCTCACCGGGAATAATGCCTGGGCTGCCATTCCCTTGATAGCAGAAGGCAAAGTAATTGGGGCACTAGGATTAAGCTTTGCCACTGCCCAAATATTTAATGAAGAAGACCGGGGATTTATGTTGACACTGGGACAACAGTGTGCCCAAGCCATCGCCCGCGCTCAACTTTACGAAGCTGAAAAGACTGCCAGGGCAAAAGCTGAGACAGCCAACCGCATTAAAGATGAATTTCTCGCTGTCCTTTCCCATGAACTCCGAACTCCCTTGAATCCAATTTTAGGGTGGGCAAAGTTACTTAGAACCCGCAAGTTTGACGAAGCCACTAAAATCAAGGCTTTGGAAACAATCGAGCGTAATGCCAAATTACAAACCCAATTAATTGGAGATTTACTTGATGTTTCGCGGATTTTACAAGGTAAAGTTAGCTTAAATCTCTATGCAGTGAATTTGAAAGTAGCGATCGCAGCTGCATTAGAAACGGTGCGTTTGGCAGCAGAAGCTAAATCAATTGAAATTAAAACGGTCTTAAGTAATGATATCGGCAAAGTTCTCGGCGATAGCGATCGCTTGCAACAAGTAATGTGGAATCTTCTCTCCAATGCCGTTAAATTCACACCCACAGATGGACAAGTAGAAGTGCGTCTACAGCAAGTTGGGTTAGATGCTCAAATCCAGGTGATTGATACAGGTAAAGGCATCAACCCGGAATTTTTGCCCTACGTCTTTGATTACTTCCGCCAAGCAGATGCCAAAACAACCAGAGTATTTGGTGGACTGGGGTTAGGATTGGCAATTGTGCGCCATCTAGTAGAACTTCATGGTGGTACAGTTCAGGCAGAAAGTCTGGGAGAAGGACAAGGAGCTACCTTTACAGTTAGACTACCTTTGCTCAAAAATTCTGAGTTGCGAGTTAGCAGTGGTGACGCTTCTCAAGCAGAACTGAGTAATGACGACATATTACTTGCTGGAGTGCAAATACTGCTTGTAGACGATCAAGCTGATGTGCGAGAGTTTTTTAGCTTTGTGCTGGAACAATATGGCGCGACTGTAACAGCAGTTGAATCAGCAGATGAAGCGCTGGAAACATTAGCCCGATCATTGCCAGATATTCTGTTAAGCGATATTGGAATGCCCTTAATGGATGGCTATATGTTGCTGCGCGAGGTGAGAAAATTACCAAAAGAGCAAGGTGGGCAAATTCCGGCGATCGCTTTGACTGCTTATGCAGGAGAAATTAATTATAACCAAGCAATGGCCGCAGGATTTCAAAAACACTTACCTAAACCGGTCGATCCTGTGGATTTAGCGACAGCGATCGTCAATCTCCTTGGGCACGATTAAACCCCTAAACTTTGTTCAAAGTCTCTCTCCTTTTAGGCTACGGTGTACACACAAGTCGAATTACCCCCCTTAATCCCCCCGATGTATTGGGGGGAAACAGGAAATCTAATTCCCTCCCCAATATATCGGGGAGGGTTAGGGTGGGGTAAAACCCAATACGGTTCACTTAAGGCTAAAACTTTTTGTCAAAGTCAATTTTTTTAACGAACCGCCAAGGACGCCAAGGACGCAAAGAGAAGAAAGAAATGCTTAACTGAACTGTATTGGGGTAAAACCCTGGTTAATCAGCTATTTCAGACTTGTGTGTACACTGTAGACTTTTAGGAAAGAGATTTAGAGAGAGGTTTTCCAGATGCGGTTAAGTGTGAGATTCGCAAACTTGCTCGTCCCGCCACAATTGATATAGCCGCGTCGCTGGCATCGTCATATATAAAACATCTCCATTATGGAGGTTAGTTTCTAACAAATCCCAGCCGTGTAGGGTTTGGTGATTGGTTTCTACGTACAGAGGTACACAATCGGCAGACATGGCGACATCTTTCACCCACTGACCACAAAAGGCGTGTGAAGGTGTAATCACAGTGGCAAAAGCTACCCAGAGACTATCGGCTGTGATGCCATTACCGAGGATGCGTCCCCCTAGTGCCGCCGCCGCAAAAGCTGGGGCAGCCAATTCCGCCGGACTGAGTACGGCCTCGAAGCCAAATAGCTGTTGGGCTATGCCAGCAAAATCGGGATCGGCATAATGAACAATCACCGGAATGCTGGGTGTCAAGCCTTTGGCTTTGAGGGCAATTTCCAGATTGGTAGCATCATTGCTAGTAACAGCCAGCACTGCGGCGGCAGAGTGTATATTGCTGGCTTGAAGGATTGTGCGAAAACTGGCATCGCCCTGAATGACAGGGATACCGAGTTCGCGGGCGGTGTTGATATATTTGTTGTTGGAGTCTGGTTCAACCACTACAACTTCATGTCCGCTAGCGTGGAGTTGCTGGACAATTCTGACTCCAATACCACTCAAGCCACAGACAATGTAGTGATATCGGTGGGGAATTCTGGCTGCATCCCAAAATTGCTTAAAGCGGCTTCCTAAGACAAAATCGGTGAGCATGGCATACCAAATACCAATTACCACTGCTCCCACCAGCATCATTACAACAGTAAATAACTTAATACTGTTAGGAGCATTTTCCACTACTTTGTCATTACCACCCGCTCCAGTAATCATACCTACAGAAAAATATAGAGCATCCACAGGAGACAAACTTAACTCAGCCGACGTATAGGTGAGTGTAGCGATCGCAATCACCGCCAATAGGACAATAGCACCCACCACTACCGATTGCCCATGTTGCTGAAACAGCCTAAAATTAGTCAATACTTTCAGTATTTTTCTAATCAATGATCTGCGAGGAGAACGGATGGGGGGTTGGGTGCCGACAATTAAGCGATCGCCTACTTGGATCTCTTGTCCAGATATGACAGCTGACACCAAATCCATCTCACCTTTGACTGGCAAGTAATAAATTAGCATCCGCGATCGGTCTGACCACAATTCACTCAGCTTTCTACCCTTCCACAAGTGGTTTTCATCAATGTATTCTTCGTGAATTGGCCAAGTTTGCTGAAATAATTTGATTTGTCCGATCGCTTGGTTTCCCAGTGCTGCAAAGGTGAATACGGGTGCTGCTAATCCGACAACACTCATACTCAAGTGGTCTGGCAAACTTTGATCTAAGCGTTCGCCCAAATTTGTATTATAAAAACGGTTGATAATCCGAATCTGGGGATTCAGCACCCGCGCTTGCATCATAATAGACAAATTCACAGCATCTTTAGAACCAGCGATGACTAAAGTGTGTGCCTGTTGAATTCCGGCTGCTGTCAGGGTGGAAGCTGCTTGTAAATCACCAACAATCACATCTCCTGCTGTTTCGCCAGGGATAGATTGGTGGTGAATACCAACAACGAAGGCTCCCTGATGTCTCAGCAGACGAAAGGTTTTATATCCGGTACGTCCTAAGCCACAAACAATAATTCTGGGTTTCATGAAACGGCAGCATCTTTCACAGGTAAAGCTGCATTTCTAGTTATTTATCAATATTGATTGTTGCCCACTTTCCTAGAATATAACTGTAGCTGAAAACACGATTGGTTTAATTGGTCAAGGCAAGAGACGCAATGAATTACCGTCTCTACAAAAAAAAGACTGATTATTGTAGAGACGGCGATTTATCGCGTCTTTGTGATGATTTATCGCGTCTTTGTGATGATTTATCGCATTTTTGTAATTAATTTTGAATTTTGAATTGTTAACACTCTAGCCTTTTAAAAAATGAGGTCAGAATGTATTGGATACAAACGAGCGTAGACGCATTTGCAGAGCGTCTCCAAGAGTTGCGGCTTGTCGTCAGACATCGCTATAATTTGACACCTCAAATAGTAGAGTTTTTGTAGCCAGGGTTTAAACAGACAAAAAATAATATAGAAAAAGATGGCAACTTTTGTAGGTTATGATACGCTATCTCCTTGAGAAGTGTCGAGGAACCGAAAATGACTAAGCTACGCGTGGGGTTACTGTTTGGCGGTCGTTCGGGAGAACATGAAGTTTCAATCAAATCAGCAGGGGCGATCGCTAAAGCCTTGAGTGCAGAGCAAAATGCTAATAAGTACGAAATATTGCCTTTTTACATCCAAAAAGATGGCCGCTGGCTTGCAGGAGAAGTACCCGAAAAGGTTTTAGCAACCGGCACTCCGCTTCTGGAATCGGAACAATCAACATCTGTTGGAAATCTGACATCCAACCCTCAAGCCCAAACCTTCAGCAAGTGGCAATCTCCCTCTCAAGTTGCCCAAGTGGATGTTTGGTTTCCCGTTCTCCACGGCCCCAACGGTGAAGATGGGACAATTCAAGGGTTACTCACCTTGATGCAAGTCCCCTTTGTGGGTTCTGGAGTTTTAGGTTCGGCAATGGGGATGGATAAAATCGCCATGAAAATGGCCTTTGAGCAAGCCGGACTACCACAGGTAAAATATCAGGCGATCACTAGGGCGCAGGTTTGGTCTAATCCTTGCGTATTTCCGAAATTGTGTGATGAGATTGAGGCAGCATTAGGTTATCCGGCTTTTGTCAAACCTGCTAATTTGGGTTCATCGGTGGGTATTGCCAAAGTGCGATCGCGCCCAGAATTAGAAGCCGCTTTAGATAATGCTGCCAGTTATGACCGCCGATTAGTTGTAGAAGCTGGTGTCGTCGCCAGGGAAGTTGAGTGTGCCGTTTTGGGTAACGATCAACCCCAAGCCTCTATCATTGGAGAGATTAGTTATGATAGCGATTTTTATGATTATGAAACTAAATATACTGAGTGTCGGGCAGATTTACTGATACCTGCACCAATTCCAGATGCGATCGCCCGTCAAATTCAGGACATGGCTTTGCAAGCTTTTGCAGCTGTTGACGCTGCGGGTTTGGCAAGGGTAGATTTTTTCTATGTGGAAGCGACACAAGAAGTCTTGATTAACGAAATCAATACCTTACCAGGCTTTACTGCCACGAGTATGTATCCTCAACTCTGGTCCCATAGTGGAGTTTCCTTTCCCGAATTAGTTGATCGATTAATTCAACTTGCTCTTGAAAGGCATTCTCCTAGCTGACGGAGAAAATAAGCGAACTGATTTTAGATCATTACAGCGAAAAATCACAATAAATAAGACCTCTTGCAAAAGTCCCCTAACACCCCACCCCCAACCCCTAAGAGCTTGCGGGGAGGGGAGATTTTGACGTAAGTTAAAAGCGGGGTGGGGTTCTTTTTTTGATTTATGCAAGAAGTCTATAGATAATTCTGGCAAAAGTTAGCCAGATTTGATAGCTTATGTTTTACAAAAAAGCTACTTGAATCGGAAATTTTGTTACGGATACCTGATGCTTGACTCCTCCAGTACAATTTATTGACTAGAGGGGTACAAATCTGAAAGTAATCATGGAAAAAAGTCAGAGTGTACAGCGTGAGCGAACCCAATTAAAAAGGGCTACTCCAGAGCTGACAAACAGGAAATCGAGACTAAGAAAAAGCTCGAATGTTCTGATATATCTGGTTGCACATCATCCTTGGCTATTGTTAACTGGGTTTTTAGCCATGTTTATGGCAGGTGGTGCCTTTGCCCTGTATAGCTTAGGTAATGCCGGTCCGGTAACACAAGAAGAACCAGAAAAAATCCCAGTTATAGTTGAAGAACCAATCAATGCGCCCTCTAAGAGTAGTAATCCTACACCTTTATGGATGGTAGCTGCGATCGTCCTGAGCTGTGGTGGCGGTTCCTTGCTCATTTTCCGAATGCTGAACCGGACAAAGCAACCGCAAAAAGTCCAAAAACAGGTTAAACGCCATCAGGCACGCTTGGCACAGAGCCATTACCAAAAATTGGAACCACGCCTTCCTAAGAACGAGCCAATTTTTGTGCCACAGCCACAACTGATGACAGTTATGCAGATGCAGCCTAAAGCAAAACATCTGGTGACGGTTCTACCAGCAGAACATAAGCACCACCTGGATACGCGCCCAGAACCTTTAGCAGACTTAATGGATCTTCGTAAAAATAGTTCATTGTCTGCCATTTTACGCCAGTATTAAATTAAGACTTTTTGCCAATTAGCTTGGCTTAGATTCCCGACTTCTTTAAGAAGTCGGGAATCTTGTTATGTACCTGACTTTTCACGGTATCTGGAAAATCTCTCTTCTATTTCTCTCTCCTTTTAGGAGAGAGACTTTAAATTTTCCCCCTTTCCGCACTTCGTGCCGCTACGCGAACGTAGGGAAGGGGGTTAGGTGGGAATGGCACTAAGTTAGGGATTTCCAAGAAATAAATTATTCAATTTTGTAGGGTGGGCGTCTCGCCCGCCCATGATTAGGGGCGGGCAAGATGCCCACCCCACAAGAAATAGTTGGATATTTTTTTATTTGGAAGTCCCTTAAGATACAGCCCTTACCCTGACTGGTTCCCAGCCTGGAGGCTACACAAGCCTTTAGGCTTTTCTTAGTGCCATTCGGGTTAGGGGATTAGGTCAATCGTTAGCTTTTCTACATAACGTGAAAATTCAGTGTTATGTACGAATGATTTATTGCTACATAGCCGATTAACTGCTTTTAAAAAGTTATATATGAACAATTGGGAAATTTAAAAACCTGCCAAAATGGCAACCAGTCTTTGATTAACCAAGTTAAATTATATGAAGATAAACGACTTCAAGGATTTTGTTATCAAGGGCTACCACCTAAGCAAATTCCTTTTGTAAAACACTATTTACTAAGTGATTTGTAAAAAGAAAAAACTATCTATACTAATTATTTGCAGAGTATTTTTCTCAGCAAATAAATACCAATAATTAAGTTTGGCATTTGCTGCAACAGGAATATTAAATGCGTATGGGCGTTGTTGTTGAAGTACGCATTAGCCCCCAAATAACGGGCAACGTCTGTATACATTCCTGTTCACTTCAGCAGCAAATGGCAGAGTGGGAGTTTGAAAGCTGACGGATATGCTTCCTCCCACTCTCTTTTTATCGAAAATTTGGGTTTAAAATCCCGCCGTTCACGGTCAGTGCTTTATATTTCTTTTCTACTATAGCGGTTCCCACTCAGATTGCGGTACAAAATTAGATCGCAAGGTGTAGGGGCAATTCATGAATTGCCCCTACGGGTGTACCTCACGTGAACGAGAACCGCTAACAATAATTGTCTTTAAAAGTTAGTATCTTGTAAAAACTTAAGAATCGCTGTATTTAGCGCCTGAGAAGCACCAGTTGAAGCATCATGGCAGCAGTTAGGCAAAATCTGTAATTTGGAATTGGGGATATGCTGATGCAACTTTTCACCATGACTAGCAGGAAACCAACTATCTTGCTCACCCCACAAAACTAGTGTAGGACACTCAATTGCACTCAGGCTATTTTGAATTTTGGTGAGCATATTTGGCTTTTTCGCTTGCCAATTATCAATTTCTCGCGCTGCTATTTGTAACTCTTCGGCGACTTTGGCGATCGTACCAGGTAATTCAATAAACGGGTAAGTTATCCAATAGATATCTTCCTGTGTCAGGATTGACGGATCAAATAATACCCGACGTCTTTCTATTGCCATAATTTCTCTAAATAGAGGTGCAAACAAATATGCCAGACGTAAAGAGTCAATTGTTTGCATTACTTCTAGGGGCGTTTGGGCAAGTAACCACATAGCCCAATGGGGTAGATATTCGGCAAAAACAGGTACGTTTACTACTACCAGCCGCCCCACTAACTGCGGATTTTCTTGAGCAATGGCTAGGGCAACTAATCCCCCCAGAGATTCAGCCACAATCACTGCGGGTTCATCACATAATCCCTGAATAACTCTTTGAAACTCAATAACTTGATGGCCATTTTCTTCTCTACGAGACAATGGTTTTTCGGAAAAACCAAAACCTTTGGCATCAAAACAAATTACCCGAAAATATTTAGATAATGGTGCTATGCTATGATGCCAATTGTAGCTCCAACTACCCATACCATGTAATAAAATTAGCGGCTTACCTCTACCTTTTTCGCCATAAGAAATTTGTACAGGATACCCTTTAGCATCAGTAATAATTAGACTTTGCCGCCCTTTGGGAAAATTAGCTTGCCACCAATCTTTCATTCCGTTATCAATAAATAATTTAACTAATTCTGGGCGTTGAAGTTTCATAGCAACTAGCAAAACCTTCGGCTAGCGCTCAGTCAAGTCGCGGCATCTAAATCCCCGTTACAAAACTTAATTAGGTTAGCGTCACGCAAAGCGAATCTGTGTACTCCTGGGGAGAAGCTACGCCAAGCGTCTCATCGAGAGGGTGATTACGAATTATTTTAACCGCCTGTTAAGACGTTCCACAGCACTCTAATTAGTATCACGGGCAATGCTATTAAGACAATGGCAATCAGCAACAATCCAGCCAAAACCGCCAAGATAAACCACCTGTCTGCACTCTTTTGCTGACTGGGAAACTTTAAGTAATCCTCCAAGAGCTTAATATTATAAGTGTTAGCTGTCCAGGCAAAATCAAAAAGGTCTCCCAAAATTGGGACAGAGCCTACCAAACCATCAATGATTACATTCAAAACCATTTTGCCTAAAGTGGCTCTAGATACACCCAGCCGCGCCGCTTCTAGGATGATGTAGCTAGAAAACATCACTCCCAAAAAATCACCACCAATAGGTATGAGTCCGATAATTGGATCTAGACCAAAACCAATTTTTGTGCCAGGAATGGTAATAACATTATCCAGCAGGCGACTTAACTGACGCAGGCGCTTCAAGGTGGGTGCTTTAGCATCAGGTTCAATCATCGAAAATCGAGGAGGAGAATCAGACATGAAGGCGATCGCTAACTTTGTATTGAATCGTTAGATATTTTACTCCCCTACAAGGCTTTTGCCAAAACTTTCTTAGGGATTTACTAATTAATATTTTTCTTGAGATTGCGACTGTGCTTTTAAGCGCATATCTTCGCCGACAGTCACGTTTAACTGATCGCCGATTAACAGAACAGCAGCGCTCATCGACAGCCAGAGCATTAAAACTATCACAGCCCCTACAGCACCATATACTTTATTATAATTCCCAAAATTCGCCACATAAAGCCGAAATAGGCCAGACAATATTGCCCAAAAAACAGCTGCTAAAATGGCTCCAGGCATCATTGGTGTACCTGAGTTCCACTGGCTTGGCCCGTAGCGATAGACAAAGCCAAAGGCCACAGCAACAATACTTAAAGCTAAAGGCCAGCGTAGCAGTTTCCAAATATCTAATAAAAAGGTCAAAGAAGCATTTTCGCGCACTACTATTGCCAACAGCCAATCGCTGGTAAACACTAAGAAAGAAGCCAACACTAAAAGCAACATACTACCAACTGTTAATCCTAGAGAGACGAGCTTGGCTTTCCAAAAAGGGCGCATCTTTTCTGAAGGAATTTGATGGATTTGATCGAGGGCTGTCATCGCGGTACTCACCGCACCAGAAGCAGTCCAAATTGCTAAGACAAAGCTCAGAGAAAACAAACCGCTATTTTTGGAGTTGGTAATTTCTGTGGTGGCAAAATCACGAATCAGATCCAGGGCTTCTTCAGGTAGGATTTGACTTAGTTGAACTGCTAGTTGTCTAAAGGTAGCTTGCAAAGATTCTGCCAATAAACCAATCGCTGTGATCAGAGCCAGAATTGCTGGAAACAGCGATAGCATGGCATTGAAAGCGATTTCCGAGGCGAGTCCCAAAAGTCGCCTTTCAATTGTCCTCGTAGAAGTTTTTTTGAGCGTGCGCCAATTGAGGTGGCGAAAGAAGCGGAAAAAACGAGGCTTTGGCATGATTTAGAGTTAAAAGTCGTTAGCTTTCTTAACTACTGTGCCAAATTTTGTGTAGCGATCGCATCATATATAGTATAGGACTACTATTTAATTTTCAAAAAGATACGTAGGGTCTGTTAGCGACAGCGTAACGCACTAAATCCTTACGAATGGTGCGTTACGGATTTCATCCTAACGCACCCTACAGTACCTCAGTACAGGTTTATCGTAAATTCAAGGGTTTAAGACCCCAACCATTACACGTAGTATCAGTTGAGTTGGGGTTTAAATCCCCGACTCCAACTGTCTTTAATTTTGAAGTAATAAGTAATGAGTAATGAGTAATGGGTATTACTCATTACTCATTTATTTAACGAGGAAGGCAGGAGGCTCCAGCGCTGTTCTTGCTGGAGGAAAACTGCCCTCTGTAACAGCCCGCGACCAGAGGGTCTTGGGTTTAAGACAAGAACTCCAAATTTTCAATTTGGGGCTGCTTTTTCAGGAGGGGTTTGAATCCCCAACTGAGGTAAAACCTCCTGCCTCCTGCCTCCTTCATTCCTTCTTCCCTGTTGCCTGTTACCGAGCAAGAACCAGTGTTACAGGAAGAAGGCAAGTCCAGATCATATTCCTCGTTAGCAATCTCTAAAGCTCTTCTTCTTGATGGGTTAAGATTGTACAGTCAGAAGTGGGATAGGCAACGCAGGTGAGGACAAATCCTTGCTTAATTTGGTCGTCGTCTAAGAAGTTCTGATCGTCTTGGTTAACTGTACCTGAAATTAACTTGCCGGTGCAGCTAGAGCAAGAACCAGCCCTACAGGAGTAGGGCAAGTCTATATGTTCGTCATCGACAGCAGCATCTAAGATGTACACATCATCATCAACTTCAATTGTTTTGTCGCCTTCTGGGGTCTTTAATGTGACTTTATAAGTTGCCATGTAACAATCCTTAGTTCAAATAAACTCCATATTCGATACTACGAGTTTATGTGCTGCTAGTCTAGAGTTGATTGTAGTTGACTGTTATAGGCGGTTAGCGGGGCTACTTTACATATACCAGAAAACGAATCAGAAAATCACAGAAGGAAAAATGTGGCGATCGCTTCAGCTTATGCCTCAAATGAACTATAATCCCTAGACAATAATTTCTCGCTGCTGTGATAATGCCTTGCATGGAAATGGCTAATTAGAGACTTTGCCTCCAGTGATACATTGAGTCGGAGCCAATTCATCTGCCCAGACATCACCCTTTACTCTGACTTTGCAGGCAGGCGGCTTGTAGATGGTGCTAGTTTCGATGGCAAAAGTGTGGGTGATACAGCTGATGTGTTGGGGCTGCTCAATAGTAGCGATCGCAGTTGGCAAACGAGCTTTATAATTGGTAATTCGGAATATTGCCAGATATTTAACCCAGTTTAATTTTTGTCTCAAGTCGGTTAGTTTAAGACTGAATATTTTATAGTAAATAATGAAGAATTACCTGCGAATTAAGAATTTTTTATTATGAAAAACTTGCTGGTTTTCATTATGGCTACATTGGTATACTTCTCTTCAATTTATGTTGTTTATGCATCTCATCCCACCTTAAAGCATTCAGATAATAGTTGTAATTCTAGAGTGATAGAAAAGGGAGAAGGATGTTTTCTTTACCAAGCTAAATCTGGTAATTTTTCTATTCCTATTTACTACTATTTACCTAATAAGTTACAGAAAAATACTCAAGTTTTATTTACCATGCATGGTGAAAAACGTAATGCTCAAGATTATCGAAATGATTGGATGAATATTTATAAATCCCACAGCGATCAGCATACAAGTTTTATTTTACTTGCTCCCCAGTTTGAACAAAAGTGGTTTCCAAAAGCTGTGGGGTATAATCTTGGCAATATGTTTACAGAAGATTTAAAGATATTAAATCCTCGAAATAAATGGGCATTTACTGAAGTTGAAAATATCTTTAATTTCGTCAAAAGAACCACAAAAGTCAAGGCTGATAATTACTATATCTATGGCCACTCTGCGGGCGCACAATTCGTACATCGAATGGTCATTTTTATGCCCAATGCACATATCCAAAAGGCTGTGGCTGCTGAGGCTGGTTCGTATACAATACCTGATGAGAATAGGGAATATCCCTGCGGTCTGAAGAAACTAACTGGAGAGCCACTATCATCTGTGGATTTGAAAAAAACATTTATTATACCAATGACAATAATTTTAGGTACAAAAGATAACAAACTCCTACCTTCTGAACATGATTCTTATGCTTGTGATACACAGCAAGGTTCTAATCGTTTAGCTCGTGGAGAATATTTCTACACTCAAATTAAAAGCATTGTTCATAATAAAAAAGAAGATTTTAATTGGACGCTCAAAAAAGTTACTGCTACTCACATTATTGCAAATACAAATCCCCCGATTGAAGATCCGATGTTAGTGTCTTGTGCCGCCTTGGAATTTTTTCCTAAATTGACCTCCGTTAATTGCAAGTAGTTAGGGACTGACAAGAAATAAATTATCCAAATAAACGTAGACGCTGCATCGGCTTGCCGCAGGCTACCACAGAGGCACAGAGAACACAGAGGAATTTTTACCTACCAGGGATTTCGAGCAAGCCCTAATTAAATTCGGTCAATGTCTAATCAAATGATGACATACAGCCTCCAATGAGGTCATTGTGTATATATCACATTTGATTTATCACTTATATGAACATTTTAATGCTATCTTCCACCTTTCCCTACCCACCAACGCGCGGGGGAACCCAAGTCAGGACATTTAATTTACTTAAATATCTGAGTCAACGCCATACTGTTACCCTCGTGACTCAACGCGAGGGCGATGTTACAGACGCAGAAGTAGCAGGATTACGGGATTGTGTGGATCATCTAGCCATTTTTGAACGCCCGCCAGATTCTCAAACCACCGGAATATTCCAGAAAATACAGCGATTTGGTAGATTTCTGCAACAGGGGACACCGCCAAGCGTACTCAACCGCTACTCAGTTGAGATGCAAACATGGGTTGATAATTGGGTGGAAGCGGGAAAATGTGATGTGATTACCTGCGAACATAGTGTCAATGAAATTTATGTCCAATCGCATTTTCAGAAACAGCTAAAAACTATAGTTAATGTTCATAGTTCTGTTTATGCTACCTGTCGTAACCAACTAGCAACGGGCATTTCCGAAAATTCCCTCAGAGACAAAATTAATCTGCCACTTTTGCGTCGTTATGAGCAAAGCTACTGTGCTAAATTTTCGGCAATTGTTGCGACAACAGAAGAAGATAAAATTCAACTACAAGAATTTAACCCTAATGGTGAAATTACAGTTATTCCCAATGGCGTAGATTTAGTTTCTTTCCCCAAGCGCACCACCGATCCTGGAGGACATCGCCTAATTTTTATCGGTGCGATGGATAACTTAGCAAATATCGATGCTGTCTGCTTTTTCAGCAACGAAGTTTTGCCAGAAATCCAAAAGTTGTATCCTGATACTACTTTCGATATTGTCGGTTCTCATCCGGTATCAGAAGTTTTAGCACTTGATCAAAAACCAGGAATTAATGTGATTGGGCGTGTGCCTTCGATGGTAAAATATTTACATCAAGCCACCATCTGCGTTGTACCCATGCGAACTGGGTTTGGCATTAAAAATAAAACTTTAGAGGCAATGGCAGCTGGTATACCGATAGTAGCTAGCGATCGCGGCTTAGAAGGATTAGCCATAGATACTGCTAATCATACATTACGGGCATTACGAGCGAATAAACCTACAGAGTACGTCACTGCTATTAGTCAACTATTTGATCATCCACATCTGCGTTCAGAATTGTCTCACAACGCCAGACAACTGGTAGAAACAGAATTCACTTGGGATATTGCTGGTAAAAGCTATGAACAAGTTTGTCTTGGAAGGAGTAATACCAATTCTGTATGAAGATGCGCCAAACTACATGAGGAACGAACCGCATTCGCGCAGCGTCTCGTCAGAGTTGGACACAAAGAGAGAAAATTTGGCGCAGCCTCACAAAGAAATGGTATAAGAATTTGTAATTCGTAAATTGCAAGCCCTAGATCCGCGACTTCTCAAAGAAGTCGCGGATCTAGGGCTTGCGCGTTTGATTCAGAATTACCATAGATAAATTCTAATTGTTCTTTATTGTCGGTGTGGGACAAATATGTGTAGAGACGTTGCAATGTAACGTCTCTATATCGGTCATGCAAATTATCTTATCTAAATCGTATTGGTTTTTAGTTAGCTTGTGAAGAAACACATTAATTATTGTCAAACTTAGTGGAAGACCCTAACACAAGTAATTTCTTATGCTTACGCTTCTTCTTATTCTTAAGGGTAGTCAAATAATTATCAACGTAGCGAAAAGCAGCCGCAGAGTCATAATCAGCAATGGCTATAGCTTGCAAAAAAACCTTTGAGGGAATCTCAAACCCTAAAAACTTCTCTGTTAAGATTAACAAATCTTCATCTGTAGCCGGAAAAGTAGTTTCTTCTGCCCCTTCTGAATCAGAAAATATATCTTCAATTAATGCTTTATACACTTTGTACCTCCCCAAAAGCATAAGATGCAAAGCCTGTGATAAAATTTAGCTGCTGATCGCGAGTCTGTAAGTTAAGCGGGAGTTCAGTACCAGGACATCCGATCTCCCGTAAAATCTCCAAACAATAACTACCGAGTTGAGTGTATGGAGCTTGCTCCAATTCTTGAGCGACTTCTAGAGCCATCTCCAGATTGACTTGGATAATCGTCTTTACAGGGTTGGTCATAAACACGCCCTCATAAACTGGATGCTCTAAGTTTTGATCACAAGTAGAAATAGCGTAACGGTGTTTTTGCGGAATTTATGAAGAAGGGAAATTAAAATATCAGCGCATTTGCGGTAATGCATCAGAAATTATGCAAACTCGGCTGAAAATTCGGCAATTTTGATTTAGGTGCGTAGGCGTAGCCCGCACTTCGGCAAGCTCAGTGACCATCGGAGACATCGCCGTTCGCGTATTTTCTGACACAAGAAGGCATTTTTGAGAAACCTGAATCCTGACGTATTTTTCTTTCACGAGATATATAAAAGTGCTAGGACTTATATCATGTCCGTATAAATATAGGACTCATATCTGATTTTTGAACAAGATTTCAGATGAAACCCTTATAAAACAGGCTTTTCAGTCTCAGTACGTTTTCAGAAATCAAATCGGAGTCCTATATAACGCCGTGTGCGACTTTCTCTCAGACCTAACCCCCAACCCCTTCCCTACTAGCGTTGGGGAGCAAGAATCAAAGCCTCTCGACCTTTCGGGGAGAGGAATGGAAGTGGGGTTTCAAGAATAAGTCGCACATCGCGTTATATATCATATATATAAACCCTAAACAACTATTCAAAAACTCACAATTTTACTCACCATTACTAAGAGCTTTTTGTTGTTGATAACGCTGTTTAAACTGCTGTTGTTGTATTTTATGATCCACAATTGGGTCAGGATAGCCAACAGCATGACGTTCTAAAGGTGGAATTTTACCAGTAACTAAATATTCTGTATCTACAGACCGCAATTCTGATACCCATTGCCGAATATATTCCCCCTCTGGATCAAATTTTTGTGTTTGACTGGCTGGGTTGAAAATCCGCACAGGTTTGGGGTCCATGCCACTAGAAGCACTCCATTGCCAACCGCCATTATTAGCAGATAAATCCCCGTCAATCAACTTCTGCATAAAGTATTTTTCTCCCAATTGGGGATTAATTAGCAAGTCTTTAGTGAGGAAACTGGCGACAATCATCCGACAACGGTTATGCATCCAACCGCTTTCGTTTAACTGGCGCATTGCTGCATCCACGATGGGATAGCCTGTTCTCCCCTCACACCAAGCTTGGAAGTGTTCTTCGTTAGTTTCCCAGGGAAAGTTTTTGAAGGTGTCGCGGAAAGCACCATCAGCTAATTCGGGGAAGTTATACATTGCATGTTGATAAAATTCCCGCCAAGCTAATTCTTGTTGCCATGTGCGAATATTAACTGCTGTTTCCTCACTACGGCTATTTTCTAATGCTTCTATGGTGCTTTGCCAAACGGTACGAATGCCAATTACGCCAAATTTTAAAGCTGCACTCAGTTGTGATGTTCCATCAACTGCGGGGAAATTGCGCTGTTCTTGGTATTCAGTAATAGCTTTATTAGTAAATTCTTCTAAGCGTTCTTGCGCTGCCGCCTCTCCTGGTGAAATAATTAATTCTTCATCCCAGATAAATCCTAAATCTTTCGCTGAAGGTAGTGTCAAGGCTCCTGCAAGTTTTGCAATTTCCTGTTCAGCTTCGGTTAAGCCCTCAACATTTTCTAGTGTTTCTACTGGTTGACTCTTTGGTTTAGTAATCCAATTTTTCCAGAAGGGGGTGTAAACGGTGTAAGGACTGTTACCACCCGTGCGGATCTCATCTGGGGAGTTGAGGATTTGATCCCAGTTTTGGTTAAGAAACTCAATACCTTTTTCTTTGAGGGCATTTATAATGGTGCGATCGCGTTCTTGAGAATAAGGTTCTACATCCCAATTCCAAAAAACAGCTTTGGCATTTATTGCCTCTGCTAAAGCTGGTATCGCTTGTACAGGATCACTGTGGAGTATTAATAACTGGCTACCAACTTGAGCATATCGCTGTTGGAGTTTCTGCAAACATCCAATCATATAAGTTACTCTGGCAGGAGCAACATCATCCCGTTCCAGAATATGCGGATCAAGGCAAAACACGCCCACTACCTTCGGACTCTGCCGTTTTGCCGCAGCTAGTCCGGTATTGTCAGAAATGCGTAAATCGCGCCGATGCCAAAACAAAATTAAGTCAGACATTCTATGCTGTATATAGTTCACCCGTACTAGCTTAGATGCTAGTGGCATCAATGAGCATGATTCTGGCGATAAATTTTTTCTATTTAATCCGCATCTGATTGTCAGAGGAGATTATGCAGTAATCTGTTATCATACCATCTGAGTTGATAATATTTTTGTGATAATTTAGACAATTTCAAGTCACAAAATATTTCCCATCTAGGAAAAAATAAATATATATATGTAGTTGACTATATAAGATTACTTGATTAATTTGCGATAAAAATGCCAAAAATCATGACAAAAAAATGTTATTACTAAAACGACATATAGAGATTGATAGTTGGTAGAATTTTACCAAGATAACCAAAATTGATAATAATATTATTATGCCAAGAAAAGAACAAGGATGGGTAACATTTCAAACTTCAGAGGACGAGCGGAAGATTCTGGAGGAGTTCTGCGAACAGTCTCAACGCACCAAGACTGAGATTCTGCGGGAACTCGTGCGTAGTCTCAATCAGCACTCATCAGCCCCAATACCACCACCAACTCAACAGCAAAAACAGGAAGATACCTACACTCAAAAGCCTGAGATAGAAAGTAGTATTCAAAAGAAATCATTAAAAGTTAGCTCTCGGAATATTCTTAAAGGTGTTGTTAAAAGAGTTGTTTATGGAGCAGTTAATAGTGAGGTAACTCTAGAGATTATTCACAGAGTAGAATTAACCTCAATTATCACCAGAGCTTCCGCAGAAGAGTTGGAACTCTCTGAGGGAAAAGAAGCTTATGCAGTGATTAAATCAAATGATATTGTCATTGCTAGAGAATAGAAATACTTGAACCTATCCCACTAATAATATTTGTGCTATAAAGCTTAAGCTTATTGAGAACTGAAAACGAAAAATTAAGGTTTTTAAGCACATTTTATGAAAAGAAGTAGGGATTTTTAGAATAGTGGGATAGGTTCTTGATTCTGGGCGTTGGATATTCAAAGGATGAATTATCATTACTCACATTTTTGATTTTGGAGAACTGCAAGATAAATTGAGTATATATAGTTGATACGATGTCTTTGATGGGT
This sequence comes from Nostoc sp., assembly GCF_036917815.1. Lineage (GTDB taxonomy): Bacteria > Cyanobacteriota > Cyanobacteriia > Cyanobacteriales > Nostocaceae > Nostoc. Next base: position 9,425 of record NZ_JBALEK010000071.1, on the reverse strand, counting down.
TACGCCTACGCAGATCGAAAGTTAGTATCAACTGGCAATAAAAGTTACGTAGTGATTAACCTGGTATGATGTTTGTTTGGTATGCTGCTATACAAGACTTGACAATAAAGATTTGGGATTTTGCGTAGGCGTAGCCCGTCGTAGACATCACTTATGTAATAGCTGTTTTTGTATAAATGGAACACAGGCTAGGGTAGCACAGCTGTACTAGCCTGTTTTAATCTCAAGTTGACACAGATGTTATCTGTGTGCATCTACGCTTGCACTATAAAATCTGATGCACTGAGAGTTGGCGCACCAGTCAGAATTGCAAATAGACCGCTGCTGCCAAAACCAGCCGCACTGCCATTTTGGTTGTAGAATAACTGTCCACTCACAGCGTCGTAGATAATTTTCGCGGTGCTGGTTCTCCCTGTAGAAGTGATTTTCAAATCACTCGCATTACTAAAACCTGTTCCCGCAGATGAAGTAATAGCACTAAAAGTAGTTTTATCTAGGATAATCTTATCGCCTTGAGAATGTTGGAAGTCAGAGATGATATCTATACCAACAGTAGAACTGTCAAAGTCATCTGAGGTGTTATAAACGAAAGAGTCAGCACCCGCACTACCTATAAGAACATCATTGCCAGCACCACCGTCAAGGGTATCATTGCCAACACCACCAATGAGGATATCATTACCAGCGCCACCCCGCAGCAGGTCGTTGCCACCCTTACCGTCGATATTGTCATTGCCCCCCTGAGCGTTAATTACATCGTTGGAGTTGTCAAAACCAGTGATGTTATTAGAGAGGTCATTAAGGAATGTCACCCTATTCTTATTGAACAGATTACTTTGATTAGAGTTGGCATTGAAGACATCAAAACTGTCGGTGACACTAGTTTGCCCGTCAAACAGGATATTACCAATGGCAGGTTGTGAAGAAGTTGCTGGTAAGTTATCTAGATTTTCTAATTCAAAGTTTTGCAGAGTGACTTTAGTAGAAGCCACATTTTCAAAACTAACTTCTAAGTTGTTACCATTTTGAGTTAATTGCAGATTTTGGGGAGTTAAGCCACTACCTGTAAATTGCAGTGTATCAACATTGGCAATCACTGCTGCCGATGGGTTTGAGCCTTTACCAACGCCACCAAAATCGGTGATGGTGTCATTGCCATCACCAGAACGAATAATAAATTTATCTTGACCGCCGTTGCCTGTTAGGGTATCGTCACCAGTTAACCCATCGATGATGTTGTTGCTAGGTGTGCCAAATAAGGTATCTGCATTCGGAGTTCCAGTCAGGTTACGAGGGGTGCTACCACTCCCAATATTCGTCCCCCCAAACACCACATAGCTTTGCCCAGCATTAGGGATGCCGTTGGGGGAGGCATCAGCTGCCCCAATAATCAAGTCGTCAATGCCATCGTTGTTGATGTCTCCCGCATTGCTGACTGAGATGCCTAAGTAGTCACCTGCTGCGCCGTTGATAGCAAAGCCATTAGTGCCATTCAAAGAAGAGAGGTTGAGGGTGCCGCCACTGCCCAGATTCGTCCCCCCAAACACCACATAGCTTTGTCCAGCAACATATCCGCAGTTGATGTCGGCATCAGGTGCCCCAATAATCAAGTCGTCAACGCCATCATTGTTGATGTCCCCCGCATTGCTGACTGAGACGCCTAAGTAGTCACCTGCTGCAATGCCGTTGATAGCAAAGCCATTAGTGCCATTCAAAGAAGAGAGGTTGAGGGTGCCACCATTGCCCAGATTCGTCCCCCCAAACACCACATAGCTTTGCCCAGCATTAGGGATGCCGTTGGGGTCGGCACTATATGCCCCAATAATCAAGTCGTCAACGCCATCATTGTTGATGTCCCCCGCATTGCTGAGTGAGCTGGGTGAGTAGTCATCTGCTGCAATGCCGTTAATCAAAAAGCCATTAGTGCCATTCAAAGAAGAGAGGTTGAGGGTGCCACCACTGCCTAGATTCGTCCCCCCAAACACCACATAGCTTTGCCCAGCAGATCGGTTGCCGTTGGGGGATGCATATGATGCCCCAATAATCAAGTCGTCAACGCCATCGTTGTTGATGTCCCCCGCATTGCTGACTGAGATGCCTGAGGCGTCACCTGCTGCAATGCCGTTGATAGCAAAGCCATTAGTGCCATTCAAAGAAGAGAGGTTGAAGGTGCCGCCACTGCCCAGATTCGTCCCCCCAAACACCACATAGCTTTGCCCTGTATAAGATTTGCCGTTGGTGAATGCATATGATGCCCCAATAATCAAGTCGTCAACGCCATCTTTGTTTATATCCCCCGCATTGCTGACTGAGATGCCTAAGTAGTCACCTGCTGCAATGCCGTTGATAGCAAAGCCATTAGTGCCATTCAAAGAAGAGAGGTTGAGGGTGCCGCCACTGCCTACATTCGTCCCCCCAAATACCACATAGCTTTGCCCTGCATCATGTTTGCCGTTGGGGTCGGCATTAAATGCCCCAATAATCAAGTCGTCAACGCCATCGTTGTTGATGTCCCCCGCATTGCTGACTGAGATGCCTGAGTAGTCACCTGCTGCAATGCCGTTGATAGCAAAGCCATTAGTGCCATTCAAAGAAGAGAGGTTGAGGGTGCCACCACTGCCCAGATTCGTCCCCCCAAACACCACATAGCTTTGCCCTGCAGATTGGTTGCCGTTGGGGTCGGCACTAGATGCCCCAATAATCAGGTCGTCAATGCCATCGTTGTTGATGTCACCCGCGTTGCTGACTGAGCCGCCTGAGAAGTCATATGCTGCAATGCCGTTGATAGCAAAGCCATTAGTGCCATTCAAAAAAGAGAGCTTAGGAAGATTGAATGATGAATTAGCCATGATTTTCTCAATTGTTTATTTATCGTTAGTCAGAGAGTCGGACTTAAGGTTCTAAGCTTAAAGTTCCGTGTTCCAAGTAGGGGCGTACATCTGTGTGCGCCTATGCTTGCACGACAAAATCTGATTCGGTGAGAGTTGGCGCACTATGTAAGAACTACCAATTGACCGCTACTTCCGCAACCAGGTTGGGTTTGGGTTTATAGAATAACCGCTTATTCACAGTGTCGTAGCTAATGCGATCGCTATTGCTAACCTCAAAAATTGGACTGCACATCATAATTCGTAATTTATAATTAAGAAATTCAATCACGAATTATGTTAATAACGGTTTTTGGGTATCTTGGTCAAAGGATTTGATTTTGAAATCTTTAAATTGTTTTGATATCTTTTAAAACACTTAGATACTCTTATGAATATGTAAGCAGTGTCAATAGGCTAAGTGTAATTTTGGTAAAGTTAGAGTTAACTTTGTGACGTGCAAAGTAAAGTTTTTGTGTAAGCGTAGCCTTTGTAATTAGGGCACTTTTAACATCGTGTGTATATCTATCTAAAGATATAAATTATTGGTGAAAAATGAACATAACACGGAGATATGGAAGAGAACACGGGGATTTCTCTTTGCGTCTCCCAATCTCTGCGTCTTCTTTGACGGCGTTCTCTTCACTAAAGTTTTCTGATTTCAAGTGGTGTTAATTCTTTGAGTACGGTAAACCGTATTTGCTCATTAGTTCCCAAAGATTAATTTAATTGTTAAGTTTAGTTACATAAATGAAAAAATGGTGCAAACATTGCTACAGGGGAGAAATTATGAGAAGCGGTAGTATCTTTGACAATCAAGACAAACTGAACAACTTTGCATAGGCATAGTCTGTCGGAGACATCGCTTAGATTGGGCAAGTATACCAGCATTTTTGACCAGTCTTTAATTAAGTTTCTCAAACCGTTAAGGGATGTGAGAAGCAGGGAAAATAACCAATGCTCAATTCTCCATTCCCCTATTTAGTTTTCATTCTAAGGATTGGTAACATTTATGGCAATTAAAGAACAACCTAAATCACCTCGCTTTCGGATCATTGCTAATATATTGCTGGCAGTATCAGGACTATTCCTGCTGTTAAATTTATTCTTGCCTGGTTTATTTGCTTCTGGCCCTGCTGGTGTTCCCTATAGCCTATTTATTCATCAAGTACAAGAAGGGGAAGTCAGCCGCGTTTCCGTTGGTCAAAACGAGATCCTCTACCAACTAAAAACAGAAAATACCGAGCCAGCCCAGGTGTTTGCAACAACACCAATCTTTGATTTAGAGTTACCCAAACTGCTAGAACAAAAAGGAGTTGAATTCGCTGCTACACCTCCACCCAAGAATACTTGGTTTACAACCCTCTTAAGTTGGGTGATTCCACCACTAATTTTTATTGGCATTTGGCAGTTCTTTCTCGCCCGTAGTGGTGGCGGTGGTCCTCAAGGCGCTCTCTCCATTGGTAAGAGTAAAGCTAAGGTTTACGTTGAAGGTGAATCAGCTAAAATCACCTTTGCAGATGTGGCTGGAGTAGAAGAAGCAAAAACTGAGTTAGTAGAAATTGTGGATTTCCTCAAGACTCCGGCACGGTTTACGCAAATTGGCGCTAGGATTCCCAAAGGTGTGTTGTTGGTTGGTCCTCCAGGTACTGGTAAGACACTTTTAGCAAAAGCCGTAGCCGGAGAAGCCGGAGTTCCATTCTTCAGTATCTCTGGTTCGGAGTTTGTGGAACTGTTTGTCGGTGTGGGTTCTTCCAGAGTGCGAGATTTGTTTGAGCAAGCTAAAAAACAGGCTCCCTGTATTATATTCATTGATGAATTGGATGCGATCGGTAAGTCTCGTAGCAGTAACGGTTTCTACGGTGGTAATGATGAGCGAGAACAAACCCTCAACCAATTACTAACAGAGATGGATGGGTTTGCAGCTGGCGATGCAACGGTGATTGTGTTAGCAGCTACCAACCGCCCCGAAGTACTAGACCCGGCATTGCTACGTCCAGGCCGCTTCGACCGCCAAGTGTTGGTAGACCGTCCCGATTTATCTGATCGTGAAGCAATTCTCAAGATTCACGCTCAAAAGGTAAAATTAGGAGATGATGTAAATTTAAAAGCGATCGCTACTCGTACCCCCGGTTTCGCTGGCGCAGATTTGGCAAACTTGGTAAACGAAGCCGCATTATTGGCAGCTCGCAATCTCCGTCAAAGTGTTGCTCAAGAAGACTTGGCCGAAGCGATTGAGCGCGTAGTTGCCGGTTTAGAGAAAAAGAGTCGGGTAATGAACGAGACAGAGAAAAAGATAGTTGCATACCATGAAGTTGGTCACGCAATGGTCGGGGCGCTCACAACCGGAAACGGTCGGGTAGAAAAGATTTCGATTATTCCCCGTGGGATGGCTGCTTTGGGCTACACTCTGCAATTACCAACTGAAGACCGCTTTTTGATGAATGAAGCAGAATTGCGGGGTCAGATTGCAACATTGTTAGGTGGACGTTCTGCTGAAGAGATTGTGTTTAACAGTATTACAACAGGTGCTTCCAACGATTTGCAACGAGCAACTGACTTAGCAGAACGGATGGTAACAGCTTATGGTATGAGTAAAGTCTTAGGGCCATTGGCTTATCAACAAGGACAACAAGCAGCATTCCTGGGCAATGGTGCTAGTAATCCCCGACGGGCGGTGAGTGAAGAAACGTCGAAAGCGATTGATAGCGAAGTTAAGGAAATCGTGGAAACAGCCCACGAGCAAGCCCTAGAGATTCTCAGACAGAATCGAGACTTGCTAGAAGCGATCGCTACTCAACTCTTAGAAACAGAAGTCATTGAAGGGGAAAAACTGCACAGTCTGCTCAGTCAGGTTAAACCTGTAGCTAATCCGTAATTCCTAATTAAGAAAGTCAGGTTTTATCCGCAGAGGGACGCAGAGAATAACTCTGTGTCCCTCTGCGTTTGAGAAAAGCCACTCATTTTAATGCCGCAATCAGCAACGCCAAGACAACATATACTCTTTGTTAATACTAATTGCATTGATCAATCGAATCCAAGGTGCTACTTTTAGTACCTCGCAAGCCGTACTTAGAATGATAGCAGAGCGCTAATCACAATTAAACAACCACAAAATTGTTTTCCGTTAGTGTCACACCGCCTAAAAGTTGTGCAAATTTTACCTGAGTAAACCCACTTGCACTGCCATCTTGGTCAAAGTACAGTCCACCTGTAGAATTATCATAGATGAATCGTTGATTGCTTGTCGTTGCAGATGTTCCAAGGGTAAACTGGCTTGTCTGAAGTGAACCAATTGATAACCCGCCACCAAAACCAGCGGCCGATACCTGAATCAATTCATTAGTGGCATTGAAGTCATAAATAGTATCAATGCCTTGACTATAACTATTGAAAGCAAAGGTATCAGTCCCATCCCCTCCATAGAGGGTATCATTCCCGTTGCCACCTGTGAGGATATCATTGCCACTACCACCTTGGAGGATGTTCTTACCGGAAGCGCCAGAGGCGGAGATATAATCATTGCCATCACCCCCAAAGAGTAGGTTATCGCCTGTTGAACCGCCAGCACTCAATGTATCGTTACCAGCGCCTCCGTTGAGGGTGTTATTGCCTCTTGAGCGGTAGTCGCGGTAGTCGTTGGGCTCGGAGAGGTAATAGCCAGAAAGATCAAGATAATCATTGCCATTACCCCCAAAGAGCAGGTTATTGCCTGTTGAACCGCTAGCACTCAATGTATCATCACCAGCACCTCCATTGAGGGTGTTATTGCCATTTGAGCGGTAGTCGCGGTATTCGCGGTCGTGGGAGTTCTGGGTGTTGAAGTAGTAATAGTAATAGCCAGAAAGGTCAAGATAATCATTGCCATCACCCCCAGAGAGCAGGTTATTCCCTTTTGAACCGCTAGCACTCAAGCTATCGTCACCAGCGCCTCCATTGAGGGTGTTATTGCCTAAAGAGCGAGAGTCGGTGGAGGTGCCGTAGCTGTAGCTGTAGTAGCCGCCAGAAAGGTCAAGTGAATCATTACCATCGCCCCCAGAGAGCAGGTTATCGCCTGTTGAACCGCTAGCACTTAAGCTATCGTTACCTGCACCTCCGTTAAGAGTGTTATTGCCTAAAGAGCGAGAGTCCTGGCGGGGAGAGTTGAAGAAGTTCTGAATGGAGCCAGAAAGGTCAAGAGAATCATTGCCATCGCCCCCAAACAGCAGGTTATCACCTGTTGAACCGCTAGCACTCAAACTATCGTTACCTACACTACCGTTGAGGGTGTTATTACCTGTTGAACCGCTAGCATTCAAGCTATCGTCACCAGCACCACCGTTGAGGGTATCATTGCCTGCACCGCTAATGAGAGTATCATTTCCCGCACCGCCAATGAGAGTATCATTTCCTGCACCACCTCTCAAAAGATCATTACCACTTAAGCCGTCGATGATATCGTCACCCCCCTGACCATTGATGACATCATTGGAGTTGTCAAAACCCTTAATGTTGTTATCGAGGTCATTGAGGAAGGTAACAGTGTTCCTGTTGAATAGGCTAGTTTGAGTAGAATTAGCATCAAACACATCAAAACTATCGGTGATGTTGGTTTGTCCATCAAACAGGATATTGCCAATAGCTGGTCGTGAGGAAGTTGCTGGCAGATTATCTAGGTTTTCTAATTTGAAGTTTTGGAGAATTACTTTGCTTTTATGGTCATCATCTTCAAAGGTGATTTCTAAGTTATTACCATTTTGAGTTAATTGTAGATTTTGAGCAGTGAAGTCACTACCTGTAAATTGCAAGGTATCTAAGGAGGCAATCACCGTTGCTGAGGGATTTGAGCCTTTACCCACGCCACTGAAATCGGTGATTATATCAGTGCCGTTGCCCAAGTTGCCGTCGCCCAAGTTGTAAACAAATTGATCATTGCCCGCGCCACCAGTTAGGGTGTCGTTATCATTCCCACCTGTCAGGATATCATTACCTGCACCGCCAATAATCGTATCATTTCCAGAACCCCCAGAGAGCGTATCGTTCCCACTGTTCCCCACAATATTGTCATTGCTGTCATTGCCGAATATACCTGAGATATTTAATCGTTCGATATTCTTGTAGCTAACCCGACTAGTGCCCGCCGTAATTAATCCAATGTTAGTAGTGGCATTGAAAGTCGTTGTGATTCCACCTCCACCACTATATACCAACAAATCGTCACCTTTACCCCCATCTAGGGTGTCATTGCCATCATAGCCCCCAGAGAGCGTATCGTTGCCATCATTTCCCACAATGTTGTCATCGTAAGCTGTACCTGAGATATTTAATCCTTCGATATTCTTGTAATTAACTCGATATGTGCCTGCCGTAATTGATCCGATGTTAGTAGTGGCATTGAATGTCGTTGTGATACCTCCTGTAGCATTGCTGTAACCGACGGACAACAAATCTTCACCCCTACCGCCATCTATGGTATCATTGCCACCAGATCCCGTGGAGAGAGTATCATTGCCATTGCTCCCCACAATATTGTCGTTGTTGGCTGTACCTGAGATATTTAATCCTTCGATATTCTTGTAATTAACCCGATATGTGCCTGCCGTAATTGATCCAGTGTTAGTAGTGGCATTGAATGTCGTTGTGATATCCACTGTAGGATCTGGGAAGGACAACACATCCTCACCCTTTATGTAATTGAAGGACAACAAATCGTCACCCTTACCCCCATCTACTGTTTGAGTAACTAAATCAGAGGGATCAGTACCTAGTGATGTGGTGGTTAAATAGAAGGAATCATTGCCATCACCACCAGACAGTAGGTTATTGCCCGTTGAAATGTAAGCATAGATTTTATCGTCACCAGCACCACCGTTGAGGGTGTTATTCCCTGAGGAGGTTAAATAAGAACCGTAGAGGCCGTCATAGCTAGAGGTGGAGAGAGTATCATTGCCATCACCACCAGAGAGTAGGTTATTGCCTGATGAAAAGTCAGCATAGATTTTATCGTCACCAGCGCCACCGTTGAGAGTGTTATTCCCTGAGGAGCTAAAACTATACAATCTATATTCATAAGAGCCAGAGGTGGTGAGAAAATCGTTGCCATCGCCCCCAGAGAGTAAGTTATTGCCTTCTGAACCCATAGCATTCAATGTATCGTCACCAGCACCACCGTTGAGGGTGTCATCGCCTGAAGAGTTAAAAAAGATGTACCCGTTATCAGTAATGTCTGAGGCGTAAAGAGAATCATTGCCATCGCCCCCAGAGAGTAAGTTATTGCCTTTTGAACTCCCAGCATTTAAGTAATCGTCACCAGCACCACCGTTGAGGGTGTTATTGCCTGTTGCCTTTTCAACAATATTCAAGTAATCGTTACCAGTGCCACCAACGAGGGAGTTATTGCCCGTATCATCGTTCAGGGTGTCATTCCCCGCACCACCAATGAGAGTATCATTGCCCGCACCACCCCGCAGTAGGTCGTTGCCACTTACAGCAATTTTCAGGTAATTGAACCACAAACTAAGTTAGAATGAAGAGATAATATTGTATGAATAAATGCCAGTATCTTACTCAAAGGATTTG
>NZ_JBALEK010000070.1:0-39696 GCF_036917815.1 Nostoc sp. | reverse complement strand
TTCATTGATCAAATGATTGCTGCGAACGAAAAACCTACTCAAGCTAAACAAGATTGATTAGGTTTAGATGAGTATTTTGCAATTAAATTCTTCCCCTCCCCAACCCTTCCGTTAGTAAGGGGAGGGTGCGCGATCGCGCGGGTGGGGTAAGTCAGTACCTCACGTTGGCGTAGCCTAAGAAGAGAAGTTGAAATCTGCTGGATATCAGGGTTTATTTATTTATACATAAATTATACTGAAGTTTCTTCATCATAACTTTAGGAAATTAATAAACAATAACACTTATTTTTTGCAGTCTAATGTAGATTCTAAAATATGTAACAAAAAAGCATAAACTTATCAATTATTAAGACGTAAACAGCTAAAGCAAAGTTAAATGAAATCTTGCACTTTGCCTGAAGGACTAGAAGTTGCGGCTACAGAAACAAAGTTTACCTCCGTGGGCTGAAAGTTTTATATTCTGTAAAGGTAGACTTTGTTTGTATAGCCCTTCTAGGATGTGTTTTTTGCTGAAGGTATTGATTAATACGAATTTAATGTTTTTTGCAGTTGGGGTTGCAGTGCATTATCGCTTTGCAAAACTATACCAGGATGATCCCTATTGATTACCTCTGGTTCTGCTGGTGAAGAAATATTTGGCCACAAAACCCAACGACTACCTTGAGGAAGGGTAGTAAGACTCAGGGGGTTTTGAGTCAGCCAAATCAAGGGATAGCTTTTTGGAACTACTGAACTGGCATCTTCTAAGGCTGTAGTTGCTGCTAAGGTTTCTAAAACAAAGCGATCGCCTTTAATTAAATTTGTTGATGCTGTCCATAGTTGCACCTCTAATTGCTGTTGATGTGCATAAAAGTACAACGAAGCTGCGGCAATTACTGCTTGCTCAAAGTTTTCTTCTTCCCAATTGCTAGCACTATCGAGGGCAATAATTACTTCTTGTCCACCTGTCACCATTTCTAACTCCCGTACCCTTAATTCGCCATAGCGGGCGCTAGTTCGCCAGTGAATCAGACGGGTGGGATCTCCGATGCGGTAGGGACGGAGCGATCGCACCAGCCCCGTTGTCGCTGTCTGTAAGGGTCTACCACGAGGATCGCCCCTTTTGCTCTCTTCTTGTCCCATTTCATCTACTAAGGGGCAGGTAGCCAAGGGTAACACTGTCGGATAGACGATCGCAGTGGCAGCACAATCACGTTGACGGCGACACCAGAACAATCCCAAAGGCGCACCAGAACCCAGTTCGACTGTCTGCCAACGATAAACGCCCCGGCGCTGAGTCGGGTGGTAATATACCCAACGGTAACTGCCTTGGCTAGGAATTGTTTCGATTGCCTTTTGTACTGGTTTTCCTAAGACGAAGGGCAGCATATCCTCAACTTGCAACAAACTTACAGGCTGCTGTGTCTGATTGCGGATTTCTAATTTTACTGTTAGATCGTCGCCCGCTGACACGGGTTCTATGGGATGGCGGGTGATGGATAGACCTGTGAGCGATCGCGGTGGTAAGATAGCTGCTACACCCAAAAGGGCAAAACTAATGCCGCTAATGGCGTACAGCCAACCAGCCATCGTATTAATACCCGCTCCAAAAAAACAAATAGCGGTTGCTGCTAGTACCCAACCGCCATAAGCAGGGGCACAGGCGCGGGTTTCTAACCAGTTGGTGATGGGTTTAATGATTTTCATGTTTCTTTTTTAACTCAACACCACCTGAAATTTACAGTATTTCAGAGGTTTGCCAAAAAAGCCATAGATTCTCGCAAAGAAGGAAACTCTTCTTTAATTCCCTTCCCTAACAACAATTGATGAACTTGAAAATTCTTGCGTAACTTAAAGAAGTCCTGCTGATTCATATAATCGTTTGAGCATTGCTGAAATCTTCGTACCATAATCCAAATCTGCTGACCACCGCCCTGATAGCTGATCAATTAAGGTTGCAATTCCGCGTGTCACAAAGCGAAATCTCGGATCTACTACTTCTTGTACCAAAGGTTCCAAACTAGCGTAAGCTTTCAAATGTTGGATGTGCGCCCTCACTCCAATTCTGGCACTTGGAAAAGATGCAGCTTCTGAACCACCACCGATCGCACCTAAGCCGGCAAAGTTATTTTGCTCAGGTTTAATATCACCACCAAACCGTAAAAATCCAGTTTCTACAGACATTTGGCAAAAAGCAATATCATAGTTAACTCCCTCTATACCTGCTTCTTCCCGATAAAGTTTGGGAATGTCAGGAAACTTTGCCAAAGCATTTTCATTATTGTTTTTCAGAAATAATTGTAACTGTATTTCTGAGGTATTACCGTTTGACATCACTCGGTCAAATTGACCAGGGCAAACCACCAAATTCGATCGCAAGCTGACAGTCCGATTTGCCGCATCCCAACTAACTGCAACCTTAAAATCTCGCAGTTCGATCGCTTTGACATAAACTATTTTGTGATAAGTAATTCGATTGACATTAGCTGCTTTTGAAAGGTCAATCCGTAGAAGGTCTACTAAATCAATGGGGATGTAAGCATTACCATTAACTAAAACCCCTTGTTCTGTGTAACTTTGCCCATTAATATTAATATTAATTGGCGGATAATTTGCTTCTGCCGGAGTTCCAGGAGTGGGGTCAATTACACGACTCCAAGTTACTAGTCCATCGACAATTCCCAAAGCAAAATCGCGGCGACGAGTTTGCAGCAAAGCCCGATCCTCTGGATTGGTGAGAAACCCCACTTGCATCACCAAAGCTGGAAGCGTTGTCTGGCGACAGAATACTAAACTACCTAATCCACTATCTGTATCTGGTTTGACTCCCCGATTCGGTAATTGGGGTACACGGCGCAACAACCCCATTAGCAGCTGTTCAGCATTGCTTTTGCGATCGCTATTATTAGAAATGTAGAAGACGCTAGCCCCACGCACAGAAGGGCTGTTAGCTGCATTAGATTCAATTTCTAGGGCGACATCACCCCGACGGCCACGAGAATTGATCCAAGCGATAGTTTGGGTGGCACTGAGGTCATCAGGGACTGCTAAAATTTCTAAATTCCGCGCTCTTAGTTCCGTGACAATCAAATCCCGTAGCAGAATCATTTCTTTAGCTTCAGTTGTACCACCCGCGATCGCACCTGGATCGATTCCTCCCGCTTCTTTGCCTCCATGAGCAGCCGATATAAAGATACGTCCCATTCTCGGTATTTCCTCTGGTAAAATTAAGCGTAAGCAATTCTATACATCTTCTTGGTCTAGCAACAAGAATATAATAGCGATCAGAAGTCTTTTGTCATTTGTCCTTTGGTATTTCTCCAAAGTTCATGACCAATGACCAATGACCAATGACTAATGACAAAGCCATGCAAATCCCCCGCTTGCACCCAGACACAATTGAGGAAGTTAAACTACGGGCTGATATTGTAGATGTCGTCTCGGAATACGTAGTTTTACGCAAACGTGGAAAGGATTTTGTCGGTTTGTGCCCTTTCCATGATGAGAAATCTCCCAGTTTCACCGTCAGCCAAACCAAGCAAATGTATTATTGCTTTGGCTGTTTAGCTGGGGGAAATGCCATTAAGTTTGTCATGGAGTTGGGAAAGCGTTCTTTTGCTGATGTGGTGCTGGATTTAGCACGGCGTTACCAAGTACCTGTGCAAACTCTCGAACCCGAACAACGCCAAGAATTACAGCGTCAGCTATCTTTGCGTGAGCAGTTGTATGAAGTTCTGGCAACCTCCTCACAGTTTTATCAACACGCCCTGAGACAATCCCAAGGACAACAGGCAATTAAATATTTGCAATCTAACCGCCAACTCAAAGAAGAAACTATACAGCAATTTGGTTTAGGTTATGCCCCCGCAGGTTGGGAAACTCTCCATCGTTATTTAGTGGAAGATAAACATTACCCAGTGCAAATACTGGAAAAAGCGGGATTAATTAAGCCACGTAAGGAAGGAGGCGGCTATTATGATGTATTCCGCGATCGCTTGATGATTCCCATTCGTGATGTGCAAGGGCGGGTTATTGCCTTTGGTGGTAGAACCTTGACTGATGAACAACCTAAATATTTGAATTCACCAGAAACCGAACTTTTTAGTAAAGGTAAAACATTATTTGCCCTCGATCAAGCTAAAGGTGGAATTTCTCAACTCGATCAAGCCGTGGTGGTAGAGGGATATTTTGATGCGATCGCTCTCCACGCTGTTGGTATTAATAACGCCGTCGCCTCACTGGGTACAGCTTTAAGCTTAGAACAAGTCAGGTTAATATTACGTTACACCGAATCAAAACAATTAGTACTCAACTTTGATGCTGATAAAGCGGGAACTAATGCCACCGAACGGGCGATCGGCGAAATTGCCGAACTAGCATACAAAGGCGAAGTTCAGCTAAAGATTCTCAATTTACCCGATGGCAAAGATGCTGATGAATATTTGCATAGCCACACCCCAGAAGATTATGGAGAACTGCTAAAAAATGCCCCACTTTGGTTAGATTGGCAGATTCAGCAAATTACAAATAATCGGGACTTAAGACAGACTAATGATTTTCAGCAAGTAACTCAGCAGATGGTGAAATTGCTAAAGCGAATTACAAATCTCGAACTATATCAATACTACATTACTTACTGTGCTAAAATAATCAGCTTGGGAGAGGCTAGACTGGTACGTCCACGGGAAGAAACTCTAGAAATTCTATTAGGTAAAATTACGCCCGTTATCGGACAAAAAAAACCGATCACAGTAAGTTCAAAGGATTATGTATATCGTCAAGCTCTCACAAATACTAGCGATGGCAATCTTTTAGAACAGGCAGAAGCATTATTACTCCGAATTTTCTTGCATTGTCCTGAACAGCGTCAAGGGATTATTGACGAACTAGAGGAGCGAGATTTGCAATTTAGTCTTTCTCACCACCGATTTTTATGGCAACAGATTTTAGAAATAGCGATCGAACAGCTAGATTTAATATCAGCTTTGCAAAATAGATACCTAGAAGCATCTGAAGACTTGGGATTAGTGTCCCATCTGTTTCATCTGAACGAGAAATGGAAGATAGAAATACCTCGGACTCCGCAAGTGGTTCAAGCTGCGATCGCTTGCATGGATTTGGTGATGCTGGAAAAACGCTATCGTCACTTTTTGGAACTATGGCAACAAACCGATCCAGAAGTTGAACCAGAGCGCTATCAATCCTATTATCAGGCTTTCTACGCTGAAAAAATCAAGCTTCAAAAAATAGACCGACAACGGTTATTTTCCATCACAGAGTTATTGTAGGAACTGCGAACCCAGAGGGTGATGAAACTTGCACTAAGAGACTGACAAATAAACAGGAGTCAGGAGTCAGAATACAGGAGTCAGAATACTCCACCCATGAAGGGATGGAGTTTTAATTCAGGAAGAATATTTTAATTTTTTCGCTTGACTTCGGGCGAGGTTTTAACCAATATTCATTAACCACTCGTACAGAATTCATGGCTTTTTTCTGACTCCTGACTTCTGAATTCTTCTTATAAAAAAATACTCAACTACTTCTTGTGGGGTGGGCAACATGAGCGCCTTTGGCTATTGGCGGGCAAGATTAGGACTTACGCACTTTACAAACTCAGCATCATGTGATTATCAAGCTTATTAACATAAAAGTCTTGCCCTACCTCGTTCCCAGGCTCTGCCTGGGAATGTGATACTTGGAGGCTCTGCCTCCTGTCAAACTGGGAGGCAGAGCCTCCCAGAATAGCATTACAAGGCAGAGCCTTGTAACGAGAAGCAATGCACATTTGGTTATGTCTGTCAATGCGTAAGTCCTAAAGATGCCCACCCCACAAGATTGGATAATTTATTTATTGTCAGTCCCTAACACAGTCAGCAAAGGCTTCAGCACCCATCGTGAGCATTTATACTTAGTATATTCTCCCCCTTTTTGGCTTTTCTCTCACTTGTGCCAGTTCAGGGTGCAGAATGTGGGTTGCGTTATTAGAAATCTAATTCTCCCGGATATGGCAATAAATCAAGCGGATTAATAAATGGTAGATGCACCCTAATAAATTACAGCCCTCAACCTAAAGTTGGGGGCTTTTATTATTTAAATATAGATGGCAGCAAACTGGGAGCTAACCACACTGCATAACCAATAAATCCAAATAGCAAGGTAATCAAAATAGTAATGCCGTAGCTGATGCAAATTAATAAACCGTCAGATTCGATGGTGGCAACAGTCAAAAGTAAAATACCTATAGTGGGGATGGGATTTGTAAACGGAATTGGTAATATTAGTAATATTGTTAATAAAGAGATACAAAACCCATTAATTCGCCAAATCAAAGGATTCTGGGCTATTTTTGGCAATCGGGGACGGGCAATTTTCTGTGAAACTTTGGTAAAACGCCCCAAATTTTGCAAAAGCAACTGGGCGAAGGGACGAGGAAATTTGTAGTTAGCGATTCTTTTTGGTAGCCAAGGCGATCGCCTCCCTAAAAGCATTTGTACTGACAACAGTAAACAAGCAGCACCAAAAGGCCCAGCTAATCCCGGTGGCATAGGAAATAAGAAGGGCAAAACTAATAATGTAATTACTAGGCTGAACCCTCGTTCTGAGGTTTCTGCCAGAATATCACCTAGAGTGAGTGGTTGTTCAGCTAGGCGTTGCAACAGGGACTTGATATCTTGAGAAAATCTCAGATGCATTTGGCGTGACTTGATGCGAGTTCCCACTTTGCAATCAAGGGAGAATAACTTCTAACTCTGCCAATTTTAGATTTTGAATTTTGGATTGAAGGAAAATCTAAAATCTAAAATCTAATGACTCCTAATTCCTGATTTCTGGAGGTACTAAAACAGCTATTGCTTTAGGTATAACCCGAAAACGAGCAGGTGTGTAGGTAGTGATTTCACCATCTGTATTGATAGGCCGTGGTTTGTGAGTATACACCTCTATTGCTTGACCTTGAAGAGAACGTACATTCTGCCAATGTATATGTCGTCCTTCTCGGATTGCGGGTAGTAATAATATAATCTGCCACCAGTGTTCAATCTCCAAGCTATAAAGGTCTAGCCTTTGGTCATCGATTGTGGCATCGTGGGCTACTGCCATACCACCGCCGTAATAACGACCGTTACCCACGGCAATTTGCACTGTTTTGACGCGAACCGATTCACCATTGATCACAATCTCCGCAGTAAAAGGTCTTGCTTCCCAAATCACTTGCAGTGCAGTGGCGGCATAAGCAAATATTCCCCAACGGCGCTTGACTTCTTTGGTAAGTCGTTGGGTAATTTTTACACTTAATCCCAGACTGGCAACGTTAAAAAAGTGCTTGCCATTCACCCATCCCAAGTCGATGCGGTGTAAACTGCCATAAGCAATAATTTTGCAAGCTTCGGTGAGGGAATTGGGGATTTCCAAAGTTCTCGCTAGATCGTTAGCAGTTCCCAGAGGCAAGATTCCTAAAGGCAACTGAGTATCAACTAAAGCATCTACTGCGGCATTGAGAGTGCCATCTCCTCCGCCAATGATTACTAAATCAACTTCATGCTGATAGCGAAATATAACTTCAGCAAGATGTTTAGGATCTTCTGTAGACTCCTCAATTAAATCAAAGCCGAGTGTCTTCAGATATTGAATCGCTTCCGACAGACCCTTTTGCCCTTGGCGGGCATGAGGATTTACTAACAGCAGTGCGCGCGAACTCATGGGTAGTACCTTTTGTAGTTGATCTGTCCAATTATCCGCATCCATGTATTCTGCCAGAAATGTTGACTATAAAAAAGTGTTTGGGCTGTGATGAAAATTATCAACAATTCATTTTGTTAACACTTATTATATTGTGATTACTAATTTTTACTTTTTCTTTTTATCTAGTTTAGCTCTATTAGCTTTCAGTGTGTTGATGCCAAATAAATATAATTATTACTCACTAAATGACTGAAAATTAGGTATTTTTTTTCTAAAATAGGTAAATATTCAAATATTATTATGCCAAAAAATGGGATGTTTTTCATTAAGATAAATACATATTTCGATATTTAATTTGTATTAATACTATCAATAGTTACAATTACTTAACTTTTGGTTGAGACAATAATTACAGCAGATTTGCCTCGTTCCCAGGCTCCGCCTGGGAATGCGATCAAGGTGGGCTGCTGCCTGCTTGTTTGACGGGAGGCAGCAGCCCACTACAAGAGCATTACAAGGCTCTGCCTTGTAACGAGAGGTCACTCACAATTGGCCGTCTTTGTCAATGCGTAAGTCCTAAATTATATAGCGTTTCCTAATCATATGAGGTATATCTTAGCCCCCTCTCGAAGAGCAGGGCTGTTTCATTCGTTCAGATCAGAATTTTGTCAAGAGTATCAACCAGAAAATTTAGTGAGTTGGTAATCGAAAAATTACTGTTTCAATCGGTAAATTTAAGTGCGATCGCCTGGTTTTTGACCCAATTAGAGTGTTTAAAAACCTGATTTTTTTGACTGATACGCTTGTAAATTAAGGTCTTTTAGGGAATGAATCAGCCCTGCTCTCGAAGAGCGGGGAGGGGGTTGGGGGTGGGGTTCTTGTACCTCACTAAACCGAGAACCGCTATAGCCCTTTCAAGGTGACTCAGAAAATCTCTGATTTCCTCTCTGCGCTGCGCCAGTTGCTTTAAGTCGGGGAACCCGCCCAACGCACTGGCAACTCTATAGCCTCTGCGGTTTCAAAGTAATTTATCTAACCTTATTAGGCGCAGAGAACACAGAGTCAAGAGGGATTCTTTGACCAAAATTTTTACCCACCTTGAAAGGGCTAGTCCTAAATTATTATATATAGCAATCCTATTTGATTTGTGAAAATCACAAGACTCAGATCCCCGACTTCTCTAAGAAGTCGGGGATCTCGTTGTTCACAAATGATTTAGGATTGCTATATGTCAGTTGAATCAACAATCTGTCACCTGCCCTCTGTTAGACTTAACCTGTCCGCGCTTACTTTTGTAGTCAAGGCGCTTTTTTTGAGAACTGCGAGTCGGTTTGGTGGGTTTGCGTTTTATTGTCACTACAACTGCGCTTTGAATTAGTTCTTGAAGTCGTTTCAATGCCGACTCTCGATTGTTCTCTTGGCTTCGGTGTTCTTGGGCTTTGATGACGACAACTCCTTCCTGGGTGATGCGTCGATCGTTCAGCTTTAAAAGCTGTTGTTTATAATAATCGGGTAATGATGAAGCCACAATATCGAAGCGCAAGTGAATCGCCGTGGAAACCTTATTCACATTTTGGCCTCCTGCTCCTTGCGAACGAATCGCAGTAATTTCAATATCACTCTGTGGAATAATAACTTTGTTGGAAATTTGTAGCATTACTCACAAGGCAAAAGAGGAACTTTTAAATTTGGGATAAAAATCCTTTACTCGGTTGCTTCGGGAAAATTTATTACTACATCTTGGTCTTCATTGTTGTTCAAATTCACCTCTAAAGTCTGTCCTTCTATTGTGACTTTATCGCCCGGTACTAGTCGCCGCCCTCGTCGGGTTTCCAGCATACCGTTTACTTGGACATCGCCACCTTGAATCATTAGTTTAGCTTGTCCTCCAGTTGGCACTATACCCATTAACTTTAAAAATTGATTTAACTTAATTGTGTTGTCTCTGATTTTTTTCATAATAAATAAAAGTACGTGCTTCTAATTGTATTGTGGTGTTATCAAGGCAAAGTATGAATCTATGGCGCTACATAATCATCTCAGATAAAATTAAATGAAACCTCAACTACTTCCTGAGTCTATCAATCGGAAGATGAATTTATACTCGAAAGTCAGTATTCTTAGGTAAGAATGCAAATTGGCTGACTTTGAATAGGCTTTGTATCTTCATCAAAGCATAGCGATCGCCATCACAAAAACTGTCATACCAGTTTATTATCTATAATGTTGATCGACAAAACTGCCAGATATGGGCTAAAAAACTAGTCTGGAAGGTTCTTTTAGTGTATTCAGGGGACTGGATCTATGATTAAGCTTGGTTTATTGGTACAGTCCCAGAATAACTCTTTGGGTATCGGAAAAGTTACGAAAATATCTGATGCCAATGCGATCGTTGAGTATTTCTGCTCAGTAGGGCAGCGTCTTGAAAAAACTTTACCTTTAAATTCGCTCTCTGAAGTCAAGCTTGAACCCCAAGCTCGATGCTACATTAAGTTTCCAACCCAGGATAAATGGATAGTTGGCAGGGTTTTCATCTGGGATGAAGATACAGAAATGTATCAAATTGATTTACCAGATAAGAAAACTGCGATCGCATCTGTTGAAGAGATTTTCGTTCGTTGCAATTTACCCAACACCGACCCCATTCAAACTCTAGCAATGAAGGGTCACGAAACGCCCTACTTCCACGACAAAAGATTGGCTTTCGTGAAATCCTTGATTCAGCAACGCGCTGTGAGTCGGGGGATGACGGGACTGATTTCAGCAAATATTGATCTTTATCCTCACCAAGTTGAAGTCGTCCGGCGGGTGCTGGAAGACCCAATTCAACGCTACTTGCTAGCAGATGAGGTGGGACTCGGAAAAACCATCGAAGCGGGTGCGATTCTCCGTCAATTCCTCCTTGATGAGCCAAAAAAAGGGGCGGTGGTCATAGTTCCGCAATATTTGCTCAAACAATGGCGGCTGGAATTAGAAAACAAATTTTACATCTCCCATTTTGGCAAACGGGTAGCGGTGCTAGCGGTTGAAGATATCCATAAAATCAACCTGAAAGCGAGGATAGGCTGCTTAATTTTAGATGAAGCTCATCATATTGCAGCAATGGCAACCTCTAAGGATGCAACAGTACGCCAGCGTTTTCAGACTTGCAAAGAACTTGCTCATAAAAGCGATCGCTTACTTTTATTATCTGCCACTCCAGTTCTCAATCATGAGCAAGATTTTCTGGCTATGTTGCACTTGCTCGACCCCACAACCTATAAACTTGGTGATTTAGCAGGTTTTCGCGCCAAAATTGCCAGCCGTCAGCAAATTGGTAAACTTTTGCTTTCTTTTAAAGAAGGTGCAGAACCTCTGGTTTTGAAAAGCAACTTACAGCAATTGCGAAACCTCTTTGCTGAGGATGAGTATTTACTAAAGCTGGCGGATGATTTAGAAAATTGTTTACAAGCAAATTCTACTGAGCAAGAGCAAATCCTCCAAGGGATTCGCGTTCATGTCAGCGATATCTATCGACTACACCGGCGAATGCTTCGCAACCGTCGCGCGGCAGTGGAAGATGTGATATTTGACCGCAACTTCACGCCGAAAGAAGAGTATGATTTAGACGAGCGATCGCCTGATATTCACGAACTCCTCAATCAATGGCGTAGTGTTGCTCCCCATGAAAAGCAATTTCAGCGAATTTTTCTGCTGTTCTTCTTAGCTTCTGGTACTTGGTTAGGCATTTTAGAGCAGGTAATTACCGCCCGTTTAACTGGTAAGCCTCATACAAAACTCATCCAGGAATTTAGAGAAGATGATCTTCGCATCTTAACTACAACCCCAAAATTCTCAGGTGAAGAAGAGATTCTGCAATCCTTACTAAAAATTATTCGTCAACCTCAAGAGGACGGACAACGGACGGAAAACTTGAAAACAGTGCTGCTGAATCAGCTAGGTACTTACTTCAAAATTCCCGCAAACGTTCGGAAGTATCAAAACGAATTCATCACGAGAATACAGCAGAGAATTCGGAGGCCAATTACTGGGGATATTCTGCCAAAATTTATTGTATTTACCAGTTTTGTGCAAAGTTGTGCAGAAGTTGTCCGCTATTTGTCTGATACCTTTGGTGCAGAGACAATAGCCAGCCATCAGTTTGGAGAATCACCAGATAAAGTTGAGGAAGGCTTGAATAGGTTCAAGAATAACCCAAACTGCTTTATTTTAGTCTGCGATCGCTCTGGAGAAGAAGGGCGTAACCTCCAGTTTGCCGATTGGTTAATTCATTTTGATCTTCCTTGGTCGCCTAATCAATTAGAGCAAAGAATTGGCAGACTTGACCGCATTGGCAGCAAAATTGGCATCCAATCTTGTGCCTTGATTGGCCCCTATTTAGAAGATAGCCCTCACAATGCTTGGTATAAAGTATTAAAAGATGGGTTTGGTATTTTCCAACAATCAATTGCCAGTCTACAGTTTTATGTGGATGAGAAACTTACAGAATTAGAAACAGTTTTGTTTGAATCAAGTGGGGCTGGATTGTTGGAAACGATTTTGCCAATTCAAGAGCAAATTGAAGCGGAAATAGCCAAAATTAGCGAACAGAATGCTTTAGATGAAATTGACGCTAACGATGAAATTGCAACCCAGTATTTTCAAGATTTAGATAATTACGATGCTTGTCATCTAGAAATTAAACGAGCAATTGAAGGTTGGATTTGTGACGCTTTAGGATTCAGGGCAATGAATAACCCAGATTCATCAGAGATGCGACGTTATCAACCAACAACGCGTACCTTAGTGCCGATAAATGAGTTGAAAACCCGTTTTTCTGATAGTTATCTAGACCAATTCGGTACTTATAATCGCCGGGTAGCAAATCAGAATTCTGGTATTAAACTCTTTCGGATTGGGGAAGGATTTGTCGAATCACTCTGGAACTATATAAACTGGGATGATCGAGGTGAAGCCTTTGCTATGTGGCGCACTGATTCATCTTGGGATGCTAAAGAAGGGAAGGAATGGTTTGGTTTCCAATGCAATTATGTAGTCGAGGCAAATTTAAGAATTGTCAAACAAGTTTTACTAGATAACAAACTAGATAATTCTCAATTCAAAAACTTGCAGCGACGGGTTGATGCTCTATTTCCGCCAACTATCGAAACTATCTACGTTGATGGTCGTAATGAGCTAATATCTGTTGTTGAAGATAAAGCACTCTTAAGTATTCTGCAACGTCCATATAAAGATAAAAACAGTAATCAAGGACGAGATTACAACTTAGCAAAAGAGCGTTTAGAAATTATTGACGATTTTGTTGACCCTAGTAAATGGCAAAACTTTTGCTATCAAGTGCGTAACACTTCTTCAGAATTACTCGCCAATCGTCCCGATTTTATTGACTTATGCCAAAGTTGCGCTAATGTTGCCCAAAAGAAATTAGGTAACAGAGTAGAACAATTACGTCTGCGCCTAAATCAGGAAAGTTGGGATCAGACACTAGCTGAAGAATTGAGGATAGAAACTGCTTTAAATGCAGCCATTCTAGAGGGAATTCGTCAGCCGCTTCTGAGGCTTGATTCTGTGGGTTTCATTGTTGTATCGGGGCGATCGCTTGGGCAATTTGAGTGATATTTTGTGCGGTTAAATAGCCATAATATCCCCGTTTCACCTGGAAAGAGGGGTTAGGTAGATTTTTTATCGAAGAAAGGCAGAGGGCAGAAGGCAGAAGGCAGAAGGGATTTATCCCTTCTCTGATATCATGTCCGCATAATTAGTTATGCTAACCACAGTCAATACACCCCACCCCCAGCCCCTAAGAGCTTGCGGGGAGGGGAGACAAAGCATAGCTTTGGCGGGGGTGTGGTTCTTCGGGTTTAATAAGCAATCAAGCGGACATGATATGATTGCCCGAACCGTCTGCGCGACCGGAGGGAGCAAGGGTTTAAGACCCCCACCAAATTGAAAATTTGGTGGCTCTCGAACAGAAGAGGATTTGAATCCCCATCTGAACGAAACATAAAAGCCTTCTGCCTTCTGCCTTCTTCAATTTAGATTTAAGAAAGCGGGGTGATCGCTCCTCTCCCCTCCCAGAATCGCAAAAAGCCAGCCTTTCACCTCCAAGGTAATCTCTTTTGGGCTAGCGAGTCACCAATGACCAAATTGCAAACCCCTCAAAGCGTGGGCGCTTTGAGGGATTTTTGGGTATTGGGTGTTAGGGATTGGGTTGCTAGTTTAAATTATTTGCTTTCTCAACTGCTCCCTTTAACTCTTCAAACGTAATACTGCCATCTTTGTCTGAATCATAATTTACTAGTAATTCCTGGGGACTAGTGGTATTTGTTTCTGATGAAATGATTGCACTTAAGCCAGGACTTAAAAAAAGATCATTAATGGATACTTTGCCATCTTGATCGCTATCTAAGGTATTAAAAAGAGATTGAAGCTCTTGCTCGGTTGTCATAAGTTTCTATCTGAATTAGTTTTTCAACTTAATATCTCATTAATCTCTGATTAATCTCTCAAAATTAAATAAACTTGTATCTTTAGACGTAGAAACGGCTGGCGCTGTGGAGTTATATTGGCTCTTGATAGCGATCGCTGGATCGTGAGCATTGCTGGTTATCTAGGCGATGGCGTCAAGGAAATCGCTGGATCGTTCAGGCGCTTGGCCTTCAGGCATTGGCTATCCAAGCCGACAGTGCAATGATTGACGAAGGATTCAGCGCCTAACTGCCACAGGTTTAGTCAACTGCAAATATAAATCCTCAACAATGAGCGAAACTACACTACCTGCAAGTATGCTGAACCTTAAGCCAGAGATATTTATAGTTTTTTGGGCCACAAGTAAAGATTATAAACGCATACTCATCTAAAATTGTCAATGTTTGTATAGATTGCATTTTTAATATGTGGAATTACAAAGAAGTATCTTTGTCAATGATGAACTTTTCATACATCTGGTTAAAACAGCATCGTATGATTGTTGGAGCAATGCTATTTGCGATCGCGATCGCAGGCTGTAATAACTCTGCCAAATCACAACAACCTGCTGCGAAGACTCCATCGGTTGCAAATCTCATTGCGTCCAGTCCAACCCCTCCCACAAAAAATGCTGCTGATACCAAGCCGCCTGAGGAGAAAGCAGTTCAAGTCATTCGTGATTATTACAGTGCGATCGCACGTCTTGACTATAAACAAGCTTACTTGGTTTGGGAGGGAAATGGCGCTGCTAGCAAGCAGTCGTTTGAGCAGTTTAAGCAGGGGTTTGCTAACACCACGTCTGTTGCTGTAGAGGTTGGAAAACCTGGTAGACCAGACCCAGGTGCAGGCTCAATCTACATTGAGATTCCGGTTACTGTGACTGCGGTCGCCACAAATGGAACTCCACAGCGATTTCGCGGCAGTTATGTACTGCGGCGAGTCAATAATGTTCCTGGCTCAACTCCAGAGCAGCAAAGATGGCATCTCTACTCGGCGAAAATTACTCAAGTCAAGTAGCCTGCTGCAAAACGCATAAGCCAAGACGTGGAATGATTGCTCCAGACCGATACGAGGCTTGACTATCGCCATCTAGACCTCCACAAGGCTAATCTCGCCACACGAGATCAGCTGATGCGCTTTTAAATTGAACAGAAATGTTTCGTGCAGTCCCCACCTAAAAATACTATAAAAATATCTACATTTGAGGTGGGGTAAGCGAAACCAGTATAAAACGCGCAGCAACAGCTATTCTTTCATGCTATTATTCTAAGAATTAGTTTTTGCGGTACTGTAAAAGCTTTATAGCTGGAGACATAGACCAATTTCACTAATTATTTATAATCAGTAAAAAGTATTACTAATAATGACTTTTTACTAGGGTGTTCGGAAGCGAAAGTTCTAACGACACACTGAGAACGCCAGTAGCCCTGGTAACGCTCAAGAAGTATTTCAGCTTCTTAGCGCACCAATCCCCATGTATAATCTTTGATTTAGATGGGGTGCGTTCAAGATAGAAAGTGCTTTAAAAATGCAGCCATTCTAGAGGGAATTCGCCAGCCGCTTCTCAGGCTTGATTCTGTCGGTTTCATTATTGTATGGGGGCGATCGCTTGGGCAATTTGAGTGATATTATGTGCGGTTAAATAGCCTTGGGAATCATATTTGATCTGCAAATTTCGAGAGGCTCAGATCCCCGACTTCGTAAAGAAGTCGGGGACTTTTTTATTTTAGTATTACTGATGACATTGCTGTAAAAACATATATAGTAGTGCCTATACACAAGGCAAGTTGTCATTAGTAATTGCAACGCTATGTTAATTAATGAATTAAGAGATATTAATTTGATTATTTTTACTGACTGGTCTAATTTAGAAACTGCGATCGCCGAAGATTTGATGAATGTTCTCAGAACTCTTTTCACACATCCAGCGAGAGAAGATATCACACTGCTAATTGACAGCCAAAGGTTATCGGATGAACTACAGGATCATGCTAACTCATTGCTTTTTGAGACAGTTCTCAAACTTAGTTTGGAAGATGCTGTCTCTGAAGACCTGAATGTAGGGCTTACGGGTCAGTTAACCACCCAACAATGGTCTATTATTAAATCATTAATTAACTTTCATATTCCAATTAACAACGAAGATCGCTACATTATTCAGCAGAAAGAAATTGCACAAATTACCAAATGTGATTTGTCAGAAATTCAACAGCCAAGTATTTATGAAGCGGCTCGGCGAGAATCTTGGCACAGATGGGGTGACTATTTTGCAAATAGTGAATCGCCTGAAAAGGCTATCCCATATTACAGGAAGTATTTATCCAGTTGTCCACAGGAGATTAACTATTATCTGAAGCTAAGTGATGTTTTATGTAAAACTGGCCAGATGCAAGGGGCTATGGAAACATTGCAAAATGGTATTAGCAATTGTCCTCAAGCAGAAGAACTGTATTTCTGGCTGATTATTCGCCTAAAGCAAAGCCAGAACTATCTGGAAGCTCGTAACTTCGCTCAACAGGTTAGTGAAAAGTTTCCTGAAAACTATATATTTAAGATATTCAGCTATCTTATGCTCCCAGAAACTTATCATACTCCTGAAGAGATTGATACCTACCGAGCATGGTTTCAGCATGGGCTAGAAAAACTGATTCAAGAAATAACTCTTAATAGCCCCGATGAGCAGAAAAAAGCTTTTAGAGGAATCAGCCATCATACAAACTTTTTCCTTGCATATCAGGGAAAGAATGATGTGAGATTACAGCAGCAATATGGACGGCTAGTTCACCAAATTATGGCGGAAAATTATCCGCAATGGATTCAAGCGCGTCCCATTTCATCTGTTAGCAACAATCAACGAATTAAAGTTGGCTATCTTTCCTATTTTTTGTGTAGCTGGAGTGGGACAGTTTTGTTCTTAAATTGGCTTAAATATGCAGATAATCAAAACTTTGAAATTTATTCATATCACATAGGGCATCAAATTGATGCTGTTACTCAATTATTTCAGTCTTATAGTACAAAGTTTTATCATTTGCCGAATAATTTAGAACAGGTTTGTCAACAAGTTATTGACGATCGCCTTGATGTGTTAATTTTTCCAGAATTAGGAATGGATGCCACAACACTATGTATTGCTGGACTCCGTTTAGCACCAATTCAATGTATGGCTTGGGGGCAACCTGTAACTTCTGGACTACCCACCATTGACTATTTTTTATCTAGTGAACTGATGGAGCCGGTGAATGGGCAATATCACTACAGCGAAAGCCTTGTACCTTTGCCTGGTGTTGGGATTTCCTATCCTGCGATCAAAGTTGACTCAATTCGCCGCAATCGCTTATTTTTTGGATTACGAGAAGATGCTATCGTCTACATCTCTAGTCAAGCTGCCTATAAATATCTCCCCCACCACGATTACATTTATGCAAAAATTGCCCGTCAAGTTCCCAATGCTCAGTTTATGTTCCTTCGCTCTGGGATTTCTCAAGAACGTCTGAAACGGGCATTCGCGGCTGTAGGTTTAGATAGTCTTGACTATTGTGTATTTTCTCCTGTGCTACCCCGTGATGATTACTTTGACTTACTTTCTTTAGCAGACATTTATTTAGATACCTTCAACTGGGCGGGTGGAAATACAACACTGGATGCGATCGCCTGTCATTTACCGATTGTCACTTGTCCTGGTGAGTTTATGCGGGGGCGTCACTCTTATGGTTTCTTGCAAGCTATCGGTGTAACACAGACAATTGCAGATGATACCTCGGAATATATTCAGATTGCAGTGCGATTAGCCGTAGATATTGATTGGCGATACTCAGTTCGTGAAGCTCTAAAAATGTCAATCAACGTTCTATTTGACAATCCCACTGCTACCCAAAACTTAGAAGCATTCATCAAGAAGGCGATCGCGTTGAGAAGCTAAAGAAAGTATATTTTGACTTTAGAGACTGACAAGAAATAAATTATCAAAATAAACGAACCACAGAGACACAGAGAACACAGAGGAATAAGGATCTGACTTTTCACGGCATCTGGAAAACCTCACTTCTATTTCTCTCTTCCTTTAAGGAGGAGCCACTGCGTTGGGCGGCGAGCCACTCTTGTTGCACGTGGCATCAGAGACTTTGAATTTTCCCCCTTCCCTCCTAGGGAAGGGGGTTAGGGGGTTAGGTTTTTGGTGGACTTTTCCACATAAGGTGAAAAGTCAGAATAAGGAGGAGAGAGTTTTTTCGCCAGTTTTTTGAGTATTTTTTTATTTGTCAGTCCCTTACCCGCCTAATGCCCCTACCTTCTCTAGCAAGCCTTGAAACAACCTCAAGCCATCACTACCCCCTAACATCGCGTCAGACGCCCTTTCTGGGTGCGGCATCATCCCCAACACATTGCCCCGGCGATCGCAAATGCCGGCAATGTTGTTCAATGAACCGTTGGGATTTTCCCCTTCATAGCGAAACACGACTTGCCCGTTATCTTCAATTTCTGCGAGAGTAGCTTCATCAGCGTAAAATCGCCCCTCTCCGTGGGCAATGGGTAAAGCGATCGCTTCATTATTGGTATAAGCTTGCGTCCATGAGAGATTAGTCCGCTCAACTTTCAAAGGGACGCGATCGCAAATAAAATGCAAATCCCGATTTCTAGTTAACACTCCTGGCAAAAGTCCAGCTTCAGTTAATACCTGAAACCCATTGCAAATACCGAGGACAAACTTACCCTTTCGAGCGTGTTCCACAACCTGCTGCATCACAGGGGAAAAACGTGCGATCGCACCGCAGCGTAAATAATCCCCATAACTAAAGCCACCAGGAATGATCACCACATCCAAATCAGCAATATCTGTTTCTTGATGCCAAACCATGCGAGTTGCTTGCCCCAGTAAATCTCTGGTTACATAAGCAACATCGCGATCGCAATTAGAACCGGGAAAAACAACGACACCGAATTTAGTCATTAGTCAATGGGAGTCAGGACTGGGGACTGGGGACTGGGGACTGGGGACTGGGGACTGGGGACTGGGGAGGATAATAAGCTATGCCCAATCCCCAATTCCCACTTGCCCTGAGCGTTCGCGTAGCGTCTCCAAGAGTTGCCGTTCGCGTAGCGTCTCGTAGAGAAGGGATGCCCAATCCCTAAAATACCCCAGTCTGTGTTTCCACCTCAATCAAATCAAAGCGGTAATTTTCAATTACGGGATTTGATAGCATTTGGTCGCAAATGTTATCGAGGTCTTGACGGGCTTTCTTCTCATCAGTAGAGGTGATGGTGAGTTCAATGTACTTGCCAATCCGCACCTGGTCAACGTTCTCGTATCCCAGTTGCTTAAGACCAGATTGTACAGCGACACCAGCGGGGTCTAAAACTGAAGGACGAAGGGTCACGAAAATTTTGGCTAGATACTTGGTTTGCACGGGCTTTTTCTGAATGCTGCGATCGCTATACTATAACTTTATGCTCTAACTGAGTGAAAATAAGATTACGAAGCGGTTAAAGTTAATTGATCGATTAGCCCATCTAACAGCTTCAACTACAGTGGCATATTTAAATAATTGTCTATGAGAGCTATACGCACCCGCAGTCAAGAGCGTATTTTCAACCTACTGAAAACCATCAAAAAAGGCATTTCCGCCCAGGACATTTACGTAGAACTACGTAACACTAATCAGAGCATGGGTTTAGCAACAGTTTACCGTTCCCTAGATGCCTTAAAACTCGAAGGCATGGTACAAGTGCGGAATTTGGCTAATGGTGAAGCCCTCTATAGCCTAGCGCAGCAAGATAAACACCACCTTACTTGCTTGCAATGCGGTGTCTCAATTCCGATTCATCAATGCCCCGTTCATGACTTAGAAGACCAGTTAGAAACCAGCCATAAGTTTAAAGTTTTTTACCACACCCTAGAGTTTTTTGGGTTGTGCAGTCAATGCCAAGTAAACCAAGCTACTGAGATTGGTCAGTAGTCACCCAATCTTATGTTTTCTGCAGGCGGACTGGTTAAGCCTAACTAGAGGAGTAATGAAGTGTTAAGAATTAGCGTTGAAGAAGCAGCTATAAATTTAAAATCTCTCTTAGAACGAATAGCTAGGGGAAAAGAAGTAATTTTGCTAGAGCAAGATAAGGCTGTAACTCGTTTAGTTCCTCCGCTACAAAAGAAAGAACGATTAGCAAGTATAAAACAATTTCGTGATTCTCTTAAGAGGGTGTTTGAAAAGTTTTGGGCGAATATAATTCGCTACTACACAAGCAAAGTCCACCTCCGTGGACTAACCTGAAATTAAGGTTTTTAACCCACGGAGGTGGGTTTTGTCTGTGTAGCCGCGATTTCTAATCGCCAGGGCTGGTATGAATTTAGACTTTTCAAACAACCTCTAAGATTAAGGGTGAATCATTGGGCGCAACTGTTATTAATGCGCGTACAGAGGAACGTCATTGATTTATTTAGATACAAGCGTTATCGCTCCTTTGTATTGGAGAGAAGCTTTAAGCGATGTAGTTGAACAATTACTACTCAATGAAACTAAAGTAGGTTTGATTCAAACAAAACTCAACCAACTAAATACATCTGCAACTGTTAATTGCCAATTTTCTAAAACATTTAAAACGGGTAAAATATCTTGCTTTTCTTTTAATTCTGGTAATTTGTTGGGTTCAAAAATCATGATTGAATCATCAGCCGAATCGAGCAGCCAACCTAGCTTTGATCCATTTTGAATAGAAAATGTAATTTTACTGATAACTCGGTTGGGTGATTGTTCTGGTGAGAGAATTTCGATTATCCAATCTGGAGGAATCTCAAATTTATTTGTAATTTTTCCATTAGGAAGCAATGGAATTCTTTGCCATTCAAACACAGCAATATCTGGTACTATTGAACGACCTTGAAATGTACAGCGTAATTCAGGAAAGGCATAAGCTAATTTTTGTAGTTTTGCAACTTGATTTATGGCAGAAGCTAATTCAATTTGTAAAGTACTGTGTTCTCCTTGTGGCATAGGTTTTTGGTATATTTGTCCGTTAAAATACTCGCTTGCTGGTTTTGTTTCTGGTAGTTTTAAGAACTCTTCTACATTTAAGGCTGTAGTTGACTGAATAGATAAGGTCATAATTTACAACTTATCAAAGCTTGATTATTTTATCACTGGAAGAATGCGACAATTTAGTGCTTAGGAACGTGGATTAAATAAGATGCAAAACTTAATCCTGTCTCTAGCTTCCCTCTCCTTTATAAGGAGAGGGATTGAGGGTGAGGTAAACCAGGGACATAAATTGCATCAGCTTGTTCTTGTTCGTAAATAGTAGTATCAATTTCGCCAGGGAATGCTTCAGCATAAAGCCATGCTGTTACCAAGTTAGCTGCACTAAGTTGAGGATATTGATCTAGAATATCAGCATCTTTAGCACCTTGTCGTCGATAACTTACCAACAACCAAACAGGAATGCGTGTTCCGGCAATACAAGCATCAGCACCCATTACACTAGGGGTTTTGGTAATTCCATCATTGTTGCTACTAATACCTTGGGTTAAGATGCGAATTGCTTCAACCTTTTGGGCTGGTGTTAGGAATAGTAACTGTGTTTCTAACTCTTTGGCTGTCATTGGAAACTATCTAAGATTAACTATATTTTAACGGGGTTTGAAAATTTACTATAAAAGTGCGTAGGCGTAAGTAAGTCGGTGAGAAAAATTCAATGTCTATAATGTATATGAAGAAATATAAATTAGCTGTAGGGTGTGTTATGCCTTATAGCAACGCACCTGAGATTGTTGACGGTGCGGCGCTTGGCGACAACACACCCTACATGAAAATTCCTTAACATAGCTGGAAATATTAGCACCGACTTACTTAGTCCGTCGTAGACATTGCGCTAGCTTACCATCAAGTATCGCCTAAAATTTATTCCCCATCTTCCACAATTGCATTGATTCCACAATTACCAGAAGTGGAATAGGCTAAAAGTATTAAGCTCCATCTTCTATAGCGCCTAATGCTTTGAGAGTTGCTTTTTTAGATTCAGTTAAACCTGTAACGCCTGTGATATTCATATCTTCGTAAGGTCTTTTTGGTCTAAGGGTTCTTATGCAATTACCTGTGCTAGTCTCCCAAAGCATTATTGTGCCATCACAACTACAACTAGCAAGCATTTTACTATCCAGACTAAAAGCAACTGAACGAATCCAAAGAGAATGACCTTGTAAAATTTTTAGGCATTTACCACTGTTTATATCCCAAAGTATTACAGTTTGGTCGTCTGCACCACTCGCTAGTGTTTTACCATCTGGACTAAAAGCAACTGCGGATACTGATTTGGTGTGACCTTGCAAAGTTTTCCAGCATTCACCCGTGAAGGTACACCATAACCCAACGCTTTCATTAAGAGTACCACTAGCTAAAAGTTTACCATCCGCACTGAAAGCAATTGAGCGTGTCCAAGGGCCTCTTCCAATTTCTAATGTTTTAAGACATTGGCTTGTATAGATATTCCATAGCTTTATCTCTCCGCCATAATTACTAGTAGCTAATGTTTCAGCATCGGGACTGAATGCAACTGAGCGTATTGAGTGATTTTCTTCAAAAACTTTCCAGCATTCTCCCAGTTTTACATCCCATAATCTTACACTTCCGTCACCACTACCACTGGCAAGTATCTGACCATTTGGGCAGAAAACGATTGATTGTACCCAATCACTGTGTCCCCGCAAAATGTTTAAGCATTCTCCTGTGCGGAAATTCCATAATCTGACTGTTGCATCAGCACTACCGCTAGCAAGTATTTCACCATCTCTATCAAGAGCAACTGATTGCACCCAATTGGTGTGACCTTGTAGAATTTTTACAGATTTACCAGTGCTAACATTCCATAGTTTGACTGTTGTCTCATCATCTGCACTAACAATCATTTCACCATTTAGGCTAAAAACGACAGAGTTTACCCAAATGCTGTGTCCCTGTAAAACTTTTTGGCATTCACCTGTAGCAACACTCCAAAATCTCACTGTCTTGTCATAGCTACCGCTAACAAGAGTATCTCCATCTGGACTAAAAGCAATTGAACGTACTGAATTGAAGTGTCCCTTTAATGTTTTTAGACATTCACCTGTTTTTACATCCCAAAATCTGATATTTTGGTCGCCGCTACTAGCAACTATCTTACTATCAGAACTAAAAGCAACTATTAATGATGAGAGATTATGTCCTTGCAAGATTAACTTACATTCCCCTGTATTCACATTCCATAATCTTGCAGTTTTATCATAACTACCACTTGCAAGTATCTTACCGTCTGGACTAAAAGCAACTGAATTTACAGAACTTCTATGTCCTTCTAAAGTTTTTAAACATTGGCTAGTTTGAATATCCCATAATTTGATCGTGTAATCATAACCACTACTAGCTAACATTTCACCATCTGGACTAAATGCAATTGAGTACACTAAATTAGTATGCCCCCGCAAAATCTGTAAGCATTCACCAGTTTGAATATCCCATAATCTTATGGTATTATCAGAACTGCCACTAGCAAGAATCTTACCTTTAGGACAGAAAGCAACTGAGTATACAGAACGATTGTGTCCTTGTAAAATTGTTAAGCATTTACCAGTACTAGTATCCCATAGCCTTATTGTCCCATCGTGACTACTGCTAGCAATTTTATTACTATCGTGACTAAAGTCAACCGAAAGTATTCCGCCAGTATGTCCATTAAAAGTCAAAATTTCTTCGCCAGTAGCAACTTTCCATATACGAACAATGCCTTCACCATCACCAGTAACTACAAATTGACTATCAAAACTATACGCAACTGAAAAAATGGCACCAAATAGTTTAGTAAAAATGCTATCAACTAAATTTGCTTGTGCAAAATTAACATGATGCAAGCTAGCCTCAGCAAAATCAGCACCTTTAAGCACAGCACGGCTTAAATCTCTTCCATTCAAAGCAAATTTATTTACTTTTACTAAGACTGTTGCAGCATTTCCCCCGACATAACCCACTTCATCTTCACTTTTTTCCCGTGTCCCCTCGATAATCTTGATAACTGACTCCTTAGCGTCAATATCAACCATCCCCAACAACAAATCCATCACCGCTTTTGTTAAAGGTGCTTTACCAAAAGTCACTCTCAATTTTTCTAACGATTCACTTATAAATCCCTTTAATGCTGGAGTTGGCAAAATCTCCCCAGCCGCATCTACCTGACGACTGAAATAAGCAGACCAACTATAATCAACAGGCGCAACATCATGATTTATCTGGAATCGTACCCGCGCTAATTCAGTAAAATCACTTGCCAATGCTCCTAACTCTGCGGCAAATTTATACGCTACGAAAAACTCTAACAAAGACCGATGCGCTGGAGTATAATCACCATCAGCGTTGCGGATGAGCATTGTTTGCCCCATCATGTCATAATGCCAATGGTCTAAATCCTTCTCTTCTTGTACCACTGAACCAAATAACCGCCGAATTCTGTCTGGGAAAAGCCGATAATTGAGGCTCATTTCATCTTTAGACAGCATTTCCCAAGAAAGTTCGCACAAAAAGTATAACTTTTCTGCCAAAGAAGTAAAGGTGCGATCGCTCTTAATATCCCGTTCCATTTTCCGCCGCACCGCATACAAGTAAACCCGCGACATATCCACAGGTTTACCCGCCTCAATATCTGGCAAAGCTTCCAAAATTAACTCTGTCATCACCGGACGACGGGCTAAATCCAATAACTGCGGATTTCCCATGACTTGTTCAACTGTTGCAGCTTCCGTTTGGTGCGACAACACTAGCCGAATTTGCTCGTCGTTAAATTTCTCCAGTTCCAGCACTTCAAACTGCGGTGTTTCCCCTGTCAGTTGCTTGGTTGATGCTTGCAACTCGGCATTGAGTAGGGCGCGTCCTTCCTTGGCTTCAGGAAAATGTTCGGTGCGACAAGTTAAAACAACCTTGGCACCAGGAACCACCACTTTTGCCAGTTCCCAAAAGTTATTAATCATCTGCTGACGGTCAACTTTTGCTGCCATTTCGTCAAAACCATCGAAAATTAGCAGCAATTTACCCATACCGTTTAACTGGTCAAATACTTCGCTCGTTAAACGAATATTGTGTTGTGTAAAAAAGAACCCTGCTAAAACGTTCTCAACATTTATTGCTTTGGCAAAATCCCGCAGAGTAATTACCAAAGGCAAACGAGGACGCTCAACACCGCGCTTTTGGGCATCTCGGTAACGTTGCAATGCCACCCAAGCATAGTGGAAAGCAAACCAAGTTTTCCCCGTACCAAATTCTCCTAGTATAGAAATATGCTCTTTGGCGGGATCGTCCAACCACATATCAATATAACCATCAATCCAACCATCGCGATCGCTATAATGACTGATACCGATGCGTTGCTTAGTATCGGGGTCAATTTCCTCTTTTGTGCAGGCTAAAGGAACGTATTTTATATCTATTTGCCGTCGAATAATTTCCGCTTCCAACCAATCGAGATAATCGGTAAAATCAGCATCTTGGTCAATGAGTTCGTCAAAAGTGTAACAACCTAAGTGGCGGTTTTCTTCCTTTTCTACCTCATTTCGCGCCGCGCGTGCAATCCTTCTGGCTGTTACTAACCAACCTTCATCAGTTCTCTGCTGCTCCACAGAAGAACGCAAAACAGCGATATCCTTAAGTCCAACTTCGCCTTCAATTCCCCTGATTAAGATGCGGTCATATCGGTTACGCCGAGTTGGTACATTGATAATCCACTCAAAATATGAATCACCCCAAATTTCATACTTTTCAAAGCGGTAGCCCAAGGTTTCAAACCAGCCGCGCATTTGTTGAGCTAGGGCTATGGCTCGACATTGATTTTCGGTAGATGTTCCAGCCTCCAGCAGTGCGGGAGAATTCTGTGCCAACCGCGCTATTTCTGTCCGAATACCTTCCAACGTCGGCAACCTGTCAAGTAGTTCTTGGATATTTGCAATGCGTTTTTGCAAAGAGCCAATTTGTTGACTCATTAGTGTATCTGCTGGGTTGCGTGTGCGTTTAGCAACTTCCGCAAACACAATATAAAAGGCGGCAATTTCCCGTCTAATGTCAATTCCCAAACTTCTAATGTCATCACCCAAAGAATAGGAATCAAGCCAAGCATCAACCTCAGAAAGTAAAATTGAGGGGTTATTATGGTCAAATGCTTTGCGGAAAGCCTGTTTGATTACCTCTTGGCGAAAAAGTTCTAAAACAGGCTTGGGTTTCCCAACACCGTACTCTACCAGAGCATAAGCATAAACCCCACTAAAATCTGCTGGTGGATGCTCTGGATCGAGGTGAAACTGCTGAAGTAATTTAATTACAGTCTCATTGCGCCGAATCTTTTCCTTAATTAAAGGATTAGCGATCGCAATAATAGCGTTGATAACCTGTTCTGGATTAATTATCATTTGTCATTTGTCATTGGGCACTTGTACTGAGCGTTCGCGTAGCGTCTCGTAGAGAAGCCGAAGTATTGGGCACTTGTACTGAGCGTTCGCGTAGCGTCTCGTAGAGAAGCCGAAGTATTGGGCATTGGGAAGAAATTAATCTCAACTTCCTAATCTCTCCCACTCTTAACTCCTAACTCCCTACTCCCCACTCCCCATTCTTAACTAGGGCGATTGTTTTCTAATCCTGGGATTTGCTTAGAAAACAACTCGTTAGAGTCAACCTGACCATTTGAGATAACGGAGCGCATACCCTCGAAAGCAGCAGGAATAGTGCGCGGATCTATAAATAAGACCTTGCTGCTATCGCTTTTACCAATTGTCGCGCCCATATCCAGATAGCCCAAGGCAAACAGAACTTCAACTGCTTTATGGGCATTGGGATTCGTCTGGAGCTTTTGGGCGATAATTTCTGCTGATTCGGCGATCGCTTGGGCTTTTAAAACCTGTTGCTGACGTTCTGCTTGAGCTTTCATCACCAGCGACTTTTGTTCAGCCTCCGCTTGCAAAATTGTCGATTTTTGACGAGCTTCGGCATCCAATATTTGCGCCTCAGCTTTACCTCTAGCACTATTAACAGCAGCTTCGCGTTCCCCTTCAGAAGTTAAAATTGCTGCTCGTTTGCGTCGTTCTGCCGACATTTGCAATTCCATCGATTCCCGCACAGCCTGAGACGGAATAATATCTCGCAGTTCTACCCGTGTCACTTTCACACCCCAAGGATCGGTAGCAACGTCCAAATCCTGTAATAAAAGTTCACTAATATGGGAACGAGCTGTAAAAGTTTGATCCAACTCTAGTTGTCCCATTTCAGCGCGAATTTGAGTCAGCACCATGTTTACCATTGCTGACTGGAGATTTTCTACCTTATACCAGGCTTTTTCCATATCCACGATGCGCCAGTAAAACACTGCATCTACCTCAATACCAACGTTGTCACGAGTGATGCACTGTTGGGGAGGAATATCTAAGACTTTTTCGCGGATAGTTCCTTGGTAGACAACTCTATCTACGAAAGGAATGACAAAGTTTAATCCTGGTTCCAGTTTTTTGTTATAACTACCCAATCTTTCCACCAAAGCTTCATTGCCCTGATTGACGACTTTCACCGTTCCGGCTACAGCACCACCACCAATGGCTAAAAAGACGAGCAAAAAGAACTGTTCCATTGTGAATCTCCTGATTTTAATAAAGGGAAGGGGAGTGGGGAGTGGGGAGTGGGGAGATGGGGGAGATGAGGGAGATGAGGGAGATGGAGGAGATGAGGGAGATAGATAACTCCTAACTCCTAACTCCTAACTCCCTACTCCCCATTAACTAAGAATTCAACAGATTTTCTGGTATCACAATCAAAGTAGTACCTTCTCTCCTGACCACATAAACTCTTTGATGGGGTGGTACGGTGAATTTGTCATCATCACATCTTGCTTGCCAAGAATTTCCCTCATACCGCACCCGCCCTGTTTTCCCAGGCAGAATTTCTGTTAAGGTTTCAGCTATGACTGCATCCTGAATTTTTGATTTGCGTCGTCGTGGTTGCAAAAACCGACGAGAAAGCACGATTAATGCTGTGGAAAGCAACAGCCAAACTATAACTTGCAACCATACACTTCCCAAACCCACTCCAGACAGCAGCGCCACCACTAAAGCGCTAATTCCCATCATGAAGGCGACAAACGCCGATGGTAAGAACAGTTCCGTTAGACACAGAACTGCTCCTGCCAGAAGCCAGATTAAGGTAAAACTTGGCATAGCGCCATTCCTAAACTCTACATTGACGTAAATGCATTTCTACGATTAGATACAGCCAGACGTAAGTTATTTACAGAAAACAAAACTTGGTATTTCTACCAATAATTTTGATTAATTTCAGTAACAAGGTGTAGCTAGCGGTACACAAGTCCAGTTTATTCTAGCCTTCAATTCATTGCCAGCTAAAGTTAATCGAAGTTCATGAGTTGATTGTTTTTTAAATTTATACCTTTATGATTTCTACTCAACTGATAATTTATTGTATAAATCCACGCTGTAATAGCCCCATAAATCCTATGGGAGATAAACTTTGTGCCAGTTGTCAAACTCCTTTAGTTCACCGCTATCTTTGGGCTACTGGCTCATTGTCTGCTCAAATTCCACCAGGCACAAAGGTAGCAGACAGATATGAGGTAATTAGTCAGCAGATTTGGCTGGATACTCAACCAGGACTACCGCCAGATGTACCTGAAGAATTGCCAACGGAAGTAATTCCTTATCTACGGTTATATCAAGAGCCGTTGCATCTGCCCCAGGCTTATGGGTTTGCTAGTAACCTTGAGGGAGATACAACTGATATCCTTTTATTGGAAAATGTGCCGATAGATGACACAGGAAATATCTATCCAACTATTGTTGAGGCATGGGAACAAGCCACGGCGGTACGACAAGTTTATTGGCTGTGGCAAATTCTCCAACTTTGGACACCTCTATCAGAATTGGGATTTAGCCGCAGTTTACTAGTAGTAGACAATTTGAGAGTCCAAGGTTGGTGTGTGCGACTATTGGAACTTTACCAAACACCAGCAGATGAGAAGTTGAGTTTACAAAGTTTGGGGGAGTGTTGGCAGTTTTGGGTAGCGTCTGCAAAGACATCAGTAGCTAAAGGGTTACAAAACATCGTCCAGCAGATGTGTGAAACGGAGATTGAGTTAGAGGCTATTAATATTCAACTCAATAATTTACTACTAGCAGCTGCTGCAGAATTGCCATTAGTTTTGAAGGTGGCAGGCTCTACAGATATTGGCCCAATTATGGCGCAAAATGAAGACGCTTGCTACCCCAATGCTTTGAGTGATTTAGATGAACCTTTATTATCTCACTTGTCGATTGTTTGCGATGGCATTGGCGGACACGAAGGCGGCGAGGTTGCCAGTAAGTTGGCAGTGCAGTCTGTAAAGTTGCAAATTCGTGTTTTACTAGCGGAGGTAACAGAACAAACTGTATTTCTACCACCAGAGTTGTTGCAGGAACAATTAGAAGCAAGCTTGCGAGTGGTAAATAATGTAATTTGTGCCCGCAATAACGAACAAAAACGCCAAGGCAAAGAGCGTATGGCGACAACTATTGTCATGGCGCTGCAAGTTCCCCAACGAGTGCAGACAAGTACTGGTTGGCAATCAAATAATACTCATGAACTTTACTTGGCTAATGTTGGCGATAGTCGCGCCTATTGGATTACTCGCAATTATTGTCAGCGACTCACAGTAGATGATGATGTGGCAACGCGGGAAGTACGCTTGGCTAAAAGTTTGTATCGAAAGGCACTTCTTAGACCAGATGCTAGTGCCTTAACTCAAGCCTTGGGGACAAGAGATTCAGAATCTTTGCGTCTTAAGGTTCAGCGATTTATTGTGGAAGAAGACGGCATATTGCTACTGTGTTCTGATGGTTTAAGTGATAATAACTGGGTGGAACAATCTTGGCAAGATTATGCAATACCCGTATTAACAGGGCAACTGACAGTTGAAGATGCTGTCCACAACTGGATTAATTTGGCAAACGAAAAAAATGGGCGTGATAATACGTCGGTTGTTCTCACTTATTGCCGTGTCTCCCCAGAATATTTAGTACCTGTGACTCCGGCGTTGCCAGAAGAGATTATAGAGGCAGAAATACAGGAAGAACCAGAGGAACAAGAGGAATTAATTTCCTTTACAGAAAGTTCGCAAACTTTGCTAGATTTGGATCTAGATTTGGATATGTCAGAGGAACCACTTACAAGTCCAAAAATTCCACCAACCTTAATTAAAAAACCTAATCGAGGTAAACGTTTGGTAATGCTGGGGGGAGTGTTGGCGTTGCTTGTGGGGGGTACAAGTCTGGGATTATTTACTTGGTGGCAAATTAATCCTCAAGGATTCCAGCAGATATGTCGGCAATTTCCTCAAAAAGTGCAGCAACTTTGTCCGCCTGAAAAGTAAGGATTGGGGATTGGGAAATAGCTTACCGAAAATTTGGGTCTAAGAGGTTGTTTGAAAAGTTTTTTTTATACGCCTAACCCTTGGAGATCCCCCTAAATCCACGCCACGTGCAACAAGAGTGGCTCCCCTTAAAAAGGGGGACTTTGAGAGTTTTTTGCCCCCCTTAAAAAGCTATCCATTATAAACATCTTTCTTAACAGAAAGTTTGACAGAAGCCAGAAGTTGTGTATTGTCTATACCAAGAGGCGGAAACATACCAAAGTCAGCAAATGGAACAATGGATCACACAAGAACTAGAAAGAACCGAATTAGGAGACGCTAGAAGAACTAAACGGTTGATCAAAATAGTCGAAAATTTAAGTGCTAAACCCTCTTCTAGTATTCCTCAAGCCAGTGGAACATGGGCTGAAACTAAGGCTACCTATGATTTTTGGGATTCACCCTACATCCAGCCATCCATGATTAGACAAGGACATATTGATGCTTCCGTAGAGCGAATTGTCCAGCAGGATGTAGTCTTGGCAATCCAAGATACCACAGAACTAAACTACACCAGCCACAAAGCCCTATCAGGAACAGGATATCTCGACAGTAAATACGCCCAAGGATTAAAAGTCCACACAGTCTTCACCGCTGACCCACAGGGAATACCATTAGGTATCATCGAGCAACAGGTGTGGTCAAGAAACCAACAAGAGCTAGGAAAAGCCGAACACAGGAAACAAAAACCCACCGCCGAAAAAGAAAGTATTAGATGGCTTGATGCCTTGAAAACAACAGAGTCAATCATTCCGCCATCAGTACAAGTAGTGACGATTGCCGACCGAGAAGCTGATTTTTATGATTTATTTGCTTGTACTCGTCGTCTGGGGTCAGATTTTCTGATTCGAGCGACGCAAAACCGCTGTTTGGCTGACGGTGAGGAGCATTTATGGGAAACGTTAGAATCAGTTGACTCGCTTGGTACAATGACGCTGACGGTGAAACGCAATCCGACTCGACCTTCGAGAATGGCTACTCTGACTCTGCGTTATCGCACAATTACTATTGCACCACCGCAAAATCGCCCCAAAACTGAACTACTAGCTTCGGTAACATTACAGGCAATTTTAGTCACAGAAGTTGACCCACCACCAGAGATTGAGCCAATTTGTTGGTTACTGCTGACGACTTTAGAGATTAACAGTCTGGAAGATGTCTTGCAGTATGTACGATGGTACAGTTATCGCTGGTTGATTGAACGTTATCATTATGTCTTAAAAAGTGGTTGTGGCATCGAAAAATTACAACTGGAAACGGCGCACAGAATCGAGATGGCTTTGGCTACCTACAGCATAGTTGCTTGGCGTTTGCTGTGGTTGACTTACTTGGCTCGTTGTCAACCTGATGCTAGTTGTGAACAGATTTTAGCACCTCATGAGTGGCAAGTCCTCTATGCAACCATTCACCATCAACTTTATCCTCATTCCGCACCACCAACTCTAGCTCAAGTTGTCGATTGGATTGCTCGACTCGGCGGGTTTTTAGGTCGTAAAAGCGATGGTTCTCCAGGTGTGAAAGTTCTCTGGCGTGGATTGAGCCGACTACATGATCTGGTTGAGGGTTGGCTGGTTTGTCAGTCTCTCAATAGTTAATTATTGCCCCATCCTCAGCGTCTGTTTTTTAGCTGTTTTCACTCTGACATTTCCTCTTATTAGTTTTTTACACCGAGGTAGTCATGAGAAAATGATACTTTTTAAAACTCTATTAATTCTCACAGCCATTTTCTCAATTTCCTGGTCATTTTTTTCTCTATCCTTCCCAACATAACTGCTGGCTTTTGTCAAAACTTGTGTTAAGAAAGATGTTTATAATGCATAGCTTTTTAAGGGGGGTTGGGGGGATCAAAAAACTGTGGACTAATGTTAGAAGACTTGTGTGTACACCGTAGCCTACAAGGAGAGAGACTTTGAATTTTCCCCCTTCCCGTGTCGGGAAGCTTGCTCGGGGGTTAGGTCTTTCATGGGCTTTTCCAGATGACGTGAAAAGTCAGATCAGCAATTCTACTAACACTATCTGTTGCGCTGGATCACAAAAATATCCCCGCTTCTTAAAGAAGTCGGGGATCTGAGCCTTTGCTAGAGGTGACTCACCTACCCATTATCTTTATTACTTGCTAGGAAGCTTCAAGCCCCGACGCTCAAGAATTTGCCGCACCTCTGGGCTGGGATTGTAGTTATAGCCGTAGGAGGAGTTCTGTGTGTCATCCATAATTTGAGGTGTGAGCAATACAATCACCTCATTACGCTGGTTCGATCTATCTGTCTTTCTAAACAGCGCACCAATTAGTGGAAGATCGCCCAAAATAGGAATCTTGGAGATAGTTGATCGGTCTTGGTCTTGAATGATGCCGGAAAGAATGAGCGTTTGACCATCTCGTAAGCGAATTAAGCCAGAAGTAAGCGATCGCTGAGACACTAAAGTAATAGTTCCATTTCCTGTATCTGCTGTGCCTGAAGGAGCGCTGACAGTAGGAGCAACGGATAGAGAAACAAAACCATTATCATCAATCCGCTCAATTTTCACACTCACGGTTAAGCCAACGTTTTGTTTAGTAATATTTTTATCTATCGTAGTGCCACCAGAAGTATTCGTTGTTTGGACGGTGATATTTCCCACTACTTCTTGAGTCAGGTTGATCAGAGCTTGCTGACCTTCTTGCACAATTAAGGTTGGATCGGTCAAAATCTTGGCATTGCCAGTTGTAACCTGAGCCTGCAAGCTAGTGAGAAGAGACTTGGTGAACGTGTATACAGGAGGAGTCAAAGCAGATGTTGGATTCTGAATCACTGGTGTAGGAGTAACGCTACTTGTTACTTCAGTACTAGTAGGTGGTCTGGAACCACCAAAATTTAGAGTTGCTACACCGCTATCGTTTGAAAAGAAGTTATTGCCAACCCCAAAAGAAAAGCTAGTGTTGTAGTCCTGGGTGTTATTGAGATTAACATCAATGATCTTGACGTTAACTACCACTTGACGACGGCGAATATCAAGCTGAGTTAATTGAGCCATCGCCATCTCAACTAGCCTGGGAGGACCAATCAAGGTTAGGGAATTAGTGCGTTCGTCTCCTAATGCCTGTAAACCTCTAAGTAATGGGCTAGAGTCTTTAAAATCAACGCGTTGAGTTTCAACTTTGGTTTCCGTCGTCGTCTGAGTTTGAGTGATGGGAGTAGCTCCATTCCCAACAGGTACAGCATCAACACTGGTAACTTGTCGTTCCCTGCTGATGGCACTTTCTGCTCCCAAGCCAACTAAAAAGTTGATGGCAACTCCCACTGTTACCTGATTGAGTCGCAGGTTACGCATAACCATGTCACGAGTGGAATTAGGAAGTTTAGGCCCCACGAAAACTGTGCGATTACTGCGGTTAGCTTCTAAACCACTCAGACGCAAGACGTAGTTAAACACATCTTGCACTGGCTCGTTTTCTATATCTAGGGAGATTGTTTGAGAAACTACTGGTGCATTAGCAGCACCACCCTGCTGACCTCCACCACCTTGCTCGCCTCCAATATAAGCCAGATTCAAACCAGCCGCACGAGCCAGCAATGACAAAACCTCACGCACCGGCGCATCTCGCAATACTAGACGAGGTACACGTTCCTGAGTTGCTAAGTCAATGGTGCTAGGAGAAGCATCGGTAGCAGAAATAGCAATATCTCCCACTGGTGGGGCGACGGCTCTAGGTAAGAAAGCTGGAGCCTGACTCAGAGGTTGGCCAGGACCTGCAGCTTGTGCCGGTTGTCCGTCAATGGTGACTTGCGGGTTAGGAACGAGAACGTCTGGCTTTTGACCGGGTTGGGCTGGGGTATTAACAGGCGGTGCTGTGGATGTTGGTGCTGTGGATATTGGTGCTGTTGGCGTTGGTGCTGATGCTATAGTGCCTGGGGATGGGCTAAAGCTGAGTGTAATTCCATTTGGCGATCGCACCACAGGTTGATTACTAGGTGTGTTGTTGCTGCCAGTTACCGTCACTCGGATGCTATTGGCATCAAGCTGACTAACCTCAACAGAGGCAATTCCGGGTGCTGGGCTATCTTGACGAAAAGTATTACCTTGTGGTAATCGTAATTGAGTATTGATAATATCTGCGACTAAAGCCTTGCCTCTTTTTGTAGTGAAAACTTGGGGGCGCGAACCTGAAGAAGTTTTCAAAACAACGCTAACTCCACCATCAACTGAATTTAACTTGACATCAGTAACTTGACTAATTTGTGCCCAAACTGGTTGGGCTGCCAAAAATAGAAAAGCGGCAGTACCTAAAATAAAACTATTACCGTGAAGCTGTTTCACAGTTCATTCCTCACCTTATAAAACCTTGTTTACAAACAATTTTGAGTTTCAAACCCTCAATTTTTCCTTAGTGTAGCCGCGAATTCTATTCGCTCTGGCTATAAAAGGGCGGTTAGAAACCGCGTCTACACAAGCAAAACCCACCTCTGTGGGTTTCAAACCCTCAATCTTTCCTTAGTCCGCAGAGGCGGACTTTGTTTGTGTAGCCGCGTTCGCCCAAGCCGCGCACCGGAGGCATCATTCTATTCGCCCTCGCTATAAAAGGGCGGTTAGAAACCGCGTCTACACAAGCAAAACCCACCTCCGTGGGTTTCAAACCCTCAATCTTTCCTTAGTCCGCGGAGGCGGACTTTGTTTGTGTAGCCGCGTTCGCCCAAGCCGCGCACCGGAGGCATCATTCTATTCGCCCTCGCTACTTTTTCGGGGCAGCTTTAGCTGCTGCTGCGATTTCTTCTGGAGTAAGTGGCATCAATACCTGTAACTGGAATGATGTATTAATCGCTGCTGGACCTATGGGCTTCGGCATTTTATCTAATGGAGATATTGCTTCGGCTGGAGCCAAAGTTGATTGATAATCTTTAACTATTAACAATGGCTGTAACCGCTCAATGTTACGAATTATCGATTGTGTTTGTTCATAAGTTCC
Organism: Nostoc sp.; assembly: GCF_036917815.1. Taxonomy (GTDB): domain Bacteria; phylum Cyanobacteriota; class Cyanobacteriia; order Cyanobacteriales; family Nostocaceae; genus Nostoc. The sequence continues at coordinate 4,181 of NZ_JBALEK010000070.1, read as the reverse complement.
TGTAATTTCAGCATTGATACTGCTGCGTTTTAGCTTGTTGTCAACCTGTAATCCTAGACTTCCATCGGTAACTGGTTCTGGTTTTTGAGAAACTGGCACAAATTTATCCAGTTTGGCTCTCACCGTACTCATAGAAGTTGGAGTATTACCAGACTCAATTAAGCGGTTCAGATCCAACAACAATGTATCTAAGCTTTTTTCGTTAGCGAATAAACCTAAAACCTGAATTTTTTGCTGCTTTGCCTGTGCTAGTTCGTCTTTAACTTGATCAATCTGTTTGATATTGGCTTTTTTTTGCTCAATTTGCCCTTGCAATTCGGAGGTTTTCGCCTGCTGCTGCTGATAGCTTTCCCAAGCTGGCATTAGCAGGTTTACCAATATATAACCTGCTCCCGCTAAACCAATTACCCCCACCAAAATCCCAATAATTTTTGGTGTAAAAGCAATACCAAATAGCGTGGGGGATGCTGGCGTTTCCTGCGCGAATTCCCCACCTTGTTCGCCAAAATTTAAATCATCACTCAGCGTCATTTTAGAATGACTCCTGTTTGTTGGATACTACGAATTCGAGTCACTAACCCCACTGTGCCTTTTTTCTCCAACTCCCGGATTAATTCGGAAGCTGGAACATCGTTCATGCTCGATTGTATGGTGTATTCAACTACTTGTGGTGGCTTAATTATTACACCATTAGGAGGTTGACCCACACTTGGAGGTAAAGGGGCATTTACTAATCCTGCCGTGATAATTCTGGTTTCTGTGGACTTCAAAAACTGAGACTGTTGTAAACTCAATAAGAAATCATTGACATCGTTAAAAGAACGAGCCAATCCGGTAATTTCTAATCCCCCGGCTGGATTGTTTGGTGGCTGACCTACGGCTACCGCAACGGGTGGCATTTGCTTGATGCTCTTAATTTGCACTGCTGCGGGGATGCGATCGCGCAAATCTTGCAGCATTGCTGACCAAGGACGAATCTGATCAAATACAGTGACTAAAGCTTGGGTTTCCCCTTTAACTGCGGTCGTCTCGGCTTTGATTTTGTTAAGATTTCCGATTTCTGTATCTAATTTCTTGCTTTGCTGATCTAGTTGTGCTACTGTTCCCTCTAATTCAACAATTTTCCCTTGCAACAACCACCAACTAACTCCCAATAAAGCTGGAAGACCTACACCTACTGCAACTCCCACATACACTAGTGTCAAATCTCCCGTAGGAAACTTTAGGCTTATTCCTCCCTTTCTGTCAGGCTTTTTCTGGAATGCTGGACGGTCTTTAAGAAAGTTAACATCTAGGCTGTACATTTTGTTATACCTCCCGCATTCCTAGGCCAAGTACGATCGCTAAACCAGAGCGTTGTACCTGTGGATATTTCTCAGTGTCAACTTCTAAAGACAGGGCTAGGATTGGATCTATTTGGGTAGTTGGCAAGCTCAATCGTTGGGTAAAGAATTCATCTAGCTGTTGGAGTCCACCACCTGGACCAGCTAATAAAATCTGCGCTACCTCCAAATTTTCACTTTGATTGAGATAAAAATCGATGGAACGGCGCAGTTCATCTGTTAGTTCTCCCAATACTCTCAATATGGCTGCCATACCAGGATCGAGTTCGGTAACGCCGGTTTTTCCGCCGTCTAGGGAAGTTTGGGGAATGATCATTCCGTGTAACAGTTCCATATCTCGTGATGTGGGTAAACTCATTGCCCTTGCTAAGGCAGTTTGCATTTGATAAGTCCCGATTGGGACTGTGCGCGAAAATTGCGGCACTCCATTAACGATGATGGCGATTTCTGTACTATCGAACTCGATATCAACTAGTACTGCTGCTTCTTGCGGGCCAAATTGTCGCAGTTGTTCACGAATAGTCCGAATCAGAGCAAAACTGTTAATTTCTAAAACATCGATTTGTAATCCTGCCTGCTCAAATGTACTGATATAGGTATCCGTGATCTCCTTGCGGGTGGCAACTAGGAGGACGTGTACTTTTTCAATGCCATCTTCATCTACAAAGTACCCAAGTTTTTGATAATCTACATCAGCCTCTTCACGAGGATAGGGTAAATATAAACCTGCTTCATGGTTCAGTACCATTTCTCGCAGTTCTTTGTCATCTAACTCTGCTGGCACTGGGATGATCCGAACGATGGAATCTCGTCCTGGTACACCAGTAGCAACGCGAGAAGTTTTGATTTTGCTCTCAGCTAGGGCTTGCTGGATTAATTGCGCCATTGCTGGAGGGTCGCTGATTTGACCATCGGTAACTACGCCTTCTGGAACTGCTACCGATATAAAGGTTTCTAGTTTCAAGCCTTGACCCTGCTTGCGTAACTGAACTACATTTACCCGTTCGGGAGCAAGTTCAATGCCGACCCCTTTTTTTGATTTGCTAAACAGACTAGTGAAACTTTTTACCACAGTTGTGCCCGATGGACTGCTAAATTGAAAATTTAAATTTGTTGTGGTAGAGACGCTATATATTACGTCTCCACGGGTAATTTATTTAGCCTATAATCTCAACAATTCTGTCTAAGCTTTTCACACTGATCAAGCGTAAAAATACTGGGAAAATGATTCAATTGCGAAAATTTAAACAACTTGTTGCTTTGGTACTGCTTGGCTTATTAACCAGTTGGATTGTAAGTTGCAGCACAGGGAATGTTAGTAAAAGTACAAAACCACCTACTTCAGGAACGGCAACTGTTGAGTTTTGGACAATGCAACTCCAACCTCAATTTACCGACTACTTCAAAAGCCTAATTGCGAATTTTGAATCGCAAAATCCAGGTATAAAGATTAACTGGATCGATGTACCTTGGGCGGCAATGGAGAACAAAATATTAACAGCTGTCTCCGCAAAAACGCCACCTGATGTAGTTAACCTGAATCCGGGTTTCGCTTCCCAACTTGCCGGACGAAATGCCTGGTTAGATTTAGATGCCAAAGTCCCAAACGATGTACGTTCCTCCTATCTGCCGAATATCTGGGAATCTTCGACGCTTAATGGCAAGAGTTTTGGGATTCCCTGGTATCTCACCACGCGGTTAACCATTTATAACACTGATTTCTTAAAACAGGCAGGTATCAATAAAGTACCTGCGACCTACGCAGAATTGGCACAAGCAGCGCAACAAATTAAAGATAAGACTGGCAAATATGCCTTTTTTGTGACTTTCGTACCGCAAGATTCTGGTGAAGTGCTGGAATCTTTGGTGCAAATGGGAGTCAACCTAATAGATGCTGATGGAAAAGCGGCGTTTAATTCAGCACAAGGTAAGGCAGCATTTCAGTATTGGGTAGATTTGTATAAAAAAGGGTTGCTTCCTAAAGAGTCTTTAACTCAAGGACATCGCCACGCGATCGATTTATACCAATCTGGAGAGACTGTGTTTCTAGCTTCCGGGCCAGAGTTTCTAAAAACGATCGCTAATAATGCCCCAAAAATTGCTCAAGCTACGGGAATAGCACCTCAACTCACTGGTGATACAGGCAAGAAAAATGTCGCGGTGATGAACATAGTTATTCCCCGCGATAGCAAACAACCAGATGGCGCTGTGAAGTTTGCTTTATTTGTCACCAATGACGAAAATCAATTAGCCTTTGCTAAAGCTGCAAATGTCCTACCTTCTACAATCAAAGCATTGTCTGATAGTTACTTTAAAGATGTTCCAGCTAATGCCTCAATAATCGACAAAGCGCGAGTTATGACTGCCAAAGAACTACAACACGCAGAAATATTAACCCCTACTTTGAAGGATTTCAACAAACTGCAAAAGGCAATTTACGAGAACTTGCAAGCAGCAATGTTAGACCAGAAGACTGTAGATAAAGCTGTAGAAGATGCGGCGCAAGAGTGGGATCAAAGGTAAATTTGGGGAGTGGGGAGTGGGGAGTGGACATTGGGCATTGGGCATTGGGTTTAGTAGTCTTCCTATTCCCTATCTGACTTTTCACGTTATGTGGAAAAGCCGTGAAAAACCTAACCCCCTAACCCCCTTCCCTACAAGGGAAGGGGGAAAATTCAAAGTCTCTCTCCTTAAAGGAAGATAGAAATAGAAGTGAGGTTTTCCAGATACCGTGAAAAGTCAGATTCCCTATTCCCTATTCCCTATTCCCTATTCCCTATTCCCTATTCCCTATTCCCTATTCCCTATTCCCTATTCCCTATTCCCTATTCCCTATTC
>NZ_JBALEK010000069.1:0-55306 GCF_036917815.1 Nostoc sp. | reverse complement strand
AAGAGTATCAACCAGAAAATTTAGTGAGTTGGTAATCGAAAAATTACTGTTTCAATCGGTAAATTTAAGTGCGATCGCCTGGTTTTTGACCCAACCCAATTAGAGTGTTTAAAAACCTGATTTTTTTGACTGATACGCTTGTAAATTAAGGTCTTTTAGGGAATGAATCAGCCCTGGGGGTTAGGGGGGATCAGCGAGTGCCTAAAATCACACCTAACTACTTTTCAAACAACCTCTAAGAAAAGAGATATATTATATAGCGGTTCTCGGTTGAGTGAGGTACAAGAACCCCACCCCCGCAAGCGAGGAGGGGGCTTAAGATGTACCTCACTAGATTGAGAAACGCTATATTATCTTTAGTTAATAGGTAAATCGCGGAGAAAGTAAAAGCGATCGCTATTCCAATTACTGCCTTTTATTCGTCCTAAATAGCCTGTTAAAGGTGAGGAAAGTTCAATCAGTAAATCGTGAACTACTTCATCATTTAGCCGGGGATTATGAGTAACATTGTAATGAACACGAATTTCTATAACTGTGAAACTCGGATGTGTAGCTTTTAAAGTTTCGTTGTCTTGTTCAGAGAGTTCTTTGACTGCTGTGATCATCTGCGATCGCAGGCTCATCTCTGTATAAACTTGGTCAATATATTTTTCTACTTCCTCATCAGATTGACCTGCTTTTAAATATTCTTTTAGCTTAAATAAGTCTACTGAGTTGCGATGGTTGCTTTGTAACTTGACTAATTTCTGAAGCGTTTCTGGTTTAATGATAGCCATACCTTGTATTTTTGCAGCGTCTTGTAGTTGGGTTGTTGGTTCACCAGGGCCAATAATTAATTTAGCAGCCTGATTAAAAAGGTCTGGTCGGCGTAGCATTCCCAAATTCAATAGTTGCACTGCGGTAGGATTGGGAATTTTTTTACCTGCTTTACACTCACCAAAAAGTGGATATGGTTTAGAACAAAATAAATCTAAACCACCAGCACCGCCTTTGTGAGCATAGTCAATCGTAAATCCCAGAAGTTCTAGGCTATCACGCACTACATTTTCAAAATCTGTACCAGCTTGATAATTAGTTTTTTCCTCATCTTCTTCTTTGCTCCGATTACCCAATGATGCGATATCATTTATCCAGTCCCGATTTTGATCTAGTTTTTCGTTAGATGCTTCACTAGTCCATCCCAAAAAATTTTTAATGTCGTAATTTAACTGTTGAGCATCTGTATTGTTTTGTGCCATCTGCTCACATTGAAACTGCAAACTTTCTATATCTGTATATGGATACAATTTCCCTGTCAACAATAAGGTTTTACGCCTAATAAAACTAGCATTAGAAACTATCGGGGTATCATTTTTACTTGCATTATTTATTAAGTCTTCAGCTTTATTCCAGTAAAATGCACTAGGATAAACTGGTGTGTTAACTACAGATAAAGTAGACAAATGATAAACTCGCAATATCAATAATTTCAGAACTTGATACTGTTCAAAAATATGTTCCAAAGCACTCAATTGCCAAATTGTGGCTTCTGCAATTTTAGGTAAAAGCTGCTTTTGATCAGGATTAATATGCCAGTGAAGTTCACAACGCGCCCAAGCTTTAATATGAATAGGATATGTTGTATGTTGAACTGAACAAATTTTAGCTTTTGCTAAATATTCAGGCTGATAATATTGTTCTAGGCTGAGATTATACGGTAGCTTTTGACCTGGATATAGCCAGAATACTTTGCCTTCTTTTTGAAATTGATTGAAAGGTACTACAATTAACTTGCCTCTAGTCAACATTTCTACGTCAAAAGCTGGAATTTGAATTCCATTAATTATGGAAATACTCATATTACACTGGCGCACTTAGGATTTCACAAATGAGTAGGTTATTAGCAACTAGTCTTAAGTCTTTAACAAAATTAGTTACTTCTTCTTTATCAAAACCGTAGTTTTCAGCTTGATCGTAAATTGTTTCAATTACTACTAAAGGTTTAATTTCATTCTTCTTCAAAACAACTACTTCGCCTCCTTGTTGCTTTTTAAGCTGGTCTTTCAATTGGTTTCCAACTCTCCAATTTTTCGGTACAGAAGTAGAACGGACTAGACATCCACGAGTAATATCGTGTTTTTTATAGTCTAGCAACCTTGCCATTACTGCATTAAATGTTTTGCCATTTGTTGCTTCAGATACTCTAATCCCAATTTTGATATTGCGCTGATGTAAAGAGTCATATCCAGAAACAGTTAAATGCAAATCATGTGATGCGTCAGAAATTTTATCAACTTTAGTAATCACTACGTTTTCTGTCCCTCCATCAGGAATCATTTTCATAGCACAGCTGATGATTGCTGCCAATTTATCATCATCTTTGATTGGGATATCAATTTGGTTACTCAGCAATTCGTTATATTTTTCCAAAAAATCTTTCTTTTTTTTATCTTCCAGAGTTCCTGGTGGATCAGGTTTATCTGGAGGGATCACACCCTTTTCAAACTCTTCTGCACACCATTTCATCAGGGAACGTACACCAGCGGATTGATTCGCAACATTCCTTATTTTATTTTCATTAAAAGGATATAAATTAGGATAGTCAAGAGAATTAAGATTGTTGTTCTTATAGAACCAATCTAACCGGAGTTTGACAAGCTCTATTATCTGTTCCGCAGTCGGTGGTTTGGCGGTAACTGACCTTTGACCAACCCGATCTGGAATACCGCTTCCCATCTGCTCGATTTCTCTCCATGTATCGCTGATAACGCAACAGATGAGAATCACATTACTGCATTGAAAGTAAATTTTATCAATGCATTTAGCGATAATTTGAGATCCACTGTCTCCAGAGTCACTATCATTTCCAGCATAATCTATTTGATCAAAGCAAATCAACACAGGTAATAATGCTATTTCAGCTAGTTTACATATCTGCTGAATAATCCAGATAGATTTATCTTCTTGTTGATCAATCAGAAATTCGGGTAAGCCTAGTTTTTTTATTTCAGGATGATCTTCACCTTTAATCCATGCGAAGGCAATTTGAGCAGATTTCACACTTTTCAAGAGTAAAAATAGTAGCGCCCTCAAAAAATCGGAGTCAATTCCAGGTTGATTTTCTAATATTGCTTCAACCAATTCATCGAAGAAGCTTAGTAGTGTATCTTTATTTTGACTTGCAATAATATACTTTTTCAGTTCATTAGGAGAATCACATCTTTGAATGTATTGACTATATTTATCCTTGAATTCAGATTCTTCTAAACTTTTAATTGCTGCTGCGGCAAGTTTCTGCCATTGGGTAACACCTTGAATGTCTTGATGGTTAAAGCTATCTGCTAAATAAAAGCGTACATGAGAATTGATGCGTTTAGGATTAGTACAAGGACCGATATAAGCAAAGACAGATCCTCCTTCTTGTGCAATGTTTTTCCATATCCGATGAATGACATGGCTTTTTCCAGTCCCTCTATCACCTTTGACAGCAATACCAATCTTGTTTGAATATTTTTTGCGAATCTCAAAGATTGCATCAGATATCCTTTCGTCAATATGTTGATTCAAGCTGGGTAAATCAGTCATAACCTCACCCCAAACCTCATCAGATGATATGACTGATTTCAGCGTGAAAGGATTAGGACATTGCTTGCGTGCTTCGTCAAATATTCTATACAAATCTGTAGTTGACATGATTATTTTCTACCTTGTTCTTAAGATGGTTTACTAGCGAAAAACAGAAGACCTCGAATATCACTGTTGATTGAGTTTCTCTTCTGTTCTTCTGTGGCTCCGCGAGCTTCTCCACTCTGGAGATAAAACAACTGCTCACTCTGCATAGCCATCATCCAGTTGTTGAAGTTGTCAAGGCTTACTCGCTTCCCTAGTGTCTGACGCAAATGCCATATCGGCACAAGACCGCTGTAGCTGCTGGTAGTGTTTAGCGTATCAAACAAGTCAAGAATCTCTGGTTTAAACTCGTCATAAGATGCGATCGCACTTTTCCCATTAACCAGTACATCTGCACCAGCCACCGCCACATCAATCTGACTAATCCACCTCACCAACGCATTCGCCGCCCAAGTACCAACAATTGTCCCTTCAAACTTAAAATCGCCACTTCTCAAACCCTCACCCAATACCTCTAACCCCTTACCAGATGTCAAAGAATATCCCTTTTTGGAGATTGCGATCGCACCCTGATTCTGTAATTCCTCGAATATGCCCTGATAATCTGCTACCTTCTGGCCTTTGGATATAATTCGGTCATGAAGTTGACGTTTGTTCACTTCCTGCTGCGTTCCTCCCAAATTCCACAAAGCCAAAAGGAGACGAGTTCTAGTTTGGGCTGTATTTTGTGATGTCATATTGAGTGTACTTTTTGGCAAATATCATCATAGTAACTGTATCTTTTTAAATTATTTACGCAGAAAAAATAACCGAGAAATTGCTGAACATTTCCGCGTTTGGGCTAAATTGACGTGAGTTAAACGAACCTCTCCCTACCTAAAATTCAAGTCTTTCCCTCTCCGACTCGGAGAGAGACGGTTTTACGTAGTAAAACCAGGGAGAGGTCTTTTTTATTTAGACGGACAGTAACTATATAAGCCGTCGAAATCAAGTTAAATTGATTCATCAAAAATCAACAATATATTTCCTTGGGATGAATGCAGTTTCTCTCAAAGGCAGGATGAAATACTTGAGAAAATAGATGATTATGACAGAGAAACGCTGTAGCCGTGCAGTTGTAAATTGAGTGGTAGATGTTTTTTCAATTCCCAGCGAAATAACAGGAATTCCAACTTTGTTTTTGCAACAGCTAGGCTTTTAGCAAATACAGGTGATGATGAAATCCAATGAACACAACAATATATAAAGAACGTAAAATAGTTTCGCGTCTATTTGCAGTGCTGCTTTCGGGATTGCTAATGGTACCCTTACTAAGTAGCTGTGGAGGCGGTTCCCGAAATGCTTCAACACCACCACCTGTTGATGATAGTGTTGGTAGAACAGTGAGCGATCGCAACTCTATAAACCAACCCGAAGCTAAGAAGGGCTTGTCTACAGGGCAGAAAGTGGCGATTTTGGCCGGAGCTGCGGGACTTTATTACCTCTACAACAAGCATAAAAATGCTTCACAAGAAGGAGCAGAAGGCAAGTACTATCTTTCCAAGAATGGGCGTGTATACTACCGTGACGCTGAAAAACGCGCCCACTGGGTAACTCCACCAAAAGAAGGAATTCGAGTGCCGGAATCTGAGGCGCAAAAGTATCAACAATTCCAAGGCTATAACGGGAGTACCACAGGTCGCGATCTCACTGGTATAACTTCAGAGTCAGCTCCGGCACTCTAGATCAGCGAAGCGTGTGTAAATAAGAAAGCGGGTTTCCCGGAGGATAACGCCAATCGCGCACGTCGGAAACACGAACTTAAATCAGGAGACAGATTATGGTAGATGAATTTTTCCGAAAGGCGAAAGATTTACTTTTGGGGTCGAACAGCGATCAAGCTGATCAAGATGCCGAATTGCGCGATCGCAATGTACGTCCAGCCAGCGAAGATCCATACGGTGATCCCGCAGATCCAGCATCTTACGGCAACGTCAGCCCAGCTAGTGAAGACCCCTACGGCGACCCCGCAGATATCGCGTCTTACGGCAACGTTCGCCCAGCTAGTGAAGACCCTTACGGCGACCCCGCAGACCAAGGGGAGTTTGGTAACGTCCGCCCAGCTAGCGAAGACCCCTACGGCGACCCCGCCGATCAAGATTCCCGTCGCTAATACGAAGCTGGTATTTTGTCAAGCCAGTTTTGAAGGTTTGTAGTAAACACTTAAGTGCTTATAGCGGTTCTCGTTCACGTGAGGTACACCCGTAGGTAGCATCCCAATGAGAGCTTAAATCTTTTCCCTCACCCCCAGCCCCTCTCCCATCTTTGGGAGAGGGGAGACATAATTCTATTTCCCCTTCTCCCAAAGATGGGAGAAGGGGTTAGGGGATGAGGGCTATCAAGGTTTTTGCACATTTGGGATGCTCCCCACCCGTAGGGGCAATTCATGAATTGCCCCTACACCTTGCGATATAATTTTGTACCGCATCTGAGTGGGAACCGCTATATAAATAAAGGACTAAAGTCCTTACTACGAACTTGCTTACCTAATACTGCTCGGTTAAGAATATTTGTAGGTTGGGTTGAGGAACGAAACCCAACCTATACATTTCTATTTTTTAGTCAAAACCTACGCAGTATTGCTTGTTTACCCATCAACTTAAACTTGACAAAAAACTAAATCTCTCTCCTTCTAGGCTACGGTGTACACACAAGTCGAATTACTTATTACTTCCAAATTAAAGACAGTTGGAGTCGGGGATTTAAACCCCAACTCAACTGATACTACGTGTAATGGTTGGGGTCTTAAACCCTTGAATTTACGATAAATTGGGGGACTTTGATTCTTTTCCCCCCCTTTTTTAAGGCAGGGCTGTTTCATTCGTTCAGATCAGAATTTTGTCAAGAGTATCAACCAGAAAATTTAGTGAGTTGGTAATCGAAAAATTACTGTTTCAATCGGTAAATTTAAGTGCGATCGCCTGGTTTTTGACCCAATTAGAGTGTTTAAAAACCTGATTTTTTTGACTGATACGCTTGTAAATTAAGGTCTTTTAGGGAATGAATCAGCCCTGCTTTTTTAAGGGGGGTTAGGGGGGATCAAAACGTTGTGGGGCTAGGTTATAAGACTTGTGTGTACACCGTAGCCTTTATAAGGGGAGGGTTAGGGTGGGGTAAAACCTAGCTTAATCAGCTATTTCAGACTTTTGTGAACCGCAGCCTTGTAGGAGAGAGGTTTTGAATTTTCCCCTTCCCGATGCCGGAAGGGGGTTAAGTTTTGCGTGGGCTTTTCTAGATTATTTAAACTCTTCAAGTTGATCCACACGTAACCAAATATTAGGTGTTGGCACTTTCCCGAACTTAATCAGGGCGTAATCACCTTTGACATCTACAATTTCGCCCTTGGTTTCAAACAAATAAGAAGGAAAGCGAGTATCACTGGCTTTTGCCTCCAGACTGTTTTCTAGCTTCTCGCGGACAGCGCGAACCATATCTCCTTTTTTGACTGCCATCAGTTCCTCTCTCAAATTTGTAACTTCTTTCATCTGCATTTTAAGAGAGCTTGACTAAATAGCCAAATACTTTTCTTGCATTTACTCATAGTTCTTCAGTGTGAGGATATTGACAGAGTTGTAACTTTCTGATAATTTTTCTTGAGTGCCGAAAACCAAGGCCAAAAATTATCTGGTTTGTAAACCACAGTCGCTTTCATTACTAGCCAGCCTGTCAAAAGGTCGAACGGGATGCCACGATTCGTTAAATATGTGAAAAATAATGGTTGAAAAACGGCTAAAAGCTTCAAAACAATAATTGACAGCCCAAAAAAATCGGCTCGGCTAGAGCCGAATTTACGCTTGGGGACTTTTGGAGCCGACTCTCTTGGTTGAAGCAAGAAGCAGACCCTCTAGAAATTACTTCTAGTTGAATGGCGAAGCTTAGATAAGTTTAGCCAAGTTTTGTATAGCAGTTCCGAGTTATAAGTAAAAACTCCTAACGTACAGACGCGATTAAGGGAACTCCAAGAAATAAATTATCCAATATTATGGGGTGGGCAACATAAGCGCCCTATGGACTGGGCGGGCGAGACGCCATTGGTGTCAAGTTAACTTAGAAGTCAGGTAAGAGAGAGGGTTCCAGAGTTGCCCTCATCCCCTAACCCCTTCTCCCAACATGGGATAAGGGGAACTAGAGAATTTGTTTGTTCCCCTCTCCCATTTTGGGGAGAGGGGCTGGGGTGAGGGCAAAACTCATACAGTCAGAAGATTTCAGCTTAAGTTGACACCAATGGCGAGACGCCCACCCCACAAGAATTAATTGGATATTTTTTTATTTGGAAGTCCCTAATCGCCTCTCTCCAAAGTACAGACGCGATTAATCGTGTCTCTCCAAACTCCTAACTCCCCCTAGCGTTTGACACTGGGAGCAAAAATGACTAGATCGCCCAGCTAACCTAAGCCGTTGAATTGCTGTGCCACAGACTCGACAGGGTTCTCCAGCGCGGTTATAAACCCAGGCAACACCACCATAGTTGCCGTTAGTACCTTGAACATTTAGGAAATTACTAAATGTTGTACCACCAGCCTCAATGCTCGTTTCTAACACTTGAATTATGGCTGTTCGCAAACGTTGAATTTGCTGTAGCTGCAAATCTATACACAAGGTTTCAGGTAAAATTCCACTCTTAAACAACGCTTCATCGGCATAAATGTTACCTAATCCCGCCACCACCGATTGATCTAGTAGCGCAGTCTTAATCGGGCGACGGCGGTTTTGGAGTTTCCTTGCTAGATACTCAACAGTGAATTCGGGTGAAAATGGTTCTGCTGCCAGTTTTGCCAAACCAGTGATAATACTTTCTACCGCAACACCAGGCGGAACCCACCACATTTTACCGAAGGTACGCTGATCTACAAAGCGTAATTCCTGGTGTTCCCCAAAGAATAATCTGACCCGCGTATGCTTGTGTAATGGTTCATCTCGATCCAACCATAGTAATTGACCAGTCATTCGCAGATGAACCCCTAGCCAACTGCTTGAGGGAAGGGAAGATGAGGAGAGTTCGGCCAGGAGATATTTACCGCGACGATGCCAAGTAGCGATCGCATTCTGTTTAATTCCATCAACAAATTCACCTACAGAAAACGGGTAGGCGATGGTGCGATCGAGCAACACATCTCCCCCCGTGATTTCTTGGTTGAGGGTCAATTGATTTAGACCCCTTCGGACTGTTTCAACTTCAGGCAGTTCAGGCATTCAAACAGATTAAGCAAGCAATATTGATGTACTTGGGGGGTCAAGAAAGAAGAGATTGGGTAGTAACTTACACAGCCGTATATAGCTACTATTACTACCCTAGAGAAACCGTAAATACCCGCAGGGCGGCTCTCGTAGATTAGGGTAGTCTAGGATGAAGAACGAATGAACTGAAATTTTCAGACTTCAGACTTCAGACTACCCTTCATCATCGCATCAAATAAGCCCCTTGTAGCTTTGCTGCTATTTTTTAGGTGCTTTAGCCTTTGGTGCTTCAACCTCGACTAATTCATCCTGGGCAAAGTTGTTGGTATTGATACCAGAGTAATTGACCTTTTCAAAGCGGACAATTACAGGGTATTTGATGCCGCTTTGGTCAATAGAAGCCACAGTTCCTAAATCCTGAAACCAGTAGGATTCAGGGCGGAGAATACGTACTTTAGAACCACGTTGAACCATGATTATTTTCCCTTTTAGTTATCAATTGCCAATCTAGAGGGCTAATTGATTTCACTCTACAACCTCAAGGTTGCAACAAGAGTCTTTGTTAAGTTATTTGTCTGAATTGGACATGGGGCATGGGGACTGGGGATTAAATATTAGTTATTTTTTCTCCCTCATCTCCCCCACTCCCCACTCCCCAAATTTAAAACGGTATTATAACCTACTTGACAAGGTACACGTTATAGCTTACCTTCGTTCGCAAACAGTTATTTTGTACAAGCTTATGTTTTAGTTAAGACAAACACACTTCCCTCGTTACCTCTGCCGATCCGCAGATCGTTATCTATATAAGTGATATCTAACCAGCCTTGCTGTTTGTCACTATTTATGGCAACATCAATTCCGGGAAATTTTCTCCCTGCTTCAATTTGTTGGATAAAAGTTACCGGAGAATTGTATTCTATTAAACGTTGTAAGCCAATAATATACCGCTCAAATTTCACTTGGACACGCCGACCGGAAACTGGCTCAAATTTAGCAGCAATGCTGACTAATCCTGACAAATAAGGTAAGCCATAAATCTCAGCTATGTTGTAAATACTGGTAGTCTCTACCCGGATACACTGATAGATTTGACCGAGTTTGCACAAAGGTAGACGATCTAAGTTTAAAAGAGCCTTGCTAGTGGTGTATAGTAATCGCCAATTGCCATCTAGCAAATTACTAGCTTCCACGGGACGGGGTGTAGGATTAAAGTCTTCTAAATTGGCGATCGCTGCGAGGATAGCCTGTTTCTGTCCTTCAGTCGCCAGTAGACCGCGATTAGTAAGTGCGATCGCATCGATAAGAGCCGCTTTTCCCATCATCGCCTGTCACCTCAAAAATCACTCATCTTCCATCAGCATAAACAAGATATTCATGAGATATATGTAGAGCCATAAAAATAACTAAGAATCGCTTGACCTAAGCCTTATGCCCATTAAATAAAAAATTTCTATCTCAATGCGGATTTGTCAACCAAAGGGTTGAAAAGATAACTAAATAAATCCGTGTCAAGTGATAGACTCTAAATGTCAACTTACCTAAACCTTTTCTTGTCCTGACTTGATATGTTGAACTCTCCATTACGTGAAGAACCTCGTAACCAACGAGCCGATGTCATCCCCCTAAAGCCAGAGTCCTCTTTGTTGGACTGGTTGCAAAGCAGCGATCGCATCATATCGCGTGACGTTCACGAACCGGATTTTCAAGATAACGAAGAAGGAATAGACTCTTTAATGGGTGTAGAAGATGGAATTGGCTACGACCTCGATGATGATGAGGATGATATAGAAATCGCTGAGAATTAGCCTTTTCAAGCTAGGGAATTGGTAGTATCCCTAGTTCCTGGTATTCAGTTTTATAAGTGTGGAGTGAAGGGAAACTTTTGTGGACGCTAAATTATCTCCTGAGCAAGGATTAAATATTTCTGGAATCGCTCTAGCCTCTTTATTAGCCGTAGGGCTAGGTATAACAGCATTTTTCTTGGATTCCATGGCCAATCGGCTACCCTGGCAAAGTATGTCGCTAACCCTGCCACTACTGTTGTGTGCTATGGGTTCAGGTGCCGTGGGCTATTGGGTAATACCCTTACTTCAAGCACTCAAAACTGGACAAATCATTCGGGAAGATGGACCCCAAGCCCATTTAAAAAAGGCAGGCACCCCCACAATGGGAGGTATATTTTTTATACCTGTATCTGTGCTGCTTGCCTGTATATTGTCTAACTTTGCTAAAGATGTGCTTGCAGTTTCGGCTTTGACAATCAGCTATGGATTGGTTGGCTGGCTCGACGATTGGCAAATTCTGCGCCGTAAATCAAATAAAGGTATATCTCCCAAAACAAAACTGGCTTTGCAAGTGAGTTTTGCGGCAGTGTTTTGTTTCTGGCTGATGTTTAATCAACCTTCTAATATTACAAATATTGCTCTGCCTTGGGTGGGCTTCACACTACCATTAGGATTCCTATTTTGGCCTCTAGCAGGTTTTGTGCTAGTTGCAGAAAGTAATGCCACTAATTTAACAGATGGTATTGATGGCTTGGCAGCAGGAACAGTAGCGATCGCACTTTTGGCATTAGGTGCCCTGATCGCCCCGACAGCACCAGGGTTGATGGTTTTCTGTGCGGCTTTAAGTGGTGGTTGCTTAGGTTTCTTAGCCCATAATCGGAACCCAGCCCGCGTTTTCATGGGAGATACCGGTTCCCTGGCGTTGGGAGGAGCTTTAGCGGCTGTAGCATTATTGACAAACACCTTAGTAGCTCTGTTCATTCTCAGTGGTATCTTCTTCGTAGAAACCCTTTCGGTGATGGCACAGGTAAGTTATTACAAAGCCACCAAGGGACCCGATGGCAAAGGGAAGCGCCTCTTTAAAATGGCACCCTTACACCATCATTTAGAACTAACTGGTTGGTCAGAATTGCAAGTGGTGGGAGTATTTTATATAATCGCTGCTATATTGGCTACTATCTGTTTAGCGTAGGCGCAGCCCAACCCAGGTCTTACCCTGAGCCTGCGCCGTTCGCGGAGCGTCTCGTAGAGAAGGGCATCGCTCCATTCTGAATCTTTTAAAAAATTACTCGAATACAAAATGACAACTCCCACATCTTCAGGGAGTTGTTTTTTTATTTATTAGGCTTGGGTTAAGACTTGATCCTCCATCTGACTTTTCACGACATCTGGAAAACCTCGCTTCTATTTCTCTCTTCCTTTAAGGAGAGAGACTTTGAATTTTCCCCCTTCCCTAGGAGGGAAGGGGGTTAGGGGGTTAGGTTTTTGGTGGACTTTTCCACATAACGTGAAAAGTCAGATTTTTAGGTAGGGGCAATTCATGAATTGCCCCTGAGCGCGTGTAGTTTTGCGTAAGTCCTATAGGATTACTATTTGATTTTTGAACAACACGTAGGGTGTGTTATCGCCGAGAGTACGGCACCATTTTCAAGGGTTTGGTGCGTTAGACTAAAGTCATAACGCACCCGACAAATACTTAATTTTTTTCAGAAATCAAACCGGATTCCTATATATGTGATTATTTTGCTGAAAACCAAAATAACAGCAAGTTCGCACAAAAATATGAAAAGATTTATGATATGTGATAATGATTATCCACAAGGTGAGACAAGGGGAATTTAGAGTATGGTAGCTGACGTAATCAATAATTCAGTTCCCGTTACTGTTCTTACAGGTTATTTGGGAGCAGGTAAAACGACTCTACTCAATCACATCCTCACCTACGAACACGGTAAAAAAGTTGCTGTGATTGTTAATGAATTTGGGGAAGTGGGTATTGATAATCAATTGATTATCGATGCCGATGAAGAAATTTTTGAAATGAACAACGGCTGTATCTGTTGTACAGTGCGCGGCGACTTAATTCGCATCATTGGCAATTTGATGAAGCGGCGTGATAAATTTGACCATATAGTAATTGAAACCACTGGACTAGCCGATCCAGCACCAGTGATTCAGACATTTTTTGTTGATGAAGATTTGCAAAGCCAACTGTCTCTAGATGCAGTGGTGACAGTCGTAGATGCCAAGCATATTTGGCAGCATTGGGATGCAGACGAAGCCCAAGAACAGATTGCCTTTGCCGATGTGATTTTACTTAATAAAACAGATTTGGTAGCGCCAGAAGAGTTGGATGAATTAGAAAAACGGATTCGGGCGATGAATGCGATGGCCAAAATCTACCGTACCCAGAATTCTGAACTAGGAATAGATGCTTTATTAGGTGTAAAAGCCTTTGATTTAGACCGCGCATTAGAAATTGATCCAGATTTCTTAGGCGAAGATGCCCACGTACACGATGAAAGTGTTTTTTCAGTGGCTTTGGTAGAAGCAGGTGCAGTAGATGGAGAAAAATTAAACACTTGGCTTTCCGAGTTACTGCGTACCCAAGGGACAGATATATTTCGGATGAAAGGCATTTTAAATATTGCTGGAGAAGATAATCGATTTGTGTTTCAAGGAGTACATATGATATTTGATGGGAAACCCGATCGCCCTTGGAAACCAAGCGAAACCCCCAAAAACGAACTAGTTTTTATCGGTCGCAACCTTGATGCAGCCCAACTCAAGCAAGATTTTCTCGCTTGTCTAGCTTAAATAGGGAGTGGGGAGTAGGGAGTAGGGAATTTCCCATCCCCTATTCCCCATTCCCCATTCCCCACTCCCCCTCTACAAATATGAACACCACAACCAGCAAATCTAAGGAATTTGAACAAAATTATTCGGGGACACTTTCAGATTATGTAACTGCGATCGCCTGGTCGCCACAAGGTCAAACTTTAGCAGCAACTTCTGCCGCCGGTGAAGTAGTTCTGTGGAATGATGGCGAACTCACAACCTTACAAACTGCTAACGGTAAATCAGTAGACTGTCTGGCCTTTTCACCCGATGGAAAATTTTTAGCCGTTGGCGGACAAGATGGACAGGTGAAAATTTGGCGCGACACCGAATTAATCGCCACCTTGTCAAATGCTCCCGCATGGGTTGACAAGCTAGCTTGGAGTTATACCAGTAACCAACTGGCTTTTAGTTTGGGGCGTTACGTCCAAGTCTGGGATGCAGATACTCAGGAAATTGTCGTGACGCTGAATTTCGACAACTCTTCAGTATTGGGTATAGATTGGCGCATTGACGGGCAATATTTAGCCATTAGTGGTTATAAAGGAGTCAAGATTTGGCATAGTCAAAACTGGGATGAAGAACCATACAGCTTAGAGATGACTACTGTCAGTTTAGCGATGGCTTGGTCGCCCGATGGTAAATTCCTGGCTTCTGGCAATATGGATCGCAGTGTCAGCGTTTTGGAATGGAATAACCCCGACCCTTGGGTAATGCGTGGCTTCCCTGGTAAAATTCGCCAATTGGCATGGTCAGAAGCTATTACCAAAGTGGGTGCGCCAATACTGGCATCTTCTAGCGTTGAAGGTATTGTGGTGTGGGAAAAGCTAGAGGATGATTCCTTGGGTTGGGAAGCGCGAGTATTAACTAATCATGTGGGTGTGATCAATGCGATCGCCTTTGCACCCAAAAGCTTCCTGCTCGCTTCTGCTGCTACTGACGGCTGGTTATGTTTGTGGAACAAAGCCAAGGAAGTATCCCAAATTATCACAGGTGTCTCAGCAGGATTTTCTAGCCTAGCTTGGCATCCCGAAGGCAAGTTACTGGCCGCAGGCGGTGAGCAGGGCGAATTACTTGTATGGTCAAAGGTTTTGCGGGGTCAAGGATTCGGGCGTAGTTAAGCAATATCAGTATTAAAGTAAAAGGGCGGTTAGAAACCGCGTCTACACAAGCAAAACCCAGCGACCTGGGTTAAAAAACCTTAATTTTATCTTAGTCCGCGCAGGCGGACTTCATTTGTATAGCCGCGAATTCTATTGTCCTGGCTTCTTGGCGATCGCAATTTGTACCCAAGCTGTTAAGCTCTTGTTAAAAGAGCTAGTCTGGGGATTAGAAAACTTGCTAGAGTGAACAGAGTTAGCCTTAATGTCTAATCGCCAAAACCTATACATCTCATGGATTTTGCTAATATTGCATCCCAGTTGAACGCTGGAACGATTTTACCAGAGGGGATTGTTATTCTCACCCTCTTGGGGGTTTTGATAGTTGATTTGATTTTGGGGCGTACATCCGCACGCTGGATTGGATATTTAGCGATCGCAGGTTTATTTGCTTCGATTGTCGCCCTATATTTTCAATGGGACGCTCCTAATCCCATCGGTTTTACCGGTGGCTTTAATGGTGATGACCTGAGTATCGTCTTTCGCGGGATTATTGCCTTATCTGCGGTTGCCACTATACTGATGTCAATTCGCTACGTTGAACAGAGCGGCACCCCTTTAGCCGAATTCATCGCTATTTTGCTGAGTGCTACTTTAGGAGGGATGTTTTTATCCGGGGCTAGTGAGTTGGTGATGATTTTCATCTCCCTAGAAACCCTGAGTATCTCCTCTTATTTGTTGACAGGTTATACCAAGCGTGACCCCCGCTCCAATGAAGCAGCACTGAAATACTTGTTAATTGGAGCTTCCAGTACGGCAATATTTTTGTACGGTGTATCACTGCTGTATGGACTATCTGGAGGACAAACTGAATTAAGTGCGATCGCTAATGGCATTGCCACAGCTAAAGTCGGTCAATCTTTAGGTTTAGTGATTGCCCTGGTTTTTGCGATCGCAGGTATTGGCTTCAAAATCTCTGCTGCACCCTTCCACCAGTGGACACCAGACGTTTACGAAGGCGCCCCCACCCCAGTCATCGCCTTTTTATCAGTCGGTTCCAAAGCAGCTGGGTTTGCCCTAGCCATTCGCTTGCTAACAACAGCCTTCCCCCTTGTGGCTGAAGAGTGGAGGTTTGTCTTCACTGCTCTAGCCGTTCTCAGCATGATCTTGGGTAACGTCGTCGCCCTAGCCCAAACCAGCATGAAACGGATGCTAGCTTATTCATCCATTGCCCAAGCTGGGTTTGTAATGATTGGCTTGATTGCTAGTACACAGGCAGGATATGCCAGTATGATATTTTATCTACTGGTTTACCTATTCATGAACCTGTGCGCCTTTACCTGCATCATCCTGTTCTCATTACGCACGGGAACCGACCAGATTGCCGAATACTCTGGTTTATATCAAAAAGACCCACTCTTAACATTGGGGTTGAGTATTTCCCTACTTTCCTTGGGTGGTATTCCCCCATTGGCTGGGTTTTTCGGCAAGATTTACTTATTCTGGGCAGGTTGGCAGGCAGGACTTTATTGGTTAGTTTTGCTGGGCTTAGTTACCAGTGTCGTCTCCATCTACTACTACATTCGCGTAGTTAAGATGATGGTAGTTAAAGAACCCCATGAAATGTCCGACGCAGTGAAGAATTATCCACAAGTGCGTTGGGATTTGCCTGGGCTAAGACCTTTGCAGGTTGGGTTGGTGGTAACATTAATTGCCACTACTGTAGCAGGGATTTTGTCAAATCCACTGTTTACATTGGCGAACAATTCCATCTCCCACACCCCATTTTTGCAAGCAACAATCAACAGTAATGTAAAAGCACAAAATCTACTGCTTTTGCCAAAGTTAGATTCGGTTAGTCAGTCTCAACCCTCAGTTGATTCTACTGCTAAGATTTAACCGAGTCTCAACCAAACTTTATACTCAAAGACACGCCTGTTTGCTAATTAGCACACAGGCGTTTGTCATCTAAAGTTTCCTAATCATATAACCCAATACGGTTCGGATAAGATTTTTTGATGACACGCCGCTAATCGCAAAGACGCGATAAATCGCCGTCTTGACAATAATCAGTCCTTTGTCTTGACGGCGATTTATCGCGTCTCTTGCTTTAACCGAACCGTATTGGGGAGGGAACTAGATTCCTTTACATTTGGGGTTGGGGTTCTTTGATTATGGGTAATTTAGCAGACATAATATTAACAGGTATCCTAATTACAAATTCTGCACCTTTTCCGGGAACAGAAAAACAGCTAAGTTGTCCGTCATGTTTTTCAACTATAATCTGATAGCTTATATATAGCCCTAGTCCAGTACCTTTGCCCACATTTTTAGTTGTGAAAAACGGGTCAAATAACTTTGAGCGTACTTGTTCATTTATCCCCAAACCATTATCAGCAATACTAACCGCGATCCAGTTTTTATCAATTACCTCAGTTTTAATTTGAATTTGGGGATTATTCTTTGACAGTTTTCCATTTTCAGTAATTTGTGAATTTACAGTTGACCACTCACCATTCTTTGCCGATACCTCCAGTGCATCGATGGCATTAGCAAGAATATTTATAAACACTTGGTTGAGTTGACTAGGGTAGCAAGTTACATTGGGAAGTTGACTATATTTTTTGATGACTTTGATTTCTGGGTACTCATGCCTAGCTTGCAGGCGATGCTCCAAAATCATTAAAGTACTATCAATTCCTTCATGGATATTAACTTGCTTAAGTTCTGCTTCATCCAGTCTGGAAAAGTTACGTAGTGATTTAACAATTTCCTGAATACGCTCTGCTCCCACTGTCATTGACTGAAAAAGTTTAGTTGTATCTTGAATCAGGAAATTTAAGTCTATTTCTTCTATTTGCTCTTGGATTTCTGGAAGAGGATTTGGACAAAATTGTTGATAAATTTGCACCAATTTCAGTAAATCCTGAGTGTATTTATGAGCGTGGTGAAGGTTTCCATAAATAAAACTCACGGGGTTATTAATTTCATGGGCGATACCAGCGACCATCTGACCTAAACTAGACATTTTCTCAGATTGGATCAGCTGAGTTTGAGTAAGTTGCAGTTCCTTTAGTGTTTCTTGTAAAGCAGTTGTACGTTCCTCAACCCGAATTTCTAGCTCTTGATTCGCTTTCTTGAGGGCTTCCTCTGCCTGTTTACGTCTCTGAACCTCTTTTGCTAACTCACCGATTTTCTCATTCAGGAGAACGAAATTACTGCTGGCTAAAGTTCTGTTTTCCAAGCGTAAGAGAATTAAAGCTGAAAATTTACAAGACCAAGGTTGAATAACGGCTCCTTGACTACGACATATTAACGTTTGTCCATCATTCTTTCGTAAAGTCAAGGAGCCAATAACCATTGCCCTACTACTTGAACAAGCTTGCAGGTACTTGACAATATCACTAGCAGGCTCAGTTACAAGTTCAAAGAGCATTTTTCCCCGCAGTTCCTTACGGTGTAACCCCAACATATCTGCTACTGGTTGATTGGTAGCTAACAACTGACCCTCTCCACTCACCAGGAGTAAAGGTTCTGGTAAAACTCTGGCAAGTTCAAGAAATTGTTCAGGAGTCATGGGATTTCCAGTTTCAGGGTTTGACTCTACTTTATATATCTGCACTCAAGCTTGTATGCTGGGGTTGGTTTAGTACTGAAGGGTTTAGACAGATTCTAGTCCCCGAAAGTACTCTCGACCTTCTGCATCTTCTGCCTCTTCTGTAAGTTTTAAGTAAACAATAACTCTACATTCAGAAGCACCCTCTGCTATGGTCTCTTGCAATTCTACTTTCGCATATCCCAGATTATTAGCTGCGATCGTCCCAAAGACGTTTGAAGTCATCATACACATGGTAGGGCGATTAAGTACTTTGTCACCAAATGGGCAGACACGATTGCCAAAGACAATTTTTTCATCATTCTGCTCAATGACATAAAAATCGCCCTGGATTCGTTTTTTTAAATCAACCAACACATCAGCTACCTGCTTACGAGAAAGGTTGGAGACTTCCAGAGCAGATTTATAATCTTGGTTGAGCTGCCTCCCCATTCTTTCACCAACTACGCTAATAAATCCAGAAGCTTCTTTTAAGCCAACTACGTCCTGCAAAGTGCCAGATAATTCTCTAATTAATGTACGTAAAAATATATCGCGTTCTAAAGAGAGATTCAGTGTACCTATTGAGTGGTCAAGTGTATTGGTCATAAATTTTGAGGACACAATCTTGGATGTACACTTCTAGAGTTCCCCAAAACATCTCTAAAGTAACTGCTTATACCAATTTTCTGTGAAGCTGCACATTATTTTGAACCCTCCCAACCTGCCGCAGGCGGTGGGGTTCTTTCTATGCATCTCCATACAGAATTGGTATTAATCTTTTTATTCAGAGAATTTAATACTTGCTTTTGTTTCTAACCCTCTTTTATTACTTCAAAAAAATATTCGTAGGTTGGGTTGTAGCAAGATCCCCGAAGGGTACGAAGTGAAACCCAACAAAACCAGAGATTGTTGGTGTTGGGTTTCGTTCCTCAACCCAACCTAGTCAAAAATCATTGCCTAGCAAAGTCAATAAATGATGCTGGCTGGTATCAATTTCGGGTGTGGCTGGAGTATTTTGGAAAGGTATTTAAGAGGATTACTATTGCTGTGAATCCCTCATATACCTCCCAAGAATGTTCTAGCTGTGGCGTAATTGTCAAAAAGTCTCTATCCACTCGCACACACCTTTGTCAATGTGGCTGCAAGTTAGACAGAGATCAGAACGCCGGGATAAACATTCTTAATTTAGGATTGGGTACGGTAGGGCATACCGGAACCTTTGCGCTAGACGCAAGCAACGCTTCTGGAGAATCGACCTCTACTTTAATTGGAGCAATCCTGTCAGAGCAAGCCGTCTCGTAGATAGAAGAATCCCCGTGCGTTCACGCCGGGGAGTGTCAAATCCTCATCCGTAATTCATTATGAATTATTAACCATGAATTATTCGTTCACTATAACCTGCTACCATACCGAACATTTCTTTCTCCTAATATTAATTTGAATAATTGTTATATTTACTAATTTAATAAATTGGAATAGTGATTATAAACTCAGAACCTTTTCCTAACACAGAATTTACTTCTAGAGTTCCTTTATGTTTTTGGACAATTATTTGATAAGTGATTGATAATCCTAATCCTGTTCCTTTTCCCACAGGTTTGGTTGTGAATAAATGGTCAAACATTTTTTGCTGAACATCAGCCGATATTCCCACCCCATTATCTTGAATCCGAATCGAGACATGATTGTTATCTTCAGTTAGAGCCGTATGAATTGTAATTTTATTGGGATTTACCTTAATATCATTAAAACTCAGTCCAGAGTTAGACTCTTCTAAAGCATCAATGGCATTTGCCAACAAATTCATAAATACCTGATTCAGTTGTCCTGGGAAGCATTCTACTAGAGGAAATTCTCCATAATCTTGAACTAATTCAATAGCAGGACGAATCTTATTAGCTTTCAAACGGTGCTTGAGAATGAGGAGAGTGCTATTAATACCTTCATGAAGATTAAACAGAACTTTTCGTTCTGTATCTGCTCTAGAGAAAATTCTCAAGCTGTTGCTAATGTTGGAAATGCGATCTGTGCCTTCTCTCATTGAGGAAATGAGTTTAAGTAGATCCTCGCGCACATACTCCAGGTCAATTACTTCGATTTTTTTCTGAATTTCTTGAGACGGTTTGGGATAGGTTTGCTGATAGAGTTCAATGAGATGTAATAAATTCTGAATATACTCTTTAGCCGGAGCCAGATTACCTGCTATAAAGCCAACTGGGTTATTAATTTCATGAGCTACTTCTGCCACAAGACCTCCCAAAGTAGACATCTTATTCTGCATTATCTGAAGATTAAGAAGCATGGTTTCTAGCTCATAGCTTCTTTCTTCTAAGTTGTTTTGATATTCCTTTAATTCATCAATTACTTTCCTGAGCAAGGATTCTTTTTTTTTGTTTGTATATTCGAGTTGTATCCGGTCTGACTCAGAACGCTCCAATTGTTTTTGGATAATTCTATTCGCTTTTTTTAGTTCCTTAATTTCTTGTTGATGATCCAGGATTTCCATCAGTTTTTACCGAGTTCCCAAAATTAAAGTTACAAAAGTTTCATTATGAAATTGCGTCTGACTAATTCGATCTATAGGAGCAATCTCTCCATAAGAATAAAATCCACAGGCAGGTAAATAGTCAGTCAGGTAAAGTTTCGTATTCTGATACTCCTCTTGTGCCCTTGTACCAAGTATTTGCCGACGAGCTACACATGAAAAAAATAAAACAGCACTCGGTTCTGCACCTGGGTAATTATCTAAGGCATTCATAAACGATGCTTTTGAAGCTGCCAGAATATCTTCATAAGCTGCTTCTGAAATTTGAATAATTGCTTGATCGGGAATATCTCCAAAAAATGTTATGCTACCAGATTCCTGATTGTAAGCAATAGGCGCTCTTATATAAAAACTGTCTCGATTTTGCTCAAACACTGCTAGTGGATATTCCATTGAGGGAGGAAGCGAACCTAAATAATGATGATAAAAATCTAAAGCTGGTTTACCATCTATTTCATAGACTATGTTCTGATCTACCTTAGTAATTTTGCTTGTTTGACCAATAGGATGCCAACCACTTGCAACAGCGTGAGAAAACAATATTCTGCCGGAAAAAAGCAGAATTGGTACAGAATCACTTAATACTTCTGTTTGAAAAAATTGATATGTATTTTGATATCTTGATTGATCGCCTGCCAAACCACCGAATATCGGCACATATTGACCAAGAGCTAGCTTTAAGCCATTCAATATAGAAACACCACTAGTTGTGAGGCTCTCTGGATGAGTTAAGCATAGCTTTGGAGGTGCGGTACTTTTTGCTTTAGCCTGCTCTACAGCTTGTTTAGTCGCAGTAATTGGATCAGCTGAAACTTGGCGTCCAACTCCTGCGTGAATTTCAACTTCGTCTGAGCAAAACAACATCAAGGTGATTGAGTCCTGCTGAAAATCTAAGACTGAAGAAATTTCTCCATCTGTTGTTCCACCAATCAACTCAATCCCAGGAAAAGCCTGATAAATTTGCTGTAAAATCAGAGAATGTTCAAAGTCAATTGCAGCAAAAATAATCCCAGCTTTGGGTATATCTCCTGCAAGAGAACTAGCACATTGCTGAAGAACTTCTTCAACTGCTGATTGAGAATCTGGATCGTTACTATGAGCTACTACTGCCTTGAACATAAATTTATTTATTTCTTATTAATTACTAAATAGGAAGCTTGATAATAAACTCTGAACCTTCTCCTAGTGCTGAATTTATCTCCAGAGTTCCTCCATGTTTATGGACAACAATTTGACGAGCAATTGATAATCCTAATCCTGTTCCTTGACCGATAGGCTTAGTGGTGAATAAATAGTCAAAGATGTTTTGCTGAACATCAGCCGACATTCCCACGCCATTATCTTTAATCCGAATCAAGATATGATTTTTATCTTCAGTCAGAGTCGTCTGAATCAAAATTTGATTAGGATTTGCTTCAATTGCAATATAGGTGCGTCCTATATTAGACTCCTCTAAAGCATCAATAGCATTAGCTAATAAATTCATAAATACCTGATTTAATTGTCCGATGAAGCATTCTAAGTCTGGCAAATTACCGTAATCTCTAGTTACTTGAATATCGGGTCGTTCCTCCGATGCTTTTAAGCGGTGTTTGAGGATCATGATTGTGCTGTCAATGCCATCGTGAATATTGCAAGAAACTTTGCGATCGCTATCTGCTCGAGAAAAGGTTCTCAGACTGGTACTAATGTTGCGAATACGCTGAACACCCTCTTTCATTGAGGAAATTAAATTAGGTAGATCGGCAAGCATATACTTCAAATCTATCGCGGCAATTTGCTCTTGAATTTCTGGAACCGGATTAGGATAATGCTGCTGATAGAGGTCAATAATGTTAACCATGTTTTGGAAGTATACTGAAGCGTGTCCGAGATTGCCATGAATGAAACCAACTGGATTATTAATTTCATGAGCAACTCCTGCTACTAATTGACCAAGGGCAGACATTTTTTCTGTCTGTACAAGGTGAAGTTGAGACTCTTGGAGGTCTTTTAATGCCCTAGACAAAGCTGCTGTCCTTTCTGCAACTCGTTTTTCTAAAGTTTTTGTGAGATTTCGTAATTGAAGATGGGTTTTAATTCTAGCTAATAATTCTTCTTCATGAAAGGGTTTAGTGATGTAATCAACTGCCCCCATATTTAGACCCTTTACCTTACTATCAGTATCAGAGTTGGCGGTCATAAAAATTACGGGAATATCACAAGTAACTGAATTTTCTTTGAGCCTTTTGCAGGTTTCAAATCCATCTATTCCCGGCATCATTACATCTAATAATATCAAATCAGGTAGTCTATTTTCAACCTGACAAATTGCCTTTTTACCATCATTTTCTGTAATGACTTTAAAGCCTACATTAGTTAATATGCCAAAGACAATTTCTAGATTTGTAGTGGTATCATCCACCACTAAAATTAAATTATCTTCTGGTTCATAAAGTATTTTCATCTCTAGCTTGTCATTCATATACTTAAATTAATTTTACTTCTTGTTAGTTGTTCACTATTGCCCTGCGATCGCAGCTCAGTCACTGCTATTTTTTCGCAGACTGACTGGCTTTCTTTCGCGTCTGACAATCCTATAGTTCCCAAAAACTCTGACAACAGCAACATTCTCACAATAAATTACCCCTAATCGACCACGAGTGCGATCGCTACAGCATAGACATTAACCACCACTCTTGACTTTCACCGGAGTTGAACATCCTCTTTTATGAAGGCGATCGCTCTGAAATTAGTCATTATTACCCTTGTCTTTTTATAAAAGTAGCGCTATCCCAGAACAACATTGTTGATGCGATAAGCTAAGTTTTTTAGCAAGTCAACAGTATTTATTATGAACGAACAGATACAAAAATATTTATTTTTATTAAAAAGCATAATTCCAGATAAATACGGTTATTTTGTGAATAAAAAATATTTAACAATAGCTACATAACTTTCTCAAGATTCGTATAGATTTACATACCCATAATAGTGGCGTAAATGTATTTTACACACTTGAGAAAATGTTATTTGTGAAAAATTAATAAAAGTTTGTCATAGACTTTAAAAAAACCTATGGAGGTATTTTGTTTGTTCTACTGTAATTCATTTTTTTCGGTACTTTAAACCAATAGATTTGTTATGAAGCAATTGCTCTACCCTGACTTATACTGCCGATTTCCATCCCAGATCAATAAGCATGTTGATATTCTAGAAGAGCATGCTCTTGAATGGGTAACTCGTTTTAATCTACAAGCAAGTAAAAGTGCTTATCAGCGTTTCTCAAAGTCAAAATTTTTCTTGTTAGCTGCAAGTGCCTATCCAGAGTGTGATTTGGAAGAACTTAAGATTGGAAATGACTGGCTTAGTTGGGTATTTATTTGGGATGATCAATGCGATATGTCAGAGTTCAAAAAACAACCACAAGCGCTCAAAATTTTTCAGCAAAGATTTATAGAAATATTGAAAGGATCAGAACTAACGAGGCAAGATATACCTATTAATCATGCCTTGGCTGATTTGCGACAGCGTACACGCGAAAGAGCGAGCGAAAAATGGTTCAATTATTTCCTGCACTGTTTTGAGCAATACTGCCACGGATGTGTAGAGGAAGCAGCTATTCGGGCAGAAGGAATTGTACCTAATATTGACACTTATATGAAGTGCAGAAGATTCAGCGTAGGAGGATATCTTTTCCTGACAGTAAGTGAATTTTGTAATAAGTTCATGCTCTCTGATGTTTTACGAAATCATAAAATTGTGAAAGAAATAGAACTGAGTACAATTGATATTCTTGCTTGGTGTAACGATGTTTTTTCAGCATCTAGGGAGATGGGGAGTGGTGATGTTCATAACTTAGCAATCATACTACATTATCTACAGGAACTACCTTTAGATAAAGCAATCAAGGTGGCTGCTGATATGCATGATGAAAAGGTCAAATATTTGATCAATTTAGAAGCAACTATTCCCTCTTTTGGAGAAGAGCTAGATGTTGCTCTGGAAAAATATATATCAATAATGCACTCATGGATTGGTGGCAATCTCAATTGGTATTCTCTGACTGCCCGATATGAAACTACAGAAAAACTGGATTTAGTTAACTATTAAGTTAATCTTAAACTTTCAAATCAGCAAATTTTAACATTCTACTTGTAACCATAATTTCGAGATGACAAAACAGATTTCACTACCAAATATTCTCAAAACCCCCCCTTTTCTCCAAAAGGTTCAGTGGGTCACTGACCCTGTTGGATATATGGAAAAAGCGGCTCAACAATATCCTGACATTTTCACTGCTAGGATAATTGGTTTTGGGGATACCGTAGTTTTTGTAAACCATCCCCAAGCAATTCAGGAAATTTTAACCAACGATAGAAAGAAGTTTGCTGCTGTTGCTGAGGTGAACAAAATTGTCGAACCCTTAGTAGGGAATCATTCAGTTTTCTTGCTGGAGGGCGCTCAACATAAACAGCGACGACAACTTGTGATGCCGGGTTTTCATGGAGAGCGAATGCGAGCTTACGGCCAGCTAATCTCTAATCTTAGCGAAAAAGTTTTTAGTCAAGTACCACAAAATTTGCCCTTTTCAGCCCGTAATACAATGCAGGAGATTTCTCTGCAAGTCATCTTAGAAGCTGTTTTTGGCATGTATGAAGGAGAACGTTGCCAAAAACTTAAGCATCTACTGGGATCTTTTTTGGACGACTTTTGGTCACCACTTACTTCTAGCCTATTCTTTTTTTCATTTCTACAACAGGATTTAGGAACTTGGAGTCCGTGGGGAAATTTTCTGCGCCGACGGCAACAAATAGATGAATTGATCTATGCTGAGATTGCTGAACGCCGACAGCAACCCGATCGAGATCGTATCGATATCCTCTCCATGCTGATATCAGCTCGGGATGAGGCTGGTCAACCTATGACAAATGAAGAGTTGCGTGACGAGTTGATCACCCTGATGATTGCTGGACATGAGACTACGGCAACGGCAATGGCTTGGGCACTATACTGGATTCACCAAAACCCAGAAGTCCATGAAAAATTGCTTCAGGAACTTGATACATTAGGCGATTCACCAGATCCCATGAGCATTTTCCGATTGCCTTATCTCACAGCTGTCTGTAATGAGACTTTGCGGATTACTCCTGTGGTCATGTTGACTTTGCCAAGGGTAGTGCAAGAACCTGTTGAACTACTAAAACATCGCTTAGAGCCTGGTACGGTAGTTGTTGGTTGCATTTATCTAACTCACCAACGTCAGGATTTATATCCCCAGCCCAAGCAGTTTCAGCCAGAGCGCTTTCTTGAGCAGCAATTTTCTCCTTATGAATTTTTGCCTTTTGGTGGTGGTGTTCGTCGCTGTATTGGCGAGGCTTTAGCCATATTTGAAATGAAGCTAGTATTGGCAACAATCTTGTCACACTATCAATTTGCCTTGGTTGATAATCGACCAGAGAGACTACAGCGTCGAGGTTTTACACTTACGCCTGCTAAGGGAATCAAGATAGTAATTACAGGAGAGCGTGTGCATCAAAAGTCTTTAGAGAATATGACAACTACATCTGTCCCCCAGTAGTCTGTCATAGTTGATTTGATGAGTTTTAGAAACCAAATTTATCAAACTAATCAAATTGTTCTTAACAGACTACTAGTAGTGTATTGCATTAATTTTGAGAGCTTTGTATTGAGAAATTTATCACTCAATTTCAAGGGCTAGAGCCGCTAATTACAAACTTTCACCATTCGATCAAAACTAATAGGAGCGCCAAGCTTGAGGCTCCTATTATCATACGGGAATCTCAATTACAAATTCAGTTCCCTCTTTGGGGGTAGAATTACATATTAAACTACCCTGGTGTTTTTCCACGACAATTTGATAGCTAATTGATAATCCCAATCCCGTACCATTTCCTACCAACTTGGTTGTAAAAAATGGGTCAAATATTTTCTGTTGTACTGCTTCTGTGATGCCAGAGCCATTATCGACAAACTTAAGTTTTACAGTATTTAAATCTGTTAGTTCGGTATAAATACGAATTTGTCCTTTGTCCTTTCTTATGTGTCTGTTGTCATTCACCAATGACCCATGACGAATTACAAATGACTCTTCTAGAGCATCAATCGCATTGCTCAGGATATTCATAAATACTTGATTGAGTTGACCAGGGTAACAACTAATTTCTGGCAACTTACCATATTCTTTGATGACTTCAATTTCAGAACGATCGCTCTTTTCTTTGAGTCGGTGCTGCAAAATCATTAAAGTGTTGTCTATTCCCTCATGAATATCTACACACTTCATCTCAGCTTCATCTAGACGGGAGAAGTTGCGTAAGCCTAAAACAATATTCCGGATACGCGAACTCCCCACTTTCATTGAATCTAGAATCTTTGGCAAGTCTTCTATTAGAAAATCTATGTCAATCTCCTCAGATTTCTCATTAACTAAAGGCGAAGAAAGTGGATATTCCTGCTGATAGATAACTACCAAATCCAGCAAGTCTTGGAAATACTCACTAGCATGATTAATATTACCATGAATAAAGTTAATCGGGTTATTGATTTCATGGGCAATTCCCGCCACCATTTCTCCCAAACCAGACATTTTTTCACTTTGAATCAATTGCATCTGGGTGCGTTGCAATTCCTTTAGAGCTTGTTGTAAACAGTGATTTTTGTCGTTTATTTCCTGCGTTCTTTCCTGGACTTTTTCCTCTAGAGTATGGTTGTACTTCTCCAAACTTTCTTTAGCTTGTGCCAAATTTTTGTAGAGGATTGCATTCTCTAGGGATATTGCTGCTTGAGTGGTGAGGAGTTTGAGGAGTTCTACGCGATCACGTGTAAATGCTCCTGTAGTCAGATAATTTTCTAGGTAAAGAATCCCAATTAATTTACCTTGATTTAGAAGAGGTATAGACAACAAACTCTTAGGTTCTTCACTAATAATGTAGCTATCACCTGCTAGAAAAGAAACAGCCATTGCATCATCAATAACTAAGATTTCTCTGGAGCGTTTAACGTAGTTAATCAAAGTAATGGGAACATCATAGCTTGACTCCAAGGAAGTTGAGGGAAACTCCGTGTAGGTATGGTCAAAATTTGAACTGGAACAAACTGCTGTGACAGTTAATGCTAAATTATCAGCTTCGCTCAAAATTAAAGCGCATTTAGAGGCTCCTGCATTTTCCATCACAACTTCTATCAAAGTAGAAAGTAGTCGCTCCAGATCAATTTCCCCAGAGAGTGCTTGAGATGCCTTAATAAATGCGGCTAAATCCAGAGAGTCAGAAATACTGGTCTTCGAGCCAATAACAGTTTGTTGATTACTTAGGGTAGATAAAGATGATATGGATGTGTTATTGAAAGAAGTGCTTTCCTCGCTGGAATGGATACTCAGTTTTTCTTGCTGGAATATAGGAGCGATTAATTGGGGATAGCATTTTGCCAAATCATCAACTTTGGCTAATGCTCCCCAGCGAACGTAACCATAGTAAGCATCAGTTAGATATATTTGTGCAATCTTCTGTTTACCCCACTGTCGATAGAATTTAGCAGCAAGTTCATTTGCTAAAGCTTCTTCATTGATGTACTTGTGTTCCTTAGCAGAGGAAATAGCGCGATCGTAATTGCTCATAGCTTCAATATATTGACCCAGAACTCTATGCCGCTCTCCTTCGACTAAATAAAATTTATGCAAATAATTCATTGGGGCGTGATTCGCCCAGTGCTGCATCTGTTGCTGATTGGCTGCAACCTTTTTCAGGATTTGTTTTTGTACAGACTCTTCAACATCGCAGTAAACTGCCAGCCTAGCTAGAGAATCGTAAAAACGGAAAGTAGGAACAACTAGATGTCCTATTCCAGCATCTAAATAATTTTCGGCTATAGTGGCATTTTCAATTGCTTGCAAGAAGTCCTGAAATAGATAACATAACTGAAGCTTGCAGAAATATAGATGTAAAAGTCCAAGTCTATCTTTGATATGGAGATGAATCGGCAGCATTTTCTCCTCATCATAAGATTCACCAATTAAAAGACAGGTATTTTCCACACCTCCTAGTAAGTTCAAAACAGTTTGTCGATAGATAGCACTCCAGTTAAATGCTGTTTCTATCTTAAGTTGACTGATAGTATTGCTATAAGTTGTTATCTCCTGTTTGAGTTCTGTCAGTTCTTGTCCGATAAAATATGCACTGTAGCAATAAGTGTAAAGAGAATAGGCCGCAAATTCCAAATCTCCTGTTTCCAGCGCGGCAGAGTAGGCTTCTATTAAAGATTTTAATAAAAGCCTAACGTGTTCCTTCCAAGGTCTGATATTGGCATTAAATGTGACGACGATCTTAGCTGTGAGTGTTTTAATATCTAACCTAGTTAATAGACTTAAAGCCAGTTTACCGATTTGATAACCAGATTCAATGTCTCCTACTACTCCAGAGAGTATCATTCCGTAACTAACATAGGCATAGGCTGACAAGGGAGTATTGCCGTATTTAAGAGAAAATTCAATTTGTTTAATCACAAGTAGTGGTAACAGTTCTGGAGCAACTTGATAAGCAACAGGAACTGCACTAGAAAGGATACGCATCACCGCCAGTGCTTGGGTTTCTATCATCTCCGGCAGATTAATTAAATCCTCAATAGACCTCCCGTTGAGATTTGATGTTAATTCTGCCATTGCTAACTGAATATCCGACTGGCTTGGATGTTCAGGAAACTCTACTTCCAAAAGTTTCAAAAAGATTAGAGCAGTATTTACAGCCTCCAGTGCTTGGTTCTGCGCCCCATAAGCCTGAATTTTGACTTCATAAACTTTTACTTTTTCGAGTAGTGTTTCACGCGCCAACACTAGATCTGCTAATTCCTCCATAAGTTTAAAGTTGCCAGCCAGGTATGCTGCCTCTGTCGCAGTCTCATATAAAGCCAGGGTGAGATGATGTTTCGTCTCCCAGCTATTATCTGCCAGCAGTTCGATGCCCGTAGTTAAATACTTAACGGCAGCAGGATAAGCTGTTGATGCTAAAGCTTTACGTCCAGCAATTAGATTCATCTGGGCTAGTTCATCTCGTTTAGCTTGAGGGGAGATGAATTCCACTGCGATATTAAACTGATTGACAAGCTCAAAAATCTTTTCTTCCTGTTCTACAACTGGAATATTGCTCAATAATAGTAGCCCAATTTTTAAGTGAATTGGCTTTTTTTGTTCTTCGGGAATCAAAGAATAAGCGGCTTGCTGCACTCGATCATGTACGAATTTATATTTAGGTAGCTGGAAATTAGAACTTGAAAATTGTGTAGATTCTATTCCATTAACAATGAATTCTTGATTAGTATTATCTTTGAAAAATATGTTATAGTTTTCATCTTGTGGTAAAACTAACCCATCAAGTAATGCTTGCCACAAGTCTGATGCTGTATCTACTACAGATTTTTCATTGACGATCGCCAGAGATTTTAAGTCAAATTGATTACCAATACAGGCTGCAAGTTTCAGGGCTTTTTGGGTATTTTTTGGCAATTTTTCTATTTGCAGGGCGATAAATTCTACTACATCATCTGTGAGAGCTAATTCTTTAACTTTGGAAATATCATACTGCCAATGACCAATATCAAAATTTAATACAATTAGCCCATCATCGGCTAAAGATTTGAGAAATTGAACGGAAAAGAAGGGGTTGCCTTTAGTTTTGGCAAACACCATCTGCGTCAGAGGAACCGCTACTACTTCAGGGCAATGAAGGGTATCAGCAATGAGATGATTTAAATCACTCTGATTTAAGGGTGCTAGGGTGATCGTATTAATAATTACTCCTGCTTGTTCAATCTCCTGTAGTGTTAAATAAAGTGGATGTGCCTTGGAAACTTCATTATCTCGATATGAACCAATTAATAATAAACCCCCCTGATTTTCATGCACCTGATCTGTCTCTTCTGATAAAGAAGACAAGCTGATTTCACACATTAATAATTGAATTAATTTTAGTGAAGTTGTATCTGCCCATTGCAAGTCATCGAGGAAAATAACTAGAGGGTGTTCTTTCGTTGTGAAGATTTGGATAAATTTTTTAAACAATAAATTGAAGCGATTTTGAGCAGCACTGCCAGACAGTTTTGTAACCGGATGTTGCTTATCAATAATCTGTTCTAGTTCAGGAATCACATCAATAATTACCTGAGCTTGTGTACCCAACTCCCCCAGAATTTTGGCTTTCCATTGTTGAATTTGGGCATCAGTTTCCGAGAGAAGTTGCCCAATTAAGTCCCGAAAAGCTTGCACCAATCCTGACAAGGGAATATCGCGTTGGAACTGGTCAAATTTTCCTTTGATGAAGTAGCTACGCTGCCGTAGAATGGGTTTGTGGACTTCATTGACCACAGCAGTTTTGCCAATGCCAGAGAAACCCGCGACTAATATCATTTCTGTTGCCCCCTCTGTCACACGCCTAAAAGCAGCGAGTAGGGTTTCAACTTCGCTTTGGCGACCATAGAGTTTTTCGGGAATTACGAAACGGTCTGAGATGTCCCTCGCACCTAGTTCAAAGGGTGTTATATTTCCTATTTCTTCCCATTGGCTTTGGCACACCTCCAAGTCATGTTTTAACCCCAAGGCACTCTGATAGCGATCTTCGGCATTTTTTGCCATCAGCTTGCTAATAATGTCAGACAAAATTGACGGAATATTGGAGTTAATTCGGCTGGCTCTTGGCGGTTGTTTGGCAATGTGACAGTAAACTAACTCCATCGGATCTTTGGTGGTGAAGGGTAACTGTCCGGTGAGGAGTTGAAAGAAGGTAACACCGAGAGAATAAAAATCAGTGCGGTAGTCAATACCTCGGTTCATTCTTCCGGTTTGTTCTGGGGAAATGTAAGCGAGGGTGCCTTCTAAGATGTTGGGATTGGTGAGAAATTTAATTTCTCTTGGCAGGAGGGTGGCAATACTAAAGTCGATGAGTTTTATTTCATCTGTGGTAGGGTTTATAAGGATATTGGCAGGCTTGATATCTTTGTGAATAATGCGTAGGTGTAGTCCACCGTAGGCATCGCGATGCAGTCCTTCAAGGGTAGAAGCAATTTGAATCGCAATGGGCAAAAACTCGTTGAGGGGAAGCTTGTTTTGCTCCTTCCCCTTGTCTTCCAGTCGCCAGTCTTGGAGGGAAATGCCGCCAAAATCTTCCATCACTAAGACGTAGCTGTTACGGTAGTTTTCTAAGCTATAGGTTTTGACTATGCCAGGAAGATCAAGGTTTTTACTGATGATATATTGATTTCGGAACTGGGCGATTTCCGCGAACGTCGGATATTCATTCCGCATCAATTTGAGAACGACTGGTTTTTGGTCTTGTTCTCTAATGCCCCGATAAACTAGGGTTTTACTACCTGAGTAAATTTGCTCGGTAATGCGATAGCCAGGAAAGGAATATAATGTATCCAATACTACTAACATTGGGGACTATGCTCATAATTATTGTTTCTATGGCTTAGTATTCCCGTGGGAAGACTATCAGTATCATGAAATAAGATTTCTGATAGTTTAATTTGTATTATAAAATATGATTTTCTAATAAATATCTGATCTGGAACTATGTAATTCTGGAAGGGCTAACTTTGGTATAAAGCTATAGGTTTTCCAAGGATATTGCTAGCAAGTTTATCTGGTAAATGTTTGCTATTGCTGCTTTCAATCTGTGAACTAAGCTAATCGGCATTCAAGTTGCATAATTAGGGCGCTCATGTTGCCCACCCCACAAGATATTGAGAAAATTTTAATATGCAAGTTAGATGTGTTTTAGCTTATCTATGAAGTTTTGACACAGATTTTAGATCAGGGATTAGGCAAACAATGGCATAAACCCTGATTTTTAGGTAGGGGCAATTCATGAATTGCCCCTAGGGATGATTTTTTCTGTTTTTGAATTTTGTTGTCAATGATGATTTGTCAACATAACTGTTTTTGAACTAACTATTTTTACCAGCTTTTAATCGGACACCCGCTATTAAAGACGGTGTATTTTTGGCTGCGATAATAATAACGAGCACAAATACTACTTGATTTTTTGTTTAATAAAAGTCACAACCTGAGTTAGTTGTTTCTTCAAACCATCAATTTCTGCTTGCATTTTGACAATTTTTTCATTCAACGCATTAATTTCTGCGTCGGAGACTCCTCCAGTAATAGGAGTGGCGTTGCTTGCCGCCGTAGGCATCGCACTATTTGCGACGCTAGGGGCTACTACCGTACCATTGGCGACACTAGAAGTTGTAACTGTGCTGTTTTTGACAGCAACCGGCGCTCCTACTGAAACTAGTTCTGGGCGTGGCTGTTTCGCCTTGGTCATAGCTAACTTAATTGCGTTAATTAGTTGCTTCTGATCAAAAGGCTTGCCCAAAAATTCAAAATATTCAAATGGTTCTGTGATTTTCTCTGTTACCTCTTCCTTGCGACCAGACATGATCACTAAAGGAATTTTCCTTAACTCTGGGTGGGCTTGAACTTGCTGAAAAACTTCCCAGCCACTCATCTTAGGCAACAGGAAATCCAGCATAATCAGGCTGAGTTTTTCCTGAAGGATGAAATTTAGTCCTTCCACACCGTCTTTTGCTTCCAGTACCTCAAAATTGCCCGGAGGCAACATTTCTCGTACTTTCACCCTGACAACTGTAGTGTCATCGATAACTAAAATTTTGTTGCTTGCCACGACTGTTTGCTCTAACAGAAACTTTAAGTGTAAATAGCGACTTTGCCGATTGTCCTTGAGAATCCTCCCACTATATACAAAATTTCTAGCAATTGGGGGATAGTATATTTCGGTATAAATGACATTGTTATAGGTGTTTTGTAAAACTTTTGCTAGCCCTCTTTTCAATTTGTCTCATGGTCAAAAGAAGCAGGGGAGCAGGGGGCAGGGAGCAAGGGGGAAAACTGAGACGGTCCGCCCCAGTAAGAGCGCCCTAGAAGGGCGTTGCTCTCAACCCATGTTTCGCTCCGCTCCACGGCTTCGGGACAGGGATTGCTCCCCCTGCTCACTGCTCCCTGCCCCTCCGCCTCTTCAGTGATATTTAACGCCGAGCGAAAGTCCCCACCCTCAATGTACTGATATGGTGGGTATGGACTGCGGTCAACGATGAATTGACAGACCACTACTCTATATCCGCATCTTGCTTGGATGTCTATGATTTCGTCACAACAAGCCGAATTAAAGTCTGAAATTACGGCAATGCCTAGCTGGTTACGTCGCCCGATTGGTAAAGCCAGTGAAATCTCTACCGTACAACGCATTATTAAGCAGCGGCAAATTCACACGATTTGCGAAGAAGGGCGCTGTCCCAACCGGGGAGAGTGCTACGCCCAAAAAACTGCAACTTTCTTACTAATGGGGCCTACCTGCACACGCTCTTGTGCTTTCTGTCAAGTAGATAAAGGTCATGCACCGATGCCTCTTGATTTAGAGGAACCTGAAAAGGTAGCCCAAGCAGTGCAGCTTTTGGGGTTGCGTTATGTGGTGCTGACTTCTGTAGCCCGTGATGACTTGCCCGATCAGGGTGCAGGGCATTTTGTGAAGACAATCGCGACTATCCGCCAGTTGAACCCAGAGACTCAAATTGAAGTGCTGACCCCAGATTTTTGGGGTGGTGCTGGTGTTGGGGAATCAGGTCAACGCCAACGGATAGCGATGATTGTGAAAGCCAAACCAGCTTGTTTCAATCACAATATTGAGACAGTGCAACGGTTAACTAGACCAGTGCGGCGGGGAGCCAAGTACGATCGCTCACTCTTGGTGCTAGCTATGGTCAAAGAAATCGATCCGACAATTCCCACCAAATCAGGTTTGATGCTGGGACACGGAGAAACACTGGATGAAGTTGTTGAAGCAATGGCTGATTTAAGGGCTGTGGGGTGCGATCGCTTAACTATCGGGCAGTATATGCGACCATCTTTAGAACATTTGCCAGTCCAAAAATATTGGACTCCAGAGGAATTCGATCAACTCGGCAGATTAGCATGGGAAATGGGATTCAATCATGTTCGTTCTGGGCCTCTGGTTCGCAGTTCCTATCATGCTGGTGAGGAGGGAGTGGGAAGTGGGGAGTAGGGAGTAGGGAGTAGGAAAAGAAAAAATAACCAATCCCCAATCCCCAATCCCCAATCCCCAAGTTTACACAAATATTCTTAAAGAATTTGGGTATTTGGTACGCCAGTTTGGTATTTCTTAAAAAGTTCTGACATTAGGAGAATCGGATTATGACTGCTAAAACGAAGATTTCCGCCGTTGCCGATAGTGGAGCTAAACCTCCCTACGCCTATCGCACAGGCTGGGCACTGTTCTTGTTAGCTATCAACTTGCTGGTAGCAGCCTACTATTTCCACATTATTGAATAATTAAGAAGTGGAGTGGTGCTGCTCAAATCGTTCCTTTGAATAAACCTTTGGGACGAATGAGCAGCACCAAAATCATGATCAACAGTGCTACACCTTGTTTGTACTGTGAACCCAGCCAAGGAGTGCTGACTTCCTGGACGATGCCAATAATCAAAGCTCCTGCGATCGCACCGTAAGGGTTGCCAATGCCACCAAGAATTACTGAGGCGAATAAAGGTAAAATTAAAAACCATCCCATATTCGGGCGCACGGCTGTAATTAACCCATACATACTGCCGCCCAAGGACGTAAGAGTACCAGCAATTAGCCAAGTCCAGAAAATTACTCGGTCTACATTGATACCTGAAACCCTGGCTAAGTCTAGATCGTCGGCAACTGCTCTCATCGCCTTACCAATTTTGGTATTTTGCAGCAGATAATGCAGCCCCAAAATTGCTAGCACCGCCAACCCCAATACCAATAATTGATTTTGCGGCACCTTTAAACCAAAAATATCTAAAGCCGGGGTAACAGGTAAATTATAATTTTGGTTTTTGCCACCCCAGATAAAAATAATCCCATTGCGAATAAATAAGGCAAGTCCGATGGAAATAATAATCAGCGTCGTGGAAGTAGCACGGATAGAGCGCATCCTTGACCACAGGAGCTTTTCCGATAACAGCATTGCTGCTACTGTTCCCACCGCCGCCACGATCATCGACAGCCAAATATTGACTCCAAGAGTGTTTATCAGCCAGGTGAGATAGGCTCCTAAAGTGAGAAAATCACCATGAGCAAAGTTAGATAGCCGTAAAATTCCAGATGTAAGAGTGAGTCCGACTGCGGCTAGAGCAATAATGCTCCCCACCGCAATGCCATTGACGATTAGTTGGGCAAATTGTGTATCCATAAGTCTGAAGTCACTTTTAAAAATTTGAGGTTAGTGGTTTATACAATAATTTTTTTGACTAGCTGCTAAATTCGACATCATAAGTTATGGTTTATAACAACATAAGTTATGGTTTATAAATAAAAAAGAATTGTCCGCTAATATACATAAAATCCTCTTGGGATTTTTATGCGAAGCTAAACTTGTTCACGGGTCTAGTTGACCATGCAGCAGTACTCAAGCTTACCAGACCAGAACTCACAGATAGATGCAACGCCAAAACTTTTGACAACAATTCAGCAACTTCGCGCCCAACTGTGGCTGGAGAGCAGCTTGAACCAGTTGCAAAGTCACCTTAATGATTACCTGCTTTCTGCTTGTAACACTGTTCCACAGACAGAAACCGCACAAGCGGAAATTTTCCAAACTGTAGTTAACGAAATCAATCGTGCTTTGAACAGCAGTAATCTGGCGCTTACAGATTGCGCCGTCGGCATTGCTCTGTTTCAACCACAAGAAACTGTTGCCAGAGTTTGCTATGTTTCTCGTTCTCCATCCCCAAATTCACAACCTTTATTTCTAGAAGTGCTGACAGCAGAAAAAAAGCTGCTGTTGAGATTGCAAGAGGTTATAGAACTCGAAGATTTGCAACAGCTTGAGAATCAACAACCACCGAGCGCTTGGCCTTTGGCTGATGATTCTGGCAGCGTCATGGGCTGGCTAATTATCGCCGCAGTGCCCCTAATCTCTGATCGTGATTCTCTTAGAGAATCACAAGTTAAACTCAGATCACAATTGATGGCAAGGTCTGCAAACTACTGTACAACAGCTTTGCTACAACTTAGACAGATTTTATCTTGGCAACAACGGTATCAACAGTTAAGTAACTCCAATCAAGAATTGGAGCGTACCAATCAACTGAAAAATCAGTTTTTGGCAAACACCAGCCACGAAATTCGCACACCGCTTAGTTCCATTATTGGGTTTACCCACTTGCTTTTAGTCCCAGGATTTGAAGCAACTAGAGAACGCCAGCAAGAAGAGTATTTAAATATTATTCAGTCTAGCGGCAAGCACTTGCTAGCTCTGATTAATGATATTTTGGATCTCTCTAAAATTGAAGCAAATCAGATGGAAGTGCAGTGTGAATCAGTAGATGTACCACTGCTGTGTAACAATGTTTTGGCACTGGTGAAAGAGAAAGCCGCTAATAAGGGTTTGAAACTGTGTCTAGAACTTGAACCCAATGTTACAACCCTAGTAGCCGATCCCTTACGACTCAAGCAAATGCTGTTGAATTTACTTTTCAACGCCCTAAAGTTTACAAGTATCGGAAGTGTTGGCTTACAGGTTGCTCCCAAAGGTGCATTTATGCATTTTACAGTTTGGGATACTGGCTCTGGCATTTCCCAAGAAGATCTAGCTCAACTGTTTCAACCCTATTTCCAAGTTGCCAAGGCTGTAGCTGATGGCGTTGAAGGTACTGGTTTGGGTTTAGTAGTGACTCGAAAACTCGCCCAAATTCACGGTGGTTCTGTGAAAGTGGAATCGGAAGTAAATCATGGCTCCCGTTTTACCCTTGTACTTCCCTTTAAGCAAGACGAGGGAGCAGGGAGAGATGAGGGAGCAGGGGAAGGAAAATTTTCTTCATTTCCTCTAACTTTGACACCTAGTTATTCTGTAGATATTTTGCTGGTAGAAAATGATTTACCCAATGGTGATTTGATGCAAATTTATCTACGGAAATTGGGATATAAGGTGACTTGGGTTAAGAATGCTACTGAGATGTGGGAAACTCTCAGAGAGTTAGACCCAGTAGTAATTCTAATGGATGTTTGTCTGGCAGATGGAAATGGTCTTAACTTGGTGCGACAACTGCGAGAACATCGGCAATATAAGACGATTCCAGTAATTGTTCAAACAGCAATGGCGATGAAAGGCGATCGCGAAACCTGTTTAGCAGCTGGAGGAAATGACTATATTTCTAAACCGATTGATTTACCACTTTTAGCCAGTCTGGTGGCTAAATACAGCAAACCACCAATTTAAAGCAAAATTTGTTCAGTCGGGGGAGTGTCAAGCAGTATGTATAATATCGTTAATTTTAAAGAACAACATAGGCAGACTATATTATCATTTCAATCACGCAGCAGGAATACATTTAACAATCTGCTATGAACTACTTTTTTTAATAAGGTGCTGTTCATGCTGTTACGTAAATTATTTGCCGTTACCACAATGACTCTGTTAGCTTCCAGCATCATCTATGCTAAGGATGCATCTGAGTCAATTGCTACTGCTCCTTTACCTGCCAATTTGGATGGGACATGGGACTATACAAATAGCTTTCCAGGAAGTCCTTGCTATGTACTAGGTGGTTGTACAATCCAGATTACAGGCAATGCAGGTAAATATATTTTACCCGGTGGCAATACTTCCCTATTTCTGATTGATGTTTATTCAACCCCTAATCGCGGCAAGCCAGTCATCACTATTGTTCAGACTGCACAGCCAGGAACGCCAATTACTTATAATGCCGCTCTTGTCGGTAGACTAAATGACCCTCAAACGATTACTGGGTTTTTTATAGATGTTGATAATGACCGAGGTACATTTACATTGAAAAAGCAATAAATCTTTGGTGACTGGTGTTGTTACCCAAATGAGTAGAAATGGTAAATCTCTGTCAGAAATTTTTGGTTGAAAAGCCGAGGTTTATTTTCTAGAAGACGGTGTTGCTTGATTTTGCGGCTGTTGATTGACTTTCTGCTGAGTTATTTCTCTTCTCACTGCTGCTGTTTTTACTAGAATGGAATTTGCAGGGTGCTATAGGGCTTTAATAGGATTTGCCAATTATGCTGACAGAAAAATTTGAGCAATTAAGAGCTTTGTTTACAGAAATGGAGCAGGCGTTGATTGCCTACTCTGGGGGCGTTGATAGTACTTTGGTTGCCAAAATTGCTTTTGATGTGTTGGGCGATCGCGCTTTGGCTGTCACTGCTGTTTCTCCTTCGCTATTACCAGAAGAGTTGGAAGACGCGAAAATTCAAGCTGCAACCATTGGGATTCCTCATCAAATCGTCCAGACACACGAGATGGAAAATCCTAATTACACCTCTAACCCTGTCAATCGCTGTTATTTTTGCAAAAGTGAGTTGCACGACACTCTCAAACCTTTAGCTTTAGAGTTGGGTTATCCCTACGTAGTGGATGGGGTGAATGCCGATGATTTGCATGATTATCGCCCAGGAATTCAGGCGGCTAAAGAAAGAGGGGCGCGATCGCCTTTAGCAGAAATTGGTGTCACCAAAGTTGAAGTTCGCCAACTTTCGCAACAACTCAATTTACCGTGGTGGGATAAACCTGCTCAACCTTGCCTCAGTTCCCGGTTTCCTTACGGTGAAGAGATTACTGTCGCTAAGTTACAACGAGTCGGTAGAGGAGAAATTTTCTTAAGAAAGCTAGGTTGGCAGAATTTGCGCGTGCGATCGGAAGGGGATACAGCACGCATTGAATTACCACCAGAACAAATCAAAGAGTTTGTCTTGACTAACGATTTACAAAAATTAGTTTCGGCATTTCAAGATTTCGGATTTATCTACGT
This sequence comes from Nostoc sp., assembly GCF_036917815.1. GTDB lineage: Bacteria > Cyanobacteriota > Cyanobacteriia > Cyanobacteriales > Nostocaceae > Nostoc. The sequence continues at coordinate 15,781 of NZ_JBALEK010000069.1, read as the reverse complement.
CACCTTAGATTTAGAAGGTTATCGTAGCGGTAAGTTGAATCAGGTTTTGAATCGGGAAGCCTTGGGCGTTAAAGTATAGGATTTTTCTTGTCTGGAGATATTGATCGCTCAATTCTCACGCTGAGTGACCTTGTATTCTATCTGCTGTAGTGCCGTTCGCCACACGTCATATCCCTCTTGAGACAAGTGCAACCCATCTGTGGTTAACTCTGGGCGCAAATTGCCTTCCATATCGGTAAACCAGCTATAAATATTTAGATAATTAGCACCTTCTTGTTTGGCAATCAGGGTTAGTTGGATGTTGATGTGACGAATGCGGCTATTAGAAAGTTTTGCTCGGCGAGTCGGCAAAATTGATTGGACAATGATTTCAGTATGTGGGTGTTCCTGCCGTAATCGGTGGAGAATCCGGCGATAATTACGCAAAATAGCTTCATCACTAGTGCCTTTTAGTAAGTCGTTAATTCCAGTCATGATGTAAATCACATCTGGTCGGGTTGCCGAAAATGCCCCCAATCTTTTTAAAACACCACTGGAAGTATCCCCAGATATGCCTTGATTCAGCCACAATGTACCAGAGGGTAGTTTTTGTTTAGGAAACCACATAGTCAAAGAATCACCAACTAAGATACTTAGATGATTTGGGCCTTGACCTTGAGCGATCGCTCTCGCTTCTAAAGCTAGTAAACTTTTCCAGTCATCATAAGTTAGTTGACGTTTCTTGATCGACTCCCACAAGGATTGTAAATTATCACTATCTAAGCGTGTATAAATCTGACCTGTTTTCAGAGCCGCCAATCTTTGGTAGTAAAGTTGATTGCCAGATGTCAGTGATATACCAGTTGCTTGGGTACTGACGTTGAGTGATGACTCTGTTGGCGCTGGTAATCCCTGACTGCTGAATTCTGGTACGCTAGAGACGTTTTTATCACCTACTGTTGGCTGCGAACTTTTTAGGGGTTGGAACCCTTGTCCGCTGAGTTGTGGTAAGGAGATATCAACGCTGTTGATAATTTTTGTACTGACTATTGCCTGCGAACCCTGTTTTAAATCCCACAGGAATCTAGAATTTTCTGGCAGGACAATCGACAGATGTGGAAGAGCCGATGCTGGTATTGCTAATCCTGTTAACAAGCCTGCTGCCAACAGATAAGGGTCCCTCATCGCTTTCTCTCTCCTCTACTCACTGCTTTTCCATATCACAGCATTACTTGCCTGTATTCAGGAAAATTTTACTTCGGTTAATCTACTATTCTTATTTACACTGCATAATTCTGTAAAGCGTGTTCACAAGATTATATTTGACAATTTACGATCTCTTTAAACTAGGGTTTTCTCGGTGGTATATAAGTCTTAATTTGTGAGAGAGCATCCCAGGACATTTCCTAGAGCCAGAGGCGATGTCTGACAACAAGCCTTTTCACGTCTACGCTTTTTAATTTCTCTAAAATTGAGCGGTGCAAATGCGTCAGTTATCAAATATGGGATTAGTCAGATTAAATACTTAGTAAAAATTCTGGAGGAATAGGCAAAACTTTAGCTGGTGAGAACATTGATATCATACGATGGTGTGTCCTCAATGAGCAAGTATAAGGTTTGCCATACTGAGAATTCGAGAACTTACTTAAAAAAGTTAGACTCTCAAAGCGGTTTATGATAACTCTAGAGTCATCTAAACAGCTGTCAGACATTCTATACTGGAATGACAAAAGTTAAATTTATTTTTATCCAAAAGTATCCGAAATTAGGCTCTCTTTGGTTATACAGCACTTTGCAAGTAAATGAAGTACACATCTTAATCTGATAAATCTTGTGGGGTGGGCATCCGGCCCTTGTGTACCTCATTCAGATCAAATGTGCTGTAAGGCTTTAAAACTTTTCTGTTGTCTGCTTTAGGATTCGGTGTTTTAGACAACTACCAAACTTCAATGAATTTAATGAGTTTAAGGCTATAACCTAAATATGCTTCTCCGTTCTGTTGAGTATAAGATGTTAAAAATTATTTTTTTAGTGGCGTTATTGGTTACTTTTGCAAGAGTGAGAAGATGATCTCATTTTTTATATTGATAATTTGTTTTGGTATTGTGCAAATGGGGAGAGTGTTTTTTGAGCGTGGCGAGAAACTTAAACTTGACAAACTACTATTAGGATATTGTCGAATTTGCAAGGAGCCAAGCGTTCTGAGTCCATGCATTATTAAAGAACTCTACCTCTGGCACTTTTAATTCAAATGAATGGGGTGGTGATTGTAGCAACAGGGGCGAACCTTTATCATGGGCTTCAACTAAGTTAACTATCCAGGGAAGAAAGTCTAAGATTTCTTTTGGTAATACAGTTAACTCAAAATCCCACACCAAATTTTGACCTCGGCATATTTGTCCTTTTCTTAACACAGTCACTCTACCAGCACTCTTGTTAATAGCCAGTCGAAGAATAAATGGGCGGAATGGGACAAATTCATCAGGTGCTGTATAAGCATATACATTTATATAATTTAGTCTGTGCCTTTGATCCATCCAAGATGCGATGGGTGAATTACTACTATAAGATGTACCAGTTATGATTACCGGCATATTCATAGCAGCAGCAAAGTTAGAGTAAAACTTATGCCTTAGTTCGCTAACAATATGTTTAGCTTCTTGGTTCATGGTTGCTACACCTGTTACAAAAACAATACTTGCGGTAAGCTACGTTAACGCATGGCTTCATAAAAGACGGTTTTGAAACTCCCAGACTTGATATAAGCCGAGTTGCTGGGCACTGGCTCAAGGCTCCGCTTACCGCTAACAGCACTATTTCGTTCAGCACTCCAAACCGAAGCAAAAAAAAGGCAGACGCCTTATCTGCCCTCAAGACCTTAGAGTTAAATCCTTGGTTTTAGAGCTTAATAGCGTCGAGAGTATCCTCCTCCATCACCACCTCGTCTACCACCAGAGCCGCCTCCGTCGGTCTTAGGCTTGGCTTTATTAACTTTTAAGCTCCGACCCATCCACTCAGCATTATCAAGGGCTGCAATTGCCGCTTCTTCTTCTGCGTCTGATGCCATTTCTACAAAACCAAAACCTCTAACCCGACCTGTTTCGCGGTCGATAGGCAATTGAACATTTTTTACAGTTCCGTATTCTGCAAAGACTTGCCGGAGGTCATCTTCTTTAACCTCGTAAGCTAGATTACCGACATAAATTGACATATTAATGTCTCCAGAATCAGGGGGTGTAGAGATTTAGATCCGGAGAGGTCTGTAATACAAGTATATATAAGAACAAACTATACAGCCGAATGTAATCTTCCATGCATACTTTAACATAAATTTAAAAGTTATGTTCATAACCCACACTATACTTATCTATTAATCTAAATACTCAGACAGTTGGCAAAACTAGTTTAAAATCAACCTACGAGCGATCGCCTTAAAGTAATTTGTAATTCTGTTTTGATAAAACCAGTGCGATCGCTTGGAATGTAAAATTATTTTTCATCCAGCATTTGCTAACACTTTGACACCCATGTTTTGCGACTACCTAATCCAAATCCTGACTGCCCGTGTATACGATGTTGCTCAGGAAACACCACTGGAGTATGCCCCAAATTTGTCTGCGCGGCTGAATAATCAACTCCTGCTAAAACGTGAGGATATGCAGTCAGTATTTTCCTTTAAGCTGCGGGGTGCTTATAACAAAATGGTGCAACTGCCACCAGATATATTGGCACTGGGTGTAATCGCCGCATCTGCGGGAAACCATGCTCAGGGAGTCGCCCTTGCAGCCCAACGCTTGGGAACCAAAGCAATTATTGTCATGCCAATAACCACACCTCAAGTCAAGGTGGATGCGGTGAGAATGAGGGGCGGAGCAGTGGTGTTGCATGGAAATACCTATGATGATGCTTATAGCTATGCCCGTGAATTAGAAGTAGAAAAAGGATTGACCTTTATTCATCCCTTTGACGATCCTCATGTCATTGCTGGACAAGGAACAATCGGGATGGAAATTTTACGGCAATATCAGCAACCCATTCATGCGATTTTTGTCGCCATTGGCGGGGGCGGATTAATTTCTGGCATTGGGGCTTATGTGAAACGGTTGCGTCCCGAAATCAAGATTATTGGTGTTGAACCAGTAGATGCTGATGCGATGTCTCAATCGCTCAAAGCTGGACATCGGGTGCGTTTGTCCCAAGTGGGGTTATTTGCTGATGGCGTGGCGGTGCGAGAAGTAGGTGAAGAAACCTTCCGTTTATGTCAGCAGTATGTAGACGAAATCATTTTGGTGGATACAGATGATACTTGTGCTGCGATTAAAGACGTGTTTGAGGATACGCGATCAATTTTAGAACCAGCCGGTGCATTAGCGATCGCAGCGGCCAAAGCCTACGCAGAACGAGAACAAATCGAGGGACAAACCTTAATTGCTGTCGCCTGCGGTGCAAACATGAATTTTGATCGCCTCCGCTTTGTGGCAGAACGGGCACAGTTAGGCGAACGCCGCGAAGCGATCTTTGCAGTCACAATTCCAGAGGAACGGGGAAGTATTCGCCAGTTTTGTGAATGTATTGGCAACCGTAATCTTACCGAGTTTAATTATCGCATTGCCGATGAAAAAACAGCCCATATTTTTGTCGGTCTGCAAATTCAAAATCGAGCCGATGCTGCAAAGATAGTAGAAACCTTTGAAGCTCAAGGATTTGAAACTCTTGATTTAACAGACGACGAACTAACTAAATTACATCTGCGGCACATGGTGGGTGGGCACTCTCCCCTGGCTCACAATGAATTGCTCTACCGTTTTGAGTTTCCCGAACGTCCCGGCGCATTGATGAAGTTTGTTACTTCCATGAGTCCCGACTGGAATATTAGTCTTTTTCACTACCGTAACAACGGCGCAGACTACGGGCGAATCGTTGTCGGTATCCAGGTTCCCCCTCACGAGATGGAAGAGTGGCAAGCTTTTCTCGATCACCTGGGCTATCGCTATTGGGATGAGAATAAGAATCCGGCATACAAGCTGTTTTTGGGATAGGGGAATTGGGGACTGGGGACTGGGGAGACGGGGGAGATGAGGGAGATGAGGGAGATTGGGGAGATTGGGGAGATGAGGGAGATGAGGGAGCATACAATAGATGGGCAGAGGGAGAAAGAGACAGGAAAAGAATAACAGTCCCCAATGCCCCATGCCCCATACTTCTCTTCTTAGGCTGCGCCAACGACTGCGCTCAGTACAAGTGCCCAATGCCCAATGCCCAATTTAACGAGAACTACCCTCTAATACTCAGATTGGAGTCCAAAGTATAGAAGCCAATTTGGTTAGGAACCCTAGAGAATCTGCCTGTGCGATAGCCTCTAGATAATTCATTCAGCACCTTATTTTTGATCTCTCTAAGTTGTTGAGAATCTATTTCTCCATAAATTCCGGCAATGACTTCAGCGACGCTGAAAACTTTACCTGGATTTTGTTCAAAGAGAGAGGTAAGGGCATCAATTAAGAATTGACCCTCAAAGACTTTGAGCATTGGTACTGTTTTTGTCGGGGGTACAAAAGGTTTCTTCTTTTTGCTTTTGATGCTTTTAGAAGCACTATTACCATTATTTGGGGCTACCAAACTTAAATCCAGAGTATAACAACCTGGCTCATCGGGAATAGTTACCCAGTAATTCCTTTCTCTACCTTGGGTGAGGGAAGATTGAACTCTACCTTTAACTACTCTGAATAGATTGGAATCTAACTCTCCATAAAGCGATCGCACGATAAAATCAATATGACAAACAGTACCTATTTGCTCTTGCAATAGCTGTTTTATGGCTTCCGTTCGCGAGAGAGCGTGCTGATACTGCGGTAGCATGGGGATTTCCGCTACCTTTGTTGAATTATCGTTGTTCTCTATGGGTATCTTTCTATCTGGCGATGTAGTTAGAGTTTGACTCTCTTTTGTATCAACAGCAGCAGAAAAAGAATTATTTATCTCAACCTGATCTGAGTCTTTTTGTACTGACTTTACAGACTCCACCAAATTGATTTCGTCAATGTCATCAAGGGGTGATAAAAACAGCAGAGAGCCTTCTGAGGAAAGATTTGAGGTTTCATCAGCCGCCGTTAGCCTTGATATCTGCTTGTTAGCATCAGAAAAAGACCAGTCAGACAACAACGCTTCTACATGATCGAGCTGCGATCGCGCCTGCACAAAGAGGCGTTCATACTCTTCTGTGAGGCGAGCATAATAGTCTCGTAATTCCAACAGTGGTGATAGAAAAGTGCCCGGAGGTGGTTCTAATTGTCCGTTTTGAGTCATAAGGCTTTAATCAATTTAAATCGATGTCACTTTTATAAGACATTGCTCTGGGTTTTGCTCTATGAGAGGTTGGCTGGGATTTCTTAGGCGGTTGGGGAGGCCGACATCTCTCACAATATAAGGGTCGAGGACCGAAAGTCTCGCGCTTTGTCAGATCGTTACACTCTTTACAGACAAACTGGAAAACACGAGTATGAATCTGTCTTTTGTGTGCCCTAACAGTATATTCCCTAACATCAATGAATTTACTTGCCATAATCAGGATTGTGAATTGCCGTCCGATCAATGTCCTATCAATATAGCTATTCAAGCAAATCAAACTGCATCAGTGTGTGTTTATGTAGAAGTTTTATTCAAATCAGTGAATTTTCCGCCTAGCATAAAGTGCAGATGAGCAACTTGAGAGTTAGCTATTGACTATCCTCTCACCATATAATTGGTGATGAGCAAACACTGTTAGCATTCTTTGGGCACAGACGATTTTCATTGCACTCATCAAAAAAACCGCCTCCTGTTTTCAGGAGGCGGCGCGCGATCGCTAATCAAACTATGATTGCAATAAGTTTTGTCCAGTATGCTAGATAAATAAGTTTGTAGTAAGGACTTTAGGTGATTTCCGAGAAAGAAAATACCTGTGCTGGCGAGTTTCGACACTTCGACTACGCTCAGTGCATCGCTTCGCTCAACTCTCGATCTCTCAGTTGGTTGAGCGAAGTCGAAACCAACGGCGGCGGTATATTTATTCCTGTAAATCGCCTTAGTCCTTGTCTTAAGCACTTCAGGGCTGACTACGAACCCATCAATTTCAACTTGACAGACTACTGCTGACTGGGAGCAGCAGGTGGTGTAGCAGGTGGCGATTGAGGTTGTTGACGTAAACGGCGCAAAGACTCCCGCAACTTGTTCTGGCTAGTGTTATCTTTTCGCCGCCGTCGATTTGTGGTTGCTTCTGACTGTTGTGATGAATCAGTAGTCGCTCGTTCAGGCTGGGTGCGGGGTAAGGACTCTCTTGCACTTCCTGGAGTCCTAGTTGTCCTAGCTCCAGATGATGAGCTTGTAGCACTACTTTTCCCTTCTTGAGGTTGCAGCCGCCGACTCAATCCAGATATTGCTGGTTTTGTGGCTGTAGCTTCATTAGATGAGGGTGTTAACTCTCTGCGCCTGCGTCTGGGAGCTTCCTCTGTGGAGTTAGCAGCCGTTATCTGCTGGGTTCTCTCTTCTGCTTGTCTTTGTGCTTGCCGTTGTTCAACTTCGCGCGATCGCCGTGAACCTTTTATCGCAAATTCAGTGGCGATCGATACCCCTTGTCTACCGCCATCTGCGGGTTTTAATTTCCACTCACGCGCTTGTCTGGCGGTTTCTTCATCTAATTCGCGGTTTCCACTAGAGCGAGCAATCCGCACATTGGTAACATTACCTTGTGCATCAGTATCGACAGCTACTTCTACTCTGCCTTCAACTCCTCGCCGTCTTGCTGCCTCTGGATACTTGGCATTACAGTCGCGGCAAGCTGCACGGCCATTACCATCACCTGAGCTATTAATTTTTGGAGGTGTTGGCGCTATTGGCGCTGTTGCTACTGTCGGACGGTTTCCTACTCCATTGCCGATACCACTGCCAGAGCCAGAACCAATTCCTGAACCTGTACCACTACCTGTACCACTGCCAATTCCTGAACCTGTACCACTACCGGAGCCAGAGCCTGTACCACTACCGGAGCCAGAGCCTGTACCACTACCGGAGCCAGAGCCGGTGCCACTGCCAGAGCCAATTCCTGTACCTGTACTTAAAGCAACGCCAGAGCCAGAGCTACCAAAGTTACCTGTTAGGACTGGATTACCGCCGCCACCACCGCCACCACCACCACCACCACCATGAGGAGCAACAGTTGTCACAGGGACTTCTGGTTTGGGAGCAATTTCCCTATTTGTTGGTTGTGGGTTTTGAGTAGTTTGTTTTGGTTGTTGAACTGGCTGAATTTGAGTAGTTTGTTTTGGTTGTTCTTCAACTGGCTGAATTTTTGGTCTTTCAACCAATTCTTGTACTGATTTTTGTACTGGTGAAGTTTCTATAGACTGTTTTTGAACAATTTCTGGTTCTTTTTTGGGAGATTCTAGAATTTTTTCAAGTGGTTTTTCTGGTTCCGCAGTTGAAGAATCAACGATCGCCACCTCTATTGGTTCTTCTTCTCCCGTGGGTACTCTCGTCAAATAATTACCTATGCCTGAGGACAGTACGCCGATATGCAGCGCCAGTGAACCTATCAGACTGTAAGTCAGAAAAGACTTGAGAGCCTCAACTTCTTTGGAACGTTGCTCGACAGTAGTGCCGGAAAAGCTCATAGCTATTGCTACCTATTCTCACTAATTTAGTCATATTAGAATGCATAGTTGCAAATATCAAGTAAAAAATTAAAATTATTTCGGGCAGTGTCAAGAACAGCATACTTAATAATCAAAATATCTTTGAAAATTAGTGTTTATTATGACGATTTCTAGATAAAATTAATTTTCATGTGATGCAAGGATTATTTTTTTTTATGTAAAATAAAAAAAGGTTTAATAAAACTAATGATAATTTCATTTGAAAAAATCATTATTATATCTTAAACTTTATTGAGAAAAAGTTTCATTTTTAGCTTGGTTCTAGTAGTCTGATTTTGTATTGTTGATGATGTTTAGAGGCACTACATGGGAATTCAGAGTTTGTTTGAAGCAGGCGGTGTGGTCATGTTACCCCTGCTGGCGTTTTCGGTTTTGGCAGGCGCACTAATGATTGAGCGGGCGAAGTTTTGGATACAGATTGGTAAGCGTCAAAACCGGGTGGTGCGAGAGGTTTTAAATCTTTATCGACTTGATAATGTTGTTAGTGCTGTAGATAAGCTGCAAAAAAATGTAGATTTACCTATAGCACGCATTTTTCTGGCTGGACTACAGCTAGAAAGACCGACTCCAGAAAAATTTCGTTTGGCTTTGAAAAGCGAAGCGCAAGCAGAAATACCTATGCTCAAGCGGTTTCAAGCTGTATTTGATACCATTATCGGTTTAGCGCCTCTGTTGGGACTTCTCGGCACAATTTTAGGATTAATTCGCTCATTTGCCGGACTGGATATTGGTGATGTCGGAGGTACTAAAACTGGTGTAGTCACTGCTGGTATTAGTGAAGCTTTAGTTGCTACCGCCTCAGGATTGATTGTGGCTATCTTTGTGCTTTTAGGAGCCAGCATCTTCCGGGGACTATACCAGAGGCAGATAGCAATGATTCAAGAGTACGGCGGACAGCTAGAAATACTGTTCCTCGATCGCTATGACCAAATTAATCATCACGAACAACAGGAGAAGTCTTATGGATCTCGATGATCATGAACCAGATTTACCACCATTTATAAATGTAGTACCTCTGATTGATGTAATGTTTGCCCTTTTGACATTTTTTATTATGTCAACGCTCTTTTTAACCCGATCAGAAGGGTTGCCAGTAAATCTACCGAAGGCAGCCACGGCGAAGGAACAGCAAATTCCCACTAAAATTACCATCACGGTAGATGAAAAAGGTCAGGTAAGCCTAAATCGCGATCGAATAGCAGTTAAGGATTTAGCACCGCGAGTGCGGACTTTAGTTGGTTCTAATGCAGATGCATTGGTGATTATTAATGCCGATCAAAAAGTCTTACACGGTGAGATAGTGAGCATAATGGATCAAGTACGTCAGGTAAAGGGAGCAAGGTTAGCGATCGCTACCCAAAGATAATAGACATCGGCGAAAATGAATGTAGAGACGTTATCTGTAATGTCTCTACAAGGGTTTATCATTACGGGCTACCATCACGCATCTGTAATTCTTGAGATATCAGTTTAAATAATAATTGTTGGTGTGAATGGATAAAAAAGTGGTCACCGTTGAACTCATGTAATGAGAAAGCAGCGATTGTCTGCTCTCGCCATCCTTGCAGAGCCTCATGACTAACTTCTTGGTCTTGCAAACCACCAAAAACAGTAATAGGACACTCTAATGGCTGTTTTTGAGTGTAAATATAAGTTTCCACAACGGCAAAATCCGCCCGCAAAATAGGAAGGAACATCTGCATTAGTTCCGGGGTTTCTAATACTGCTTTGGGTGTACCGTTAAGAGTGCGTAGCTCGCCCTGCAAATCTGGGTCTGATAAGATATGGAGAGGTGATTTGGTGAACGGGATTTGTGGGGCGCGACGGGCAGAGATGAAGAGGTGAAAGGGAACAAGACTATACTGAGAGCGGAGTAGACGGGTCAACTCGAAGCTAACTAATCCGCCCATACTGTGCCCGAAGAAAGCGAATGGTTTATCTAAATATGGTATGAGAACTGGAGCGATTGCTTGAACAAGAAGTTCTAATCGCGTGAAGGGTGCTGATTTAATCTGTCTTCCCCGTCCCGGATATTCCACAGCACAGACTTCAACGTTACTAGGTAGATTATTAGGCCATGTGCGAAAAATTGCCGCGCTACCACCAGCGTAGGGGAAGCAGAATAAACGCAAGTTGGCTTGAGGATTTGGTTGAGGACAGATAACCCAGGAATTGAAGGTCATTTTTTTTACTAGGAATTTATTGTTTCTCTACAAGGTTCTGGATAACATCTATTTAAATTCGGTCGATGTCTATTAATTTAGACCATATATTTGAAAGTCTCTAATAAAACTGAGTGGGTATTGAGTAGACAGATACTTCTAATCTTCATATTTTCAGTATTTTTCGCTAGGGTAGAAAAAAGCAACTTTTGATAGACTAAGAACGCATTTCGGATCAAACGTGTTCTTACTGACTTGCGGCTGGATTTCTTGTTTTTGATGAAAAAACACCTAATAGAAAAATTCCACAGCGAGTTGTATCATGACTGCGACACCTGAATTAAGATATTTTAACTGGGTTAAACAAGGATTCTACCAGCTTAGTATTCGGCAAAAAATTTTTTGTGGGTACGGACTGGCTTTAGGAATTGCAGTTTTGGGAACAACGGCGGGGTTGGTAATAGGCGATGGCTATTACCAACAAGCTAGACAACAGATGAATCGCGTCTCTACTCCCCACTCCCTTCCTCTAAACCAGACATCGATAATTAGCACTTGCTAGATTCTTAGCTAAGACATAGGCTGAGAACATGGGAAATTTGTAAAATAAATCAGACAGTCTATGTCTAAATTGTTTGAGTGTATCACTAAGGAACAGCAAGACTTTATTTCTGCCCAACACATTTTCTTTGTTGGCTCTGCACCTTTGAGTCCTACGGGTCATGTTAACCTGTCTCCTAAAGGTCTGGGATGCTTTCGCATTCTCTCTCCCAATCGAGTCGGTTACGTAGACCTCACAGGCAGTGGTAACGAAACATCAGCCCATTTGCAAGAAAATGGGCGGATAACCTTCATGTTTTGTGCCTTTGAAGAACCCGCGTGTATCCTGCGTCTTTACGGTCAAGGAACCACGATTTTACCAAGTTCTCCAGACTGGGACTGCATGTATTCTCTGTTTTTGCCAATACCTGGAACTCGTCAAATTATCGTCGCTGACATTGAAAAAATCCAGACTTCCTGTGGTTTTGGCGTACCACTCTATGAATATCAAGGTCAGCGCCAGACTTTAGTAAACTGGGCTAGTAAAAAAGGCGAAGAGGGAGTTCGAGAATATCAACAGAAGAAAAATCTCGTCAGCATTGATGGTTTAGCGACACCACTGAGTAAATTACCCTAACTTCACCTGATGGATTATTCTATTCGTCCACTTGCACAAGAAGACGAGCCTTTTCTCTGGCAAATGCTTTATGAAGCAGCCCATCTGGTAGAAAAAGGTGATTTTACAGTGCAAGATGCGAAGAATAATCCTGATTTGGCAAAATATGTGAAAAATTGGCGATGTCAGGATGATAGTGGCTTCGTCGCTATTTTGGAAAGTAGTAATCAGCCAGTAGGAGCTGCATGGCTGCGTTTATTGACAGGTGAAAATAACAGTTGTGGGCAGGAATGTTGGTAAATTGGAAATCTTAACAATTTTCTCCTGATGCTTCACAAGCACCAATACTCACCCAGGAACTAGAACCATCTCGCCAATGTTCTTTCTTCCATATAGGAGCATTGTGTTTTAGCGTATCAATAGCATATTGGCAAGCTTCAAACGCCTCACTCCGATGCGGACAACCCACAGCTACTAAAACGCTGATTTCCCCAACTCGCAAACGTCCAATGCGATGATAAATAGCAATTCGATTTACATCAGACATAGATAAGCGAATATCAGCAGCAATTTGATAAAATATTCGCAATGCCATCGGTTCGTAAGCTTGATACTCTAGAGCAATCACAGGTTTACCATCGGTTTGATTGCGAACCATGCCACTCATCACAACCACAGCACCATTGGCTGGATCGTCAGACTTGGTATAGATTTCTTCAAGAGACAATGGTGCAAAGGTAATGGCAAAACTATCTTCGGCTCTTGGTTTAATAGCAGAGGCAAATGTAGTAGTCATAACTGTCTTGATATTATATAGGCTTTTTATATTGTCTCTGAACAAAGTTTTGCTGGTCTATGTTTAGCGTACCTTTGCGATCACCGGGAGGAAAGGCGATCAGTACTCTGTGTATACTTTCGTGTACCATACCAAATCATAACATGGTGGTTTGATCGCCGGATCAAGTTATTTATGTAGGTGAGGGTACAAAATTTAAGGTGTTGTAAATATTTATTGATTTTATACCCATATATACCCAATAGGGATAATATGGGTGGATGAAGTTATCTGATTATGCAAAGAAAGTTGGGGTAAGTTACAAAACTGCACATCGTTGGTGGAAGGCTGGGCAGTTAAACGGCTACCAAATTCCATCAACAGGGACAATCATTATTGAGTCTGATAACCCAATAGAACAGGAGCAAATCGCTCTAATCTATGCCAGAGTTTCATCAGCTTATCCATGCAGATATCAATGCCAGTCTAAATATTACAAGAAAGGTAATCCCTGCGACCTTTGGTTTCGGGATAGAGGATATTGCAGTTTATCCATTCCGGGTAACACCGGGAAAAGTTGCTTGAGGACATTTGCCCATAAAGTTACTAACTGTACTTGCCACCAATTAATCAAGTTCCAATCCAGTCGTTAGAAAATATAGAAATACCGACTGGATCTGAACCAGGACTTGCGCTACACAACGCAAGAATTATTGAAAACCCTATATGTAGCTATGAGTCATTAGTATAATCTGCATTATCTAGACGATCGCAGTCATATCTACCTTTAATCTCTTGATTAAAAAAGCTGCCAATTGAGTTGGAGGAATGCAAATCTTCCCAAGTATCCTCGTCTACGCCTAAGTATTGATAAACAGATCCACTTTGAAACTCAACTTGCAAAATCTGTTCGTTGCGATCGTAGCCTACAGCCATAGCCATTGATGAGATAACTGGTAGCATGGCAATTGGTTCTTCTTCAAAGGGTAATGCAGTTGTTTCAGCGATTACCTCATTCAGTTCTTGCAATCCTTCATAAGCTTGTATCGGTGCCGGAATTTCCAAAAACTCCAGTTCGTCGCCTCGATCGAGCAACAACTGTAAATATCCATCCGAGTGAGCGATCGCGACTAAACTGCTCAAGTCTACCTTAGATAGCTTCATTTATTTTCTGCTCTCCTGTTGGCGTAGTCGGGAGTGTTAAAGTTTTATGCAAAACTGAATCGATATATAGTACAAAAATACTATATAATCGATTCACCGTCAAGTTTTTTCACCAAGCGAGAATTTTAGGTGTACGGAGACGCGTTAGCAAGGTAGTACGAACAGTATCTGCGAATGTACTTATATAAGTTTTAGATATGCAAACTAGATGTGGTTTAGCTTAGAACGATCGCAGTGACTAATGAACTCTCGGAATCCGAACTCAAGAAGCTGCAAGATTTGGAAAACAAGTAATACTATTTAATTTTAACTGACGATTTTCCGGCTAATAGCCTCTCCAATCTCCATCAGTGTCTCTTCCTCTTCGGGAGTAAATTCGTAGTGAAACCGCTTGGCAATGCCCAAGGCACCATACAATCGGCCATTCAGCATAAGCGGCACCGCGATCGACCCTTCTACCTTCGTTTCTTTTGCCGAGGGTCTGGCCACCCCCGATTCGTCGGTTTGCAAGTTGCAAATCTGCACGGGTCGCTTGCGTTCGGCGGCTATACCGGCCATACCTTTGCCAATGGGAATTACCGTCATTTTAGGCAACAGAAATTCTGGAATTCCCTGGTAAGCCTTTAGGTGCAATAACTGGCTGTCCTGATCTAGGGTATGGATGGTACCTGTAGAGCAGTCGAAAGCGGACAGGATTTCGATTAGTAGTTGGTTCCAGTCGATTGCAGATCCTTCGACAGCCAGGGTATCAAAAATGGGTTTGGTATCTGAAGTCATAGTGGTAGGAATTGAAGTTTGATCATAAAGGCGGAAAGTAATTAGGAAAATTCACTTAGCAAAGCCAATCTCCCCTTTCCACATCCGGTGAAAAGTCAGAGGAATTCATGGGGCGATCGCTCCTGGAGAGGTCTGTTGTCTCCATAATTAATATACATACAAGGCGTTTGATAATTAGAGGTTTTATGTCGTTAACGCTTGAAGACTTGGAACAAATGCAGCAACAGCATCCCGACTTTCGGATGGAACTAGTCAAGGGTAATATTATTGTTATGAGTCCATCAGGATACGAATCAGATGAGGTCGCGGCTGAAATGGTAGCCCAGCTACGTAACTGGGTTAGACCGCGCAAACTTGGACGAACAGCAGCTTCTAGCGCCGGTTTCAGGTTGCCTAATTCAGATTTACGCGCACCAGACGCTTCATTTGTTTTAGCTGAACGCTTGCGTCGCAGTCCGAAGTCTTTTGCTCAATTGGCTCCCGATTTGACTGTAGAGGTGAAATCCCCTAGCGATAATTTAGACGATCTGAGAGCCAAAATTCAAGAATTTCTGAGTTTGGGAACTCAGGTAGGAATTTTACTCAATCCAGATGAGCGCATTGCTGAAGTTTACAACTTTGGACAAGAGGCAATAATACTTCGTGATGGCGATATTTTAACAGTTCCCGAACTGCTCCCAGGATGGGAAGTACCAATTGCAGATTTGTGGCCTCCAGAGTTTGATTAGGATAGTGATGAAAAAGAGGGGAAAGGGGAACCCCATCTTTGAAAGAAAATAGGGGTCTAAATCGCCGTTACAAAACTGAATTACAAATTACGAATTACTTTAACCTTCAGGAGTTTAAAAACTACCGAATAGGGACGTGTTTTGGAATTGAAGAGCTTCTGGTCGTTTTCTGCAAGATGATATCGATATAGCGATCGCTAATCCGAAAAAAAGGCTAAAACTATCAAGATTTGGCAACTGCCACTGTTATTTAGTCCGTTATGAAAAACTTATCTAAAGTTAGCTAAACCAAACTCTTGCGAGAAAAATTATAGACAGCTTTAGCGTTTACTTCCTGCTTCATTCTGGAG
>NZ_JBALEK010000068.1:0-99264 GCF_036917815.1 Nostoc sp. | reverse complement strand
TTTGAAGGTGCGGTGAATATGGCACGCGATATGTACAATGCCATCTATTCCCCTCTGATGAAATTGGCTAACCTTGATATCCGTGGTGAGCAAAAGCTGCCAAGCACCAATGGTAATGGCAACGGTAAAGCAACCAAAGAGCTATCTGAGGAAGTCGTTTCTTTAATTCAACAGCAAGTTAAGGAAGCTACTTCAGAGGTCAAACAGCTAGTTAAGGAAGTTGCGCCACAGGTTCAAAAGCCAGCTAAGGAAGTTGCGCCACAGGTTCAACCCCAAGCTAAGGAAGTTGCACCACAGGTTCAAAAGCCAGCTAAGGAAGTTGCACCACAGGTTCAAAAGCCAGCTAAGGAAGTTGCACCACAAGTTCAACCACAAGCTAAGGAAGTTGCGCCACAAGTTCAACCACAAGCTAAGGAAGTTGCGCCACAAGTTCAACCACAAGCTAAGGAAGTTGCGCCACAGGTTCAAGTGCAAGCTAAGGAAATCGCGTCATACATTCAAGAGCGAGCTGCGGAAGTCACAAAATTAATTCAAGAACGGTGTTTGTGGCAGTTTCACTCTCGTGCATGGGATCGGGAAGAAAACATCAATGGTGTTCTCAATATGGCCGCCCAAATCTTGACTGGAGAAAAGGTGGTTCTGGAAACCTTGATCCAGAGGGGTTTTTATGCAGATGCGAAGATCCTTTCGGCTGACCTGGAAATTAGGTTTTCATGGTTAAATAGCATGGAGAACTCGCAAAAGAAAGCAGTACTGGAAGCTGTTAAGGCAATGCTGATCGATATTGTAATAACCAAGTCGAAGAATGGTGAGTTGCATTATTCGCTTTATTAAAGCAATTAGATCGGTAATTCAACCAAACTAGGACTTACGCAAAGGTAAGGAAAAACTAACCACAGAGGACGCAGAGGTTACGGGGGAATGAGAGTTTGAGAGGGTTTTTGCGTAAGTCCTACAAACGAACAGCGTTGTTGAATCGGAGTATGAATTAGAGTCTTGTCATCCTGTTAGTGTTTGTGCAGAAATTTTCTTACAGAGTAGAGACTTACAGAGTAGAGAGTGATGTCACCGACGGGCTACACCAAAAGTATTCCTAAGAAGCTTGGTATCTGACTACAGAAGCATCTCATCTAGCTTTCAAGATTTTCACGAAATTCAATTCTACTTTTCTTTTGTAATCGATGCTATGGGTAGCTTGCTTCTTGGTTGGATGCAGCGTTAGCTTGCCGCAGACATCGCTCCACTTTCTTAAGCTCAAAAAGACAATTCATCTCTTTGTTCAGCAACGCCAAACAAAATCACGCAATTTTTTACCACATAGGAGTCAAGAGAATGTCTTTAGTTGTAAAACAGAAAGAACGCAAGGGAATCATCAATCCTATATTTACCTGTCAGCCTGCTGGGGCTGAATATGCTTCCATCGGAATCAAAGATTGTATTCCCTTGGTGCATGGAGGACAGGGGTGTAGTATGTTCGTTCGTCTCCTGTTTGCCCAGCATTTGAAGGAAAATTTCGACATTGCTTCTTCTTCACTCCATGAAAATAGCGCTGTCCTTGGAGGACAGCCACGCATTGAGGAAGCCGTCAAGACCTTAGTAGCACGATATCCCGATTTACGGATTATCCCAATTATTACAACTTGTTCAACTGAGACAATTGGGGACGATATCGAAGGAACCATTAACAAGCTCAACGGCTTTTTAAAGGAGGCTTATCCCGATCGCAAGGTTATCCTTGTTCCTGTACATACCCCCAGTTACAAAGGCTCTCAAGTTACTGGCTATAATGTCGGCGTACATGCAATTATTTCTAGCCTAGCAAAAAAAGGCCAACCAACTGGCAAGTTGAACATCATCACTGGGTGGCTTAACCCTGGAGATGTCATTGAAGTTAAGCGCATCTTAAAAGAGATGGACGTTCCAGGGAATATCTTACTGGATACAGAATCCTTCGATGCGCCCACCATGCCCGATAAGACAAGTTTTGCCTTTGGGAATTCAACCATTGAAGAAATTGCTGATTCTGCCAATGCGTTAGGAACTATTGCCTTATGTAAATATGAAGGCGGTAGCGCAGCCGAATTCTTAGAAGAAAAGTTTAAGGTACCTGCAATCATTGGCCCAACACCAATTGGGATCAAAAATACCGACATCTGGCTGCAAAATATCAGCAAACTGACTGGTAAACCAATACCAGAATCTTTAGTCAGAGAACGTGGTAAAGCTATTGATGCGATCGCCGACCTCGCCCACATGTTCTTCGCTAACAAGAAGGTTGCTATTTACGGAGATCCCGATTTAGTAATTGGTCTAGCAGAGTTCTGCTTAGAAGTTGAGTTAGAGCCAGTGCTGATGTTGTTGGGAGACGACAACAGAGCCTGCACCAAAGACCCCAGAATTGCCCAGTTGGAGAAGCAAGCAGCCTGTGATATCGAAGTCATCTGGAATGCAGACCTCTGGGAATTGGAGCGCCGCATCAAAGATAAATCCCTGGAAATCGACTTGATTCTAGGTCATTCCAAGGGTCGATATATTTCCATCGATAACAAAATTCCGATGGTTCGGGTTGGCTTTCCCAGCTTTGACCGCGCAGGTCTGTGGAAATATCCTGTGATTGGCTATAAAGGAGCAGAATGGCTAGCAGATAACATTGCCAACGCCATGTTTGCAGATATGGAGAACAAGCACGATCGCGAATGGATCTTAAACGTTTGGTAATAGGCTGAAGAGGATACTTGATTATCTACCAGATCCCCGACTTCTTTAAGAAGTCGGGGATCTAAATCACCTACGCAACAGAAGTTTACGAAACATTGGAGAGTTATCATGACTGCAAGTATAGATCAGAATGTCGTATTTTACGGAAATTTGAGCGAACTCTATCGCTTGGCAAAAGAGGGTAAAATCAAGACCACTTTACAAGGTAGTCATACCCGCCCTTGTAAATTTTGGACTGCAACGAAGATTTTAAGTGGCATTAAAAATGCGATCGTCATTTCTCACGGGCCGAGTGGCTGTGCTTATGGTGTCAAGCGGGCATACAAGCTGACCAATAGCCGCAATAGTGGTTCACCTTATGAACCCGTGGTGACTACGAACATGAGTGAGAAAGCGGTAATTTTTGGTGGAGAAAAAGAATTAGCAGGCGCGATTCGAGAAGTAAATGAAAAATACCATCCAGATGCGATCGTTGTTGCCACTAGTTGTGCGTCTGGTATTATTGGGGACTGTGTTGATGACGTCGTGAATAAGGCGCGTGGCGAAATCCAGTCTGAAATCATGACGATACATTGTGAAGGATTTGCCGGGGAATATCGCAGTGGATTTGATATCGTATTTCGGCAAATCGTAGACTTTATGGAGCCGCCAACTCCAGAGCGGAAGGCACAACTAGCCGATGCTGTCAATATTGTGGGCGCAAAAATGGGCCCTGAAAGAACAGAAGTCGAAACTGATGTTAAAGAACTGGTGCGATTGATAGAAGGAATGGGGGCACGAGTTCACAGTGTCATCGCTGGTGACTGTACTTTAGAAGAACTCAAGCAAGCACCGAGTGCGGCAGTAAACTGTACTTTATGTTTGGATCTTGGCTATACCATCGGCAAAGCCATGTCAGACAAGTTCGGTACTCCGCTAAACTCTACCATCCTTCCCTATGGAATCACCGCTACAGAAAAATGGCTCGAAGGGGCGGCAAAATATTTAGGCATGGAAGAACAGGCGGCTGCCCTAATGGAAAGGGAATATGCCGCAATCAAGACTGAATTTGAAGCAGCTAAGGGTTATATAGAAGGTAAGTTAGCGATTATCGAAGGACATGATGCTATCAAGTGCTTATCCCTTGCTCACATGTTGGATCGTGATTTTGGGATGCGTGTAGTAATCTATAACTTCCATCCCTGGAGTACAGAAGCACGAGAAACCAGTGTAGACTACCTATTGGAAACAGGGTTAGACCCGGAAATCCTGATCACGAAAGGGACACTGGCCTTTGGCAAGTACGAGTCCATGAAACAAACAGAAGATGAATTACTGGATTTCATTGGTGGTCTTGATGCAGAATCGGTAGTTTATTTTGGTTCTTCCTTGAGTTTCCCCCATATTCCCGTAGTCGATTTAAATGCTATCTTAAATCGTCCCAGATTTGGCTATCGCGGAGCCTTAAAGGTCGCAAGGTGTATTAAAACAGCACTTCAATATGGCTTTAGACCTCGGAGTGCTTTAACCAAGCAAATGGTATTCCCTAAAGATTCTGGGTTGGCATCTGCTCAATCACTGACCGGAAAACTAGCCCAAGACCTACCTGACTGTACCGTATATGCAGAGAAGAGACGGGGCAAATGTTGCAACGAGTAATAAATGAAATGTGACTTTGCTAAATAAAAGTATGGATTTGTCTCACGCAGAGGCGCAGAAAATTGTAGCAGCTGTCTTATATCAGGTTCGGTTGAATACTTATAATTAGGGCTGACGCAAAGACACGGAGACGCTCTGACGCGGAGAGTTTGGAATTATGAGTAATTAAGCAAACTTGATATTAAAAGTCAAGCGATTGTTAACAAAAAACCGGGACTGGGTGCATTGAAGAACTGGAAAACACTGCACGCTGATTCGGTGGCGTCTAATACGAGCAAGGCTTAAGCCAAAAATGTCAAGGCGGAAGCCGTTACAGGCTGCGCGAAACACGGAATCGTCTTGGCAGAAGTCGCTACAGAGAAGACAGAAGCCGTTACAGGCTGCGCGAAACACGGAATCGTCTTGGCAGAAGTCGCTACAGGCTGCGCGAAACACGGAATCGTCTTGGCAGAAGTTGCTACAGGCTGCGTGAAACGCATTTACCATAGTCAAGCCTTAGAAAAACAGGAGGAAAAAATGTCTGCTGAAACAACTTTTGACAATTGTAATCATAGTAAAGACCCAGTAGTTGGCTGTGCCCTTGAAGGTATTGCAACTACAGTTGCTGGTATTAAAGATGTCAGTATTGTAATTCAGTCTCCACAGGGTTGCGCGTCTACTGTCGCAGCTGGGTATGATGCTCATGAGGTTGATTTCACCAAGCGGAAAGTAGCTTGTACTCGTCTTTTTGAGTCAGACATTGTAATGGGAGCGTCTGAGAAACTCAAAGGTATGATTAAAGACGCGGATAAATCTTTTGATGCTAAGGTGATGTTTGTCGTTGGTACTTGCGCGGCAGACATCATTGGTGAAGATATTGCGGGATTGTGCAACCAGCTTCAGCCAGATATCAAAGCCAAACTCGTTCCTTTAATGGCTGGTGGGTTTCGGGGCAATGCTTACGATGGCTTGGAGATGGGTTTGGAGGCTTTACTTCCTTTTATCAAAAAAAGGCAGACCAAGAGAAGGGGCAGGAAGCCAAGGATTGTAAATATCATTGCACCACAGGCAAATCTGAATCCTACTTGGTGGGCTGATTTGGAATGGGTAAAGCAGACGTTAAAATCTTTAAGGATTAAAGTACAGACGGTCTTCTCTCATAATACCTCCTTTGAAGAACTAGAGCAAGCTGGTGAGGCAACCGCCAATATTGTTCTCAGTCATGATGTTGGGTATAAGTTTGCTCGGAAAATGCAACAGACCCATGACATCCCTTTGATCCTTGATGATATACCTTTACCAATAGGTGTAAACAATACTACCCGGTGGTTGAAGGCATTGGCAGCACATTTTAAGATAGAAGAAAAAGTGGAGCCAATCATCAAACAAGGCGAAGAAATGGTCGTAGATACACTTCGCAAACGAGCATTGATGATTATTCCCCGATATCGTAACTGTAGAATTGCCGTATCTGCGGATGGGACGCTTGGCATTGGACTGGTCAGAATGCTCTTTGAAGAATTAGAGATGATTCCAGAAGTCTTATTGTTTCGCTCGGCGATGCCTGATTCTCGTTCAATTCTGGAGCGAGAACTAGACAGTCTCGGTCTTACTTCCCGCGTAATCTTTTCGGCAGATGGCTATCAGGTAAAACAGACTTTAGAAGAGTTTGATGTTGATGCTGTGATTGGCTCGGCATGGGAAAAATACATGGCAGAGGAATTGGGAATCAAAATTGCTTTTGATGTATTTAGCCCCACTAACAGAGAAACCTATGTTGACAAGCCATATTTTGGTTATGAAGGCATGATCAATATGATGGAGGTGATTGCTAACGATTGGGATAGAGCTTTTCGTTCCAAAGAGATTCATTGGACAAGTTAGTTTTGAGGATTTGTAGTAAGGACTTTAGTCCTTACTACGAAATTGCTTATCCATCAATTTCAAGTTGAAAATAAATTATCAGGATATTCATTTCAAGAAAATAGATTGAAAAAGTTTTCCCAAGAAAAATTCGCTTGTGAGGCAGGTGTAATTAAGGTATTAAGTAGGTAGGCACGATCAAACCAATATATGTTTAGTTTTGTAAAAACGGTGAAATAACATTGAAAAAGTAGCCAAATCTGACTCTTCTTGGTTGACAAATGGACAGTGGGGTGTAGTTCAGTTAGTGGCTTAGACAATTTTGAAAAATTGAGATAATTTGTAAGAGAAGTATACGTATCTTTACTACTTATTGCGTCGTCTAACCTACCCGTATCACCACAATCGGCTTAGGATAGACTAGAAGTAATTTTTGAGGAAAATGGTAGAAAAAATCACAGCTATATTTAATGGCAAAGTGTTCTATCCATCTGAAGCGATCGCACTGCCAATCAATACCCGTGTGCGAATCAGTTTTGAAATTTTACCGCCAAGTGAACATGAAACGGTATCATTTCTGCAAACGGCGCGATCGCTCAACTTAGATGGGCCACCTGACTGGTCTGCCAATATAGATAAATATTTGTATAATAAGTAAACTCTTCATGCATTCTGAAGTCTTTCTTGATACATCATTTGCCATTGCCTTATCTGCACCGAGCGATCGCTTGCATGACCGAGCCTTACATCTGGCTAAAATGTTACAAGCGGCAGAAACTCGTTTGGTGACAACACAGGCGGTAATGTTGGAAATTGGCAATGCCTTATCCCAACAACCTTATCGTCAGGCAGCAATCATATTATTAAATTCTCTAGTAGCAGACTCCAAAGTAGAAATTGTCCCCCTCTCCCAAGAACTCTATGAACGTGCTTTTGAGCTATATCGCGAACGAACAGAGAAAGAATGGGGATTTATCGATTGCGTATCTTTTATTGTGATGGAATATAGCGGAATTACTGAAGCACTTACTACTAATGAGCATTTTCAACAAGCAGGTTTTCGAGCATTACTGCGAGAAAATTTGCCGTAAGGATTGAGCATGGGCATTGGGCAGAGGGGAAAAACTTACTGCAACTTCTCCCCAGTCCCCACTCCTTCTTATTTCGTTACAATCGGCGTGTGCATTAGGCATTCAAGAGTTATCAGCCATGAAATTGATTTCCGATCCACCCATTCCTGTGAAAATCCAAAAGATGAAGGAACGGGTGCGGTGGATGCATCCAAGTTTTGTGCAACGGGGAATTGACCAAACCTGTATGGTTATAGATGATGGCAGGAAAGATAGTCCAGAATTTTCGTTTATGGTTATCGGTGATTCCGGTACCCAATCCCATTATCGACACCACCCGCAACGGCAAGTAGCCGAACTGATGCTGACTCACCGCGATGATTGCAGTTTTGTCTTGCACACAGGCGATGTCATCTATGTGGTGGGTTCCCAAGAGTATTATTCAACAAACTTTATTGAGCCTTACCGGGAATTTCTTGTCGGTGGCGACAAACCAAAAAGCATTCCTTATGATTGTATGGTGTTTAATCTGCCATTCTTGCCAGTACTTGGTAATCATGATTACTATGATGTGCCGTTGATGTACCGTTTATTTACTGGCACAACATCCTCACTACGTCGCCTGTTCCGCTACAAAGATATTGAGATTGGCTGGCATGGATCATATCAAGGTAATGCCTATGCACGGGCATTTATGGACTATACACAGGCGATCGCTTCCCCACAAGAACTAGAACGTCATTTAGATCAACATTACACTGCTAAAACTGATACAGGGCGGTGTTTGCGTTACGAACCTGGACAGTTTACCCGCTTACCCAATCGTTATTACACCTTTCGTTACGGCGGGATTGACTTTTTTGCACTGGATTCTAATACCTTTAATACACCATCACCTTTACCTGCAACTCAAGAAGGGGAAATTTACCGTCGGGAATTGCAAAAGCGTCGTGATGAGATCGATCGAGAAGAATTGCAGATTTTGAAAATATGCGATGGACTCAACCCAGATAAACCCACCGAAGCAGAACAACTCGATGACCTTAGTGCCAAATTAGACCAAATTAATGAGATAAAAATCGATATTGAAAAACAACTAGCATCTCAGAAAATGCCTGCGATCGACTTTGAACAACTTGAATGGTTGCGAAGCAGACTAATCGAATCTTGGAATAACTCTGAAGTGCGTGGACGTGTAATCTTTTTCCACCATCCCCCCTACGTCACAGAAGCTACTAAGTGGAATCAGGCACAAACCTTAGCGGTTCGCCACCGCTTGCGCTGGGTGTTTGAACAAGTGGCAGAAACTCTTGGTTCTCTAATTAAAGAACGTCCCATAGTTGATTTGATTTTAAATGGACATGCTCACTGTTTGGAGCATCTTTGCACAACTGATACCGGATTTGCGGACTCCCACATTAACTGCATTATCTCTGGTGGTAGCGGTCATCGTCCCCGCTATCAAAGGCGAGAGGGAACTGAATTGATGGAGACTTTTAGAGAAATTGCAGGTAAACCCACTCAGAAAGTTGCGGATTCAAAGCTTTTTGTGGGTCGTCATGACTACAATCTCCAAAACCGACTGCCTTACTCATGCGTGCGGATTGATGTTCTCGATGGTACGCCGCCCAAGTTTATCATCAGACCACTGATTACTGAACGGGTTGAAGATGAGTGGCATAACAGTGAACTTGAACCTTTTATGATTTAAAGGGGATGCGATGCCTAGGTTGCTAAACTACGCACCTGATAGCGCTTTTCAACTAAGTTGAACTACACCATTCCCCACTACTTCGGCAACTCTTGGAGACGCTACGCGTAGCAAGATCCCCGGAGGGGTACGCTCAGTACAAGTCCCCACTCCCCACTCCCTATTCCCCATCTCACCAAACACCTCGCGCCGTGGAAGCCCCTGGCTTCAGACATGGGGGTAAGCTTTTTCAAGCCCCCGGATTTATCCGTGGGGTTTCTGACTTAAAAATCAAATCTAGGCGTTGCTGAGTTGCTTTGAGTGATTCTGTTGGCGAACTTTTACCCAACAATACAGACTCAATCGCCCGACCTACACTGTCAGAAATCCGATTGTAACCAGGAAATATTGGACGCGATCGCCCATATTTAGCTTGATCTAAAAATACCTTCACCTGTGGTCTTTTATTCACAAAATCCTGATATTTTCGACTTTGGCGAGACTTCAAATTCACCGGCAAATAGCCAGTTCCCAATGCTAATTCTGTCTGAAATTCTTCACTCAAAGCATATTCGACAAACTTAAAAGCTGCTCTTTCGCGTTCCGGCGTGGTTTTAAAAAAGAAGAGATTTTCACCACCAATAACAGTAGCAGGTTTTTGCCCAACCGGAATGGGAAAAACATCAAAATCGACACCAGTCTCTTGAAATTGCCCCAGAATCCAAGGGCCATTTAATTGCATTGCGACTTTACCACTCAGCAAGTCATCTGTCTCATAGCCCCGTTCTGGACCAGATAAAATAGCGGAACCTTCGGTAATTAAATTGCGCCAGAATTGCAAAGCCGCGATCGCACCTTGATTATCTGACAAATCTACTGCTGCCGCATTCTGGGAATCACCACTCACCAACTCGCCACCACCACTCCACATAAACGGCAACCAGGTGAATACTGTAAATTCTCCCTTCCCCAAAGGCAAAAACATTCCATACTGATCTGTTCGTCCATCACCATTGGTATCACGAGTTAATTTTTTGGCAACTTGTCCAAACTCCTGCCAAGTCCGGGGTAATTCAGTAATTCCCGCAGCCTTAAACAAACTCGGACGGTAAAAAATACCAACATTGTTCGTTGCAAAGGGCACAGACCAAATTTTACCGTCGTATTTCATTGATGCATACAAAGCGGGGTCAATTTCGGCTTTGATTGGAGATTTTTCGAGCATTTCATCCAAAGCTAAAATAGCATCAAGTTCTACTAATTGACCTGCGATCGTCGGATTGTACCACAACAAATCTGGGGGTGCATTTCCTACCACCGCCGCTAAAATTTTGGGCGTTTGCTGATCTTGTTGCCCAACATAAAGGGACTCTACTTGAATATCTGGGTGCGATTGATTAAACTTGTCTACCAGCTTTTGCAGCACATCCCGATTTGGCGGCGGATTGACACCTTGCCAGAGGGTTAAATGAATTACTTTATCTTCTTTAACACCAGGTAGGATATTTTGACATCCAACTAAAGCTAGTATGCCCACGAATAATACAAGCAGCAAACTCGGAAAGTAGTGTGACACTTTCTTGATTTTTTGCTTGGCATAGCGAGGAGGGGAAAAAAAATCATGCATAATAATATTGATTAAATTGGGCATGGGGCATTGGGCATTGGCATTAGTTATTTTCCTCACCTCCCCTAATCCCTACTCCCTTTTACCAAATGCACCTTTGCATCGGGGCAAAAGCTAGGTATATCCTAATCTTGAATAGAGTTTGATAATTTTAAATTATGGCAGGACACAGTAAATGGGCAAATATTAAGCGCCAAAAAGCGGTAGTAGATGCAAAGAAGGGAAAAACCTTCACTCAGTTATCGCGGGCGATTATCGTTGCGGCTAGAAGCGGCGTACCAGATCCGGCGCTGAATTTTCAACTTCGCACGGCAATTGACAAGGCAAAGGCAGCGAGTATCCCCAATGATAATATTGAACGAGCGATCGCTAAAGGTGCAGGTACTTTTGGCGGGGATAATGCTATCTTTGAAGCGATTCGCTACGAAGGTTACGGCGCTGGTGGTGTAGCGATTTTAATCGAAGCCCTCACAGATAATCGCAATCGCACTGCTGCTGACTTGCGCGTAGCTTTTAGTAAAAATGGTGGCAATCTTGGTGAAATAGGTTGCGTTAGCTGGATGTTTGACCAAAAAGGCGTTTGTGTAGTCAAGGGTGTGGTTGACGAAGAACAGCTTTTAGAAGCATCCCTGGAAGGCCGTGCCCAGTCTTATGAGATGACTGAAGATGAGATGGCTGAGGTATTTACTGACATCGCAAATTTGGAAGCCCTTAGCCAGAGGCTCAAAGATCGAAGCATTAAGGTAATTGATGCCGAATTGCGCTGGATTCCCAGTAATACTGTAGAAGTTACCGATCCCGATCAGGCGCGATCGCTTTTCAAATTAATTGATACTCTAGAAGGCTTGGATGACGTGCAAAATGTCACAGCTAACTTTGATATAGCAGAAGAATTGATGGATATCAGCATTTCTTAATCAAAATTAACATAGGGATCATCGCCAAATTGATAATGTCAAAAATATTACATTTACGGTAGAAATGCCAGTAAGTACTAATACCACAGTATTGCACGTAAGTCATATATCTAAGGATGTAAAAATAGACATGAAAGATTCATATCAATTACAAA
Source organism: Nostoc sp. (assembly GCF_036917815.1). Lineage (GTDB taxonomy): Bacteria > Cyanobacteriota > Cyanobacteriia > Cyanobacteriales > Nostocaceae > Nostoc. The sequence goes on along the minus strand of NZ_JBALEK010000068.1, from coordinate 87,607 downwards.
CTTATGACATACGTCTAGTGGATAGTTAAATTGTTGGATTAACTGATGAGGATTTTCAAGTGAATAAGTTCGCTAAAGCGTTACTTCTGGCTCTAGTCTTTGCTGCTCCTGTAACCGTTTTTGCATCTCAAGCTCAAGCTCAAACTATCCATCACGCTAGCGTCAAAGCTGGTAAGCGTCATCACAAGACACATCACAAGCATAATGCTAAAAACCTAACTCATAGAACTCATAAATAGTTACTATTAGTCATAAAAGTTTCTAGTAGCTCTGTAATAAAGTTTAGTGTTGGTTTATCTGAAAAAATAATTGCATTATTTAACCCCGTTGGAATCCCTACCAATCAACGGGGTTTTTCAATTAACTTGCTCATGAAGACGCGATCGCGTAAAATAGTTACAACAGCCAGTTTGTTAATGTTTTTCATGTTCACCGATGTACGAGTCTTTTAATACCTCTCAAATATAAGTTTTAGTACTCAATGTTTGGGTTAAGACACCGTGAAATAACTGTCTAAATATAGAAAGACGGTATTTTCTTCTACCTTTGAATTCAGATTTTATTTACGTAATAATACTGATTATACTTTTAGATCGTTGCTGGCAAGGCGATTCAGATTGGTTATATATCCAGCATCAAAGGTCTGTTTAACTTTCGTAACCTTTCCTGGAAGTCAGCAGTGAATCGCAAAATACAATTAGTTGAGAGCGATCGCCTGATGCTACTTGCCACTATACAATTTAGTATTAACAAAATATATGAAAGCAGACTATTTAGAAGAATTGCTTTTTCGTGAGTTTGAGGAGCGTTTGCTTCAACCGAATGTACGAAAGTCAGCTAAAGATATCATCGACTTACTCGCTGACGAGTTCATTGAGTTCGGAAGTTCAGGGCGTGTTTTCGATAAACAGCAAATTATTAAGAGCTTGCAGAATGAACCTATCGAAGCCCTGACTCAAAGATCGATAACAGAATGTGAACTACCCCAACTTACCGAGTACGGTTGAAGTTGGGGCTTCTGTAATCACAGGGGAGTGCCACTACTATAGACTTTCGCCCAAGAATAGGACTTACCTCCCCTCCTACAGCAGAGACGGCTGAACCTTCCGCCTTTATCATTCTGATACCCTCGGCTCTAATATTTATCGCTGCGTTTCCATCCCTGTCATGATGAGTATTGCAATGAGGACAAGTCCACTCACGGACATCCAATGACAACTCACTGATTTGATAAAAACAATTAGAGCAGAGTTTGGAACTAGGGAACCACCTATCGATCTCAATCAACTTCGCACCTCTGCGCTCTAGCTTATAGGCTAAAAAGTTGGTGAATGTTCCCCATCCAACATCAGATATTGATTTTGCCAATTTATGGTTGCGTACCATACCTTTGATATGAAGATTCTCTACTATGACAGCTTGGCTATCGCTGACCAACTTATAACTAAGTTTATGCAGAAAATCCTGCCGCGAATTAGTAACTCGCTCGTACACTTTGGCAACAACTCTTCTATATCTATTTCTTGAAATACTCCCTTTTAATTTACGCGCTAATTTTTTCTGTTTGGCAATCAGATTTTTCTCATGTTTGGCAAGGTGTTTAGGATTGTCGTACTTAGAAATATGATTTCCGTCAGTCACAACTGCAAAGTGTTTCAACCCTAAGTCAATACCATAAATTTTACCCTCTGAAATAATTGGATTTTCACCCTTAACTTCAGTCAGTATAGATGCGAGATATTTACCTGATGGTGTTTTACTCACAGTAACAGTCTTTATTATCCCCTCAATCGCTCTGTGTATTTTGGCTTTGACTATCCCGATATTGCCAGGGAGCTTGACATCACCATCTACAATCAATACGTTTTGAGGATACTGGATAGACTGTTTTCCAAATTTAGATTTGAACTTAGGAAATCCAGCGCGTTTTGCAAAAAAGTTTTTGTACGCGGTAGTTAGATTCAGTGTTGTAGCCTGTAAAATTTGACTATAACAATCGCCTAACCAAATAGTCTCAGCAGATTTCTTGAGTACAGGAAGAAATGCGTTGAGTGCTGCACGGCTGAGTCCTTGACCCGTTTCCTTGTAAGTCTCGATTGACTTATTTAGAGCGTAGTTCCACCACCATCTAGCACACCCAAAAGCTTGTGCTAATTGAATTTGCTGCTCAACTGATGGATATAAACGGACTTGTACAACCTTGTGCAACACTCAACATCACCTCCTTGATATTTGTACTCTACCATAAATATGTATTGTGGTAAAGTACTAAAATATAATAATTGGTGGCATCTCTTACACCCCACTCCCTAATCAACCTGCGGTTGATATTAGTCGGAGGTGTTTTCGTCGTCACCCGGCTATCCATCCCCGCCCTGTAGAGGGACGGGGAATTCCGCCGAATCAGTTAAAACTTTAATTTTGGCAACAGGGGTTGTTTTGGTAACTTATCGTATACTCAGACATATATCTGGCGAAGAGCCTGTTCATTCACTGCGAAGTTCCATCTGGAAATTGAACAATGCTCGATGGAAAATGATCTTTCATCAGGGCACTCTGGTTAAAGAATGATATGTGCGGTATAATAACCAACTGCCCGAAATTATTTAGAGTCAAAGTTTTGCATAGAAAAGGCTCAAGCATTAATGCCTGAGCCTTTTGTAGATTAAATTAAGCTAATTTAGTAGCGGTTACGGTTGTAGCCGCCGCCACCACCACCACGGTTCCCACCACCACTTCTGTCTTCTCTTGGTTTGGCCTTATTCACTTTAAGGTCACGACCAAGCCATTCGGCACCGTCAAGAGCTTCAATGGCTTTTGTTTCTTCATCTTCTGAGTTCATTTCCACGAAAGCAAAGCCGCGTAAACGACCTGTTTCACGGTCAGTGGGTAGCTGAACACGCTTTACAGTACCATACTCTGCAAATACAGTACTCAGCGCATCTTGTGTAACATCATAGGAGAGGTTACCAACGTAAATTGACATTAAATGTCTCCAAAATCATAAGTTTGTAGAGATTTAGATTTCGGAGATAAGTCTGTAATACCAAAAGGGAAAAGCCTGTCAATACTAAAAACAAACACTGTCGCCGAATTAATTCTCATTTCACTTTCCATAATTACATAGCAACTAACTTTCGGGTGGAAAGTTTAAAAACCTGTTATAAAAAGTTATATAAGCAGTTAACAGCTAGGTGTTTGCTAGTCTCACAAGGGGTGAGGCTGTAGCCAGGGGCACTCACCCGATAAACTAACTCTCCACTCTCTTTTCTAAATATTGACCAATCATCAACTGCTCACCAGCACGGGAGATAATGGTTTGTCTGGTGCGGTATTTGCTGCCAATTAGCTTTAACTCTTCTTCAAACACTGAACCGTTGTACTCAGTTCGCAAACATAGGGTTTTCGGGTTGGAGAAATAATACTGAGCGGTGACTGGTTTGGATATGGCAAAACCGCGATCGCGATACAATCAAAAAAAGCAACTTATCTTTACTATTCTTAATATATTGGATTAAGCGTAAAAATTACTAGTACGACACGGCGGAAATAAAGCAACCATTTTAAATAGCCAGAAAGCCTACAAAATAAGCATTCTTTCTTTTTACTTTTGCCTTCTTGTACTAGGCATTTTGCTATGTTAATGTCAGCCTAAGTATCGCTACTTGATGTTGGGTATTTCCAAGAAATAAATTATCCAAATAAACGTAGACGCTGCATCGGCTTGCCGCAGGCTACCACAGAGACAAGGCAGCGCGGTCTTCTCCCTTGGCGCTAGCCTCTCCCAATGTGAGAAGGGGAGACGCTAAGAGCGATAGCGCCGGCGGCAAGCGAGTCCGCGTACCCTTACAGGGAAGCAAGCTACGCTTTTAGCGTCTCGTAGAGAGCGTCTGGGGGTTTCCCCCATGAGCGACTGCCGCGCAGAGAACACAGAGAGAAGATAAATAGAGAGGGTTTTGTGTCGGTTTTGGGATATTTTTTTATTTGTCAGTCCCTTGCCCGTTTTAGAAGTAGGGGCGTAAAAGCCCCGTATCTTCAGTAAAGGAAAGTCTTCTACTAGGGGCAGATTGCAAGAAATTTAAAAATATTTATACTGAGTAAAGAATTGCATCGGCGGCTAAAAAGCTGCCGACTCAATGTAATTAGTTAAAGTGGTGAGAATTTTTCTGAATAAAAAGTAATTTTTGATACAAAATTCTGCAAGAAGATAGCTAATTGACTCTCGCCGCTTTTCACTATTCATAATGTCTCAAAATTACTTGGTAATGCACGGCTGTTTAAACCCAAAAAGCTACCCAAATACGAGAAGAATAAATGATTTTGGATAAAAATAAGCCGCACAAGCAGGCGAAAATCTTACCTTTTGCAGCCGCTAACCAGGTAATTAATACCCAGTTAGATTCAGTTGTAAAAACTGATATGGCTGTTGTAGATACAAAGAGTAGCGTTGACACAAAGGTGTCTTTCCCTTTTGCATCCATATTATTGATTCCCTGTTTGCTGGGCATAGCACTGCTGACAACAAATTGCGGATCACTGCCCAAAGAAGAACCAGCTGATGCCCAATCTCAGAGTTCTGGTAGTGGACAACGTGGTGGTGCAACGGCTGTAGATGTGGCGATCGCTCGAACTGATTTGCTGCAAAGACAACCAGAATATATAGGTAATACAACACCCTTTCGGATTGTATCAGTGCGATCGCAAGTAGAAGCCCGGTTATTGGCTTTGAACTTAGATGTAGGCGATACAGTAAAGCTTGGGCAAAACGTCGGGCAGTTAGATGATGCCATACTTTTGACCCAATTAAAGCAAACAGAAGCAGAACTAGCAGCCCTCAAATCGGAAGTAGCTAGGGCAAACAATCAAGTAAGCAATGCCCGTGCAGATGTTGAACGGGCGCGGTTAGAAGTTGTGCAAGCCCTGGCAGACTCAGAACGGCAGCAGAAGTTATTCAAAGCAGGTGTAATCGCTGAACAAACTGCCCAGCAATCACGTACCCAGGCAAAAACAGCCGCCCAAGCATTACGGGCAGCCCAAGAGCAGGTTCGTACAGAACAGCAAGCCGTCGCTGCCGCCCAAGGTAGAGTACTTGCTCAACAGGCATTGGTTGCTCAAACCAAAGAGCGCAGCTCTTACGCTCGGCTCACATCACCTATCACTGGCGTAGTCACACAAAAGGTGACAGAACCTGGCAATCTTCTGCAAGCAGGTAACGAAGTCTTAAAAATTGGCGACTTTAACCGGATCAAAGTCATCGTACAAGTTTCCGAATTAGAACTGGCACAAATTCAGGTTGGACAGTCTGTACAAGTGCGCTTAGATGCCTTCCCCAAGGAAAGATTAATTGGCAGAGTTACGCGCATTTCCCCAGCTGCCGATGCCACAGCTCGCTTGATACCTGTAGAGGTAGTGATTCCCAACACTCAAGGGAAGATTGGTAGTGGACTGCTGGCGCGAGTCAATTTTGAAACCCAGACTCAACAGCGCGTAGTAGTGCCACAAACAGCGATTCAAAAACAAGCAGGAGCAGCAAAGGGAGCAGGGAAAGAGCAAGAAAACCCATCGGGGATGCTATTTGTGGTGAAAGACACAGAAGGTAAGACGAAAGTAGCGACGCGTGCTGTCACATTCGGAAAAAGGGCTGATGGCAAAGTGGAAATTCTATCTGGCTTGCAAGCGGGAGAGCGCTATGTTGTTCGGAGTGGTAAGCCGTTAAAAGAAGGTGACACTGTAAGTCTTTCAATTCTTTCAGAAAAGTAATAGTAGGGTGAGCAATAACCACCATACCAAGGAAAAAAGTACTCAGTAGTCAGCACTTATCACTTAGTATCATGCAACAAGCAAATAATAATGGCAATAGCGGATTTAGCCTGAGTGCGATCGCTATTCGCCAACACATTGGCACACTCATGCTTACCGTGGCAGTAATTGTCATTGGGGTATTTTTTCTCACAACGATCCAAGTCGATCTCCTTCCATCAATTACCTATCCACGAGTTAGTGTTCGGTTAGAAGCCCCTGGTATTTCGCCAGAAGTAGCCGTAGATGAAATCACCAGACCCTTAGAAGAAACTTTAGCGGCAACCGAGAATGTAGTGCAAATTTTTTCCCGCACCCGTGAGGGACAGGTGAACCTGGATTTATACTTCCAACCAGGGGGCGATATTGACCAAGCCCTAAACGATGCGACTGCTGCTTTTAACCGAGGCCGGGGACAACTGCCAGATACGATCGAGGAACCGCGCTTATTTAAAGTCGATCCCTCCCAATTGCCAGTTTATGAATTGGCACTGACATCTGCTTCGTTGCAAGGTAAAGATTTACGCGTATTTGCTGATGAAGAGTTAACGCGTGAACTCAGTGTTGTGCCAGGAGTAGCTTCAGTTGACGTATCTGGTGGTGCAGAGGAAGAAGTACGGGTGCTTGTTGACTTAAACCGATTGCAAGCTTTGGGTGTGGGGTTAAATGATGTCTTAAATGAATTAACAGCCCGTAACCAAGATACTTCAGGTGGTCGGATTCTGGGGCAAAATTCCGAGCCATTGACTCGGACTGTCGGGCGTTTCCAAAATGCCAAGGAAATTGAAAACCTTTCTTTGGAAGTTTCCTCTTCTTCTGCTACCGTTAATACCACTAATAGCAGTAATAACACTTCCACTACTACCCCTGCACCTTCCCGTCGCGTCTACTTGCGAGACTTTGCTGAGGTAATTGACGATACCGAAGACCAGCGAGTATTTGTTTACCTCAACCGTCAACCTGCTGTGAAATTTTCAATCCAAAAGCAGCCGGAGGCCAATACAATCACAGTTGTAGATGCTGTGAAGCGGCGAATTGAACAATTACGGCAATCGGGTTTAATTCCAGCAGACATGATTTTGAGTCCCACCACGGATGAATCCGTCTTCATCCGCAATTCTTTAAACGATGTGATTTTTTCGGGGATTTCTGGGGCGTTGTTGGCAGCAGCAGCAGTATTGTTATTTTTGGGATCGTTCAGGCAAACATTGATTATCAGTTTAACGATTCCGTTGTGTACTCTGGCAGCGATCGCTTTAATGAAAATATTTGGCTTAACGTTGAATGTTTTTAGTTTAGCAGGTCTGACATTAGGAGTTGGTCAAGCAATTGATACATCGGTTGTGATCTTAGAAAATATTTCCGAAAAAGCGGGGATGACCCCCAATCAGAGAGAGAGGGAAGAAGGGGATTCGGGGAGAAATTCTAAATTCTTTATCGACAGTGCGATCGCAGCTTCCCAAGAAGTAGAATCTGCTTTAGTTGCTGCTACAGCTGCCAACTTAGTTTCTGTAGTGCCATTCCTCTTAATTGGCGGCTTTATTGCACTGCTATTTAATGAACTGATTCTGACAATTAGCTTTGCAGTTGCAGCATCCCTTGTTGTTGCCATCACAATAGTACCGATGCTGTCTTCTCGACTCTTGGGAATTCGCTGGTCTAGTAGAATCAGTGAATTTTGGCTGCTTAAACAATTTAATCACCGGTTTGAAGACGCTACGCGGGGATACGGTAACTTCTTAACCAGAGTTTTACGCTATCGGCTGCTTGTAGTCACTGCCGCTTTACTAATTTTAGGCGGTAGTAGCTTCTTGATGTTTGGTCAAATTCCCCAAGAAATTTTACCCCGCATCAGTACTGGTCAAGCTAACTTGAGAGCGCAGTTTCCGCCCGGTACACCTTTAGCAACCTCTGAAAAAGTTATGCAAATTGTCGATGACATTTTGCTCAAACAACCAGAAACCCAATCTGCTTTCACAACTGTGGGTGGTAATTTATTTGGTAGCAGTACTACAGAAAATCCTTTACGTGCCAGTAGCACCATCAATCTTAAACCAGGCACAGATGTCGAAGCCTTCGTTAAAAAAGTAACTCAGGAATTTAACAAACTCAACTTAGCAGGAATTCTGCTGCGCCTCAATCCTGGTCAGGTGCGGGGTTTAATCTTGAGTAACTCCCCAGTACAAGGGTCAGACGTTGACGTGATTTTGCAAGGTGAGAATGAAGAAAACTTAACGCAAGCAGGCGCACAAGTGCTGCAAGCGTTACAAGAAAGGGCAAAATTAGCGACATTCCGACCAGATGCCGACCCCCGACAACCAGAAATCCAAATTCGCCCTGACTGGGAAAGAGTTTCAGCTTTAGGGTTGAACGCCGGACAAATTGGTGCAACAGTTCAAACAGCAATTGAAGGTTCAGTTCCGACGCAAATTCAACGCGGTAATCGTTTAGTTGATGTGCGGGTGCAGCTAAATAAAGAAGCCATTCAGCGTCCTTCCCAGTTAGAGCAATTACCGCTATTTACAGAAAACAATCAACTAATCCGGCTTTCAGATGTGGCCAACATTCAAGAAGGTCAAGCGCCTGGTGAGGTGCAACGGATTAATCAGCGCCAAGCTTTTATTGTCGCCGGAAATCTTAGCGAAGGAGCTAGTCTTGGTGAAGCGATCGCAGAAGTCAACAAGGTACTCCAGGATGTAGACTTACCTGATGGGGTTTCCATTGTGCCTAGTTCTGCCCAAGAAACTAATCAGCAACTTCAGGATGCTTTAAAAACTTTGGGGGCGTTGGCGACGTTCTTAATTTTTGTAGTTATGGCGGTGCAATACAATTCGTTGATTGACCCATTGGTAATTATGTTCACCGTACCACTAGCCTTAGCTGGGGGAATTTTTGGACTTTACATTACCAAAACTGCAATTGGCGCAACTGTTATTGTTGGTGTGGTGCTACTAGTGGGAATTGTGGTAAACGCAGGGATTCTAATGGTGGAACTGGCGAACCAAATTCGGGATGAAGAAGGTTGTACTCGCCAAATTGCCATCATGAAAGCTGCTCCTCAACGTTTGCGCCCAATTATCATGACCACAGTCACCACTATTTTGGGACTGTTTCCTTTGGCATTGGGTATTGGTGAAGGTTCGGAGTTTTTGCAGCCTTTAGGGATTGTAGTTTTCTTTGGGATGGCGATCGCAACAATGCTGACATTATTTATCATCCCCTGTTTTTATATTCTGCTGCACGATTTGCTAGGTGGAAATTGGGCGAAGCTTTTGTTAATCCGATTGCGTGGATTTAAGAAAAAATTGATTTGAATCCCTGATGATATCTGGGTCGAGGCGGAATATCGCCAAAACGGAATTGCGCGGCAGATGGTGATGCTAAGTTTTGAACGCTTTCATCAGATGGGTGTTAAGCAAATTCGTCTAGATACAGCAATTGCTAACGAGGCTTCACGGCAGTTATTTGCATCTTGTGGTTTTCGCTTCAGCATTATTGAAATGCTGATTGAATTGAGTCATTAGTCATTAGTCATAAGCTTATGACTAATGACTAATAACAAAGGACTAACTAGCTAACAGAGTTTTTTCTAGAGAAGTCCAACGGAAAGAGCGATCGCCACCTCTCTCAATAACTACTTTTACTCGTGGTTCTAGCTGAGGCAAGTTTGTTAAATACTCAAGTTCCTCATTAGAAAGAATATGCCCTTCAATAATCCACAAGACCAGCCCCTTTGACTTTGGTGATAGCTGTTCTAGATGAGAATTGAGAATTGGCGGCAAATAGTACACATGACCCACTGCTGCACCGCTACCAGTGCTTTTTTTACCAAGATGAGGAGGTCTGACTCCATGAATTCTTGTGAGATATGCAGCTACGTCACCCAGTCCCTTAGCGGTAATGTGGAGAGTAGTATAGCCAGCGGCCCGTAATCGGCGCTGATATCGACCTTCATAACCCCCTTCCAGAGGTACATACACTCCAAGAGCGCCAAATTTTTCCAGATCGCGGATTAAACCGTTGCCAGTGGTAATTAGTGCCATAGATTTTCGTCTTATCCCACTTAGATATCTCTATTATTTACCCTGAACCGATAGATTAGAAGCATTTTTTTGGGCATTGAGAAGAGGCAGAGGGGCAGGGAGCAGGGAGCAGAGGGGAAAGAAGAGGCAGAGTTTTTGAATTTTGAATTTTGAATTTTGAATTGATTTCTCCCCCTTGCCCCCTGCGCCCTGCTCCCTTGCTTCTTCCCCAGTCCCCACTCCCCACTCCCCACTCCCCATTCCTCAAAAATAACTCTCTAAATTACTGGACAAACCTAAATAAATAATTTATATTATTAGATTGTGACCAAACACGCAAATTAGGTTGACTTTTTACTGTCATTCTGAGGTAGTGTTAGCATCAAAAACTGATGACTTACATCCAAATTGGATAATCTAACTCAGATTGATCGTAGACTGGTAAACTAAGAAAGCTTTCAGGTCAACATCGGGGCTGATGGACGAACAACCAAAGTCAATCCTAAGCTCCAGACTCCATTTACTCCTGTGCCTCTGAAAAGTAGGCAAAATCTTAAACAATAGTTTAAGGTATTTAAGGAAGTAAAACTGAGCAGCAATGTTGGTTTCATGGCATTACGTCAGTCTCAGTTAATGGATACTGGGCGGTAAAAACCGCTTAAGTCCAACTGCAACACGGCAGTAGCCAATCTCCGGGAACCCGTCTTATAGGCGTGTAAAAATCGGAAAACCCGCCGACAGCGCTGCCTCCAGAAAGTGCCAGAGCAATTGCTTGGACGAAAGCATTGCTGCACACAGCTTAAAGCTGTAGCGCCTTGCATTGATTCCAGAAGTTACACCTTCCCAATGGGAAGAAACTTGTGGCTGTTCTGGTGAACTAGTGAGTGAAGCTAAACAGATTCACCAAGCAGTACGGACACGGTTTGTTGTGTCCGAAAGCATTTGGAGCGGTTTATTTAAATAAGCCATTCCAAATTTCGCAGGCTAACCCAGCCTAAACTGATGCGTACAAAGCGTGTCCTCTAGAGTCTAATTCCAAGGTCAGCAAGTAGAAAGGAGAACCAGTTACTGTGTCTGTAGGTATTCTCGGCACCAAGCTGGGCATGACCCAAATATTTGACGAAGCAGGAGTAGCTATTCCTGTGACTGTCATTCAAGCAGGTCCATGCACCGTTACACAAGTTAAAACGAAAGAAACCGACGGTTACTTTGCCATTCAAGTTGGTTATCACGAAGTCAAACCCAAGGCACTAAACAGACCACTACTGGGTCATTTGGCAAAATCATCTGCCCCAGCATTGCGTCACTTAAATGAATATCACACCGATAGCTCTAGTGATTATGCTTTAGGTCAACAGATTAAAGCAGATATTTTTAGCGCAGGTCAAATTGTCGATGTCGTCGGCACAAGCATCGGTCGCGGCTTTGCGGGAAACCAGAAGCGCAACAACTTTGCTCGTGGACCCATGTCACACGGTTCCAAAAACCACAGAGCGCCTGGATCAATTGGTGCTGGTACAACACCAGGTCGTGTCTATCCAGGTAAGCGGATGGCAGGTCGTTTAGGTGGAAAACGCATCACAATCCGTAAATTGACGATAGTGCGAGTTGATTCAGAACGCAACTTATTGCTAATTAAGGGAGCCATTCCTGGTAAACCAGGCGCTCTAGTCAGCGTTGTGCCTGCAAAAATAGTGGGATAGTCAAAAGTCATTAGTCAGAAGTCATTAGTCAAAAGTCATTGGCTAAGGACAAATGACAAAAGACCAATGACCAATGACAAAGGACAAAGGACAGATAAGAAAAATGGTTGAAAGCGTAGTTAAAAATTGGCAAGGAGAACAGGTCGGCGAGACGACCTTCGAGTTGCGCGTTGCCAAAGAAGAAACAGCGTCTCATATTGTGCATCGCGCCTTAGTACGGCAATTGACCAATGCTCGTCAAGGAAATGCCAGTACAAAAACTCGTGCTGAAGTCAGAGGTGGTGGCCGGAAACCTTGGCGACAAAAAGGTACTGGTCGCGCTCGTGCCGGGTCTATTCGTTCTCCATTGTGGCGTGGTGGTGGTGTGATATTTGGGCCAAAACCCAGAGACTTCAACCTCAAATTGAACCGCAAAGAGCGACGTTTGGCACTGCGGACAGCATTTGTCAGCCGCATTGACGACTTGATCGTAGTAGAAGAATTTAGCACTGAGCTATCTCGCCCCAAGACTAAAGAATTAGTGGCAGCCCTTGCTCGTTGGGGAGTAGTACCAGAAAGCAAGTCACTGTTAATTTTGTCTGAGATTGCGGATACAGATAATGTTTATTTGTCAGCCCGCAACATTGAAAATTTAAAACTAATTGCAGCCGACCAGCTAAACGTTTTTGATTTACTGCACGCTGACAAAATTGTAGTTACGGCATCAGCCCTAGAAAAAATTCAGGAGGTCTACAGTGCCTAGCTTTGACCCCCGTGACCTTGCCGACTTAGTACGTCGCCCGATCGTCACCGAGAAAGCGACCATCTTGATGGAGCAAAACAAGTACACCTTTGAAGTAATTCCCAAGGCATCAAAGCCAGAAATCAAGGCTGCGATCGAAGACTTATTTCAGGTCAAGGTTGTAAAAGTCAACACCATCCTACCACCGCGAAAAAAGCGGCGCGTTGGTAAATTTATTGGTTATAAGCCCCAATATAAGCGAGCGATCGTCACTGTCGCACCTGGGGATGAAGACAAGATTAGACAAGTTCTATTCCCAGAAGTCTAAAAAAGTTGTGAGTTAGGAGTTAGGAGTTAGGAGTTACTGAACTCAAAACTCAAAACTCAAAACTCAACACTCAGCACTCAGCACTCAGCACTTAAAAATATGGGTACTCGTTCTTATCGCCCTTATACCCCCAGCACTCGCCAAGTTACAATCTCTGACTTTGCGGAAATTACCAAAACCGAGCCAGAGAAATCCCTAACAACCTCGAAGCATCGCGCCAAAGGTCGGAACAATCACGGGCGGATTACTAGTCGTCGCCGGGGTGGCGGACACAAACAGCTTTATCGGATCATCGATTTTAAAAGGGATAAACATAATATTCCTGCCAAAGTCGCAGCGATTGAATACGATCCTAACCGCAATGCCAGAATTGCCCTTTTGTATTACCAAGACGGCGAAAAACGTTACATCCTTCACCCCAACGGGTTGAAAGTTGGAACAATAATTGTTTCTGGCCCTGATTCTCCCTTTGAAGATGGTAATGCCTTACCGCTCTGGAAGATTCCCTTGGGTACTAGTGTTCACAACGTAGAATTCACACCTGGTAAAGGTGGTCAAATTGTACGGGCTGCTGGTGCTAGCGCTCAAGTTGTGGCAAAAGAAGGTAATTTCGTAACTCTCAAGTTGCCTTCAGGAGAAGTCCGCTTGATTCGACGTGAGTGCTACGCCACTATTGGGCAAGTAGGCAACACCGATGCGAGAAACCTGAGTGCAGGTAAAGCCGGAAGAAATCGCTGGAAAGGTCGCCGTCCTAAGGTTAGAGGTAGCGTCATGAACCCAGTGGATCACCCACATGGTGGTGGTGAAGGTAGGGCACCTATCGGTAGATCTGGGCCTGTTACACCTTGGGGTAAACCCACATTGGGCGCGAAGACACGCAATCGCAAGAAACTCAGCAGCAAGTTGATTATACGTCGTCGCCGTAAGTCTTCTAAACGCGGTCGCGGTGGTCGTGAATCTTAAAGAGTTAGAAGTTATGAGTTATGAGTTGAATGTAACTTACTAACTCCTAACTCCTCAGTCCTAAATCCTAAATCCAAAATTGAATTATGGGTCGTTCTCTAAAAAAAGGTCCTTTCGTTGCTGACCATCTCCTAAAGAAAATTGAAAAGCTCAACGACAACAACAGAAAAGAAGTTATTAAAACTTGGTCACGAGCTTCAACAATTTTGCCCCTAATGGTTGGTCATACCATAGCTGTTCACAACGGACGGCAACACGTTCCAGTTTTTGTAAATGAACAAATGGTGGGACACAAGTTGGGTGAATTTTCCCCGACACGTACCTACAGGGGTCATGGAAAAAGCGACAAAAAAGCGGGTAGGTAGTCATTAGTCATGAAGTCATTAGTCATTAGCTAAAGACAAGTGACAAATGACAATTGACAATTGACAAAATCGGAGAAAATTATGGCTACTAATACTACTGAAGTAAAAGCGATCGCTCGTTTTATCCGCATCTCGGCCTACAAGGTGCGTCGCGTACTCGATCAAATCCGGGGGCGATCGTACCGAGAAGCGTTAATCATTCTGGAATTCATGCCCTATCGCGCCACTGAACCCATATTGAAGGTTCTCAGAAGTGCTGCTGCCAATGCCGAACACAACGCTGGATTAGATCGGACTCAACTAGTGATTACTCAGGCTTTTGCCGATCAAGGTCCGCCGTTGAAACGGTTCCAGCCAAGGGCGCAAGGTCGAGCTTACCAAATTCGCAAGCCGACGTGTCATATTACTGTGGCTGTTGCAGCCGCCCCAGAAAAATAAGCACGTTTACACGAATAAATTGCGTAAAGTAAGAAATTTTAGAGGAAGCATTCGTGGGACAGAAGATTCATCCAGTTGGTTTTCGCCTGGGTATTACACATGAACATCAATCCCGTTGGTTTGCTGTTCCTGATCGTTATCCAGAACTTCTACAAGAAGATTACAAACTCCGTCAATATATAGAACAAAAGCTGGGTAGACAGGCTCAAAACAACGCCGGAATTTCCGAAGTACGGATTGAGCGCAAAGCTGACCAAATCGACTTAGAAGTACGCACAGCTAGACCAGGTGTAGTCGTGGGTCGTGGTGGACAAGGTATCGAATCCTTACGTACCGGACTCCAAGGAGTGTTGGGTGGTAATCGCCAAATTCGCATTAACGTAGTTGAAGTTCAACGAGTTGATGCTGATGCCTACCTGATTGCCGAATACATTGCTCAACAATTGGAACGTCGGGTTTCCTTCCGGCGGGTAGTGCGGCAATCGATTCAACGCGCCCAACGCGCTGGTGTCCAAGGTATTAAAATCCAAGTCAGTGGTCGGCTCAACGGTGCAGAAATTGCCCGGACAGAGTGGACTCGTGAAGGTAGAGTGCCTTTACATACCTTACGGGCTGACATTGACTACTCTTATTGCACAGCAAAAACTGTTTACGGCATTCTGGGCATCAAAGTGTGGGTATTTAAGGGAGAAATTATTCCTGGACAAGAACCAGCTCCGCTACCACCGGCAAGCCGTGATCCCCGCGATCGTGGCGATCGCGATCGCGAACCCCGTCGCCGTCAACAACAACGTCGTCGCCAGCAATTTGAAGACCGCTCAAATGAAGGGTAAACGGGGACTGGGGACTGGGGGCTGGGGACTGGGTAAGAATTCTCAATCCCCAATCCCTAATTCCCAATCCCTAATCCCCAGTACCTAGTACCCAGTAGCCAATCATGTTAAGCCCTAGAAGAACTAAATTCCGCAAACAACAGCGCGGACGGATGGAAGGACTAGCCACCCGTGGTAGTACCCTCAATTTCGGTGATTTTGCACTCCAAGCTCAAGAACCTGCTTGGATTACCTCGCGTCAAATCGAGGCTTCTCGTCGGGCAATGACCCGTTATATTCGTCGGGGTGGACAAATCTGGATTCGGATTTTCCCTGATAAACCTGTAACCATGCGTGCTGCTGAAACCCGCATGGGTTCCGGTAAAGGTAATCCAGAGTTTTGGGTAGCTGTAGTCAAGCCGGGGCGAATTTTGTTTGAAATCGGTGGAGTTACTGAAGAAATCGCCCGTGAAGCTATGCGTTTGGCTTCATTTAAACTGCCCATCAAAACCAAGTTTATTGTGCGCTCTCAACCACAGGAGCAGGAGTAACTTATGCCTCTTCCCAAGATTTCAGAAGCTAGAGAATTAAGTGACGAGAAGCTCTCTGATGAGATTGTCGCCATCAAAAGACAACTATTTCAGTTGCGCTTGCAAAAAGCCACAAGACAATTAGAAAAGCCCCACCAGTTCCGACAAATGCGCCACCGCCTAGCCCAATTGCTGACGCTAGAAACAGAACGCAAACGGGCAGCAAGTCAATCGGCTAAAGAAAAAAAGTAGGAGATTATGGCAGTTAAAGAACGAGTTGGCTTGGTAGTGAGCGATAAAATGCAAAAAACTGTGGTAGTCGCCATAGAAAACCGCGCTCCTCACCCCAAGTACGGCAAGATTGTGGTTAACACCCAACGATATAAAGTTCACGACGAAGAAAATCAGTGTAAAGTAGGCGATCGCGTTCGCATTCAGGAAACTAGACCCCTGAGCAAAACCAAGCGCTGGAAAATCACAGAAGTCCTGAACGTCAAGCCTATTTAAACCTCATCGTTGTTAGAAACTAACAACATTACAAGGGAGAATAATTGTGATTCAACCCCAGACCTACCTGAATGTGGCAGATAATAGCGGCGCCCGCAAACTAATGTGCATCCGTATATTAGGCGGAGGCAACCGTCGTTATGGTTTTATCGGCGATAAAATTATCGCCGTTGTCAAAGATGCTACACCCAATATGGCTGTAAAAAAGTCTGATGTTGTGGAAGCAGTAATTGTTCGGACTCGGAAAGCTGTATCTCGTGACAGTGGCATGAGCATTCGCTTTGATGATAACGCGGCTGTAATCATCAACAAAGATGGTAATCCCAGAGGCACACGGGTTTTTGGCCCAGTTGCTCGGGAACTACGCGATAAAAACTTTACCAAAATTGTTTCTCTGGCTCCGGAGGTGCTTTAATGGCAACCAAACAGGGTACGCCCAAAGTATTCCACAAAATGCACGTCAAAACTGGCGACACTGTACAAGTGATTGCTGGCAAAGACAAAGGAAAAATTGGCGAAATTACTCAGGCACTTCCCCAACTGAGTAAAGTCATCGTCAAAGGTGTCAACATTAAAACCAAGCACGTCAAACCCCAGCAAGAAGGGGAATCAGGGCGAATTATTACCCAAGAATTCCCGATTCATAGCTCCAACGTCATGCTTTATTCCACCAAGCAAAACGTTGCCAGTCGTGTTGGTTACACCTTTACCTCAGAAGGCAAAAAGGTCAGAAAACTCAAAAAAACTGGCGAAATTCTTGATAAATAAGAATTAGCCAACTTGAAATTTTAGATTTTAAATTTAATCCAAAATCCAAAATCTAAAATCCAAAATTAAAGTTTCCCTGACCAAGCCCAGGGATATCAGGACAAAAAAAACTATGCCGACAACAAGACTCAAAACCTTATATCAAGAGACAATCGTCCCCAAACTGATCAATCAGTTTCAATATACCAACGTTCATCAAGTACCGAAGTTGGTAAAGGTGACGATTAACCGAGGTTTGGGTGAAGCAGCTCAAAATGCGAAGTCCTTAGAGGCATCCATTAACGAAATTGCCTTGGTAACAGGTCAAAAACCAGTGGTGACACGGGCGAAAAAGGCGATCGCTGGCTTTAAGATTCGTCAAGGGATGCCAGTAGGGATCATGGTTACTCTTAGAGCCGAACGGATGTATGCCTTTTTCGACCGACTAGTTAGCCTATCACTACCCAGAATTCGAGATTTTCGCGGCGTTAGCCCTAAAAGCTTTGACGGACGCGGTAACTACACTCTGGGTGTGAGAGAACAGCTAATTTTTCCAGAAGTCGAATACGACAGCGTTGATCAAGTACGTGGGATGGATATTTCCATCATCACCACAGCAAAAAATGACGAAGAAGGACGCGCCTTACTTAAAGAATTAGGAATGCCCTTTCGCGATCAATAAGTTCATCAATAGAGGGAACGATGGCGGCTAACGACACAATTGCAGATATGCTGACGCGCATCCGCAATGCCAACCTGGCGCGGCATCAAACTACACAAGTGCCAGCGACAAAAATGACCCGGAGCATTGCCAAAGTGCTACGGGAGGAAGGCTTTATTGCTGAAATCGAAGAAGCAGAAGAAGGGGTAAAACACAATCTGGTGATTTCCCTGAAATACAAGGGTAAAACCCGTCAGCCTCTAATCACCGCCTTAAAGCGAGTGAGTAAACCTGGCTTGCGTGTTTACTCCAATCGAAAAGAATTACCAAGAGTACTAGGCGGTATTGGCATTGCCATTATTTCTACATCCAGTGGTATTATGACTGACCGCGAAGCGCGGCGTCAGAACTTGGGTGGCGAAGTGCTTTGTTACGTTTGGTAGTCATTGGTCATTAGTCATTTGTCACTTGTACTGACTTGTGCCGAGCGAAGTCGAGGTAGCGTAGTCGAAGTATTAGTGAAAGGCAAAGGACAAAGGACAAATAACAAAGGACAAAAATTCATGTCTCGTATTGGTAAGCGTCCAATTACTATTCCCGCCAAAGTTCAAGTGGCGATCGATGGTACGAATATTGTGGTGAAAGGGCCGAAAGGAGAACTTTCTCGCACTCTCACACCGAATGTCTCAGTTTCCCAAGAGGGAGAAATATTACAAGTCAATCGTCGGGATGAAACTCGTACCTCAAAGCAGCTACACGGCTTAAGCCGCACTTTAGTTGCCAACATGGTCGAGGGAGTATCCCTTGGTTTTCAGCGCCGTTTGGAAATTCAAGGTGTTGGTTACAGGGCACAACTTCAAGGGCGTAACCTAGTTTTGAATATGGGTTACAGCCATCAGGTACAAATTGAACCACCAGAAGGAATTCAGTTTGCCGTAGAAAATCCTACTAACGTCATTGTTAGCGGCTATGACAAAGAAATCGTCGGTAACACAGCCGCCAAAATTCGTGCCGTTCGTCCACCAGAACCTTATAAAGGTAAAGGCATTCGCTATGCCGGTGAAGTGGTCAGACGGAAAGCTGGTAAGACTGGTAAGGGTGGTAAGAAGTAGAAATGAAACTTACTCGTAGAGAATCAAAAAACCGTCGTCATCGACGTGTCCGTGGTAAAGTTATTGGCTCCCCAGAACGTCCCCGTTTAGCGGTATTCCGTTCTAATGAGCATATTTATGCCCAGCTAATTGATGATACTCAGCATCAAACCATAGTGGCAGCCTCAACTGTCGAACCAGAGTTGAAATCTAGTTTAGCGTCATGTGCAAACCGCGACGCATCGGTACAAGTTGGGAAGTTGATCGCAGTGCGATCGCTAGAAAAAGGCATCACTAAAGTAGTATTTGATCGCGGTGGTAACTTATATCACGGTCGTGTCAAAGCCCTAGCTGATGCAGCCCGCGAAGCTGGTTTAGATTTCTAAAGTCATTGGTCATTAGTCATTGGTCATTAGTTATTGGCAAATGACAAAGGGCAAATGAAAACTGACAACTAGACCCTTCAGGTGACGCTCCTGCGTCGCTATCGCTTCGCTAACGCCAGTTACTTATGAGGGAGACCCCCAAGACCGCACTGGCTCACAACTGACATTCACCAGAGCATAAATTATGGCAACAGAGCGTAAAAGTAGAACAAAGCGTGCCAAAAAAGAAGAAACCACTTGGCAAGAGCGGGTTATTCAAATCCGCCGCGTAAGTAAAGTGGTCAAAGGTGGTAAAAAACTCAGCTTCCGAGCGATCGTTGTCGTTGGTAACGAACGCGGTCAGGTTGGAGTCGGAGTAGGCAAAGCCTCAGATGTAATTGGCGCCGTCAAAAAAGGTGTAGCCGATGGCAAAAAACACCTTATTGATGTCCCAATCACCAAATCCAACTCCATCCCCCATCCGATTGATGGTGTCGGTGGCGGTGCAAAAGTGATTATGCGTCCAGCCTCACCTGGTACTGGGGTAATTGCGGGTGGTGCTGTACGAACTGTATTGGAATTAGCAGGAGTTCGTAACGTTTTAGCCAAGCAACTAGGCTCCAACAATCCGCTCAATAATGCTAGAGCCGCAGTTAACGCCTTATCTACACTGCGTACCCTTGCTGAAGTCGCCGAAGATCGCGGTATTCCTATTCAAAATCTCTACATCTAAATTTAGTCATTAGTCATTGGTCATTAGTCATTAGTGAATAACAAAGGACAAATGACAAATGACAAACGCCCCTACGGGTGACGCTCGTTCCTCGCTAACGCTGCGCTAACGCCAGTTACTCATGGGGGAGACCCCCATCGCTCTTAGCGTCTCCCTTTGGGAGAAGACCGCACTGGCTCACAAATGACAAACGACAAATGAGAACTTGATAAATTATGAGACTCCATGATGTTAAGCCGCAAAAAGGCTCAAAGAAACGCAAGAAGCGTGTAGGTAGAGGTATTTCTGCTGGTCAAGGTGCCAGTGCTGGTCTAGGTATGCGGGGTCAAAAATCTCGTTCTGGTAGTGGTACCCGACCCGGTTTTGAAGGTGGTCAACAGCCATTGTACCGCCGCTTACCTAAGCTGAAGGGCTTTCCGATTGTTAATCAGAAGATTTACACTACGATTAATGTAGAGAAGCTAGCCTCCCTTCCCCCTAATACCGAAGTAACTTTGGCCTCATTGAAAGCCGCAGGTATCCTGACTGCTGTCAAAGGGTCATTGAAAATTTTAGGTAACGGGGAATTGAGCATTCCGCTTCAAGTACAAGCGGCAGCTTTCACAGGTTCAGCTCGTAGCAAAATTGAGGCAGCTGGTGGTAGTTGTGAAGTTTTATGAGTGAGCCGGAACAGCGCACTTAAATGCAAGCCAACTCGCTGCCAGTGCTTGGTTCACTATCAAGGTAGCACTCTATGATCAGTCGAGATAAAGCCCCAACGGCTCAAGAAACTTTTATGCAGATGGCGCAGGCAGCTGGCCTCAGAGGTAGGCTGCTTGTCACCGTCGGTATTTTAATTTTGGTTCGCCTGGGCATCTTCTTGCCCGTGCCAGGGATTGATAGACCGAGATTTGCCGAAGCCATATCGGGCAATAATTCCATATTCGGCTTATTGGATATATTTTCTGGGCGAGGACTTTCGACTTTGGGAGTCTTTGCTTTAGGAATTTTGCCCTTCATTAATGCGTCTATTATCATCCAATTACTCACGGCGGCGATTCCAACTTTAGAAAATTTACAGAAAAATGAAGGGGAAGCCGGTCGCCGAAAAATATCGCAAATTACCCGCTATGTAACTGTAGGTTGGGCGATTCTGCAAAGTACAGCTTTTTCGGCATTATTCATCCAGCAATTTGCCTTAAAGCCAGGACCGATCTTTGTCGCTGAAACTGCGATCGCTCTGACTGCTGGTTCCATGTTCGTCATGTGGGCGTCAGAACTGATTACAGAGCGGGGTATTGGTAACGGAGCATCATTGTTGATTTTTGTCAATATTGTTGCATCATTACCAAAAGCTTTAGGCGATACCATCGACTTGGTACAAGTCGGCGGTCGGGAAGCAGTGGGTCGGGTGATCGTACTGGTCTTAGTTTTCCTAGCAACAATTGTTGGTATTGTGATTGTGCAAGAAGGAATGCGCCGCATCCCAATTATTTCGGCTCGTCGCCAAGTAGGTCGGCGGGTTTTGGCAGAGCAGCGTAGCTATCTACCCCTGCGGCTAAATCAAGGCGGCGTGATGCCAATTATTTTTGCTGCGGCCATCCTCAGTTTGCCACTGCTGATCGCCAATTTCACTAAAAATACCGAATTGGCGAATATAGTTAACACTTATTTGAGTCCAAGCGGTTCTAGCTCCTGGGTCTATGCCTTGGTCTACATGATTTCCATCGTTTTCTTCAGCTACTTCTATTCTTCGTTGATTCTCAACCCGGTAGATGTGGCGCAGAACTTGAAGAAAATGGGTTCTAGTATTCCTGGGATTCGTCCTGGCAAAGCAACTAGTGAGTATATTGAACGCGTATCCAACCGACTAACTTTTTTGGGTGCGATCTTTTTGGGCTTCGTTGCTATTATTCCGACCGCCGTGGAAAGCGCTTTGAATGTGAAAACTTTCCGGGGAATAGGTGCTACCTCTTTGTTAATTTTAGTTGGTGTGGCAATTGAGACAGCTAAACAAGTCCAAACTTATGTCATCTCTCAGCGCTATGAAGGAATGGTGAAATAATAGTGACGCGATTAATCTTCTTGGGGCCACCTGGGGCGGGTAAAGGAACACAAGCTCAAACCTTGGCTGAACACTTGAATATTCCCCATATTTCTACGGGTGAAATATTAAGACAAGCCATGAAAGAGCAAACTCCTTTAGGAATCAAAGCTCAAAGTTATGTTGATAGCGGCGAGTTAGTACCCGACCAGCTTGTGCAGGACTTGGTACAGGAGCGCCTCGGTCAACCAGATGCCAAAAATGGTTGGATTCTTGATGGTTTTCCCCGGAAAGTGACCCAAGCAGCTTTTCTGGAAAAGTTACTGGAAGAAATACATCAAGGTGGCGAAAGGGTAGTCAATTTAGATGCACCAGATGAAATTGTCATCGAACGTTTGCTTGCTAGAGGACGAAAAGATGATACGGAAGAGGTGATTCGTCGTCGTTTAGAAGTATACCGTGCGGAAACTGCACCTTTAATTGATTATTATGGCGATCGCCAAAAACTCCTAACAGTCAATGGCAATCAGTCCCAAGAAGATGTCACTGGTGAACTACAAAAGGTAATCGCTTCCTGAAAGGGGAGTAGGGAGTAGGGAGTGGGGAGTAGGGAATTCACAACTTATCACTCACTATTCTCCACTCACCACTCCCCACTCCCCATAGCAAAAAAAAGATCAATTTTAGCTAAGATATATTAATAAACTGTTGATATATTTCTTAAAATGTGTTTCTTTGCAGATGAAGGTTGCAACTGAACACGAAATTGTTGAGTTGAGGAAAAAACAAATTGTCTAAGCAAGATTTGATTGAAATGGAAGGCACGGTTACAGAGTCTTTGCCCAATGCGATGTTTCGCGTTGACTTGGACAATGGCTTTAACGTGCTAGCACACATTTCCGGCAAGATTCGCCGAAATTATATCAAGATTTTGCCCGGCGATCGCGTCAAGGTGGAGTTAACCCCCTACGACTTGACCAAAGGCAGAATTACCTATCGACTACGAAAGAAGTAAGTATATGTAGAGAATTTTACCATAAAACCTTTTTTTTGACTGTTCACTAGTCATTTAACTGGATTAATTTCCCTAGAAATGCTATAATTTTATATTTGGAGTCAAAGAATAAAAGGCATGAAAGTTAGAGCCTCAGTCAAGAAAATTTGTGAAAAGTGTAACGTGATCAAACGTCGTGGTCGCGTCATGGTGATTTGCGTGAACCCCAAGCACAAGCAACGTCAAGGATAACACTCTTACCAACAGAGTGAGTTGCAGGACGCATATCATCATTAAAACGAAAAGACGCGATTAATCACGTTTTTCCAACCAACAGTAATTGCGAGAACAATAGGGAGAGTTCATTGTGGCACGTATTGCCGGAGTAGACCTTCCACGCGATAAGCGCGTCGAGATCGGTCTGACTTACATCTACGGAATTGGGTTATCACGCGCTCAAGAAATTATAGCGGCAACTGGTGTGAACCCAGACACCCGCGTTAAGGACTTAAGTGATGCCGATGTGACAGCCCTCCGAGGGGAAATAGAAACCAACTATCAAGTTGAAGGCGACTTGCGGCGCTGGGAGTCTTTGAACATTAAGCGCTTAGTTGACATTGGTACCTACAGAGGTCGTCGTCATCGTATGGGCTTACCAGTCAGAGGACAAAGAACTCGCACCAATGCCAGAACCCGTCGAGGCAGAAGGCAGACAGTGGCTGGGAAGAAGAAGGCTCCAGGGAAATAATTTTGCAACGCTTGCTAATCCGAGCAAGTTTTACCTTAAATCACCTAAACAAGTATGGCGAGACAACCAACTAAAAAAACCGGGAGCAAGAAGCAGAAACGGAATGTGCCCAGTGGAATGGCCTACATCCAGTCTACTTTCAACAATAGCATTGTCACCATTACCGATCAAAACGGAGATGTCATCTCCTGGGCTAGTGCTGGTTCTAGCGGTTTTAAGGGAGCAAAAAAGGGAACTCCCTTTGCAGCGCAAACTGCTGCTGAAAGTGCAGCCCGTCGAGCTATTGATCAAGGAATGCGCCAAATTGAGGTAATGGTCAGTGGTCCGGGAGCAGGTAGAGAAACCGCTATCCGGGCACTTCAAGGAGCAGGACTGGAAATTACACTGATTCGGGATATTACCCCCATTCCTCACAATGGTTGCCGTCCACCCAAGCGCCGTCGAGTTTAAACACTAAGACTTAGACTGTGAGGACGAAAAGTTACAACCAGCAATGACGGCTTGGGCGTTTAACGTGCAAACTGTCATTGAGTAAAAGCTTGGGCAACCAGAAGCGTGTCAGATTTTCCCACCGGAGAAGCTGTTAAACTTCGGGATACCCAAAATATTATTAGCCCCTGCAAGCTCAATAGAAGTGTCAAACTATACCGTAATTTTATACTAGTAGTTTGATATACCTATAATCTACAGGACATAAATTCAATTCGGGAGGCAATTGATTTGTCTGCTAGCAGCACCTTAGAAAAAGGGAGGCTCATCCGTGGCGCAGTTTCAAATTGAGTGTGTAGAGTCGAATACCGAGGAAAGTCGGAACCATTACAGTAAATTTGTTTTGGAACCTCTAGAACGCGGTCAAGGAACAACTGTTGGCAACGCACTGCGGCGGGTTTTACTGTCAAACCTAGAAGGTACGGCAGTTACAGCCGTGCGGATTGCAGGCGTTTCACACGAGTTCGCCACAGTTCCGGGTGTGCGGGAAGATGTACTGGAAATCCTCATGAAAATGAAGGAAGTTATCCTCAAAAACTATTCTTCGCAGCCCCAGATTGGTAGATTACTCGTTAGCGGACCAGCAACAATCACTGCGTCGCATTTTGATTTGCCCAGTGAAGTAGAAGTCATCGATCCGACCCAGTATGTAGCCACCATCGCTGAGGGTGGAAAGCTGGAAATGGAATTTCGGATCGAGAAAGGGAAAGGCTATCGCACTGTAGAGCGAGGACGTGAGGAAGCCACATCGTTGGATTTTCTCCAAATCGACTCGATATTTATGCCGGTGCGAAAAGTCAACTACAGTGTTGAAGAATCTCGTGGGGAAGACTTGATTCCAAAAGACCGACTACTGTTGGAAGTTTGGACAAATGGCAGTATTTCCCCGCAGGAAGCACTATCTTCGGCTGCTGCAATCTTGGTAGATTTATTCAACCCGTTGAAAGATATCTCCCTAGAGCCAACAGACACAGGTTCGGATATTCCAGACGACCCGACTGCCCAGATACCCATCGAAGAGTTGCAACTTTCTGTGCGGGCATATAACTGTCTCAAACGGGCACAAGTTAACTCTGTGGCAGATTTGTTGGATTATACCCAAGAAGACCTCTTAGAAATTAAGAACTTTGGGCAGAAGTCAGCAGAAGAAGTTGTGGAAGCTTTGCAGCGACGGCTGGGCATCACCCTGCCAATGGAAAGAGGCTCTAAACACCCTTAAGAAAAACCGTTCATAATTCATAGTGCATAATTATGCGTCACCGTTGTCGCGTCAAAAAACTCAGTAAACCAGCCGATCAACGCCGTGCTTTATTGCGATCGCTCGCCACCGAGCTGATCCGTCATGGTAAGATCACCACCACTTTAATTAGAGCGAAAGTTCTCCGAAGTGAAGTGGAAAAAATGATTACCCTAGCCAAAAATGGCTCCTTATCAGCACGTCGGGAAGCCCTTGGCTATATCTTCGACAAACAACTGGTTCACGCTCTATTTGAGCAAGCTCCAACTCGATATGGCGATCGCCAGGGCGGTTATACCCGCATCATGCGTACCGTACCGCGTCGGGGTGATAATGCAAAAATGGCAATAATTGAATTGGTTTAAGTCATTGGTCAATTAGTCATTAGTCATTAGTCATTGGTCACTTGTACTGACTTGTGCCGAGCGAAGTCGAGGTAGCGTAGTCGAAGTATTAGTGAATAACAAAGGACAACTGACAAAAGACAAAGGACAAAGGACAAAATCTGTATGTTAGAAAGCCACCAGCCTACACAAACACATCGAGTAGCCTTGGTAATCCAATACCTGGGCACTCATTTTCATGGCTGGCAACGGCAAAAAAACCAACGGACAGTCCAAGAAGAGATAGAAATAGCGATCGCTACTATTCTTGGGTACCATGTGACACTACATGGGGCTGGGCGAACCGATTCAGGAGTTCACGCTGCTGCTCAAGTAGCCCATTTTGAAGCAACAGGTTTTATTCCGCCTCACAAGTGGGCAACAATCCTCAACAGCTATCTGCCGCCAGATATATTAATCAGAGCTTCAGCTAGTGTCGATAACCGTTGGCACGCTCGCTTTAGTGCAGCCTATCGACGGTATCGCTACACAATATATACTGAAGATCGGCTTAACTTGTTTGTAAGACCCTTCAGTTGGCATTATTATTATGCACCCCTGGATGAATCTTTAATCCAAGCTGCCTTGAAACCTCTGTTGGGAAAGCATCACTTAGCTGCTTTTCACCGTGCAGGCTCAGACCGATCGCATTCCTGGGTAGAGGTGCAAGCAGCAGAGTGTCGTCGCAGTGGGCCATTTATCCATATTGAAATACAGGCAGATGGATTTTTATATGGCATGGTACGGCTGTTGGTAGGGATGCTGGTACAAGTAGGTTCTGGACAACGAACACTTTCTAGCTTCACCGAACTCTGGAAAGAAGAACGGCGGGAAGAAGTGAAATACGCCGCACCGCCTCAAGGCTTGTGCTTGTTGCGAGTCGGCTATCCCGATTTTCCCTTTTCAAAAGAGATTTGGTACGACACCTTGCCAAAGTTCGTCACTAGTCAAGAGTCATTAGTCATTGGTCAGTAGAGACGCGATTAATCGCGTCTGTACAATGGTCAGTAGAGACGCGATTAATCGCGTCTGTACAATGGTCAGTAGTGAATAACAAAGGACAAATGACAAAAGACTAATGACTAATAACAAATTAAAAATGACAAAGGACAAATAGACAAATGACAACGAGTAAAACATACCTTCCTTCTCAAGCAACCCTTGAGCGTGAGTGGTACATAGTAGATGCCACCGATAAACGCCTCGGTCGCCTCGCCAGCGAAATCGCCCAGGTATTGAGAGGCAAAAAGAAACCCGAATATACACCCCACCTAGATACAGGTGACTTCGTAATCGTCATCAATGTCGAGAAAGTAGCAGTCACAGGCAAAAAGCGCACTCAAAAGCTTTACCGCCGCCACTCGGGTCGTCCCGGTGGGATGAAAACGGAAACTTTCGCTAAACTGCAAGATCGCATACCAGAGCGGATTTTAGAACAAGCTGTTAAAGGTATGCTACCTAAAAATAGTCTGGGTAAGCAGTTGTTCACCAAGCTGAAGGTTTACGCTGGGCCTACGCATCCCCATGATGCTCAAAAACCCAAAGAACTAAAAGTTAGTACAATTCCTGGAGAAGAAAATTAATGGTAGTAGCAGATGCTAATAGCGGTCGCGCCGTATACTGGGGTACTGGTCGCCGTAAGAACGCAGTAGCACGGGTACGCTTGGTTCCAGGCACCGGTCAACTGATTGTGAACGGTAAAGATGGAACCTTGTATTTCCAATTCAACCCCAACTACCTGGGAGTGATTAAAGCACCCCTGGAAACTCTGGGACTAGAAAACGAATATGACATTTTGGTGAAAGCAGAAGGCGGCGGCTTGACCGGACAGGCTGATTCTGTCCGTTTGGGAGTTGCTCGTGCTTTGTGCCAACTCGACCCAGACAACCGCCCACCTTTGAAAACCGAAGGTTATTTGACTCGCGATCCGAGAGCAAAAGAGCGGAAGAAATATGGTTTACATAAAGCTCGGAAAGCGCCTCAGTACTCTAAGCGTTAGGGAATTTTGGATTTTGGATTTTGGATTTTGGATTTAAAATTACTCTGAATAAAGCCGAAAGAATATCTAATTTTTTTAACGAACCGCCATCGCGCAGCGTCTCGTAGAGAAGGACGCCAAGAACGCCAAGGAGGAAACAGAGAAAAAATAGGTAATTTTATAGCCCGAAGAGAGTAATGGAAAGTCTAAAATCTAAAATTCTACAAACGCTGAAGAGCTAAAAGTTATAATTGATATAGATTCATCACAAAAGGAACAATGGCTAAAGCTGATATTCACCCCAAGTGGTATCCAGATGCTAAAGTTTACTGCAACGGTCAAGTTGTTATGACCATTGGCTCTACTAAGCCAGAATTGCACGTAGATGTTTGGTCTGGAAATCACCCATTTTACACCGGCACTCAGAAGATTATTGACACTGAGGGTCGAGTAGAGCGCTTCCTCCGTAAGTACGGCATGAGCAGCACTCAAACATCTGGCGACGACCAAAACAAAAAGTAGCGAGTTGGCTCTGCTGTTAACGACGGCCCTGCATCAGCTGGGTCGATTTTCATTTATATGCTCGAGCCAATTTGTTATTTTTTAAGGAGCGATCGCACTCGTCATGGCTGAATCATACTTACTGGATAAACTCAAATCCGTTGAACAAACCTTTAATGAATTAACCCGTCGTCTTGGCGACCCCGATACCGCTAGCAATCCTGATGAGTATCAAGAAATTGCTAAGTCTCGTTCTTCTTTGGAAGAGGTAGTTGATACATATGAAATTTGGAAAACAGCCCAAGAAGACTTGATCGGAGCGCGTCAGGTTTACAAAGAATCTGCCAGTGATCCTGAGTTGCAAGAAATGGCATCACTGGAAGTAAAAGAACTTGAAGAAAAAATAGAACATTTAGAGTCTCGCTTGAAAGTCTTACTGCTACCACGCGACCCCAATGATGAAAAGAATATCATGTTGGAAATTCGCGCTGGTACTGGTGGCGATGAAGCAAGTATTTGGGCTGGCGATTTGATGCAGATGTACACCCGCTATGCCCAGACTCAAGGTTGGAAAGTTTCTCTAGTGAGCGAATCTCGCGGAGAAATGGGTGGCTGGAAAGAGGTCATTCTCGAAATTAAAGGTAATGACGTTTACAGCCAGTTAAAGTTTGAAGCTGGAGTGCATCGTGTGCAGCGCGTGCCGGCAACTGAGTCGGGGGGACGCGTTCATACTTCCACAGCTACCGTGGCGATTATGCCAGAGGTGGATGATGTGGAAATTCACATTGACCCAAAAGATATTGAAATGACCACAGCCCGTTCTGGCGGTGCTGGTGGGCAAAACGTCAACAAGGTGGAAACAGCCGCCGATTTGATGCACAAACCCACAGGGATTCGGATTTTCTGTACAGAAGAACGCAGCCAGTTGCAAAATAAAGAACGGGCGATGCAAATTCTGCGGGCGAAGTTGTATGAGATGAAGTTACGCGAACAACAGGAAGCTGTAACTTCCATGCGGCGATCGCAAGTTGGTACTGGATCGCGATCGGAAAAAATTCGCACCTATAATTATAAAGATAACCGCGCTACCGATCATCGGTTAGGTCAGAATTATTCCCTTAACCCTGTTTTGGAAGGTGATTTAGAGACGCTGATCCAATCTTGTATATCTCTAGACCAACAGGAACGTCTCGCGGAGTTAGCGACTGCTGCCGTTAACTAATTTTTGTTGTTAAATATTCTGTAAAACCACTTGAATTTTCACGTCATCTGGAAAAGCTAACGCGAAACCTAACCCCCCAGCCCCCTTCCCTGCAAGGGAAGGGGGAGAATTCAAAGCCTCTCTCCTGCAAGGAGAGAGGTTTTGCAGATTCAGTTAAATATCCTGTAAAACCACTTGTTGTACTGTTGCTTTTAACACAGACAGGTGGTTTTCTAATATTGCGTGGAGTGTATCTTCTATTTCACTGGGATAATGGTAATAAGCAAATTCATACTTCATAACGTAATTTAGCCTCGCCCATTCCTTCAGGGTTTCACAGGTATAAATTAGCTTTTCTACTTCTTCTTGCCAACGTGCAAAAATCCGGTAGCTAAAAAAGCTGCTGCATATATTGCCTTTTGCATCCCAGTAGGAAATACACACTTGATGCTTCAGAAGGTGGATTTTTTTGATTTGCTTAACATCGTAGCCTTTAACTTTTAAAGCTTCTTTGGTTTCTGCGTCAGAAATGTTCCACTGTTCTGGTTTAATTTTATTAGTGGCTATAAGGTTTTTACCTTTGCGGCGATATTGATTAATTTTGCGTGGCTTGCGAAACATGATGCACCTTCGATATTATTTCTTCGCAGCAAAGTTGAGCTACTAGCACAAGCGCCGTAGCAAACTAAGTTTTTTGGGTTGATTAAAGATAGATGGGTTCGTCTACTAGCTTGATGCCTGTAGTTGCTGATTTACAACCAGAGATATAGTTTAATCCTAAAACACAAGGCTGTCAATATAAAAGTAAACTTGTAATATTGAAAGTAAACTTGTAAATACAGTTGGCTAGCTATATAAGCAGTGAAGATCGAAAGCAAACAAAAACTGATTGAAATCATTAAACTAGCTCGCGGTTCAATGAGTCAGCGAGCCTTTGGTAAGCTTTTGGGAGTATCTGCTACTGCTGTTCAGATGTGGGAAAAAGGTGTGAAGGTGCCAGATACAGAAAATTTGGCTCAAATCGCATCGAAAGCAGGCTACACAATGGAAGAGTTAATCAGCTGCATTGATGGCAAGCCAATTCCAGAAACCTCAGATTTGAGTCTGATTCTGAGACAAATCCAGCACATGCCTTTGGCACAAGTGGCTCAAATTGTCCAAGCTGCGGCAGATAGATTGGCGGCTGTGGCTGAAGCATCGGGGGATGAAGCAAAGGCTAGTTAAATATTTTTTCAGAATTGAATTTAAATTATCAAACTATAACGTTTCTCGTTTGTATGCAATACACTCTGACCTCACTTCCATTCCTCTCTCCTAAAAGGAGAGAGGCTTTGAGTTTTACTCCCCAACGCTAGTAGGGAAGGGGCTGGGGGTTAGGTCTGTATTGGACTCAACCCAGAAGCGCTATAGATCGTGGTTTCTTGCTGTCAAGATTCAACTCTATGGATATGGACAAATCTTTTTTGTATGATCAAGACTTCTATGGCTGGACACAGCAGCAGGCTAAAGCGTTAGAGCAGAGGCTAGTTATGGAACTAGACTGGCAACACCTGCAAGAGGAAATTCAAGCTTTGGGGAGACAGGAGTATCGGGAACTCGTGAGTCGTCTAAGTGTATTACTTGGTCATCTATTGAAGTGGGAGTATCAACCCGAACAACGCTCTCGCAGTCGGTTTTTAACAATTCGAGAACAGCGTCGCGCCATCCATAGACATTTGCGGCAGAACCCTAGCTTAAAGTCTCGAATCGAAGAAGCTTTTTTAGATGGCTTTGAAGCGGGAGTCGATTTGGCGCTACGAGAAACTAACTTACCATTACGAACATTTCCAGAGCATTGCCCATATTTATTTGATGATGCGATCGCAGACAATTTTCTGTGCGATACTCGTCAAGACTGGGAAGGATAATTCCTACCATTTCTCTGACGCTCATTAGTTACTTATTAAGTTAAAAAGATGACAAATAGCTGTAGTCTTTCCTTGTCCAATAGTACCTATAAAAACAATATAGGACTACTATTTGATTTTCAAAAAGATACGTAGGGTGTGTTAGCGACAGCGTAACGCACCAAATCCTTACGAATGGTGCGTTACGGATTTCATCCTAACGCACCCTACAGTACCTAATTTTGTTCAAAAATCAAATAGGAATCCTATATTGTATTTATGTATACTAAGGACTTTCTCGATTTCTTCTAATCGTTCTAGCTTAGATTTAAGGTTATTAATGCAAATATGATCAAGTACAATAATCTTTGAAAAACCTGAAATTTTATTTATTTCCTTCCTCAAATCTTGTTTCAAGGATGCAATTTATTCTTGCCACGTTATCGTCAACATACTGTTTACCCTGTTTCGATGCTACTCGCTTGATATTTACAGTATGCCCATTATGGTTAAATATCTAACAAAAAACTCATAACACCACCAAAGCTTTCTCTGGTAAGCCTTTAGGTACTTGGTGATGAGTAAGGCGATCGCTAATTTTGGCTGAGTTAGAGGTTCTGATAGAAATAGATAACAGCTGCGCGGACTCCAGGAAGTTGAAACCCACGGAGGTGGGTTTTGTCTGTGTAGCTGCGATTTCTAATCACCTATGGTATTTTTACTGGCAGTTAAGGAATAAGTGGTTTTAAAATGGTGAAATCTGAAAATATTGAGGGGTGCAGCTATGTCTCTACGCAACGAACCGTTAGATTGGCACTTTGAATCAAACGAGCCTTATATCCCAGTTTACCATAAAGGTGATTTGGTGGGATTTTTTAAACCAGAATATGCTAGCGAAATTATTAAGTTTTTAAATGAGGAAGAAGTTTTAAAGAAAGCACTAAAAATGGCTTGTACTGATTTAATTAAAAAACTGGGCGGCGATACCAGGAAAGTCTATTATGTAATGGAAAAATATATAAAAACTAGTGAACGTCCAAAGTATGGAGCTAGAGCGATCGCAGTTTTACTTCAGGATAGGCAAAAAGAGCTTGATTTGAGTAACCAGGAGTTTGCAAAATTCTGCGACACCTTTAAATTATCTCCTACAGAACTGAATAATATTTATGCTGGAGAACCATTTGATGATAGTTTGTTAGCGCCGTTATCACGTATATTAGGGATGGCAAAAGAGCGGTTGCTGGAAGTGCGAGATGGTTGTGAAGAATCAAGTAAGATATAAGCAGCAAATCAAAATCTTCAAATGATCTAAAGTTGTGAAAACAGACATCATCTTTTATCGGCTGTTTCAATAATTCCCTGATATCTTCTTTGATCTGATTGGTAATCCTCCGGAAGTAGCTAGCCTTTATCAATTTTCATCAGTTGAAATCAAACAAACAGCCTTCAGAATCGATGGTGTGTTTCTACCTACGCAAGGAAGTGAGAACCAGATTAACTTTGTTGAAGTGCAATTTCAAGCTGATGGGGAAATTTATTCACGGCTAATTGCAGAAATATCTTTATACCTCCGTCAGAATCAACCATCAAATGACTGGGGTGCTGTGCTTTTATACCCAAATAGGAATGTAGATACAGGTTGTATCAAACATTACCGTGAGTTTTTCACAAGTGGGCGCGTCAGGCGCATTTATTTGGATGAATTAGGTGAGGCTGCATCGCTTCTAATTGGCATTGCAACTGCTAAATTAGTAATTGCAACCGATGATATAGCGATCGCTTAAGCTTGGGAGCTGATAGACAGAACCAAGTCAGAGGTAAGCTCACCACCAAAACAGCAGCAATTATTACAATTTATCCGTGGCTCAAGCCAAATTAGGTTTGCGGCTTCCAAACTTGATCGCGACGAATTTATAGTTAATTTTTGTTAATATTAGAGGCGGTGTTAGTACTTCGTCTTCAACCACCCACTCCCTACCTGAGAGAAACTTAATGCTGCGATTAGAACATATAAGTAAAATTTATCCCACAGGCGAAGTTCTCAAAGATATCAACTGGGAAGTTAAACCAGGCGATCGCATTGGCTTAGTCGGTGTCAACGGTGCTGGAAAATCCACCCAACTAAAAATCATCTCTGGGGAAATGGAACCCACCGCCGGCGAAATAATTCGCCCAAATAGCTTACATATAGCCTATCTTAACCAAGAGTTTGAAGTAGATCCCACCCGCACCGTTAGAGAAGAATTTTGGACTGTCTTCCAAGAAGCCAACGAAGTACAGTTATCTCTGGCGCACATACCACAAGAGATGGAAACGGCTACCCCAGAGGAACTGGATCGACTGATCGACAAACTGGATCGCTTGCAGCGTAAATTTGAAGCCTTGGATGGCTACAACTTAGATGCACGCATCGGGAAAATCTTACCAGAGATGGGGTTTGGACTAGAAGATGGCGATCGCCTCGTCAGCGCCTTCAGTGGTGGTTGGCAAATGCGAATGAGTTTAGGTAAAATTCTCCTGCAAAAACCCGACTTGTTGCTGCTGGATGAACCGACTAACCACCTAGATTTAGAAACCATTGAGTGGTTGGAAAATTACCTCAGAGGGCTGGTTACGCCGATGGTAATAGTTTCCCATGACCGAGAATTCCTTGACCGCCTCTGCAACCAAATCGTCGAAACGG
The DNA here is from genome assembly GCF_036917815.1 of Nostoc sp. GTDB lineage: Bacteria > Cyanobacteriota > Cyanobacteriia > Cyanobacteriales > Nostocaceae > Nostoc. The sequence continues at coordinate 53,699 of NZ_JBALEK010000068.1, read as the reverse complement.
AACGCGGCGTTTCCGCTAGCTACCTTGGTAACTACTCGGCATACTTGTCACAAAAAGCCGAAAGTCAATCAGCACAGCTAAGTGCTTACGAACGCCAGCAGAAAGAATTAGAAAAACAGCAAACCTTTGTTGATAGATTTCGCGCCAGTGCTACCCGCAGTACCCAGGCAAAAAGCCGGGAAAAGCAACTCGACAAAATTGAGCGTATTGAAGCACCCATTGCTGGGGTAAGAACTTTACACTTCCGTTTTCCCCCCGCACCCCGCAGTGGACGCGAGGTAGTAGAAATTAAAGATTTAACTCATCTTTATGGTGAGAAAATCCTGTTTTTATCGGCAAATCTCCTAATTGAAAGAGGCGACCGCATTGCTTTTCTTGGCCCTAACGGTGCTGGAAAATCTACCCTTTTGCGCGTGATTATGGGTATGGAACCACCCACAGAAGGTAGCGTTCAATTAGGCGATCATAACGTTATTCCTGGCTACTTTGAGCAAAATCAAGCTGAAGCCTTGGACTTGAAGAAAACTGTCATGGAAACTATTCATGATGAAGTTCCCGACTGGGATAATCAAGAAGTCCGCACACTTTTGGGACGCTTCTTATTCACTGGTGATACTGTATTTAAGGCAGTTGGAGCATTAAGTGGAGGAGAAAAAGCTCGTTTGGCATTGGCAAAAATGCTCTTACGTCCCGCGAACTTACTAATTTTAGATGAGCCGACAAACCACCTAGATATTCCAGCGAAAGAAATGCTGGAAGAAGCCCTCAAAAATTATGATGGTACGGCAATTGTAGTTTCCCACGATCGCTACTTTATTTCGGAAGTGGCTAACAAAATCGTCGAAATTCGTGATGGTGAATTCCGCGTTTATTTAGGAGATTATCATTACTATATCCAGAAAATTGCCGAAGAAAAAGAACAAGCAAAATTAGCTGCAATAGAAGCCGAAAAAGCAGCAAAAAAAGCTGCTAAAGCTTCCGCGAAAAGGAAATGATAAACTAGAAAATTGCTTAGTAGTAGTGCGAAAATGCTACTACTAAGTAATCACTCCTAATTAGCGTTTAAAAAATCACAGAAAAATTCCTAAAAGTTGAAAGTATTTCAAAAAACTGCAAGTCCTTCATAAAATAAGTTAATAAGCAAAAATTCACTTGCGGCGTGGATTAGCAATGGTATCATTCGGGTATTACAAAAAGTAAAGGGCAATTTTACTATGACCAAAGCACCTGTTGCTCCTGTGGTGCTAGTCATTTTAGACGGATGGGGCTACTGCGAGGAAACGCGAGGAAACGCCATTACTGCTGCGAAAACTCCCATTGTGGACAGTTTATGGGCAGCTTACCCGCATACCCTCATCCACACATCAGGAAAAGCCGTAGGGTTGCCAGAAGGTCAAATGGGCAACTCGGAAGTTGGCCATTTGAACATTGGTGCTGGGCGAGTTGTACCGCAAGAACTGGTACGCATCTCTGATGCGGTCGAAGACGGTTCTATTGCCTCCAACCCAGCACTTGTCAAAATTTGCCAGGAAGTTCGTTCTCGGAATAGCAAGCTGCATCTAGTCGGGCTTTGTTCTGAGGGAGGGGTACATTCGCATATCACCCATCTATTCGGACTACTTGACTTAGCCAAAGACCAGCGAATTCCAGAAGTTTGTATCCACGCGATCACTGATGGTCGTGACACCGCCCCAACTGACGGTGTAAAAGCGATCGCACTCTTGCAAGATTATATAGACCGCGCCGGAATTGGGCGCATAGTCACCCTTAGTGGTCGCTACTACGCGATGGATCGCGATCACCGTTGGGATCGAGTCAAACGCGCCTACGACGTGATCACCCAAGATGGTGTGGGTGGCGATCGCACGGCTGTAGAAATCTTGCAAGCATCTTATGCCGAAGGGGTAAAAGATGAATTTGTCAACCCGATTAGAATCGCTCCCGGTGCAATAGAACCAGGAGATGGGGTGATATTTTTCAACTTCCGCCCCGATCGCGCCAGACAATTAACTCAAGCTTTAGTCAGTCCCAAATTTGACGGTTTTGAAAGACAGCAAATCACACCGCTATCTTTTGTTACCTTTACGCAGTATGATTCAGACTTACCCGTGGCTGTAGCCTTTGAGCCTCAGAATCTCAGTAATATTCTGGGAGAAGTCATAGCCAATCACAGCCTGAATCAGTTCCGCACCGCCGAAACCGAAAAATATGCCCACGTCACCTATTTCTTTAATGGGGGTCTGGAGGAACCTTTTATTGGAGAAGATCGGGAACTGGTAAGCAGCCCGATGGTAGCCACTTACGATCAAGCCCCAGCGATGTCAGCAGTAGCAGTTACAGATGTAGCGATCGCTGCGATTCAAAAGGGTATATATTCCCTAGTTGTGATTAACTATGCTAATCCAGACATGGTAGGGCATACTGGTCAAATCGACCCTACCATCACAGCAATTGAAACAGTTGATCGCTGTTTGGGTCGCTTGTTAGAGAGCGTGATCAAAGCCGGCGGGACAACAATTATTACTGCCGATCATGGCAACGCTGAGTATATGCTAGATGAGGGGGGTAATCCCTGGACAGCCCACACTACTAACCCAGTCCCCTTCATCTTGGTAGAAGGCGAGAAAGTCAAAATCCCTGGATATGGTACAAATGTCGAATTGCGAAGCGATGGTAAGCTATCCGACATCGCCCCCACAATCCTAGAGATTTTACAGCTGCCTCAGCCACCAGAAATGACCGGGCGATCGCTGCTGAAAACAGCAGAATATGAGCTGCAACGCACTCGTACCCCCGTGCAAGTAGGGCTGTAAAAGAGTCCTGAGACGCGATTAATCGCTTCTGTACAAGAGTTAGGAGTTTTTAGTGAACTCCTAACTCCTGAATTCTGTTTTTTGAAACTTGTTATAAATGAGATTGCTACCATGACAATTACTAATATCGTCCAAGGCATTTGGTCATTTTCCGCCACTGGTTTGATTATTTTAGTTTTACTACATAGTCCTAAAGGTGATGGCGTTGGGGCTATTGGCGGACAAGCCCAGCTATTTAGCAGCACCAAAAGTGCAGAAAACACCTTAAACCGAATTACTTGGGCATTGACAGTAATTTTTCTCGGTTTAACAGTAGTTTTAAGTGCTGGTTGGCTACCTAAATAAGGATAGGTAAATGGGGAGAAGAATCCAACACCCGATACTTAACAGCCTAATAAATTCAATTTCACGACGGTTAATTACAGCTCTTGCCTTGTTTCTTGGCACAGGGCTATTAATCATTTTTACTAATATCGAGTCGAGTGATGGGTTTACAATAATCCCAAAATATGCATATTCAAACTCAATCATCTCTCTCTCAACCTCCCCATCTCCCCCAAAACCCCATCCCTTACCGCCCACACTCGCACAGTGGCAAGATAACACTAACAGTGGTGACTACTTTTCCCAAGTCAGAACAACCCAAGTAGGTTATTTAGTCTGGTCACAATTTCCGGTTCGAGTTTACGTAGAACCACCAAAAGCCATCAGCGAAAAGCAGGCTCAAGCATGGGTTAATGGTGTCTTACAGGGTGTACAGGAGTGGAGTAATTATTTACCTTTAACAGTAGTCGAACAGCCAGAAATTGCTGATATTACGATCGCGCGAAAAGCGCCACCTCTACAAATTTCCCCTGGTAGTAATATACCCCGTGCGCGATCGGCACAAACTACTTACGAGTTATACACCAGCAACAAAGTTTTATCCCACCGCTTCACCATCTTGCTAAGTCCCAGTCAAACAGGTGAGTATCTCATTGCAGCTACCCGCCACGAATTCGGACACACTTTGGGAATTTGGGGTCATAGTCCGCTACAAACTGATGCCCTATATTTTTCTCAAGTTCGTAACCCGTCGCCTATTTCTCCTAGAGATGTCAATACTCTAAAGCGGGTTTATGAACAGCCAACTACTTTGGGATGGTCTTTAGTGGATAATTCAAAGATTAATTGATCAATAGGTAGAGTATAAGCTCGTCGCTAGAGCAAAAATACTACTGCGAAACCATGAAAAATATGTACCAAATTATACTTGATACTAATGTACTCCTTTCTGGTTTACGATCTAACCGTGGTGCATCTTACAAACTATTAACAATACTTAATGATGGGCGTTGGCAGTTGAATGTCTCTACTACCTTAGTATTCGAGTATGAAGAAATTCTCAAACGAGAAAAAGAGCAGCTTGGATTGAGTGATGAAAATATTGACAATGTTATTGAAGCTATTTGTACAATCGCTAATAGATGCAGCATTTTCTATTTATGGCGGCCAGTAGCACGCGATCCTGATGATGATTTTCTTATCGATTTAGCTGTTGAATGCCAAGCCGACTTTATCATCACTTATAATCAAAAAGATTTACAAGGCGCACAAAAATTTGGACTGAGGGTAGTTTCACCCAAAGAATTCTTGCAAATAGTAGGAGAAATCCCATGACTAACTTAAATGTACAGCTACCTGAATCTTTATATAAACAAATTGAAGCTTTAGCAGCCAGAGAAAATATTTCCATTGAACAACTTGCAACTATTGCTTTATCTGCACAAGTTTCCGCATGGATGACCAAAGACTATTTGGAAGAAAAAGCTAAAAGCGGTAGTTGGGAAAAATTCCAGCAAGTTTTGAATAAAGTCCCTAACGTAGAACCAGAAGAATATGATAAATTGTAGCGACTTAATCTTATGGTATTGCTGAGTTAAAATATGAATATGTCTCGCGCAAAAAATCAAAATTTAAGATTAAGGCAACCAATTTTTATCCAAAATTTGCTCTAAGGTATAAGGACATAATTCAGGTAAATTGCTTAAATTTGTTTTAGCTTTAACATAATCTAAGGCATTGCTATAAATTATGTTGAGATTCTCCTCTAAATGATTGCGTAAATTGGCAGTTAAATCTTCATTTAGTTGGTTCCGAAAACTAATAATTTCCGCAGCCCAATGATTAGCATTTCTTGGCTTTTCTAAATCCCAATATTGATAAAGTAATAAATGTCTAATAATCTGTTCCAATAAACTTCTTACTCGCCTTTTTTCATTTTTAGCCAAATCTTCCAATTCTTCTATTAAGTTTTCATAGTCAACGTCTGCTAATTGTCGATTTTTGAGACATTTAATAGTCTCCTCTAACCATTGCAGGTAATTGGATTCATATAATGTTTTTATATCGATGATTGCAGTCATTTGGTAGCTTTAATTTACTGTTATTTATTATTTCATTCTAACTAGTACAACACGGCATAAATAAACTACCCATTTAAAATAGCCAGAAAGCTTACAAAATAAGCATTCTTTCTTTTTACTTTTGCCTTTTTACTTTTGCCTTCTTGTACTAGGTTATTAATTTTTGCCGATAATTCCCCAGAAAAAACATACACAGCACCCATAAGTTAAGTCAGAAGATATCCAGCGACTCTCAGAAGAACAACCAACCAAAAGTTCTACCCTACCGTCTGTCAGTAATCCAAGTCTCTCGCTGTTCCCCCTGAATCGACTGTACAATTAATTCCAAACCTTTCCTCAATTTGGCGTGGCAGAGTGGATAAGCTGTTAAGCAGCTTATCTGATAATTTACAGTGCTGACGGTGTTACGCTGTACGTTTCTGGACTTTAGTAGCTACAACCCATTCTGTATCTTTTTCGGAAAGTATGTCTATAAATGGGTAGTTTTTAAGTCACAGTTTGTTTCCCTACGCTCTACGACGACTTAGCGGTAGAGGTCGCTGTGCTAAAACTCCTTTATAAAGTTCTTCGAGTAGAGTAATATTTTTACTAAGGGTATAGCGGTCTAATACACGCTGTCTAGCTTTTTGCCCCAGTAGAGTTGTTAACTCTGGATGGTCTTGCAACACTGGCAAGAGGGTTTTTAATTGCGATCGCGCTGTTTTGGTACTAATAACTACACCTGCGCCCTTTTCCAATACCTCTCCATCTGCACCCACATCTGTTGCTAAACAAGCCAACCCACATGACATTCCTTCTAACAGAGATAGGGATAAACCCTCTACTAATGAAGGTAAAACAAATACATCTGCGCCCCGTAAAATTTCGATCCGTCGGTCTTCATCAGCGACAAATCCCAACCAGATAATGCCGTATTCTGAACCATAAAACGGCTCTAAGGAAGATTTCAAAGGACCGTCACCAACAATTAGCAACTTACTACCAGGTTCCATTGCCGACTGCTTCCAAGCGCGGAGGAGAGCTTCGACATTTTTCTCTGGGGCGATTCTACCCTGATAGACAAACAAGCGTTCGGCTTTAAATTCTGCTTTTATTTGAGAAAATCCTGGAGAATACTTGACGGTATCAACACCGTTGGGAATTACTGCAATATTTTCTTCCCTTACGCCCATGCCTGCCAATAATTCTCGCTGAATTTGGGAAAATACAATCACGCGATCGTAGTTAACTAAAAAAGGCGCGTAGAGCTGATAAGCCAAAAGTTGCGTTCCCGATACTAGCTTTGCCCCCTTGCCAGCAAATGGTGTGTGAAAAGTGGCAATTAGGGGCAACCTCAGTTCTTCACAAATTTCCGGTAGAAAAAAGTCTAGAGGAGATAGCGTCAGGGAAGCATGGACTACATCTGGCTTGATTTCCCGCAGCGAATCGGTTAAAACTTTGGTCGCTTTGAAAGTGGGAATTGTGTAAACTTGCGACTTGTAAATGAAAGGGAGGGAAACCTCTTGAAGATTTGGCCAGTTGTCAGGTTCCGACTCTTCCTGGGCGAAGTGAAGAAAGCTAACTTGATGTCCCTTCTCTAGCAAGGCATTTGTAATTTCTCGACTGTAGGTGACATTGCCACAAAAGGGTGATTTTTTTCCAATCCAGGCTATACGCATTCTTTATTTAGCTGTAAGAAAAGCGGGTTTGAGCTATTACTTGTGTGTTCTTTGTGATTTTTATCTAGCTATACTTGCTGGTTTTTTAGTTATTACAGATTTCCACCACAATTTAGTTTAAAAAGCATATTTTAAGCTGATTAAACCAGTGGGTTTTTGGCTTTATTTATTCTATTTATAAGTTGTTAATTTCTGATATTTAAACAACTTATTCTGACTAATGTCAGATTCATATCCCGCAAGTATGTGATAAATTTTCACTTATCACAGTTTACCATGAACACAAAAGCTTTAAGTAAATTATTAATTACGTCAAGGTAATGAATAATAACTCTTCTTAGCTGATAACTATTTGTGTGAGTTATACCAGGTTAATATACCTCCTGAAAAGACGATCGCAGCTAATCCTAAAAAAACTACTTGTAATCCCAGAAAGGTTTCTGCAACACCAGCTAATGCCAATGGTAAGGAGAGAGCAATATTAATTACATTGTTCTGCAAGCCAAAAACTTTACCACGCATTTCTGGAGGTGTTTCTGTTTGGATTGCGGTTTGCATCGGAATTCCCACTAGCGCCCCAAAGATACCTAATAACGCCACCAGTAACAAGACTAGCCATAGTTGGGTTGTAAATACTGACAGACCAATCAGGGATGCTGTCATGCCTATACAACCGTACAGACTTAGTTGGGTATAGGAAAAGCGTTGACCAAATTGACCGAGAATTGTTGCTCCAGCAGCGATGCCAACACCGCCGGCTGCTAGTAAAAAGCCAAACTGGGAGGCTTTCATATTGGGAATTATTTCTGCCATCCGAACGGCTAGAACAGTTAATGCGGCAAACACAGAAAACAAGATAATCAGCTGAAGCAAAGCATTGCGGACGCGATGATTTCCATTGAGGTAGGCAAAACCGTCCCGCAAATCAGAGAATACGTGAGGAAATTCTGTATCGGGGTGGTGGTGTTTTTCCTTTGTTGCCAGGAGGAACAAAATTAGTCCCGCGATCGCATAACTCCCACCGACTAAAAGTTCTTTGCCAAAATTACCACTACCACCAATTTGCAGCCAAAGTCCATCAGCGATCGCTAACAACGGTTCTCCAACGGCAAACCCAACAATCACCGATGCCATCATCGTTGTTGTATAAAGCGAATTTGCCGAGAGTAAATCCTGTTCTTCTACTATTAAGGGAATTACCGCCTGTTCCGCCGGTGCAAAAAACTGCGTCAGTGTGGAAACTAAAAAAGTTACGCCCAGGATAATTATAAAACCCACTGGCAGCACTCCTATGGGTTTCCAGCCATGAGTCAACCACAGCAGAAAAGGAATTGACAAAACCAGGATGCCGCGCCAAATATTTGTTGCCACTAGCACAGCTTTTTTCGACCAGCGATCGACAAACACGCCAGCAACGGAACCAAACAATACGGCTGGAATAGTAAAAGCCATCATCAAGACTGATACCCAACCACTAATACTCTGATTGCTTGCTTGAAACTGAGTATTAATTAAGGCAATCATCAGCACCAAATAAACTTTATCTGCCAGTTGGGAGAAAACTTGACCACCCCAAAGAGCCAGGAAATTAGGGTTTTTTAATACAGGCAAAAACCCCTGCTGTGGTACATTCTCGGAGACAGCTTTTCCACCTGAACCAGACTCATCTAATTTCGGTGGTTCTTTTTCGGCGATCGCGGCTACTGGCAAATTACGCCCATTGCGAGAGCCATTGCTATCTACCTCAGCAGTGGTTAATTTGTCTTCAGATTGTATTTCTGATTGGCTTGGAACATCAGTTTTTGGGATTTCTCCTGTCCAACTTCGATCGTTTTTAGAAACGTCTTTTGGGGACATTTCTTGGCCATTTATTTGACTAGGTGTACACTTGGAAACTGTACTCAAGTGATTCCTGACTGTAGGTTCTGATACCCTATTTTGTCTTTTGGCGAGGCTTGGTGACAAAGGTAGGATTTTTTTATCCAAATCAGACGGTTGCATCATGGTTGGCAGCAAAATAAGAGTCGATCAAGGTAGCAGAGCGAATAGGGCGACCTAATTGATACTGAGCATACTGGCGCAAAATCTGCTCAACAGATAACCAGTCATAATCTCTAGCACCATCAATTTGCATTATCTCTGGTTGTGACAGATGTTGAAGCAAAGCCAGTTCCATAGCACCCAGACGACTAGAAATCACAGGTATTTCTTGCCGATGCACAACAACTGTTTGGGTATTGGGCATTGGGAATGGGGCATGGGGCATGGGGAATTGGTTATTAATCTCCCTCTGCTCCTCTCTTCGCAAACGTTCCCTAGCTTCTAAGCAAACTATTCCACCCGCAGGGATACTAAATCCTACCTGCCACTTGGGGTCTGTAAAGTCTGGCTTGAGGGGGCGTTGAGATAGGCAACAGATTTGCACTTGCGGCGTGATTCCTGCTAAGGCTAAAAGGTGAAACACTCCATGAGCCAGATGAGCCAAAATACCAGATGGATTTCCACTAGAGGCCACCTCTAAGCGATGGAGATGTTCATTGAACAACTCATAAAGTTCTTCTTGGGGTTGTTCGCTCAAAGCTTCACACAGAACTATTTCTGCTAAATATTGACTGGCAGCCAGTTTTCCCAAATTTTTAGCTAAACCAGGATAAGTTTTTAACGTCTGTGCTTGAGTAATTTTATCAAGCGATCGCCCTTTGGCAATCAATAGTTCATTCACAACAAACATCCCACTCCTACCGCCCAGGCTGGAGTTGTGCTTACGTGCCCCTGGAGCCACTGCTCGAATCAGACCGAATTCCCGTGTCAAAATCGTCACTATTTTATCCGATTCTCCCAGCGCCTGGGTTTTAAGATTAATACCAGTTGCTTTGTAGGTTCTACTCATTACTTATTAGTAGTTATTAGTCATTGGTCATTAGCTTCGGACAAATGACAAAGGACAAATGACTATTCACCCTTTCCCAGGTTATCGCGTTGGCGGATCAAATCCATACCGCGAGATGTGCCTAATCTAGTAGCACCCGCTACGATTAAGTCTAGGGCTTGATTGATAGTACGGATACCACCCGAAGCTTTAATTCCCACCCTTTCTTTTGTCAATTCCTTTAAAAGTCGCACATCTGCCACTGTTGCACCACCATTCAAACCAGTACTGGTTTTTAAGAATGCTGCTCCTGCCTCCATAGCTATTTCAGCAGCTATTTTTTTCTCCGCATCTGTCAACAAGTTAGTTTCCAAAATTACCTTGACAGTTTGCCCAGTCTCTTCACAAATTTCGGCAATCTCCCGGTGGACTTCTTCAGTTTTGCCAGCTTTCAACCAGCCCAAGTTCATGACCACATCCAACTCAGTAGCCCCACTATCTGCCGCTTCTTGAGCCTCATACAGTTTCACTGCTGAAGTCGTTGCACCAGCAGGAAAGCCAATCACCGTACAGACTTTCGGATTCTTGCCGTGGAGGAGTTCGACTGCTTGCTTTACATAGGCGGGATATAGGCAAACCGCCGCAAAATTGAATCTGTATGCTTCTTCACACCACTGCTCAACCTGCTCTGGAGTAGCAGTTGGCGTTAACAGGGCGTGATCGATAAATGGCGCAATATCAATGTCTGGATAGTCTGCTGCCATCGTGTCTTCTGCCAGTGATTGATTATTAAACTTTATAAAAAATTAAAACATTTCTTATATATCTATTAAATCACATTTATTACAAGTTTATCCTGAAAACAAGCTGCCGACTTATCTTGAATATTGATTTTACAGATATCCCGAAATTACTGTAAGTATTTAAATTGACGTTAAGTGCTAGTAAGGCTAGGAAGATCAACAGCGTTGTTCACACCAATTCCTAAGAAGTTAAGAATAGTTTGAGCTAATGCCTTCGATGCTAAATAGGGAACGCCATTACCAATAGTTTTAAACATATTCGTGAGTGACATATTTTCTGGAAGTGTAAAATTTGCAGGCAAAGATTGGATAGCTAAAGCTTCTGCTACAGATATTCGCCGGACTTTGTAAGGATGTAAATGTACTTCATTATTCCCATAGCAAGCTGTTGGAGAGTAACGCCATCTATGCAGACGCTTGAAAGACTTCCTGGAATTATCTCCTTCTTGAACAGCAGCAAACTTTGTGATACCTGCCCTTGGTTTAAAATAGTGTTCAGCATTGGAATGCTTCAGAACGTTGTTTTTTATAAACCAGTATTCAACAGTCAGTTCTTCCGGTATGCCATCAGGACAAGGTATCAGAGAATTTTCTTTAAATGGTTCAGAGTTACACCAGGGATAAGCGAAAACTTTTTCTTGAGGGTATAAAATGTAATTATTCCAAGGAAAATATACCTCATGTAGTAACTTCTCACTACTGAATTTTATTCCTATATCCTGAAGAAAACTATTTTTGAAACCAATTAGAATAATTCTTTCTCTATCCTGGGGTACACCATATTCGATAGCATTAATTAACCGCTCTGTTAATATATAACCTGCTTCTTGTAATTGTTGCTTGAGCGATTCAAAAAATAAACGGTGTTTTGTCGTCTTCCATAAACCTTTAACGTTCTCAAATAAAAAGAAATCGGGAATATTTTGGCAAATTAATTCGACATAAGAAGCGGAAAGCTTGCCATTATCTCCTAAACCTCCTCTATTTTTCCCACCAATAGAAAAATCAGGACACGGAGGCCCGCCAATGAAACCAATTACATTATGAGATTTGCGGCAGTCTTTGACTAATTCTTGAAGGCGTTGTGCTTCTTTTTCGGCAATAAGTTTTGTTACATCTGCTGCTTCACCATGATCATATCCATATTCAGGCGATCGCATTTTCAGAACTTCCCGCGAATGGCGATAGGCGGCGATGAATGGCGGGAAGATTTCATTGACATAAACAATATTAAAACCACTGGTTTCAAAACCTAAATCTAGGAAACCTGATCCAGCAAAAAAAGAAAAAATACAAGGGCGATTGCTCATTGAATAACTAGTATTATAAAACAGTATTCTTAATATCAGATATTCCTAAAATTGGTTATTTCCTTCTATCTAGAGGAAATTAATACTAACTATCCCAATTTGGTCTTAGGAGTTGGCAAACCCTAATATACTTAGGGTTTCTACGTAAGTACCACTAAAAAAATGAACAATATGAAGACTGCTTAAATAGTAAAAAAAATTCATAATTACTCTAAGTATTTCAGATCAAGGTTTACTCAATCTTTAAGGAAAATCCCTGACATAAAAAGAGTCTGGAGTCACAATTAAATATAGGAGTTTCCAACCTCCAAATGATATTTCAGACAAATATTTGTCATTAAATAAAATCGGGATACTTCGGAATAATTTTTTATGCGGATTTTGATTTACTCCTACAACTACTATCCAGAGCCTATCGGTATTGCCCCATTGATGACTGAATTAGCAGAGGGACTAGTGAGACGTGGGCATCAAGTGCGCGTAGTCACTGCTATGCCCAACTACCCTGAGCGTCAAATTTACCAGGAATATCGGGGCAAGTTGTATCTCAACGAAGAGAAAAATGGCGTTGAAATTCAACGCAGTTACGTTTGGATTCGTCCAAAACCTAACCTATTAGATCGGGTGTTACTAGATGCTAGTTTCGTTGTCACTAGTTTTATGCCCGCCCTCTTCGGTTGGCGTCCAGATGTGATTCTCTCAACATCGCCATCCTTACCAAGCTGTGTACCAGTTGCTCTCTTAGGATGGTTACGTGCTTGTCCGGTGATCTTAAATCTACAGGACATATTACCAGAAGCAGCCGTCCACGTCGGTCTACTGAAAAATAAATTGCTCATCCAGTTGTTTACATTACTGGAAAAATTTGCTTACCACAGTGCTAGCAAAATTAGCGTCATCGCCGATGGGTTTGTGGATAATTTACGATCTAAGGGCGTAAAATCTGACAAAATTGTGCAAATTCCCAACTGGGTTGATGTAAATTTTATCCGCCCTTTGCCTAAAGAAAATAATTCTTTCCGCACGGCACATAATCTTAATGGCAAATTTGTAGTACTTTATTCTGGTAACATTGCCCTAACCCAAGGCTTAGAAAGTGTCGTCAAAGCCGCTTCTGTGTTGCGCCATATCCCAGATATCGTTTTTATCATCGTTGGAGAGGCAAACGGTTTACAGCGATTGCAACAGGAATGTCTAGACTGCGGCGCAGATAACGTTTTGCTACTACCATTTCAACCGCGCAAATGTTTGCCAGAAATGTTGGCAGCTGCGGATGTTGGCTTAGTGGTGCAAAAGAAAAATGTTATATCCTTCAATATGCCGTCAAAAATTCAAGTGCTACTTGCCAGTGGACGAGCCTTAGTTGCCTCTGTTCCCGACAATGGTACGGCAGCAAAAGCCATTAGGCAAAGTGGCGGCGGAGTTATCGTTCCTCCAGAAGATCCCCAAGCTTTAGCGATCGCAATTTTAAATTTGTACGAAAAACCCGAAAAAGTCAAAACTCTGGGTTACAAAAGTCGCCAGTATGCTGTTGAACACTACGCTTTTGAGCAAGCTTTAAATCAGTATGAGTCTTTATGTTACTCATTGATCGCAAATCGTCGAGCAATTCCGTCTACAAGAGTTACAAAACAAGAAGTTTGATCTCTGGCAGTAGAGTTACATTGCATAAGTACCCTTTCAGTGGTCTATGCCCTCAAAATCTAAGTATCAGGGGATTCTGAGACTAACGTAATTAAACATAAAACCCTTGGGAGATAGATTCCCCGAATTCTGATGAGAAGTCGGGGACTTGGGCATGATGTTTAGATGAGTCTGCTCAGTTGGATTGTATTTTTAGCTTTCTTGGCTGGAAATTCTTGCTGGAAAGCTATTGGTTGATTTATCGCTGCACAATAACCATCTGCAATTGCTGATGTCAAAATCTAAACAGCCAATTATCAAACTAGTACAGCACAGCGTAAATAAACCACCCATTCCAAATCAATGAAACGCTTTGGCTGTATTCATTTTTAATTTTTAATTTTTAATTTTTAATTCCGCCCTTCGGTACTAGCCCCATAGACACCTGTTTTTTTGTTAGTATTCAAAAAAACCTATTGACACATTTGTCAGATCAATTGTTTGTTATTTGTAAGTAAATGTAAACAATTGTTTCAAAAGGAAGAAAGCACCTGAGGTTTAATGACTGATTATTTCCAAGGAAATTTCCCATTGCAATCTGTCCCACTGATGAAGAGTGCGGTAATAAGCCACGGCCAAACCGAAGAGGCGAGCGAAAAATTAGCTGCAACGATCGCTGTTGCAGCATCAGACCGGAAAGCGGGTGAGATTTTGTTGCTCAAAGTAGCAGAGGTATCTTACCTGGCGGATTACTTTGTGATGATGACTGGCTATTCTAAGGTACAGGTCAGGGCGATCGCTCAAGCAATTGAAGGAAAAGTCGAAACGGAGTTGCAACGTCGTCCCTTAAGGACAGAAGGAAAACTCGAGGGGAGTTGGGTACTACAAGACTACGGCGATGTGATCGTTCACATTATGATGCCCAAGGAACGGGAGTTTTATAATTTAGAAGCGTTCTGGATTCATGCAGAGCGTATTTCCCTTCCAGAATCTGATGAGGGTGAGAGTAAGCCAACATGATTAGGTCTTCGGTTTCAAATTGCCCAGTTCCTACAGACCAACAACCGCTCAATGAGTACGAAGAGTTAAAAACTTCCTGGCTGTTTCGTGATACCACTTTAGAGTTGCGCGAGTATATCACAAAACTTGTTTGGATTTGGGGTTTATCTTGGCTCTTAGCAGCACCTGTGGCGGCAGCAAGTTTTCCTCCCCACAAGTATATTGCACATTTTATCCTCTGTGGTGCAGCCGCAGCGAGTGTCGGGGTAGTATTGGTACTGGTAAGATTGTACTTAGGCTGGTTCTACGTGTGCGATCGCCTTTGTAGTCCCACAGTATTTTATGAAGAGTCCGGCTGGTACGACGGCCAAACTTGGATAAAGCCACAGGAAGTCCTCAACCGCGATCGCTTAATTGTTGTATACGAAATCAAACCCATTTTGCGGCGGTTACAATTTACCTTCGCTGGCTTGGCGGGAATGTACGTTACTGGTACTATAGTTTGGCATTTGTTTTAAAGGTGAGCCAGTGCGGTCTTCTCCCTTGGCGCTAGCCTCTCCCTTTGGGAGAAGGGGAGACGCTAAGAGCGATAGCGCCGGCGGCAAGCGAGTCCGCGTTAGCTTTTAGCGTCTCGTAGAGAGCGTCTGGGGGTTTCCCCCATGAGCAACTGGCGTTCGCCCTTGGCGTGCCGGAGGCATCACCCGCAGGGTCATTAGTCCTTAGCTAATGACCAATGACTAATGACTAAATTAATTAAAAAAGGTGATAAATATAAACCCATGACAATGGGAAAACGAACTCAAGCCACAGCACTGGAAGTCCGGTTGCTGCGGGAAGGTATTATTGAATCCAGGCATATAGTCCACGCTGTTGTCTGCGACGAACGAGGACGGGTTCTAACCGTTGCCGGAAATTCTGAAACTGCTGCATTTATCCGTTCAGCCCTCAAACCATTTCAGGCACTCGCAGTCACCACTACAGGTACACTAGAACGCTATGACCTCAGCGATCGCGACTTAGCAATTATCACAAGTTCCCACAAAGGAACAATAGATCAAGTTCGACAGGTATTTAACATCCTTTGGCGGGCTGATCTTGACCCGACTATACTCCAGTGTCCAATTCCTGAAGGTAAGCGGAGTCCTCTGGAATACAATTGCTCTGGTAAACACGCAGGAATGTTAGCCGTTTGTCAGCAGCGCCATTGGCCCTTAAATAACTACTTGGATCGCAAGCACCCAATACAGCAGTTGATTTTGGGCAAAGTAGCAGAGTTGCTGCGAATGCCAGCAGCAGAATTTATCAGCGCTCATGATGACTGTGGCGCACCAACTTATCTGATGCAACTCGGTCACATGGCATCTTTGTATGCGTTGCTAGCCTCTAGTACCAATCTCGATATGGAGCGGATTGTCCGGGCTATGACTCATCACCCCGCGATGGTCGCAGGAGATGGAGAATTTGATACGGAACTGATGCGCTTAACTCCAGGGGAACTGGTCAGTAAAACTGGTGCCGAAGGAGTGCAGTGCATTGGTAGACTCGGTGAAGGCTTGGGATTGGCAATCAAAGTCATGGATGGGGCAAAACGAGCAAAATATGCCGTTGCGATTCACTTACTCCAGCAAATGGGTTGGATTAGTCCCAGCGCTGCCGAAAGCCTCTCAGAAAAGTTTGTCACCTTAGGGAAATACAAGCGTTTAGAAGTAATTGGAGAATTATCATTTTTGTAGTTGCCAAACTCTTGACTATGGGTTATGATAAAAAAGTCAAGAGCGACGCGGGATAGAGCAGCCTGGTAGCTCGTCGGGCTCAACGGGCAAAGTTAACTACACGCTTATTAGTTAAGTTTGCTATGGGCGGTACATAAAGAAACTTATGTGCGTTTATCTGTCAAACTCGGGGAAGCCAATAGCGCGGTAATCCCGAACCAAGCTCCAGAAATGGAGAAGGTGTAGAGACTGGAAGGCAGACACCCTAACGGTAACGCCGAGGGTGAAGGGACAGTCCAGACCACAAACCAGTAAATCTGGGCAACGAAAGTTGTAGTTGGTAAGCATAACCCGAAGGTCAGTGGTTCAAATCCACTTCCCGCCACCAAATTGAAATCAAACCCCGGAATTTTAAAAGATTCCGGGGTTTTGTTTTATTTAATTATTTTTATTTTGCAGATTAGTAAAAGACTCAGCAATTTCCAGAAAATCACCGTTCTTGAAAGTTAATCTGGCGCGGAAGTAACCCCGATTCAGTAAAATTCTTTCATCAACAATTACAACTGCATAGACTACTGAACTTTCATTCAGTTTTGTTTTCACCCTGCTAATATAATCCTGGAGTTCCATCAGAAAGTTAACTCTGAGTGGATGCTAATTGTTTTTGTGTATTATCCCATATTTCATAGAATACACTCCACTCAAAAAAGTCCATTGCATCTCCTAATTTACCAGCTTTAAATTGCTGGTAAAAGCTACTTGATGACATATTATATTGTGCTTCAAATGTTTTTAAGCGGTTCTCTAAGTCTGATATATTTTTCTGAATTGACTGAGGAACTTTAAAAGATGGCGCTGCGGCAGTAATTTTTGTTTCTAAAAGTTCGCGTTCTTCTTCAGATAAGGATAAAATAATCTGCGCTATACATTCAACTAGTTTTGTATTCATATTTATTTATCCTGTAAATCTTAGACTCTTGGGATAACTCAATGTTAGC
Source organism: Nostoc sp. (assembly GCF_036917815.1). Taxonomy (GTDB): domain Bacteria; phylum Cyanobacteriota; class Cyanobacteriia; order Cyanobacteriales; family Nostocaceae; genus Nostoc. Next base: position 36,509 of record NZ_JBALEK010000068.1, on the reverse strand, counting down.
TTAGTAAAGATTTGCGTAGAGTTGTAGCATTTTATGTTGAATTAGCTCGGACTACTGATCGTGGTGAGGCTTGGGAGTTAATTTTAGAGGCATCTGTAGGTAAAGAAAATTGTGTTCCATCGCCTGTTCAATTCCCAGAAGCAGGTTTTTAATCTATTCTGGAAGAAATAGCCATCTAAAAGGCGCGGAGAATCATGGTTGTGAAGTTGCAGCGACCAATTTTAGTGGGAGGATTGGGACTGTCCTTTTCTCTGTGGATGTTGGACAGTTGGCACGATTCTATAGTGCAGGTGGGTGAGTTTGGTTTGTTGAGTGCTTTAGCTGTAGGCGGTGGTTTGTGGTTATTCCAACAAAATCGCCCGAAAGACAGTTTAGAGCAGCTAGATGGTATGGTGGTAAATCGGGCGACTGTGGAAAGTGCGATTTCTATTGCTGAAACTGTAATTAACCAACTGGCACAAGAATCAGAAAACCATCCGGCGTTACAAACACTGCGAGAACAAGTTTCCCAATTGTTGTGGGAATTAGACAGACAAGAAATTAAAGTGGCTGTGACTGGCGGTAAATCCGTGGGTAAAAGCACTTTAATTCAAGTGCTAAAGCAAAATGTCGAGACACAAAATTTTGTGTCTTTAGAAGAGACAGCACCTTTATTTAGAGAAGCGAGTGAAAATTCCGATGCAGCTATTTTAGCAGAAGTTGCAAAATCAGATTTTGTTCTATTCCTGACAAACGGTGATTTGACAGACTCAGAATTTCAAACCTTACAGCAGCTAAAAGCAGCAAACCAGCCCGCAATCCTGGTTTTCAATAAACAAGATCAGTATTTAGCCGATGAAAGCGCCAGCATCTTGCTGTCATTGAAACAGCGAATGCAGGGAAATGTAGTTGCAACTGCCGCCTCTCCCATTGCCATCAAAGTCCGAAAGCATGAAGCTGATGGTGCTGTGCAAGAGTGGATGGAACAACCAGCAGCAGATACCCAGCAGTTGACACAGCAGTTAAGTGAAGTTTTGGTACAGCAAAGACAACGCCTGGTTTGGCTAACTACCATGAGGAAAGCCGGGTTGTTGAAAGCTGAGGCGAAAAACTGGCTGAATGGAACCAGACGCGATCGCGCCACCCCAATTATTGAACAATATCAATGGATAGCTGCGGCTGCTGCCTTTGCTAACCCAGTCCCAGCCCTTGATATTTTGGCCACTGCGGCAATTAATGCTCAAATGGTAATGGATTTGGGGAATATCTATCAGCAGAAATTTTCCTTGGAACAGGCGCAAACTGTAGCCGGAACAATGGGAAGTTTGATGCTGAAATTGGGTTTAGTTGAACTTTCGACAAAGGCGATTGGTACTGTTCTCAAAAGTAATGCCGTTACCTTTGTTGCTGGTGGCTTAGTGCAGGGAGTCAGTGCAGCTTATCTGACTAGAGTCGCAGGGTTAAGTCTAGTTGAATATTTCCAACAGCAGGAAATAGCGATCGATTCTGGGACTGGTTTAAATTTGGATAATTTGCGGCAAACGTTGCAAAAGGTATTTCAGCAAAATCAGCAGATTGGTTTTTTGCAGGGATTTGTTAAGCAAGGTATGAAGCGTTTGTTGCCAGAAGTGCAACAAGTTGAAGTAGTTGGTGTTGAGAAGTTCGTGGGTTAAGTTCATCTAGAGGCGCAGAGTTTTTCTTTGCGCCTTTGTATTAGGCTGAAAAATATGGTAATCGTTGCGACTACTGTTTTGAGGATAGGTAAATCATGAAAACGCCTTATCTTACAAACCCAGAAGGTGTTTTTAACAAAGATTTGTTAGAAACTATTGACATAAATGAGCTTCAAAACCTAGTTATTCAAACTAGACACAGATTGGAAGAACGTATTAGTTCCCAATCTCCAGCCACTTCAATGTTTGTACAAATAACTCATTTGGCAGCTGAAGCTGAAGCGGCTAACGACTTATCAATAAAATCTCATAAATTCCAAGAAGCAAGTAATCTAGCTTTCAAACTTGCACAAGAGTATCAGGAAAATAACCTAAATACAGTTTTTGAATTATTAAAAAATTATTCATATTTATTACAAATAAATAAAAATTTTTCTCTGGCGTTATATTACTTAAATTTAGTCAAGGAAGCTAAAACTAACAATAACAAAGCAACACAATACAAAAACTATACTGAAGCCTTCAAATTACTCACAGAAGTTGTCACATATTATTGGAGGCTTTGCCCGATCTACGTCCGTTGGATGTTAGATATCTCAGCTAACAAACTGCTTGTAGATCAAGAACTGGGGCAAAAAAAAGTATTGTCTGAAATGAAGTTTTGGTTTCAGATGCTTTTACCTTCAATCAAAAGTTGTAAAAACTTAGTTGCTAATTACAAAAAGGCAAAAAGAGAGTATATACGTTCTGTATTAATGAAGGTAGAAATATATCCAGATTTATATTCTCCTTTAGCAGAAAATATTAATTCTATAAAAGAACATGGTTTAACCCTCAATGATGTTCTTTCCGTACATAAATATGCATACCGGGATACGAAATTTCCTCAATTACAAGCCGTTCTATATGAAGCGATAGAAGAAACTATACAAATGATGAAGATGGGTGTAGATATTAGCGATCCATTAGTAATTACACCTGTGGGATGGATAGCACAAAAATACCCAGAAATTTCTGAATATTGTAATCAAATTCTCACAGAATTAGTAGAAAAGCAATTCAGTAATCCTTTATTAGAAATTGAGGATCAAACAATGACAGGTGAGTTTTAACAAAACAATATACTAAGCATGAACTGGGAAGAATTAAAGGGTGAAGGAGATGTTGCAGTCAAAAAGGTTTGTAATGGATTAGAAAAAAGAGGTATTAATGTAGGAAAGTCGATTATGAGTCAGTTTGGTACTGATGAAGACATTCCCGTGTATGATAGTTTAGGTAATAAGTTATTTTGGATATCTGTAAAAAGTGTGCCTGGAAACACTACAGATCCTAAGAAATTGCCACCAGGTTATAAAGGATGGATGTGTGGCGAAGTAGAGAGTAAACAGTGGATATATCCACCTACAGTAATTATTTGGTATTGTCTAAAGTCTAATGTAGCTTGGGGAGCGATAACACCAAAACGTCCTAGTACTGAGTGGTTTATTTATCCTGATAGGTATGGAATCATCAAAGATCAGCGTAAAAGTTATCTATCTGGTAAAACTTATTACATTTATCCATCTTATTGTGTGCCAGTTGAAAGAATAATCAGTAAAGACCAAGTTATTGAATATATTAAACAATTGTCCGGCCTTTAATTTAGAATGCGCGATCGCTCTTGTATTTTCTCATTTTTTGCTGGCTCAGGTTTACTAGGTTTAAGTTTTGAAACCAGCGATTTTAACATTGTTTATGTCCAAGAAATATTCTCACAATTTATGCCAGCATATTGCCATTCACGCATGGATTCACTTTTTACTTACTTGTTTGTTAAGTAGAGGATGACACTTGCCTAGTGCTGTAGGTGAACCTAAAATTTACCCAAGCCTATTTTCGGCTTGGGTGTATTTAAGAATTATCGTGAGAGTTGGGAATTACCAAAAAATTGTAAATAAGGGTAATTAGCTAAACAGCACCACTGTTTCTATTAAACAGAATAGCTATAGTTTTCAAAATTAGCTTTAAATCGTACACCAAACTCCAATTTTTTTGATATTGCAAATCCAGACGAATTACATCTTCAAAACTACGGACTGTAGAACGTCCATTTACTTGCCATTCGCCAGTCATACCAGGTTTAACATCTAAACGTTGCCACTCTGGTACTTCATAACGTTCTACTTCATCGGGTGTAGGTGGTCGAGTGCCTACTAAACTCATCTCTCCTTTGAGGACGTTCCAAAATTGGGGTAGTTCATCAAGACTAGTTCGCCGTAAAAAGCGTCCTACCTTGATAATTCTGGGGTCATTCTCATTCTTGAAAAAAGCACCTTGCACTTCGTTTTTGACTTGGGATTTCTTCGCTTCCGCATCCACACACATAGAGCGGAATTTCCAAATCTCAAACCGCTTCCCCATCCAGCCACAACGGGTTTGACTAAAGAAAACCGGACCAGGATCATTAATTTGAATAGCGATCGCAATGGGAATAAATAAAACTCCTGTAATTAATAAACCGACCATTGACCCTATAATGTCTAAGAACCGTTTCATCCAAGATGCCACAGAAGGGTGAGTAGTGGGTAACTGCTCAACTTTCCGGGAAGTTGTCTTCCGATTATCTACTAGGTCTTCTTGTTGTATTAACGACCCATCCTCCACAGACTCAAGAGGAAAAACCTGATCCAATCCCGTAAGTTTTAGGACTGCCATTACCTGAGGTGTTACATTCCGCAATGTTAATGTAATATCCTTCGTCTGGGCGTATTTAAAATTACTGACCAAGGCACCTAAACCACTACTATCCATAAAAGTAGTTTGGTGAAAGTCAATGATAATTTCCTTTGGATGTGAATTGGGCTGGATTAAGCTTTGGCAGGTTTGCTTAAAGCCTAAAGCCTCCAGCACGCTTAACCGCGTCGGCATCTGCACTATAGCCGTATCGTTTAGGGAATTAACTGGGAAATCGACCTCTGTCGGTTGGCTAGTCATGAAGCTCTGCACTTTCGTTGCCATGTATAATGTAATCTGCCAAACACTACTTTGTCCTACAAAATTACTTCACCTAATATCGGAATCAGTAGTAATAAGGACTAATTGCTATTTACCGGGGCTGAGATTGGAGATCGCTAGCGACGATTCACAATAGAACAAGAAGCCAAAAAATATCCTTGCTGTTGTGCCGACGCAGCGCGATCGCGTTGCTCTGATCATAATGATTGCTAAAAATACGGTTACACCTACCGCACGCCTGATTGAGGTCTTTTCTGCCATTCAAGGAGAAGGACTGAATGTAGGGACACGTCAGATATTTATTCGTTTTGCTTTGTGTGATTTGCGCTGTCACTTTTGTGATAGTGCCCAGACTTGGAATGCACCTGATACTTGTCGGATAGAGCGATCGCCCGGATTGCGCGACTTTGAAATCCACTCTAACCCTGTCCCATTACCCATATTAATCGAATGGGTAAAACAGCAAAATCTACCTTGTCTACACGATAGCATTAGCTTAACTGGAGGCGAACCACTTCTTCATGCCCCATTTTTAACGCAGTTTCTACCCCAAGTGCGAGCCATAACTGGTCTACCTATATACTTAGAAACTGGCGGACATCGCCCAGAACAACTAGCAATGATTCTCCCCTATTTAGACTCTGTAGGTATGGATTTCAAATTGCCCAGTGTTAGCGGCGAAAGTCATTGGCAAGAACATAGTAAATCTCTCCAGTTATGTTATGACTCATATTTAAATGTTTTTGTCAAGATAATTGTGTCTCAAAACACAGATCCCGCCGAGTTGGAACGTTCAGCTTCGTTGGTGGCAGAGGTTAGTCCAGATATCTCAGTATTTTTACAACCTGTTACGCCTTTAGCAGTATCTGAACAATTTTCACAAATACCTGTACTTGCCCCTTCAAGCGATCAAGTTTTGACCTGGCAAGCTTTGATGAAGCGGTTTATCAAACATGTGCGTGTGATCCCCCAGACGCATAAAATGCTGAACCAGTTGTAAAATTTGAGTTTGATAAAGATGTAGTCAAGAAAAAAGTAAGATTTTGTGAAATGGTAATTGCGCTGCTGCTGCTAATTAATCAGAGAGGCAGCAGCCCCCTCAGTAGTCATTCCCAGTCGAAGGCAGAGTGAGGAGTGATATCATGTCCGCTTGATTACTTATCAAACCTGAAGAACCCCACCCCGCCAAAGCTACGCTTTGTCTCCCCTCCCGAAGAGCTCTTAGGGGATTAAGGGGAGCCAGTGCGGTCTTCTCCCTTGGCGCTAGCCTCTCCCTTTGGGAGAAGGGGAGACGCTAAAAGCGATAGCGTAGCGTTAGCGAGTCCGCGTTCGCTTTTAGCGTCTCGTAGAGAGCGTCTGGGGTCTCCCCAAGTGGAGCATCTGGCGTGTGGGGTGCAATGACTTAACTCCTAACTCACGCGATGTGCGACTTAATTCTTGTAACCCCGCTTCCATTCCTCTCTCCGAAAGGTCGAGAGGCTTTGATTCTTGCTCCCCTTCCCTGGCAGGGAAGGGGCTGGGGGTTAGGTTTGAAAGAAAGTCGCACACGGCGCTAACTCCTAACTAATTACAGTGCGTCCTCTTCTGGAGTTTTGGATTTAGTTTTTGCTTTATTAGCACTGCGTTTGAGAGCAGAGAGTCTTGCTTCATATCTCGACCGTTGGCGCTTACCAGGAGTATTGTCAATCAGGGTTTTCAAGGCGCTGCCAAGACTCTTGTAGGCATTAGGGAGGCTATAACCAAAACGAGTTGCCAAAGCGATCGCTTTCTCATCAGCATTCAGCAATTCTTTTAATTGTTTTTCCCCATTATTCTTTTGGTACAGTCGCCAGCCTGACACGCTACACAGCGACAAAGCTAACACCAGCAGCAATCCATCTTGTACCCACAATTCGCCTACAGCACCACCTAAACCGATGGCTAGTGCTGCCATTTCCCAACCATCTTTAGGAATTGTGTCATTTTGAACGCGAGCAACTTCATGCCAGAACAGCAGATTACGCTGATCCATTGCGAGGGCATCCCATTTCACCAAGTCAATTTGAATTTCTACCTGGTCTTTACCAATTTCTTCGCAGCGAACCAGGGGTGGATTGACCTCAGTTGTGCCTTCAACCGTGACCCAGCTCTGTAATTCTGGCGGTAGTAAGCCTTTCAACCGCCGGAGTTCACTCATTTCCGCTTTGGCAGAGGAGGTTGCATAGGATGTCATAATATCCAGCCCCAGAAAATTTCAGTATATAGTGAGGGTATCACTTTGGAGTATAGCTATTTAAGTGATGTTCCGTCTCACTCGTCCTTAAAACTTCCTCGTTTTTTTCGCGCTTCCATTGCTTTTTCCAGCAAATCTAACAATCCTGGGGCTTCTTCTTGGATACTGAGTAACAGTCTTTCCCCAAGTTCTATATTCCCCGGATCGAGACCTGTGGCCATCACTTCTTTTAGGCGAGGTATCGCTATGCCATCCACAATCTGAATTAACCCACTCAGACAACGGTGAAATTGTCTTTCTGTGAGAATGGAGTCTTCTAAAGGAAACTCAATAATTGCACGAATTTCACCATCGGATGGGTCATACTCCCATTGCAACATTTTGGTTTCCCAGGAAATGGCAAGCATTGTCTGTAGGATAATTGCCTTGTGAGGATGGTCTTGAATTCCTGCCAGAACTTGAGGGGCAAATACCCGAAAAAATTTTCCCTCTTCATCCAACTGCACAACTATTAGGAAATCTTCTAAGTTATCAGCCTCCACACCTGTTATAATTCGGTCTTCTTCTTCATCAAAACGGTAGTCCCAACCAAGGTTGTCTAAATAGTTGGCAATCTGTTTGAGGTTAGCTCCCATCCAGTCCTCCGTAAGGGTACTCCCACCACACCGCAGGTTGCCGGGATGGGGAATTGCGATCGCGCTGTGCCAGTTGCGTAAGTCCTGACTATAAACGGATATTTTATCAAAACTTTCTGCCAAAATAGAAGAGACAAAAATCATTTTTCAGAGCAGCTACTAATTATTTATGTGAATCAAACTAATCGATTTAGTCGTAAGGGACTTCCAAGAAATAAATTATCCAAAAAACGAACCACAGAGACGCAGAGAACACAGAGAGAAGAGAAATAGAGAGGATTTTTGCGTCAGTTTTGGGATATTTTTTTATTTGTCAGTCCCTAACCTAACTAATCCACAAATACTTTTAATGATCCGACTGTATTTATTCCTGTTCAGACCGAACTTTCACTAGCAATTTGGAATGTCTTGAGGCGACATATAAGATGTTCAACAGCTATTATTCTGGAAGATAATTCTTTATTCGGGATATTTTGTAATTCAATGATTTCAGTTTTTTTATCTGGTGAGGTGGCTGAAGTTGAACCCGCAGTGCCAGGATAGACTATGTTAGTGAATAATTTGTTTGTTTAAGCGATCGCTATTGTACTTAGTATAGAATGATAGCCATTATGGGAGCGTAGGCAAAGCCCAATCTAGGCATCGCTTTTGACTTTCGGTTAAGATAGCTACACATTAAATATTAAAACAATGGCGGAAACTGGCAGAATCAGGGTTGCTAAAGATAAGGCTGAGTTGGTGAAGGATTTAACATCTTCAGATGGTGGAACAGGTCCTTTTAATACTTTTGCTGATGTGATTGTGTTTGCAGCAGCTTTGGGTGCAAAGCATAAAAGGCGGGTGGCTTTGGGAGAGATTTCTAAAAGGGAACCATCGCCAATACCCCAAGAACAGTTTATAGTCAGGGGATATAATACGGTAATAAATTTAATAGCAATTGCTGAAACTCAAGATATAAAAGTTTTATCTCTCGAAGAAGGAAACAATAACGAAAAAAGTAATTATATTTTTGAAGAATATGCGAATGGTGGACTTGAAATCTTACAATCAGAAATCCGGGGTGCAGTAGATTATTCTGAAAGAATTTTATTGATTCTCAGCCATGAAAGGTTTCAAGATAACTCCCAAGAAGAGGATTTTGATTTAAGCAAATTTCTTTCATAAAATATCATCAATCCACGCTTACTATAGCGGTTACCACTCAGATGCGGTACAACATTATATCGCAAGGTGTAGGGGCAATTCATGAATTGCCCCTACGGGTGTACCTCACGTGAACGAGAACCGCTATAATAATTACCACAACATTGAGAAAATACTTGTGATTATATAAAATAATGAGTAAAGCACAACAGCCAGCACATCAGCGAAGTTTAGTTTATTACTGTGAATGTTTCTCTAAGATTAAGGTGTATAAAAGTCCGAAAAAGGGTGATGCTCTTAATAAACCCATATTAATCTTATCTATAATTGACCTAATTACACGAGATTTAATAATAGATAATCGTATTAAAATATCAGATGAATTGATTGATACCTTCAAGAAGTATTGGGAAGTACTTGCTTCTAGTACTTTTAAGGGAAGTGATTTTGCCCTTCCTTTTTTCCATCTAAAAAATGATCAGGGGAAATTTTGGCATCTTAAGTATAGTTCTGAATATGATGGTGGTCGTCCGCAAACAATTCCCAAACTCAAGGAAGATGTTGACTATGCACATTTGGATGATGAATTATTTAATTTCATTCAAGATGAAATTTCTAAGCAAATATTAATTGATGCACTTGTTTCAGCGTGGCTACCATCTGAAGATAATACGATAGAAGGTTTTTTAAAAATTAACCAAAATTTTGAAGATGTACCCTTAGAAATAGACAAAACTATTGATTATAGGAATTTAGATCCTAATCCTAGATGGAGATTAAGAAAAGCAGTAATTAGAAATGCTTTTTTCAGGAAAGCCATTGTAAATATTTATGATTACAAATGTGCTTTTTGTGGACTAAAAGTAACTAAATCTGTAACTCAAAATATCGTTGATGGCGCACATATAAAGCCATTTTCGCAATTTTATGACAGTAGAATTCATAATGGAATAGCACTGTGTAAAAACCATCATTGGGCATTTGATAGCGGTTGGTTTACTGTAGATGACCAATACAAAATTATAGTTAGCAATGATTTGGAAGAAGTATCTCCCCATGCTAAACCTATGAAAGATTTTCATGGTGAAACAATAATTTTACCAAATACAGAGCAACACTTTCCAGAACAGGAAGCGCTGCAATGGCATCGCCAAAATATCTTTCAAGCATAATTACAGAACAGGTGGAAGTCCTACCGCTTTCGGTTCAACAAACTCGCCATCAAAACCTATTGTTTTATTTTCTACAGTCCTAGCATCAGCCAAAGCCTTACGAAGTTCAGCACGTTCCATCTGTTCCTGAATTCCACCCAGGATATAAACCAATAACTTCGCCGCCAAATCTCGTCCAGCAACCTGTACTCGTTTTTTATTTGGGTCATACAAAACCCCATACCAAAGAGATTGGGGATATTCCATACCACTAAAGCCACCTTGCTGGTCAAACTTCCGCAGTTTCTTAAAAATATCTGCTAGGGAAAAACCTTTTTTAAAAACCAAAATTCCCAAAGCTTGCGCTAATGCAACTTGAGCAACCGGACGGAAAAGCATATTTCCTTCACCGCCATCTTTTTCAAAGCTGAAGCGTCGTAAAGCTGGTGTATCCTCATGTTCTAAAATCTTATAACTAGAAAGACTAGCCAAAGAATCAAATAGCTTTTTAAATTCCTCAATTCCCTGCTCAAGTTCTTCATCCTCTGGACGCATGGGAATTAGACCTTTCTCCAAGGGTTTCCAGTGGGGGAACTTTTGACCCAAATATCGCTCAGACATATCTTGCAGAGCTTGCAAGGTCGTCAAAACTGTAGAATTGGAAGCCACTGTTGCACTATTCCAATTAACACGGGGATTACGATCTTGTCGTTGTTCTAATAGTGGATGTGTAACTGCAATTTTTCTAGCAACGATCGCAAAACCATCATCTTCATTCAACTGTGTTAGTTGCCCTTTAGTCAAGGGTGCAGCCATCAGGTTAACATGAACAAAAATCGATCTTACTCTCCGCCTCGCCTGGGTGCGAGTTTCCCCAGCCGCTACCGCACAGATGAACTCAATACCAATTTTTTCTTTGGGTAAATTTTGCAAGTAAGCAAGGTCTACTTGGTACTTTTCTATCAAATCATTGACTGTAATAAAACTGTCATCAGCACCTTTATCTTTTTTATAGCGCTGGAGTTTGCGAGTTTTAATTAACTCCATCAACCCCTGTACACCCATTAATCGGTGTTGACCATCTAGTGCATAAATAGTTACATCATCCTCAGAAATATTTAGCAGACCTACTTTAGCGTCTTTATCTAGGGGGATGAAATCAGTAGTAGATTTTGTGGCGCGTCCTTCGCTATCCCACTCAGCAGCTTTAGGATTATCCACCCACGGTTGATTAATTACTACCAGCACTGGCGGAAACTTGTGATTGTGTCGAGCCGCTAAATACTGGACTAGCGGTGCTTGACGTGACCAATCAAGGGGACGCTGTTGAATTTCATCAATACTATCTGCGTCAATCTCGACATTATCAGTCTCAGAATTATACTTTTTTTGAAACAGAGGTAAGCCAGAGGCGAAGTGAACCCGACCGGCAAACCATTCCAAGGTAACAGAGCTAACATAAGCCTCAGTACCACCCATCTCGGTTTTTTGAACGAGAATCTGATCTTTTCTCCCTAAAAACTTCTCTAGGAGTAAAGCTAGTACCTGTTTTTCCTTGTTTTCTCGTTCCAGGTACTCTCTAGCGATGTCAGCAGTTGAGTCAGATGCACTATCTTTCATGTTAAATTTTAAAAACAGAATAGGATTATGTAGTTTAATTATCCAAAAAATTGGATATAAGTAGTAAAGTTTTTAAAAACTTTTCTTCAACCCACGGAGGTGGGTTTTGTCTGTGTAGCCGCGAATTCTATTCGCCCAGATATTACTTTTCTTCAACCCATGCAGGTGGGTTTTGTCTGTGTAGCCGCGAATTCTATTCGCCCTATTCGCCCCAATATTACACCAGTATTTCCAGAGAGAAGGAGAAATGACTACAGCACAACAACCAGAAAAGACAGTTCAGCAAGTACGTACTGTAGCAGAGTTAGTGGACTATATCCAAGCTCTCACCACTGAAATTCAAGAATTGTATTGTTTAGATGAGATACCTTGGGTAGTGGGCTATTCGGGCGGAAAAGATAGTACTGCTACTTTACAGCTGATCTGGAATGCGATCGCAGCACTCCCCCAGGAAAAGCGAAAAAAGACTATTCATGTTATTACAACTGATACGCTGGTAGAAAACCCTGTGGTCTCTGTTTGGGTACGTAACTCTTTAGAACAGATGAAAGTTGCTGCTAAAGAGCAAGAAATGCCAATTGAACCCCATTTGCTTTATCCTGCAATTAAGGATACCTTTTGGGTAAACTTAATTGGGAAAGGCTACCCAGCGCCACGGAACAGATTTAGATGGTGTACAGAACGCCTTAAAATTCAGCCATCTGACAGCTTTATTCGTGCAGTTATTAGGTCTAGTGGTGAAGTAATTCTTGTCTTAGGTACACGCAAGGCTGAAAGTACGAAACGTGCTGCTACGATGGCTAAACATAGAGAATCGCGGGTACGTGATCATATAAATACTAATCCCAACCGACCTAACTCATTGATTTATCTTCCTATTGAAGATTGGCGTACTGATGAAGTTTGGATTTACTTAAATCAGTGGCAAAATTCTTGGGGATATAGCAACAAAGACTTATTTATTATGTATCGAGGTGCAACAGCCGATAATGAATGTCCACTAGTTGTTGATACTTCTACTCCTAGCTGTGGTGATTCCCGATTTGGCTGTTGGGTTTGCACAATCGTTAGTAAGGATAAATCGATGGAAGCGATGATCCAAAATGATGAAGAGAAAGAATGGATGCAGCCTCTATTAGATATCCGTAACGAACTAGATATTAAAGATGACTGGGACAAAAGAGATTTTAGAAGAATTTGGGGAGATGTTCAGCTTTTTGAACGCAATAAAAATGGGGAAGTTTCTGTCGAACCAATACCCGGACCCTATACCAAATATTGGCGGGAACATTGGCTTAGACGATTATTAGAAGCGCAAACACAAACCCGTCGGACAGCGCCAGAAAATATGCGCGACATAACTCTAATTACTCTCGAAGAAATGAGCGAAATTCGCCGCATTTGGCTAGAAGACAAACACGAATTTGATGATAGCTTACCCCGGATTTATCAAGAAGTGACTGGCGAAGAATTTCAAGACCCCCGTCCTGGTGCTGACTATAGCCTACTAGGTCGTGATGAATGGATAGTATTAGAAGAAATCTGTGAAGGTGACGCGATGCACTTGGAACTGATGGCGAAATTGTTAGACACAGAACGCCAGTATCGCAAAAAGACTCGTCGCGTCGGAATATACGACACCCTAGAAAAATGTTTTAATACGAGTTCCCGTTCTCCAGAAGATGCGATCAAAAATGCTCGTTTGAAACGCGAATTAAGCGAAGCAGTTAGTCAAGGTGATGTTGCAAAAGTCAAGCAGATGACTTTGGGTGATGTTGCAGCAATCAATGAGGTAGATGAAGGTGAAAGTGATGAACAGGTAACTTGGGGAAGTATGAAATTTAAAAAGAAAGATTCAGAATAATAGAGAATACCGGGCGATTGGAAATCGCGGCTACACAGAGGAAACCCGCCTGCGTGGGTTAAAGAAAATGAGAGCAAGTTTTACACAATTGTATGTACATTATGTTTGGGCGACCTGGGATAGATTGCCTATAATTACGCCTGAGATTCAGAAGTTAGTTTATGCAGCTATTATTCAGGAGTGTGAACAGTTAAAGTGTACCGTAATTGCGATTGGTGGTATTGAAGATCATGTCCATCTGCTAACGGGTTTTCCGCCAACCATCAGTATCTCTGAATTAGTTAAACAAATTAAGGGAAGTTCTTCTCATTTCATCACCCATGAAATCAAGCCAGATGAGTTTTTTAAATGGCAAGGTAGCTATGGAGCTTTTACAGTTAGTCATGATGCCATTGATAATATAGCCAATTACATCAGAAACCAAGCTACCCACCATAGCCAAAAATCAATCATTCCCACCTGGTAACTAACTCCCAAGTAAACCCACGATTATATACGAATTTAGTCCGCGAAGGCGGACTTTGCCTGTGTAGCCGCGAATTCTATTCGCCCGATATCTGATAAACTTCACCTACATAACCGCGAATTCTATTCGCCCGATATCTGAGTGCATAACCGCGAATCACATTTGCCCGGTATTTCTTTCCCCAATATTTAATAATCTTAAAAATCAATGATATTTCTTGAACTCGTATTACAAAACTTTGGCCCTTACAGTGGTAAACAGGTAATTAATCTTAACCCAAAAACTGATGAAGAAAACTCGCGTCCAATTATCCTATTAGGTGGCATGAATGGCGGCGGAAAAACTACGCTAATGGATGCCATTCGTCTCGCCCTTTATGGACCCCGCGCCCAATGTTCTACCCGTGGTAATTTAAGTTATGGCGATTTTCTCAATCAATGTGTTAACAACAAAGCGGAAAGTGCGGTCTTGGGGTCTCCCCAAGAGGAGCAACTTTCCAAGAGAATCGATCCCGTTGCAGATACCCGGATTGAATTACTTTTTGAACATATTGAAAATGATAAGCCAATAAAATACCGTGTTGTGCGTAGTTGGACAAAAAACCCTAAAGATGGTAAAGATACATTAGGTATTTTAGGTGACAGTGATACATGGCCTGATGCTTTAGTTAATATCTGGGATGAGTATATAGAAAATCTTTTGCCTTTAGGAATTTCTAACTTATTTCTATTTGATGGTGAACAGGTTAAAGAACTCGCAGAACAGGAAATACCACCACCAATTGTTGTTGAAGCTATTCGCGGACTTTTTGGACTAGAGTTGGCAGATCGTTTGGCAGTTGATTTAGATATTTTAGTTAACCGTAAACGCAAAGAATTTGCTGATACTAAAGATTTAGCTAATCTAGAAGAAATTGAAAAAAGATTGACGCAACAGCAACAAGATTATCAAGAAACTGAACAGAATTTAGGAAATATCAAAAATCAGCTAGAAGAATTAGAAGTAAAGCAGCAAGAAGCTTTTGATAAATTCATTTCTGAGGGTGGTAAAATTGCGGCAGAACGCAATCAACTAGAAATACAGCAGAAAGCGAAAACTGCGGAAATTGAACAAGTGCGTCAGTTAATGTGTGAATTGGCGGCTGATGTTTTACCTCTAGCATTAATTCCCAATTTACTTACTCAAGTGCAAACCCAGGGAGAACAAGAATTTCGCCATCGACAGATCAAAATTTCCAAAGATTTGTTAATTGAGAGAGATCAGCGCTTACTCAGTTGGCTAAGTCAGGTAGAAATTGCTGTAACACAAGTTGAAAAAATTCAATCATTTCTAGTCGAAGATGTAGATAATTTATATGCAAAAACTCTCGATATGGAAGCACCTTGGTTATTAGCTGATGATGAAACCTTAAGTCAGCTAGATAATCTCATCTATCATTTGCAAAATTCTCAAATTTCGGCAAAAGAAAAATTAGCTATTATCAAAAATCAAGAAGAAGAAATTATCACTCTGGAAAGACAAGTGCAAACAGCAGCAGCACCAGAAGATTATACAAAGCTGCGTCAGGCAGTAGAAGTGGCACAAAATCAAGTTGTTGAAGCTAAAGCAAATTACGAAACAATTCGCCGTCGGTTAGCTGAATTAGAAACTATTATTGCTAAGTCAAAAAAAGAATTAAGTGAATACACTGTAGAAAATATTAAACATAAAAATAACGAACATATTATTACCTCTGCGGCTAAAGTTCAAGAAACACTCAAGATTTTCCGTGAGAAATTAACCTTGAGAAAGCTCAATAAATTAGAGGAAGAAGTTAAAAATTGCTTCCTTTATCTCCTTCACAAATCCGATTTAGTGCATCGTATTGCCATTGATACTAATACTTTCGGACTTTCCTTGTATGATTTCAATGGTAAACCAGTTCCCAAGCATCGTTTATCGGCTGGCGAAAAACAACTACTAGCGATCGCCTTCCTCTGGGGTTTAGCCAAAGTCTCTGGACACCGCTTGCCAGTAGCAATCGATACACCGTTAGGTAGACTAGACTCCTCTCACCGCAGTAACTTAGTTGAACGTTACTTTCCATCCGCCAGCCATCAAGTAATTTTGTTATCTACCGATACCGAGATTGGACAGAAAGAAGTAGAAACACTGCGAGAAAACGAAGCGATCGCTCGTGAATACCTGCTCAAATACGACTCCTGCACCCGCCAAACAACAGTGATAGAAAATCAATATTTTTGGTAGTAGATAGCCTCTAAAAAATTGAGCGATGCCTGCGGCGGTAAACTACGCAACTTTTTTCAGCCTAGATAATACCCTTGAGTTAAGGATTAACTCTTATTTCTAAGAATCTGTTGATAGCCAATTATCCCAGCTTAGTCCTTCAACTCGCAGCCAGTCAGAATTATTGTATATTATTAATCATTTGAAAACCTCGAACTTTCTAAAAGATAAATAATCTCTATCTTAATTACTAATTATCTGGCTAGTATAAAGTGGCAAAAATAAAGCTACCATCCTTTGTAGATCAATTTTGAACACACCGAACAATGAAATTCAGCGAAATCCTCCGCCAATTTGGTGATGCGGCTACCAATCATAGTCTGACTAGCAACCCAGACCATGACCTAGAAATTACAGGGGTAGCAGCCGTTGATGAAGCTACCAACGGTACTCTCAGCTACGTAGAAGGTACAAAATTTGGGTCTTTTGTCAGCAAGACCAATGCTACTGCTTTAATTTTGCCCCAGGACGAAAAATTACAGATGCTTGCACAAGAGAGGGGTATTGTCTGGATAGAGACCCCAAATCCGCGACTGTTGTTTGCCAAAGCGATCGCACTTTTTTACCAACCATATCGCCCCATCCCAGAAATTCATCCCACTGCTGTAATTCACTCCACCGCAAAAGTTGGTAGTGATGTTTATATTGGCCCCCATGCTGTGATTCAACAAGGGGTAGAAATTGGCAATGGTGCAATCATTCATCCCAATGTGGTGATTTATCCAGATGCCAAAATCGGCGATCGCACCACCTTACACGCCAACTGTACCATCCACGAACGCACGCGCATCGGTGCAGATTGTGTCATTCACAGTGGGGCTGTCATTGGTGCAGAAGGCTTTGGCTTCGTTCCTACCCGGACTGGTTGGTTCAAAATGGAACAATCTGGCTACACAGTCCTAGAAGATGGCGTGGAAGTTGGCTGCAATACCGCCATTGACCGCCCAGCCGTCGGAGAAACACGGATAGGTAGCAATACAGTAATTGATAACTTAGTACAAATAGGTCATGGTTGCCAAATTGGTGCCGGCTGTGCGATCGCAGGTCAGGCTGGTATGGCCGGCGCGGTCAAACTTGGAAATCGGGTAATCTTAGCTGGGCAAGTAGGAATTGCCAATCAAGCGAAAATGGGAGATGGAGCGATCGCATCGGCTCAAGCTGGAATTCATAACGATGTTGCCCCAGGAGAAATTGTCTCTGGAACTCCAGCCCTTCCTCACAAATTATATCTCAAGGCATCTGCTATTTATAGTCGCTTGCCAGATATGTATCAATCGCTAAAACAATTGCAACGTAAATTAAAAAATAGTAATGATTAAGCTGCTGCTGTAATAGATTTAGATCCCCGACTTCTTCAAGAAGTCTGACTTTTCACGTTATGTGGAAAAGTCCACCAAAAACCTAACCCCCTAACCCCCTTCCCTAGGAGGGAAGCGGGAAAATTCAAAGTCTCTGACGCCACGTGCAACAAGAGTGGCTCGCCGCCCAACGCAGTGGCTCCTCCTTAAAGGAAGAGAGAAATAGAATTAAGAAGTAAAAAGTAAAAAGATAATCCCCATAAATAAATTGAGGGGATTTAATAAGGACACCTTATTTCTCTCTAGGAGACGCCAAAGGCGAACGCGCTGCGCGTCTCGAAATAAATGTTTTTATTTCATTCCATAAATAAATTTAGTTGCTCTCAAACCATTTTTCTTTTTCTTTCTTTTGCCTTTTTACTTTTTACTTTTGCCTTGTTCGGTGAGGTTTTCCAGATGCCGTGAAAAGTCAGTTCAAGAAGTCGGGGATCTGGACAGCAACTTTATTAAACGCTTCCTTGTCACAAATAGAAATGCGATCGCCTTACCCTAGTACTTTGTCAAGCTAAAATCCTAATTTTTCCAAAACTGGTTTTGTGGAAACAACGTGACGGTCTAAACCTAGTTCTTTGGGACTAACCCCAAGTGCCAAAGCAATCAGCTGGGGTAAATGCAACACTGGTAAACCTAGCTTCTGTTCAATCACCTTTTCTACCTCTGGCTGACGCGAATCTAAATTTAAGTGGCACAGAGGACAAGGCGTAACTATACAATCAGCACCAGATGCTAAAGCGTCTTGAATATGCATCCCCGCCATCTGGAAAGATTGGGTAGTGGCATAACTAGAAAGCGGCCAACCACAACATTGTGTCCGACCTCGGTAATAAATTGGTGTTGCACCCACCGCCCGAAACATATTTTCCATCGCTTCCGGTTGGAACGGATCGTCATCAGGCATAGATTTTTGGGCGCGGAGGAGATAACAGCCATAAAACGCGGCACATTTTAATCCACTTAACTTCCGAGTCACACGTTTGGTAATTTCCTCTAAACCGTAATCTGTCACCAAGGCGTAGAGAAGATGTTTAACTTCAGTACTGCCACGATAAGGTGAACAGCCTTCTTTGTGCAGCAAGCCATTAACCTGTTCAATGTAGTTCGGGTTAGAAGTCTTACATTCCTTAAGATTTTCATTGACGTGACCGATAACACCTTGACAAGTGCTGCAATGGGTAAGCAAGGGCAGATTTAATTCTTCTGCTAAAGCAATATTTCTGGCGTTGACCGTATCTTCTAGCAATTGGGAATCTTCTTTAAATGTGCCAGAACCACAGCAAGCAGCTTTTTTCAGTTCAACTAGTTCAATGCCCAGTGCTTGGGTAAGGGCTTGAGTTGACTGGTAAAGTTCCCGACAGGCCCCTTGGGCAACACAACCGGGGAAGTAAGCGTATTTCAGGGTGTGAGGTAGCATAGAAGTATGTTTGGGTTAGAGCGATCGCTCTCAACAATAACTGTTTTATCATCCCTTGTTAGCACCGAAGTTCTGATGTTTGATGTTCAGCAACCCTTTAACCGTCTAGGTTAAAAGCCGCAGCATCTACATATTCTTATTGCTAGCAAGGCTGTAAATACCGATGGAGACATTGTAAAAAATCTTAGCAATAATTGGAAACCCGAAGCATTTACAAGGTATCGGCCATAGCGTAACATGCCCCACTACCCAAGTATTAAGAGAAAACTTACCCCATTCTTCATTAGAAGAAAGGTTTTCTCAGATAAAAACCCTTGGCAGTATGCGGGCGATCGCGCTTGACGATAAGATGTATATGCTCAAAACAATGTCTCCGATCAAGAGCAGAACTTCGCAACTGGTTAAGGAATTTTATTACTTATGAGCCAAACGGAACTTTTTGAAAGAGTCAAGAAAATTGTCATCGAACAACTGAGTGTTGAATCGCCTGATACAGTGACACCACAAGCCAAGTTTATGGAAGACCTGGGAGCAGATTCTCTCGATACCGTTGAGTTGGTGATGGCCTTGGAAGAAGAATTTGAAATCGAAATTCCCGATGAAGCTGCGGAGCAGATTACATCGGTTCAAGACGCAGTAGATTACATCAATAGTAAAGTTACCGCATCAGCTTAATTGGGGATTGGGGATTGGGAAAATTTTTATCCAACACCTAGTCACCTTTTGGGTGACGTTAGGAACGTCGCTAACGCCACTCGCTCTAAGTCGGCAAACCCGATGCCAGTCGCTCACAAAGGAAACCTTTAAGACCGCGCTGGCTCACCAGTACCTAGTTGGTAGGCTCGAATTTTTTGCCTGCTGCTTTTTCGCCATTTTTAACTGAATCATGACAGATCATACACGTAAACGCGTTGTTGTAACTGGTGTTGGCGCGATTACACCAATAGGTAACACAGCAACAGAATATTGGAATGGATTATTGAGTGGACGCAATGGCATTGACTACATCACATTATTTGATGCGTCTCGCCATGATTGCCGGATTGCTGGTGAGGTGAAAAATTTCGATCCGCATGATTACTTGGAGCGTAAAGATGCCAAGCGTATGGATCGATTTTCCCAATTTGGGGTTGCGGCAGCAAAACAGGCTCTATCTAACGCGCAGTTAGTGATCAATGACCTGAATGCAGAACAGGTAGGTGTCATGATCGGTTCTGGCATTGGTGGCATTAAGGTATTAGAAGACCAGCAAACTATCTACCTCAACCGTGGTCCAGATCGCTGTAGTCCATTCATGATCCCGATGATGATCGCTAACATGGCGGCAGGATTAACGGCAATTCACACAGGCGCTAAAGGTCCCAACTCCTGCCCTGTAACCGCTTGTGCTGCTGGCTCCAATGCCATAGGAGATGCTTTTCGCTTAATTCAAGGTGGATATGCCCAGGCGATGATTTGCGGGGGAACGGAGTCAGCTGTCACACCATTGTCGATAGCTGGGTTCGCCGCTTGCAAGGCACTCTCTTTTAACAATGATGATCCGGCTCATGCTTGCCGTCCCTTTGACCGCGATCGCAATGGATTTATCTTGGGTGAAGGTTCAGGAATTTTAATTCTAGAAGAACTCCAACACGCCATCAATCGCGGCGCTCACATTTATGCCGAAATGATCGGCTATGGTATGACCTGCGACGCCTACCATATCACTTCCCCCGTACCTGGTGGACTCGGAGCAGCTAGAGCGATAGAACTAGCTCTCAAGGATGCACAAGTAACTCCCGAACAAATTAGCTACATTAACGCCCACGGCACTAGCACCCCAGCTAATGATTCAACTGAAACCTCAGCAATCAAAAAAGCCTTGGGAGAACATGCCTATAAGGTGGCAATTAGCTCCACCAAATCGATGACAGGTCATTTATTGGGCGGTTCTGGGGGTATTGAAGCAATAGCAACAGTACTGGCGATCGCTAATGACCAAATTCCACCGACAATCAATCTGGAAAATCCCGATCCAGAGTGTGACTTAGATTATGTGCCTCACTCTAGCCGCGCTCAAAAAGTCGAGATAGCAATATCCAATTCTTTTGGGTTTGGCGGTCATAATGTCACACTAGCCTTTAAGAAATACATTTAAAAGAAGGCAAGAATTGAGGTTTGCTCCAACTCTGCCCAATCCCCATTCCCCAATCCCCAATCCCCAAAGTATCAGAAATATCATTCGGATATAAAGTAAGCGTTCAGCATGACCCAATTATCAGCTTGATTTATCACCATAAACTCAGGAGATCCCGCTTGTCCATCCACAAGCGGGAATGGGATGATGAAGATACTATGGGGAATCTAAAATAACCCCAGCAAGAGAAGCTACAAAGAGTGCTAACCCGTCGTTAAAAACAAGAGATTATGGCTGTTGCAACCCAATCCCTCGAAGAACTTTGTATTAACTCGATCCGCTTCTTGGCTGTTGATGCCGTAGAAAAGGCAAAATCGGGACACCCAGGACTACCAATGGGCGCGGCTCCAATGGCTTTTGTGCTTTGGGATCGCTTTTTGAAGTTTAACCCCAAGAATCCCAAGTGGTTTAATCGCGATCGCTTTGTCTTGTCTGCCGGTCATGGCTCAATGTTGCAGTATGCCCTACTGTACTTGACAGGCTACGATAGCGTGACGATTGAAGATATTAAGCAATTCCGTCAATGGGGTTCTAGAACTCCCGGACATCCAGAAAACTTTGAAACCCCAGGCGTGGAAGTCACAACTGGTCCCTTGGGTCAAGGAATCGCCAATGGAGTTGGTTTAGCGATCGCGGAAGCACACCTTGCCGCTAAATTTAACAAACCCGATACCAAGCTTGTTGACCATTACACCTACGTAATTTTAGGTGACGGTTGCAACATGGAAGGAATTTCTGGTGAAGCTGCTTCTTTCGCGGGGCACTTGGGATTAGGCAAACTCATCGCTCTATACGACGACAACCACATTTCCATCGACGGTTCCACAGATGTGGCATTCACCGAAGATGTTTCTAAGCGCTTTGAAGCTTACGGTTGGCACGTTTTGCATGTCAAAGATGGTAATACTGATTTAGAAGCGATCGCTAAAGCAATTGAAGAAGCTAAATCTGTCACCGATAAACCATCAATGATTAAGGTGACAACCACCATCGGTTATGGTTCCCCCAACAAACAAAACACTGCTGGTATTCACGGTGCTGCTTTGGGTGGAGACGAAATAGCATTGACTCGGAAAAATTTGGGTTGGGAATACGAGCCTTTTGATATTCCACAAGATGCTCTCAACCACACACGCAAAGCAGTGGAACGCGGTGCAGGTTACGAAACCGAATGGAATAAAACATACGCTGACTACAAAGCTAAGTATCCCCAAGAAGCAGCTGAATTTGAACGTTACATAAGCGGCAAACTGCCCGATGGTTGGGACAAGGTACTAACCACCTACACCCCCGAAGATAAAGGATTGCCCACCCGCAAACATTCAGAAACCTGCCTCAACAAACTGGCGGCGGTTTTACCTGAATTGATTGGTGGTTCGGCTGACTTAACCCACTCCAACTTGACCGAAATCAAGGGTAAGGGCGACTTCCAAAAAGGGCATTACGAAAACCCTAACATCCACTTTGGAGTTCGGGAACATGCTATGGGCGCAATCTGTAATGGGATAGCGCTCCACAGTTCGGGATTAATCCCCTACGGTGCTACCTTCTTGATCTTCACAGATTATATGCGTGCTGCCATTCGCTTATCTGCCCTTTCTCAAGCTGGCGTGATTTGGGTGATGACTCACGATTCCATTGGACAAGGTGAAGATGGACCAACACACCAACCCATTGAAACTCTAGCTTCCTTGCGAGCTATTCCTAATTTATTAGTGTTTCGTCCCGCAGACGGTAATGAAACCTATGGCGCTTATAAAATAGCGATCGAAAAGGCGAAACAAAATGCTCCGTCTCTGTTGGCGTTCAGCCGTCAAAATGTCCCCAACTTGGCAGGTACTTCCATTGAGAAGGTGGCCAAGGGTGGATACACCGTGGTTGATAGCCAAGGTACACCTGAGATCATCCTGATTGGTACTGGTTCAGAATTGAGCCTCGCCGTCACCGCCGCCGAAAAACTCACGGCTGAAGGTAAGAAAGTCCGGGTTGTATCGCTACCTTCATGGGAACTGTTTGAAGCACAGGATGCGGCTTATAAAGAGTCGATTTTGCCGAAAGCTGTCACTAAGCGGTTGTCTGTAGAAGCTGCCAGCAGTTTCGGTTGGCACAAATACGTGGGTAGTGAAGGCGATTGCGTTAGTATCGATCGCTTTGGTGCTTCGGCTCCAGGTAATGTTTGTTTAGAGAAGTTTGGCTTTAGCGTTGATAATGTGTTGGCTAAGGCTAAACAATTGTTGGGTTAATAGCAACAGAATATTCTCAAAATTCTCTGAGGTGGGCATCTTGCCCGCCTTTTTTTTCAATTGACGCAAATTAGAGTAGTTAAGTCATTACTCGTTCCCAGGCGGAGCCTGGGAATGCATTCATTGAGTCTCTGGCTCAATGTCTGACTGGAGGCGGCAGCCCCTAATAGGCATTCCCAGGCAGCAGCCCAGGAACGAGAGAGTGAAGTACCCCAACTTGCCTTCGGCTGAAGTTGGGGTTCATATCTGCTCCCTGTGCCGAAGTACTAATCGCTAGTCGCCATTGCCACTCCTGCTAAATACCCGGTTGTCCAAGCACTTTGAAAGTTAAACCCACCGGTAACGCCATCAATATCTAAGATTTCTCCGGCAAAATAAAGACCAGGAACTAACCTACTTTCCATTGTCTTGAAATTGACTTCTTTAAGCTTGACACCACCACAGGTAACAAATTCTTCTTTGAAGGCTCCTTTGCCGTTGATTAAGTATTGTCCCAGAGTAAGTTCTTGCACCAGTTGATTTAAGGTTTTGCTAGATATTTCTGCCCAACGGTCTTCTGTGGTGATACCTACACGGGCAATGATATATTGCCAGAGACGATGGGGGAGATCAACGCCGCGATGCAATGCGATCGCTTTCTTTCCCCATTCATCCTTAACTGCTAAAACTTTTTCTCGCACTTGTTCTTGGTGCAAATTAGGCAGCCAATTAATCAATAATGTGCCTTGATAGCGGCTTTCGTGCAGAACTCTCGCACCCCAAGCCGAAAGCTTCAAAACAGCCGGACCACTCAAACCCCAGTGGGTAATTAGCAATGGACCAGTTTGTTGTAATTGGGATTTTCCGCCCCCAGATAACCGCAATTGGGCAGGGTTAACGCTAACTCCAGCCAAATCACGCAACTTTTGATCGACAATGTTGAAGGTAAATAAGGAGGGTACTGGGGGTTCAATTTGATGACCTAACTCTCGGACAATTTTATAACCCACAAGGCTACTACCGGTTGCCAAAAGTAGGCGATCGCATTTAATCGTCTCTCCCGACTTCAGCAGAATATCAAACCCCTCACCTGCTGAGGTTCGTTTCACTGAAGTGACGTGTGTCCCTATACGCAGTTTTACCCCAGATGTCGCCACCGCTTTAATCAGACATTCCACAATGGTTTCTGAAGTATTGGTGACAGGAAACATCCGCCCATCAGCTTCAGTTTTGAGATAGACTCCACCAGCAGCAAACCAAGCTACTGTATCTTGAGGGCCAAACCGAGTCAAAGCACCCCGCAAAGCTTTTGCACCTCTAGGGTAATTTTGCACCAATTCCTCAGAGTCAAAGCAAGCATGAGTGACGTTGCAGCGTCCGCCACCAGAAATTAGCACTTTCGCTAGGGGTTGGCGACTGGCTTCGAGTAATGTAACTTCGGCTTGAGGATTGGCTTTAGCACAAGCGATCGCGCCAAAAAAACCCGCAGCCCCACCCCCAATAACTACAATTTGTAACGGTAACAATTTCAAAAATGTCTCTTTTACAGCACCTACTCTCTAGGCTAGCTGTTATTTTCACTCTTCATCAGGTTCAAAGTCTGATTTTTGGGCACCACAAGTTGGACATGACCAATCTTCTGGTGTATCTTCAAAGGCTGTTCCCGGTGCTATTCCGCCATCTTCATCACCTTCTGCTGGGTCATATATATAGCCGCAAACAGTACATTTATACTTTGCCATGTTCGTTTCCCCTAGTAAATTATTGGCATTGCTTCCCGATTAAATACGCCACCATCTCCTTTGGGCGTAACTGATAATCCCGATGGCGATCGCCCCTAGTAGCAGTAGCAAAATTATTCCACCTGGAATAAAAGTGAGAATCCCAAAGCCTCTGAGTACCCAGACGGCGACGCTAATGCCAAGAAGCATACCAAAAATCTGGATTAATCTACGATTTAAAGAAGATTGACTCACCTACTTTTCCTCTCAACTCAACAGAGATTACACTTGATATTCACAATTAAGATATGAAGTTACGATGAAGTTACAGTTTCATCAGAAATAACACGTAAAAATCGAGAGATGCGATCCAGACCTAGGGGTAAGGTGCTTGATATTAGGTTGTGTTTGTGCCATTCTAGCTGTTAACAACTCAGTTTTCATCTACAAATATTGCTCTGATCAACCTCACTTAAGTATTGATTGTGTTAATTGTGATAAGAAAGACAGTTTTTACAGTAAAGTGACTGAAATAATTAGCAGAAAATCACTGTTTCCGGGAAAGATAGGTATTAGACTGGAACTAAAATTTAATGGGTTGGATCTAAATCAAGTTTTGTGGCTTGTAGTTTCAACTCCATTTAGGTGGATGAGTTGAGGAGTAACTAAAATCATTATGTCTGCGTCTTATATATCAGACTCAATTATTGCAGGTTCAGATATGGCTTGGAGTCAAGACAAGCAAAAGTTATTGGTACAGGGTGAAATTTTGGTAGAAACGCGATCGCATAAAACGTCAGGTGGCGCGGTGACAGCCTGGATGTATGTGCCGATGGTGCGATCGCAAGTTTGGCAGCAACTAACTGATTATCCCCGGTGGGTGCAATATTTTCCCGATATTACCAAGAGCGAGGTAGTACAGAAAGGTGAAGTCAAGCGTCTATATCAAGCAGCACAAAAAGCCTTCTTCTTTTTCACGGCTCAAGTGGAAATTTACCTCAACGTTGTAGAAGTGCTGGGGCAGCAAATCCAGTTTCGCATGGAAAAAGGGACTTTTGAGGACTTTAACGCCAATTTAGAACTCAAAGATTGTGGTAATGGCACAATACTTGCTTATACTGTGCAAGCTACCCCTCTGATTCCAATTCCATCAATTTTCATTCAACAAGCAATGAACTTTGAGTTGCCGGCAAATATGCGTAAAATGCGACAAGTTATGTGTAAGACTCAATAAAAAATTCCGGCGTTGCTGATTTGAAGTATAAATTTGGTGGTCTTCCCTGCGGGATGCTACGCGAACAAGACGCTTTCTAAGAGACGCTGCGTGTAGCTTCTTTGCAGGAGTAGCGGACATGGTTTAGCTACGCAGTGGTGGGTTCAGAGCAAGCACTGATTATTGCATTCTGCCTTTCTTCTTTAACGGGATTTATCAGAAAAGCTAATTTGACACCAATAATATCATGTCCGCATAATTAGTTATGCTAACCACAGTCAATACACCCCACCCCCAGCCCCTCCCCGCTCTTCGGGAGGGGAGACAAAGCATAGCTTTGGCGGGGGTGGGGTTCTTCGGGTTTAATAAGCAATCAAGCGGACATGATATAATATATAGCAATCCTATTTGATTTGTGAAAATCACAAGACTCAGATCCCCGGCTTCTCTAAGAAGTCGGGGATATCGTTGTTCACGAATGATTTAGGATTGCTATATGCCGTGCCACTACCACTTCTTATTTACTATTTAAAGACGAAATCGATTTCATGAATCGATTATGAATCGATTGAGGTAATCGTTGCGGATACTTAGAAAAATAAAAAATTCTTAATGGAATAAAAATCATGATCCGATTCAAACGTATCTCCCATTGCTCAAAAAAGGAGAGTGTTTTAGTATAGTCCTTAAACAACTGTTGGATTCGCCTTTCACTTGTCCCATTTGTAGAATCATCAAAAGTTTTCGTTCCTGGATAATATCTATAATTTCCCCAAATTTCATTAAAATATTTGACATGAGCTACTTTAACTGCTTTAAGTAAAAAATCTATATCCATTACATAATGCTCTTCTACTTTGTAGACTCCAATTTTTTGATGCAAGGATTTGTGGTAGAAGTAAGCCGATGGATTGACAGGAAAAGTGACATCAATCATTCCATCATCATTAATTTGCTTTCCCATCAATAAATCAACTGGTCGGAGTCGTTTAGGTTTATTAATCTGAATTAACTTACCTCGATGATCCCACTTATTACAATTGCCAACAATTAAGCTAGGTTCTGGTAGAGTTTTAAAGAGTTCTGAGATGCGGCTAAGAACGTTTGGCTCATAGAAATCATCAACATTTAAAATGCCTATAATCAGTCCTTGTGCCATAGCAATTCCTTTATTCATCGCATCTGATTGTCCCTGGTCTTTTTCAGAAATCCATCGGATGTGAGGATGTTGATTGGCGTAATATTTGATAATATCTATTGTTTGGTCAGTTGAACCGCCATCGACAATAATATGCTCGACTTCCGCAAAATTTTGGTTAATGACAACTTGAAGGCAGGATTCTATAAACTTCTCACCGTTATAAACTGGTGTAATTATACTAATCATTAGTTATCACCTCGTAAAATGGACTGGGGGCTGGGGACTAGGAAGGAGTTTTCCCAATTCCTTTGATGAAGATAATTTAGGATTCCCATTTTCCCCCTAAGATAATTCAAAAATCCTACTTCTGCTAAAAAGTCAAGTGCAGCGACCATCATCAAGAATTTCAAGAGGTCTAAAGTTGGCCTGTCAGATGAGGTGGAGTAAGAATTATTGGTTTAAATAAAACAAAACTACCAATCTTCAATAATTGGTATATAGCGTTTCCTAATCACATGAGGTACATCTTAGCCCCCTCTCGAAGAGCGGGGAGGGGGTTGGGGGTGGGGTTCTTTTACCTCACTAAATCGAGAACCGCTATAACAATAGTCCGCATTCAAAATTAGTCTGGAAAAGTTGGATATAATTCAAAAAAACGCAAAGGCGCTCTTGTGTAAGTTAGCGTCTTTGCGTAAGATTTTTAATGAATTTAATTAGCTAGTGAACACCTCAACTGGTAAACGGCTAAACGACAACCTTTCATTCTGCACATCTACAAAGATGGTGTTACCGTCGTTGAATTCACCGCGCAAGATGGATTTGGCAATTTGAGTTTCTAACTCGCGCTGAATCGCCCGTTTCAGTGGACGCGCCCCATATACTGGGTCATATCCTACTTCTGCTAAAAAGTCAAGTGCGGTATCCGAGAGTTTTAGGGATATTTTGCGATCGCCCAATCTTTTCCGCAATCTCTCGACTTGCAGTAGCACAATTTGCCGCAATTCCTTCTTATCTAAACCGTGGAAGATGATAATTTCATCAATCCGATTCAGGAACTCTGGACGGAAGCTATTTCGCATTGCTTCCATTACCCGACGGCGCATTTCGTCGTAGTGGGCGTTATCCCCGGCGACATCAAGAATGTACTGCGAACCGATGTTGCTGGTCATGATGATAATAGCGTTCTTAAAGTCCACCTTATGACCTTGGGCATCAGTGACGCGACCATCATCGAGAATTTGCAAGAAGATATTAAATACATCGGGGTGTGCTTTCTCGATTTCGTCAAAGAGAATCACTGAGTAAGGACGGCGGCGAATCGCTTCTGTAAGTTGTCCGCCTTCTTCGTAACCCACGTATCCTGGAGGCGCACCGATTAAGCGGGAGACGGCGTGTTTTTCCATATACTCCGACATATCGATTCGTACTAGCGCATCTTCGCTATCGAACATATACGCCGCCAGCGCTTTCGCCAACTCGGTTTTACCCACACCCGTAGGCCCAAGGAAAATAAAACTAGCAATGGGACGATTGGGATCAGCCAATCCAGCGCGCGATCGCTGAATTGCATCGGCTACAGCTGTGACTGCTTCTTCTTGTCCAATGACGCGGTGGTGCAGTTCATCTTCTAAGTTCAGCAGTTTCTCTTTCTCAGATTCCACCAACTTGCTAATAGGAATCCCTGTCCATTTAGAAATAATTTCGGCAATATCAGCTTCCGTTACTTCTTCTCGTAATAGTGATTTACCACTTCTTTGAGTGTTTGCCAATTCCGCTTCTACAGCTTCCAATTGGCGATGCAAACTGGTTAAAGTGCCATATTTCAACTCAGCAGCGCGGTTAAGATCGTAATCGCGTTCTGCTTGCTGTACCTCTAAATTAACCCGTTCAATCTCTTTTTTCACCGACTGAATTTTGTCAATAATATCTTTTTCAGATTGCCATTGAGTATTCAGTGTTCTTTGTTCTTCTTTGAGATCGGCAATTTCTTTTTCCAATTTTTCTAGACGTTCACGAGAAGCTGCATCACTTTCTTTTTTCAGCGATAGCTTCTCCATTTCCAATTGCAGAATTTTACGATCAATTTCGTCGAGTTCTTCTGGTTTGGAGGTAATCTCCATTTTTAATCTCGCGGCGGCTTCATCCACCAAGTCAATGGCTTTATCAGGGAGGAAGCGATCGCTAATATATCGACTCGACAATACGGCGGCAGCCACTAAAGCACTATCAGAAATCTTCACCCCGTGGTGGTTTTCATAACGTTCTCTCAACCCGCGCAAAATCGAAATACTATCTTCGACACTGGGCTGATCCACAAAAACTTGTTGGAAACGTCTTTCTAGTGCGGCATCTTTTTCGATATGCTTGCGGTATTCATCTAGAGTTGTCGCCCCAATACAGCGCAATTCGCCCCGCGCCAACATTGGTTTTAATAAGTTACTCGCATCCATCGCGCCTTGGGTTGCACCAGCGCCGACAACGGTATGAATCTCATCAATAAATAAAACAATCTTGCCAGTAGATTCAGTAACTTCTTTTAATACTGCTTTCAGACGTTCTTCAAATTCACCCCGGAATTTTGCCCCGGCAATCAAAGCACCCATATCTAAAGAAATCAGCTTGCAGTCTTTCAGGGACTGAGGTACATCACCTGCGATAATGCGCTGTGCTAATCCTTCGGCGATCGCAGTTTTACCAACACCTGGTTCACCAATTAGCACAGGGTTATTCTTAGTACGGCGAGAGAGAATTTGCACAGTCCGACGAATCTCATCATCCCGCCCAATCACTGGGTCAAGTTGACCTTTACGGGCGGCTTCTGTGAGGTCACGCCCGTATTTTTCCAGTGCTTCGTACTTGCCTTCTGGATTTTGGTCGGTCACTTTTTGGCTCCCACGAATTTGTTTAATAATATCTTTTAGCTTGCCTTCGTCTAAACCAAACTCTTGGAATAAACCTTTGCCAAAGCGGTCATCTTTAGCGTAAGCCAGCAATAAGTGTTCAATTGAAATATATTCATCTTGAAACTCTTGGCGATATCCATCTGCTCGATCTAGAAGTGTATCTAAACTGCGTCCTAAGTATACTGAGGTACTATTACCAGATACTTTCGGCTGACGTTGAAAAAATTGTTCAGTGCGATCGCGCAGTTTTTGGAGGTTAACACCTGCCTTGGTGAGAATCCCAGTTGCTAGACCATCTTGTTCTAGCAGCGCTTTCATCAGGTGTTCGCTTTCAATTTGCTGTTGTTGATATTGTTTAACAATATCGGGAGTATGGGCGATCGCTTCCCAGGCTTTTTCTGTAAATTGGTCAGGATTAGTAGGTTGCATAGGCTTTTGGAATAAGGAACCGCATTAGACACCCTAAGAATGCCTTCCCGTAGGGTAGCTAAGGAAAGAAAATTTTTGCTTACAAGGTTATTGTAAGAAAATGGGAGCGATCGCCGAGATCGGTGTTCACGTCTTGTAAAAGTCGTATTTTCCCGTAGTTCCTAAAATGGAAAATTAAAGATTAGTTCAGGGGCTTGGCAGTATTCACAACGATGGTTGGCACGCCCAGCGATCGCACCGTAATACCGATTCACAAACTCTCTTGCTGTAGCAATGCGGCTGTTCGGGCTGTTGCTGCTCTTAATTGAGCCTCAACCAAAGTATCCAACTCTGCTTGTTGCTCTGGTGGCAATGCTTGCCCATGATCTCGTCCTAACCGCCATAAACTCATCAATTCCGATAACCGTTTTTGTTGTTTAGCGCTAAAAAACGGGTCAGGGCTAAAATTTTGAATGACAAGCAGTGCGCTGAACTCCGTTTCACCCAACTGAGTAGTTAACGCGTCTAGGGCTTGCCCCGCAGTTTTGCCAACTTAGTTTTACCCCTGCAATGGCGCGATAAGTTTTTTCACCATCAGCATCAAAGATTGGCAAGATTGCTACTGTTGTCATGCTTCCAGTTGGGAATCCTTTGCCTCAAATTATAGCTCTACGCGAACAACACCTGAGCAAGCGATTGATAATTGTAAAAAGCGCCACCATTCTCTTCCTGCCCCCACAGAGAGTTACCATAATCCCAGGTCGCCTAGTGGATGCTGAAAATGATTGACCCCTACGACTTTGAAGATGATGACTTTGACTTTGAGAATGAAGATTTCTTGAAAATAAAACCCATCAGCCAAATGACTGAAGGGGAAAAGCTACAGAGATTTAAGCGATTCTTCGACAGCAGTAGCCGTGCGATGTTGCAAGATTGTCTATTTCGCATCGTCAATTACGAAGATGGTACGGGTACGTTAGAAATTCTTTGCCCTAATGAAGTCGTAAGGCAACGCCTTTCCAAGAAAAAGCGCAAAATTACCAACAATATCAACACCTGCTGGAGTCATATTAGATGGTTTTCGCTATGTGTCCACCAAGATAGTGAGTTGGATTGTCAGAAGTTTACCCGTAATGGTGATTTGGTTTAGGGGAATGGGGACACTTCGACAAGCTGAGTGCATCGCTGGGGATTGGGGACTGGGGATAAAGAAAGTGTTTTCCTAATGACTAATGACTAATAAGAAATGACAAAAAAACAAAAATTTCCTTACCTAGTTGGTTCTAAGTGGACGGCACAGCAAAAAGTTGATGGCTGGCGGCACTTCCAAGTTGTCAATCGTAAAAATCAGGCTAAGTGGGTTTACGCCGAAATGGTTGCTGCTTGCGATCCGAAAGTCCGTTTTTGGATAAATGCCAAATTATTACAAGATAACTCCCAGTGGCAAGCTGGCTGGCAAACATTACAGGAAATCCACGGACTTGAAACTGAAGTGTCCTGATTTGCCTCCTTTGCCTCGTTCCCAGTCTCTGACTGGGAATGCCCCTCATTGGGGCTGCCGCCTCCTAATATTTATAGGACTTACGCAAGAGTTATGGAATAACGAACCGCAGAGGCACGGAGAACACAGAGTAATCAGAGTTTGAGAGATATTTTGCGTAAGTCCTAATTTAGTAATTTAATAATTTTTTACAAAATCAGACTAACTTACTCTCAAGCAGCAATTAAACCGTCTTGGCTAGCGACTGAAAACTGGCAATTTATCTGCGATACCTTCGGGGAGCTACGCTAACGCAAATTCCATTAGTATTTACAGCATCAGGCTGCATATACCTCTCTTTACCCTTGACCGTGCGCCCCAAACCCTTGAAAAAACTTTAGCTAATTCTATGAAAACCATTCAAAAAAGCGAAGTTTATATTTTTGTATTTTGTAACTATTTTTATAATAATAATTAATAAAAACTTTTTATTGACTATTTTTAGAGCTTTATAAGTCTTTAAGGATCATTAAAAAGCAAATAGTCATAATTAAACTTTAATTCATCTAATAACACCGTTTTACAGATTAAGAGCCACTTTCTTTTCTAGGTAATTTGCCCAATAATGACATTCACAGACCTCACGCATCGCCATCTCAGGACAGGTGAAGGCAAATGTTTGAGCCACAAGTTTGACAAACAGCTATAAGAGGCAAACAACAGTGAAACTAGCAGTCTACGGAAAAGGTGGTATCGGTAAATCCACAACTAGCTGTAACATATCAGTCGCCCTAGCTAAACGTGGCAAAAAAGTACTGCAAATTGGTTGCGACCCCAAACATGACAGTACCTTTACCCTGACTGGGTTTTTGATTCCGACAATTATCGACACCCTCCAAGAAAAAGACTATCACTACGAAGATGTCTGGCCGGAAGATGTGATTTACAAAGGCTACGGCGGTGTGGATTGCGTAGAAGCTGGTGGACCACCTGCGGGTGCTGGATGCGGCGGGTACGTAGTCGGTGAAACCGTAAAATTACTTAAAGAACTCAACGCCTTTGATGAATACGATATAATTCTTTTCGATGTTCTCGGTGACGTAGTTTGCGGTGGTTTTGCAGCACCACTCAACTATGCAGATTACTGCCTGATCGTTACAGATAACGGCTTTGATGCTTTGTTCGCGGCTAATCGCATTGCTGCTTCAGTCCGCGAAAAAGCCCGAACTCACCCACTGCGTTTAGCTGGGTTAATTGGCAACCGCACCTCCAAACGCGACTTAATTGAAAAATATATAGAAGCAGTGCCCATGCCAGTTCTAGAGGTTTTACCTTTAATTGAAGATATCCGTGTTTCCCGTGTGAAAGGGAAAACTTTGTTTGAAATGGCAGAGCAAGATCCTTCCCTAGACTACGTTTGCGACTACTATCTCAACATCGCCGACCAAATTCTGGCGCGTCCTGAAGGTGTTGTACCTAACGACACACCAGATCGGGAGTTGTTCTCTTTGTTGTCCGATTTTTATCTAAATCCGGGTAAACCCCAGGTTCCTAATTCAGAAGAGGAACTAGACTTGATGATTGTATAAATCACCAAGTTCTCAGGATGGGGGACAATAATATGGCTTTCTTTGACAGCTTTACGGATTCAATCAAACAAAAGTGGTTGCAATTTTTCCAGAACAATCGAGACTGGATTACCTTACACATGGAAGTGGAATCAGTGTACACCCCTGATGGCGGGAAGCGACCACCTTCTTACCTCATCCTGGGAGTTCTTAACGCCCTAGAGCCAAAACTAGCGCAGTTAATGTTGCCCTTTGCCAAACTTAATCCTGATGCCGATACGCTGATTCAGGTACTGGATTTGCATTTTGACCCAGATTTAGCTCTCGGTAATCGCTTCGTCATCAACCCAGAACCAGAGAAATACGTAGAAGCAGCTGCTGCGATCGTTGACGAAAAGCCTGAAGATGAAACATTGACACATTCTCATACAAATGGCTTTGCGGCGGTGGCGGTAGTTCAAGAGTTCGCAATCCTCGATTCTGATGATGAAAGCCTGGAAATCAGCGAGTTAGAGGAAACCGAAGATGCCTTTGGTGATATTTCCTTAACCAACGGACACGACTCAAAAGATGAGTCTCTCCAAACCTCTAGTTTAGAAGCAGATGAGTTTGGGGAAATTGCCTTCGATTCAACAGCTGCAATGGAAGTAAAGCTGGATGAAGAAGAGGCGCTTGAAGATAGTCCGCTAGATGAGAATGCGTTTAAAGACGTGTTATCAGATGTCTGGGGTGATGAAACAGCTTTGCAAAAGGCTGAAGAAAATAACGATTTTTTGGGGGAAGAACTGCCAGCAGGTGTTTTTGATGAATCAGAAATTGCCCGCCTCTTCCCCAATGCTTAATTATTGCCGTTCTTCGCAATTTTAAGTTTTAGATTTGGGGTTTTGGATGAGGAATTAGGGAAATTGTCGTTAGACAGAGGATACTTTTGTTGTCCCAGCCTTCAATCCCTTCTCCCCTTGGGAGAAGCTACGCGAACGGGTTCAGCAGTCACTCATGGGGGGAAACCCCCAAGACCCTTACGGGTTCGCCAGTCGCTTCAAGTCGGGAAACCCGCCCAACGCGCTGGCTCACCGCGCTGCTTCACCAAAATTATCAATCTAAAATCTAAAATTAGTTGAACTGCCATTAAATATCAAGGGGAGAAAAAACCAAAATGACTGTCGCTCAACAACCAGAAGCTTTAAGCTTTGAATGTGAAACTGGGAATTACCATACCTTTTGCCCAATTAGCTGCGTGGCGTGGTTATACCAAAAAATTGAAGATAGCTTCTTTTTGGTAATTGGGACAAAAACTTGTGGCTACTTCCTGCAAAATGCGATGGGGGTGATGATTTTTGCTGAACCCCGCTATGCAATGGCAGAGTTGGAAGAGGGCGATATTTCGGCACAGCTGAGTGATTATGAAGAGTTAAAGCGGTTGTGCTTGCAGATTAAACGCGATCGCAATCCTAGTGTAATTGTCTGGATTGGCACTTGCACTACCGAAATTATCAAAACAGATTTGGAAGGTTTGGCACCGAAGTTAGAATCGGAAATTGGGATTCCCATCGTCGTAGCGCGGGCAAATGGTCTAGATTATGCCTTCACCCAAGGGGAAGACACCGTATTAGCTGCTATGGCTAACCGTTGTCCTGATAAGGCTCCGGTGGCGGAAACTGAGAAAATTGAACGAAATGCGATCGCTAAGTTGCTCAACTTTGGTAAAAAGAAAGAAGATGTCGCCCAAGATGAGTCTGAGTACGTAGATCATCCACCACTGGTTCTCTTTGGCTCCCTTCCCGACCCCGTAGTTACTCAGTTAACCTTGGAACTGAAGAAACAAGGCATCAAAGTTTCCGGCTGGCTACCCGCGAAGCGCTTCACAGAATTGCCAGTACTGGAAGAAGGGTATTATGTCGCTGGTGTCAACCCCTTCCTCAGCCGCACAGCTACCACCTTAATGCGCCGCCGCAAGTGTAAACTCATTGGCGCACCTTTCCCCATCGGCCCCGATGGCACCCGCGCTTGGATTGAGAAAATCTGCTCGGTGTTTGGGATTACTCCCAAGGGTTTGGATGAACGGGAAGCCCAAATTTGGGCTGGCTTGGAAGATTACGTCAAACTGATTCGCGGTAAATCTGTATTCTTCATGGGTGATAACTTGCTGGAAGTTTCCCAAGCCCGATTCTTAATCCGTTGTGGGATGACTGTTCATGAAATCGGCATTCCCTACATGGATAAGCGCTATCAAGCTGCTGAGTTGGCATTGTTGGAGAAAACTTGCCAAGAAATGAATTCACCCCTGCCAAGGATTGTAGAGAAGCCGGATAATTACAATCAACTTCAGCGAATTTATGCGTTGAAACCAGACTTGGTAATTACTGGTATGGCTCACGCTAACCCATTGGAAGCACGGGGTATTAATACTAAGTGGTCGGTGGAGTTCACTTTTGCTCAAATTCACGGCTTTACGAATGCGCGTGACATGTTAGAGTTGGTGACTCGTCCGTTGCGTCGGAATAATAATTTGAAAGATTTGGGTTGGGATAAGTTGGTGAGAGAAGAAGCGAAGATTTAATATTTGGGTTTGGGTCTAGCAACAGCATAATAAGCTGAAAAACATCTAATTTGCATAACCGAATTAAATATAACTCTTGTGGGGTGGGCATCTTGCCCGCCGTAATTATGCAATTTAAATGTGGAACAGCTTAGTATCTTAAGGGCGAACTTTTGGGTTCGCCTTTTTTTTACGAACCGCAGAGGCGCAGAGAACACAGAGGAAGAGAGCATTATTTAATCAGCAATTTATTGCCTAAAATACTTCAATCTTGAGCAGTTTGATCAAGTTTTTTCTGCAACCAAGCTTCAATTGTATCTCTTAACTCTGATTGCCAATTAGGGAT
>NZ_JBALEK010000067.1:0-3587 GCF_036917815.1 Nostoc sp. | reverse complement strand
TATAAAACCGGAGACCTAGCCCGTTATTTACCAGATGGCAACATCGAATACCTGGGGCGCATCGACAACCAGGTAAAAATCCGGGGCTTCCGCATCGAATTGGGAGAAATCGAAGCCGTACTCAGCCAACATCAAGACGTGCAAACGTCCGTTGTCATCGCCCGCGTTGACAACCCTGGAGATCAGCGCCTAGTCGCCTACATCGTACCGCAAAAACAGCAGACACCCACACTCAGCGTTCTGCGTCAATTCCTCAGGGAAAGACTACCAGACTACATGATGCCTTCTTTCATAGTCATCCTGGAATCCCTACCCCTAACTCCCAACGGCAAAATCGACCGTCGCGCCTTACCCGCCCCAGAATCACGCACCGGAATAGAAATCAGTTTAGTCGCACCCCGCACCCCCATTGAAGAAAAACTAGCCCAAATTTGGGAGCAAATTCTGAGAGTAGAGCCAATAGGCATACATGATAACTTCTTTGAACTAGGAGGAGACTCCATCCTCAGCATTCAAATCATCGCCAAAGCAAAGCTATTAGGAATAGTACTGACCCTCAAACAACTATTTGGCAATCAAACAATCGCCCAATTAGCCACAGTCGCAGGCAC
This sequence comes from Nostoc sp., assembly GCF_036917815.1. Taxonomy (GTDB): domain Bacteria; phylum Cyanobacteriota; class Cyanobacteriia; order Cyanobacteriales; family Nostocaceae; genus Nostoc. The sequence continues at coordinate 2,976 of NZ_JBALEK010000067.1, read as the reverse complement.
AACGAAAGCACTCTTAATCGAACAAGGATTAGTCACCGGCACATTACCTTTAACACCAATTCAAAAGTGGTTTTTTGAGCAAGACACACCACAAAAGCACCACTTTAATCAATCATTGCTACTCACAGTTCCATCTAACATTAACCTGGAAATATTAGAGCAAGTCTGGCAGCAATTGCTCAAACATCACGATGCTCTCCGCCTAAGATTTAGCCAAACAGACTCTACTTGGCAGCAGATGTATGCGGCTCCAACCGATAGCAATACTATCTCCTATTTCGACCTCTCAACAATCAGAGAAAGTCAGCTTCCAAAGACAATTGAAACCACCGCCAACTCCTTACAGGCGAGTTTGAATCTGTCGGAAAATCTGGTGCAGGTAGCCTTATTCTTTTTGGGGAACGACAAAAGAGCGCGATTACTCATTGTCATTCACCATCTAGTAGTAGACGGTGTTTCCTGGCGGATATTATTAGAAGATTTGCAAACAAGTTACGAGCAGCTAAGTCGAGGTCAGGCCATTCAACTCCCTGCCAAAACCACATCTTTCAAAGATTGGGCGCAACAACTAACAGCTTATGCCCAATCAGAAGTCAATAAATCAGAACTGGCTTATTGGTTGAGTGAATCTCACTCCTGGGTTTCTCCGATCCCAGTAGACTATGCAGAAGGAGTTAACACTGCTGCATCTGCTAATACAATATCAGTGTCATTAAACCAAGCAGAAACCCTGTCCCTCCTACAAGATGTCCCAAAAGCTTACAAAACACAGATTAACGATGTTTTGTTGACAGCCTTAGTGCTGGTTTTGAGCAAATGGACTAACTCTAAATCTGTGTTATTCAACTTAGAAGGTCATGGGCGGGAAGATATTATCGATGGTGTAGACTTATCACGCACTATCGGTTGGTTTACAACGATTTTTCCAGTGCTTTTAAAACTTGAACCAATAGACAAAGACAATATTGGCAATGCCTTAAAATCTGTCAAGGAGCAATTACGGGCAATTCCGAATAAAGGCATTGGCTACGGCTTATTGCGCTATCTGAATAGCGATGCAGAAATTAGCCGAACACTACAGACAATTCCCGCTTCCGAGATTAGCTTCAATTATCTGGGTCAATTTGCTCAAGTTCTAAATACATCTTCTCTGATGCAACCGGCTAGTGAGTCTAGCGGAATTAGCCAGAGTTTACAAGGTCAGCGCTCAAGTCTACTAGACATTAATGCCATCATTGCAAACGAACGGCTACAAATAGATTGGGCATACAGCACTAATATCCATCAGCACGAAACCATTGAGAATATTGCCCAAGAATTTGTTGAAACTTTACGAGAAATCATTGCTCATTGTTTAGAGCCGGAAAACGGAAGTTATACGCCAACAGATTTCCCGTTAGTCAAACTTAACCAGCTAGAATTGGATGGAGTCTTGGCAAGACTACCATTGCAAGCGGAAGTGGGTAAAACTAACTGGCAAAATATTGAGGATATTTATCCCTTATCGAGTATGCAAGAGGGGATGCTGTTTGAAAGTTTGTATGCTCCAGATTCCGGGGTATATTTTGAGCAGATAACTTGCACTTTGACGGGAAACCTAGATGTAGAAGCCTTTTCACAAGCTTGGCAGCAGGTGGTAGAAAAGCATTCTATCTTCCGCACGGCTTTTGTTTGGGAGTCTTTGAGCCAGCCTCTGCAAGTTGTGTATCGAGAGGTGTTGGTGAGAGTTATGACCATCGACTGGGGAGAGTTATCGAAAGTTGAGCAGCAAGAGCAATTAGAGACTTTTCTTTCTGCGGAACGACAACAGGGTTTCCAACTCTCCCTTGTGCCATTGATACGCCTATATCTAATCCAATTAGATTCCCATACTTATCAGTTTGTTTGGTGTCATCATCATTTATTACTTGATGGCTGGTCGTTACCTTTGGTTTTCAAAGACCTGTTGGAGTTTTATCAAGCAATTTCTCAGGGTGTTAGTTTACCTAACAACATCCCAACTCTGGGCTACCGTAACTATATTGCTTGGTTACAGCAACAGGATCAAGATTTGGCTAAGGAATTTTGGCGACAAAAACTCCAAGGTTTTACTGCACCCACTTCAATGACTGTGGATAAACCATTGTCAAAGCAAGAGCAGCATTCTAGTTATGGTGAACAAGAAATTCAGTTAACGGTGTCAGCAACAGCCGCAATCGGCTCTTTTGCCCGAAAACATCAATTGACTATAAGTAATCTGGTGCAGGCGACTTGGGGATTGTTACTATGTCGCTATAGCCAAGAAGCAGATGTGGTTTTTGGTGCAACTGTCTCTGGTCGTCCTCCTGGGCTTGTTGGTGTGGAGTCGATGGTAGGATTATTTATCAATACTCTGCCAGTGCGGGTGCAAATCTCCTCTGATACTCAACTGCTGAGTTTGTTGAAGGATTTACAGGCACAACAGGTAGAGTCTGAGCAATTTTCCTATAGCTCATTGGTAGAAATTCAGGCTCTGAGTGATGTCAACAGAGGTACCTCTTTGTTTGAGAGCATTGTCGTCTTTGAGAATTATCCGGTGGATACTGCTGTTCTGCAATCCAATGGCAGTTTTTCGCTCTCGAATGTTCGGGCGATTGAACAAACAAATTATCCTCTGACGGTTGTAGTTGCCTCTGGTGAGCAATTTTTGCTGAAGGTGAGCTACGATGCTAGTCGATTTGAGTATGGGACGATTAGCCGAATGCTGGGGCATTTTGTGACAATGCTCTCAGCAATTGTGGCGAATCCTCAGCAGCACCTAGGGCAGTTGCCAATGTTAACAGCATCGGAGCAACAGCAGTTATTAGTTGAATGGAATGATACTCAAGTAGACTATCCCGAAGATTTATGTATTCATCAGTTATTTGAAGAGCAGGTAGAACGTACACCAGATGCAGTCGCAGTGGTGTTTGAGAATCAACAACTCACATACCGCGAGTTGAATAGTCGGGCTAACCA
>NZ_JBALEK010000066.1:0-65293 GCF_036917815.1 Nostoc sp. | reverse complement strand
AGATACAATTGAAGCTTGGTTGCAGAAAAAACTTGATCAAACTGCTCAAGATTGAAGTATTTTAGGCAAGAAATTGCTGATTAAATAATGCTCTACGAAACTGATTTTTACGCTTGGACACAGGAACAAGTAACTTTACTTCGCAATGAGCAGTGGAGTCAGATTGATCTGCAAAATCTGATTGAGGAGATTCAATCTTTGGGTAAACAGCAACGTCAAGAACTGCGAAACCGTCTGAGTGTGTTGATTGGACATTTACTAAAATGGCAATATCAGTCAGGGCGATAACTCAACCATCCTCGCATTTGCTCCTCGTAGCTGATGATTGTTGCTGCAACCTCATTCGGATTGACATTCGCCAACTGCATGAGAAGACCTTGTGCCCCTGCTCCTCTACGTTCTAAAATGCTGAGATGATCGGTATCAAAAACGTACATTTATATATCGTGTGGTTCTACAGAATTTGAGCGCAGGGATTCACGATATTCGCGCCCTAGTTGCATAGCTTCATCATAAGCTAAGTTATCAGTAAATGTTCCAGCAATCTTTTCCCACCAAGGTATTGTCGGTGAGGAAACAACCTCTAATTTACTTTTAAGAAGTGCAACTTCAGCCTCTAAAATTGCTACTCGTTCTTCTAATTGTTCCGATATTGTTGACATATTTTATTCCGTCCTCTGGAATTGAATTTTTAGGTATCATCCGCATCTTGTTCTTGGGCAAGCTTCCATGCCTCAAAGTCACGAACTCTCAGATCAAATATCTGCTCAAATTTTTCAGGATCAAAATATTTAATAATCATCTCGTTGGATTTGAAAAAGTATGAGATAAGCTCACTCCAAATATTCAGAGCTATATCTCCATCAATACGCCACAGTTTAATTTTACGATGACTCTTAAATTCCTTCGGCATAAATGAGTTCTTTCTCTGTTGGTAATTATCTTGAACATAAACTTTGACTGCTCCATCAAGATGACGAAATGCTTTTACTTGTGTATCACGCTCACTATGTATATAGCGGTTAAAATAATAACAATCAAAAGTGTAGCTATCGCCTGATATTTCCTCAATCTCAAATGTTTTTATCCCATCACGGTAACTCCAGTGAAATTCAGTGCGATCAAGGCTACAAGTTTGCTCAAATAATGAGTTCTTATTTCGCTCTACAACCGTTAATCCAATATAGTTTGGATCATCCAATTTATTTGAATCAAAAGGTAGACCACGCCATCCATCCATTTCTGCTACTTGGCCATAAAATTCTTTTGGCATGATCCGGCGGTGATCTATTGCAATCCGAAACTCATTTCTATTTTTGGTCTGGGAACGATATTCAGCAAAGAGTTCTAGAAAATCAAAATTTGGATTGGATCTATATCCTCTTCTTAAAAGTTGGTGATAATGCAAAATGTGATTTTTGTACTCAATCCCACCATCGAATAAAATAAAATCAGAATTTATATGAAGTAAGCCATCCCTATCGAACTTTTCGGATAGTTCAGGATACACGTTTAAAACTGCACTTTGTTCAAAGTTTTGGACAATTGCTCCTTTGAATGAGAAATAGCTACGCTCAACTTCTGAACATACAGAGTAAAGAGCAAACCTCCTGCGCTCCCTCTCACTCACTATTTTGCTACTAACAAACATTTTAAAGCCAGACGGCATACAGTTAAATAAATTTTCGAATTCACTCTCCTCACATGCCGACAGGTACTCACACGCTTCTTCAACTAATTCAATCAACTGAGCAGTTATGGGATGTTGCTCTTCCTCTAGTATGTACTGAGAAAGAGACATTGGATAGATGTTGTAGTGCCTAGTTTGTTTGATAAATTCTTCAAATTTTCTGGAATTAAGCGGCAAATTTTGGAGACTCATTTTTTTAACGAACCGCAAAGGACGCAAAGGACGCAAAGAAGAGAAGGAAGAGAAGGAAAAAATGCTTAACTGAACTGTATTGACCTATAAAGTTAGACTACCACTCAAACAATAGCCGCCTCTGGAATGGCACCTTGCATTCTCCCAAAAGCATCAATCAAATTCTGCAATTGTTGATCTGCTTTAAAAACTCCTAACCCGCGCACCGTCACTTTACCTGGAGAATACACAAAGCGCGTCTTGAGATTTTCTGGTAAATTCGCCGCTAATAAATTCCAAGCGGGTTCCTCCATTGGTGTTTCTAAAACGATGTGCTGCTTTTGTTCTGGTTTAATCCGGCTAAATCCCAGTTTTTTCGCTAGTTGTTTGAGTTCCATAACTCGCAAAAGTTGATTTGCAGGGACAGGTAAAGTACCATAGCGATCGCTCCACTCGGCTGCAATCTGCTTTAATTCTGATTTAGATTTGGCTGTAGCTACCGCCCGATAAGCACTCATCTTTTGATCCAAATCTGTGATATAATCTGCCGGAATAAATGCCGTCAGGTTGAGATCAATTTGAGTATCCTCCACTTTTGGTATTTCTTGTCCTCGGATTTCCCGAATTGCTTCTTCGAGCATTTCCATGTATAAATCAAAACCGATGGCATCCATTTGACCGGATTGTTCAGCACCTAGCAAGTTACCCACGCCTCTGATTTCCATATCGCGCATCGCTAGTTGATACCCAGAACCCAACTGAGTAAATTCCTGAATTGCTCGTAATCGTTGCCGTGCTGCATCAGATAATGTTCGCTGCTTCGGATAAAATAACCAAGCATGAGCTTGGATACCTGCACGTCCCACACGACCGCGTAATTGATACAACTGTGCCAATCCAAAGCGGTGAGCATCTTCAATCAAGATGGTGTTGACTCGCGGAATATCTAAGCCAGATTCAATAATTGTCGTACAAACGAGGATGTCTGCATCACCGTTGCTGAAAGTGAGCATGGTTGATTCTAACTCGCTTTCATCCATTTGACCGTGAGCGATCGCAAATCTAGCTCCCGGTATCACCTCTCGCAAATTGGCTGTTGTCTCTTCAATGCCGTCCACTCGTGGAACTACATAAAAAACCTGTCCGCCTCTGTCTAATTCTTGACGAATCGCAGTGCGGATACTTTCAGAATTTATCGGTGACAAATGGGTTTTAATCGCACGTCTGGTTGGCGGTGGTGTAGTAATCAAACTCATTTCCCGAATTCCCGACAAAGACATATACAAAGTTCGGGGAATGGGAGTGGCGGAGAGGGTAAGTACATCAACCTGAGTTTTCAGGCTTTTAATTTTCTCTTTCTGGTTGACTCCAAATCGCTGTTCTTCATCCACCACCAACAGTCCTAAATCCTTGAATGCCACACCTTTACCTAAAAGTTGCTGTGTACCAACAACTACATCTAATTCACCCGTTGCCAATCGCTTTTGAATATCGCGGCGTTCTTCAGCCGAACGAAAACGGTTGAGCAAACCGACATTTACGGGGTAGGGTGCAAAACGTTCTTTGAGTGTATGGTAATGCTGCTGTGTTAAAATAGTCGTCGGCGCAAGGAGTGCCACTTGTTTACCGGCGATGACTGCTTTGAAAATAGCACGAATCGCCACTTCCGTCTTCCCGAAACCGACATCGCCACAAACTAAGCGATCCATTGGGCGATCGCTCTCCATGTCGCGTTTTACATCTTGGACAGCTTTGAGTTGATCTGTTGTGGGTTGGTAGGGGAAAGAATCTTCCAATTCCTCTTGCCAAGGCATATCACTGGGAAAGCTAAAACCTTGTTGTTGCGCTCGCGCTGCATACAGTTTCAACAAGTCCACTGCCAATTTTCTGATGGCTTTGCGGACTTTATTCTTGGTATTTTCCCAAGCTTTCCCAGTCATTCTGTTAAGTTCTGGTGCTTTATCACCTCCGGCGCGGAACCGAGATAAAGCACCTACTTGATCGGCTGCGACTCTGAGTAACCCATCAGCATACTGCACCACCAAATAATCACGGGTTTCGTTGTTAATCATCAAACTTTCTAGCTTGACAAATTTGCCAACACCATGATTTCTGTGAACTACATAATCCCCTGGACGCAGTTTATTAGGATCAACTTGTTTAGAAGTGGCTTTGTGACGCTTGCGGATATAGCCGGGAGTCGCCAAAGAATGCTGCCCAAAAAATTCCCGATCTGTAACGATTACCACTCGATACGTAGGCAGGATAAAACCTTCGAGTTCGGCAAGACCAGAATATTTTAGGGCAATGGGAATATGGTTAATTTGCAGCTTATCGATCGCTTGGTAGTCGCGGGGATTGGGGATAAACTGAGCCGGACAATCATGTTCTTGCAACAGCGAGACAGAACGGGAAGGTTGAGCAGAAAGTAGCCAGATTGAGAAATTGCGATCGCGTTCTTGGCGAATAGTTTCAGCTAATTTAGCAAACTGGTGTGGCGTGGCTGGAACCGGACGGCTGGCAAGATTGATCCCACTATTTTCTTCTGACAGTTCCGATAAATACAACGTTTTAAACTTAGCAACATCAGCCAAACATTCATCAAACGAACGGTGAATCTTCGGCAATATTAAGGGAGTAGATTCTTCCCCATGCCCCATGCCCGATGCCCCATGCCCAATGCCCCACTGTTCCTCGGCATTTTCTACCCAGCGATCGCTATGAGCATGACACTGTTCTGGCTCATCAATGGCAATCAAGGTGTTTTCTGCTAAATAGTTTAGCAGAGATGCTGGTTGCTCGAACGCCAACCCCAAAAAGCGACGACTACCCTCAATCAGTGATGAGTTATCACTCATGAATTCTGAGTCAGAATTTAACTCATAACTCCTAACTCCTAACTCAGCACTATTCTTCAGTGCTGCCATCACCACCGGACTAAAGCTAGTGGGAGTAAGAATTAACTGGTCAACTTTGTCGAGGGCTGAACGTTGAGTTGCTGGGTCAAATTCCCGCAATTGCTCAATTTCATCCCCAAACCATTCCAACCTAATTGGAAACTCAGAGGAAACCGGGAACACATCAACAATATCGCCCCGCCTACTCCACTGTCCTTCCGTTTCCACCAAAGGCACTCTTTCGTAACCCAAAATAGTTATTTTCTCACTGAATGCATTCAAATCTAATTCCATCCCCCGCTTCAGGGTAAGACAGAATTGCCCAAAAGCTTCTGGTGGAGGCAAATGAGGTTGCAGCGCCCCTTGAGTAGCCACAATCGCTAAGGGTCGCTTCGCTCCAGGATTGGGGATTGGGGATTGGGGATTGGGAAGAGACAAGGGAGTAACTTTTTCAATAATACCCCCTTGTCCCCCCAGTCCCCAGTCCCCAGTCCCCAGCCCCCTATCCCCCATCCCCAAATCCGCCAATACCTGCATTTGCCCCCAACTCATCTCAGTTTCCGGGTCAAAAGGTTCGTAGGGAGAAGCCTCGGAGGTGGGGTAAAAATGTACTGTTTGCCATCCCATTGCCTCAAGTTGTGCGTAAACGCGTCCAGCTTCCTCCAGAGTGGCGCAAACCACAAACAAATCCTTGCCTTGAGCCTGTGCTAATGCCGAAGCTACCAGAGTCTTAGGCAGCCGGGGAATGCCATTTAACCGCAATTCTTGTTGTCGATTCAGTTTAGAAATAAATTCAGTAGTGAGCGACGATCGGCCTAAGGCACGCACAATAGAAGAAAATGACATAAGTACTACTAGCGATGGGAGTCTTTGTGGGTCAGAAAATCTGGAGGCAGTTTATGTCAACCATTTTAAAAGTGTTAACAGCTTTCTTATTGATTCGATGGAAGAATAATGCACAGCGACTAATAAACTTAAGAACTATAACTATTACTTCGTGTATAGTCAAAGCATTTATCCAAGCACCTTTAATACTAGATACTAGGGATTGAGCTACGTTCGCTCTGATAAACTGCAATTTTAAACATGTCCCCCATAACTTTGGAAATTTTAATCATTTTGGTGCTAATTATTGCCAATGGCGTCTTTTCGATGTCTGAGATGGCCATTGTCTCAGCCCGGAAAGTTAGGCTACAGCAGCTTGCCAATCAAGGAGATGCCAAAGCAAGGGTCGCATTGAAACTAGCTGAGTCTCCAAATCATTTCCTGTCAACCGTCCAAGTGGGTATTTCCCTAATCGGTATCCTGACTGGTGCTTTTGGAGGAGCAACAATTGCTAGCCGAGTGGCAATCTATGTGCGACTTATTCCCTTATTAGCACCTTATAGTGAACCGATATCCTTTGGAATAGTGGTTTTGCTCATTACCTATTTCTCACTCATTGTTGGCGAATTGGTACCGAAACGTCTGGCATTAAACAATCCAGAAAGGATTGCCTCGATTGTAGCGATTCCAATGCAAGCCTTGGCAGCGATCGCTTCTCCTGTAGTCTTTCTCTTAAGCGCTTCTACAGATTTAATCCTGCGAGTGCTAGGAATTACAGCTTCTACTGAGCCACAAGTCACCGAAGAAGAAATTAAAATTTTAATTGAGCAAGGGACTGAAGCGGGAACCTTTGAGGAAGCTGAACAGGATATGGTGGAGCGAGTCTTTCGTTTAGGCGATCGCCCCGTCAGCTACTTAATGACACCCCGCCCCGATATTGTCTGGCTAGACTTAGACGACTCTCCCGAAGAAAATCGCCAAAAAATGGTTGATAGTGCCTATTCTCGTTATCCAATTTGTCAGGCGGGACTTGACAACGTGCTGGGTGTGATCCCTGTCACCGACTTATTAGCCAGGAGTTTTCGAGGAGAACCGCTAGACTTGACAGTAGGATTACGACAGCCAGTATTTGTGCCAGAAAGCACCCGTGGCTTGAAAGTTTTGGAATTGTTCAAGCAAACCATCACTCACATGGCGTTGGTAGTGGATGAATACGGAGTGATTCAAGGATTAGTCACTCTCAATGACATCATGAGTGAAATCGTGGGTGATGTTCCTTCCACAGATGGACAAGATCAACCACAAGCTGTGCAACGTGAAGATGGTTCCTGGCTTTTAGATGGGATGTTGCCTGTAGAGGAGTTCTTGGAACTTTTTGGTATGGAAGAGTGGCAATCTGAGGAACGCGGCAGTTATCAAACATTAGGTGGTTTTGTCATCACCAATTTAGGTCGTATTCCCGCCGCAGCAGATTATTTTGAATGGCAGGGAATGCGAATTGAAGTGATGGATATGGATGGTAATCGCGTTGATAAGGTGCTAGTCATACCGAAGGCATCTAAATCAGCAGATCCGAAAAAATCTGACTAGTATTGGGCGTGGGGCATTGGGCATTGGGCATTGATAATTATTGTTTATATTTTCCATACACTGTGCCCAATGTAACATGATGTGTTAGCCTTAATCCGTAACTTACCCTACTAGCTTGTCGGTTGGGCATCTTATCTTGACTGCCCTAATCAACATCAAACAATTGAATTATGGATGACTATCTTAAAGAAAAAATCAAGGAAAATCTTAAAATTTCAATTAGAAAGTTTTTTAACAATAAAGCAGTCAAAAATTACCAAGTATTAGATGATATTTTTCCTAAGGAAAGACGAATACGTTCTCTAATAGGTGGATTAGAAACAAGTCTAGGAACAACTTTTTGGGAACCTATATCTAAAACATTAGCTGAAATTAATGGATTTAAAATTATCAAAGAGAAAATATTAGTTCCAACTCCCTTTCCTCAAGTTTTGCAGAATGAATTGGATAAATTAGTTTCTGAACGTGAAAATAAGCCTAATAACAGGAGAGTTTCAACAGAGGAATGTATAGACAGGCTAACAAACGCTGCGGCAAAAACCAATCCTCAAGACATCGCCGCCTACATCTATAAATCTCCTCCATCGGGAACTGGAGTTGATATTCATTTGTCTAAGGACGGAATTGAATATCTTTTTGATATAAAAACTGCACAGCCGAATCTAGCTGATTTTCAAAAGTTTAACAAACAAATGCTACAGTGGTATGCTTATCGACTTGCTAAAGATACAAATGCTAAGTTAAAAGCTCGTATTGCTATTCCTTTTAATCCTTTTTCAAAATCTTGGTATGAAAAGCAAAAAGGTAAGTTATCTAGTTCTCCTCTAGATATAGCTCAAGATATATGGGTTGAAAATGAATTTTGGGATTTTTGTTCTGGAACTGAAAATACATTTGAGCAATTAAAGGCACTTTTTGTTGAGTTAGGACACGAAAACTTTGCCGCAGAATTTAATGATATGTTTTACCAAAATTAGTTTAAATATCAAGAATACTTAGCAACTCTTTAGCTACATACTCAACAACAGGTATAGGAACAGCATTACCAAACTGTTTTTTGGCAATATCATCTTTTTCGTGATATTCAAAATTTGTCGGAAAACCTTGTAATTTACAGGCGTGCTTTGCCATGATTGGGATAAAGTTTTTCTGTTTATAAATTTTTTCTAAGAAAATATTTTTATACTCATCTGGATCTCTAGCATGAATTGATACTGTTGCTATATAGTCTTTAGCACCAGTAGCAGTTAAAGTTGGCATAATATCAGCAGTAGGTAAAATAATTCTATAAATATCATTAATACCTGTCATATTTTTAGAATTAACAAATTCATACTTCTTATCAGCAGTTAATCGGAATATTCCTTTTTGTACTAATTCATTTAATTCATTTATCTCTATATCAGATATTATCTGTTTAAAATTATCAAAAGATAAGGGATTACCATCTTTCTCTCCATATTTTTTACTTCTTCTATGTTTTAGAAGAGTTAAGCAAATCATTTTTTCTCTATCACTGGTTTCTATAATATCCCAAGAGTGAATTGTTGTATGTCCATTTCTTAAATCAGAAAAAATGAAGAAATCATTTAATTCATCATCTTTTTGAAATCTCGTTCTGGATGGTGGAATCATACCTTTAAATAAGGTATGTCGATCTAACTTGACTTTTTCAATAACTTTTGCAGATTTAATATCATCCAATATGTCGTAAACTTTTGGATGAATGTTCAAAGGAATAGGAAATTTATACTCTTGGCATTTTTCTAGATCATTTCTAATTCCAACAATAAAAACTCTCTCTCTATTTTGAGGTAAACCAAAATCATAAGCATTGAGGACTTTCCATTTAACACAATATCCTATGCTTTCCAATTCATGTACAATAAGTTCCAAATTATCTATATTTTTCGGGCTTGCTAATCCACTGACATTTTCAAATATAAAGGCTTTAGGTTTATTTTTATTGACTAGTCGAATTACATCAAACCATAACTTTCCTCGCTTGTCTTCAAATCCCTTTAAACGACCGGCGACTGACCAAGGTTGACACGGAACACCACCAACCACTATGTCAACATCAGAAGGGAGGTCATTAATTTTTGTGATATCTCCTAATTCAATTTCATCTTTGTTTAAGTAGCTGATGAAATTTTGTTGATAAATTTTTATAGCTTGTTTATCTATTTCAGAATAGCCTAAACATTGACCACCTAGTTTTTGTAAAGCAATTCTAAATCCACCAATACCAGCAAATAGATCGATGAAAGCGAATTTATTTTGATAAGTTACTAACTGTAGAGGTAATTCTATTTGTTTGGAATTTTGCGAAAATACAGATTTCATTTTTGTTAGCCAACTTGATCAACTAACTATTGATATTTAGTCACTTAGTATATCATCAAATATTCTAAGTGACTAAAATATCAACTCTGAGACAATCGTTTCACCTCTGCACCCGCCAACATCTGATGGGCTTGTGCCAAAATTTTTGGTATTTTATCGGCGTGGGGATTGCGAGCGAGGGATTGTAGCAAGTCTAATTCGTTTAGCCGATCAGCTTTGTTGCCGGGGAACCAGTGGCTGCCATTGCCTAGGAGGTTATAGCGCATTTTAGCGTACTCTACCAGGTCGTAGGCGATCGCTAAATTCCGCAACCACAAAATCACCCGAATATTTATCTCACCAGGGGTTTGGTCAAAAGTTGGTAGATTTGTTTCCCAGTTTTTTACCCAATCTTCTCCCAAAGTAGCGATCGCTTCTGACTCCAACTTTGCTAAAATCGGTGGCAAAATTGACGATGCTCGGTCTACTAACTCTAAAGTCTTCAGGTGTTCATCAAAATCTTCTGGTTTTGCTGCTCCCACACTCAGGGTATGCACTTCTTGATGACTCAAACAAAACAAATCATTAAACACCATTGGACTCAATGGGGCACAAAGATTCACTAATTTTTGCGGAGGTTCATACAACAAACCTCCTTTATTAGATGGACTAATAATAAACACCCCCATATCGTGGCGTTTAGCTGCTTCAATTGCCGCCCAATTCCATTGATTAATGTAGTACCAATGCAGATTCACATAATCAAATTGATTGGTATTAATTGTCTGCACAATCATATCTGTTGAGCCGTGTGTGGAAAAGCCAATAAATCTAACTTTCCCCTCTGCTTGTAACTGCTGGGCTACTTCCACACAACCACCGGGACGGATGCTCTCATCTAAAGACTCAGCATGATTGATGCCGTGCAACCCTAAAAGGTCAACATAATCTAGCTGAAGATTTTTCAATGATTGTTCAAATGTCTGACGGAATTCTTTCGCATCTGCCGTTGGACTGATTTTAGTCTGAACAATCAATTTTTCACGGGGAAACTTGGGCAATATTCTCCCCAATTGCATTTCGGAAGTGCCATAACCACGGGCAGTTTCAATATGATTAATCCCAACTTCCACAGCCCTTTTAATAGTCGCTTCGAGATTCGCCTGGTTATCAGCAGGAATTTCATGATTGGGAACATCCTGCCATTTGAACTGATATCTCATGCCCCCGCAGGAAAACACGGGCATTTGTAATTCTGTACGTCCAAATCGTCTATATAACATCAGTACATTGTGGATTGCTTACCAACTTCAAATCTCAAAACGACAGTCAACCCCTTCTCTTCGAGACGCTACCCGAACGGGGAATTCAAAATTAGGTACTGGGTACTGGGTACTGGGCAAGAACTTCCTTGATTGTTTTGGTTGGGGTCTAAATCGAATGGCACTAAGTTAAGATACAGCCCTTGCCCTGACTGGTTCCCAGCCTCCAGGCGGGGAAACCACTCTGGGAGTCTCCGCCTCCTATTTCTTGACGAGAGGCAGCAGCCCATTCGGAATACATTCCCAGTCTGAAGACTGGGAACGAGGTTACACAAGTCTTTGGGCTTTTCTTAGTGCCATTCGGGTCTGAATGCACATACTTATCTTAATAGTCCCCAATCCCTAGGGCGTGTTTTCAAACTATTTGTTTAGCCTTCTAACTTTTTAGATCCCCCTAAATCCCCCGATAAATTGGGGGACTTTAACAGACTCTTCGCCCCCCAATTTATCGGGGGGTTGGGGGGATCTAAGACTTTGAAAACACGCCCTAATCCCCAATCCCTAGTCCCCAGTCCCCGTGACAATTGCTGTCGAAATCTGAACTAAGGGAAAAGTTCAAATTAATTCTTTGGGGACTGCGCCTGGGTTAAGCAATTTCTCAGTATTTCGGCTAACACTTGTACGTTGGGTTCATTAAGTAGGTCAAGGTGAGATCCGGGAATATAATGGATATCCAATCCTCCAGCTACTATGTCGCCCCAGCCGAATTGAGGATCGTATTTTGTGCCTATAGCTTCGTCCCGATTTTTATCCTCTGTCCGCAAGAGGACAGCTCGACCAAGGTAAGGTGAAAAGATATATTCCCTACCCGCTTGAATATTAGCATTTATGCTCTTTAAATGCTTGTCAGTTTCAGGTAAATTAACTACCTCTTCCAAGTAACGGTTATATGTATTTTGCAAATGCTGCTTACGCCAATAGCTCCATCTCACAGTCTTTTTCCAAAGGTAGGCAGGCCCTTGTTGAAGGATATTATTTAAATGCAAATAAAGTCGCTTGATAAATGGCGCTCGCCAGCTATAACCTAAACGACAACTATCAAAAAAAACAAGAATACCAACTTGTTCGCCTTGCTTTTGGAGTTGTTGAGCCATCTCGAAAGCAACTACACCTCCAAAAGAATAACCGCCGATAAAATAAGGGCCATTGGGCTGAAGAGTCTTGATTTCTTGAATATAGTGAGTTGCCATATCTTCAACTCGCCTATGGAAAGGGTGTTTTCCATCTAACCCTTGTGGCTGTAGTCCGTAGAATGGTTGGTCTGATCCCAGATGCAATGCCAATTCACGGAAACCCAAGACTTCTCCACCTAGTCCGTGAATACAGTAAAAAGGTGGCTTGGAACCGTTGGGTTCAATTTCTACCAGGGATGACCAGTTAGATTTTGATTTCTCTAAGGTATTTACTGCTAAGTTTCTTGCTATATCTTCTTCTTGGGAGATGATTTTGGCTAGAGCCTCTACAGTACCTGACTGAAAGAGAATCGCCAGAGGCAGATTTTTATTAAATGTCTTCTCAATTTGCCAAAACAGTTTTACTGCTAATATGGAATGTCCTCCTAGCTCAAAGAAGTTGTCCTTGACACCAATAGGCCCGATACCTAAAATTTGTTCCCAAATTTTGGTTAGTTGCAATTCTAATTCATCACGGGGAGCTACATAAGTGTTTTCGGAATCAAGCCTTGTTGAGTCTGGTGCTGGTAAGGCGCGGCGGTCGATTTTGCCGTTGGGAGTTAGGGGTAAGGTGTCTAGTAAAACGAAAGCACTCGGCACCATATATTCTGGCAGTTGCTGTTTGAGGAAGTGGCGCAGCTCCTCTGTATTTGGTGTCTGTTCTGGGTGAGGAACGATGTAGGCAACTAGTCGCTGGTTTTCTGAATTATCAACTCTCGCTGTCACGATAGTTTGCTGTACGCTGGGGTGTTGTGCTAGTAAAGCTTCAATTTCTCCAAGTTCGATGCGGAAACCACGAATTTTTACCTGATGATCAATTCTACCGATGTATTCAATATTGCCATCGGGAAGATAGCGGGCTAAGTCTCCAGTTTTGTAAAGTTTTTCGCCTTGGTTAAAGGGATGGGAAATAAATCGCTCGGCTGTTAAGTCTGGACGGTTAAGATAGCCTTTAGCAACTCCCACACCACCAATATAAAGTTCGCCATTAGCACCCAAGGGAACTGGTTGGAGATGGGAGTCGAGGATATAAAGTTGAGTGTTAGCGATCGCTCTCCCAATTGGTACACTTTTTAAGTTACTCTCTCTTTGACACTGCCAAAATGTGACATCAATTGCCGCTTCGGTAGGGCCGTAAAGATTGTGTAGTTCACATGCCATCCCTTCAAAAAACCGCTCTTGGAGGTCAATTGGTAAGGCTTCTCCACTACAAAACACCCGTTTGAGAGATTTGCAACGTTCTAGTCCTTTGGTTTCTAGAAATATCTGCAACATGGAGGGGACAAAATGCAGTGTTGTAATCTCCTCTTGAACAATGGTGTTAATTAAGTAAGTCGCATCTCGCTGTCCGCCTGGTTGAGCCATAACTAAACGCGCCCCTGTTAATAGCGGCCAGAAAAACTCCCACACTGAAACGTCGAAACTAAAAGGCGTTTTTTGCAGAACGCGATCAGTTTCAGTTAGTTTGTAAGCATCTTGCATCCACAGTAAGCGATTGCAAATTCCTTTATGGGTGTTCATCGCCCCCTTGGGTTTACCGGTAGAACCAGAGGTGTAAATTACATAAGCTAAATCTAGAGGTTTGACGCTGGAATTGGGATTGCTATTGCTTTGTTGGGAGATTGTTTCCCAGTCGGTATCCAGACAAACTTTTTGGCTAGTTGTAGGGAGCTGGTCAACTAAACTCCTTTGGGTTAATAGCACTGCGGCTTGACAATCGCCTAGCATATATGCTATGCGTTCTTGAGGATATTCGGGATCAATCGGTACATAAGCGCCACCAGCTTTGATAATCCCTAATAACCCCACTACCATTTCTAAGGAACGCTCAACACAAATGGCTACGAGTACATTTGGCTGGACTCCACAAGTTTGCAAGTAGTTTGCTAGTTGATTGGCGCGACTATTTAGCTCACTATAGGTAAGGTGCTTGTCTGCAAATTTTACAGCGATCGCATCTGGTGTTTTCTCTACCTGCCCTTCTAACAAGTGGTGCAGACATTCAGATAAATCGTAGTCAGTTCGGGTATTATTCCACTCTACCAGTAGCTGATCCTGCTCGGCTGCTGTTAATAGAGGTAAATCGGAAATATGCTGTTCGGCGTTGGCGACAATACCTTCAAGCAAAGTTTGGAAATGCCCTACCATTCTAGCGATGGTTGTCGCATCGAATAAGTCTGTGTTGTATTCAATTCCACCTTTGATCCCCTCTGAAGTTTCTTCTAAATCGAGGGTAAGCTCGAACTTTGCTGCGCCGCTATGGACTTCTACAGGGGTAATGGTCAATCCCGGAAGTTCCCAGAGTTCCTTTGGGGTATTGTGGAAGGCAAACATTACCTGAAACAACGGTGAGTGGCTCAGATCCCTTTCTGGCTGTAGTTCTTCTACTAGCTTCTCAAAGGGCAAGTCTTGGTGGGAGTATGCTCCTAGTGTTACTTCTCGAACTTGACTAAGTAACTGCCGGAAACTTGGGTTGCCTGAAAGATTAGTGCGTATGGCTAGGGTATTGACAAAAAAACCAATCAACCCTTCGGTTTCAACTTGGTTGCGACCAGCAATGGGAGAACCGATGAGAATATCTTCTTGCCCAGTGTAGCGGTGCAATATTGTGCCAAAAGCCGCCAGCAATGTCATAAATAGCGTGACACCCTGCTGGTGGGAGAGTTCTTTTAGCGATGCACTCAGGCTCTGGGGTAGCATCAGGGATTGCACTGATCCCTGGTAAGTTTGGACTGCTGGCCGTGGTCGGTCGGTTGGTAATTCTAATACAGTATTAGCGGCAGCTAACTGGGTTTTCCAGTAGTTGATTTGGCCTGAGAGTATTTCACCCGATAGCCATTGGTGTTGCCAGACACCGAAATCGGCATACTGAATAGGTAATTTTACCAGGGGCGAAGGCTTGCCGCTCAAAAAGGCTTGATAAAGTTCTGCTAACTGCTGCCAGAAAATGCCTATTGACCAGCCATCTGAGGCGATGTGGTGCATCACCAACAGTAGTATATGCTCCTGTTCCTTTACCTGGAGCAAAGTAGCTCGCAGCATCAAGTCAGTTTCTAAGTTGAAGGGGCGTTGCACCTCTTGATTTAGGAGAGATTCTACTTGCTCCTGTGTTACCTCAATTACCTTGAGTTCCACTGACCGAGGTGTGCCAATTACTTGTATGGGGCTACCATCAAGTGATGTAATAAAGTTTGTTCGCAGTGCCTCATGATGGACAACGATCGCATCTAGTGACTGTTGCAACACATCCACATTTAACTTGCCTGTTAAGCGTTTTGCATTGGAGAGGATATATGCTCGGCTATCGGGTTGCAACTGCTGCAAAAACCACACTCGCTGCTGGGCAAAAGATAAGCGGGCTGACTCTCGGTTGCCTATTTGGGGAATAGTCTGATTCTGGGGATCATTTTCTTGACTCTCCTTTTGACCAATCCCTTGAGCTAAAGTAGCGATCGTGGGATTCTCAAATAAGAGTTGCAACGGTATTTCTATCCGAAAAGCTTGGCGAACCCGAGACATTACTTGAGTCGCCAGTAGTGAATGACCTCCCAATTCAAAGAAATTGTCGTGGATACCTACTTGTTCTAGACGCAAAACTTTCGCCCAGATGCTAGCTAAGACTTCTTCTGTCGAATTCTGAGGTGCAACTAACTTTGTTGACAGCCTAATATTAGATGTATCCGGTGCAGGTAAGGCGCGACGATCTATTTTACCGTTGGGATTTAATGGTAAGGTGTCCAAAAATACAAAGGAACTAGGCACCATGTATTCAGGCAATCGAACTGACAAAAAGCGACGCAATTCAACCTGGCTAGGGATTTGCTCTGGACTGGCCACAATATATGCCACGAGTTGCTTGTCTCCAGGAACATCCTCTCTAGCTATAACTAGATTCTGTATCAGTGCCGGATGTTGACCTAATATGGCTTCAATTTCTCCTAATTCAATTCGGAAGCCACGTATTTTCACTTGGTGGTCAATGCGACCAAGGAACTCGATATTACCGTCGCTCAAGTAACGTGCTAAGTCCCCAGTTTTGTAAAGGCGTGCCCCTGTTTCAGAGCTAAAAGGGTCGAGAATGAACTTCTCTGTGGTCAATTCTGGACGGTTAAGATACCCTCGCGCTAGACCAATACCGCCAATGTGCAGTTCACCTGATTCACCAACAGGCACAGCCTGCAAATTTTCATCCAGGATGTGAATCTCTGCATTAGTAATGGGGCGACCAATGGGAGCAATGGCATAATTGCTGCTGCGCTGACAAGTCCAGAAAGTGGTATCAATGGAAGCTTCTGTCGGCCCATAGCAATTATGCAAAACATTGTCCAAATTAAGTTGGGCAAAAAAGCGTTCTATCAGTTCGCCAGGTAAAGCTTCACCACCGCAGGTAATATGCCTGACGAATCGGCAATTCTCAATTCCGTTCTCTTCGAGTAAAACACGGAGTATGGAAGGTACTAAGGCCAAAACGGTGATTTGCTCCTCAGTAATCACCTTCACAAGGTAGGCAGTATCTTGATGACCACCAGGACGAGCCACGATCAATTGCCCCCCAAAGCACAATGGCCAGAATATCTGCCACACTGAGGGGTCGAAGCTAAAAGAAATAGTCAGTAAAACTTTGTCTTGCTGAGTTAATCCAAAGGTTCTTTGCTTCCAGTGGAGTTGATTGCAAATCCCACGGTGAGGGATCATTACACCCTTAGGCTGTCCTGTAGAACCAGATGTGTAGATTACGTAGATAAGATTATCAACCGTCGTTTCCTTGACAGGATTTTCTTGGCTGTTCTGGGTGTTCCCTTGCCAGTCCAAGTCTAAACAAACCACCTGTGCCTGATGCGGTGGTAAGCTGTTGACAAATTTTTCTAGAGTTAACAACACTGGTGTCTGGGTGTCTTCTAAGATGAAGGCTAAACGTTCTGAGGGATATGCTGGATCTAAAGGCACATAGACACCTCCAGCTTTCAGAATTCCCAGTAGTCCGACGATCATCTCCAAGGAACGCTCTAGGCAAATTCCCACAAGTACCTCAGGTCCAACGCCTAAACCACGTAAGTAGTGCGCTAGTTGATTCGCCCGTTGGTTTAACTGCTGATAAGTAAGTTGTGTATTTTCAAATACTACCGCAATTGCTTGGGGCGATCGCTCTACTTGTATCTCAAACATTTCATGGATGCACAGTTCCTGATGATCGCCTGCGTCAGTGCCATTCCATTCTTGTAGAAGTTGAGTGCCGATGATGTTAGTTAAGGTACTTAACGGAATATTTTGCTCACACTCAGAAGTCTGGCTATTTATCTGCATTTTAATATATATCAACTCCATCAGGAAATGCCATTTTTTAATTTATTCTATGTACAGCAATGTACCAAATTTTATATGCGGCTGCACATTAACACCCTTAGGATAGAAGTCTGGGGCTACAGAAACAAAGGCTAGCTAGTCTTGAGAACTAGACACTGACCGTAACTCCCTTCCCCAAAGGGTTAGGACTTCTGCTTTTTCAAGAGAATTGGTATGTAAGGCTCTAAATAATCGATTTATACTTAACATAATAATAACGATATTTTACCGAGCATATTGCTTTTAGATACAACTTTAAAATAAAATCTCAGCCAAAAAATGCATGATTGCCTTTTTTAAGGTACTAGCCAGTAACAACCATTTGATTTGCAGCTTTCCCTTTAAGTTGACAAGTAAAGGTTTTTTCCTTTATCTAACTAGATTAGCTACAAATACAACACTGGAAAATCCTATCCTTTTTCAAGAAGATTTGCTGAAAGAAAAAATAATTATTACCAAATCTTCATTGTGTCTCTTTATATATAAAAATCATGTAAAGGCGTAATTATGATTTGCTTAAATAATTAAGTAGCACCGATAAACCGTATAAATTGTAATATCCACGACCGTAATTAGGCTGGGTTTAGCACTGGTATTTTTACTGAACACGGACTAAATGCCCCACTACCGCTAACAGCATTTTCAAGTCAGGTTCGCATAAAGATTTGTCATTGGGATCAGGCAAGAAGTAGGAAAAAAGAGCATTTTAGCCTCGTTGATCTTTATTTACATAAAAATTGACTCTCTCATGAGGTAAAAATGTCTACAACGCTAATATGACAGTACTCATAGAAATCAGCTATTAGAATTTATGTTCATTAATCGGTGACGAATTCTCTAGAGATGCCCATCAAGCTCTGACTTTTCACGTTATGTGGAAAAGTCCACCAAAAACCTAACCCCCTAACCCCCTTCCCTGCTAGCGTTGGGGGAAAATTCAAAGTCTCTCTCCTACAAGGAGAGAGAAATAGAAGTGAGGTTTTCCAGATGCCGTGAAAAGTCAGATCAAGCTGACTCAACTTCAACCACGATATTCGATTATATAAAGTTTTGTAACAATCATCAAACTTTCGATTCATTTCGTTATATGTTGTTTGTGTAAGTTTTGTTAATCAGTAATTATGCGTAAACAAACAAAATAACTTCTAAGCAAAACCGAATTACTCTAGCTAAATATGGTACAGTTATTCTCCAAGATATATTAGTATAAATCTGCAGCGGAACTTTAATAACCGAGTTAGGTTATTTATTACACAGATGATAAAGCATACATAATATTGTTTGTTTACCTGACCTGCTTGATTATTAATGTCAGGAATTTATTAAGTTAACTCACCAACAAATCCTTTACTTAGGGATCAAAGCTCGAAATTTACGGACTAAATTGGATGCTACCCTTCAATAAAATTTAAGCATTCGGGTAGTAGCAACACTCAAACTAATGTTGGAATATGCTTTTGATCAAGAACTTAAAGTTTAGTCTAGAGAAAATGGTTAATAGTAGACTATAAAGGACAGATTCCTTTGAGAGAGAAAAGAAATGTGAGACATCCTAATTATATAGGTTTTCATCAAATTTTAACTACACCAAGTGTTACTAACTATGAGTAATCAGAGCATTGCAACAAATAAGTTGAGTGAAGTGCCTTCAGATTTACGTGCATCTGCATCTGTTATTGTACGCAAGGGATCGTGGTGGTTAAGATTAACAACATTGTTTTTAGTAGACTATATTCTTTTATCCTTAGCTTGGGTTTTAGCTGGATATGAATCTTCCTATGGGAATTTTACTTGGTATATACAGAGTCATTATTTACCGATTTTAATAACTATTGGGATTCAAATAGGATCACTAGCTCTAGAAGGTATTTATCGAGAAGGTCAAAACCGCTATGACTATTTCAATATTATCAAATCCCTAACTTTTGCTCATGGATTAATAATCCTTGTTTGTTTTTTGTATAAACCAGTTGTTGATATTACACACCAAAGATTAATATTATTATCTTGGCTCCTAAGTGTATTATTTATTTGTACTGGTAGATATGGTGTAAATATTGCTCTTGAATATTTGCGTAAGCAGAAAAAAATAGTTCGCTCTTCTGTATTTATTATTTGTGATGCTCAAGATCATGACCAGATTGCGAGCTTTATTAAAAAAGAAAAGCATTACATTGTATCTGGAACGGCAAATGCTAGTTCATTAGACAGATATAAACGTCAGCAAACATTAAATCAACTTAATGAATTAGGTGTAACAGAAGTTTTTATATCTTGGGATGCTCTAAAAAATAGAATGTTTTTATGCTGGTTATTTCAAGCGTCTGGCATCCAAGTACATATTTTGCCTATGGAATTAAAACCAATTTATAAAAACGTAGAATTTAATAAAATCGGGGGAATGCCTTGTCTTAGTTTGGATTGTCCGATAATTACAGGTAAGGATTTTTGGGTAAAACGTAGTTGTGATTTTTGTTTTGCAACTTTATTTGTAATGTTATCATTCCCTATTTACATAGCTATAGCTATAGCTATAAAAATCGATTCTCCCGGCACAGTATTTTACAAGCAAACACGTATAGGTTTGCATGGTCAACAGTTTAAAGTATGGAAATTCAGAACCATGAGGTCTGATGCAGAAAAATTACAGAAAGAATTAGAAGCTTTAAATGAAACTAAAGATGGAATTATCTTTAAAATTAAAGATGATCCTCGCGTTACCAGTGTTGGGAAGTTTCTGCGTCGTTACAGCTTAGACGAATTACCTCAACTTTTTAATGTTATCCTTGGACAAATGAGTATAGTAGGACCTCGCCCTTTACCTACTAGAGATGTAGATAAATTTTCTGAACATCATTTTATTAGACATGAAGTTTTACCTGGTATTACAGGTCTTTGGCAAGTCTCAGGTCGCTCAGATATTTTAGATTTTGAACAAGTAATAAATCTTGATCTTAACTACATTGAAAATTGGTCTCTGGGATTAGACTTTGAAATTCTGCTCAAAACAGTTTTGGTAGTTTTGAAAAAAGAAGGTGCATACTAGGTTGATCAAAACAAAATCAATTATATCTAGTGGACAGCAATAATTATGTTGTTTAGGTATTGATACGAGTATTGCACTTTTAAATGGAATTTTTCCGGCATTAAATTTAGGTTTCTCTGTTAGAAAAAATACAGATTAACTACCTGCTTAATTGCGATAAAAACTTTAGCATTCACTACTCAAAGTATTTGTTAATTAAGAAAATATTGTGATGATTGATACACTCAAGCGTGCGATGATAGAAGCAAAACAAAAATGCATTTTCATTGCATTATTCTGCTGGACTCGTGTTAATTGATTGTATGTATTGAACACTTAGAAAAACTTCTGACTATATATCAGAAAAGATAAGTTATGAGATTTATCGGTATTGATGATTCAATCAAAATGAACGAATTAAGCTGAATTAAGAATTTAAAAATGGTAGACAAGTACAAATTCCTGAGTAATTCCCTCTCAATGATACTGAATCGGTTAGCGCAAAGCATTACAACTTTTGTATTAACCGCTGCTATTGCTCGTACTCTCGGAGCTGAGGCTTTAGGACAGTATCTACTAGCGTATAGCTACTATTTTATCTTTGTGGGTATTGCTTCACAGGGTCTAAAGACATTGTTTACCAGAGAACTAGCCCGTGATCCGGAAAAAACACCAGTTTATTTGATCAGTGGCACCTGGTTACAGTTAATATTTAGTTTCTTCAGTTACGGGGCGTTGGTGATTGTAGTGTTTTTACTTCCCTATAGTTCCAAAACCTCGACTGTTTGCTATATCATGGGCTTAACGATCATTCCCTTTGCCCTTTCCAACATCACAGAGGCAATTTTTCAAGCAAAAGAAAAGATGCATCTGATTGCTATCTCTACAGTTCCAATTTATATCTTACGCCTAATAATAATGATTTGGGCGATGCAACTTAAATATGGAATTGAATATTTGGGGGCGATCCTATGTTTTTCAGAAACACTAATTCTGGTAATTGAATGGATCTTTATCGTCCCATTAGTTAAAATACAATGGCAGATTGATGGAAGTTTTGTATTTAAGACAATCAAAAGTGCGCGTACATTTTTTGCTATTGAAGCACTAGCTGTAATCAGTGGCAGAATTCAAATCCTGGTTCTTTCATTGCTAGGAAGCGAGTTGTTAGTAGGCCTCTTTGGCGGAATAATACAATTGCTACAACCATTTCTGATTATTTCTAACAGTATAATTTTAGCAATATTTCCCAGATTTTCAAAAGCAGTAGAGCAAGGACGGGACAAGCAGAGGCAGATCACTGAAAATATTATTGAAGTCCTACTAATAATGGCACTACCATTATTTCTTGGACTGTTATTGCTTGGCAAAGATTTACTAACTTTTATTTATGATAAGAGTTTTGCTGAGGCAAATATAGCCCTTAGCTTAACTGCCGCATCACTAATTTTCTTGCCGTTCTCACGCGCACTTTCTTTTCTACTTGTAGCCAATGGTTTTGAGATAGTAAACCTACGTGAGGTGGTAATAACCACTTCATTAGGGAGCTTGTTAGGTGTGGCATTAGTTTCGCAATATCATTTAGTAGGTGCAGCTTTGATGGCATTATTAATGGGTATCCTTGGTTTTAGCCAGTTTATTTATTTCACCTATACTCGCCTATTTTCATTAAATTTATGGCGAATTATGCGCCGGCCTTTACTAATAAGTATCTTTATGCTACCTGTATTCATCTTATTGCAAAAAATTAGCTTAGACTTTATATTAACTCTAATTATTTCAACTTGTGCTTATCTTTTATTTGTGATTTATCTGGGCATTCGTGCCTTTGGTGGGTTCCGTTTTTTGTGGATGAAGCTTTTGAGAGAGCAGTAATTGTTTGAAATGAAATCCTACCAGTAAGGTATCAAAATTGGTTGAATAAATGATTCCAATGAGAATATAGTTTTATTTTAATTATGATTAAAGTCGCTCTATTACATTTTTGTTTTGAAGACTATACCATTGAATTAGCAAACAGTCTAGTTAAATATGTTGATTTAACGCTAATTCATCCAGAAAAAGTCTCATATTTCTGTAGCAATGTCCTTGATTCAAGTATCCGCGTCATTAGCTTTAAAAAACCACGGATTCGTGACCCCCGCAACCTATTGTCTATGGTCGCTATGATGAATATCATCAAAGACATACAGCCAGATGTTT
Organism: Nostoc sp.; assembly: GCF_036917815.1. Classification (GTDB taxonomy): domain Bacteria; phylum Cyanobacteriota; class Cyanobacteriia; order Cyanobacteriales; family Nostocaceae; genus Nostoc. The sequence continues at coordinate 42,731 of NZ_JBALEK010000066.1, read as the reverse complement.
TACATGTACAAGAAACTAACGATCCTTGGTACGATTGGACTTTGTTACTCAATAAGATGCCACCATTGGTGACAACTATCCACGATGTATTCCGTCATCCAGGAGATAACATCACTGCATTTGGTTCAGAGTATACTAGACGTATTGGCTTCTACCGTTCCCAACAATTGATTGTCCATACTCATCAACTAAAAAATATTCTAATTGAACAATTTCGTATATCTCAAGAGCAAGTCAATGTTTTACCTCATGGGGAACTTGGTAGTTTGTATCGGCGTCGGGTTAGTCAGAATATTCAAGCCCGTGAGCCATATACATTGCTATTTTTTGGACGCATCTTGCCCTATAAGGGATTGAAATATTTGCTTGAAGCTATGCCCTTAATTGCTGAATGTATACCTGAAGTCAAGCTCATTATTGCTGGAAGGGGAGAAAGCGTAAGGCAGTATTTTCCTAATGGTTATGATGAAAACCGCTACGAGATTATCAACGACTTTATTCCCATTGAAGAAGTAGGTAATCTATTTCAACGCAGCACAGTAACAGTTCTACCATACATCGAAGCCTCTCAAAGTGGTGTAGCAGCTTTGTCTTATGGAATGGGAACCCTGGTTGTAGCTTCTGAGGTTGGGGGATTGAGTGAGATAGTTCAGCATAAAAAAGATGGGTTGCTAGTTCCACCCTGTGATGCTCGAACCCTAGCTGATGCGATAATTTGTTTGTTAAGCGATCGCAGTTTGCAACAACGCATGCAAACCGCGGCACTAGCTCGTTGTCAGCAAGATTTAAATTGGTCAAATATTGCCGCTCAAACTGTAGAAGTTTATCAGAAAACCTTGAAAGAGGCAGGAGGCAGGAGGCAGGAGGCAGGAGGCAGGAGGCACAAAATATATGGGGATTCAAACCCCAACCAAATTGTAAGCGCCGTGTAGACTCAGGGGTTTTAGACCCCAGAACCGTGTGCGTCACGGGCAGGAGACACCAGCGCTGTTTTCCTCCTCCCTCCTGCCCTCATTGATAAAAACGAGAAATTAATACAATTTAACTCACTACTTTGGCATTTAAAAAACATCATAATTACAAATCTAAGAAACAAACTATTTGCCAAAATAAACTTAGACTAACAACCACAAATCCCTGACTTGCTGAATCTATTTTCTCTATGCACACATAATGATACATATTATAAAAAATGAGGAAATTTTTAGTTTCTGCCGAACAAATACTTACATTCACTTGCTTGATGCTCTATTCAGGAACTCCATTAGATCCTTTTCTGACAGATGGCTTTACTGTAAAAGAGGGTGATAGAACTATATTTCGATTACTTTATACTCTTACATATATAGTGAGCCTTTCATTGATTGCTCTACGCTGGAAGAAGGCTAATTACGTTTTTAGCAAAGATAAGTTTATTTGGGCATTGATTGGAGTTTGTGCGCTTTCTAGTTTTTGGTCTTCAGATCCAGACATTACTGTACGTCGGGTTATTGCTCTGTTAGGAACAAGTATTTTTGGACTTTATTTAGCTTCACGCTACACCTTAAAGGAGCAACTAAAGCTGTGTGCATATATGCTTGGCATCTCAGCAGTAATGTGTTTATTATTTGCTATACTCGTACCACAATATGGTATTGATAGTTATGCTTCTTTGCGAGGAATATACCCAACTAAAAATGTTCTTGGTAAGACATTTGTACTTAGTGGAGCAATATTTTTATTCCTTGCTATGACTACTAAAGAAAATCGGTTACTTTCATGGCTTGGCTATCTCACTTCTGGAGTACTTGTATTATTATCGAAATCAACAACATCTATAGGTAATTTGATAATCATTACAGTAGCTTTTTTTGTATATGATCGAGTATTACATTTAAAGTATAAAGTAATGATACCTATTTTGACGTTCCTATCAATCATTGGCATAGCTTTTTATGCCTGGTTTATCTCAGAAGCTGATACAATTTTAGGCTCCGTAGGTAAGGACACAACACTCACTGGACGTTCGGAATTATGGCCTGTTGTGTTACAGATGATTGCGAAAAAACCGTGGTTAGGGTATGGCTATGGAGCTTTCTGGATAGAGCAGAATAGTGAGTCTTCTATTGTTGTACAAGCGGTACAATGGGATGCTCCTAATTCTCATAATGGTTTTCTGGATCTCTGGCTAGCGTTGGGTCTACCAGGAATGTTGGTTTTTGTAATTGGATTTGTTATTAATTGGTTAAGGTCCATGTATTTAATCAGATGGAATGGAAAATCTGAAAATTTATGGCTTTTAGTTTATTTAACCTTTACTATACTTTCAAATCTAACTGAAACTTCATTGTTAGAGCAAAATAATCTTGAATGGGTACTTTATGTATCAGCAATATTATCAAGCAAACTTTCTACACGCCCAAATGTTTTAAAATAGAATCAATGGATTTACTGTAAAGTTTGGAAAAGATGTGCGTCAACATCAAAAAGTCTAAGTATAGCTTTGACTATTGGAAATTAAAACGATAACTTGTGATTCTTGCACTGATATATTAATTAATATAGACCAATTGTTGAAAAAGTACAGCTTATGTCTCGAAGTAATACTCTCAAAATTATCATGTTAGGTCCTAGCTTACTCCAGCAAGGTGGTATTTCCGGTTACGAGAAACTCTTTTTGGAGTATGCTCCTGCTGAAGTCCAAATATGTCACATTATTACTCACGAGGAAGGAGCCGTCTCACTCAAAATCATGGTGTTTTTGAAAGCTGTGGGGAAATTTATGTGGATGCTAATAAGGGAAGAAGTTGATATTGTTCAACTTGAAATTTCACAGCGCGGCAGTGTTTTACGACAAGCAATTATGACATTTTTAGCTTGGGTATTTCACAAGCCAATAATTTTACATGCTCATGGTAGTCAATTTCATCTTTTCTATGCTGGACTTGCGAATTGGATACAGAAACTACTAAGTTGGATATTTTGTAAATGTCAACGCTTAATTGTATTATCCGAAAGCTGGAAAAGCTTCTATATAGAAAACCTTGGTCTGAAACCCGAACAAGTTGTAGTCTTTTATAATCCAGTAAAAATTCCTGCCGAAGTTCCATACCGTTCAGCCTCGATCAAAGTTAACTTACTTTTTCTAGGGCGAATTGGTGAACGGAAAGGAGCATTTGATTTGATCAAAGCCTTTTCCCTTTTGCCTACTGAATGTAAAACTAGATCAAATATGATTATGGCAGGAGATGGAGATATAGAAAAAGCACGTAACTTAATTACGAATTTAAATCTAGAAGATTATATAAAATTACCTGGTTGGATAGGGTCAGATGAACGCGATATTCTTCTAAGTCAAGCAGATGTTTTTGTCTTACCCTCTTATAACGAAGGTCTTCCATTAGCAATGCTAGAAGCAATGGCTTGGGAGTTACCAGTCATAGTTACACCAGTAGGAGGTATACCTGAGATAGTTACTCAATCTGAAAATGGATTAATCGTTAATCAAGGTAGTGTTCAGCAGTTATCAGATGCAATTAAGTCTTTGATTGAAAATGATGCTTTGAGGCTTTCTCTAGGAACGAAGGCTAGAACAAGTGTTTTTCCTCTAGATATAAAAAATCATTGGGTTTCTTTCCTTGATTTATATCGTTCAGTCTTAAATAGAGATGATAATGTGAGTGTAAACAGCCAATAACTGCAAAACTATCAGCTATGAAAATGCAGATATGTAGGTTATTAACCCCAGTTTCACCAGGTATGACTAGAAGTTACCCAAAGAAGGTAGATTTTAGAATTGACAAGTGAGTGTTTTACTAAACTAATTAAAAATTGGGATTATTATGGCATCACCGAAGAAAGTACTAATTATCGTTGAAAATCTGCCAGTTCCGTTTGATCGGCGGGTATGGATGGAAGCAACTACTCTACAAAAAGCTGGGTATGAAGTTAGCGTAATTTCACCGACAGGTAATGGTTTTGAAAAAGACTATGAAGTTATTGAGCAGATTCACATCTACCGTCATCCTCTACCACCAGAAGAAAGTTCAGTCATTGGCTATCTCCGAGAGTACAGTTGGGCAATTAACTGGCAATTTCGTCTAGCTCAAAGGGTATGGCGAGAGCGTGGTTTTGATGTTATACATATTTGTAATCCGCCAGATTTACTTTTCTTAGTAGCAGGATGGTTTAAATTATTTCATGGTAGATGGGTTATCTTTGATCATCATGACCTGAGTCCGGAGATGTACGAAGCTAAGTATCAACGGCGCGATATTTTTTATCATGGATTACGCTGGGCTGAACGCTTGACCTATGCCACGGCAGACATAGTAATTTCAACGAACGAGTCACACCGAGAAGTCGCTCTTAAGCGTGGGCACAAGAAAGCAGAGAAGGTTTTTGTAGTTCGTAGTGCGCCTGACCTTTCGCGCTTCCACCGAATGCCCCCGAACCCTAATTACCGTAGAGGTAGAAACTATTTGATAGGGTATATGGGTGTCATGGGGGAACCAGAGGGAATCGATTATCTTCTGAGAATGGTATATTACATTGTCCAGAAAAAAAATCGCTCTGATATTCACTTTATGCTAATCGGTAGTGGACCTGCGGCTGAAAAACTCAAGGCATTATCTAAAGAGTTAGAAGTGACTGAGTTCGTAGAATTTACAGGGTTCAAGCAAGGGGAAGAACTTCTAGAGCGGCTTTCAAGTTGCGACGTCTGTGTAGAACCCTCTCCAACATCTGCTTATAACGAAAACTGCACCATGAATAAAATCCTCGAATATATGGCGATGGGAAAAGCAATTGTCCAGTTTGATTTGCGAGAGGGAAGACGTTCTGCACAGGAGGCATCTCTTTATGCCAAGCCTAATGATGAGGTCGAATTTGCGGAGAAAATTTTGGAGCTTCTAGATGCTCCTGAACGTAGAGAAAAAATAGGAGCCGAGGGGCGACGCAGAATGGAGGAGATCCTTGAGTGGCAATATCAAGCTCCGAAACTGTTAGAGGCTTATGATAAAATTTGGCAAAGCTAGTTAGCTACTTTAAATTTAAGAATCACTATTAAGTGAGTGCTAAAGTGTTCATTTATGCTATTGCAGTATAATTAGGACACCCTTAACTCACATGGAATCCAAAAGACACCAAAGTTTTTGATCAATAGAAGGAAATAGAACACTGTGGTGCAATTGTGCCCAAATGTGAACTAAACTTGTAACTTATATTGTAAAATCATATAAGTCTTGCTTGTCAATTGTACTGATTTGTGAGTGATCTAAGTCAATTTTTAGTTTTTTGCTTGAAACATATACTTTTGAAGATTTATGTCAGAAAAATCTATGGAATCTAGAGAATCTATTGATTTAGACCTTAGTCGTTACTTATTGATATTGAAACGATGGTGGCTACCTGCTACAAGTATATTTGCAGCTACACTTATCCTCAGTGTGATAGCTGTACTATTCATGAAGCCATCCTATGAAGCCGAAGGAAAACTGTTATTTAGAATTCCTTCTTTTAAACTAGTAGGATCTGAACTTTTACCTACTAACAGTGAAGCACAAGATGCAGGAGATTTAAAATCCCTGCTAGCAACTCAAAATCCTATAAACACTCAAGTAGAAGTTATTTCCTCACCTACTTTATTGCAGAAAACAATAGACAAAGTAGGACTTAAAGACAACGAAGGTAAACCTCTAGAAGTAGAAAAGCTACGAAAACTTCTGATCGTGAAAATTGTTAGTGGCACAGATGTAGTACGAATTAGCTATACCAGCCATGACCCTGAAGAAGCAGCGGCAGTGGTCAACACAATTATGAATTTATATTTAGAAAATGACATTCTGACAAATCGCTCTGAGGCAGGAGCAACTCGTCAATTTATAGCCAAGCAACTTCCTAAAACTCAAGCTGCTGTTGATAATGCAGAAGTAGCACTACGTATATTTAAACAAAAGAATCAGATTGCAGATTTATCAGAGGAGACAAAAACAGCCGTTGCGACTATTGGAAATCTAGATAATGAGATGAATACTGTTAAGGCTCAGTTGGATGAGGTAAATGCCCAAACCAATGAACTGCGCCAAAAAGTAGAGCTAAATTCTCAGGAAGCGATGGCAGTGAGTGCCCTCAGTCAGTCACCTGCCGTACAGGGAGTTCTGACACAACTTCAAGACACTGAGAGGCAGTTAGCGGTTGAGCGCAGCCGTTTCCTAGATGACAACCCCGTAGTCATGAACCTAGAAGCAAAAAAAGCTAATTTAAAATCTCTCCTGCAACAGCAAATTGGTCAAACTGTTGGCGATCAAACACAGGTTTCAGAGAACCTATTGCAGATTGGACAACTAAGACAAAGCCTGATACAAAGTTTTCTGCAGTCAGAAATACAGCGCTTTGGCTTAACTAAAAGACTCTCCTCTCTGTATAATTCACGTTACAACTACGAAAAACGGGTGAAACTCATACCACAACTGGCACAAAATCAGCGTGAGTTAGAACGGAAAGTTGACGTTGCAGAATCGACATATCAAACTTTATTAAAAAAGGTTCAAGAATTACAGTTAGCGGAGAATACAAATACAGCCAGTTCCCGAATTATTGCTCAGGCTTCAGTGCCCAAAGATCCAGTATTGCTCAAAAAAATTATCGTTTTGCTGTTAGGAGTAATGCTCGGTTTATTTTTAGCCACCACAACTGTTCTCTTTCTCGGACTGAGAGATACATCTCTAAAAACACTTAAAGAAGTCAGAGATATATTTAGATATACTTTGCTAGGAATTGTTCCTTTGTCCATTAAAGCCAAGCCTCGCTCCCGTTATTCCAGTTTGGAATCAACGACTCAAGTAATTGCTGTTAGAGATACGCCTTACTCTTTAACTAGCGAAATGTACCGAATGATTCAAGCCAATCTGAAATTCCTGAGTTCAGATAAAGCGCTCAAAACTATTGTGGTAACTAGTGCAGTTCCTAAAGAAGGCAAGTCTACAGTTTCAGCTAATTTGGCAGCTGCGATCGCTCAACTAGGACGTCAAGTTTTACTAATTGATGCAGATATGCGAATTCCTTCTCAGCATGAACTCTGGCAACTAAGTAATGGAGTTGGTTTGAGTGAGGTTCTTGTAGGTGAGGTTGAATTTGACATTGCTGTATCTAAAGTAATGGATAATCTTGATGTCTTAACTGCTGGAGATAGACCTATCAACCCACTTGCTTTGCTTGACTCAAAACGGATGGCATCATTAATTGAAAACTTCTCATCTCAACATAACTATGATTTTGTAATTATTGATGCTCCTCCCCTCCTTTTGGCAGCCGATGCTTTAGCTTTAAGCCAACTGACTGATGGGATTTTGTTAGTAGCCCGACCTGGCGTAATTGATTCTAACAGTGCTAAGGCTGCTCAAGAGATGTTAGAGAGATCTAATTACAACGTCTTAGGTTTAGTTGTGAATGGAATCATTCATAAAAATGAATCTAGTAGTTATTTATATCATGATCACGAGTATTTTAAACCAAGGGAGTTAAGAAAAGAGCTTAAGGGACTGGCAAAAAAATAAACCCTCCAAAGTTTAGGGACTACTTGAAGAGATATCAATAAACCATTTACTCCAGAAAAGAAATTATCCGACAAGCATCTGGGTAATTGGTTTATACAAAATCCAAGGGTTTAAGATAAGACCCCTACATCTATATGTAGAATCAGTTTAAGTTGGGGTAATCCCCAACTTAAATGTATTTGATTTTCAATTGTTAATTCTATCTGTCATGTGAAAACCTAACTTTTATTTTTAGATAGCAATTAACAAATTTATAATCTTAAATAAACACACTTGTGACTCTGATAATTTCTCACAAGTGTAAATTTTTAAAGTGACCGCTATAGCGTTTCTCAATCTAGTGAGGTACATCTTAAGCCCCCTCTCGAAGAGCGGGGAGGGGGTTGGGGGTGGGGTTCTTGTACCTCACTCAACCGAGAACCGCTATACCGCTTTCTTCTATTAATAATGATTATTTTTTTTAAATACCCATAAATTAATTCTTTGTAAGTCTTTAAGAGACTATAACTATATATAATATAATTTTGTTCTACCATGCCCTTATTTATGCTACGGCATTAAAATCAAGCTTTGATAAGCTAAACCACATCTAGTTTGCATATTTAAAATTTTTGTAACTATTGTGAGGTGGAACAGCTTATCAGATTCGGAATGTGGGTTACAAGAACGGGTTGTAGACAAAAACTCTATATAAATCATCATTTTGCCATACAACCCGATGCAATACTATTAACTCACCTTTACCAATCTTCGTAAATTGGCGAAGGTCATTCTTAACTAATTTTGCATTTCGTATGCCCCTCTATCGAGTCCTGAACCAGAAATACGAGGGTTGCCTAGAAAATCGGTTTTCAAATTATTTAAGATATAATTCGACTTATAACCACTATCGACTGCCCGACTCGTGCGCTTCAGTCTAAAGTCACCAATCGAGGGATTAATAAATTGTGGATCTGCCATAATATCGTTAGGTCCAACAGCATTTACACTATAACCATTGTTGTTGTAGAGGTTGTAGTTAAAAGTAACGTTGGTACTTTGATTCTTCAGGTCTATAGGTTTGTTAGGCGCAGAATAAAGGATGTTATTGATAACCTGAATATCACCTGAATAATTACTCATGATTTGCCCGTACATAATTCCCGCAGTCTGGTTATTCAGATAAGTTGTGTTGCTGACAATATCGACATGATCGCTTTCATAGGTATGAATGCCCGAACCACCATTTTTATATGAGATATTGTCAGCAATCAAAGTACGTCCTTGATACGCATTCAATGTCGAACCAGCCGTATTATTTCTTGAACGATCAACAATAATACCATTACCGTCTTGGTACTTTCCATTTTGAATCCAGGGAACTAACATTTGATTGTTGTAGACCTCGTTTCTGGTCACAAAATTCTTGTACTTCTGGCTGTTGCCATTGTCAGAATTCCAATTGTTGAGGAGTGAAATGCCACTAGCACCGTAGACTGAGTACCAGGCATTATTGAACACTTTGTTATTATCCACTGTCACATAGTCCGATTCCATAACTGAAATGCCTCCCCCTCCACAATCGTGTATCTTGTTGTTGAGAATACTTATATGGTGAGAGCGACTATTGTTATCTCCATCTATGGTGATGCCGTTTCCATTCGTCAGTGGGTTTAATTTGTTATACTTCTGACTCAGCGCATAAGCACGGTTTATATTGCCATTGTTTCCTACAATCTCCAGCCCATTGACCTCAATATATGACGCTCCATTGTGAATCCAAATTCCATGCCATCCATTGTTCTGAAGTTTCGGCTTATCTCCAGGATATGCTTTATAGGTAATCCATGCATTTGCAGTTCCAGAGCGTTTAATATCTAGTACCGTTCCAACTGGGCTTGCATTCTTGTATACTCCGTCCATAATAAGTACGGTGTCCCCAGGGTTGGTAAGATCTGCTGCCCTTTGAATTGTCCTAAAGGGGGATGAGGTAGAGAGTCCGCGATTTCTGTCGTTTCCGTTACCACTAACATAATATGTTGTCGCAGTTGAAACCTGGCTGATTAGCTTGCGGCTAGGTAGTGGTATTTCTTGAACAGTGGATAACTGACGAACATCTTTAACTAAAGAATCTGTTATTCTCTGTCCTTGAACCAGACCTGTTAATACCCAGGGAAGTACAAGAGATGCGCTCAAACTAAGAAAACCGAAACCATGAATCATCATAGGGAAAAAATAGGGTATGTTGCAAAAACTTAATCGTCAACAGTCAGTAACTCTAGCCTTAGTTCGTAACTCAGTATTGGATACGGTGGTGTGACTGCCCTTTGTAAGTTTATACACGGTTTTTTAGGTTTACACCTGCGGATTTTCGCGTAAATATGACTGAAATGCCTTTTTAGCTTGTGGTCCAAAAAATGGAAAATATCTAGTAAAAGCACTGAAAAAAATTATTAGTATCCAGAGTTACCCCATTAATGGAGATCAAGCAACCGTACAAATGACCTCATTTTCAATTCGACATCATTTTACTGTGTATAGGCGGTGTGTGTGGTTAAGATAGTATATCTGTCATCAATAAGTTAATTTACTTAAATAATTCTTATGATAATAAGAATCACTACATCACAAAAAATAAGGCAGAGACTAGCTTTTATTGTCTCCACCTTCTAAAATATTCTCATTATCATAATAAATCTGAGTACCTACAACAAGGTTTGCAAAAGCCTATTAATGTACATTAAGAATTTTTAGTAAGAGGTTTAGAGTCAAAAGCATTTGTAAATGAGTAGTGTTACTTAAAAAGTTTATAAAAATAGCGGATAGAAAACACAATTTTATCGGAAGCGATGCCTTCTCTGCGATCCGCTACGCGTAGCTGGCTTTTCTGTAAGAGTGCGGCTCTAGGCTTGATATTTAAACGTATAGAACTCTTGCTCTCAAAAGGCAGTATAAGAGTTAATTTAATACTCCCATTATGAGTCTGTAGTTGTTTTCTATAGCAATCTAAATTAAATCGTGAGAAAATACGGAGATCAGCTTGTCAGCTTTTTTATCTCTTACGAATAATTTAGGATTGCTATATTATCCCTTGACTATTGAACTTTGATTCAAGGATAGTGCAGTTTTAGGGACAAAGAGGGTTGACCAACGCCCCCAATTTGCATCTATATCTTAAACTAGAGTCCGAACAAGTTCAGAAGATTAAGGACAATACCTAGAGGCCCAGTTATAGTGTTTACGGTATCGCCAAAACTAGCTGCACCTGAACGGGTGACTACTACAACATCATTATTGCGGAGTATGGGATTAGTTTGCTCATTAATTCCGGCGGAGAAATCCACTTTTACTATACGTTTAGTGACAGAACCATTAGGGTTGAGGCGAATCAAATCAACAGCCTTACTACTCGCTCTGGCATCATTAAATCCGCCAGCAGCAAGTATAGCTTGATTTAAAGAGCTATTCGGCTGAACCTGTGTTAAACCTGGTTTTTTAACTTCACCGACCACACCAACTTGAATAGATGTAGGAGACAAAGTAGTGGTAGCTAATTGAGTGGCTTCTGCGGGGTTGATTTCAGTTGCCGTGGGAATAACAATTGTATCTCCGTCTTGTACGATGATGTCTTGATTGGCGTCACCACTCTGCAATAGTTGCCAAAGATTAATATCTATAGTCTGTTCTGAGCCATTTCTTGTAGGTCGGCGTAGTCTGAGATTACGAACATCAGCCTGTCCTGTAATTCCCCCAGCTAGTTGAATTACCCGCGTCACATTTGGTAGACCAGTGGGACTGGCAGTGCCACTGTTAGTGGTTGCGCCTGCCTGAGCCTGAGCCTGAGCATCTGTGTTGCCTGGGGTGACAAGATAGGAACCCGGACGGTTAACTTCACCAATAATTGTTACTGTGCGGGGTGTGGTTTGGCTGGCGGCAAAGTTAGCTGCAAATATATTGCGGGATTCTGCTACGTTGAAGTTGGTTGCAGTTGGCACAACTATAGTGTCTCCATCCCGCAAGGTAATATCCTGTGATAACCTGCCTGTTTGGACGAGCTCCTTCAAATTGACGGTGACGGTTTGCTCTGAAGATGGTCCTATTTTACGCCGTAATTGAACTTGAGTCACATCCGCAGCTAAAGTCACTCCCTGCGCTGTTGTTAATGCGGCTAATACAGTGGGGTATTGTACGCCTGGATTGTTGCCGGCTCCTCCGCTCAAGCTGAGAGTATAACCTCCGGGACGTGTCACTTCTCCAGCAACGAAAATATTGATGGGACGAGGCGATAGAAGATTTACTGAGATTAAGGGGCGCTTGAGGAAGCGAGCATATCTTTTAGCAATTTCATCAGAAGCCTGTTCAGTTGTTAAACCGAGGACTGACACACTGCCAATTAAAGGTAGGTTGATTGCTCCACCTGGGGGAACTTGGTATTCACCTGTATATTCGGGTACTTCAAATACATTTACACGGATGAGATCCCCGCCTCCTAATGAATAATCAGTATTTAATTGTGTTTGTGTCGTTGATGATTGTGTCGTTGGTGGTAATGGTTGTCCCTGAGCTAGACTGACAGATGACACGGCGGTATTGACACCAGTTAACAAAGCCACACCTACAACTGGCTGAATTAGGAATTTAGACAAACTTTTGTTAAGCATATTTACCTGAGACTCTGAAACTACGATCAATAAAGTATTGTCTAAACATTCTTATTTTGACTATACCTAAGTATTCAAGTTCCCCGACACTCTTATTTTCCTAGATAAAGTGTGATTTTCGGGAGGAAATTTGTTTATTAAATTTAAATTTTTAATGAAGTTAACTAAAAGTTAACGCTGCTTGAATAGAGCAATGCTCAAAAAGTATCCGACTTAGGCAACTAAATGCAGTTTATACAATAAATTGTATTTTATCTAAATCAAATACTTATGAATAAAATTTTATTGCCAAAGTTAATTTGATGACATTTAAACTAGAGATATGAGAGAAAATGACGTAGGCACAATACCCTTCTCCTAACGGAGACCCTACGCGAATGGTAAGCCTTCGGCTACATTAATTTTGCGTACCAAGCATTTCGGGCAATGCATAATTAATTTCTGAAGTCTCCTGTGATTTTAAATACGCGACGAATAAGCTAATCGGCATTCGATTCGCATAATTAGGGCGCTCATGTTGCCCACTCCACAAGATATTGAGAAAATTTTAATATGCAAGTTAGATGTGTTTTAGCTTAGTAAGAGAGTAACAAAATTATGAAGAACTTCATTAACTAAGTACAAATAACTTGAAAAAAGGTCAGAATTTTATTTTTTGTGGGTTTGTTTGAGCAAAGATAACTCAAAAAGGTAGAATTTTTGGTTTTTGTTCTTTAAGCCAAGGGACAGTTTAGCATTTGGCAACAAGACTAATTAAGGGAGTTATTTTTTATTTGGATTTGTTCCATAAAAAATTCTTCTAGGGAATGACGCGACAAGTTCATGGCAATAATTTTACCCTCCATGAGACGAAGACTGGCAAGAAAATCATAGTAATCATTTTGTAGTGTACCTTGCCAGGAACCATCAGGCTCAAATCTGAGAGTGGGTATCCATTTTTGGAGAATTTCCCAATCACCACCTTGACCTTTGACGTGATATGTGTCGGTTCCGCCTAAGAGTTCATTGAGGGAACCAGAGCAAATTAGTTCACCTTGAGCGAGGATGGCAATGCGATCGCAAATCTGTTCTACTTCACTAAGAATATGGCTGTTAAAAAAAATCGTCTTGCCGGCGGCTTTGAGCGCCAGAATAATTTCCCGCATTTGATAGCGTCCTACCGGATCAAGCCCGGACATCGGTTCATCTAGAAAAACCAAATCTGGCTCGTTAATTAACGCCTGTGCCATACCAACACGCTGTAGCATTCCTTTAGAATAGCGGCGCAAGAGCTTTTTACGAGCATCGGCTTGGGATAAACCCACTAATTCCAGCAGTTGGGGAATGCGTTGACGTTGGACACTTTGGGGAATTTGGAATAGCCCAGCAGCTAGCTGCAAAAACTCCCAGCCAGTGAGATAGTCATATAAATAGGGATTTTCCGGCAGATAGCCGATATGTTGCTTGACAGTGCGATCGCCTATTGGTTTACCCAACAACGATCCCCGTCCAGAGGTGGGATGAATAATTCCCAGCAACAATTTTAAAAGGGTAGTTTTACCAGCACCGTTTGGCCCTAGCAACCCAAAGGTTTCTCCTTTGTAAACCGTTAAAGAACAGTTTTTGAGAGATACGACTTTTTGATTTAGCCAAAAACCGGTGCGATAGACTTTTCGCAACTCAGAAGTTAGGACTACTGGCGGAGTGTCGGTCGTATTAAGTTGAGAATTAGAGTCATCTGCAACAGACTTCATCTCGGTTAAATCACTATTTATCAGCTTGATATTAATTAGAAGTTACCCGGTAGGCTGATAATAACCATCAACTGCTGGTGTGTCAATTATTGGGGACTGGGGACTGGGGAGTGGGGAATGGGGGGATGAGGGAGATGAGGGAGATGAGGGAGACTACTAAACCCAATGCCCAATGCCCAATACCCATTTCATAGAACGCCCTTAGAACTGGGAATTACGCCAGCACGACGGGGGTCTATTTCTACAGCTAGCCGGGTTGCTCTTGCAAAGGCTTTAAATGTCGCTTCAATGATGTGATGGGAATTAATCCCATCCAGTTGCCGGATGTGCAATGTCATTTGGCTATGGTTCACTAAAGCCACAAAAAATTCTCGCACCAGTTGGGTGTCATAGGTTCCTACCCGTTGAGTAGGAATTTGCAAGCCGTAGCTAAGGTGAGGCCGTCCAGAAAAGTCTAGCGCTACCTGAACTAACGCTTCATCCAATGGTGCAAGAAAATTACCGAAGCGGACAATACCTTTTCTGTCGCCTAGTGCTTGGTTCAAAGCTTGCCCTAAGGTAATGCCTACATCTTCGTTGGTGTGATGGTCATCAATTTCCCAGTCTCCCTTGGCTTGGACATCTATATCAATCAGCCCGTGGGAGGCAATTTGATGCAACATGTGATCCAAAAACGGAATGCCTGTTGCTGCTGTGCAAGTTCCTCTACCATCCAGGTTGATGGTAACTTGCACATTGGTTTCACCAGTGGCGCGGTGAACAGTGGCAATCCGAGGGGTTTTAGTTGACTGATCGGAGTTTGAATTAATTTTGCTGATTTGCATGGGAAATAGGGCATGGGGAATGGGAATGGGAAATGGGAATGGGGAATGGGGCATGGGGCATGGGGTATGGGGTATGGACAAGAATTTTATTAATACTCAATGCCCAATACTTCTCTTCTTAGGCTGCGCCAACGGCAACTCTTGGAGACGCTACGCGTAGCAAGATCCCCGGAGGGGTACGCTCAGTACAAGTGCCCAATGCCCAATGCCCAATGCCCAAATTATCTTACATTCCCATAATTTCATATCCTGCATCTACATACAGAATTTGTCCGGTAATGCCACTGGATAATTCACTACACAGGAAAGCCGCAGCGTTGCCAACTTCTAGCTGAGTAACGGTGCGTCGTAGGGGAGCTACTTCTTCTACATGATGAATCATATCCAAAATCCCACCCACTGCTGAAGATGCCAAAGTGCGGATTGGGCCTGCGGAGATGGCATTCACGCGGATGTTTTGTGGTCCTAGTTCAGCAGCCAGGTAACGCACACTCATTTCTAACCCCGCCTTGGCAATTCCCATAACGTTATAGTTGGGGATTGCTCTGACACCACCTAAATATGTCAGGGTGACGATACTACCTCCCTCTGTCATCAAAGGTTTGGCTGCACCACTTAACTGCACTAGTGAATAGGTACTGATTTCTAAGGCCGTATTGAAGCCAGAACGAGAGGTTTGGCTAAAATCTCCAGTTAAATCGTCTTTGCTGGCAAAGGCCAGACAATGGATGAGGATATCTAGCTTTCCCCACTGATCGTGGATTGT
Organism: Nostoc sp.; assembly: GCF_036917815.1. Taxonomy (GTDB): domain Bacteria; phylum Cyanobacteriota; class Cyanobacteriia; order Cyanobacteriales; family Nostocaceae; genus Nostoc. Next base: position 27,233 of record NZ_JBALEK010000066.1, on the reverse strand, counting down.
CTCAAAGGTAGATTGAATTTGTTCGTCATCTTGGACATTACAGGGAAGAAATAAGCTGGGGTTAAGGGGTTCTACCAATTCCGCGACTTTTTTCTCCATCTTGCCGCGTTCATCTGGCAGGTAGGTAATACCCAGGTTTGCTCCGGCTTTGTGCAGCTGTTGGGCGATGCCCCAGGCGATCGAGCGGTTATTGGCAATACCTGTAACAAGGGCATTTTTTCCAGTCAAATTTAGCATAAAAATTGTTAATGCGATCGATCATTAGGAGCATACTAGAATCTGAGGCACGTTTTGTCTTTGTTTTATAGAGAATTTGCAAAAATGAATATTGCTAAGGGTGTTTGCTGTGACAAAAATCTTGATTTTTCATAAAGATATTCTGAAGATATCTTTATTTGTTCTTCAAAAAACCTTTTGAATCTAGCTATTGGAACTACTTATCAACAATTAGTAGCTGAAAGGATCAACAATTATGTATCATTATAAACAAAGAGTTATGAAGAGATTAGTTGGAGTATAGGAAAGTACAGAAAGGTTGACGGTGCTTTATTCATTTTTCGGGTGTATTCTTAGGTAATCAGTTTTTGTTTTTCCGGCATTGGGTAGGGGAAGGGAGATGATCGTGACACAAGATAAAGCCCTAGCAAATGTTTTTCGTCAGATGGCGACCGGGGCGTTTCCGCCAGTTGTGGAAACGTTTGAACGCAATAAAACGATCTTTTTTCCTGGCGATCCTGCCGAACGAGTTTATTTTCTTTTGAAAGGTGCTGTTAAACTTTCCAGGGTGTACGAGGCAGGAGAGGAAATAACGGTAGCGTTGCTGCGGGAAAATAGTGTTTTTGGTGTATTGTCATTGCTGACAGGAAATAAGTCGGATCGGTTTTACCATGCGGTTGCATTTACTCCTGCGGAATTACTGTCAGCACCAATTGAACAGGTGGAAGTAGCGCTCAAGGAAAATCCTGAATTATCAATGTTAATGCTGCGAGGTCTGTCTTCGCGCATTTTACAAACAGAGATGATGATTGAAACTCTCGCTCATCGAGATATGGGTTCTAGGTTGGTGAGTTTTTTGTTAATTCTTTGTCGGGATTTTGGCGTTCCTTGTGCAGATGGGATCACTATTGATTTGAAGTTATCTCATCAAGCGATCGCAGAGGCAATTGGTTCAACTCGTGTTACTGTTACTAGGCTACTGGGAGATTTACGTGAAAAAAAGATGATTTCTATCCACAAAAAGAAGATTACTGTGCATAAACCTGTTACCTTAAGTAGGCAATTCACATAAAAACAATTGGAGAAAGGGGAGTCGGCGCGTGTTGTGTTTTGAAAAATCACACTAATAGCTAGAGGTAAATCTAAAATTGAGTAATTTCAGCTATTGCCAATTTCCACTTATTTCCAGACAATGCTTAAAAGTAGTAGGCTGTATCTGGAAGGATTTCGGTAGCTAAAGATGACCACCGGATACATCCTCATCGCAGCAATTTTAATTCTGGGAGGCGTGATAGCCACCGTGGGCGATCGCATCGGCACACGAGTTGGCAAAGCCCGCCTCTCACTTTTTAATCTTCGTCCAAAAAACACCGCCGTAGTGGTAACAATTTTTACGGGTGGTTTGATTTCAGCATCAACACTAGGGATTTTATTCGCTGCCGACGAAGGCTTGCGAAAGGGAGTATTTGAGTTAGAAGATATTCAAACAGACCTCAGGCAGAAGCGGGAACAGCTAAAAACCGCAGAAACTCAGAAAAGTCAGGTAGAGGGTGAGCTAAGTCAGGCAAGAATTGCTCAAACAAAGGCACAACAAGACTTGCAAGCAATTAATCAATCTTTGCAAGCAGTGAATGCCAAACAGAGGCAAACACAAGCCCAGTTGAATCGCACCATTAGTCAACAAGCCCAAACCCAAACTCAACTCCAACGCACTCAAGGTCATCTAGAACAAGTTGTAACTCAGTATCAGAAAGCTATAGCTGAATTGCAAAGCGTTTACAACCAGAGAAAGGAGTTACAAGCAGCAGTTGAATTACTGAAGACGGAACGCCAACGACTGTATGTAGAAGCGAAAAAAGCCATTGACGAAGCCAAAACAGCGATTGAAAAACGCGATCGCGAACTTGCTAACCGTCAAGAAGCGATAGAACAACGCGATCAAAAAATTGCCCAACTGGATCAACTAATTCAAAAGCGGAATGTAGAAATTACATCGCGGGAGCAAGTCATTGCCACACGGGAATCGCGTCTCAAAGAGTTGGAAGCACAACAAGAGCAACTAGAACTGGAAGTTGCAAGGCTGGAAAAATATTATCAGTCTTACCGCGACCTGCGTCTTGGTAAGCTGGCCTTAGTTCGCGGTCAAGTTCTGGCTGCTGCTGTAATTCGTGTTACCAAACCTACTGCTGCTCTTCAGGCGGTGGTACAACTTTTACAAGAAGCCAATCGGAACGCTAACCTCGAATTAAGCGAACCTGGGGCAAATCCCGCCAATGTAGAACTCCTGCGCGTTACCCAGGATAGAGTTGAGCAATTGAGCAAGCAGATTGGCGATGGCCAAGAATATGTACTGCGAATTTTCTCAGCTGGTAATTACGTCAGGGGAGAAAAGCAGATAGAATTTTTCACCGATATAGCCCGGAATCAACTGGTTTTTTCGGGAGGCGCGGTGCTGGCTACAACTACTACTGATTCCAAAACTATGACATCCTATCAGTTACAGCAGCGCCTAGAAATACTGATTTCGGCTTCTCAATTTCGTGCCCGAAATGCCGGAATTGTCGAAAATGTCCAAGTAGAAGGGACTTTTCTCCGCTTTGTCACCCAATTAAGACAGTATAATCAACCCTTGGAGATCAAAGCGATCGCCGCAGAGGACACTTATACAGCCGGTCCATTGAGAGTAAAATTAGTGGCAATAGTCAACGGACAAATTATTTTTAGTACTTAAAAAAGTTTTTGCACACTGTTATAGCGGTTCTCACTTGGATGCAATACAGTTTGACCTCACTTCCATTCCTCTCTCCTAAAAGGAGAGAGGCTTTGAATCTTACTTCCCTTCCCTTATAGGGAAGGGGCTGGGGGTTACGTCTGTATTGCACTCAACTGAGAACCGCTATATTATTCAGGAGGCAGGAGGAACCCACGCTTCAAAACGTGAGACTTTTCTTAATTTTGAATTTTGAATTTATTAGGACTTACGCATTGACAGGAAAGAGCAAATATGAGTGTTTTGAAAAACCACATTTGTTGTAGGTGCAATTCATGAATTGCCCCTACTGCGCGGGTCTACAACAATCAAAGAATGATTAATAAAAACCTGAAACGACGTATTTACGTTGATACACAACATAATTCTTTTGTACAGTGCGTAAGTCCTATTTATTATGAATTTCCGTGAATTTTCACCAACCCAACCAGTCATCTTAGGGTTTGATCCAGGTCGAGATAAGTGTGGTGTAGCGGTGATGGGACTGGATCGGCAACTGTATTATCATCAGGTCGTGCTAGCAAAAGAGGCGATCGCTACAATTGAGACACTAAGGCAAAAGTTTCCTATCTCCTTGATGGTCATGGGCGACCAAACTACAGCCAAGCAGTGGAGACAGCAATTATATCAGGAGTTGACAGAACCTCTGAGTATTATTTTAGTGGATGAGCGGTACACAACCTTAGAAGCCCGCGATCGCTATTGGCAAATGTACCCGCCCAAAGGACTAATAAAGCTATTGCCAAAGGGTATGCAACAGCCACCAAGACCTATAGATGACATTGTTGCCATCCTCTTAATCGAAAGATACTTAAATCGCCTCACTGAATCAGAAGTGAGGAATGAGGAGTGAGGAGTGAGGAGTTAATATCTTTATAACTCCAAATTCCTAACTCCTAACTCCTAACTTTTAACTCCTAACTTTTAAAGTTCCGCCCGAATAGTAAAAGCATAATCTCCTCCAGGCTCTAGCTGGTAATCTTGTTGCTCTAAGAATCGACCGAGGGGTTCTTTGATTAAGGCGCGGCCTTGGGAAGGCTTGACAGCAAGTTCTCCCCGGCGAAAATGCCACTGAAAATGCCACTCAAACTCACCCGCATTCACTTCGCCTTCAAGGAAGCCGTGTTGCCAAGATTGGCGGGTAATTCTGACATGGGCAATGGTTTCTGGCAGACGTTTTGCACTCACAATGCTTTATGTCAAGTGTGGAATAACAGCCGCTCATATAGACTGGCTACTGATTTTATTTAACAAACATAGCTTAATTACACAAACTGACAAAGTGGGTATTTTTGGGTATTTTTTGTTAACTAGGTTGTGTTTATGAGTCGGACGACTTCAGGATACTGAAGTTGCGGCTAGAACCTGGGCGGATTTAATAACCCAAATTGAGGTTTATCAAATTTCGGGTGGAGAGTCAAGCGATCGCGCACAAAAAATTATAGGTTTCTGAACTTTTGATTCTCCTCTGAGGGTGCTGAGGCACTGAGAGCGGGTAATTTTTTAGTTTCTCAGGAATGAGAGTATCCTAGAAACTGCATATCTGATGCTCTTTTCATCAGTATATTGTGGGTTAATTGGAATTTCCTCGCCAGATTTCAGCATAATTACAGCCCGATAAACCTTGGAGTGTTTATATTGCTGTTCTTGGATATCAAAACGCAGAATGCTTGCTAGTGGATGTTCGATAATTTGATTGCCACGCAAACTTTTACGTTCGATAAATACCTTATCCATACTCTTATAGAAAGTGCAAGTAGTTGCAGGTGAGGTGGCAAAATAAGCAGCGATCGCCATTACAACTAATATAAATAAACTTGAGAAAAATAGATAATTTTGCTGATTTTGCTGCACTAATAGGGAAATTTGCTCAGAGTTGATAAAATTATTGATTTTTAAGACAATTTCCTCATCCTCTTGATAGCTAATATGCGATAGCAGGGCAAAATCTCCAAATGGAGTCACAATCATAACTTGATAGCTTTTGCTCCCTTTGCTACCAGTCTGTGTCAGGATGTATGCTTCCTGGAGATCAAATATTTTGAGTTTCTCCATACTTCCCAGCAAATTAAACCGCTTCAATTCACAGTTAATTTGGTTTGATGAAGGTCGAATGCAACTGAGACTAACTGAAGCATAATCAAAAACTAAGCAGTAAATCAAAAAGCTTAAAAACATAGTAAAAATACACCAGCCACTAAACCAATAGCTGAGTGGTCGATGCTTTAGCTGCAATTTAGTATGGGTTTCCGCGACAATTTTCATCGATACCTGTGTATAGAATACTTAACCCCTGAGTAGAGTATTCCCCTCGTCGCCCATTTACCGATCACCAAGTCTAAGTACTAGGGAGGATTTATGATCAATGCCTAACTGATAGATAATTGGGACAGAAAACTATAGCTAGAATCATGGAAACTACACAACTCGGAAAAACTGGTATCTTTGTGAGTGCGATCGGTTTGGGTGGTATGCCTATGTCAATTTCTCATCGCCCTCCCGAATCGCAATCAATCGAAGTTATTCATCGTGCCCTCGATCTGGGCATTACATTTATTGACACTGCCGATTCTTACTGCAAAGATGAGTCAGAAAAGCATCACAATGAGCGGTTAATTCACAAGGCACTTAGTAGTTACAAAGGCGATGTTAGCCAAGTAATTGTGGCAACCAAGGGCGGTTTGATGCGTCCCAATGGCAGTTGGACAAGTAACGGCAACCCAGAACATTTACGCCAAACAATTCGCGTCAGTTTTGAAGCGTTGGGTGGTGCTAAACCCATCGATGTTTGGCAATACCATGCACCGGATAGTAATTACACCATTGAAGAATCCCTTGCGCCAGTTAAAGAAGCAGTGGAGGCGGGTTTGATTCGGTTTGTGGGAGTTTCTAATTTTTCCGTTGAACAAATTAAGCGATCGCAGGATGTGGTGGATATTGTCTCGGTACAGAATCAATACAGCCTTTGGCAACGACAGCCAGAAAATGACGGCGTGTTGAAATATTGCGAACAGCAAGGATTAAGCTTTTTGCCTTGGAGTCCCTTTGGTGGTAGCCGTCGCCATCAGGACTTGCAAGATATTTCGGCGATCGCTCAGTTAGCTAAAGAAAAAGGCGTATCGGTGTACAATATCGTTCTGGCGTGGTTGCGTTCCAAGTCGCCCGCTATTTTGCCAATTCCTGGTGCTAGCAAGGTTTCCAGCATTGAAGACTCAGTACAAGCCATCAATGTAAAACTATCTGATCAAGAAGTGCAAAAAATTGATCGGGCAACTTAATTTCATCAGTTCGTAGTCTGTACTGTCTTCGCTAAAGCACAAACTACGAACAATCTCTACCCATCAGTTATTCATTGGCTCGATCAACTCACAATAAATGACTTTCGTAACTATGTTAAACCAAAAAAAGTTGAATAAAAATCAGAATAATATCATTATATTTACTGCTCTGAGAATCCCACCTCACATCTTGCACCTAGCCCTGGCGATTAGAAATCGCACGCCAGTTGCTCATGGGGGAAACCCCCAAGACCGCACTGGCTTGGCTATACAAACGTTCGCGTAGCGTCTCGAAGAGAAGTCCACCTCCGTGGACTAAGAGAAAATCAAAGGTTTTTATTTAACCCACGTTCGCCCTTGGCGTTCCGCAGGAAAGGTGGGTTTCGCCTGTGTAGCCGCGACTTCCAGTCGCCTGGTGCAAGATATAAGCTACCTGCAAACACGATAATTTGCGAAAGTTGTTCCAGGCATACCTGGATGATTAGCCCGATATTGCCAAGGCTGGACGATGATGAATCCAAGGGTTAGCCGCTTCTAATTGTGCTGCTAGGCCGATCAAGGTAGCTTCAGCCGCAGGTTTACCAATTAGCTGCACACTTATGGGTAAACCATTACTATCAAAGCCTACAGGAATTGCGATCGCAGGTTGTCCAGTTGCATTTGCAGCTGGACAAGGGGCAATCCATTGAACAATATTTTGGAATGTCTCTTCTGGACTCAGCGACGCCCATTCCCCCACGCGGATGGGTGAATGTAAATAAACTGGCAATACCAGCACATCCACCGTATCGAAAAACGCCACAATCTGCCGTGCCACTATCTGCATTTGAGAAACTGCTTGCAGATACTCAGTTACGGAACCTGTGCGTGCAAATAGCCAGCGATTCAATGGCTGCAAGGCTTCAACAGGAAGTCCCACCGCAGCTACCCCAGCTTGCCAAACGATTTGAAATGGTTCAATTAAACTGCTCAAATCTGGGGATTTTTGTTCAACGTGGTGGCCGAGTTGTTCTAATAACTGGACTGTTTGGCGGACACCTTGCTGACAGTTCGCGTCAGCCTCTCCCAAAGGAGAAATGTTAGTGTCAAAGGCAATTCGCAAAGCACCGAGTTTTGTCTGAGTGCCGACGAGAAATGATGGTTCGGGATCTGGCAACCAGTAAGGATCGCCTGTGACATAGCCAGATATGGCATCCAAAAGGGCAGCAGCATCAGCCACAGTCCGAGCGATCGGCCCGTTGACGGCAATTCCGGCAAGGCGTTCGCCTACAGGTGCTTTACTCACTCTACCCCTGGATGGCTTAATTCCCACCAAACCACAACAAGCGGCAGGTCCCCGAATGGAACCACCGCCATCAGAACCTTGAGCGATCGCACATAATCCCGCCGCTACCGCCGCCGCCGCGCCACCACTGGAACCGCCAGGGGTGTATTCTAAATTCCACGGATTTCTCGCTGGGGGAAAACCCGTAGGTTCAGTGTATGGAAATGAACCTAATTCAGATGTGGCTGTTTTACCGATAATAGTAAATCCAGCTTGCTTAATCCTTGTTACAACTCCGTCATCATAGTTAGGGATATTGTTCAGTAATGCCGGATTTCCATAAGTACAAGTAACACCTGCTACAGCATTGAGGTCTTTAATGGAAATCGGCACCCCAAAAAATGGCGGTAGTTCTGAGGTAGTTGTCAATAATTCTGTTTTGGCTTTGGCATCGGCGATCGCTAATTCTGCCGTCACCGTAAAATAACTTCCTAATTGGGGATTTAACTGCCCAATCCGTTCTAAATATATTTCCACCAATTCTAGTGGTGATACTTCCCGGCGACGAATTAATTGCGCCAACTCTAGTGCTGGGGTAAATGCTAAATCAACTTCATTCATAGGTTAGTGAATGGGTAATTTTGTCTTTCTCTGGGATTTTTAAACTGAAATTGTTACTTTAGCAGGATTTATGGGAATTATACATTTTATAGCTCCTAAAATTTGCTACTCAACTAGGATGCTCAGATGCAACAGGCGTGGTTATATTCTCACTCAAGCCATTTTAATTGTTTCGCATAAACTTTCGACAAATCCCCAAGGGGTATTTATGGCTAACCTAGAAATACTTGTTAGTGAATTGCCAACACTGATTCAGAGTCTAAAACTGACTATTGGCGATTCTAATGAAATCATGAAACAAATTATCCTGATCAATAATGCTCAGGAACAACTACGGAATATTAAAAAATTAATTGCTCAGGAGTTAAGACTTGATCCTATCAAAACTACTGCGATCGCCACACTTCCTCGAATAGCTACAGGAGCTAGTTTGTTGATACCTAGCGTAAAATTAGTACATCCAGCGATCGCCGAAAAATTTGGCAACCCAGAAACTAAAGTTTCATTAACTGATTTACAACCAAAAATTGATTCTTGGATTGAATGGGGTTACTTTTTGCAGGCAATAGCTACTGATATTCTCAGTGATATTAAGTTGGTCAACCAACTTAATTTTGATATTAGCTATCCCAGTTTACCCGCCAGGTTTCAAGTAATTTCTGAAAGCTTAAAGATCAACTTACACTTGAGCAACTCTAATGTTTTAGAACGTCAAATTCAAGAAATTATAAATTGTCAAAAAGACCTATTACAGTTACAGGAAAGATTAAATTATATTTTTAATACTATTAAAACTAGTCATAATTTATTAAATATTTTATTAGGGGTGTCTGCTTTTTATGGTAAATCTGGCTTCGCTTTAGAGTGGTTAGATGATGACCATCAATTAATTATATCGAGTGAAAATGATTTTCAAGAATTAACAGATATCCTTAATGATTGTGAGTTTTTTAAAGAAGAAATTGCTACCCTAATTATTCAGAGTGAAATTTTAAGTGAACAGGCAGAACAAGCCCTAAAAAGGATTGAACAAGAAAGTAGTAAAGAACCAATTCTTAGCCAGCAAGTAGAAATATTACCAAAGTTTTCGACACAAAAAATAGTCCGTTCAGCTTTGATTATAGCCTCAAGTTTATTAATCTTAACTTTTGGTGGTTGGAAACTTCAAGAGCAAAGTCCACAATTGCAGCAGATGAGTCTAAGTTTAACTCAAGAAGGAAGCGGGTTTGCTAAGTTTAAATCTGCTCAAAAACTCGGTATGGAAGCTGCTTCTCTGGTTCAAAATCCGCCCCATCCTCTAAAAGTCTGGCAACAAGCACAAAACAAATGGCATCAGGCAATAATCTTGTTAGATAGTATTCCTCATGCAGCATCAGTTTATGAACAGGCAAAGAATAAATTAGCTTACTATCAGATTAACTATAAATCTATCAGTCAAAGAGTGTTAATTGAACACAAAGCCTTAGCAAACTTAGAATCAGCCCAAAAACTAGCAATAGAAGCTAATTTATTTGTTGATAATTCACCTTATTCACAACTAAATCGGCAGCAAGCACAAGATAAATGGGAACAAGCAATCAACTTATTAGAAGCTATTCCAGAGAGTACATCTGTCTCTGTACAAGCTAAAGAGATGCTTTCTATTTATAAAACTAACTATGCGGCTATCAGTCAAATATAGCAGTCCTAAATCATTCGTTAAATATTAGATCCCCGACTTCGTAAAAGTTGTCGGGGATCTGGACACTGTAAAATTTCACAAATCAGATAAAAATTACAACTTAGAACGGTCAGTCAAAATCTCATAACCAGTTTCCATCACCAACACTGTATGCTCAAACTGAGCCGACAAAGAATTATCCATAGTGACAGCTGTCCAACGGTCAGATAATGTCCGCGTGTGTCTAGAACCCGCATTTAAAATTGGCTCAATTGCCAGCGTCATCCCCGCACGAAGTTTAACATTTGGCATTTCACGGGTACGGTAGTTGAATACTGAAGGTTCTTCATGCAGGTTACGACCAACACCGTGTCCAGTGAACTCTTCGACTATACTAAAACCGTTAGCTTTCACATGGTCTTCAATTGCTCCAGCTAAGTCAAGTAAGTATACACCGGCTTTTACTTGTTCAATGCCCTTATATAAAGCTTCTTCTGCTATGCGAATTAATTTTGCAGCTTCTTGGGTCACTTCACCGACAGCAATTGAAATGCAAGAATCACCATGAAAGCCTTGGTAATAAGCGCCTGTATCTACTTTTAATACATCCCCCACACGAATCACTTTCTTGGGACTAGGAATGCCATGTACAGCTTCATTATTAATACTGGAGCAGATAGAACCTGGAAAACCGTGATATCCTTTAAAACTGGGTGTTGCACCCATTTCGCGGATACGTTTTTCTGCATAAGTATCCAAATCAGCCGTAGTCATTCCTGGCTTTACTAGCTCAGAAATTTCTTTGAGAACAGTTGCCACAATTTTCGCTGATTGCCGCATGATTTCAATTTCACGCGGCGATTTAATTTCAATTCCTCGGCGCTGTTTTTTCGATGTTCCAGGCTGAGTTGTTTGAGAAAGTAAGTTACTGAAAATGTTCATAGGAAATTAATAATTACTACTGGCTCTGCCGTTGAAGTATCAATGCTTTCTCTAGATTACTTGAGAAATAATATCTATAATTTAAGTTATTTTAATCCCTGATAGGGATTCTTCCAGTTTAGCCTCTAAAGTATATACAATAACACATTCCCGTACTCCTAATGTGTTGGACTTGAATCAAAATCGCCCTAAATTATTTTTCGCTGCACACTATGGGACTTAGTTCAATTATCCTTAATTGAAACATTAGACCTCTGCCAAATACTGAGTCGAATAATTTTTAATTCTTGATGACAATCTCTCCAGTCATACCTGCTTCCGTATGTCCCGGTATCGGACAACGCAAGCCATAAGTACCAGATTTGAGGGGTACAAATACCCATTCTGCCTCAGCACCCGGCTTGAGTTCCAGTTCGTGAATGGCTCCTTTGATTTCTACTTTGCCTGCTTGGACTTTTTGTGTCCAGATGCCATCGGCAAAATCTTTAGCAGTAAAATAGTGCTTCAGTTGGCTGGGATTGGTAAGCCGTAGTTGATAGCGTTTGCCAGCGAGTAGTTCCAGATGATTTGGTTCAAACTTGAGTTCATTAGCTGAATTACCCAAGCTAATTGTAATTTCTGTAGCTGGTTGCTTGAGTAAATCGCCAGACAAATTCGCCGCCATTGCTGGAGTAGCAGCGATGAAATTTAGTCCCACGAGCAACGATAATATCACGTAGTTACGTCGTAATATTTGCAGCCAAGCAGGAGTGGGGAAAGGAAGAAATGTAATTACAATTTGATATAAATGGTTGTAAATTTTCATTCGGTAGTTCTGAAAAGGCAATGCTGGTGAGCAGGAACAATTAATAGGTAGCGGTAAAAATCATTTTACCCATTCTTTATATTATCTAGGACTTATGCACCGTACAAAAGAATTATGTTGTGTATCAAGCTAAATACGTCGTTTCCGGTTTTATGAATCATTCTTTGATTGTTGTAAACCCGCACAGTAGGGGCAATTCATGAATTGCCCCTACGACAAATGTGGTTTTTCAAATCAACCATATTTGCTCTTTCCTGTCAATGCGTAAGTCCTATTATTAGCCCTTTCAAGGTGACTCGTAAAATCTCTGTTTTTCTCTCTGCGCTGCGCCACGTGCTTCTCCCCCTGGGAGAAGCACGTGGCGTGGATTTAGGGGGATCTAAAAAATTAGGAGGCAAACGAGTAGTTTGAAAACACGCCCTAGTCCTCGCTTGAAAACTGAACTGGATAATCATACTGTATAAATAAATCGCCACAGTTATAATAGTTGGCCAGTGTCGAAAATAGCAAAAATCACTTACCTTCTAAGTATATACGCAATCCAATTATTGTTACACAACCCAAAGGTAGAGTTAATTAAAATAATTTGCCTCGATAATAAAGACAAGCAATATTAAAGATAATTTGGATAAAAAAATGAACGCCAACATTATTGCTTTCTTGGGGATTACGGCAGCCTTTGCAACCTTAGGAAGCCAGGTATATGCACAGTCACCAGCATCAAGCTTAAATCGCGGACAATACAGATTAACTGGTAATTCTCTAGTTGGAATTGATAGTAGAACAGCCAAAAATGACTTTACAAGCTTTTTTGAGCAAACTAATCCAGCAAACATCTCCAACAAGAATAGAATATACAATAAAACTCCAGTCAAAATCCACTTTAAAGAATCATTATCAGTGCCCGACACTTCTGTTTTCTTAACACCGGCTCAGTCGGAGAGTGACAATGATGGATTCCAAGTACACTTAGATATAGATAGAGAATAATGATGAGAAGTTCGTTAGTAATTGGTGTGGACATGACATACAGGTATCTAACAAGCATTACCAGGATGTAGCTATTTTCGCGGGAAGAATTAACCCTGAAGTGCCACAGCAACAATCCAGGATGGAACAACTTGAGCAACAAAATCAATTGCTTCAGCAACAAATGGAAGAGATGAAAAAGCTACTACAGGACAGAGATAACTTTAAATCGTAACGAAACAAGACGTATTAGACTCTATCCTGCCAATACTTTTTAAACTAATACTCCAACACTTTATGCCTAGCAATAACATGCTAGGTTTTTTTTCGTAATATCGGACATACCCTTGTATTTTAAAGTGACACTTTTTTTGACATAAATAATGACAAAAAACCTGACACTTATTTTGACACTTTAAAACATAGGGGTATATATGGCTATTACTTCCCCTTCTTCTCATCTAGTGCCTTTTGCACTGCGTCTCTACAGAATTGTGCCGGGTTATCTTGCTTCTGTATCTCTTCCTTCATTTCCTTGGTAGCCCTGAAAGTAACATTTTCTGTCAACTCTCTACTTGGTGGATTATCAAAATTTTCAGGCTTACCTTTGAGCTTAGACATTTATGTAGAAACGTAAATATAGATTGAAGTCGATGCAAGCGTCGGGTTAGAGTTTTAAATCGGTGAGTACTCCCGTGGAAAGTTGTAGCTCACCGATACCACTTTTACAAATGGGTAACTCTATTTTATGTTCACACGGTCAGAACTCGAAATCAAAACCATTGCTGAGTTGAGAGATTTGTGTAGACGGTATGGCATCAAGCCAACTGGCAATGCTGGTTACAAGGTCAGCTACATTACCTCGTTAATGGCATTCCCAGCGATCGCCCTTCACCAGCTACAGGAAGGTAAGGGATTAAGGAAGCTCACTTTTGAAGCTTACCAGAATATCGCCCAAGCACTAGATGAGATGAACTCACCCACAGATGAACAAGCAGCGCTGATTAAGCTGACGATGGAAGGTAAACGATATCAAGCACCTGAGAGATGGGAGCAAGAGCGTTTGATTAACCTGTACAAGGCAAAGCAGAAACTAGAAGAGGTTGTATCCTTGCTCAGTGACTAATGGCTAACTACTAGAGACTTTCATTTATTAGGAGTAAAACATGACTTGTCAACTACCAATACAACAAACCACCGCCCTTGTACCCGTGCCTCGCTTCCAGATAGGCGAATTCGTAAAGTTTGATAACAGTGGTGAACTACCTCATGGGTCATGTAGGGGCGTAATAATTGAACAAAATTACAGAATTAATTACGACGAAATGGGCTGGCAATACACCATAGCAATTACTGAGGCGTGGATAAGAGATGTTAAAACCCTAGAATGTAGCAGTGATTGTGCCTTTGATATGGATGAGGCGAGTCTAACATCAGCCGTCAATTTTTCTTAGTTAACTTCGATAATTTGTCAACCTTGAATTCGAGATGAAACGCTAGTACATCCACAAAAAACCCTTTAGGAGACTGACTTTCTAAAGGGTTTATTGTTATTAATTCCGGCTTACTATCCCTCTAGCGAGTACTGCCCACCAAGCAGGTATTTTGTCGAACTTCCGTCAGGTAATTGAAATGCTTCTATTTCAATACCAGCGATTTGAATTAATAGTAATACGTAAATACTTTCTTGAGTGCGAACGTATCGCAAAACAAGCGATCGCACCACCAGCCCACACCCTGTCCCTCATTGACACATCAAAACTTGATGCACTTGTTGACAAGGAAGGCAAGTTACAAGATGAGGTAAAAGCGCTTGAGACACGCATGAGAGAAGTGAAAAGCGCTTTAGACATAATAAGATAGATGTAGATTCTTACCCGGAAAGTTGAGCATCCTTTGAGCATAGTTGCTGAGTAGTAATTCATACCTATTGTTGATGCTTGAAGGGTGAAATTAGACTATTTGAGCATTGTGTGAGCATTTTAGAGAGAGTAAAGGCTAGGAGTGTTGATATAGCATGGTTTTAAAAGTCATCATTGTGCGTCACGGTCAAAGTGGTTATAACACCGAGCGGCGTATCCAAGGACGCACTGATGCGTCAACATTAACCGAAAAAGGTCGTAACGATGCAAGTCTAGTAGGCAAAGCCCTCAGTAATATTTTATTTAATGCGATTTACAGCAGTCCCTTGCAACGGGCGAAACACACAGCAGATATTATCCATAGTGAGTTAGCTACTCATTCTGAACAGTCTGCTGTACTCCAAGTTTCTGATTTGCTGCTAGAAATTGACCTGCCTTTATGGGAAGCACTACTAACTGCCCAAGTCAAGCAAAAATTTGCCGAAGACTACCGCACTTGGCACGAACGCCCCCACGAACTGCGGATGGTGCTTAATGATGCACAAGGGACAAGAGAACATTTTCCCGTTCTTGCTTTATACGAACAAGCACGGCAGTTTTGGCAAGAAATTTTGTCTCAGCATCAAGGCGAAACTATTCTCATAGTGGGACATAACGGAATTAATCGCGCCCTCATTAGCACAGCGCTATCCATCCCTCCAAGTCGCTACCATTCAATACAGCAATCTAACTGTGGCATCACTGTACTAAATTTTGCTGGGGGATTGGGCGAACCAGTCCAATTAGAGTCCTTAAATCAGACACAACACACTGGAGAAACTCTACCCTCATTGCGACCGGATCATCAAGGAGTACGATTGTTGCTAGTGCGTCATGGTGAAACCGACTGGAATCGCCAAACCAGGTTTCAAGGACAAATTGATGTCCCCCTCAACGACAACGGTAGACAACAGTCGCAAAAAGCAGGTGAATTTCTCCAAGAGGTAGCCATTGATAATGCTTGCAGTAGCACAATGCTGCGCCCTAAAGAAACAGCAGAGATTATCTTAAAACAACATCCAAATGTAAAGTTAGAATTGCAAGATGGTTTGAGAGAAATCAGTCACGGACTCTGGGAAGGAAAATTAGAAACAGAAATAGAGCAGGAGTTTCCGGGAGAGTTACAGCGCTGGCGGATAGTACCAGCCCAAGTGCAAATGCCTGAAGGAGAGAATTTGCAACAAGTGTGGGAGCGCAGCGTTGCAGCTTGGCAATCAATTGTGCAAGCTGCATCAACCAATCAATTTAAAACTGTATTAGTAGTAGCTCATGACGCTACTAATAAAACCTTGCTTTGTCACATTCTGGGTTTATCGCTAGAAAATTTCTGGAATTTTCGCCAGGGAAATGGCGCAGTCAGTGTTATTGACTACCCTTCTGGTATCGATGGTTTACCAGTATTGCAAGCGATGAACATCACCACTCATTTGGGTGGAGGTGTACTAGATAAAACAGCAGCAGGGGCATTGTAATAAAGTTATGAGTGAGGAGTTAGGAGTTAGAAGTTAAGAGTGAAAAATAAATTCAAGTTTGTAGTAAGGAGTTTAGTCCTGATAATCCTTGCTTTGAGCGATGAATCGCTGACTACGAACTAGGATTTTATTTTATGTTTAATTATGCCTACCTACTTAACTCATAACTCATAACCCCTAACTCCTAACTTTTATGACGGAACTGCTACAAAAAGTACGGGTGATTGACCCAGTTTCTGAAATCGATGAACTCTTGGATGTGCTGATTGCTGATGGTGATATCCAAGCAGTGGCTTCGCACATTTCTGATATCAGTTCTGATACTAAAATCAGAGATTGTCAGGGATTAGTTCTTGGACCTGGGTTAGTGGATTTGTATAGCCACTCCGGGGAACCTGGCTTTGAAGAACGGGAAACCCTCTTGTCTTTCTTACAATCTGCTGCTGCTGGCGGCTTTACTAGAGTTAGCATTTTACCCGATACATCCCCAGTTATTGATCATCCTGCACTTGTGGCACAGTTGCGGCAGAGGAGCAGAGCGGCAGAGGATAGTTTTTCTCCCCTGCTCCCCTGCTCCCCTGCTCCCCTGCTTCATATTTGGGGTGCTATCACCTTAGATGTTGCTGGGAAACAGATGACGGAATTGGCAGATTTAGCGTCTGCTGGAGTTGTTGGTTTTACCGATGGTAAGCCCTTAGAAAATTTGGCCTTGGTGCGGGGAGTGTTAGAGTATCTCCAGCCCTTGGGTAAACCAGTCGCATTTTGGCCTAGCGATCGCCAATTAACAGCAAATGGTGTAATGAGAGAAGGGTCAGATGCTCTCCGTTTCGGTTTACCCGCAATACCCGCCAGCGCTGAAACTACTGCGATCGCCGCAATGCTAGAATTGGTTGCAACAATAGGCACACCAGTCCATATCATGCGTGTCTCCACAGCTCGCAGTGTGGAATTAATCGCCTCAGCGAAGGCGGCTGGTTTACCCATCACCGCCAGCACCACCTGGATGCACCTTTTACTTGATACCAAAGCAGTTAAGAGTTATCACACCAGCTTGCATTTAGACCCGCCTTTAGGTAATTCTCGTGATGTGGCGGCGTTGCGTGCAGGGGTACGTGCAGGGGTGATCGATGCGATCGCTATTGACCACACACCCTACAGCTACGAAGAAAAAGTCCAAGCTTTTGCCGAAGCACCACCCGGAGCAATTGGTTTAGAATTAGCATTACCCTTGTTGTGGCAGTATCTCGTTGAAACTGAAGAATTTACAGCTTTAGAATTATGGCGAGCATTGAGTACCAGTCCAGCAAAGTGTTTAGGGCAAAAAGTCAGTGCGATCGTTCCTCATCAACAAGCGGAACTGACTTTATTTGATCCCCAGCAAACCTGGAAAGTCGAACGGAAAAGTCTTTATACACTTTCACAAAATACACCTTGGTTAGGACAACAGTTAAAGGGTCATGTTGTGCAAACCTGGTGTTAAAAAATCCAAAATACTCTGATATCTGGGACTTTTTAGAGAGGTACTAATGTATTGGCATTTCAAACTTATAGAATAGAAAGAAACCCTATATACATTACGCTGATTCAGCAGAATTGCCCATGACCACTTCTAAACGCCACTACCACATCACTACTTTCGGTTGTCAGATGAATAAAGCTGACTCAGAGCGCATGGCTGGCGTTTTGGAAGATATGGGCTTTGAATGGTGTGAAGACCCGAATAATGCAGATGTAATTCTCTACAACACCTGCACTATCAGGGATAATGCTGAACAAAAAGTATATTCCTACCTTGGCAGACAAGCGAAACGCAAACATGAGCAGCCTGATTTAACTCTCATTGTTGCTGGTTGTGTTGCCCAGCAAGAAGGAGAAGCGCTATTACGGCGAGTGCCAGAATTAGACTTGGTAATGGGGCCACAACACGCCAACCGCCTCAAAGATTTGTTGGAGTCAGTGTTTGAGGGCAATCAAGTTGTAGCAACTGAAGCAGTTCACATTATTGAAGATATCACCCAGCCGCGACGCGATAGTAAAGTAACAGCTTGGGTGAATGTGATTTACGGCTGTAACGAACGCTGCACGTACTGCGTAGTTCCCAATGTGCGCGGTGTCGAACAATCTCGCACGCCGTCAGCTATCCGGGCTGAAATGGCAGAATTAGGACGGCAAGGTTACAAAGAAATTACTTTACTCGGTCAAAATATTGATGCTTACGGTAGAGATTTACCGGGAGTGACACCAGAAGGTCGGCATCTGCAAAACTTTACAGATTTGCTTTATTACGTGCATGATGTGCCGGGGATTGAAAGGCTAAGATTTGCTACTAGTCACCCCCGTTATTTTACGGAGAGGTTAATTCAAGCTTGTGCTGAGTTGCCCAAGGTGTGCAAACACTTTCACATTCCCTTTCAATCTGGGGATAATGAACTTTTAAAGGCGATGGCGCGGGGTTATACCCATGAGAAATATCGCCGGATTATCGATACCATTCGGCGGTATATGCCAGATGCTTCCATTAGTGCCGATGCCATTGTCGGTTTTCCTGGGGAGACAGAAGCACAGTTTGAAAATACCCTGAAACTGGTGGAAGATATTGGCTTTGATATGTTGAATACAGCAGCATATTCGCCGCGTCCAGGGACACCCGCCGCTTTGTGGGAAAATCAACTGAGTGAAGAAATTAAAAGCGATCGCCTACAACGGCTCAATCATTTGGGAAACTTGAAAGTAGCGGAGCGATCGCAACGTTACTTTGGACGCATTGAAGAAGTTTTAGTAGAAGACCAAAATCTTAAAGATCAAACCCAGGTGATGGGACGCACTGGCGGTAATCGTTTGACCTTTTTTAGTGGCAACATCAAAGAACTTCAAGGGCAGTTGGTGAAGGTAAAAATCACCGAAGTCCGCCCTTTTAGCTTGACGGGTGAACCAGTTGAAGTGAGGCAAACCATTTTGCAATAATAACCAGATAAAAAACATCCGAAATTTCTTGTGGGATGGGTGTCCGCACCCGTCCCAGCTTTAGGGCAGGCAGGATGCCCACCCCACAAGATGGATAATTTATTTCTTATCAGTCCCTTATAGATTAATACAGTTCAGTTAAGCTTTTCTTCCTTCTCTTCCTTCGCGTCCTTTGCGTCCTTTGCAGTTCGTTAAAAAAATTGAATTTGACAAAGAGTTAAGCCTTAACTGAACCGTATTGCCTTAGAGATTTAGGAAGAACGAACATTGTTAGAAGCAAGCCTGATTAATTCTTCAACATTGTTTGAGATTGTATTGCAAATCGCATTTAAAGGTAAGTCATTGGGATCAAGCCCAAAAGGTTCTTCGATTTCTGAGCCAATTTGTTCAATGCTTAATAATGTAAAACTTACAAAAGCCATTACTAGACCAGTCCACCAATTTAAAAAATCAACAATTTCCAAAGGTAATATCAAACAAAAAATTAATAACAGTTGTCTAAGTTTAATAGTATATATCAAAGGCAGTGGCGTTTTTAAAATGCGTTCGCAACCACCTAAAATATCTACTAAATCATCTACGCAGTTATGTAGAGTAGTCAGTTGATAGACATTTAGACGATTCCGATCGTGCTGATCCTGCAAGTAATCTCCTATCCAATAAGCAATTTGTAGTGGAGGATGATTAGTATCTTGGAGTTGTAAATATTGTTTTTCAGACATTAAGGATGCCAACTGATTGTCTAAAGTGACTGTTCTTAGATGTAGCTTCATTGCAACGGCAAAAGCAATTACTAACCGAAGTATTGACTCTTTTTCTAATCTATCTTGCGGTGTCTTATCTTTAATTATTATCCAAATTCCACGAGTTAAGTTACGAGATGTATTAACTAAAGCTCCCCATAGTTGACGACCTTCCCAAAATCTATCATGGGCTGTATTAGTCCGAAAGACTAATAGTAATGTAAAACCAATATTAAAACTTAAAACAGCATTAGTAAGAATATTGTTGGAATCTGAAAATGCTATTGGTAATCCTAAATAATTCAAAAATGATATTAAAATTCCATAGGCAGTACAAAAAATTACCCAAGGAAGAATAATAGAAATAATTGACCTTTCAAGCCGAAGAGTTACTTGAAGCCAGTTCAATTTTTCGCCTTTGTAAAGATGATACTTTTCTCTTAAAGAGTTTTTGGAATGATTTTGAAAATAGTTGGGTCGTTTCATATTGATCTGGTTTGAAGATTACACCAATTAGCAAACTAACTTTTTTTAGTCAACCAACACAAATCCTATTTTTAACATTTAAATTTATTTCTGTTAACCCTCTTTAGGTAGGGAACTTCATGACTGTCTTCCAATTATTCAGCATCAACTTTAACTTGGTTTTCTCCATGTATTTCGAGACGCGTAGCGCATATTTACAGCGTCCTTAGTAAATCCCCTAAATTTATTTATGGGGATTCCTTCTGCCTCCTTAAATCACGATAAATTTGTACAGTCCATAATTCCTCAAAATGTTAGAAAAGCCATTATTATGGGAAAACTTAAAACAGACCTAGTTTGAAAACGTTATAAAATTCCAAAGGTAAATATGATTAAACGCTTAAAAGGATTATTTTTGACTACAATTCTGACTGCTGCCTTGATTGGAGTAACTGCTACTCATGCAAAAGCAGATACTTACCGTGCTGGAGAATTTA
This sequence comes from Nostoc sp., assembly GCF_036917815.1. Taxonomy (GTDB): domain Bacteria; phylum Cyanobacteriota; class Cyanobacteriia; order Cyanobacteriales; family Nostocaceae; genus Nostoc. The sequence continues at coordinate 6,666 of NZ_JBALEK010000066.1, read as the reverse complement.
CCATTACTTTAGATAATGGGGAAAACGGCAAAACCTACAGAGGTTGTGATGCTCAGGCTAAATGTATCAACTTAGAAAATGGAACATCTTGGCGTGATAATGGTTATCGAGGCATTACTTGGGAAAATGACGATTATACTTATTCAGTTTCCTGGCGTGAAAATGCCAATGAAGGAATGTACCTGAATATTTACAAAAAAGGTGAGCAGATATTACACCGTCAACTAGTAGCAATCACGGAAAATGTAGTCCCTCAAAAGTGGAAAACCTCTTGTGATGTAGTGAATATTAAATCTGGGCAACTGGCACTTCGTGATAGTCCGAATGGACAATCTCAGGCTGGTCTTGATAATGGAAATAATGTTTTATTGAAGAAACAAGAAGGTATCTGGGCTTATGTAAGTGTAATTCAAGGCTCTAATACTAGAATTAATGGTTTGTCAGGATGGGTTAATTCAAATTATCTGCATTGCAGCAAAGAACCAATTGATTAGCCGAAAGCCCTCCTGAGATTGGTTACTGGATTGATACCAGCCGTGTTGGTATTAATCCTTGTGTCATAAGCTTGCTTATGACTTATGCAAAAAATCTCTCAAATTCTTATTCCTCCAAGTCCTCTGTGGTTCGATTGCTATTAATAATCATATTTGTGACATACTCCACACACTCCCCTTCTCTGCGAGACGCTACGCGAACGGGTGAGTGTGGGCTTCTCAACGACTCTTCTATGAAGACATTAGTTGAGCTTTAAGATCGTGTGTCCCACGATTCTTTATATTTATACTTGCGTTTAGATCCCTACACAAACTAATTTTACAATTAGGACAATTGTGTATTCGTTCTGACAGAGGTTTCTTTACCTTAGTCCCACAGCTAGAACACTCTTGGCTAGTACCTCTTGGGTTTATAGCTATCACTTTTAAACCAGCATTTTCGGCTTTGTTTATTAGTATTGCTATAAATATTTAGACTGTGTTGTAGATAATCCAACTTTAGAATACTACTATAAAAGATATGGCTTTAAACGTATAACAATAGTCAAACATCGAAGTTATCATCAAAATATGGCTATTATGGTATTCAAGATTTAGGTTGAAACTTGCTCGTCATTAGTGAACTATTTGATTGGTATTAGTTGCAATTGTGAAGATGAGTCAGACTCGCTAAGATGATATGAGAAACCTATAGCATCTGAGTATGGCAAAGCAGGACGCTCCACTTACACCAGAAGCGGTGATTAAAGAAGTCTGTCGGCGGATTCGAGTAGCCCGCAGCTATTGGGATGCTCACAACAATGCTGCTTGTCGGGGTGAGCGCGATCGCGCCTTAGTTCTTTACAACACCCTCAGTAAGGAACAAAAAGATCAAATTCCCCAAGTTTTAAGGGTGTGGTTGCGTTACCGCAGTGAGAAATACTTTGGATCGCACCGAACGCCACCGAAGTCACGCCAGCTTCCCTAGGAGAATATTATCACAATTTATGACTAGTTTTTGGGCATTGGTCACATTGGATAACATCAGCAGTTAATAACTGGTCTAATTTATTGTTGTAGCTGGGTAAAAGTTCAACTTTTTTACTTTCTAGTTAGCAAACTATACGTTGCATACTTCGATACGTCCATAAGGGCGCTGTACTGCATCGGACTATTAACCAGGAGACTACACCAATGATGAAAGCTGAAGATATCATGACCAAAGATGTAGTTACCATTCGCGGTTCGGCAACAGTTGCTGAGGCGGTGGGGCTGATGAAGGAAAAAGCATTGCGGGCGCTGGTTGTGGATCGTCGCTATGACAATGATGCTTATGGCATTGTCACAGAAACGGATATTGTCTATAAGGTAACAGCCTACGGTAAAGACCCAAAGCAAGTGCGGGTTTACGAAATTATGAGCAAGCCCTGCATTGTGGTCAATCCTGATTTGGGTGTGGAATATGTAGCGCGGTTATTTGCTAACACTGGTATTCATCGCGCACCTGTGATTCAAGGCAAGCTGTTGGGTATCATCTCCATTACCGACATTTTGACCAAAAGCGACTTTGTAGAAGCGCCAACAGCACTCCTGCTACAGGAGAGAATTGAAAAAGCAATTGAACAGGCTCGTGCTATTTGCACCGAACAAGGTGCTTATTCTAAACCCTGTGCAGCTGCCTGGGATGAAGTAGAAGAACTCCAGGCAGAAGCGGCTCATCAAAAATCTGAGGGTATGGTATCAGCCAAAGTCTCTTTTGAAGAATATTGCAAGGAAAACCCAGATGCACCGGAATGTCGAAATTATCATCCGTAATTGAAGTGTGGGGATGAGGGGGCATGGGGCATGGGGCATTGGGCACTTGTAGCGCAGTCGTTGGCGCAGCCTAAGAAGAGAAGTATGGGGCATTGGTTATTAATTCTTGTCCCTCACTCCCTCTGCTCCCTGCTATCTCAATTTACCGTTTGGCAACTTGTATCAATAAGAATAGACCTATTCCCAAAAAAAGGAAGTTGGGCAGCCAAGCCCCCATAAAAGGAGAGAGGACACCTGCTTGTGCGATCGCACCACTAATAAAGAAAATTAAGTAGTACGAAAATATAACTATGACGCTAATCCCAAAGCTGGTGCCTCTGCCAGTTCGCTGGGGTATGCTTCCCATCGCTGCACCAACTAAGCCAAAAACTACACATACAAAGGGCAAGGAGATTTTTTGGTGAATCCGCACTTCCAGTTTACGAATTTTTTGGCGATCGCCACCGAGATTTTCCACTTCTAGTTGCTGTAGTGCTTCAGAAATATTCATTTCACCGTAGTCTCGGCTTTTTTCTGCCAGACTTAATGGCGTGCGCGGTAGTTGCAGTTGTTGGTGTTCAAATCTAACGATGTTGCGATAAGAGCGATCGGGGGCGACAAAATAGATCGTACCGTTGTAAAAATCCCAAACATTTTGAGAAGGATTCCACTGGGCAGATTCTGATACGACAATTTGATTCAGACCTTTTGTTGAGCGATCTACAATCGTTAACCCTGTCATCCGTTTACCATCAAATTGGTCAGCGTAAAATAAGCGTGTCAATATCCGATTCTTAGAACCATCCGGTTGGGCAACATCCTGGTATTCAGGATAGAAAATATTTTGCTGTTTTAAAATTGGCTTGTCTGATTTCAGGGCTTTATCCAAAGTCATCGTCGCTTGATAATTTGCTGCTGGTGCAATTTGTTCGTTAAACACAAATGTCATTCCTGTAACCACAAGACTTAACATCACAGCAGTTAGCACTATGCGATAGACGCTGACTCCACAACCACGCAGGGCGATTAATTCACTCTCGCTAGAAAGACGACTGTAGGTGATCAAAGTCGCCAGCAGCGTAGACATGGGGAAAGCTAAAACGATAAAGTTGGGAAATTTTAACAAAAAAACTTGAATGGCAATGTCTATGGGTAGCCCAGATTCTACGATTTTTCTGATGAGATCAAATACAGCATCAATGGTGACGCCAAGTGATGAAAAAGCTCCGACACCAAAGAAAAACGGCGCTAACAATTCGCTGGTAAGGTAGCGATCCATGATCGTCAAAGGCAGCAGCGAATAGAGACTGTTGAAAGACGTGAGTTTCTTTGATATCATAAGCAACTTAAAAAGTTAAATATTGGCAACTCTGGTAAAGTGAAATATATGTTTAATATCAAAATTAAATTCTCAATAGGTGAGAATTAACTAAGAAATTCATGGTGAAAAATAAACAATCAAAATATCCTTTGAAATTATTAACTAAATAATTGTTAATTTAGACTTGAAAGTTATCCCCCAAATAATACTGCCGCACCAGGGGGTTGCTGTAGAGTTCTTCAGCAGCGCCAAAAGCGAGGATTTGTCCCTCACGCATGATGTAGGCGCGATCGGTAATGGCCAGGGTTTCGCGGACATTATGATCTGTAATTAAGATTCCCATACCGCGATCGCGCAGTTGTGCCACGATTTGCTGAATTTCTGAAACTGCGATCGGATCAACTCCCGCAAATGGTTCATCCAAAAGTAAAAATTTAGGCCCTTCTCGTCCAGCAGCTAAAGACCTCGCTAATTCCGTCCGCCGTCGCTCACCACCAGAAAGTTGAATTCCTTTACTCTTAGCTAATTTTTCCAACCGAAATTCCCGCAGTAAAGTTTTAAGTCGGCTTGACCACTCCCATCGTGGCACATTCGTTTGTTCTAGCACCAACAGAATATTATCCTCTACCGACAGTTGGCGAAAAACACTTGCTTCTTGTGCTAAATAGCCAATACCCAATCGCGCCCTTTTGTGCATTGGCATTCCCGTAACATCCAGACTACCCAGCCAAACTTTCCCTTGATTGGGTTTTTCTAAACCTGTGGCAATGTAAAAGGTTGTTGTTTTACCAGCCCCATTGGGGCCTAGTAAACCAACAACTTCGCCCTGAGCAACAGAAAGGTTAACACGATTGACAATTAACCGCTTGCCGTAAGATTTGTGAATATTCTCTAAAACAATTTTCACGCTGTCAGCACCTTTTTTTGGTGGTAAATGCTAATTAGCAGGTTTGAATGCCGGTGTTTTTGGGGCAGGTTTCGCAGTTTGTCCATCATTATCTGATTCCTGCACCATGTAGATGGACTCTACCTGACGGTTGGATTGGGGTAAAGCGACAAATCGCCCTTCATCAATTAAATAGGTTACTTTCTCTGCCCGAATACTGTTACCACCCTGTTGCAAAATATAGACATTGCCACTGAAATCAATTCGGCGTTCTTTACTAAAATACTGTGCTTGGGCAGATGTTGCCTGAATCTGGCGAGCCGGATACAACATTTGCACATTACCGCGAGCGGTGACTACTTGATTTTTAGCGTCATATTCTTGCACATCAGCGCGGATAGTCAGGGGGCGATTTTCTTTAGATGTTTGTGCAGTAGCAGTTTGCACTTGGTTAGGGAAAACAAAAGCGCCCAAGAGTGCAACTGGCAGCATTAAAGCTAATCCAAAGCGACGCATCTGTGATAAAGGCAATTGATAGCAGGGCATCATAGCAGTTTAGGATTCAGGATTTCAGCTTGTATTCTAATTTAGGAATTATGCAAAACTACAGGCCATAGGGGCAATTCATGAATTGCCCCTACTTCAAAATCATTCTTTTCGCCTATTGTTTGCGTAAGTCCTGTAATTATCTCAAGTACTTGATCCAGATATGAAATATACAATCTGGAGTGATTGAGGATAACTACTGGCTGAAATAGTGACGCTACCCCCAACCTCAAGGTTTCAGGAAATTGACATCTGAGTGAAAATGAGGTAAGCATAATTCATGAATTGTGCTTACCTCAAGATTTCGGGCAAGGCATAATTAATTTCACCAGATGTCTAATCAGTAGTTAGCACAATTCTAGGCAAAGATAAGACTTTATTTGCACCCAGATCGCCAGTGGCAATCAAATCTTGCCCTATTTGTTGTAATGTCGTCAACAATGCTGCGCTCTGACTCAATAGCTCATCTACATCAACGCCACTGTAACTAGATGGGTAACGCCGCAGGCGATTTCCGCCTTCTCCCAATAGAATTACTGCACCTCGCCAGTTGCGATTCTCCAGATGATACAGTGCCACAGCAATTTGGAGAATGCCTTGATAAAAGGTCTTTTCCGGTTCGCCAGCTTCAATCCACAAAGCCTCTAAAGTGTCATGACAGGCGTAGAACTGACCAGAATTGAACTGTTCTACGCCTTGCCAAAACTCTTGGGGGATGGTTTCGCTCATCCCATACTGTCTCTTACTTCTTTAATTGTTTCGAGAGATATTTCTTGTTTTTCTCCAGCAAACTCATTATCAGGAGTGAGGAACAACATACAATGGCACTCTTTGCGTTCTCTCATGGGCACACAGGGACAGTTCCAATATGTGGCGTGAACCTCAGCCTCTTTATCTTCATAGTGGCGACAGGGACATAAAGGCGCACCTAGATCGTCTTTATGTTTTGCTAGTCCTTCAATCACAACTGCGGTAACAGAAGGTTCAGAACAGAAGTAGGTTCCAGTACGCTTGGCGTATTGTTCGGAAAAATGCCGCATTGCCTCTAGGCTTTTATCGCTGGATTTTGTGTTATGTTCTGATGTGATCATTTGGAATCCGTCGCTCATAATTTAAATATTTCTTTGCATTGTACCTTAGCCTCATGTGGGGATCACTGGGTGTATTTCCCCAACCTTGCTTGCTCAAATTGTTTTAACTTTGTTGGAAGGCTGATATCTCTGGTGTGCTGGGATCAGAGACAATCTAGGAAATCACACAAGCTTAACTTCTAGTCTAATCAAAATTCAAGTTGTATCTTTAAGCGGAATTTAAAAGTCAAAAGGTTGATTTATTCTCATCAACAAAGGAAGCTGTGACCCGTCTAAGGGACTGACAAGAAATAAATTATCCATCTTATGGGGTGGGCAACATGAGCGCCCTCAATCCGTGACGGGTGGGGATACCCATCCCACAAAAAAATTTGGGATGTTTTTTTATTTGTCAGTCCCTAAGGGAAGATGCCAAGAACGATCCTTTTATCAGACTTACAGCATTTTGCAACTATGGTATACCGTTATGAAAAACTTATCTAAAGTTAGCTAAACCAAACTCTTGCGAGAAAAATTATAGACAGCTTTAGCGTTTACTTCCTGCTTCATTCTGGA